>NZ_CM176874.1:2492500-3270000 GCF_058135755.1 Enterococcus sp. R12
GGAGATGGTCCTCCCGGATTCCGACGGAATTCCTCGTGTTCCGCCGTACTCAGGATCCTCCTAGGTGTTATCCAAATTTCGCCTACGGGGTTTTTACCCTCTTTGACATACTTTTCCAAGTATTTCGACTATCTGAATAGACTACCATATCGGAGTCCTACAACCCCAACAAGCAAGCTTGTTGGTTTGGGCTTTTCCCGTTTCGCTCGCCGCTACTCAGGGAATCGAATTTTCTTTCTCTTCCTGCAGGTACTTAGATGTTTCAGTTCTCTGCGTCTACCTCGACTGCGCTATGTATTCACGCAGACGTAACATCCTATAAAAGATGCTGGGTTCCCCCATTCGGAAATCTCTGGATCATAGCTTACTTACAGCTCCCCAAAGCATATCGGTGTTAGTCCCGTCCTTCATCGGCTCCTAGTGCCAAGGCATCCACCGTGCGCCCTTATTCACTTAACCTTTGACCTTACGGTCGGTTTTGAGTACTTCTTCTAGCGATAGAAGGTTGCTCAAGAAAATAAGCGTTGAACTTATTAAAAAACTCTTTTAACATTTCAACTCGGTGTGTGTTACTTGTTTTGATTATTTCTTCGATATCCAGTTTTCAATGAACAAAGCTTAACGACCATTGTCGTTAATGGAGCCTAGCGGGATCGAACCGCTGACCTCCTGCGTGCAAAGCAGGCGCTCTCCCAGCTGAGCTAAGGCCCCGGGTATTTACTTGAGAGTAGACCTCTCAAAACTGAACAAAGGCAAACGATGTGTAGTCTTCCGAAATATTCCTTAGAAAGGAGGTGATCCAGCCGCACCTTCCGATACGGCTACCTTGTTACGACTTCACCCCAATCATCTATCCCACCTTAGGCGGCTGGCTCCAAAAAGGTTACCTCACCGACTTCGGGTGTTACAAACTCTCGTGGTGTGACGGGCGGTGTGTACAAGGCCCGGGAACGTATTCACCGCGGCGTGCTGATCCGCGATTACTAGCGATTCCGGCTTCATGTAGGCGAGTTGCAGCCTACAATCCGAACTGAGAGAAGCTTTAAGAGATTAGCTTAGCCTCGCGACTTCGCAACTCGTTGTACTTCCCATTGTAGCACGTGTGTAGCCCAGGTCATAAGGGGCATGATGATTTGACGTCATCCCCACCTTCCTCCGGTTTGTCACCGGCAGTCTCGCTAGAGTGCCCAACTAAATGATGGCAACTAACAATAAGGGTTGCGCTCGTTGCGGGACTTAACCCAACATCTCACGACACGAGCTGACGACAACCATGCACCACCTGTCACTTTGCCCCCGAAGGGGAAGCTCTATCTCTAGAGTGGTCAAAGGATGTCAAGACCTGGTAAGGTTCTTCGCGTTGCTTCGAATTAAACCACATGCTCCACCGCTTGTGCGGGCCCCCGTCAATTCCTTTGAGTTTCAACCTTGCGGTCGTACTCCCCAGGCGGAGTGCTTAATGCGTTTGCTGCAGCACTGAAGGGCGGAAACCCTCCAACACTTAGCACTCATCGTTTACGGCGTGGACTACCAGGGTATCTAATCCTGTTCGCTCCCCACGCTTTCGAGCCTCAGCGTCAGTTACAGACCAGAGAGCCGCCTTCGCCACTGGTGTTCCTCCATATATCTACGCATTTCACCGCTACACATGGAATTCCACTCTCCTCTTCTGCACTCAAGTCTCCCAGTTTCCAATGACCCTCCCCGGTTGAGCCGGGGGCTTTCACATCAGACTTAAGAAACCGCCTGCGCTCGCTTTACGCCCAATAAATCCGGACAACGCTTGCCACCTACGTATTACCGCGGCTGCTGGCACGTAGTTAGCCGTGGCTTTCTGGTTAGATACCGTCAAGGGATGAACATTTTACTCTCATCCTTGTTCTTCTCTAACAACAGAGTTTTACGATCCGAAAACCTTCTTCACTCACGCGGCGTTGCTCGGTCAGACTTTCGTCCATTGCCGAAGATTCCCTACTGCTGCCTCCCGTAGGAGTCTGGGCCGTGTCTCAGTCCCAGTGTGGCCGATCACCCTCTCAGGTCGGCTATGCATCGTTGCCTTGGTGAGCCGTTACCTCACCAACTAGCTAATGCACCGCGGGTCCATCCATCAGTGACGCAAAAGCGCCTTTCAACTTTCTTCCATGCGGAAAATAGTGTTATACGGTATTAGCACCTGTTTCCAAGTGTTATCCCCTTCTGATGGGCAGGTTACCCACGTGTTACTCACCCGTTCGCCACTCTTTTTCTTTCGGTGGAGCAAGCTCCGGTGAAAGAAAAAGCGTTCGACTTGCATGTATTAGGCACGCCGCCAGCGTTCGTCCTGAGCCAGGATCAAACTCTCATAATGATTTGTTTGAATGACCAGATGGTCATTAAGCTCATAAAAATTAACTTTGCTAGCTATTGCTTGCATGTATTTGTTTCAATAAATTGAAACGTCCTACACATTGGTTCGTTTGCTTGCTTTGTTCAGTTTTCAAAGGTCTACCGTGCTGTGTTAGCAACTTTTATATCATATCAGAGCGACGTTTGTTTGTCAACTCTTTTTTAAAAGTTTTTTTCAAGAAGTTGTTATTTAACTTCTTTCTTAACCTCAGCGACTTTTTTATCTTACCATCTCAACCGTTATATGTCAAACACTTTTTTGAAAAGTTTTTTTGATTTATTAGGTTTTTCAGAGATGATATTTTTTCGACTTTGTTATAATAACACTTGTAAAATGTTTCGTCAACAACTAATTTCAAAAAAGATCAATCAGTGTTTGTTACAAATGCCTTAACAAGGACAAGTAATAATATAGCAATTCTTAAAGGAAAAATCAACTAAAAAAATAGGCTTTTTGGCAACTATTTTTATAAGCGAATTATTCATTGTCAAACGATTCGAACGTTCGTTTATAAGAAGTATTTTGCGGCTAAATCTATCATTAATGGATAAAAAAAGAGAACTTAAGCTTTTCGCCTAACGTTCTCTTTTCGTCCGATCTTCTGATTGAACGATCGGTATATAGATTCGAAAGATCGTTCCTTGACCGATGACACTCTCTGCTGAAATTTTTCCTTTATAGCTTTCCAATAACTGTTTCGCAATAGATAGCCCTAGCCCGTTTCCGCCTTTGGTTCTAGCACGGGCTTTATCTACCCGATAGAAACGATTAAAGATCTTGTCGAGGTCTTCTTTGGAGATTCCCTCACCAAAGTCTTGAATGGCAATTTCAAAGGATTGCCGATCCAACGAAATGGATAGATGAACTTCTTTTCGATCAGTGGAATATTTCACTGCGTTATCCAAGACAATAATAATGATCTGTTCAAAATGATTGCGATAGATTTTCAGCTTCAACTCATGGTATAAGTCATCATCCAATGTAAAAACAAAATCCGGATACAGTATTTTAAAGTTATTGAAGACTTGATAGACAACTTCTTTTGCATTGGTTGTTTCATTTGCATAATGAACATCCACTTGTTCCGCTCTTGAGAGATCCAACATTTCCTGTACTAGCGTCTTCATCCGACTGATCTCTTGCATACTGGCTGCCAGAGACTCATCCAAAATCTCTGGATCGTCTTTTCCCCAACGCTGCAACAGATTCATATGTCCTTCAATGATCGCCACAGGTGTTCGCAACTCATGAGAAACATCTTCGACGAATCGCTCTTGCTGTTCAATGTATAGGCGCATGCGATCCAGCATTTCGTTAAAGATATCTGCTAAATCAGACAGTTCATCGTTCGTATTTAATTCTGGCATATGCACCGTTGACTGTGGGTTTTTCCGAACGGTTTCCATCGTATCTCGCAAGACCTTTAACGGCTGAAGGAAATACGCTGATAAAAAGAACCCGAGCACACTACTAAGAATCAGAGAAACGACTTCTAAGATAATCAAAGTCAGCAGCAGTTTGCTGCGTATTTCGTAAAAAGAAGTCAATTCATAAAATGTTTGAGCATAGCCAATCCGCTCTCTGGTGCCTTTTGAATAGATGGGTTGGATCGAGAGAAAGCCTGTGATACCATCCAGCGTTACGATGGTTGGAGCTTTGCGCTGCGTGTCGATCAGTGCTAAATCATTCTCATGGGTTTTAAACACAAGATCCTCATTCAAATTATAAACAAACAAGCTCAACGGCGCTTGGCCTAATTCCGAAATAAAGGAATCGATTTTCATTAAGTTGCCATCGATCGTTGAAGTGCGATCATAAATGCTCGTCGTCCCCGCATCATTTTTGGTTAAATTACGATACGTCCGAACCAATGTTAGTTCTTGATCCGAATTGGCTAAACGAGAAGCGACCTCTGACATCGTCCGCTCCACATTGTTTTCTTCTTTAGCGACGATCAAATTCACCGATGTTTTATAGGTAATCACAGCAAAGATCGTAAATACGACGAATATAAAGAAAGAACTTGCGAAGGCCCACTTTACAGTTAAAGAAGGCCCCTTCAGTTCTTTTAATTTTTTCATTCTTTTTTTAAGGTTCACGACCGCATCACATAACCTGTACCACGAACGGTTTGGATATAGCTTTCCTCCCCTGGTACATCAATTTTATTACGTAAATAGCGGATGTAAACATCGACAACGTTGGTTTCCACTTCTGTCTCATAGCCCCAGACTTTGTTTAATAAAACATCTCTGGCTAAAACGACATTGACGTTTTCCATTAAAGTCAACAACAGCTCATATTCGCGTTTTGTTAGTTCAATGACATCTGTTCCACGACGAACGACACGGTTTTCTTTTTCAATCGTTAGATCGCGGTAAGTGATCGTAGTTTGTTTTGCGACGTTTTTGTCCCCTTCGATATCGATACGGCGAAGCAACGCACGTAAGCGTGCCAGCAATTCTTCAATTGCAAAAGGCTTCACAATATAATCATCAGCACCATGATCCAAACCTGATACTCGATCAATCACGGAATCTCTTGCGGTCATCATGATGATCGGGGTGTTTTTCGATTGACGCACGCGGCGGCAAACTTCTAACCCATTTAACTCAGGAAGCATTAGATCCAATAAGATCGCATCCCATTCATTATTCAGTGCCGCATCCAGTCCCGTCCGTCCGTTGTAATGAACTTCGGTATTGTACCCTTCATGCTTCAATTCTAATTCCACAAATCGAGCTAAGTTCTTTTCATCTTCAATGATTAGAATATTACTCATTATTGATAGCCCCTTTATTGATTATTCTGCCTTTAAATTAGACATTATCTGTCTTATTTTATCATGTATCTAAAAAATAAAAAAGAGATTGACCGAAAGTTCTCACTTTCGGCCTTTCTCTTTTGGATTCTCTTAAAGCTTACGCTTCGTCATACCATGAATAATGGAAAATTCCCTCTTTATCTGTCCGTTCATACGTATGCGCTCCGAAGTAATCCCGTTGTGCTTGGATCAAGTTCGCTGGCAAACGATCAGAACGATAAGAATCGAAATACGCGATCGCCGATGAGAACGTCGGCACAGGTACTCCTGCTTGGACAGCTAGTGCAACTACTTCACGTACAGAAGATTGATAACGTTTCGTAATATCTTTGAAGTAGTCATCTAATAGTAAGTTTTCAATGTCGGCATTCTTGTCATAAGCATCCGTGATTTTTTGTAAAAATTGCGCACGGATGATACAGCCTGCACGCCAAATTTTGGCAATTTCACCAAAAGGAAGATCCCAATCATACTCTTTTGATGCAGTACGTAATTGCGCGAATCCTTGTGCATAGCTCATGATCTTACTGAAGTATAAGGCTTCGCGGATCTTATTGATAAACTCTTCTTTGTTTCCTTCAAAAGCAACTGCTTCTGGTTTTGGTAAGACTTTGCTGGCATTGACCCGTTCTTCTTTGTAAGCTGAGATATAGCGAGCAAAAACAGATTCAGTGATCAATGGCAATGGAACACCTAGATCTAAGGCACTTTGGCTCGTCCATTTCCCAGTTCCTTTATTGCCTGCAGCATCTAAGATCACATCAACGATCGGTTTGCCTGTTCCTTGATCATCTTTACGTGTCAAGATATCCGCTGTGATCTCAATTAGGTAGCTATCCAATTCACCTTTATTCCATTCGGCAAAGATATCAGCCATTTCATCAACAGATAGACCTAAAATGTTTTGCATCAAGTCATAAGACTCCGCAATCAGCTGCATGTCGCCATACTCGATCCCATTATGAACCATTTTTACGTAATGGCCTGCACCATTTGGTCCAATATAAGTTACACAAGGTGTACCATCTTCAGCTTTTGCTGAAATTTGTTCCAAGATCGGTGCAACCAATTCATATGCTTCTTTTTGACCACCAGGCATGATCGAAGGACCTTTCAAGGCGCCTTCTTCCCCACCAGAAACACCCGTACCGATAAAGTTAATTCCTGAGTTTGCCAACTCTTCGTTACGACGAACAGTATCTTTAAAGAAGGTATTTCCGCCATCGATCAAAATATCGCCTTTGTCTAGATGAGGCAATAGTTCTTGGATCGTAGCATCCGTCGCAAATCCTGCTTTTACCATTAATAAAATACGACGTGGCTTTTCAATTGATTGGACAAATTCTTCTATCGTATAAGTTGCTTTAAAATTTTTATCTGGATGTTCTTTTACTACTTCTTCTGTCTTTGAACCAGTACGGTTAAATAAGGCAACTGAATAACCGCGGCTTTCGATGTTCAACGCTAAGTTTTTGCCCATAACAGCCATACCGACAACGCCGATTTGTTGTTTTGTCATCTTTCATCCTCCTAAGATTCAATTATCTTTTTCATTATAGCGCAAATGTACCTGCTTTTGAACTATTCTCTTTCGATGGACAAAAAATATTTCTGAAAAGTTCCATCTTTTCCAAAAAAACAAAAAAACCTCAGGCTCCATGGTTAGCCTAAGGTTTTAGAATCCTCTTTCTGAAAAAAAGGAATTATGCTTCTTTTGTTGCTACGTCTTTGCCATCGTAATGACCACAGTTAGAGCAGACATGGTGGCTTTTTTTCATTTCACCACAGTTTGCACATTCGTTCAAACCGTTGATTGTCAATTTGTAATGTGTACGACGTTTTGCTTTCTTCGCTTTCGAAGTTTTTCTAGCTGGTACTGCCATTTTGCTACACCTCCTTGTTAATGAACGCAACCTTGAGGCTGCAATTTATTCCAATCCTACGCGTTATCGTCATCTGATTCATTGAATAATTCGGATAATTTTGCAAGACGAGGATCAACTTGTTGAGCTTGCGCTTCTTTTTGATTTGCAAAGTCTTCTTCTGACAAAACAGCCCAATCGTTGCCAGATGGCATTGCTGAACCTTGTTTTTCTTCTTCTGTCAGGACTTGCAAAGGAATCGCAAGTAATAGGTTATCAGCGACCGATTCATCTAAGCTGATGGTTTGACCTTCAATGATCAAAACTTCTTCTTCGACGATCGTTTCATCGCGACGCTGAAATTGCTCTGGTGTCATGAATTGTTCATCCACTGAAAAATCAAAAGGAATCGCTACAGGTGTCAAAGAACGAGTAGATGGCAATGTCATCGTCGTTTCCACTTGATAGTGCAGCAAGTATCCTTGCTTATCAACACTCATCAGCCCTTTTACTTTTACAGGAGACAAATCAATGATCTGTCCATCGCGTTTTATCAGTTGACTTTTTAGGTCAAGTGTTTCTTCAAACATCAGCGGTGTCTCTTGGTATTTTTTTAATTCCAATAAAGACCATTTCATTTTTATCACCCCTAAGCAACAAAAGCAATTATACAGGGCTTCTGAGGCTTTGTCAATGAAATTTTCTTGACACCTTTTTCATTTTTGATCGTGTCATTTTAATGCCTTTTCTCAAGGGATTTCGACACTCTCAAAAAAACAACAGGAAGCGCACAACGTGCACTTGCCTGTTGCTTGATCAATCGTTAAAAATCATTAGATCGCTGTTGTTTCTCCACGATAAACGATACCGCGACGAGAATCAAGAGTAACCAATTCGCCATCTTTGATGGTTGTTGTTGCGTCTTTGGCACCAACGATCACTGGTAGATCTTTCGCGATTCCGACAACTGCTGCATGAGAAGTCAAGCCGCCATCTTCAACAACTAAAGCTGCTGCTTTTTCGATTGCTGGCATATATTCTTTATCTGTTGTTGGTACAACTAAAATCATGCCATCTTTTGCTTTCGCAATTGCTTCTTCGGCACTGTGAGCGATCACGGCATTGGCAACAACTGATTTTTCACCAATTCCTTGCGCTTCAAGCAATTTTGATCCGATCAATTGGATCTTCATTACGTTGGTTGTTCCGCGTTCACCAACAGGAACACCGGCTGTGATCAAGATTAGATCGCCTTCTTTAGCAAAGCCTAAATCCACTGCTTGTTTTGCTGCTAATTCAAACATTTCATCAGTTGTTGATGGTTTTTCAGCAACGGTTGGGTACACACCCCAGTTAAGCATCAAGCCGCGTTTTGTGCGTTCGTCAAATGTGACAGCTAAAATGTCAGCATCTGGACGATATTTAGAGATCATTTTTGCAGTGTAGCCAGATTCAGTGGCAGCAACGATTGTTTTAACCCCTAAGTTTTTCGCTGCACGCGCAACAGATAAACCGATTGTTTCCGTTACATCTGTTTTATCAAATTGGTTGATTTGGAAAGTGCTGTTTTCTGATAAAGCTTTTTCTGCTTCCACGTCGATACGTGCCATTGTTGCTACTGCTTCAACAGGGTAGTCACCGTTTGCTGACTCACCAGAAAGCATTGTTGCATCAGTACCGTCAAAGACAGCATTGGCAACGTCAGAAGCTTCTGCACGAGTTGGACGTGGGTTTTGTTGCATTGATTCTAACATTTGAGTTGCTGTGATAACTGATTTACCAGCAGCGTTACATTTTTTGATGATGCTCTTTTGAACCATTGGTACTTCTTCAGCAGGGATCTCAACACCCATGTCACCACGGGCAACCATGATACCATCAGAAACTTTGATGATTTCATCGATATTATCGATACCTTCTTGTGATTCGATTTTAGAGAAGATTTGCACATGCGTCATGTCTTTTTCTTCTAAAATTTCACGAATTTCTAAAACGTCTTGCGCTTTACGTACAAATGAAGCGGCAATGAAGTCGATATCGTTATCAAGACCAAAACGGATATCTTCTGCATCTTTTTCAGTAATACCAGGTAAGCTGATTGATACACCCGGAGCATTGACCCCTTTACGTGATCCTAACATTCCAGCATTTTTAACGACAACCACTAATTCACGGGTTGCTTCGTCTTTTTCTTTGATTTCCATGTCGATCAAGCCATCATCAAACAAGATGTGTCCGCCCACATGAACATCTTCAAATAAACCAGGATAAGTTACAGCAATTTTTTCTTTTGTTCCTTTGTGTTCTGGATCCATTGAAATACGTGTTTCATCGCCAACGTTGAATTGGATGTATCCAGCACGACCAAAGTCTGCTTCTGTCGTATTTTGTACAGTTGTACGGATTTCAGCACCTTTTGTATCTAAAAGGATACCGACATCTTTACCAGTTTTCTTTACGGCTTCACGAACCATTGTCATACGCGCTAATTGTTCTTCATGATCTCCATGAGAGAAGTTAAAGCGGAAGACATTCGCACCGGCTTCAATCAGTTGAGAAATAATTTCCACACTGTTACTTGCTGGTCCTAATGTACTTACGATCTTTGTTTTTTTCATTACTAAACGCTCCTATTCATTTATTTAAAATAGCTAATAAGCTTTTTTTACAAAATTACTGTTGCGTTGCTTTAAAAATCTCTTTAGAATGAGATTTCTTTGTTCAAGTTATACAAGCTAAGATCTGGTTTGTGACGATTGTTTTCAAGGGTATCGATGATATCAGAAGCAATCATTTCATTGTTTTCGATACCGATACATAGACCGCCTTTGCCTTGTTGCAATAATTCAACGGCATATGAACCAAATTTACTTGCTAACACACGGTCACGAGCGCTTGGTGAACCACCACGGACAACATGTCCTAGAATTGATACACGGGTATGGAAATCGCCGTATTCAGAAAGTTTGTCAGCAAAATCATTTCCGCCCATCACACCTTCGGCTAAAACGATCAAGCAATGTTTTTTCCCGCGGTCGCGTCCTTCACGGATACGATCAGCAACAACTTGCATGTCAAAATCATGTTCTGGGATGATGATTTCATCCGCACCACCAGCCACACCTGACCATAAAGCGATATCGCCAGCACCACGACCCATTACTTCGATCACGAATGTGCGGACATGTGATGTCGCTGTATCACGGATACGGTCAATCGATTCCAAGACAGTATTGATCGCTGTATCAAAACCAATCGTGAAATCTGTTCCTGGAATGTCATTATCGATCGTTCCTGGAATCCCGATCGCTGGGAAACCGTGACGAGTAAGTGCCATCGCACCATGGTAAGATCCATCTCCACCAATCACGACTAGCCCTTCGATGCCAAATTTCTTTAATTGTTCGATTCCTTTTAATTGTCCTTCTTGTGTCGCAAATTCTGGATAACGTGCTGAATATAAGAATGTTCCACCACGTTGAATTTTGTCACCAACATCAGCAACATCTAAGCGACGAATGTCGCCTGCGACTAGTCCGGCATAGCCATAGTTGATTCCGTATACTTCAAGTCCGTCAAAAATACCCTTTCTGACAACTGCGCGAATCGCTGCGTTCATTCCTGGTGCATCGCCGCCACTGGTTAGAATTCCAATGCGTTTCATTATTCTTTCACCTCATCAAAAGATTTTGTTTAGGGAAGCCCCTGTTTGCTAGTTTTCAAGTAATAACCACGAGACATATTCTACCATTATTCCATGAAAATGTCTTGAAATAGTGGGAAAAAGTTGAAAAAAGTGTAAGTTGAATTACCGTTTTCGGAAAATTACTTGAAAATTACATTTCCATTTCCTAATAATGCGATCAGTTGTTTGACAAAGTTCGGCTCATCCGTCACCCAGTTTTCTTCTGCTAATAACACTTTTTTGCCACTGCTTTCATAGAACATCACCACTGGAATATTTCCGTGATGCTGCTTCATTTCCTTCGACAATGCTTGCAGGTGCGACGTTTCAGCTTCAGCAGAAATCTTTAAGTAACAAGTTTGTGACGCAATTTTATTTTGAACGTTTTCTGCTAAGTCTATTTTATCAGCAATGAGTTGGATTTCACCATTGTAACGACTTACCTCGACCTTTCCTTCGATATAAAGAACAGCATTTTCTTCAATCAAGGAACGTACTTGTCGATAAACGATGGGAAAAATCGTTACTGACACTTCTTTGCTGGCATCTGTTCCTTCGACAAACGCCATTTGTTCGCCCTTTTTCGTTCGAATCTCTCGAATCTTGCGCACATATAAAAGGATACGCACCCGTTCATTCGGAACCAGATCGGCAATATCAGTGATTTGTTTTAATTGGTGCAATTTTTGAAACTGTTCCACGGGATGGCCAGACAAATAAACACCTAAGTATTCTTCTTCCAAAGCCAGTTTTTCTTCTAGTTTGTAATCGGCAACGGCTTCTTCTTTTAATGCCATAGTTTCTAAGAGATCCAAACTGCCGCCACTATAAGTAATGTTTTGGATCTTTCCTTCTAGCTGGATCAGTGCTTGTTTTCGATTGGGGGCGATCCCATCGAATACGCCGATGCTCAAAATCGGCAATAAATAATCCAATTTTAACCATTTGCTGTTCCGCTGATTTAAGCGAAGCAAAAATTGATCCATAGACGTGAAATTACCATGCTCTTTTCTTTCTGCCAAAATGTCTTGGATCATGTCGCGTCGGATTCCTTTGATACTGCTGAAACCAAAACGAATTTGTTTTTCATTTTGCAGTTGAAAACTAAACCCACTGGCATTGATCGAAGGCGGCAGTACTTCTACGCCATAACGTGCGGCTTCATTTAAATATTCTTTCATTTTGCTGGCGGTGTTGCGTACCGAGTGTAGGATCGAAGCAAAAAATGGTGCGGGATAGTGTACCTTCAGATAGGCCATTTGAAAGCCGATAAAGGAATAGGCAAACGCATGGGATCGATTAAACCCATAATTGGCGAACCGCTCGATATAGTCATAGACCAAATTGGCGGTCTTTTCATCGTACTGATTGGCTAAGGCGCCTTGCACAAAATGACGACGTTCCTCATCCAAGACGTCTTTTTTCTTTTTACTGATTGCTCGACGCAAAATATCTGCTTGTCCTAAGCTGAAACCAGCCATTTTGGAAGCTACCTGCATGATCTGCTCTTGGTAGACAATGATTCCGTAAGTGTTTTGCAAAATCGGAATCAAGCTGTCATCTGGATAAGAGACACGCTCTTGTCCTTTTTTCCGCTTAATAAAGGTATCGATATTTTGCATCGGTCCTGGACGATACAAGGCATTGACTGCGGCAATATCCTCGATGCTTTCTGGTCCTAACTTACGCAACACATTGCGTATCCCCGCTGATTCAAATTGGAAGATCCCTGCGGTCTCGCCTTTTTGAAACAAGCGCAATGTTGCTGGATCATCAAGAGGAATCTCCTTTTGGGTAACGATTTGTTGGCTGATTCGTTTAATGCCTTTCAAGGTATTATCAATGATCGATAAGTTTCTCAAGCCTAAAAAGTCCATCTTCAATAGGCCGATGGCTTCTACGTCATTCATGGTAAATTGGGTCAGCCAGATCCCATCGCTGCCTTCTTGTAAGGGAACCAGATCAAGCAAATTCTTGTCACTGATCACCACACCAGCGGCATGAGTCGATACGTGACGTGGCAAGCCTTCTAAAATTTTGGCGACTTGAAACATTACTTGGTTACGCTCATTAAACGACACCAATTCTCGCAGCTGATTGGATTGTTCATAAGCAAGATCTAAGGTCATTTTCAAGGCATTGGGGATGGCTTTTGACCAGCGATTGGCTTCACTTTGCGAAAGACCAAAGACACGAGAAACATCTCGCAGAACCATTTTGGCCGCCATGGTGCCAAACGTCGCAATCTGTGCCATATATTCTTGCCCGTATTTTTGGCGCACATACTGTAAAATCTCGTCTCTGCGATTGTCAGGAATGTCTAAATCAATATCAGGCATCGTGTAACGTTCTGGATTCAAGAATCGTTCAAACAAAAGATCGTATTTGATTGGATCTACGTCGGTGATCGATAAAACATATGCCACCAGTGCGCCAGCAGCCGATCCCCGTCCAGCGCCGGTAACGATCTCTTGTTGGTGGGCAAAGTCCATGACGTCCCAAATAATCAAGAAATAGTCATCAAAGCCCATCTTATGGATGACGGACAACTCATAATCCAAACGCTGTTCGTACGCCGATGTAACGTGGGCAACACGCTGAGGCAGACGCTCAAAACAAATTTTCCGCAAATAGTCCGCAGCACTTTCTTCGGCTGGTAGCGGGTAATGAGGCAACAGCCGCTGATGCAGCGGCAGCTCGACGACGCATTCAGCTGCAATCCGCTGATTATTCATCAATGCCTGCGACCATTCTTCAAATGCCGCGGTCAGTTGGTCTGCTGGTTGTAGAAAAAGCTGCGCAGCCCCTTGCTCTTTAGCCTGACGAAAGTCTTCAATTTGCGAGCCCTCTTTGATATGCGTCATCACTTTGACTGCAAAGGCTTCTTCTTGTGCTAAAGCCGCGATTGGTTGATACGCACATGGTGCAATGTTTTGCTCATTAAACCAAGCGATCGTTTCTGGATCTAACCCTTTGCTAGTAATACCTAAAAACAAGCTCTCAGAATCAAATTTATGGCTGATTGCTCGCAGTGCTTCTTGATTGGCTTCTAGATCATTGTGCTGAGAAGGCAGAAATCCCTCGCCTTCAGGCAGCAAACCAAAGAGGTCCTGCAAAGAATCACAAGCAGCCAAATTCAACTGCTCGGTGATCATTTTTTCACTTGATAAACGCATCAAGGTTTGATAGCCCTTGAGGTTTTTTGCAAATACGTACAACGGAAAGGACATTGATCCCTCTCCGAAGGTACAGTCGAACAAAGCGCCAAAAATCGGCTTGATGCCCTGTGCTAGGCATTGCTGATAAAACTCGACCGCGCCATAGAGAACATTATGATCGGTCAGACCCAACGTCTGATAGCCCATCTTTTTGGCTTGCTCTATATAGTGAGGAATTTTGATCGTACTTTGCAGCAACGAATAGGCGCTTAAGGTGGTGAGCTGTGAATACATTGAAATCCCTCCAAAAATGAAAATTCTCTTTCTTTCTGCTAGTAATTAGATTTGAAAAACAAAATGAAAAAGTGAAAATCTTTACAATAAATATTTTTGTGATAAACTAAAGTCGAAATGGAAGATACGCAGAAAAGAGGTGTCGTCATGCGTTACTTAGTCACTTTATTTTGGACTTTTGTATTAGGTCAAGTCGTTGGCTATCTAGGCAGCTCACTTGCTGGAGCAACTTATGATTTTCAATTAACTTCAATCATCTCTTTGGTCACAGGTGTGGTGATCATTCTTGTTGGTATTATCGCACCAGCGCCTGAAAAGACAAGCCATTAAAAAAAAACCAGTTACCTTTATTGTAACTGGTTTTTTTTTCTTTTCAACTATTCACTGATGTCCGTTTTACGCAAGCTTTTACGGAAATTAAATCCTGAGATAAAAATATTGATCAGTACAAACCCGCTAGTTACCCAAAAGACGGCGGGATAACCAAAGCCAGCTGCCACCGTTGAGCCGACCATCGGACCTAACACTTGTCCAAAGTTAGAGAACATTTGGTTGTAGCTGTAGATACGGCTGACCCCTTCCATCGGGGTGATCTTGCTGATCAGTGTGTTGATCGACGGCATCAACGCACCTGTCGAAAAACCAAGCAAGAAGCGCAGCACGCCCAACTGAAACGGTGTGGAGACAAAGCCCATCGGAATGAAACAGAAAAATGACAGCAATAAACCGCCTAACAACACCTTGTGATTGCCGTAACGATCACCGATTTTGCCTAAAAATGGCGAAGAGATGATTGCCGAAACACCAGCAACAGAGACGATCAATCCGCTGACAAACAAAATATTGCCACTGTTCCCGCTTAGATCACGAATATACAATGTAAGGATCGGGCTGATACTCGTTACACCTAGCTGTAAAATCAGTGACGTAATAAACAAACCGACAAGCAACTGCATATTTTTGATTTGACCAAAAATTTCTTTGATGGACAGCAAATCGCCCTTTTCAACCGGCTCAAAATCTTCTTGAACGAGAAAAATCGTAAGCAAGAGCGTAATTAGCAGCACAACACCAGTAATGATAAAAACATTTTTCATGCCGAACCATTGCGCCAACGCCCCACCCATCGATGGACCGATCAAATTCCCTGCGATGGCTCCTGTAGCCAATGTCCCAAGCGCCCAACCGCTTTTTTCTCGAGGCGCCTGCGAAGCAATCAATGCAGTCGCATTGGGAATATACCCCGATAAAATTCCGGTAAAGAAACGCATGATCAACAACCAATAGACATTCGGTACAAAAGCCAAAGACCCCATCGTCACTGTCATCCCCGCAGCCGCGCGAATCATCATTAAGCGACGACCTTTTTGATCTGCTAGATTTCCCCATACTGGAGCAATGATAGCCGCCGCAAACGCCGTTACTGAGATTGCTAATCCAGAAAACAACTCAATTTGACTCTCTGGAGCGCCTAACTCTTCTATATATAAGGGAATGAATGGCATGACAAGACTAAAACTGGCACCCGTAAAAAAACAACCTACCCATGAAATCAGTAGATTTCGTTTCCAATCAATCTTCATTTACAAACCTTCTTTCACAAATACTATACCGTATCGTGAGTAATAATCAAATAAAAAAATCTTTCTGCAGGTAACATACAGAAAGATTTTCTTCATTAAACTTAACTGATCAAAGCCAAAATGACAAAGTTTAGGATAAACAACGCATTGACGACCCAGATGATCGGAGATACTTCGTTGGCTTTTCCTTTCACTACTTTCACTAATGCGTAGAAAATGAAACCAACAGCGATCCCATTGGAAATACTGTAAGACAAGCCCATAAAAATAGACGCGAAGAAAGCGGGAACTGCTTCTTCTAGATCGGTCCACTTGATGTCTGCAAACGAAGCCATCATCATTACCCCAACTAAGATCAACGCTGGTGCTGTCGCTTGTGCGGGAACGATTGAGATCAGTGGAGAAAAGATACTGCTGATCGCAAAGAGTGCTGCCACTACAACAGAAGTCAAGCCCGTGCGTCCACCAGCACCGATACCAGCTGCTGATTCCACATAAGTCGTTGTATTTGAGGTCCCTACGATGGCACCTACAGAAGTGGCTACGGCATCTGCAAAAAGGGCTTTATCCATCTTCGTGTTCAACCCGTTACTGTTTTCAACCGCTTCTTCATCTTTTTTCGAAAAGATCCCTGTACGACGTCCAGTCCCGATAAAGGTACCGATCGTATCAAAGACATCTGATAAGCTAAACGCTAAAATCGTCATAATTACTTGAGGGATTTTGGCAGAATCACTGAATAGTGAGCCCATTCCTTCAGAGCCAAACGCAGCGCCAAATGTGATGCCTAGTTCGCTGATGGAACTTCCTAATGAATTCCCGTGCCAATCAATGGCACTTAAATCCACCACACCCATCAAAATACCGATGATCGTCGTTCCTAAAATACCAAAAATAATTGCCCCACGAACATTTTTCACCACTAATAAAGTAGTCACTACTAAACCAATCACTGCTAACAAAACAGGTGCATTATTGAAATTCGCCAAAGCTGGGACGATCCCCCCATTAAAATTGGCACTCACGATCGTCTCACCGTCGACAACTGAACCCGTCACTGCCGCAGTGTCTGCACTGAAGTTTAGCAAGTTGGCATTTTTGATCCCTACATAAGCCACAAAGATCCCGATCCCGCCGCCGATTGCATGCTGCATGCTTTCTGGAATCGCATGAATGATCATTTTTCTGATACGAGTGACCGTGATAAAAATGTTGATCAAGCCGCAGATGAAAACCATCGCTAATGCTTGCTGCCACGTATACCCCAAACCAAAAACGACGGTAAAGGTGAAGAATGCATTAAGGCCCATTCCAGGTGCTTGCGCGTAAGGCACATTTGCAAATAAGCCCATGATCAGGGTACCAATCA
Organism: Enterococcus sp. R12; assembly: GCF_058135755.1. Classification (NCBI taxonomy): domain Bacteria; kingdom Bacillati; phylum Bacillota; class Bacilli; order Lactobacillales; family Enterococcaceae; genus Enterococcus; species Enterococcus sp. R12. Next base: position 2,509,662 of record NZ_CM176874.1, read on the forward strand.
CTGAAGCGATGATCGTTGCTAAGAAAACAGCTTGAAACGGCATGCCTGCAGCAGATAAAATCGTCGGATTCACAAACAAAATATAACTCATCGCGAAGAAGGTGGTGACCCCAGCCATCACTTCTGTGGAAACCGTCGTTTTATTCTCCTTTAATTTGAAAAACTTTTCCATGTTATGTTTCACTCCTGAACTTTAATCGTTTCTATGAAAAGAAAAAATGAATAATTGCGCTTTTCATCGAACAATTACAAATTATAAGGGAATAATTTTCGCTTTTCAAACCTTTTTCCGAATAAAACGAACCAAAAACGTTTAATGTTCGTGTTTTGCTTTGTAAATATTATGAAAACTTATCGAAAACTTACTTGTATTGTGAAATGACAGAAATATGTTACACTTAAGCCACTACCATAAGAGAATGGAGCGAGTCTTTTGAAACCAAAAATCATCGCCATTGATTTAGATGGCACAACCTTAAATACTGAATCCCAACTTTCCCCTCGCACACGTGAGGTACTGGTTCGCGCCACCAAAGCGGGACACTTTGTTACCATCGCTACAGGAAGACCTTTTCGTATGAGCGATCAATTCTATAAAGAATTGGCGCTCACAACACCAATGGTCAATTTTAACGGTGGGTTAGTCCATAAACCTCGACAAGTCTGGGCAAATGAAATGGAGCACTCGATCTCTCGAGAAATTGCGTTTGAGCTCATGGCGCAAAAAGAGCAGCTGGGGCTGACGTTTGTGGCAGCAGAAAATCGCGAAACCTTTTTCATCGATGACCTAAGCGGATTTGATCAGCACTTTTTCTTTTCGGGCAATGCTTCCGAAAAAAATCTATTAGCAAATTTAAAAACGGACCCCACTTCATTACTGGTGAAAACCGAAAATGAATTAGCAGAATCTGTTTCTTTACGTATCAAGGATCAATTTGACGATGCAGTCGATGTTCGAACCTGGGGTGGACCTCAAGCTATCTTAGAGATCGTACCAAAAGGGGTCCATAAAGCACTTGGTCTTTCGGTGATCGCGGATTCTTTGTCTTTGGATCGACAAGATATCATCGCTTTTGGTGATGAACACAACGATTTGGAGATGCTGGATTATGCGGGTTGGGGCGTTGCCATGGCGAATGGCACGCAACAATTAAAATCGATCGCCAATGATGTTACCGACAAAACCAATGCGGAAGATGGCATGGTCGATTACTTGGAAAAATATTTAGGTCTATAAAAAAAGCCGATGCGGGATGTCCGCATCGGCTTTTTTTTTGCTGCCATATTCAAATCAAAGTGTTTCATAAACGATTTCTTTGGCTTCTGGAATCGATTCATCAATAAAGAATACTTTATACCAGGTCAAGAACGTAAAGATCGTCCAGATTTTTCGCTGAAGATTCGGTTTTCCTTGGCGATGGTCTTCAAGCATTTGTAAAATTGCTGTTTGATCGAAGAAGGTTGCCGCAAAGTCTGACTCAAAAAGGCTCTTGACTGCTTCATACCCTGTTCCTTCTTTCAGCCATGCCTTGATAGGTACAGGAAAGCCGAGTTTTTCACGGTTTGCCCACTCTTTTGGCAAATGACGGTTTGACGCTTGTCGAAACACATCTTTGGTGTTGTTTTGATTGATCAAATATTTCGTCGGGATCGTTTGCGACAACTTTTGCATCTCAATATCCAATAAAGGAACACGTAATTCCAAGGAACTCGCCATGGACATTTTGTCTGCTTTTAACAAGATATCCTTCGGCATCCACTGATGAAGATCTAAATATTGCATCTTATTGACCTCGTCTTTGAGACCATTGACTTTCTCGTAATGAGGCGCAACGATTTCAGCAACAGAGGGTCCTTTTTGATAGGTTGGTTTTAAAAGCTGCAGTGCTTCCTCTTCTTCAAAGACGAGTGCTTGCCCGATAAAGAAGTCTTGGGCAGGTGCCGTGGCTTCATAAAGATGGATTCGACCATGGAAGTTTTTCATTTTGCCGATTTGACGTCCCAAACGAAAGCGGATGTTTTGTGGCAATTTTTTCAACCCTTGGGCAAAAACGCGTACCGCTTTAGAGTTTGTGTGGAAGCCATAGGCTGCATAACCGGCAAATAATTCATCTGCCCCTTCCCCGGATTGAACGACTCGCACTTGCTGTGCTGCCAGATTGGCTAAAAAGTACAAAGGGACACAGCTTGGGTTAGAATCTGGTTCGTCCAAGTGATACTGAATCAACGGGAATGCCTCAAAGGACATTTCACCATCGATAACCGCTGCTGTGTTGTTCAAACCAAGTTTTTCCGTCAATTTGCGGGCCTCGATCGCTTCGTTGTAGGTTTTGTCATCGAACCCGATTGAAAACGAGCGATCTGGTCGCAAGACAGAAGCTACGTAACTTGAATCGACACCACTGGATAAAAATGAGCCGACTTCAACATCACTGATTTGATGAGCGGCAATTGATTCCTGGACTGCTTGATCGATTTTGTCGACCCATTCTTCTCTTGAATGATTTTCTTTCACTGAAAAATCTGCATCCCAATACTGCTTGATCGTCAATCCCTGTTCATTAAACAAATAATAATGCCCTTCTTGCAAACGATGAACGCCTTTAAAGAAGGTTTCTCCGTTCAAAGGCGAGTATTGAAAAGTCAAATAAGGTTTCAACGCCTCTTGGTTCAACTCTTTCTTGAAATCTGGATGAGGCAAAAAGCTCTTGATTTCAGAACCAAACATAAAACTGCCATTCATTTGCGCATAGTAATATGGTTTGATCCCAAAGTGATCCCGTGCGCCGAAAAGCTCTTGTTTTTGAGTATCCCAGATGGCAAAAGCAAACATTCCCCGCAGTCGCTGCAAAACATCAATGCCCCACTCCTCATAGCCATGTAAGACTACTTCGGTATCCGCATGGGTAGAAAAAACATGACCCGCTTGGATCAATTCTTCCCGCAACACTTGAAAGTTATAGATTTCCCCATTAAAAATAATGACTTTTGTTCGATCCTCGTTAAAAATCGGTTGTGAGCCACCTTCTAAGTCGATGATCGATAAACGACGAAACCCTAACGCTACTTGGTCGTCGGTAAATTTTCCTGAACTGTTTGGTCCGCGATGAACGATCCGGTCCATCATGCGTTCAATAATGATTTCTTTTTGGTCTTTTGAATTGACAAAGCCGACAATTCCGCACATATTTTCACATCCGTTTTCATAATCCATTTTCATTTTTCTAAAGTAAATCATACCATAGAATTCAAGAGATACGATCTCTTTTTCAAAAAAATACAATCAATATATTTTTGCACAAAACATAATTTGGAGACAATCCTTATGATATCAAGGTTTCCAACCATCTCATACTCTCAATCTTACAAATTTGTTATCTAAGAAAATAGCTATCCTCAAAATTCTTAAGAAATTTTTTATGAATTCTATTTTTCTGAAAATATACAAAGATACTTTTCCCGAATTTACTGACTCCAGGAAACTTCTTTTGCTGCCATTCTCAGGCATTGATTTCTTGAAAAGGATCAGTCAGATTCGTTCGTTTGATAGTTTTATTGGACGAATGTGAAAAAAAGTGTTATTCTAACTATGGAATTTCGTTATCAACTAACCGTTGCCTTTCAATGACAAGTTTTAAGAAAGGAGAATGACTATGACATTCTATAACACAGATCTACAATATCGTGTAACTCTGGATACCAAATTGAATTTATTTATCGTTTTCGATAAAAAAGATGCGAATCATTTTGCGACTGGAATTACGATCGAGCAAGCTGTACAAGAATTGAAAAAAACTGCATAAGGAGTTTATCCAAATGAAGGATACCGATTCGTACTGAAAGCACCTCGCTAAGGAAAAAATTAGCTAGGTGCTTTCTTGTTTTTTGGCTCGCTTTTGTCTTTTGCAGTATCCGCTTCTTGCTTCTGTCCAATTTGCTGTTCATCCAGCTGTAAGATTTCATCAACAGATCCTTGCTTAATAAATTTGCTCAATCCCTGTGCCGCAATTTTTGTGTAACGCATAAAATAATCTTTTTCTTCAAAATCCATCTTCTTCCCTCCTACTGTTACAACTATACTTTCATTTCGTTTACTAGCGATTTTACCAGTAATTCTTGAGCGTCACTTCTTTAATACATATGAATGATCCATTAATAGCATACACGTTACATTTGTCAAATCATTCTTTTCCTCTATTCATGAAAAGACAAATCTGTTTTCTGATTCCAGACATAGTACTATTAACTTTAGAAAACTGTTTTATTAGGGGGGATGCTTATGGCTACATTTTTCGCTGGTTTGTTTTTTATCGGTTTGATCGGTTTCATTTTTGGCATTATCTTATTTTATATTGGGTTGATAACTCAAAAAAACAAACGAGATCGAAATGTTTTTCTCATTGTCGCTTCCGCCTTTATTGTCTTGTTTTCGTATGGTGGCTTGTCCTTCTACCAAGATGTGACGTCTTTCGATAGCATCACTGCGCAATTAAGCCTTTCTTTACGTAACGAAGCAAGGAAAAATGAATCCTTTGGCGATGCCACTGTTTCCATGGAACAACCACAAGGAGAACAAACAGCTGGCAACAACGAAGCAAGCAGCGCGCAACAAGAAGAACCCGCAAACAACGAGCAACATACACCTCAACTTTCTCGTGAAGAAAGAAATGCACTGAATCGTGCAGAAAGATACTTATTCAGCAATGCGTTTTCTCAGTCGAGCTTGAAACGGCAATTACTCTATGAAGATTTTTCTGAGAGCGCAGCAGACTTTGCCGTAGCCACCGTGGATGCCGATTGGAACGAGCAAGCTTTGAAAAAAGCAATTCGCTACTCGCAAAATTTATCCTTATCAGATGAGCGTGTGGCGAGCCAACTTTCTTTTGAAGGCTTTACTTCTGAACAAATTGAATACGCCTTAGCGCGTTTGCCCGATTGATTCTTTTCGTTTGTTGCCGCACCACAAGAAAAAATGGTCCAGCGAATTGGCGTACATTTCTGTTGATTTCCCGATTGAGTGTAAGCTGAGGGTTTTTCAGATGGTCATCGATCAAGCTCGGCAGTCAGTTAGCTTCTCTGCCCATTTTTCTGCCCACTACAAACAAAAAAGCCTATCTCGAAAGATAGGCTAAACGCTCCAAAGCGTTGATATAAGGAGAGTACAGGATTTGAACCTGCGCGCCGGGATGAACCGGGTCGGCGGATTTCGAGTCCGCTGCATTACCACTCTGCCAACTCTCCATAACAGTTATTTTCGCTAGTTTTATTAAAAATGTCAAGAAAAATCTGCACCCAATAAGTAATGGGATGCAGATTTTTTGTTCTTTAATCGAAGATGTAGCTATCTTTCTTTTCGATTACGCCTTCAATGGTCTCGTTGATGATTTTGATGATCTGGTCATCGGTGGGTGTGATGATACCCGCCGACATTAAGGAAGCCAAACCAGTCACAACGATCCATGCGCCATTATGTAATGCATTTACCGCATCTTCTGAAAGATCCGCATATTTTTCTTCTGATTTGATCAAGGATTTGAAATAGGTCGATGAAAAATCATGCATCAATTTCCCACCGCCATAGTCGTCGATAAAAAGGGCGATGTAGAGATTGTGCTGCTCTTGAGCGAAGCGTATATAATTCAGGCCTAAATCAACAAGTTTGTCTCCTGTTCGAACAACTGGAAAAACATTTTCCGATAAATCTTTGAAAACAGCCTCCACCAAGGTATTTTTTAAGTCCTGCATATTTTCGAACTCAAGATAAATCGGTTGAGTAGAAATTCCCATGTGCTTAGCGATATTCCGGGCCGTAAAATTGCCAAAACCTTCTCTATTGATCAGTTCATAAGCGGCCTTCAAAATGTGTTCTCTTGTATAGACCTTCCTTCGCATCAATAAATCCCCCTTTTTATATTTATTTAATTGTAACCGAGATATTCATTTTTTTAAAATAAAACACTCCATCCGTTATCTTATTTCTATTCACTTTGTTCATTAAAAACGAATGTTTACTAATTAAAAGAAGTGCTTCTCCTTTCATTTATCACAAAAAATCCTACGCATTGACTGCTAGTTATTTTTCAAATCTACTTTTCTTCCTTGTTGAAAACTCGCTGAAATTGTACACTAAGAATGTAGTGCGCAAATTCGATTGAAAAAGGAGTTTGGAAATGGCTAAATCAAAAGAGCTATTATTGGAGACCTGTTTGTTGGCAGGAAAAATCATGATGGAAAACGGCTCGGAAGTCTATCGAGTGGAAGATACAATGAATCGAATTGCAGCAAATGCCGGGGAGCAAGGCAGCATTAGTTATGTAACAGCAACTGGACTTTTTATGGGCTTACGCAGTAGCCACTATGCACAAGTAGAAAATGTTCATGATCGAGTCATCAATCTCGAAAAAATTGTTGCCGTCAACGGATTGTCTCGTGCCTATGCTGAAAAAAAAATCTCGTTAGTGGAACTGCACGAGGCATTAAAAAAGGTCAATCCAACGACACCAAGTTTTCCTTATTGGCTGCAGGTGTTTAGTGCGGGCGTGGTCAGCAGTACTTTAATGATTATTTTCGGCGGTACTTGGTTTGATTTTCTAGCAACGTTTGTCATTGGCTGTCTGGGATTTTTATGCGCCTATTGGGTCAAAAAAGTCATCGATATCCGCTTTTTGGATATGTTTTGCGCCTCTTTACTGATCGGTACTTTGTCTCTTCTAGCGGTCTCTCTTCATGTCGCACAAAACGTCGATAATTTGATTATCGGTGCCGTCATGCCCTTAGTTCCTGGTGTAGCGATCACCAATTCCTTTCGGGATATTTTGGCAGGCCATCTCATCAGTGGGACTGCTCGGGGAACTGAAGCTATTTTCACAGCTGCCGCGATCGGTGTTGGCATCGCCACGGTCTTCACCTTATTTGGAGGGATCTCATGACGATTTTTATTCACCTTTCCTTTAGCTTTTTAAGCACCGTGACCTTTGGTATCTTGACCAATATTCCTAAAAGAGCCTTAGTTGCAACAGGCATCGCTGGAACGGTTGGCTGGATGATCTATTGGTCATTGAAAACGATTGGCTACGGTCTAGGAAGCGCCAACTTCTTAGCCGCATTTGCCGTCGGTTGCGTCAGCATCTTTTTTTCCCGCAGAAAAAAAATGCCCATGATCATTTTTAACATTCCTAGCCTCGTTCCTCTCGTACCGGGTGGTCCTGCCTACAAAGCCGTTCGAGAATTCGCTTTGGGCGACAACTTTGTCGGCTTTGAAAATCTGATGATCGTTGTCATCACCGCTGGGGCGATCGCTGGAGGCTTCATGATGACGAGTGTGGTCGAAAAGATCGTTAATCGTTGGCAAATGAAGCGAACGAAAAAACATCCCTCAGATAAAAAAATCTCCTGAAACTATTGGTGCGCAGAAACTATAAATTTTTCTTATTTCAGACTTTAGTACAATGTTTTCTTTTCGGACTTCTTTTATAATAAAGGCATACCTTACAAAACTGTTTGACGTTTGTCATTTGTTTTACTGGATTTTTCTGGTCTCACCCCGTATAGTGGGATTATGAAACATAAAGGAGATGAAGTCCTGTGAGCATAGCAACTTCTCGTCGTATCATTAATACGATTTCTATTATTGGCTTAGGTTTATCTATCGCATTAACGATCTATTTTATCAATCTAGGTGTTTTCAAAGACATTAATGCACTGCGAGGTCTAGTTGGAAATTCCGTTATCTTAGGACCAATCGTCTTTATCCTTTTGCAGATCTTGCAAGTAGTGATCCCGATCATTCCCGGTGGTGTCTCCAGCGCTGCAGGTGTCTTGATTTTCGGTCCTTATCTAGGATTCGTTTATAACTATGTAGGAATCAGTATTGGTTCTGTCATTATTTTCCTGCTAGGCCGACGATACGGTAAACCATTCATTTTAAGTATGATCAGTGACAAAACTTACGATAAATATATTGGCTGGTTAGATAACCAAAGCCGATTTGAAAAACTTTTCGCCCTTGCAATCTTTCTACCAGTCGCCCCAGATGATGCCCTTTGTCTAATGGCTGGCTTGACCAACATGACAGTGAAGAAATTTACGCTGATTATTTTGTTGGCAAAACCTGCTTCAATTTTCTTGTACAGCATGGCTTTGATTTATGGTGGAACATTCTTAACTGGTTTGTTAGGCGGATAAGAAAAATAGGTAAGAAAAACGATCAATTCATTGAGCCGAACATGAAGGAGCTGCTTTTCATACAGGGATCTATACCTGTGGCGAATGTGCTTCTGAAACTGTTCGACTCTTTTTTTCCGCCTTTTTAGAATAAATAGGAACCAAAATACTTACTTTTGTTAGGATGACGACCATGAATTATTTAAAAAACAGCTTAGTCAACACTTGGGATTTTTTGAAAGACAGCAATGCCTACTTCCGTGATGTGTTACTGATGCACGGTGCTTTGTTGTTCTTAGTGATCCCAATCTTATCGGCTTCCACCAAGTTCGTCTTAAAACGTGGGGGCTTGCCTTACCTTTCTTTTGATAATATTGGCAGTATCTTTACCGACCACCCAGTCGTGCTGCTCTCATTAACACTGATTTTACTTTTGATTTTATTAGCCGTCTTTTTTGAGTTTACTTTTTTGCTGCTAAGTGTCTATTTTATTAAAAAGAAACAGCCGATCAGCTTGCGGCAATTGTTACGGATGACTGTTTTGCAGTTGCGTAAATTACGGCCGATGACCTTTTTATTTTTCCTGTTTTACTTCTTACTGATTTTACCGATCGGTGGGTTGAGTTTTAATTCTGATTTACTCGCAAAAATCAAAATTCCCGCATTTATCATGGATTTCATTTTTGCCAACCGTGTCTTGATCATCGGGGCAGTGCTGTTGGTTTATGTTTTGTTGATTTACTTGGGGATTCGCGTGATCTTTGCCTTGCCAGAAATGATATTACGTGATCTGCCCTTTCGAAAAGCGATCAAAGAAAGCCTCCAAGTAACAAAACGCCGTTTTTTTGCCATCGTTGGACAATTTGTCTTTATCGGTGGTAGCATCTTGTTGATTTCGACACTGGGCTTCACTTTGCTGATTACCATTCAGGCGGTGATTGAAGTTGTTACACCGGACTATGCGTTGTATAGTGCTGTTTTTATTATGACTTTCTTGCAGTTTATCTTGTTACTGAATGTCATTTTATCGACGGTAGCCATTTTTTACATCATCGTTGATTTCATGGATGATGAAGGCTTTTTACCAGAGATTCCTTCATGGTTCCACCAAGAGCCATTGAACCAGCGTCATTTCTTAGGTCTAAAAAGTTCGTTGTTTACCTTGGTAACGGTGCTTTTCGGTGTCGGTGTTAGTCTATATAATATGAACTATCTGACTTCAGCTGCTTCGATCCATCCGGTAACGATCTCCCATCGAGGGGTCAGCGACGGACAAGGGGTCCAAAATTCTCTTGAAGCACTACGCTTTACTAGCGAGAAGTACCAACCGGATTATGTTGAAATGGACGTCCAGCAAACCAGTGATGGTCATTTTATTGTCTATCATGATTTTTCTTACCGTCCGTTAACAGGTGGTCATGGCAAACCAGAGCAATTGCCTTTGAATTACGCCGAATCACTGACAGTTTCGGAAAACAATCAGACAGCGCGTATTCCAACCTTTGATGAGTACTTGGCACTTGCCAACCAATTGGACCAAAAACTGTTGGTGGAGATCAAAACGCAGCGAAAAGATACCGCGGAACTTGTAAATGCCTTTTTAGCAAGATATCAAGAGGACCTCCTTGCAAATGGTCATATTATGCAAAGCCTCTCCTATACAGTTGTTGAGGAGTTAAAGGCGCAGGCGCCTCAATTGATTTCAGGATACATCATGCCCTTCAATGTCGTGGGGCCACCACTGACCAGTGCTGATTTTCTGACGATGGAATACAGTACGATCAACCGCAACTTCATCGCTTCTGCCCGAACCGATGGCAAGGAAGTGTTCGTTTGGACCCCCAATGATGCGGATACTATCAGCCGGATGCGTTTTTACGGGGTGGACGGGATCATTACTGACCAGATGGAGATCTTAAATGAAGAGTTGAGTGTGACGGAAGAAGATATGACTTATTCAGACAAACTATTGAATTTTGTGATCGGCGTTGGCTGATCTCACACGAAGAAAAATGCTGCTCACGGTGTTCCGTTGAGCAGCATTTTTTGCTAGTTGGTTAGGCAACGTTCGTTTGCGTACAAATTTTATTGAAACTGACGATCATCCGACGATTACAAGCTTCTACTTGTGCTTGATCTTCTTCTTCATAACTTGAAACGACGATCAACGCCGTATTTACGTATAATTTTTCAACCACACCAATCACAGGCTTGCTCGCCCCGACAGGTTGGCAGACATATTTTTCACCGATCGTAATATTCTCCATATCCTCACCTCAACCGTTTTCTTTCTTAAAGATATAATAACAAAAAAGCATCAAATTGAAAACGTTTTATTTCGATTCATCACGCATTTGTCACCAAGAAATGACAGTTTCGTTCGTTGAAACCCACTGCTTTGTTCGTGCCACTGAATAGAATTCATTTTATACTAAAGAAAATCAAAAGGAGATGAGTCAAATGCCAATTATTCAAACCTGTATCTTTGGACTATTGTCTGCTGCGTTGCTTTGGGGATTAAAAGAAGACCGCTGATTTTTTGGATTACTGATTTGTTATTAAATAAAATAAAAACGCCTTGAGCAGATCAGAACTGGCTCGAGGCGTTTCTTTATCTTATTATAGACGTTCGTTCAATTCTTTTGCAAGATCTTCGAAACCTGGTTTGCCAAGTAAGGCGAACATGTTTTTCTTGTAAGCTTCAACTCCTGGTTGGTCAAATGGGTTCACGCCATTTAAGTAGCCAGAAATTCCTACAGCGATCTCAAAGAAGTACATCGTGTACCCTAACGTGTAAGCATCCATTGTAGGGATTTTTACTAACAGATTTGGTACATCTCCATCTGTATGTGCAAGTAATGTTCCCTCAAAGGCTTTCGTATTAACAAAATCAACTTCTTTTCCTTCTAAGTAGCCAAGACCATCAAGATCTGCTTCTTGTGTAGGGATCGCAATTGATTTGCGTGGTTTTTCAACTTTAACAACTGTTTCAAAGATATTGCGACGGCCTTCTTGGATGTATTGACCAAGAGAATGCAAGTCTGTCGAGAAGTTTGCACTTGAAGGATAGATCCCTTTTTGGTCTTTTCCTTCAGACTCGCCGAATAATTGTTTCCACCATTCTGAGAAGTATTGCATGCCTGGTTCGTAGTTGATCAGCAACTCGGTTACTTTGCCTTTACGATAAAGGATGTTACGCATTGCTGCATATTGATACGCTTCATTTTTTTCAAGGTCGTCACTTGCGTAAGCATCGCTAGCATCTGCTGCCCCTTGCATCAAGGCATCGATATCCGCTCCGCTGGCAGCGATTGGTAATAAACCAACAGCAGTCAATACAGAGAAACGGCCGCCGACGTCATCTGGAATCACAAAGGTTTCCCAGTTTTCAGCATCTGCTTCAACTTTTACTGCACCTTTCGCTTTATCCGTTGTTGCGTAGATCCGTTTGTTGGCTTCTTCTTTGCCGTATTTTTCAATCAAACGTTCTTTGAAAACACGAAAAGCGATCGCTGGCTCAGTAGTTGTTCCTGATTTTGAGATCACATTCACAGAGAAGTCACGGTCACCGATGATTTCGATCAAATCTGCTAAGTATGTTGAAGAAATCGAATTACCTGCAAAAAAGATTTGTGGTGCTTTGCGTTCTTCATTTGGTAGCAAGTTAAAGAAAGAATGATTTAAGAAATCAATCGCTGCTTTCGCTCCTAAATAAGATCCGCCGATCCCGATCACGACTAATACTTCAGAATCAGATTGAATTTTTTCAGCCGCTTTTTTGATGCGCGCAAATTCATCTTTGTCATAGTTTTTAGGAAGGTCGATCCAACCTAAAAAGTCGCTACCAGCACCTGTTCCTTCGCGTAATTGTTTGTCTGCTGCTGTAACTTGACTTTGCATGTAGCTCAATTCGTATTCGTTCACGAATGGTGCTACTTTCGAATAGTCAAACTTGATGTGTGACATGATTTGTCCTCCTTGAAAAAATAGTTTTTCATACACTACCTACTTTACGTTTTTTTTCAACTTTTTTCAAGTAATTCCTGATAGGTAGCCTGTTGGGTGATTTTAGACAAGTCCTTGAGCAAACATTGCTTTAGCAACTTTTTCAAAGCCTGCGACGTTCGCACCTAACATAAAATTATTTTTTTGTTCGAAGGTTTCAGCAGTATCACGGCATGCCTCATAGATCGACTTCATGATATCGTCCAATTTGGCATCGACTTCAGCTTTTTCCCATTGCAGTCGTTGGGAGTTTTGACTCATTTCTAACGCAGAAACGGCTACGCCGCCAGCATTGGCTGCTTTTCCTGGGCAGTAGAAAATTCCTTCTTCAATAAAATATTCTGCTGCTTCTAATGAGCTAGGCATATTCGCGCCTTCAGAAACGACCCGGACACCATTGGCTTTTGCACGTTTGGCTTGTGAGAGATCAATCTCGTTTTGGGTCGCGCAAGGAAAGGCTAATTCCGCTGGTGTATCAAAATCCCAGACAGATGCCCCTTCATGATATTCGGCTGATGGACGTTCCTTGGCGTAAGCCGTCAACCGTTCACGCTTCATTTCTTTGATCTCTTTTAACAAGGCCAGATCAATGCCGTCTTTGTCATAGATAAAACCAGAGGAATCAGAACACGTGACAGGGATCGCACCTAATTCTTGCAATTTATCAATTGCATAGATCGCAACATTGCCGCTTCCAGAAACGATCGCTTTTTTGCCTGCAAAGGTTTCACCTAGGTCTGTCAATAAATGCTTAACGAAATAAACGGCGCCATAACCCGTTGCTTCTGTGCGGTTTTTACTGCCCCAGAAGTCTAATGGCTTACCAGTTAAAATACCAGCATCGTATTGCTTCAATCGTTTGTAGGCACCAAACAAATAGCCGATTTCTCGGCCTCCGACACCAATGTCGCCAGCTGGAACATCTAAGTCAGGTCCGATATGTTTTGACAGCTCCGTCATAAAGCTTTGGCAAAAACGCATCACTTCGGCATCTGATTTGCCTTTTGGATCAAAATCACTTCCGCCTTTGCCGCCGCCGATCGGCAGACCTGTCAAGCTGTTTTTGAAGATTTGCTCAAACGCCAAAAACTTCAAGATACTCAAGTTTACACTTGGGTGAAAACGCAAGCCGCCTTTGTAAGGCCCCATTGCCGAGTTGAATTGAATCCGATAGCCACGGTTTACTTGCCAGTTGCCTTGATCATCTTGCCACGGGACTCTGAATTGGATAAAACGTTCTGGTTCAGTTAAGAGTGCAAGGATATTTGATTCAATATATTCTGGATGCTCCTCTAAAAAGGGAACGATCGTAGGCAAAAATTCGTCAATTGCTTGAAGAAATTCCGGTTGGTGTTGGTCTTTCTCATGAATCTTCGCTTGAATTTCTTTCACGTAAGCTGAAGCTTTGGTCATAGTGCATTACCTCCTTTAAGATATTTTCTATTTTAAAGAAATTTTCTGAAATTGCACGCTTTTTTTTAGAATTGTCAGAATTTTTTATTATTCGAAAAAAATCGACCAATCCTTTCAGCACTCATAGCCGATGTGTTACAATCCCAAAGAGGTGAAAAGAATGGAAAAAACCTATGATGTCATTGTTGTTGGTGCAGGTACGAGCGGCATGATGGCTGCGATCACTGCTGCCAAACAAGGTGCGCGGGTGTTATTAATCGAAAAAAACAAAAAAATCGGCAAGAAATTATTGATGACTGGCGGCGGACGCTGCAATGTAACCAATAATCGGCCGGTAGATGATTTAGTTGCTCATATTCCAGGAAACGGCAAGTTTTTGTATAGCACGTTTTCTCAATTCAATAATTATGATGTAATGGCGTTTTTCGCAGACTTAGGTGTCGTCTTAAAAGAAGAAGACCACGGACGGATGTTCCCTGTGACAAACAAATCAAAAACCATCGTCGAAGCGTTGCTTCAAGCAATCAACGATCATCACGTCACCCTATTGACGAACACGGTCGTCACAAAGCTGATCCATGACGGCAGTCAAATTCGCGGCGTGCGAACCGAAATCGATGAGTTCTCTGCCCCTAGTGTGATTTTGACGACAGGCGGCCGCACCTATCCTTCCACGGGCGCAACGGGGGACGGCTATAAGATGGCAAAAAAAGTCGGCCATACCATTACGCCACTTTATCCAACCGAATCGCCGCTTGTTTCAGAAGACTCCTTTATTCAAGAGCGGACGTTGCAAGGCATTTCCTTGCAAGACATCACGTTGAGTGTCTTGGATCAAAAAGGAAAGCCCATCGTCGCCCATACCATGGATCTTTTGTTTACCCACTTTGGGTTATCTGGTCCAGCTGCTTTACGCTGTTCCTCTTTTGTAAATCAAGAATTGAAAAAGCAGCAACCCGTGACGGTTGTTCTGGATTGTCTACCAGCAAAATCCCATGAAGCCTTGACCCAGGAATTGATTCAGTCTGCAGCTTCGAAGAAACAATTGCCGAATGCTTTAGCTGGCTTTTTGCCTGAGCGCTTGATGACCTTCTTTTTGCAGCAGCTAGACCTGCATGAGCTGGTTGCTGAAAAAGCCTCACCAGAACAGTTGGCTGCGCTCGCTTCCTTGATCAAAGGCTTTTCAGTCACTATCGTTCGCACGTTCCCGTTAGAAAAGTCTTTCGTGACTGGTGGCGGGGTCCATCTGAAAGAAATCAATCCAAAAACCATGGAGAGCAAGAAAATCAACGGCTTGTATTTTGCTGGTGAATTATTGGATATCAATGGGTATACAGGTGGTTTCAACATTACAGCAGCGTTTTGTACTGGACATGTTTCAGGGAAAAACGCAGCAGAAACAGCTAGTTATTTCAGTTATTGATCGATGACCCAGGTGTTGGCAGCAATATCCTTGCCGTTGCTACCAACACCTGGGTCTCCTCTCTTTTTGCTTATTAGTTGGGTTTTTCTCAAAGTAGGCGTAGACTAAAAATAGCAAGATCGAGGGAGGTTTTTTTAATGAAACGAATTTCAAGAGGTAAATTTGAACGAATGCAAAAACTTTCAAATGACGATGGTGTGATTGCCGCACTAGCGATCGACCAACGTGGTTCCATGAAAAAAATGATGAAGGCGGCAACTGGACCGGATGACTTTACGATGGAACACATT
Source organism: Enterococcus sp. R12 (assembly GCF_058135755.1). Taxonomy (NCBI): domain Bacteria; kingdom Bacillati; phylum Bacillota; class Bacilli; order Lactobacillales; family Enterococcaceae; genus Enterococcus; species Enterococcus sp. R12. The sequence goes on from NZ_CM176874.1 coordinate 2,524,956, forward strand.
TATGAATTCAAGCAGTTGGTTTCCCAAGAATTGACCAAATATGTCAGCAGTATTTTGTTAGATGAGGAATATGGCTTCTTAGGGATCGAAGCAAAGAATCCCAATGCTGGCTTGATCCTTTCCTATGAAAAAACAGGGTATGATGTCAATACGCCGGGTCGTTTGCCAGAAATTTTACCCAATGAATCGCTGCAGCGCTTAGTGAAAAAAGGGGCAGATGCTGCAAAAGTCTTGGTTTATTATAATCCAGATGAACCGCAAGAGATTTTAGATACCAAACATGCGTTTTTAGAACGTTTAGGTACGGAGGCACAAGCGGCCGATATTCCGTTATTTGTAGAGCCAATCGTTTACGACGATGAGATCACAGATGACAAATCACCTGCTTTTGCCAAGATCAAACCGAGCAAGGTCATCCGAACCATTCAGGAACTGACGAAAGATCACTACCATATCGATATTTTGAAAGTCGAAGTACCGGTTCAGTTCGACTTAGTTGAAGGTTTCCAAAAAGAAGGCTTAGAGGCCGTCTATACGCAAGAAGAAGCCGCCAATTACTTCAAAGAAGCTAGTGACGCTGCGACGCGACCATTTATCTATTTGAGTGCGGGTGTCCCAGCGAATGTCTTTCGCGATGAATTGACCTTTGCTGGTCAACACGGTGCTAAATTCTCAGGGATCTTAGGTGGACGAGCAACTTGGCGCGATAGTGTGGAAATCTATGGGAAGCAAGGCGCCAAAGCATTACTGGAATGGCTGGACACCCAAGGGAAAGAAAATGTTGAAGAATTAAACGCCATTCTAAAACAATATGCCACTCCGTGGTTTGACTTTTATGGTGGTTTAGAAAATATTGAGGTTTTCGATATTGAAGTAATGGAATAAAATAGTACAAAATAATCCCCGTGAACGGCATTTCAAGATGGTTCACGGGGATTTTTTATTCGTGTTCAGGTGCCAACAAATCGGCAAAGATCGCCCTAGTCAATTGTTGCAACGCTTGTGGGGCAAGCCCCATCTGCAACCCGCGCTTTCCTGCAGAAACCACGATTTCTTCCAGTGTCTCTGCCTTATGATCAATATAAGTAGGAAAGAGCTTTTTCATCCCGATCGGCGAACAGCCGCCGCGAATATAGCCAGTCGTTTCTTCTAAATCTCTCAGATGCAGCATCTCTACTTTTTTGTTTCCACTGACTTTGGCTAACTTTTTCAGATCCACTTCTCTGTTTCCAGGAATCACAGCCACCAGCGGACCTGTTTTGTTGCCCACTGCCACCAGCGTTTTGTAGATGGCTTGCGGGCGTGCTAGTTGTGCAGCGACGGATTGCGCATCGAGATGATCTTCCGACCACTCATAGGTGTATTCGTTATAAGCGATTTTCTGTTGTTCTACTTGACGGATCGCATTGGTTTTTTGTTTCTTCTTCGCCATTTTATCCCTCTTTTGTTTTGGTTTCTTCTAAGAGAAGGCCTTGGCTGGTCTTACTCATTGAGTGAAAATTCTTGTAAGTAGTTGGTCATTCGTTCGATCGGTATTTGTCCAGGTGCTGAAGCACCTTGCAACGAAGCAAAAGTAAAGACCGAACCAGTCAATGCCCCACTAACCCGGCTGATTTTCCCCAGCTCCCCCATCGACATGATCGCCAACGGCAGTTGGTTGAAGCCACGCGCTTTAGTAATGATCCCCATCAAACGCAAAACATCTTGGACTTGCTTAGGCATCATCGCTAACTTACCAACATCGGCACCAAATTGATTCATTACGCCGATCTTTAAAATCAACACAGCATCTTCTGGCGTTTTCTCAAAATCATGATTGCTCAATATCAGCTTTACCTGTGCCTTTTTGATTTCTTGAATAAAGGCTCGACCTAAAAATTCAGCTTTCTCTAATTCGACATCGATCCAATCGATCAAACCTGAATCAGCAGCAGCTAAACACAATTCTTTGTACTGGGTCAATGTGAACGCCCGCTCGCCCCCTTCTTCCAAGGTTCGAAAAGTGAAGAGCAGCTCTTTGTGCTTTAATGTCGTGCGAATATGTGATAACGCATCTAAGACCGCTTGCTGGTCTTCGACATGTTTGTAATGATCAACACGCCATTCGACGATCTGTGCCTCTGATTCCTCAGCAGCAATGGCTTGTTTCAAGATCTCTTCATTGGTTTTCCCAATCAATGGCACACAAATCAGCGGTGTTTTCCCGTCTAACGTTACTGGTTTTGATCGGCTCATCTACTTCACTCCTTTTTCATTTGATAAAAGAATACTTTCAGATAGTTCCCTTCGGAAAAATGCTTATCTACCGCAAAATCAGCTGGTAGACGATAACTTTGAATACATTCATAAGCAACGTGTGCTTTCTCTAAGGATGCTTCGATCATTTCTTGAAACTTTCTCGGTGAAAGATTGGCCGCATTCGTTGAGGCGATCAATAAGCCATCCGGCGCTAAAATCGCCAAACTATCAGTGACTAAGTCGCCATAATTTTTCGCAACCGAGAAGACCTTTTTCTTGTTGCGGGCAAAACTCGGCGGATCTAAAACGATCACATCAAAGCGCAAGTCTTTTTTGCTGGCATAATTAAAGTAATTGAAAACATCCATGACATGGATACGCTGGGTATCTGGATCAATGCCGTTGACTGCAAATTGTTCGCGGGTCTTTTCTAGACTGCGTTTTGCCAAATCGACGCTCGTTGTTTGAGCAGCGCCACCGACAGCAGCAGCGACAGAAAACGCCCCCGTATAACTGAACATATTTAAAACCGACTTGCCAGCTGCCAAGCCATCAACAAGTTGCCCACGAACTTCTTTTTGATCCAAAAAGATGCCCGTCATTAGTCCTTCGTTCAAATACGTCGCATACGTGACGCCATTTTCCTTCACCAGTAAGGGTTCAGGTGCCGTTTTTCCATAGACCCATGCTGATTCAGGCAGTTCAGACGTAAAGCGGATTTTTTCATATGCCCCTTTGATCTCGGGAAATATTTGACGAAAAGCCGCCACGATCGCTTGTTTATGTTGATAAAGGGTGGCATTGTACCAAGAAAAAACGACATACTCGCCATACAAATCTACGGTAAGTCCCCCCAATTGATCCCCCTCGCCATTAAACAGACGAAAGGCATCTGTCAGGTCATCTTGATAGTAAGCAATGCGTTTGCCTTTTGCTTTCGCAAAGCGTTGCGCAAAGAATGCTTGGTCGATCACTGTTTCTTCAAAGGATACGACCCATCCGATCCCTTTATTTTGTTCCCCAAGATAGCCGACACCTAAGAAATGGTTGGCCTGATCAATAAAGGTGACCCACTCCTTCGTCTCGATTGCTTGTTGAAGATCTTCTCGTTGGATCAACGGATTCTTTTTGCGAAGCTTCGCTGATCCTTGCTTCGTTAGTTTTATTTTCATGTTCATCTGCTCCATTCATTCTCCTTTTTAGTATAGCAAAAAGCGACTGTATTGTCTGTATCCTTGAAAGTAAAGAAATACTTAATTCCGCGTCTTGACAAGGAATTCATTTGACACGTCTTTCGCAGCCTAGTAAAATGTACTGTGATGTAAAATCGTAATTTACCGGTTATACTGGAAAAAGAGAGGACGATTCCTTTGAAAAAAAATAAAGTATCCACCTTTGTGAATACAAGAATGGGCTTTTTTTTCCTATTAGCCCTATTATTTTGGCTAAAAAATATCTTTGCCTATATGGTGGACTTCCACCTAGGTATTGAAAGCAGCATTCAGTACTTCATCTTATTCATCAATCCGATCGCAACGACTTTGTTGCTGCTGTCGATCGCATTGTACGTAAGAAGAACCAAAGCAGCTTATATCACGATGCTTGTGATCTATTTCTTGATGACTCTGCTGTTGTTCTCCAATGTTTCGTACTATCGAGAATTCACTGACTTTATCACCATCAACACGATGCTTGGTGTAGGAAAAGTGGCAAGTGGTCTAGGAGAAAGCGCAATTCGCTTGTTCCGTCCCTACGATGTGTTGTACTTCATTGACTTTATCGTGCTGATTGCAGCCTTTTCAATGAAAAAAATCAAAATGGACACTCGTCCTGTGCGGGCACGGATGGCTTTTGCGATCTCAACCTTAGCTGTCATGGTCTTTTCTGCCAATCTTTTCTTAGCAGAAGCGGATCGTCCTGAACTGCTTACTCGAACGTTTTCTCGTGACTATTTAGTGAAATACCTTGGGATCAACGCCTTTACGGTTTATGATGGCGTGCAAACCTATCAAGCTTCGCAAGTACGTGCCGAAGCAAGTCCCAACGACATGAACGAAGTAGAAAGCTATGTCAGAGAACATTACGCGGAACCGAATGACGATCTGTTCGGTATCGCAAAAGGCAAGAACGTCATTTATATTCACTTAGAAAGTGTTCAGCAATTCTTGATCGATTATAAATTAAAAGATGAAGATGGTGTTGAACATGAAGTTATGCCATTTATCAATAGTTTGTATCATAGCGATAGCACCTTTAGTTTCGATAACTTCTTCCATCAAGTAAAAGCTGGGAAGACCAGTGATGCGGAAACGTTATTCGAAAATTCCTTGTTCGGATTGAATCAAGGGGCATTATTCACTCAACTGGGTGGGAAAAATACCTTTGAGGCAGCGCCAGATATTTTAGGTCAAACCCAAGGCTATACCAGTGCGGTTTTCCACGGAAATACGGGTACCTTCTGGAACCGAAATGAAACCTACAAACGGTTTGGCTATGATTATTTCTTCGACGCATCGTATTATGATGTCAATGATGAAAATTCATTCCAATACGGTTTACATGACAAACCGTTCTTTGAACAATCGGTACAATACTTAGAACGTCTGCAACAACCGTTCTATTCAAAATTCATTGCAGTTTCTAACCACTACCCATATTCTGAATTTACCAATGAAGAAGGCGGCTTCCCGCTAGCGAACACTTCTGATCAAACGATCAATGGGTATTTCGCAACCGCGAATTATTTAGATAAAGCCGTAGAAGAGTTCTTTAATTACTTGAAAGAAAGCGGCTTGTACGAAAACTCAGTCATCGTTTTATATGGTGACCATTACGGAATTTCCAATTCTCGGAACCGCAACTTAGCAGAATTGCTTGGAAAAACAAGTTCGACTTGGACCAACTTTGACAATGCTTCATTGCAACGTGTCCCTTATATGATCCATATTCCAGGACAATCAAACGGCGGCATCAATCATACGTATGGTGGCCAAGTTGATGCGTTGCCAACCCTCTTGCACTTACTCGGTGTAGATACATCGAACTATATTCAATTGGGACAAGATTTATTCTCTGATCAAAATGAACAACTGGTTGCCTTCCGCGATGGCGACTTTGTGACACCAGACTACACTTACTATAGCAGTACATTGTATGACAATCGTACCGGCATGCCGATCAACGATCCATCCGATGAACTGCAAGCGAAAGTCGATGAGTGGAAAGCCAAAGTTGACAAACAGCTGTCGGTTTCTGATCAGATCAACAATGGTGATCTCTTACGTTTCTATGCGAAGAGCGGTTTAGAAGAAGTCGATCCTTCGACCTATAATTACAAAGACGCCCTTCAGCAAATGATGGCTATCGAAAAGAATCTAGGCAGTGATTCAACCAGCGCCTTTTCTCAAAACGGCAATCAATCGACCGTCGATCTGTACCAAACAAAAACCTTCCAAGAATACCAGCAGATGACGGAACAAGATAGCGGAGAATAACCTATAAGTACTACAAGATCGATCCAGCAAGGCGGATGCTTTGCTGGATTTTTTTAAGCTGTTTTGTTCGTAAAAACCCGATTTTTTCTATTGCTTTTTTAGCTTCGATATTTTACTACAAGAACTTCATACTTTATTCAAACTCCCCTTTTATACTATGAAATAGGATGAGGTGAACTAGATGAAAACTATACATTTTGCGATTGCCAGCATATTTTATCATAAAAAAGCCATGGTGCTTTATACGCTTGTATCCTTCTTTGCCGTGATTGGCTTGATCGTGACCTTCGCCTTGATCTACTCAATGGATCAAGTGATCGCTCAAACCAGAGATCTCTTAACAACAGAAGATTTGCAAACGAAAGTAGCGGAAGAGATCCAACCAGTCACGACAATCTATCATCAACTGTTCTATTTGATTTTTAGTGCCTTTACACTGGTATTTATCGGCTTTCAAGTTTATTACCAATTATCGAAACGCTCAGAGTACACTGCCTGGTTAGCAAGCGGTGCCACCACCAGACAATGGGTGGCGATGCAGTTGCTTGAAATGCTCTTGCCGCTTTTAGCAGCTGCCGTGATCGCCTTTGTGTTGTTGCTGCTCTTCCAGCCTTATTTCCAGCGAGAATTGCTTAGCGGGCATATCATCGCTCTTGATCGTGAGCGTGCTTCGGATCACTTTTGGGAGGCTGTTCAAAGTCTTCCTGGTCAAGAATTCGCCATTACGATCCCGCAAAACAGTCAAATTCTTGTCCAAAATGTTGACTTGAACAGCACCACTTGGCTGGCTATTTTATTTGAGAGTACGCGCCACACACTTATCGTATTGCTTGCTGCTGTTACCAGCTTTACTGGTCTGATTGCTAGCGGACATAGTCTGTATTGGAGGAAAAAACAATGGAAAAATCAACTCAGCTAACGAAATCAATTGGTTTCTTTTATGTTGCGAAAGACAATGAAACAAAAACATCTGAATTAAGTTTGCTGCTTTCACAAAAAAAAGCAATCTTGATTCGCGCACAGTGGCCCTCCGTCCCCTTTTTATCGGTCATGGACAATGTATCTCTTGCAAATAAAAAGGGGGGCGATTTAGAGGATGTGCTGCCTTATGTGCAGCTTCCCTTATCGGCTTTGAAAAAAGATCGAACAGAGTTAACACCCTTTGAGGAGCTCAAAATTCAACTGCTCTTAGCTTTACTTTCAGAAAGAGAAACCCTTTTAATCGAAAATGTCTTGAGCACATTAACAACGAAAGAGGTTCAAACCCTGCTGCCCTTGTGTCAAGAAATCGCCGAACAGTTTGCTGTTGCCATCTATTTGATTCATGAAGACGAATGCTTTGCCCATACCCCTTATACTACTTATCTATAGTTTACATAGCCCCCAAACAAGAAGGCTTGCTTGCAAAAGCAGGTCTTTTTGTTTGGACTGCTGCCACTGAACCGCAAAAAAAATCGACCGGCTAAGCGAATTGCTGCCGGTCGATTGCTATTCTTCATTTAAGTCGATATCAGGAAAAGAGATTTTAAACGTCGTGCCTTTGCCAAGTTCACTTTCTACACTGATCTTTCCTTTGTGCAGGCGTACGAGCTGTTCAACGATCGATAGGCCCAAACCTGATTCACCAAATTGACGGTTTTTACGGGAAGGATCGACTTTGTAATAACGATCCCAAATATTCTTGACTTGTTCTTCAGACATGCCGATTCCCGTATCACTGATTTCGATGATCGTTTCCAAGTAGCCTTTTTCGATTCGAACCCGAATTTCTCCATCTTCCGTAAACTGGATCGCATTTTGTAAAATATTGACCATGATTTGGACGAAACGATCGTAGTCGGCATAGACGTCAATTGGCTCTGTTGTTTCTAAAATCAACACATCTTTGGCGATTTCTGCCTTGCTCTCAAGTTGCGTCAGTAGATTTTTAATGGTTTGCGTTGCATCGAATTTTTTGATGACCATCGAGATTTGATTGGTTCGGATTTTTTCGTAGTCAAGGTTTTCGTTGACTAATCGAATCAAGCGATTGGTTTCATTTTTCATCAAACGGATCGCATTGTCCTTTTGATTTTCAGGAATCGCGTTGTACTCTAACCCTTCCAATAAGCCATTGATGGTCGTCAAAGGCGTACGCATCTCATGCGAAGCGTCTGCCATAAATTGTCGACGACGTTCTTCTTGTCGTTCAATTTCCTCTTGCGACTCTTTTAAGGATTTCGTCATTAAATTAAAATCTTCGGCTAACTCATCAAATTCATCCCGATTATGCACTGGCAAGAAGATATCAAAATTGCCATTGGTGATCTCCTTGGTTGCTCGTTTCATGCGATTGATCCGCCTTACTTGGAACGTAGCAAATAGGTAACTGATCAATAAGGAAACGACGATCGAGATCAAACATACTTTAAACAAGTTTTGGTTAAAAGCACTGACAAGATTCAAGATGCTGCTTGCCGATTGCGAAACCACCATCACCCCGTAAAAATCCGTTCGGTTGACAGAAAAAGGAATCAAAACATAGGAAGTCAGTTCTTTTTCCCCATATAGATTCGTGGGTGATGTCAGTTGCAGACGCGCCCCGTTTTCTAAGGATTGCCAGTCTTTTTCAGAAATTGGAAAATCTACCGCACGAGTCGTATCTAATGGATAAATGATGTCATCGGGGCTTTTAAAGAAAGCAAAAGAAATGTCTTGGTTGCTCAAAATATTTTCAGCCAAATGCAGAGAATATTGCAGATAGCCATCTCGCGTCATATTTTGCTGCAAATATTCTGAATCGCTGATTTGCGAAATCGTCGCGACCGACGAAGCATACCCCATTAACTGCTCATAATTTCGTTCTTGTAATGTTTGGCGCGTCATTTGTGTAAACGCAATACCAATCGTCATCAAAATCACGAAGATCACAACAAAAAACGCAATCAGCTGTTGATACAAGTAGCGCATTAAGCAGCACCTGCATCGTCAAATTTATACCCCACACCCCAGACGGTTTGAATGATCTGAGGTCCCACTTTTTCTATTTTTTGTCTTAGTTTTTTGATGTGCGCATCAACCGTCCGTTCATCACCAAAATATTGGTAATCCCAAACTAGTTCTAACAATTGCTCTCGTGAAAAGACTTGCCGCGGTTTTTTCGCTAACGTATAAAGCAAATCAAATTCCTTCGGCGTCAACCCATCGATGGGTTTGCCATTTAAATAGGCTTCCCGTGTTTTTGTGTTCATTTTGAAATGATCGGTCACAACATCAAAAGTTGCATCGGAAGCTTCAGGCGTTGTTTTTTCAACCAACTCACTGCGGCGGTGTAAGGCTTTGATCCGCGCGATCAAGGTCAGTGGACTAAAAGGTTTCGTCACATAGTCATCTGCCCCCATCTCCAACCCGATGACTTGATCGCTTTCTGAATCACGGGCCGTCAACATAATAATAGGTACTGTACTGGAGATTTTGCGAATTTCTCGCGCCACCATCATGCCATCCATGGAAGGAAGGTTCAAGTCAAGGGTGATCATGTCCCATTTGTCTGGTTCAGCAGCAAAGGCTTCCAGTCCTTCTTTGCCGTCGTACTTAAAAGCCGCTTCCCATCCTTCATTCAAGAAAAACATTTGCATCATTTCAGAAACAGATTCGTTGTCTTCAATCATTAATATATTCATTTTCTTCACCTCTATGTTCTTTATCAAATCGTTGCAGATTCTCTTCGATCAGGCCAAAGATCGGCACGATGAACCAAGGGATCGCGATCATTTCAACTAGGAAAAAATTGGTCCATTCTTGCCATTTCAAGACAAACCCAATGAGCGCCATGATTCCGCCAAAAAGCAGAAAATAACGGGCGCATAGTTTCTGAGCATGCCGCCAGTTGCGTTCATTTTGTTTTGCTAAATAGGAACGGTAGCCATAAATAAGGTTCATTTTTTTTGATGGAAAAAGAAAAAAAGTGAGACCAATCAAGAAAAAAATGATACCAATTACTAAAAAAATCATCGTTTCACTCCATTCTTCCTATAGTATACTCGAATTTCTTTCTTCTACCAACAACTTCACCGATTATTCATAAAGGTTTGCCTTTTTTTCAATCTTTGATAAGATTGTGAGTGGACTATGACTATAAACCTTAGGAGTAAGATACATGACCTATAAAGCATTAACTTTTTTTGATCTTGACGGTACGCTTTTAGATGAACACTCGCAAATCACATCCGAAATCGCTGAAGCGATGGCGATGTTGCGAAAAAACCAAGTACTGCCGATCATTGCAACAGGAAGAACCGAACCTGAAGTTACCGCCATTCGTGAAGCAGCTGGGATCACCTCGAACATCGTCATGAACGGCGCCTTTATCCGTATTGACGGCAAAGAAGTTTTTTCCGATACCCTTGAACCCGAACTTTGCGCACGGATGTTCCAAGCAGTCAAAGACAATGGCGATGAACTGTGCTATTACAATGAGAAAGGCTATTGGGCGACTGGATATACCGAGGAAATGATTGGTGCGTACAACTATGTCCGCAGCCCTTTACCAGAAATCGATCCTCTGCATTATGAAACAGATCGGACCAATATGTTGTTGGTTTTAGGTGTCGGCAACGATGCTTATTATCATGAGCGTTTTCCAGAATTAACTTTTTATCGTAATACCCCCTTTTCCATCGATGTCGTAAAATCTGGCACCTCTAAAGGGACGGGCGTAAAAACCTTGGTAGAATTGTTGGGTCTAGAAGATGTACCTACCTTCGGCTTTGGTGACGGCAGCAACGATTTCGCTCTTTTAGAAGCCTGCGACCACAAAATCGCAATGGGAAATGGAATTCAAGAGTTGAAAGAGTTGGCAGACTTCGTGACCCTGAAAAATACCGAAGGCGGTATCGTGCACGCCCTGAAACACTTTGACTTAATCTGATTCTTTGCATACAGGCAAAACTATGGTATACTAATGAATGGTAGCGATACCCCTTTTATCAAGGGGATGTTACGGATTCGACAGGCATAGTTGAGCCTGAATTGCGCTTCGTAGGTTACGTCTACGTTAAAACGTTACAGTTAAATATAACTGCTAAAAACGAAAACTCTTACGCTTTAGCTGCCTAAAAACAGTTAGCGTAGATCCTCTCGGCATCGCCCATGTGCTCGAGTAAGGGTCCTATTCTAAGTGGGATACGTTTTATCTTTCCGTCTGTAAGATAAAAAAGAGAGCATCAGACTAGCGATACAGACTGCCTGTCACTCGGCAAGCTGTAAAGCGAACCTTCAAATGAGTTGACTATGAGCGTAGATTTTTAGGTAGCAATATGTTTGGACGCGGGTTCGACTCCCGCCATCTCCATAAAGAAAAATCGATTAGATTTTCGTAGTTTTTCCTAAGTGTTCAAAGCCTTGATTTAAAGAGGTTTTGAACACTTTTTTTGTATTTTCAGTTCCACAATGTTTTTCGTAGTTTTCTTGTTTGGTAGTCAAATGGTGGTTAATTATCAGCTTTAAACCGATGTGCTATTCCTCGCTTTTCTTAGATTGTATTTCTTATACCGATTGAACCTACATTAATTGTTCAAGTGAAGTCAGATGCTTTTTTTAAGCAATCAATGCTCTTCAATGGCGTACCTTTTCACCAAATTGTATACGAATCTCTTTTTTGCGAGTTTTTCTTGGGCTGATTTTTTTACTCTATTTTTGATTTAAGGCTTTTTACTCCTTAGTATCTTTAGATACACTTTTTTTCACTCCTGTTTTGCGTTCTCAACGGCTTTCTTTGCTTCTACAATAGTTATTTTCCCTGCCTCATCGCATGAAATTTTTTGAAGATGTTTCTTATCATCAAAGCTTGATGTAAGTTTCATAATCTGCTTGATCATCAACAATCTATGATAGTTCGTTGCTGGCTTGATCTGACTCTGCCTCAGCAAAAAAAGTGCTAATTAAAGTGTTTTCGATTTCTCTACAATTTCCTTTACTCGTTCACAAAAACTATCTGGATTCATTCTAGGTTCCATTTTCTCAGCCTCATCAGGAAGTAAATCATTCAGGTACAATGTAGCTTCTTTGTTTTCGGTATACATTTCCTCGTAGTGATCGACTAAATAATGTTCCAAATCTATGGAAAACATAAAAAAATTAATTTCTTCGGAAAGTCCTTTTTCAATAAAGTTGAAAAATTTATCCATTTATCACACCTCCTTGACTAAAGTTTATCAAAATATTACAGAGCGTTCTTTACCTTCTCCTTGAATCTTGTAAGGTCTTCATAAAATTTAGCATGTTCCTTCTTCTCTTTATGATCCTCAGTATCAATTTTTCTTCCAATCAAACAATTAGTGATTTATATTCCATTCCTCTGTCCACCATAATTTTATGTACAATAATAGTACTCAACCATTGATTTATGATTGAGTGCTATTTATCTTCTATTAACTCGATTGATTTCAAATCTGATTCAGCATAGATTGCGGATCCAATTGATATTTCTTCTTCTCCAGAAACAGAGGTATACCCATCAGTTTTAACCGTTTATTTTCTTCTGTATAGAATCTACCCGTCTGTTACGTCTCGCAGAAACGACACAACGCTTAGAATCGTACGTGATCAAATGATAATCGCCTTCCCTTCTTTCTTATCCTTTGATATGATGTTTGCATCAAACGAAGGACGTGATTAGATGAAACTAACCTTATTGGCACCCTCTTTTTCTGTCATCCAAGTAGAGCGTATTGATCCTTCGATACTGAAGATCGTTCCTCTATTTTTTGCCCATACGTCAGAAGAACTTTCTTTGGTGTTACCAACGGCAAAGGTTCCAGCTGAAACACTAAACAGAGAAGATGGATGGAAAGCGATGAAAATAATTGGTGTGCTGGATTTTAGCTTAATTGGCATTATTGCCAAAATCTCTTCCCTTCTAGCCGAGGAGTCAATCAGTATTTTTGCTGTTTCTACCTTCAATACTGATTATATTTTAATCAAGGAGCATCAGGTAGAACAAGCTCGTACTGTTTTAACCGCCAATGATTATTCCTTTGTCAATTGAGAAAAAACTTTTTCTTCCTTACGACAAGTTACTTTCGCTCGCTTTTTGAAATACAAAAGAACGACTGAACCAAAGAAGTTCAGTCGTTCTTTTGTATTTCACTTGTCGTTTAACAAAGATAAGAGTACTGGGTATCCCAAATAAAAGACTTCCCCAAGCTTTCATTTGCCCCAGTACTCTTCATTGCTCGTTGTTAAGATAATCATAATACAAAAATGATTTTTATTCAATAACTATGCTTTAAAAATAAACAAAATGCTATTTTGTGACAATTTATAGGGGTTTCACTTCATTTCTAGCTAATATTCCCTATATCTGTTTATATTCTAAATGGTTCCGTGAAGCATCAGTTGATGAGATGCGATCCCTTCGATAGCGATCCTCCTTCTTTTAAAGTTTTTAAATTTGAGAAAATTCAGCCTTGTCAATCTCGCCTTCCCATGCTACCATGATTATGCAAACGTTAACATTAAAATGCACACGTGAACATTAATTTGAGGAGGATTTTTAATGGCAAAAATTACAGATGTACAAACAGCGTATTATCGGATACCTCTTCCAGAAATCATGGAAGATGCGAAGCACGGCTTACACACCCACTTTGAAGTGCCTATCGTCAAGATCGTTACTGATGATGGACGTGAAGGGGTCGGCTATACGTATACTGGTGGCTTCGGTGGCGAATCGATCGCCAAACTGATCGATAAAGAACTAAAAGCGATCCTTTTAGGGAAAGATCCAGCATGTGTGGAAGCCTTGTGGGATCAGATGAACTGGGGAATCCACTATGTTGCCAGAGGCGGTTTAGCAAGTTTCGCCATTACGGCTTGTGATATCGCCTTGTGGGACTTACGTGCGAAAAAAGCACAAGAACCCCTCTACAAACTTTTAGGCGGCGCAAGCAACAAAGTAAAATGCTATGGTGGTGCGATTGATCTAAACTTTCCTCTTGAAAAACTCTTAGCCAATAATCAAAAATATTTAGACATGGGATTAAAAGCGGTCAAAATCAAATTGGGACAAAAAACACTTGCCGAAGATATTGCTCGAATAAAAGCGGTCAGAGAATTGATTGGTCCCGATGTTGTCTTTATGGTGGATGCCAACATGAGCTGGTCTGTTGAAAAAGCGATCAAAGCCGCCAAACTGATGGCGCCTTATGACATTTTGTTCCTTGAAGAACCAACGATCCCCGAAGATTACGAAGGCTACGCTCGTATCGCTAAAGAAGGGCAAATTGCGGTGGCAGGCGGAGAAAACTTGCGCACCCCTATCGAATTTGCTCATATGATCAAATATGGCAATGTCGATTTTCCGCAACCCGACGCTTCCAATTGCGGTGGGATCACCGGCTGGTTGAAAATTGCTGCCTTAACACAAACAAGTAACTTATCTGTTTCTACACATGGCATGCAAGAATTGCACGTTAGTCTACTAGCAGCGATGCCTAATGCTGGGTATCTCGAAATGCACAGTTTCCCAATCGATCAATACACCACGAGACCGTTAGTGATCGATCCATCCGATGGATGTGCGATTGCACCAGAAGAACCAGGGATTGGCGTCACCTTTGACTGGGAGAAACTTGCTCCTCATAAACAACCCTTTTAACTGAAAACCCACGCTGATTTCCTTTAGGATGAGGAAATCGGCGTGGGTTTTTATTTCAGAATCAATGGTTTTTCTTCAAATGGAAGCCACCGTTCATCAATCAGGGAACGATACCAAGCGGCTGATTTTTTTAATGACCGAGTCCGTTCTTCATTTAGCTCGACTCGTACAAGACCATAGCGGTTTTTGAACGCATTCATAGGTGAAACACAATCGGTAAATGCCCAAAGCATATAGCCTTCGCAGTTGGCGCCTTCCTCGACGGCTTTTAGCAGCCAGTAAAGATGTTCGGTAATAAACTGAATCCGATAGTCATCTTGGACTTGACCTGTGGCATCCATATACTGTTCTTCATTTTCCCGCCCCATACCATTTTCAGTGATCAGCCATGGAATATTGCCATAATTCTCCTTAAGATAATTTGCCATATCGTACATGACCTTCGGATAGATTTCCCAGCCACGGGAGTTATTCATTTGTTTTCCTGGCAAATCAAAGGTCTCATAAAACATTTCTGGATGAAATGGTGTATCCGAATGCCATTGATATCGTGGTGCCCGCACGCGTTTCGGGTAGTACTGATTGACACCTAAGAAATCCACCGTATGGGTGCGGATCGTTTCCAAATCTTCTTCTGTCGGATCAAAGTAGATGTCATAGGTTTGGCAAAGTGTGATAAGTTCATCTGGATAATGCCCCTTAACCATTGGATCAAAAAAGATTCGGTTGAAAAAAAGATCGTACATTTTTTGCGCGTTTTGATCCTCTGGTGAGGAAGAGCGTGCGTAAACCATTTCTGGATTTAGCACACAACCGATGCGCCCCTCGTAGCCCTTTTCATGATAGACAGCCACCGCTTGGGCGGACGCCAATACTTTGTGATAGTTCCAAAGCATCCATTTTTTTGTGTTTTGCTCATGGGGCCAGCGGATCGCATCGAGATAGCAACGAGTCTGAATAACGATCGGCTCATTGAAGGTAAACCACTGTTTGACTCGATCACCGTAACGCTCGAAGGCGATTTCGGCATAACGGGTATATAGATCGACCACTTTCCGCGAGCTCCAGCCATCATAGGCATCCATCAAACTAGCTGGCAGTTCATAATGTTCCAAACAAAGCATCGGTTCGACCCCAGCCGCAAGCAATTGGTCGATAAGCTGATCGATATGAGCAGCATAATCTTCATCAACGATCAGCTGTTCATGGTCGGTAAAGAAGCGCGCCCAGTTGATCGATGTTCGGTAATGGGTCAAATGAACCTCCTGCATCAGTTCAACATCCTCTGAAAACTTTTCCATAAAATTCGTCGCAACAGCCGGCCCGTAGCCATTATGCCAGACAAAGCGTTCTTCTTTGTACCAGCGGTCGAGATACGAATCTTGCCCTTCTTTCTTTCCTTGCCAGCCTTCTGTCTGCCAAGCAGACGAAGCAGCCCCTAAAATAAATGTTTCAGGTATTTTTACCATTTTTTTAAAACTCCTTTATGCAACTTCATTGGTCGTACGATTCATTACCAAAACAAAAGGTAGATAGATCAAAATTGCCACGACAATACAGATAACTTGCGTGATCACAGCCCCGATATCCCCAGCAGTAGCTAGATAAGCATTGACGATCGGTGGCATCGGCCATGGGACCATTACCACCGCTTTAGCGGCAAAGCCTAGACTTGTCGCCACGTACCCAATCGTTCCTGTTACTAACGGTGTCAGGATAAAGGGAATCGCCAAAATGGGATTCAGCATAATTGGCATTCCGAAGATCACTGGCTCATTGATATTGAAAATCCCAGGTGCTAATGACAATTTAGTGATTTGGCGCATGTCCTCCCGCTTGCCAACGATCAAAATCGCAATCAGCAACCCAATCGTAACCCCAGAGCCGCCCATACTCATATACATATCCCAAAACGGCATCGTAATAATATTGGGTACTTCTTTTCCAGCTTCAAAAGCTTCCGTATTAACAGCGATCGCTGCCAGCAACAATGGTTCGCGAATGGGTTTGACCATCTGGTTCCCATGAATCCCGATGACCCAAAAAACTTGTGCGATAAACATCAACAACAAGATACCTGGCAATCCTTGGACGATTCCTTCCAGTGGTCGTTGGACGACATTGTAGATGATATCGTAAGCATACATCCCTGTGAGTGCTTTGATAGCAAAACCAGCGGTGGCGATGATGGTCACGGTGAAAATCGTTGGAAACAATGCCGAAAAACTTGCCGAAACATTCCCAGGAACACTATCAGGCATCGTGATCTGCAGCCGTTTTTGTCTTCCTAACCACGCATAAAGCTCGATGGAAACGATCGCAACGAACATGCCTAAAAATAGGCCTTTCGTGTCAGTATATTGCTTAGCCAGCACGTTTTCGGCAACCACCGTCGCATCTTCGTGCAAAAATTCAAAGATCATTGGATTAACAGAAAGATAAGACATTACTGCGATGATTCCTGGAAAGACCCCAGAAATCTTATTTAATTTTGCTAGCTCAATCCCAATCAGAAACACTGCATAGATCGTTAAGAAACTCAACGTCACATAACTGACCGCAGATGAGATCGGTTTTAAACTTTCTAAAAAGCGCAGTGCCTCGATTTGTGCCAATCCATTTTCAGCATCAAAAACCATTGCTGAAAACAATGTACCAAACGCCCCTGTAATGATTACTGGAATCAAAGCAGCAAAGGCATTTTTAATGACCATGATGTAGCGTAAATTGTTGATCCTATTGGCAAACTTTCCTAAAACGTCAGCGAGTCGATCCATAAATCCTTGCATAAAACTCCCTCCTATACCCCTATTCTTCAATTGTTAGAAAACGATTACATTACAAATGTAATTCATTTTCTGAAGAATGTAAACGCAGGAAAAGCCTTCAAAACAGGGTATGTAAAGCTCCAAGTTTACATACTTCGTTTTATCACTTATTATTATTTTGAGGTGAAGCAAATGGCGAACTACCATGACATCGCTGCCGATTTACGGAGCAAAATCAATCACGGGTTTTACGAAGAAGAGAAAAAATTGCCGAAGCAATCCGAACTGGCTGCGGATTATCAAACGAGCCGCGTGACAATTCAAAAAGCATTGAATATTTTACAAATGGAAGGCATTATTTACGGTAAAAAAGGCACGGGTACGTTTATCAGTGATTCCTATTCAACCTTCGATTACAACGCCAAGATCAATCGCGGGCTGACGAAGCGCCTTGGAGAGACAGGAAAAATCACCAGCAAGATCATTTCTTTTGCCATTCTTTTTCCCGATGAGAAAGAACAAGAAAAACTAAAAATTCGCAGTGACCAGCAAATTTATGATATCGTTCGTCTGCGTCTATTTGACGATGTACCTGTTGTTTTAGAGTATACCATCATGCCGCTTCATGTCATTCCTGGGATTACCGAGGAAGTCTTAAACTCATCGGTCTACGGTTATATCACCAACCAACTCCACTCCTCGATTGGAACATCTGTCCGTCGTATCAAAGCGGATCGTGCAGACACCTATGACCAGCAATACTTAGCTTGTGCTGCCACCGATCCCGTTTTAGAAGTTGAGCAAACGGTTTACCTCGGCGATGGGACGCCTTTTGAATTTTCCCAATCACGGCACCGCTATGATATGGGGGATTTTATTGTTGTAAATAATTAATACGCTGCGGATCGAGTGCCTCTGAGTGAGGAGCGATACGCAGCGCATTTTACTTAAAAATATTGCTGATAGACTGTTTGACCAATTTCTCTTAGCCAACTGATCCCTTGACCACTACCGGTTTTATCATAGGAAAACGCCGCAATGATGATCGTCGTTTCATTGGCTTGTAAATACGCTACATCGTGTTCGATGCGGTCAAGACGGCCTGTCTTATTAAAAATGCGGCAAGCAGGCTGCGCAGTTTCCGCAAAATTTCCCGCTAATCCTTCTTGAAATTGCTGCTGATTTAAGGGTGAAAATCCTAGTCCAGCTTCTTCTCTTTTAACACACCTTAGTAGTAGTTTGGCAGCCGCCGAGGGGGTCAAGCGGTTCTCTTTGTCTTTGATCGGTCGCATCATATACCGTTCAAATTGAATCTCTGGCTTCTGAATCCAGGCCTGAAGCGTGGGCAACCCTACTAAGTCCAATAGTACATTGGTCGCAGTATTATCAGATACGGCGATCATCGCCGTGAGAAGCTCACTGATGGTCCAACCTTTCTTCTGAGGAAAAAGACGGATCACCCCAGCACCCCCTGTCAGATCAACGGCGTTCACACCGATCAGCTGTTGCGGATCGATTTTTTCTTCGATAATCTGTTCAAGATAATAGGCATACAAAACAAGCTTACTGATACTCGCTGCCGAAAACGACTTTTGACTCTGATAGTCAATGAGACATTCCGTTGGCGTACCGATCCATAAACCCATTTCCAAGGTTGTCTGATAGTTTTTTAGAATAGGCTCAATTGCTACACGCAAGTCATCTTTTCCCATCAAATGCTCCTTTCCTTACGATCATGAAAGAATGTTCATGAGCGTTCCTGTGATGCATTCGGCTGGTTTTGCCAATAACGCGCCACAACTGCGAGTTCTGGTTCATAATTAGAGCCAGTGATTTTGGTTTTCATGACCCGTGATCCAGGTGTTATTGAATGAATCATTTCGTCATCCCCCAAATATAGACCGACATGATGGACTTCGCCTTTTCCTTCTTCATAAGCAAACAGCAGCAGATCCCCTGGTTGTGCCTGACTGTATGGTACGATGTTTGCTTGTTGTGCTTGCTCGATTGTATCTCGGGGGATTAAAATACCATGAAGTCGATGCAGCGAATACATGAATCCAGAACAATCAAAGCCACTGCCGCTAATGCCTGCCCAGACATAGGGCTGGTTTATAAATTGTTCTGCCAAGGCTATTATTTTTTCTGGGAGCTTTGCCCATGTGTCCGATAGGACGTGAGCAAAAGCTTTAGCGATCGTTGCTGGTCCATTAGGCGTAGCCACTTGATAGGAATCTGCGGTTTCCCCAACAAGTGGTAAAACTGTTCCAAAAGAAACAAGTCGTGTGGTCGAGTCAAAAACAAGCACGGCTTCTTTTGCAATCACCCCAATCCTTCTTTTAGCTGGTGCATAATCTGGTGGCAATGGCTTCAATACCTCGTTCGGCAGATAACCGGGATACCCGAGTGGGTGTTTATTGCTTTTTTGATCCAAGACGATCACCTGGGACCAACCATCCGTTTGGGTGATGACTTCTACTATCGTCCCATATAATACTTCGGAGTCCACTAAGCTTTCCTGATAAAGCCGCATCGTATCTTCATCAGTCAAAAAAGTGTGTAGCGCTTCTAAAGGAAATGCTTTGATTTTTGCTAGTACTTTGTTTTCTTTGGGTTCCTTCCATAAGAAGGAAGAGCCAGCCTGAACAATTTGTTTCATCTTTGCTCCTCTCATAACTATCTATTCGTTGATTCCTAGACCGATGCGTTCGGTGACGCTCAAGCTTCCTGGACGCTGAAGAATCCCTTGCATTTCAGGGGAAGTCGTTTGGGTCTCCCACATAAAAGGAACGTCCAGATCATAAAATTGGACGTTGGCCATCCCCAAGGCAAAATGGGCGGCTGCCGCCATTCCCCCATACCCTTCAATCATCGAACCGACCATCACTGGCATTTGATGCTCTTTTGCCAAGTGATAAATTTTTTGTCCCTCTTTGATCCCGCCGCTTTTCATCAATTTAATGTTCAAATAATTGCAGCAGTTTTCAGCAATCAAACGCTTGGCATCCTCATAGGAAAAAAGACTTTCATCGGCCATGATTGGAATCGTCGTACGAGCAGTCACATAGCTGAGTCCAGCAAAATCATGGGCTTTTACTGGCTGTTCAACAAACTCGATCGGAATGTCTTGCCATTGGTCTAAAATCTGCACCGCTTCTTCTTTGGTCCAGCCTTGATTTGCATCAATTCGAAAGGGAATCTTTCCTGCCAAGCGTTCATTGATGCGGCGAATTTTCGCAACTTCCTCTTCGATCGTTCCTGCCCCTAGTTTGATTTTCAAGGAGCGAAATCCCGCCTGGACTTTCGCTTGGGCATCATGCAGCATCTGCTCCTGTGAACCAACACTGATCGTATAGTCGGTTGTCAGTGTATTGGCAGAACCACCTAAATAGCGGTAAAGAGGCAAGTTGGCCGCTTTTGCCAGTGCATCATGCAACGCGATATCAATCGCTGCTTTAGGGCTCGTATGATGCTGGATCAACGCATGAAGCTCATCCATTACTAGCAATTGGGCATCTACCTTTCTGCCTAACAGGAACGGGGCAAAGACCGTTTCGATATCTTTTAAAATACTTTCTTTTGTATCACCGGTGATGACTTCGGTAGGTGCTGCTTCTCCGATGCCAACGATCCCATTATCAAAAAAAAGCAGCACTCGAATCACTTCGACGGCGTGCACTTCTCTGAGCGCCGTTTTAAAGGGTGCATTCAGCTGGATCGGAATTCGTTTGGTTTCAACTGCTGTGATTTTCATTGGTGTTCCTCCCAAAAAGAAAAGCAGTTCTTATCTAGCTAAAATGAATACGTCATTGTTCGCTGCTAGAAAAAGAACTGCTTTATTCCTTGTTATCAAGTTGCTAAACATTCTAGTAACGTTTTTCTCGTCTGCTGCCCTCTTTAACGAAGTCAGACAATGAATAGACAAACGGAGCTTTTTTCTCCTTATTCTTCGACAAAGACATTTTTATAATCATAGGCCGCGCCAACACTATGAACGATGAGGCCTTTGATTTTTGGCGACCGTAGATGTGCTTCAGCACTTTGGAAGAGTGGAATAACGCCTAAGTCGTCGTTTAAGATTTTTTCTGCTGCTACCATATTTTCCCAACGGGCTTCTGGATCGTTAGCATTTTCATTGGAGGCTTGTTCGATCAATTGATTGTAGTCATCATTTAGCCATTTTCCACGATTATAGGAACTGTCTTTTTTGAACAATTCCAAAAAGTTGATTGGATCTGCATAATCCCCGATCCAGTTATTCATGACCATCTCAAAATCGCCGCTATTTGAACGATCCAAGCGCACAGAAAATGGAACGTTTGTGACTTCGACAGTCAGCCCATCCAGTGTTTGCTGCAAGGTGCCTTGAATGTATTCTGCCATTTTTTTCGATTGATCGGTATCTGATGTCAACAGTTCAAAAGACAATGTATCGATACCCAGTTCAGCTTTTGCCTTTTCCCAATATTCTTGGGCTTTTTCTTCGTCAAAGGCTAACGTGGTTGCCGCATCCTCGACAAAATCAGCCTTTGTCTCTGGATTAAACGCTAGGTCAGAAGGAACAAAACCGACCGCCGGTAAGGAGCCGTTGCCTAAAATATTGTCAACGATTTGTTGTCGATTCATACTATACGAAATGGCTTGGCGCAGATTTGCATTTCGAAAAGGCGAATCTTCTGGTGCTTGATTCATTTCTAAATACTGAGTGGTTGCACTAGGCTGAACAATGTAATCAGGATGATTCACATTCTGCATCGCCAATTCACCGCTTAAAATAATGTCATCGGCTTGTCCGCTTTCGTACAAGTTATAAGCGGTCGATGAGTCTTTCACGACATCAAAGTTAATTGTTTCAAGTTTGACCGAATCGGCATCCCAATAATCGGGATTTTTCGCCAATGTCCATTGGATGTCGGTGCCTGGTCCAGCATAATTGGTCAATAGGAATGGTCCATTGTACGCCGCGTTTTCACTGGTTAAGGCATATTGGTCACCGAACTCTTCCACGACACGCTCGTTTTGCGGGAAGAAAGTTGGAAAAGCCAGTAAAGATAAAAAGTAGGGCGTCGGTTTTTCTAACGTGATTTTCAATTCATGATCATTGACTGCTTCGATCCCTAACTCGCTTTTATCTAGCGTCCCATCTGAAATAGCCGCAGCGTTTTTAACGGGTGCCAGCATATAAGCATAATTGGAAGCTGTAGCTGGATCAACGGTTCGCTGCCAGCTAAAAACATAATCAGCTGCAGTAACTGGATCGCCATTGGACCATTTTGCCTCTTCCCGCAATGAAATGGTGTAAGAAAGCCCATCTTCACTAACTTCAGCGTCTTCGCTTGCACCAGCAATCACAGGAACATTGTTTTCATCCAAGCGATAAAGACCTTCATAAGCATTGTTCAGAGTAATAAAGCTGTAAGAGTCGGTTGCTAAAGAAATATCTGCACTGCCCATCTCTGCCGAAAATTGCACATTGATCACTTGCTCTGCAGAAGAAGCTGCTGATGAATCCGTCTCGTTATCTTGATTGCCATTTTGACAAGCTGCTAAAAATAAGCTGCCTAGTAACACAAGCGATACTGCATATTTGCTACGTTTCCCCATTTCTACTCATCCCCTTCTAACATTCAGATAATTCAAAAAATTCTGTTTGTTGTACCGAGTTTACCGCATGTTTATGCAGCCTGTCAATTTAACACGACCAAAAAATGTAAGAGGTTACATGGTTGTGTCAGAAACGCTCTTCTGAATGTAAAAAGTAGAAAAGAGCGACTTTATGCTGAATATCGTTGAAAGGTGTTATGCCAAGAAAGCATACAAAAAAGTCCTGATCTTCTAGTAATCAGAACTTTTGTTACTTTCTTATACATCATTTCGCAGGTAAAATGGATAAAAAAACTTTCTTACTTTTCCTTTCCTTTCACACAAAAAAAGAAGACATAAATTTCGTCTTCATAGCGCTTTCTCAGAACCTTCCCACTTTTTTGCCTTTCAACTCAAGGAATAAAAGAAATCTCCTCAGAAAGTAAAAAAAACGTATCTATTTTAAAATGGGAGTGGTACACTAAACAAACGAAGAGTATTGCACGTGAGAAAAGAAAGACTTCCCCAAGTATCCATTTTCTCCAATACTCTTCGGACTCTTCAGTACGTATATTAATTATACGTACTTTTTTCATTTGTACAAGGCTTTTGAAAGATTTAATCAAAAAGTGAAAATCGATAAAAACGTACAAATCCCTTACGCTAATTGACAATGATTCTCAATTAGCGCTATACTAAATGAAATCACTCACAGCAAGGAGGAATTTCATGTATATCCGTACCGTCGCATTTGAAGTAATTCCTGAAGGTAAAGAACGATTTCTAGCTAAAATGAAAAAAGATACCGCCTCAATGAAAACATTCGCTGGCTGTCAGTCTGCTGAAGCTTGGTTTTCAGAATCAAAAGACCACCTCGTTTTCCAGTTGGTGTCAAAATGGACTGAGAAAAAAGCATTTCAGGCTTGGTTAAAACGCCCCGAACATCTGCAAAAGCACCGAGATGCGTATCGAGCAGAAAAGGAAGGAACTGCAAAACCGAGCCTTGTTTTGTCCAAAACAGGTCAAGAATTTGTCTTGATCGATGAAGAGCTTACTCCTAGTTAAACGATACGAGCGATCCACCAAAGCTGATTCCGTTCGCTTTGGTGGATCGCTTTCTTGTTCAGTATCGCTCTTTTCTATTCCACCGTTCGCTCGTTCAGGGTTCTTCCTTGCTGATCTTTTAATTGAAGCCAGCCATTGGTCCCCCCATAGTAAAGAAACATGCCGACCTCATTGACACTTTTTAATACGACGTCTTCAATCGTTCGTCCCTCTTTGATCGCTGATTGATTCTCTTGCCGCATCTTTTCTGCTAATCGAGCTGAAAAGCCCACCGAGCCGTCTTTGTTCAAAGGAACCTCTTGACGCAAGGTAGCGCCTTTTTCAATTCGAACCTCGTTGCGTTTCTGCCAATAAACCGTTGCTGTACTTCCTTGATAGTCCACCATAAAGGGTTCATCTTGTAATTCTTTTGACCATTTATGACGAGGCTTGCCCCCTTTTTTCACCACTTTCGTTTCCTTTTTACTGGTGGATACATACCCCAGAAAATCGATCAAGCAATCAAATGGTTCCGCACAAACAGCGACCCCTTGTTGCAGTTCCTGTGGAATCACGATAGGTGCGTTGGAAGCATTGGACAAATGATATTTCTCTTGGTAATAAGCTGCTAAGTATGGCGCCATGATCTCCCAAGGTGGTGTAAGGATCATTAAGCGATCATATTCTTGCTTGTCATCAAATGATTTCTCATCTGCTACTGATAGTAATTGGCCTTCTTTTATGGCTAAGAGGACGGTATTGTCTTTTGTTTCAATAAGTTTTCCTTTAACAATTTGCAGTTGCCCTGCTTCCTTCGGCAATTCAAAAAGCATCTGTTTGTCATCAATGACCGTTTTTTCTAATTCCATTTCGCTCCCTGCTTTCTGCTAGTTTCTCGCCCATTATAGCATGTATTTTTCTACGCAGCGGTGTCCAACAATCAAAAAAAGAGGCTGCTTCCAAGAAACAGCCCCTTTGTTAAGGGAATTGGTTTACGTGCATGGCTTCGTTTGATTGGGATTAACCCTTAGCTAGAAAAGCATTCAACCAATGCTGGTTGATAGATCTCGTTGTATTTTGCCACAACTCGTCCACAACGTTCTTCAAGCTCGTCATGATCAGTCTCTTCATAACGGATCACATGCAAAACGGCACAACGTTCCAATTTTCTGACCACTTCTCCGATAACGCGGCTTTCTAAGCCGACTGGTTTACATTCATATGTTTTACCTAATACAATTGTTTCTGCTTCCATAATGCGCTCCTTACTACTCGTTTCTCTAATTGTATTATAATCTTATCATCTAATTATAATAAAATAAAGCGATATGCATGTCCATTTAAAACAAAAATGAAAAAAGTGCCCATTATTCAATGAACACTTTCCTTTTAAACATTATATTGTTTTATGTTAATTATTAAGAAATGACGATTTATTTACGACTCGCTACAAGGATCGCCGCAAATTCTTCAAGGTATTTCTGATCGATCTCATCATAGCTGTTCGTTTTGCCACTATCGATATCCAACACACCAATCAATTGATCATCAGCTATCATGGGAACAACGATTTCAGACATAGCTGCCGAGTCACAAGAGATATAGTTCTCATGTTCTTTGACATTCGGGACGATCAATGTCGTTTGTTTTGCGGCTGACTCCCCACAAACCCCTTTGCCCATAGTGATTCTGGTGCAAGATACTCTTCCTTGGAACGGGCCTAAGATCAGTTCGCCTTCTTCAAACAAATAGTAGCCGGCAAACACCGTATCTTCCAATGTTTCATTTAATAAAGCAGAAGAGTTTGCTAGATTAGCGATCCAATTACTCTCTGCTTCTAGTAATCCTTTTAATTGCAGAAGCATCAATTCATACGCTTCGATTTTTTTATTCATTTTCTCACCTCTGTCCTTGATTATAAGCAAAGACAGAGGATTTGTCTTGTCTAAATTACTGAGTATGGGAAACAATAATGTGAAAAAAGAACTGTTGCCTAAAATCGCCTATCCATCCACTCGTACCAATAGTCAACGCTACTCATGCCATCTCCATCTCAGTCGTCTTTGAAAACTTACTAGGCATCAATCACAGTAAAGCGGGTGTTTTCATGTTGTACTGTTTCGATCTCATCGATAATTGCCTTAGCTAACGTACCGCTAGATGTCACCGATTCCTTTTGTTCGTTGAATAGTAAGTGATCTTTCCCTAAAATCGCTGGTTTAGCTGGTCCTTCTTGAAAGACATTCCCAGGAGAAATCCCCACCCAAGGGACATTTTTGACTGTTTCTAAAAAGAGATATTCGTCTAGCTGATTTTCTGGAATCGCAATCCAACTTTCGCTTCCTGGTGCTTTTTTCAACTCAGAGAGATTACGTTCCCCCGCTTCATTGAATAAACTGCCGGCTCCTAAGATGAAGAACAAGCGAGTGTCTTTTTCTCGAAACAGGTGCACTAATTTTGCTGCCAGATCCACATGCAAGTAAGCTTTGTCAGGACTTGTCGCAAACGCGTCAACAAGCACATCAAAGTCACTGAGCTCTTCTTCTGTGAGAGAAAAAGCATCCTTTGTAAGTGTTTTGACCGTCTCACCAAGTTGTTCTTTGGCCTTCGCTTCATTTCTCACGATAGCAGTCACTTCGTGTCCTCTCTGTACTGCTTCTTGATAAATTGCTGAACCTGCATTCCCTGTTGCGCCAATAATACCGATTTTCATAATGATCATCCTTCCTACTTTTGTTTTTTTCAAAATCAGTTGTTACTAATTAAGTTACAACTAGAGTATAAAAGAAACTTTCTTCCCTGTCAAGAATTTGCCTAGCAGGTGAAAGTTCTTTTTTAACAGCCTTCCATGTGACTCTTTTAATGATTGGCTTCTACTTGAATGCCGTCAATGATGGATTGTAGCGAGATAGCGCTCATTTCCTGCTCAATTTTCTTTTGCAGCACATCGTAAGTTTCCTCTAATACCGTTTGGATATTCCCCCCAATCAAGCAATTGGGATTGGTCTTTTTGTCCGCATGTAAAAGATGCTGATCTTTTTCAACACTCGCATAGATGTCCAACAAAGAAATCTCATATGGTTCCTTCGTTAGTTTAGGGTTTGGTTTTCCTCTTTGGCTTTCGATCAATCCTGCAATACGCAGATCACTCATAATCCGGCGAACATAAGCAGGATTCGTTTCAACACTCTGGGCGATCCGATCACTTGATAGATCAGTTCCTTTAAAGAGGTGGATGTAAGCGAGGATGTGAATGGCGTCGCTGTATTTCGTTGAATATTTCACTTCGTCTCCACTCCTTTTTCTTGTATCATACCTCTTTTTTCAAATTTAGACAAAGGGTACTGACCAATCTTACAAAACTCGAGGATCCCGTCAAGAAAAAGCAGCCCTCAAAAAGTTAGCACAAAAGCCTAACTTCTTGAGGGAACTGCATACTGAACCATTTTTTTCCTTTTTATTTAAACGAGCACTTTACTAATAGCCTTTCATCCAAGCAGACTCAATCTGATTGCCGTCAGGATCAACGATTTCATAGCCGACCATCATGTCCTCTGGAATCCCCATATCAACTTGGAACGACTGTCCACCATTTTCTTCAGCAATTTTCGCAAAATTTTTTGCTTCTTCTGGTGTGTCAAAACTAAACGCGATCAATGCGCCACTCGTCTTCTTTGTATCTGCAATACTTCTACCATTTAGAAATTGTTGGTAAAACGCATGTTCTAACAGCATTAACCAAATCGATTCACTCCAAACCATTCCACTGCTGGTCTCGTTTGAGAACTCTTCATTTTTTACAAACCCCAACGCTTCATAAAAGGATGTTGCACGTTTGATATCAGTGACAGGCAAGTTAATAAACACCATTTTGTTCGCCATTTTCTTGCTCCCTTTCTTTGGTAAGCTGCACTGCTGAATCCGTTCTCATTATAGCACCTATCGGTTCATTCACAAAAACATCAGTCTTTGTCCTCTGCTGCTAGTCTGAATAACCTGATCCAAAAAAGTTTTTTCAAGTAAAAAAGGCCTTGCGCGCATAGGCCTTTTAGCTTTTCTCATCTATGAAAAAGTAACTTGATAAGCATTAGCAAAGAATCATGTTTTCGCTAATACAATCAGCCCAAATTACTTTATTTAATCCTCAAAGCTCAAGTCTTGAGTCGATCACGGTTACTTTCCCACGATAAATTTTTCGATACTCTTTGGGCGTATAAGAAGTTGCTTTTTTAAATTTCTTACTAAAATAATTTGGATCATTGAATCCTACTCTAACAGAAATTTCACTGATTGATCGATCACTTGTTGAGAGTTCTTTTTTGGCAACTTCAATACGATAAATCATCAAGTACAATGAAAAGGTCATTCCTAATGTATTCTTGATCAATCGGCTGGTGTGATACCGACTTAAATGCAGGTGATCTGCTAAAGTGTCTAACGTAATATGTTCTCTATAATTTTCATGAATATAGCGCAATATCTTATGTCTTAAAGAAAGCGAAGGAGAAGCTTCATTGTTTTTCTCGACGTGCAGCAAGGAAATCTGATTGATGGATTGAATCCCCCGGTCTAATGCATAAACAAAATCATTGGTGATCGGTTCGACCAAATAATCGATCAAGCCGTAACGTAACGCTTTTTGAGCGATAGCAAAGCTTTCTACTACAGAATACAAAATTGCTTTTGCATTCGGGTAAAAAGAGAGCAATTCTTTGTATAATTCAAAACAGTCCTCTTCGCCATCCGCATTAATCACTGCAATTTCAACCGTCTGCTCAAGACAGGTACGCTGAAGTGCTTTTTTCGAATCAACCGTTGGAAGCAAGATGACATTTGGGAAATGACGATCGATTAAACGAATCATCTCGCTAACTGCTCTTCGCTCTTCGCTGTCAATGATCAATAAATTACACACGAAATTTTCTCCTTCGCTAAAAATTCATAGTTGGTTTCTCTATTTTCGTTTATTTCTCTTGAAAATCAATGACCATCCGTCCTTTGATTTTTCCTGAAAGCATTTCATCAAAAATATTGTTGATCTCTTCTAACTGACGCATGACTACTTTAGGAACGACTTTCCCTTCCGCTGCAAATTGGAAAGCTTCTGCTAAATCAGTTCGTGTTCCAACAAGGGAACCGACAATCTTAATCCCATCCAATACAAGTCGAGGAATGTTCAAGTCCATGCTTTCTGGTGGGAGACCGACCGCTACAATCGTACCGCCCGCACGAACAGCATCAACAGCAGAATTGAAGGCTGCTTTTGAAACAGCTGTTACTACAGCTGCATGTGCGCCGCCGGTTGCTTCTTGAATGATTTTTGCCGCATCTTCTTTCGCAGGATTGATTACAAGATCAGCGCCGTGATCTTTTGCGAAGTCCAACTGTTTGTCGTTGATATCGATTCCAATCACTTTTGCATTAAAGACATTTTTAGCATATTGCAAGGCTAGGTTACCTAATCCCCCTAAACCATAGATGGCGATCCATTGACCTGGTTTAATGTCAGAAACTTTTACCGCTTTATATGTGGTTACACCTGCACAAGTAATGCTGCTGGCTTCAGCAGAACCTAAGTCCTCTGGAACTTTCACTGCATAGTCAGCTACAACGATACATTCTTCAGCCATACCACCATCTACAGAATAGCCGGCATTTCTAACCGAACGGCATAATGATTCATTCCCGTTCACACAGTATTCGCATGATCCACAGCTTTCATACAACCAAGCGACACTTGCACGGTCACCGATTGCTAGAGAAGTAACATCATCACCGATTGCAACCACTTTACCGATTCCCTCGTGTCCGAGTACGATCCCAGATGCATCTCCAAAGTCGCCATCTTTGACATGCAAGTCAGTATGGCAGACACCGCAACACTCCATTTTCAATAATGCTTCATTCGGACGAAGCGCTCTTAATTCTTTTTCCTCGATTTTTACAACCTTATCTTTTGATACTACAGCTGCTTTCACAAAGACACCTCTTTCAATTCGATTAAATAAAGAACTTCCTTTTATTTGTGAAGTAATTAACTAACACATAGAGGTCAGCAATAGCTAGATAAAAGAAAGTTCTCTATCGAGAAGATTACCATAGAAATCATCAAAAAAAGGGGAATTTATTGCTTTTTTTCTGTAATCATTTATGAGAAAACAATAATGAAATCATTCAAAATTTTTTCTTTATTTCCAGATTACATAAAATTAAAATAAAAAAGATAGAGATAATTCATCTCTATAAATAACAATCGTTTCAATAAAAAATATCAAGACAATCTGATAGAAGACTGTAGGATGATTTGTACTCACTGTTCTTCTATCCTTCTATTTTTATCCATTCGATGACTTGCGATTTATTTTCTTTCAGGCGCTGAATGTCATATTGGTATTTAGCAAGATGTCCCTCGTCAATATTTTTCTGAAAATTTCCATTCCCTTCTTCCCCTTTTCTGCTCATAAAAGCAACTAGTGCACAAAGGCGTTCGATCAAACAATCGACAATCTGTAACCTGTCATTATTGGACAGCCGATAAGTATCCACAAAAAGTTTCAATCGATGGCATTGTGTTTCACTCAGACGACTGTTCCCAACAAAATACAAGGGTACCCAGCGGTACGCAGCATAAGAAACATCCCATAACCTGCTTCCTGGCCTTACTGTGTCAAAATCAAAAAGCCCAAAAGGCTCCCCATCCACGATCGTCATATTATACGGAGCAAAATCATTGTGGCACATCACCTCTGTCGGACCAGAGTATTCCAGCATCCACTGTTCCTCACCAGTTAGCCTTTCCAGAAAACCAACACTTCGATCATGAAAATCTCTTAATCGTTCAGCTACCAAACAAAGAACCTCATCAGTATAAAGTTCATTCGGCAATGGCTGATCATATACCTCCCCTGGAACAAAAGAAACTAACTCATGTTCTTCCTGATCAAACCCTAATGGTTTCGGCACATAATTTATCTGCTGATCTTGCAAAAAACGTAAAAAGCGTTGAACGTCCTTCGACCATGGAACCTTTGGCCGTCTGACGAACTCCTTTTCGATGATTATTTCTTCTCGTCCGAGATTGTTATTTCTTTCTTTCAATGAAACCCCTCCTATTCGTATAGTCGTTTCTTCATTTTATCACAACAAATAGAAAGTTCCTTTCACCTTAGTCAAAAGAAAAAAGCCCTTGAAATCAAGGGCTTTTGCTTCATCTGATAATAAATGATTAACGACGAATTTCTTTGATACGAGCTGCTTTTCCGTGTAATGCACGCAAGTAGTACAATTTTGCACGACGTACTTTACCGTAACGAACAACTTCGATTTGTGCAACACGTGGTGTGTGCAATGGGAAGGTACGTTCAACACCTACACCGTTTGATACTTTACGAACTGTATAAGTTTCGCTGATACCAGCACCGCGGCGTTTGATGACAACACCTTCAAATAACTGGATACGTTCGCGAGTTCCTTCGACAACTTTCGCGTGAACGCGAACAGTGTCCCCAGGACGGAAAGCTGGGATGTCAGTACGTAATTGTTCTTGAGTTAGTTCTTGAATCAATGGATTCATGTTTATCATTCTCCTTATTCCCAAACATTCTTAAAGCATGAAAGCTCCAGCGGAACATCGTAATAGTTGAGTTTACACTCACTGAAATATCTTACCACAGTCGACCATAGGCTGTAAAGAGAATTTTCTTGTCATGGCGCAGAATATCAAAAAAAAACTGGCACTATTTTAGTTGCCAGTCTTCGCTTCGTCTTCAATTTCTTTTAAAAGCTTCTGCATTTCAGCGGTCAGCGGATAAGTTTCCAGCATATCTGGACGTCGCTGATACGTTCGGCGCAATGATTCTTTTAATTGCCACTGCTCGATCAGTTTATGATTGCCATTCATCAAAACTTCCGGCACTTTCATGCCTTTGAACTCTGCCGGGCGTGTATATTGCGGATGCTCTAATAAACCAGTGGAATGAGAATCAGTTTGTGCGGAGGTTTGATTGCCCAAAACTTCTGGTAATAGCCTGACCGTCGCATCGATCATGACCATTGCCCCCAATTCGCCGCCAGTCAAGACGTAATCGCCCAGTGACACTTCATCAGTGACCAATGAACGGATTCGTTCATCATAGCCTTCATAGTGACCGCAAATAAAAACAAGGTGCTCTTCGGTAGAGAATTCTTCCGCCATCTTTTGATCAAAGGGTTTTCCCGCTGGGTCTAATAGGATCACACGCTTTTTCGTTTCTGGTGTTGCTTCTTCGATCGCTTTGATATTGTCATAGACAGGTTGGACTTTTAATAACATTCCTGCTCCGCCACCATAAGGATAGTCATCCACTGTTTGATGCTTGTTGTCAGAATAATCACGGAAATTAGAGACATTGATTTCTAACAATCCCTTTTCCCGTGCTTTACCGATGATCGACTCTCCTAGAGGCCCTTCGAACATTCGGGGAAATAGTGTCAATACATCAATTCTCATCGTCTAACAACCCCTCTGGGATTTCCACAGTGACCTGACCATTTTCAAGATCTATCGTGTGGACAACAGATTCGATATAAGGAATCAAGGCATCCTTCTTCCCTTTTCGCTGTACCACCCAAACATCATTGGCGCCTGGTGAAAGGATCTCTTTGACTTTACCAATGATTGTGCCATCTTCTTCGACGACTTCCAGACCAATAATTTCATGGTAGTAAAACTCATTTTCTGCTAGATCCACCAAATCATCCTTGGTAACTTTTAAAATGCCGTTACGAAACGGTTCAACGTCGTTGATGTTGGGATAGCCCTCAAACGTTAACAAATCAAAATTTTTATGTTTGCGATGACCTGAAACAATCAATGGTAATGGCTCTTTATTTTCACGAAAAAGTGTCAATTCAGCCCCTTTACGGTAGCGTTCTTCTGGAAAATCCGTTTGCGATATCACTCGTACTTCTCCACGGATCCCATGTGTATTGACGATTTTCCCTACGTTTAAATATTCTGTCACGTTCGTTCCCCATTTCTTCTAACTTCTGTTCTATTTTAGCATAGCAAAGTAGCGAATTCTAGCCGTTTCCTAGCGCCCCCTGTTTTCCTCAAAATCATCGCGCGAAAAACACCCCTTCGACGCTTGATCAAAGGGGCAATGTCCTAATCTGAAACTTATTGATTCATTGAAACGGCCATTTCCAATGCTGAACGTGCATCTTGATGTTGCACCGTTCGAAGCATCTTTTCTTGTTGCCAGACCACGGTAGTTGCTGTATGGTCATTTTTTCCCATATCGATAGTGATTTGACCGACCTCAGGTGCTGGAAGCATGGCTTCTTCTAGATACGCTACCACTTCTTTGGCAACCGGCACAGGATCTTGTTCCTCTTGGTTGACTGCTCGAACAGTCAATGACCAATTTCCTTCTTGCCAACTTAAATAACTGGAGCCAGCAGCTCCTTGCATATGCCCAGTAATGCCATATCCGAGATCAACGGCTTGTCCGCCATCATCCGCTGTTACATTGACCGCTGCAGCAGCTTCATCCGCTGATTGATACTCTTTTGATTGAAAAGCAGCAAGCGGTGTTTCTTCGTTCAAAGCCTTGTCATTGAGAGACAATTGCTGATCAAGTCCATAATAAAGAATCGAGGCATCGGATTGACTGCCAGCTGTGGCCGCATTCAACACTTTATCCGAAGCAAGCGGAACGTTCTTTGGCAAGACAAGATCAGGGAATACCGCTTGTATTTGGATATAGATGTCTGTGGTGCTACTCGTATTTGAAGAATCCTCAGAAACCGCCTGACTAGTCGATGCAGTTGATTGACTGGTTTCTGATTGACTACTTTTTTGTGTTTGGGTACTTTCCACCATAGTCGTTGCTGTTGTTTCAGCTGTACTGGCTTGACTGGTTTCTTGGTCTTTTTGATTATTACAGCCAGCCAAGGTTCCGATCGTTAGCAGCGTAACAAATAATCCTAGTTCTTTTTTCATGATGTTCCCCTCCTTATACAAAGGATACCCCTCAATAAAAAAAATGACAAACAAGTCAGATTGTCTGTCATTTTTTTGTCGATTTTTTAAAGATTAGTGACCCAATTTTGCAAGGATTGGAAGCCGTCCTTGATCCATTGCCAAACTTGATTGGCGATCGTCGATAGGTCGCCCCAACGAAAGTTTTGTGTCCATTGGTTCAATTGCGTCATGATCTCCTCACGATAGACCCAAATTAAAAAGAGCAACAACAAGATCCCTAGCGTTCGCCAAAGAAAAGAACCGATTTTATAAATAAAGACGAGAATCAAAAGAACGACGATCCATGCGATTAGTTGAGACATACAAGCACCTCCTCATTTTTGATTATCTCAAAACCATCCTTTTTTGTCCTCCATCTTAAGCATGAATTTTACAAAAAAAGCATTTCTCAAAGAGAAATGCTTTACACTCTTGCTTATTTACCATCAATGATATTCAAACGAACTTTTTTTGGTCCATTTGTCCGTACACTGTAAACGATCGTTCGAATTGCTTTGGCAACCCGACCTTGTTTACCGATGATACGACCAATATCTTCTGGTGCCACAGTAAGATTATATTCCAAGAAATCATCTGACTCTACCAGCTCAAGCTTGATATCCTCAGGTTTGGTAACAAGTGGTGAAACGATCGTTAAGACTAATTCTTGCAAATCTTTCATCCAAAGTCACCTTATTTCTTAGTGAATTTTGCTTCGTGGTGTTTTTTCATAACGCCTTCTTTAGAAAGGATGTTACGAACTGTATCTGAAGGTTGCGCACCTTTAGATAACCAATCAAGAACTAGATCTTCTTTGATTGTTACTTCAGCTGGGTCTAGTAAAGGATTGTAAGTACCAACTGTTTCGATGAAACGTCCGTCACGAGGAGAACGTGAATCTGCTACGACGATACGGTAAAAAGGTTTCTTTTTAGAACCCATGCGTTTTAAACGAATTTTTACTGCCATTATTTACACCTCCATTGATTTAATCACAAGAGCTAGTTTAACAGGTTTTTCTGATGGTGTAAAGAGTTTTTTCTTTACAGCTGAAAAAAGTTTTTCTTTCCTGTTTTTTCGGCATGGTTATCTTTTGCCAGAATGAATCTGGACGCGTATCATGAATATTAGAGAAACCTTTTTAAGGTCAAATCGTTTTATTTGCACCATTCACTTACTTTTGGTAAGCTAAATGAGTAGAAAACAACAAGGAGGAATTTTACATGACAAAAAAAATCGGTTTTATCGTCGGCAGCTTGCGGGAAGGTTCTTACAATAAACTCGTAGCGAAAAAATTCGCATCACTATTACCAGAAGGTTTTGAAGCATCTTTCATCGAGATCGGCAACTTGCCTTTTTACAATGAAGATTTGGAAGTTGAAGGAAAAGTTCCTGCTGAATGGACAGCATTTCGTGAAGCATTAAGCGCCGTTGATGGTGTCTTCTTCTTTACACCAGAATACAACCGCTCTGTTCCTGCAGCCTTGAAAAATGCATTAGATGTTGGTTCTCGTCCTTACGGTGCGAGCAGTTGGAGTGGCAAACCAGCCTTAGTCGTCAGCGTTTCTCCAGGAGCGATCGCTGGATTTGGTGCGAACCATCACTTGCGTCAATCATTAGTCTTTTTGGATATGCCTACTCTGCAACAACCAGAAGCCTACATTGGCGGTATCACAAACTTGATCGATGAAAACAATGAAATCAACCCAGATACAGTAAGCTTCTTCGAAACGATCCTTGCAAAATATATTGAATTCTTTCAACGATTCAACTAATGAAGAATCCATACAAAAAGACCAAGAAACTCGGCACTAAGTTTCTTGGTCTTTTTTACTGTGAAGAATAATCGTTTGCGCTTTTTACTCGCTGCCTGACACAGACTTTCGGACAAAATGGAGTTCTGTCAGTTCCCCCATCTGTTTTGTTTCAACAAACGTCAAGCGTCTCGAGTAATCCCCCGGTTCAAACAGTCGCTTGCCTTCTCCTAAAAACACCGGCGCGATTTGAATAAACCATTCATCGATCAAATCAGCTTCCAGCAATGGTTTTAATAAGGAACCTCCCCCTACTACCCATACGTTTTCCTCTTGTTTTAATGCTGAAACAAATGCAACTGGATCTGTTGACACTAGCGTTGCATCTGGCAGCGATTCTTTTTGTGTACGAGAAAAAACATAATTTGTTGTTTCGGGGTACAACAGTCCTCCATCCATAAGTTTCTTTGCTTCTTGATAGGTCTTTCTCCCCATCACTGTCGCATCGATGGTTGCAAAAAATGCTTCATAAGTCGTGGCGACACCGGTATCAGTTTGAAACAGCCAGTCCAGTTGATCCTTCAGACCTGCTAAATAGCCATCGAGGCTGATCGCACCATAGAATATCACTTTTCCCATTATGCTCGCTCCTTTATTCTTTGTTTGCTGCTGATGTTCGACAAACACAAGTGACTAAATGATCGTTGACCATGCCGACAGCTTCCATAAAGGCGTAAATAATGGTCGTTCCGACAAATTTAAACCCTCGCTTTTTCAAATCTTTCGCTAGCTGATCGGAGATTTCCGAATGTGTCGGTACATCGGATTGCTGCTCAAATTCATTAATGATCGGCTGATGATCGACATATCGCCACAAGAATGCGGAGAAACTACCATATTCTTGCTGGATTTTTAAAACTTCTTGGGCATTGCTGATCGCCGCTTCAATCTTTCGCCGATTGCGGATGATGCCTGGATTCATCATCAGTTCTTCCACTTTTTCTTCCGTATAGTTCGCTACTTTAGTGATTTCAAACTGATCATACGCCGCATCAAAATTCGCCATTTTATTTAAAATCGTTTGCCAGCTCAACCCTGCTTGATTCATATCTAACACCAATTTTCGAAACAACTGCTGATCCTCATACTCAGGTTTCCCCCAGATTGTATCATGATACTCCTGCATCGCTGGTGTACTGTTGGCCCACTCACATCGTTCCATTGTCCTCATCAGCTCCTTTTTGTTTATTTTATCATAAAAGACTTTACTTCCACTAGTGTACTACGTATACTAGTACACATAAATGAAAGGAGCTGATTTTGTGGTTCGCATTAACAAAGCCAGCAGCAAACCTTACTATGAGCAATTGGTTTTAAGTA
Source organism: Enterococcus sp. R12 (assembly GCF_058135755.1). Lineage (NCBI taxonomy): Bacteria > Bacillati > Bacillota > Bacilli > Lactobacillales > Enterococcaceae > Enterococcus > Enterococcus sp. R12. Next base: position 2,561,858 of record NZ_CM176874.1, read on the forward strand.
TCAAAGAAGATATTCTGAACGGTGTTCTAACCGCTGGAGACCAAGTGCCTTCGGTTCGTGAAATGGCCAAGCACCTGTTGATGAATCCAAATACCGTCAGCAAAGCCTACAAAGTATTGGAAAATGAGCAAGTGCTTGTCACCATCAAAGGAAAAGGCACCTTTGTGAAAGTTACTGAGGATCTGCCACGCGATGAGATTCGGATCTTACAAGTGAAAGAACGTTTGAAAGAATTGGTGATCGAAGCACGCCATTTACAGATCAGCATGCGTGAGCTGAGCGATTGGATGAATGGCTTTGAACAAGAGTTAGGAGGCGATCCACAGTGAAGATCGAACATGTGACCAAGAAAATGGAACAAACAATTATCTTAGAAAACGTGAACTTCTCTTTGGAAAAAGGAGAGCTCGTAGGATTGATCGGTCGCAATGGTTCTGGGAAAACCACGTTGTTTCGGACGATCGCTGGACATTATTTACTAGATGATGGCGAGATTTCGATCGATAACCAACGCCTGGATCAGCACCCGGAATTAAAAGAACAGCTTTTTTATATCGATGAAAAAGAAAACTTTCTGGCTGCCTACTCGTTAAAAAAAATCAATCAATTTTATCGGCTTGCTTATCCGAATTTTGATCAAAATCTTTATTTAGAATTGATGCAAAGCCATGGTCTGCCGCTAACGCTTTCTTACCGGCGAATGTCAAAAGGAATGCAAGGTCTTTATAAGATGATTCTAGCGATCGCTTCAAATGCGACGTTCTTACTGTTAGACGAACCTTTTGATGGGCTTGATGTGATCGTCCGTAAAAAAGTGATTGGACTATTGCTGGAAAGCCTCAGTGAGTCGAATCGTACCGCATTGATCGCTTCCCATAATCTAAATGAATTAGAGCATATTATTGATCGTGCCTTGTTGATCAAAGGGAAAACGATTGAAGGAGACTACCGTTTGGAAACGATTCGCGAACAATCTCGCAAACTTCAACTCGTCTTTCGCAGCAAGCAGATTCCTCCCCTTATCAAGCAGCGCTCCAAGCTGATTCAAAAACAAGGTCGAGTCTTGACCGCTTTGTTTGACAATTACACAAAAGAGCTGGCGGCTGAGATCCAGCAGCTTGATCCTTTGGTTTTCGAAGAATTGCCATTGACCTTGGAAGATCTGTTTGAAGCAAATTTACGACAAGAGGCATTAGTGGAAGGATAGAGGTGGAAAACGATGTTAAGCAATATATTTAAAGAACGCTACGGCAAGCTGCTGATCGGCTTTTGTTTTGTCTTACTCTTAATGTATCTTGGTGATGGCTGGCAATCACAAAAAGCCTGGCATCAGCAAGAACGCTATTTGACATCTGAAGAATTTATCAAAGATTTCAACGAAAATCGAGAGTACTATGTCAAAAGCTACAAGGGTGAAACCCCGGTTTACTTTGATTCGGCAACAGAGTACCGCGATGCGGTATTGACGATCAGCAATGAGTCCCCTGATGAGATTTATTACAATCGCCCTTATATGACCACCATGAATCAACTTGTGATTGTCTTCCTGTTTATTTGGGGCTTCTTGTCCTTTTTTGTCGATGGCCGCACCAATTTCAATCGCTTTTTATTTGCTTTACCCTTTAGCAGAAAGCACGTCTTTCACAAGAAACTGCTTTTTATCGGCTTACCCTTGACCGCTTGTTTAGTCTTGGGTCTGTTAGGTCATATCCTGATCGAATACACGATGATCCCAGCTCGCTATCTCGCTGTGCCGCTTCAAGACGTGCTGCTTTCTGCCCTTAGTACCTTGGCAACGAATCTGCTAGTATTTGCTGCAGGTCTCTTGTTAGGCGTTTTGCTGGGGAATCTGTTTACTGGCGTGCTCTCGGTCTTCTTCACTATTTCGCTAGGATCAATGGGGTATAGCTTTTTCCAATGTACCCGCGAGTTTTTTAGTTTTGTGTTTCTTGGTCATGGGGATTTTCTGATTCCTTTTCAAACCTGGATCGATTGGCCCCAAGGATATGTCTACCCTTGGTGGCTGCTGCTCCTTTACCTCGGCTTGAGCGGCTTGCTGATTCTTGCTGCCGAAAAAGTGTTCTCGAAAATCTCTTTAGAAAATGACGGTGATTATTTAACGATCCCTAAATTGCGCGCACCAGTTTATTGGCTGCTTTCTTTGGGAACCTGGTTCTATTTATCCATGATTTCTTATTACCCACTAGAAATTTTTTACCGTAATCTCTATGAGGGGTATGATGTCAGTCTTTGGAACATCGCCCTTCGGCTCGGTTTATTACTGGTTGCCTGCTTATTCATCAGTTTGCTGCTTGTCTATCCTAAAGCGCTGATGAATTGGTGGTACAAACGAAAAAACAAACAAATCAGTGGAATATAAAAAAGCATCCCTGCAACATGTTCTTGTTGCAGGGATGCTTTTAAGTTTAATGTCTAGGTTTGTCGTCGTCTTTTTTGTCAAAGAAGTCATTTACTTTACGAGAAACATCATCCGCAAAATCTTCAACCTTATCTTTGGCTTTCCCATATTTATTTTGGGTTTTGCCTTTTAATTCTTCGGAGTCATCTCCTGTAAGTTTCCCTTTTGTTTCGGTTACTTTTCCTTCAATGCGATCTTTGTTTGTCATCGTAAAAAACTCCTTTCATACTTGCTATAAATTAATAGTAGCACCATTTAACAGAAAGCACGAATGTTCTGCTTCTATCCTATTCTTAGAGTTGTCCGCAACGATAGTTGATCGCTATTTTTGACTCTTGGACGATTTGAGATATTCGGTAGAAAGCTGGCTTTCTCTATAAAAAAGGATGTTCTCTAGATGTTCTATTTGATGTTCTTTGAAGGAGTTTATTTAAAGAGGACGCTGTGAGCATAAAAAAGCATGACCTGAAGAAGGCAATCTGAGGAGCTGCAGTTGCTAGAATTAGCAGGTACAGCTTCTCGATTTGGTGCCTTTTCAGATCATGTTTTTTTAATTACACGAAGATAAGGTTCAGTTCTCAGTTCCTATCAGTGTTAAACGATTATTTGCGTTTTTTCTTTTTCTTCTTTTGTTTCTTGACCATGCGGTTCATGGCCATTTTTCCAAGTTTCCCTTTGACCCCGCCGCCAAACATTTGATCCATGCCAGGAATATTCATATTCCCTTTACTCATTTGCTGCATCATTTTGCGAGATTCTTTGAATTGTTTGATCATACGGTTGACTTCGACGACACTGTTTCCAGAACCAGCAGCAATACGGCGGCGACGGCTTGGATTCAACAAATCAGGATTTTCCCGTTCAGCTGGTGTCATAGAATAAACCATGGCTTTTTGTCGAGCAATTTGTTTCGGATCAACTTTGACATTTTCGATACCAGGCATTTGACTCATTCCCGGAATCATTTTTAAGAGATCTTCAATTGGGCCCATGCCCATAACTTGATCGATCTGTTCGACAAAGTCATTGAAGTCGAAGGAGTTTTCCTTCATTTTTTGAGCAAGTTCTTCTGCTTTTTTCTCGTCGTAATCTTGCTGTGCTTTTTCGATCAAAGTCAGCATATCACCCATACCGAGAATCCGACTAGACATCCGATCTGGATGGAATACTTCAAGGTCGGTCAATTTTTCACCGGTACCAGTGAACTTGATTGGAGCGCCCGTAACTTGACGAATCGACAATGCCGCCCCGCCACGAGTATCGCCATCTAGCTTGGTGATGACTACCCCTGTGATCCCCAGTTGTTGATTGAAGCTTTCCGCCACGTTGACAGCATCTTGTCCTGTCATCGCATCTACTACCAGTAAAATTTCATTTGGCTGTGCCAAGTCCTTGATTTGTTTTAGCTCTTCCATCAAGTTTTCGTCGATATGCAAACGACCCGCCGTATCGATCAAAACGTAGTCATTTTTCTTTTCCCGAGCCAAAGCCAATCCTTGGCGGACGATTTCAACTGGGCTGACATCAGTTCCCATATCAAAAACAGGTACATCCAATTGCTGCCCTAATACTTTCAACTGGTCGATCGCAGCTGGACGGTACACGTCACCAGCGATCATTAATGGACGTGCGTTTTCGGTTTTGATCAAATGGTTGGCTAATTTCCCAGCAAAGGTGGTTTTCCCTGCCCCTTGCAAACCAGCCATCATGATGATCGTTGGGATCTTCGGTGATTTTTCGATCCCAACTGTTTCTGATCCTAATGTTTTGGTTAATTCTTCATCAACGATCTTAACGATTTGTTGCGCTGGAGATAGGCTTTCTAATACTTCTACCCCCACTGCCCGTTCACGGACATTTTTGGTAAACTCTTTTACAACTTGCAGATTGACGTCGGCTTCTAATAAAGCTAGACGAATCTCACGCATCATTTCTTTTACATCTGCTTCAGATACTTTTCCTTTTCTGCGCAGTTTGCTCATTGCCTGCTGGAGGCGTTCAGTTAAACTTTCAAATGCCATTTTTTTTCATTCCTTTATTCTTCAATTTCTTGGAGCTGTTGAATAAACCCCTGTAAGGTTTCGTCTTTTGGATAGTGGGTTTTCGTATACTCGCTTAGCTGATCCAGCAAGTCTTCCCGCATGATATAATCCGAAAACATATGTAGTTTTTTTTCATAGTCTTCTAAAATACGTTCGGTGCGTTTGATGTTGTCATAGACTGCTTGACGGCTAACTTGATACTCTTCAGCGATTTCTCCTAGAGAAAAATCATCTGCGTAATACAATTCCATGTAATTCATCTGTTTTTCCGTCAATAACGTGGAATAAAACTCAAACAACGCATTCATGCGATTGGTCTTTTCAATTTCCATTTGCTTCCTCCTGTTTTGCAAGCCATTCGACATCGGACAAAACAGTCATGCCTTGTTGTCGAAAATAGGCACAAGCGACACCGACCCCTGTTTTTTTGATTCCAGAAAAATTGCCATCATAAATCGTCTGACTGCCACAAGAGGGACTTTTCTCTTTTAAGATCAGTTGGGTGATGCCTTGCTCTTGTAATTTTTGATAAGCAATTTTCGCGCCTTTAGTAAATTGTTCCGTCACGTCTTCTCCTGAAATGGTGACGACCTTCGCTCGTTGCGCCCAAACATCCACCCCATCGCCACCGACGATTTCGGCCGGTTCACGTGGAATCGGCAAGCCGCCAAGAACTTCTGGACAGACCATCATGGCTTGACCCGCACGAACAAGTTCGATCAATTGTGGTACTGCTTGATGTTTTCCATCGTAGCGGCAAAGGGCACCGCCTAGACACGCACTGATTCCAATCATTTAGCACCCTCAGCTTTCCTATGAAATCGTCCTTTATTATAGCATTTATTTAGTGGTTGCAATAGTACCAATTGTCTATTCATGCTAAAATAGGACTTGTTCGTTGAAATTTAATCGTTTCTTGAAAAAAAGAAACGAAAGGAGTCTATCATGAAAAAAATACTCGTTGTCGATGATGAACCTTCAATCGTCACACTTTTAACCTTTAATTTAGAAAAAGAGGGCTACCAAGTCGTTTCCGCCTCAGATGGTCAAAAAGCCTTCGACTTGGCGTTGTCAAAACCTTTTGACTTTATCATCTTGGATGTCATGCTGCCGAATTTGGACGGCATCGAAATCACAAAGAAATTACGTCAAGAAAAAATCGAGACACCGATCCTCGTCTTGACCGCAAAAGATGATCCGATCGACCGGATCTTGGGCTTAGAGATCGGGGCTGACGACTACTTGACGAAACCCTTCAGCCCTCGAGAAGTATTGGCTCGAATGAAGGCCATCTTCCGTCGCTTAGAACCTCGTCAACAAGCACGAGAAGAAGATCAACCTGCAGAAATCTTGCAAATTGGCGGAATCCAAGCCGATCTGACCAATTTCCAGGTCAGTGTGGATGGTGAGAAAATCTTCCTGACACCGAAAGAGTTCGAGCTGCTGGTTTACTTTATGAAACGTAAAGGCCGCGTGATCGATCGCGATACCTTACTCAATCGTATTTGGAATTTCGACTTTGATGGACAAAGTCGCATCGTGGATGTTCACATCAGTCATTTAAGAGAAAAATTGGAAGCTGATCCCAAGCGTCCAGAATACTTGGTGACCGTTCGAGGATTTGGGTATAAATTTCAGGAGCCGACCCAATGAAAAAACGCTATGGCTATGGTTTATGGTCAATCGGTCTATTGCTGATTTTTTTCCTGTGTTGGCAAGTTCTAAGCAGTTTTTACCGTCAGCAAGTCATCGCCCAGCAAGTGGATTTTCTGCAAGAGAAAGCCGCTGTGTTTTTGAATCTCTCAGATAACCAAACCGCAGCGCTCGAACAATTTGCCGATGCCTATGTTCAAGATAGCAATAGCCGCATCACTTTGTTAGATGATCAAGGCCAAATCATTTTCGACACTTATGATCATACCCTCCATGAAAACCGCTCCGATCGTCCAGAAGTTCAAGCCGTTTTGCGCGGAAGCGCCGTTGGTCAATCGTTGCGGGAAAGCGACACCTTGCATGAAGAATTGCTTTACGTGGCGATTCCTGTCAAAGAAGATGGAAACTTAACTCAAATCTTGCGGATCGCAGAACCGACTGCTGCTTTTTTTGCGAAAAACCAAGGAATCAAGCAATCGATCTTGATTGTCTATCTTGTCTTTTGTTTCTTGATCAGCCTGCTGATTTTTCACACGCTGCGTCAGCGGAATCGTCCAATCCAAACGATTCTGCCCGTCGTAAAAAAAATGATCACCTCGCCCGATCAACAAGCAATCATTATGCAAGAAACCCCTGAACATGACGAGTTGTATCAACTGATCAATCAGCTGAGCGAACAAATGAGCCAGACCTATCGTGCCTATGCGGCATCTGAACAACAGCTGTACGGCTTGCTCAGTGAACTGATGATCGGTGTCTTTATCATTAATGAAGAAAATCAACTGCTGCTGTTGAATCCGACGATGCAAGAACAATTGGGGATGGAAACTGCGCCAACCTTGCCGCAGCCCTTCACTGAAGTGATTCATGACACACAACTGATCCAATTGATCTATCAATTTAACGACGAGACCCCTATTTTCCATGCGGAAACCACCCTTAGCGGGGAACGTTCAAAAGTCTTGGATGTTACCTTGCGAAGCTTCCAAGAAAACCAGTTGATTGGTATTTCTTATGACTTGACGCGCATCCGACAATTAGAAAAAATGCAAAAAGATTTTGTCGGCAATGTTTCCCATGAATTAAAAACGCCGGTAACTTCCTTGATTGGGTTTACCGAAACACTGCTGGACGGCGCCAAAGAAGACCCAGAAACATTGCAGACCTTTTTAGAGATCATTCAAAAAGATGCTTATCGCTTGAAAAATCTAATACAAGATATCATCCAACTGTCTCAAGACAGTGATTCTTTCCAGTATGTCGACCAACCGATCAACTTTTCTGAGCTGCTGCAACAAGTCGTTCAAACCTATGGTCCCGCAGCTGCTAAGAAGCAATTGACCTTTCAATTTGAAGGACCCGAACCCTTCATTTTATCTACCAAAAAAGAGCTGCTGCAGCCCATCGTAAAAAATCTGGTAGAAAATGCTGTCACCTATTCAAAACCTGGTGGTGTCATCACATTATCCTATTCAGAGCAAGACGACCAGCTGTTATTTCAAGTGCAGGATCAAGGCATCGGCATCGATGAAGAAGATCAGGAACGGATTTTTGAGCGGTTTTATCGGGTGGACAAAGCCCGCGCCCGCAATTCTGGCGGCACTGGACTTGGGCTGGCTATCGTTAAAGACTATACCAAATTATTAGGTGGCAGCATCAAGGTTGACAGTTTCCCCAAAATTGGTTCTACCTTTACGGTGACTTTGCCGCTTCATGAAAAAGATGATTATTGATAAAAAACAGCCGATAACAGGTGAATAATTGTTATCGGCTGTTTTTGTAGTTGTTTTTCATTACCAAATGAAGCACCAGCCAATAGCATCTTCTTGATGCTTTAAACAAAAAAAAGAAGGAGCATTCTCCTTCTTCGGTCATTTCACTATTCAACATTCGTTACTTCGCCGTCTACACTGCGTTCTACTTTCATATCAGTGATTGGCAAGTAACCTAATTCAATAACGATTCCTTGTTGGACATCGTCTGTCATGATGTAATCAAGAAAGGCTTTGACGTTTGCATCTGGTTCGCCGTTCGTGTACATATGCTCGTAAGACCAGATTGGCCATTTGTTATCTGCAATGTTTTCAGGAGTCGCTTCTACCCCATCAAGAGATAGCGCTTGGATCGAATCGTCCAAATAGGATAAAGCAAGGTAGCTGATTGCTCCTGGTGTTTCAGCAACGATTTTACGGACTGTCCCAGAAGAATCTTGCTCTTGTGTTTGGATCGTCTCTGCACCATCTAAGCCCCATTTTTCAAAGGTCGCTCTCGTACCGCTGCCTGATGCGCGGTTGATTACAGAGATTTCTTGATCTGCTCCGCCTAGTTCAGACCAATTCTTCACTTTGCCTGTAAAGATATCGATTAAATCTTGTTGGCTAAGGTCCGTAACGCCTGCGTCTTTATTTACCACTGGTGCCATACCAACTACGGCTACTTTATGGTCAACTAATTTGCTGGCATCCACACCATCTTTTTCATCCGCAAACACATCGGAATTGCCGATCGTCACCGCGCCTGCTTCTACTTGACTTAAGCCAGTTCCGCTGCCGCCACCTTGAACCGTAATTGTATAATTGGGATTGTCTGCTGAGAAGCTTTCACCTGCTGCTTCAACCAAGGGTTGCAATGCCGTTGAGCCCACAGCTAAAATTTCTACATTTTCATTTGATGCGGCACCTGATGAAGATCCGCCTGATGCTTGACTGCTCTCAGTGCTTGCGCCACCGCTCCCACAGCCAGCTAATAATAATCCAGTTGCAAAAAATAAAAGTCCCAATTTTTTCATTTAGTAAATCTCCTTTCGTTATATGCTTAGTTTAGCAAGGCGGTGTAAACCCTTGATGGATTTCATGTAAAGAATCGATAAAGCGATGTAAATCTTTTGTAAAGTTCGTCGATTGCCTAAAAAAGCCCCCGCTGCATCCATCAGAGGGGGCTTACTTTATCTAACACTTATGAACGAAAGAAACGTTTGTAGAATCAATTGCTTTGCATATAGCGTGTCAAGCGATCCATCGCTTCCACCAAGTTTTCCATACTTGCCGCATAGCTTAAACGAACATAGCCTTCTGCTTCGGGACCAAAGGCGATCCCTGGAATGATTGCTAATTGATTCTTTTCGGCTAAGTCGACACAAAAAGCCATGGAATCTTGGTTGAAACCTGCTGGTATTTTGGCAAAAATGTAGAATGCACCAGATGGCTTCGCCATTTCAAAACCAAGGGCAGTCATCTTTTCAAACAAGTAATCTCTGCGTTCACGGTAATCGGCTTTCATGACTTCTGCATCGTTGATGCCTTCGATCAATGCCCGCACTGCGGCTTTTTGAGAAATCGTTGAGGCCGCGGTCACTAAGTATTGGTGGACTTTAATGATCTGAGCAGTCAACGCTGCTGGTGCAAAAATGAAGCCGACGCGCCAACCAGTCATCGCGTGAGATTTCGACAAGCCGTTGATCACGATCGTTTGATCCCGCAAGTATTCAGCAATGGACACATGGGTTTCATCATAAGTCAACTCACTATAAATTTCATCGCTAATAACAAAAACGGGGTATTTTTCTAAAACTTCTGCCAATGCTTTGACTTGTTCTCGGGTATAAACGACCCCTGTTGGATTGCTAGGATAATTCAAAATGACTGCCTTGACTTGCTCCCCATGCTCTTTTAAGGCTGCTTCCAAAACTTCTGGCGCTAAAACAAAGTCATTATCCGTCGTATCAAGATAAATCGGTTTGGCATGAGCTAAATGGATGACTGGTTCATAGCCTGGATAAATTGGTGCTGGTAGAATCACTTTATCACCAGGTTCCAGCGTGGCTAATAACGAAGCTGAGATTGCTTCCGTTGCACCGATCGTCACTAATACTTCTGATTGAAAGTCGTAATCAAGCTGATATTTATTTTTCAAAAAGAGACTGGCTGCTTGCCGAACATCTGCTAAGCCTGCCATTCCAGAATAGTGGCTGAAATTTTGTTCGATTGCTTGGACACCCGATTTTTTCACGTGCTCCGGTGTGTTGAAATCCGGCTCGCCTAACGTTAACTTTAAAATATCAGGAATTGAAGAAACCCGTTCATCAAATTTACGAATCAATGAAACAGCTATATTGTACACTTCATGATTGAAGCGTTGGCTTACGTCTGCCATAGTATCACTCCTTTGAATTAAGCAAATTCATTCGCTATTGTTGTTAATCCTAACACAAAAAGGCGACGATTTTAAGCAACGGATGAAATTAATCTAATAACGATAAATCCGTTTGTTTATTTACAAACAAATTCAACTTATGTTAGTATATATCTAAACAACAAAAGGAGAACCCAAAATGAAACCTTATCAAGAGTTTACCCTTTCTGATTATCAGCAAGGATATGTCGCAACACCAACGGATTATTGTTGCGTCTTTTGTCAGGAGACCTTCGACAAAGAAGAAATCTATCCCATTGATGGCGCCTTTTTTACAGCAAAAAAACGAATGATGCAGCATATCACTGAGCATCACGGAACCGTTTTATCCGCATTGTTGACTTTACCCAAAGAACAAACAGGCTTATCAGAGAGCCAACAGGAGATTTTACAACTGTTTGCCCAAGATGTTAGCGACACTGTGATTGCCCAGCGCTTAGGTATCTCTTCTTCGACTGTCAGGAATCATCGCTTTAAGCTAAAAGAAAAACAGCGACAAGCGACTGTTTTTTTAAGCATCATGTCCTTGTTGCAAGATACCCCGTTGCTGCCGCCTCACAAAGGGGCGACGATGCTTGATGATCGCTATGCCATTACGGCTAGTGAAAGAGAAAAGATCATTGCTACTTATTTTGATGAAACGGGGTTTATCAAACAGTTTCCCAGCAAAGAAAAGCGCAAGATCGTTGTCTTGAGTGTACTGGCACAAAAATTTGATCCGAAGAAAAATTATTCAGAAGCTGCCGTAAACGATGTATTAAAGCAAGCGATCACCGATTACGTCACTGTCCGACGTTATTTGATCGAATACGGATTTATGCAACGGACGAAAGACGGGAAAACTTACTGGCTGACTTAAAACCTAGTCTGTAACTGGCTGGAACTTTTGTTGGTTGGATGAGCAATATCTTTCACAGTTTTAAAAAAATTAACAAGCTCCAATATTTTATAGAAAAAAAGACAAAGTACGAACACATCCGTACTTTGTCTACCGTCTGAAACGCTGGGACAAGTTCCAGCGTTTATTTTTCTTTTAGAAAGATTTTTTTGATGATCAATTTATCAAATAATTGCGTTTGATTGTCTTGTTCTCCAATGACTTCAGCGGTCACCGATTTACCATCTTGTTTTTTACGTAGCTGGTAAACGATCTTGCCTGTTTCTTTCAATTCGTTCACCATGTCAACGACACCGCCAAAACCAGTTTTACGAGTGATGAACCCTAACGCCACCATTCGCTCATCTAAATTTTTTGCCGAGATGCTCGCACCGGTGATCAGCGCTTGCCGCATGATTTGTAAGAATTCCTCTAGCCCTGCCACTGGCGGCTGTTCGGGTTCTTCTTCCATCATCGGTCGCTGACGCAAATAATCTAATTCCTGCAATAACGTTTCATACTGCTCTTGTGTCAACATGACCCCCGCCACTTTTTCACGATTGAATACATATACTGCTGTTCCTGCTTCTCGCGCTTGATTAAATACATCCATCGGAGATTTTTTTACTTCAGTAATTGAAGTAGTGGGAACATCCAATTTCTTCAGTTCCATAATCAACGTCCTCCTTGTCTCAACGAACACATTATAGCATAAATCCAGAAGCAGATTATAGAGGTATTTCACTGCTCCTAGGAAAAGAAACAAAAAAGCGGCTAATCGCCGCTTTTTTCGATTGATAAGGTCATTGCATTGATGGCAACGATGATCGTGCTCATAGACATCAAGACAGCTCCGACTGCTGGGTTCAAAATGATCCCGATCGGTGCGAGGACGCCAGCTGCCAAAGGAATGGCAAAAATATTGTATCCTGCGCCCCACCAGAGATTTTGAATCATCTTGCGTCTTGTTTTTTTCGCCAAAGTCAAGAAGTGCAAGATGTCTTGAGGTTCGCTATTCGTCAAAACGACATCGGCTGAATCGATCGCTACATCGGTACCCGCTCCGATCGCAATCCCGATCGTCGCTCTTGCAAGACTTGGGGCGTCATTGATCCCATCGCCTACCATTACGACGCGCTTGCCCTCTTTGACATAGTCACTGACTAGACGTTCTTTATCGTCTGGCAACATTGCCGCATGGAAGGCTTCGATTCCTAGGTAATCGGCTACGGCTTGCGCCGCTTCTTGGTTGTCTCCAGTAGCCATAACTGGTGTGATGCCTAAGTCTTTCACTTTTTGAATAAATTGACTCGCTTCTGGTTTCACCTTATCCCCTAATGCGACGATTCCTTCCACTTTGCCGTCATGAACCAAATAGCTGATGGTATTGCCCTGTTCTTGATAATTTTCCAAGGAGTTCCCTTGATACTGAATGGCTAATTGCTCCAATCCTTTTTGATTGACGATCACCCACTTCTGTCCATCGATCACGCCTTCCAGACCAATCCCTGTCATTGTTTGAACATCAGTCGCCTTTTTGGCTGTGATGTTTTCCTTTTCAGCTTGGGCTAAAATACCTTCTGCGATCGGATGATTGGCGGTTTTCTCAAGACCTGCTAGGTAAGCTAGTACTTCTGATGCAGAAAGACTGCCTGTCGCCTCGATGCCAGTTACGGTAAACGTTCCTTCTGTTAACGTACCGGTCTTATCGAGGATCAGATAATCAACATGATGCGCATTCTCCAGTGCGTTGCGATTTTTTAAGAGCAAGCCATTTTTGGCAGCGATCGATGTCGAGCGAGCAACCACGAGGGGAATCGCTAGCCCTAACGCATGGGGACAAGCAATGACGAATACCGTGACCATTCGATCAAGAGCAGTCGGTAGGTCAGCAACAAACAGCCATACAGCAAATGCCAAGACACCAGCAACTAACGCAATATAAAACAGCCATTTTGCCACTTTGTCCGAAAGTGCTTCTAAGCGGGATTTATCTGCTTGGGCTTTTCGCACCATTTCCATGACTTTCGCTAAGTAGCTGTCTTCCCCAGTTCCTGTGACTTCCATCGTGATGGTACCATTGCCGTTGACAGATCCTCCAATGACAGTACTGCCGACGGTTTTAGGTACCCGTCTGGATTCACCAGTCACTGCCGACTCATCGATTGTTGTTTCTCCTTCAAGGATCGTTCCGTCGGTAGGAATCTTATCTCCTGAGCGAACGATCAACTGTGTTTTGTTGGTCACTTCTTCTAATGGAATCTGTTCTTCTGATCCATCCGCATTTTTCCGAATCACTTCTTTTGGCAATAGTTCTGCTAATTTCTGTAATGCATTGCCAGCATTAGAAACGGCATTCATCTCGATCCAATGGCCCAACAACATGATCACGATCAAAGTCGCTAGTTCCCAGAAGAAATCCATTACATGAGGAACAGCGAGAAAATGATTGGCGATAAACGCGTAAAGACTATAAAAATAAGAAACCGTGATCCCCATAGCAATCAACGTCATCATGGCTGGGCTTTTTTGTTTCAATTCCATTTTCGCACCACTTAAAAACGGCTGCCCTCCATAGAAAAACAGGATCGTTCCTAAAAGCAATACGACCCAATCTGAGCCAGGAAACGTGAACTGAAAGGGCAATTCAATGCCCATCATTGGTGATAAAATGACGATTGGAATCGCCAAAACCAAGGATAGCCAAAACTTTTGCTTAAAATTTCCCATATGCATACTATGATCCATGCCACCCATTCCATGATCCATATGACTATGATTCATACCAGACATCTCATGATCCGTGTGACTATGTTCCATGCCAGACATCTCATGATCCATGTGACTATGTTCCATGCCAGACATCTCATGATTCATGTGACTATGGTTCATGCTAGAGATCTCATGGTCCGTGTGACTGTGATCCATGCCAGATATCTCATGGCCCTTGTGGCCGTGATCCATGCCAGACATCTCATTACCCTTATGGCTATAATCCATGCCAGACACTTCATGATCCATAGGACCATGGTTACTATCGGAACTTTCATGCTCCTGCTGTTTTGATGTCGCCTTGTGATGATCCATCCCATTCATCTCATGGCTAGGCTCAGGGACTTCTGTCACTTGTGATTGCGCATGTTGCTCTTTTCCCTGTGTACCATTATCCCGCTCATTCAAAGCAGGTTCATGCCTATGATGGCTTGACGTCTGACTATTACTTGCGGAAGACGTTTTTTTCTGATTCATCCTAGTATTCCCCTTCCTATTTCACTGAATGTGCGTACAGTCTTGCTCCTTCATACAAAAGCTTCAAGCGGCTGGACACTTTTCATTTGTTTTGATTTTTCATTTTCACTTTAGCAATTCCATTGCTTACTCAAATACCCCTTGATAACCCGCTTCGGTGACCGCATTGACTAAGGCTGTTTCTGTCACTTGCGACTCGTCAAACTTGACTGTTCCGCGAGCTTTTTTCAAGTCCACTTTGGCTTTTTTCACACCCGGTACTTCACTAAGCGCTTTTTCAACTTTTGCGGCACAATGGGCACAATTCATTCCGCTGATTTGCATGTTTTTTTTCATTACGATTCCTCATTTCTTTTAACAGTTCGTTGGCTACTTATTTTGTTGCATGGGTTTTGCATTGGCACTGACCAGGAATACAATTACATGAGATCGCTGCTACTGGCACTTTTTGGTCGACTGCTGCTTGGAGCATCGCCAAATCTTCTGCCGTCAATGCTGCTTCTTGGATCATTTCTGCTAATGTCTGCCCAACTTTTTTGGCACAAATATGAGAAAAAAGATTCTCAGCTGCGCTGCGAACGGTTGCTTCTTCGGAAACAAGCGGCGAATAAACAAATTTTTTCCCTTGGCTTTCTGTTTTCAATACGCCTTTTTTGACGAGTCGTCCTAAAAGCGTCTTGACCGTTGCTGCTTTCCAATTTTTATTTTCGCTCAATAAAGCGGTGATCTCTTTCGCGTCAGATTGTCCTAATGTCCAGATCACACGCATGACTTCCCATTCAGAATCGCTGATTTTGATTGGTTCGACCACAGATTGCATTTGTCCACTTCCTTTCATAAGTGATTCACATTTTTAAGTTTACATCTGTAATCGGATTTTGTCAAAAAAAAGCATCGCCAAACTTTCTGCGTTTTGACAATGCTTTTTTCTATTTCATTAAAAATGATTTGGTTCCTATGCTTAAAAGTGGACCTGATACGTCGTCACAGAGTGGAAGGGTTCTTCTGGACGCAACACGATCTCACCAAAGTGGGTAAATTTCTCAGAGCCAGGAACACCTTGTGTTTCGATCGCCATCCCGCCATGATTGGCAAAAGGACCAGTCTTCATTGATGCACCAGCTTCTCCCTCACCCGTTGTGTAAATAACAACGGCAGGACGGTCAGTAGTTACAGTCAGCTGCACTTTTTGATCGGGACTGGTTACTTTTAGATCCCACTCTTGCGTATGGTCTAATAAGAACGGATCATCCAACATCGTCGTTCCCATCGGGCGTTCTTGTCTAAAATCAAACTTTGTGCCTGCGACAGGCGTTTTTTCACCGGTCGTCGTCACATCGTCATTCGTTTCAGCCACATGTTCGGCATTGATTTGAACCAAGTGGTCATCGATCGGCTGTTGGGTATCACCTGTCAAATTGAAATAACCGTGGTTCGTTGGGTTAAATAAAGTCGCTTTGTCAGTGTTGGCATCATAAGCAAGCAATAGTTCATTGTCATTCGTCAACGTATAGGTGACTTGATAACGAACATTCCCAGGAAACCCGCCATCGCCATCTTGCCGTGTGGTAGTAAAAATCACCCCAGCTTTGTCTGCTTCTTCATAGGTTTCAGTGATCCATGTATCAGTATCCAGCCCCTTTGAACCGCCATGAAGCGTATTGCCGCCATCATTGTCTTCCGTTTGGTATTCTTGTCCGTCGATCTCAAAGCGAGTACCTGCGATCCTTCCCGCCACAGGGCCGATCGTTGCGCCATAATAACGTGCTTGGCGATGTCCTTCGATCGTGTCATAACCGACCACAATGTCGCGACCTTCTTCTACTGGAACGACCCAATCCAATAAGCGTGCGCCTTCAGGACTTAGCCTTACGATGGTACCGCTATCATTGGAAAGCTCATAAATTGTTCCCATTCTTTCTGACGTCAGTTGTTTCACATTTGGCATTCGTTCATATCCTTCTTTCTTTGATTAGTCTGCTGCTCTTTTTAAGTATAGACGTTTAGGGCTAGATCCGTCAATTCAAGACGGAAGAATTCGACAGGAAATAATGTTTGTCTGACCATTTTCAAACAAACAAAAAGCGGCAAGCATCGCCAACGGATTGATCGAATCATCGACAGCTGATCATAAGAGAACGCGCTAGAAGAAGCACTGACTCCTCCTGACCTTCAACGATCACTCGTATTCATCTCACCTGTTGGACACCTTTGCCGCAACTGTATCGTTTATTTTTTGTGTTTTGCTTGGTAATGTTTTCTCTTTCGTCGCTTTTCCTTGATTTGAGAAGCGCTAGCAGCTAAATCTTCGCTTTCCTCTTCTTGCTTGTCTTTTCTCTTTTCCGCTCGCGCCTTCAAGACTTTTTGCCTGAATCGACGGTTTCCAAGAAACTTCAGCGCGCACATGAGTGGTTGACGATTTTCTCCCACCAAACCAATCAACTCGATAAACAATTCGATGCCAAAACCTGTACTAATGATCAGCAAGATGATTGCGGTGTTACTGGCATAATTCATCAATAATGCAATAAATGAAAAAACCATCGCCAAGGCATAGATCGTCAAGACCGTGCCACGGTGGGTAAACCCTAATGAAAGTAAGCGATGATGCAAGTGCATCTTATCTGCTGAAGAGATCTTTTGTTTATTGAATTTTCTACGAATCATCGCATAGACGGTATCGGTAATGGGTACCCCTAAAATCAACATTGGGGTGATCACTGTAATGAAGGTCGCATTTTTTAAGCCTTGCAACGATAGGACGGAAATCATGAAACCTAGAAAAAGTGCCCCAGTATCGCCTAAAAAAATCGTGGCTGGATAAAAATTGTAAGGAAAGAAGCCTACGATCGCGGCAATCAATGTAAAAATCACCATCGGTACTTCAACGGAGTTTGGTAAAAAGAAGTAACTAATGATCCCAATCGTTGTCAGACTGATAATGGAGACCCCACTCGCTAGACCATCTAAACCGTCAATCAAGTTGACCGCATTCGTGATCGCCAAAATCCATAGGATCGTCATAGGTAAGCCTAACCAGCCCAAGTCAAAAACCCCGAGATAAGGGATCGAAACCGTGCTGATTTTGATGCCAGCAACAAAATAGATCTCCAATGCCGCTAACGTCAAACCCAGTGTTTTTTGCAGGGGCGTCAACTCAAAGATATCATCCAATAATCCAGTAACTACGACGATGGCTGCACCTAAAAGCATCGGCCAGACATAGTCAAAAGGAATCATTGCACGGAATTCCCAAAGCAATGCAAAAGAGAACGAAAGAAAAATACTCAGTCCCCCTGCGGTCGGCATTGTCTTGGTGTTGATTCGGCGATCTCCTGGTCGATCGACTGCGCCGATCTTAAAAGAGATCAATTTAATGATCGGTGTTAGGATTAAAGACACGATCATTGTTATAAATAAGCGCATTACAAATTTGAATGCAAAATCCATCGTTTATTCTCGCTTTCCGTTATTTCTCTTTATTGGTAAATGTATCTTCGATTTTCGAAGAAATCCGCTGAACAGGATCTGTTCGTTCTTTGATCTCTTGTCCCGACACATACTCTTCTACCACTGCGTTGATGATTCCACCCAAGATAATAATCGTCGCAGCAAGATTCAACCAGATCATTAAAACAATAAAACTTCCAATAATTTGATAGCCAATGATTTTCGCAGCAAAGTAACGGGCGTATAAGCCAAACACTTGTGACAGCAACATCCAGCCAATCGTTGCAAAGATCGCCCCTGGCAAAGTCGAACGCAACTTGACCTTTGCATTCGGCACTAACCAATAGATCAGCATCATGATAAACAGCAAAGCAACGATCGTGACTGGCCATTTGACTGTTTGGAACGTATCGATCAGATTGTCTTGAAACTTAAAAATCGGCTGCAAAAAATCAAGAATGATTTTTCCAAGCCCAAATACCATCGTAACACCAACGATCGCAATCATAAAGAGCAGGATGATCACAAATGATACTGCGCGCACCACGATAAAATTGGAACGTTGGTCCACACCGAAGGCTTTGTTCATCGCAATTTGCAAGGCATTGATACTTTGACTCGCAGACCACAACGCAGCCAAGGCGGAAATCGATAACAACCCGCCAGAGCTTGTGGTGAGGAGGTTTTCGATCGCTGGTCCGATAAAGTCATAGATTTGACTAGGGATCAATTCTTGTACATAAGATAAAACCGTGTTCGGATCAATCGATAAATAAGGCAACAGATTTCCCAGCGCAATCATTAACGGGAAAAGTGAAAGCAATAAATAGTAGGCGACGACGACCGATGTGGTCCCCATCTCTGAATCGGTTATTCTATTTTGCGTTGTTTCAATGAAACGCATCAGCTTTTGATTGCTTTTTACTTTATCAACGATTTTCATGTTTCTTCCTCCGCCAGCGAATCATCTGCCTTTTTTTCTTTGTCATACGTAACAATCAGAAGTCTCCTACCGCCAAAATTTAGTAGGTTCCTTCTTCTCCTTGAGAAGTCAAAATGCGTGGCCCTTCTTTGGTGATCGCCAAACTATGTTCGTATTGGCAACTTAAGCCACCATCTAGAGTATAGGCGGTCCAGCCGTTAGGATCCATTTTCATTTTCCACGTCCCTGTATTGATCATAGGTTCGATGGTAATAACCATTCCTTCTTTTAAACGTAACCCTTTGCCGGCTTCTCCGTAGTGAGGAATCATCGGACTTTCATGGATCGTTGGACCAATGCCGTGTCCAACGAAATCGCGCACGACACCGTAGCCTTCTTTTTCCGCATAGGTTTGAATGGCATGACCGATGTCACCGATTCGGTTGCCAACTTGGGCTTGTTCGATTCCTAGATACAACGCTTTTTTGGTTACTTCCATTAAACGATCGATCTCAGGCGTCGAGTTTCCTACCACATAACTCCAGCAAGAATCAGAAATGGCGCCTTTTAAATCAATACACATATCAACTTTGATCAGATCGCCATCTTTCAATGGTTTTTTTCGGGGGAACCCGTGACAAATCTCATCGTTGATACTGCAGCAAGTGGCATATTTGTAATCTTCAAAACCAATTTGGGCGGCAATTCCGCCATGGCTTTCAATATAATCTCTGACAAACACTTCGATATCCCAACTGGTGATACCAGGTTTGATGAAGCTGCGTAATTGTTTGTGGACATCTGCTAACAGCGCGCCGGATTCGGCCATGCGGTCTATTTCTCTGGCAGATTTTAATGTAATCATGTTCTCGTCTCCCTTAATTAAATTCCTCTTATTTTACCATAGAAATCCCTTATTTTACAAAATTCACAGACATTGTAAAGAGTTTTTCAAGTTTTGTTTTCAATCTTTCGTGCATTTGCTATAATCTGTAAGAGAGTTTTCCTTGAGAATAGGAATGAGATTGGAGGAAAAAGCCCATGGCTTTAGCAAAAATCGTCTATGCGAGTATGACGGGGAATACGGAAGAAATTGCAGATATCGTTTCTGAAGCCCTTGAAAATCTTGACATGGAAGTTGAAATGAATGAGTGTACCCAAGTGGATGCCGATGAGTTTGAAGACGCCGATATCTGTATCGTCGCAACCTATACATACGGTGACGGTGAATTGCCTGATGAGATCGTCGATTTTTACGAAGATTTGCAAGAACTTGATTTAAGTGGCAAAATCTTTGGGGTCTGCGGCTCTGGCGATACGTTTTATGATGACTTTTGTAAGTCCGTCGATGACTTTGAAGCCGTCTTTAGTAAGACAGGTGCAACAAAAGGGGCAGATAGCGTCAAGGTCGACTTGGCTGCGGAAGAAGACGATATTCAAAACTTAGAAGCCTTTGCCAAAAAGCTAGCGGAAGCATTTGCAGAATAAAACAAGAAAACCTCTGACAAAATCACTTGATTCTGTCGGAGGTTTTCTTGTTTGATTAATGATAACTGATATCGATGGGTGTTTCTCTTGCTAAAATATTATCGGTGGTTTCCGTCATCAGCTTAGCAATCTGATCTTCTGTGGGATGAATGATCCCCGAAGACATCAATGCCGCTAAGCCAGTAGCGACGATCCAGACACCAGTATGCAAGGACTGTAATTTCACGTCCGATAGATCTTGATACTTTGGTTCTTTTTTCACTGATTTCACAAAAAGGTCAAATGAAAACTGCTGCATGGAATCCCCACCACCATGCTCTTCTAAGTATAGCGCTCGGTATAATCGTTTTTCTTTATTTGCAAAGCCAATATAATTTAACGTTAAGTCAACGATGACATCTCCCCGTCTTTCAACTGGAAAAACTTCTGTCGCTAAGTAGTCGTAAATCTGATTGATCAATGCATTTTTTAAGTCATCCATATTTTTAAATTCTAAGTAGATCGGTTGCGTTGAACATTTCATCTTCGCTGCGATATTGCGTGCGGTAAAACGTGTAAATCCTTCGGTTGCGACAACTTCATAGGCAGCTTTTAAAATCTGGTCTCTAGTAATAGTTTTCTTTCTTGCCATAATTTTTTAATCTCCTTAATTCTGCTATACATCGCTTTCAGAAATACCTTTTACTTATTGTATCATGTTTTTTTAAGTTTGCAAAAAAACTTTTAAAATTATTGCCCCTAGTGTTTCTAGTTTTTCAATTTGAAGACCTCTGTTTTTTTGCTCTCTTTTTCGTTTGTTTTCAAAAATACTTAGTGCTATCATGAAGACAGTTATAATTTTAGAATAAATGGAGGAATTTTAATGGTTTTACCAAACTTTAATCAGAACCTTGAAAAATATGCCCAACTGATCACAGAAGTTGGTGTAAATGTCCAAAAAGGGCACACCATCGTCATCCAAATCGCCGTGGACCAAGCACCGTTAGCTCGACTATTGACAAAAAAAGCGTATGAGCTAGGCGCTGACGAAGTAATCGTTCAATGGACCGACGATGTGGTTCAAAAAGAATTTCTTGCGCATGCAGCTGAAGATCGTTTGTCTACGATCCCTCAACACAAAATTGATCAAACAGAAGATTGGGTAGAAAAAGGTGCGAGCCGCATCAGTGTCGTTTCTGCCAATCCCGATGCGTTAGCGGGCGTTGACTCAGATCGGGTCGCCGCTTTCCAAGCAGCTTCTGGTAAAGCGATGATGAAACTGCGTCAAGCAACACAAGCCAACAAAGTCAGCTGGACCGTTGTTGCTGCTGCAGGTCAAGATTGGGCACAAAAAGTGTTCCCTGATGCTTCCCCAGAAGAAGCACAAGACAAGCTTTGGGATCAAATTTTCAAAACGACGCGTATCTACGAAGAAGATCCTGTTGCTGCTTGGAAAAAACATGATGAAACGCTGCAAGTCAAGGCAGAAGAATTGAACAAAGAACAATTCAGCGCATTACATTATACAGCACCGGGTACCGATTTGATCATCGGCCTACCAAAAAATCACTTGTGGGAAGGTGCTGGCAGCTACAACACCCGCAATGAAAAATTCATGGCGAACATGCCGACAGAAGAAGTCTTTACTGCCCCAGATAATCGTCGCATCGATGGCTATATTTCAAGTACGAAACCATTGAGCTACGCAGGAACGATTATTTCTGGCATGAAATTCACCTTCAAAGACGGTAAAGTCGTGGACTTTTCTGCAGAACAAGGCGAAGAAGTGTTAGGCAAATTGCTAGCGATCGATGAAGGAGCGAAATCTTTAGGTGAAGTCGCTTTAGTCCCTGACCCTTCCCCTATCTCACAATCTGGCATCATCTTCTTCAATACGTTGTTTGATGAAAATGCCTCAAACCACTTGGCTTTAGGATCCGCTTATGCCTTCAGCTTACAAGGCGGCACTGAGATGAGTGAAGAAGAACTGGCAGCGGCTGGTTTAAACCGCAGCCAAACCCACGTAGACTTCATGGTCGGCTCTGACCAAATGTCCATCGATGGCATCAAAGAAGATGGCACCACAGTTCCTGTCTTCCGCAATGGTGATTGGGCTTAATAAAAAGGCTGAGGTGGAGTTGCTCCCCTCGGTCTTCTTTTTACATAGAATATTGAGAACCGGCGGCTTTTTTCATAGTAATCAGCTGGCTTTTTTGATAAAATCTACTTTGATAGTCTTTGATAAGAGAGGATGGATCCGATGACACCAAATCGTGAAGATTATTTAAAGCTCATCTTAGAGCTTGGTGGTGACCAAAAGAAGATCAATAACAAACAAATCGTGTCAGGTCTGGACGTCTCAGCAGCTTCAGTAAGTGAAATGATTTCAAAATTATTAAAAGAAGGCTTAGTGGAACATTCACCTTATCAAGGGGTACAGTTGACTGAAACTGGTTTAGCTTCTGCAAGTGCCCTCATTCGTAAGCATCGTTTATGGGAAGTCTTTCTTGTAGAGCACCTGCATTATTCATGGAATGAAGTTCATGATGACGCAGAAGTTTTAGAACATGTCACCTCAGAAACGTTGGCGAGCCGCTTAGAAGCCTACCTTGATCATCCTCGGTATTGCCCGCATGGGGGAATGATTCCTGAACAAGGAGAACTCATTCACGAAGGCGAAAAAAACACCATGAGTTCTTATCCGGTAGGAACCAAGATTCGTATCGCCCGTGTCCTTGACGAACGAGAACTGCTGGATTATCTCGTTTCGATCAAATTGAATATTCATGAAGAATACGAGATCATCGATGCGGCAGCATACGAGGGTCCGATTACGATCAAAAATGACACAAAAGAAATTGCTGTCAGCTACAAAGCCGCCAGCACGATTTTTGTCGATAAACTGTAAGGAGTGAAGATGATGGAAAAAAAGGTCCTTTTTACGATTTTTGGCGGTACGGGCGACCTTGCCCAACGCAAACTATATCCTTCTTTGTTTCGGTTGTACAAAAAAGGCGATTTGAAAGAAGATTTTGCAGTCATTGGTACTGCACGCCGGCCTTGGTCGGATGAACACTATCGTGAAGTGGTGATGGGTACGATCAAAGAGTTGAGTGACTCACAAGAACAAGCAGAGACATTCGCTTCTCATTTCTACTACCAATCACATGATGTAACAGATACGAGCCATTATGATTCATTAAAGGATTTGGCGGAAACCTTAGATCAGAAATACCATTTAGAAGGCAATCAGATTTTTTACTTAGCAATGTCCCCTAATTTCTTTGGGACGATCGTTTCTCACTTGAAATCCCAAGGAATGCTGGATACTGACGGCTACCATCGGGTGATCATCGAGAAACCGTTTGGAAGCGACTATAATTCAGCAAAAGAATTGAATGAAGAGATCAATCAAGTCTTTACGGAACAAGAAATCTACCGAATCGATCACTATTTAGGAAAAGAAATGATCCAAAATATTTCTGCGATTCGTTTTGCCAATAACATTTTTGAGTCAATGTGGAACAATCGTTACATTGACAATGTTCAGATCAATATCGCAGAAAACTTAGGCGTAGAAGAACGCGGCGGCTATTATGATAAGAGCGGTGCCTTGAAGGATATGGTCCAAAATCATATTCTGCAGATTCTTTCCTTATTAGCCATGGAACCGCCAGTGGCTTTTTCTGAAAAAGAATTACGGACAGAAAAAATCAAAGCCTTAAATGCGATCCGTATCTACTCCGAAGAAGAAGTGAAACAACACTTCGTACGTGGTCAATACGATAAGGGACAATTAGAAGACAAGAAATTTGTTGGCTACCGTGAAGAAGCCAATGTGGATGAAGAATCGGCAACGGAAACCTTCGTTGCTGGGAAATTTTTGATCGATAACTTCCGCTGGTCCGGCGTACCATTTTATGTACGCACTGGGAAACGGTTGACGGAAAAAGGCACTCGCATCAACATTGTCTTTAAACAAGTCCCAGTCAATGTCTTTAAGCAAGACCTGAATGAACAAAAGCAAATCGAGAGTTTGGCACCGAATGTGCTGACGATTTACATTCAACCGACGGAAGGCTTCTCTCTTTCCTTGAACGGAAAAGAAATTGGCCAAGGGTTTGAGACATTGCCAGTGAAGCTCGATTACCGAAATAGTACTGAAATCGTCGAAAACACCCCTGAAGCTTACGAAAAACTAATTCTAGATGCCTTGAACGGTGATGGCACTAACTTTACCCACTGGGATGAAGTTGCCCAATCTTGGCGCATCGTTGATGTGATCCGTCACGCTTGGGACCAAGAAACACCTGATTTTCCAAATTATGCCGCAGGAACGATGGGCCCCCAAGCAGCCTATGATCTCTTAGCTGCCGATGGCTTTGAATGGATCTGGCGTCCCGATGAATGGTATCGTGAGCGAGATTTACTAAATGAGAAATAAGCAAATGGTCAATTGGATGAGGAAAAAACATCCAATTGGCCGTTTTTCTTTTTTACCGACTGTTTATAATAGAAAGAAATGAGAAATGAAAGGAGCAGCAGACATGAAACAAGTCTTATCGATCGCCGGTCTCGACAGTTTGGCAGGTGGCGGCATGACGGCTGATTTGAAAACATTTGAGGAATTCGGGGTGTTTGGCCATGCCCTATTAACATGTGTGGTCGCCATCAAGGATGATCTTATGTTCCATGATTTCCCTGAGCCTGTGATCCAAGCACAGCTGGATTCACTGCGCTCGGTCGTATCCCTAGATGCAATCAAAATCGGGCTGCTTCATCAAACGGCCATCATTGAATTGCTGCGAGATTTTTTACAAACATTTACCGGACCGATCGTGCTCGATCCCGTTCTCGCCTTCAAAGAAGGAGATACTGCCTTTAACCACTCCTATCAAGCAGGATTGATCTCATTGTTTCCTTACACAGCATTAGTGACACCTAATCTGCTCGAAGCACAACACTTATCTGGACAAAGCATTACCTCTTTAGCAGAGATGAAAACGGCGGCAAAAAAAATCCATGCGCTTGGTGCCCCAAATGTTCTGATCAAAGGTGGCAGTCGACTAACTGGGGAAACAGCCTATGATGTTTTGTATCAAGAAGGACAATTTACCGTTTTTGAGGCAGAAAAAAGTACGCGAACCACAACCAACGGTGCTGGCTGTACCCTCTCATCAGCGATTGCCGCAATGCTTGCTAAAGGCACTTCGTTGGAAGCAGCTATCCAAACCGCAAAAGCATTTGTTTGGGCAGGGATTGAAGACGGTTTGCCTTTAGGTACCTCTGGCAACGTCAATCAGCTCGCCTATTTTAAAAAGGAGGAACACCTATGAAAGTAAGAAACCTAACGACGATCGCTATGCTGACGGCACTCACGTGTGCACTTTCTTTGACCTTTATCATTCCTGTTCCGCAAACGAAGGGCTTTGTGACCTTATGTGAAGCAGGGATCTATATCTCGGCCCTTTTGTTCGGACCTAGCGCGGGTGCCTTCGTCGGTGGAATGAGCGGCGGCATCATTGATTTTCTATCAGGTTACCCTGAATGGGCCTTCTTTTCCATCGTGATCCATGGTGTGCAAGGCTGGATCGTAGGTAGAATGAGCCATCGGCCACTAGCAGCCGTCATTGTCGGCAGTTTAATCATGATCGCCGGCTATGCAGCAGCAACGGTTTTGCTATTCGGTTTAGGCGCTGGGATCGCCTCGATCCCAAGTAATTTGATCCAAACGGTCTTTGGCAGCATCGTTGCTTTACCCCTGACGCATGCCTTGCGCCGCACGAAAAAGTTTTCTTTAAATGAAAGGTGATTCTTATGACAGATATCAATCAATTAAAAACGGATTTAACTACGATCGTTGAAGAAGTCATTACGACAGCGAATGTTGGTGAAAATGATCTTTTTGTCCTTGGTTGTTCAACAAGTGAAGTCGTGGGCGGCTTGATTGGCAAAAATTCCAGTCAAGAAGTAGGCATGGTTATCGTTGAAACACTACGAGCGATCTTGCGTCCCAAAAATATTCATTTAGCCGTTCAAGGCTGTGAACATCTCAATCGGGCTTTAGCTGTTGAGCGTGAAACGGCTCGACTATATCAATTAGAAGAAGTCGCAGTAGTGCCCCAGTTGCATGCAGGCGGTGCTTGCTCAGTTGCCGCTTTCCAGCTGTTCGATGAGCCTATGGAAGTGGAGCACATAGTAGCAAAAGCTGGCATCGATATTGGCGACACAGCAATCGGCATGCATGTCAAACATGTTCAAATCCCGATCCGTCCCTCTATCAAGTCCCTCGGCGCTGCCCATGTCACAGCTCTGGGATCACGGCCCAAATATATTGGTGGTCCTCGTGCGCATTACGCACAATAAGCGAATCGTATAATAATCGAAAAGCCCTCATCAAAAAGAAAAAGCATGCTTTTGCGTGCTTTTTTTGTGTCACCGTTCCTGCTATTGCCTCCCCCTTTCCTTCAGAGTGCTCTTTTTTCACTATTTTTTCCACTCCATCTTATGGCAGCTTTTTCTACTTCAAAGGCAAGTTTCTTTCTGGTGTAAAAGGAGTGGCAGCTGTCGCTTTCCTTTTGTCATAAATTCGTCAGAATTTCATCACAAAAAGAAAAGAAAGATACCAGTAAGCCCGCAAATTTCTTTTTTCTTTCCTTGATAGACTGAATGTAGTAAGAATCGAAAAGCGGAAGGAAGAAAAACATGAAAAAAATCGCCATTATTTTTGGAGGCAATTCACCGGAATACATCGTTTCTTTAGCTTCAGCAACTAGCGCAATCGAAGCACTCCAATCATCTCCCTATGACTACGACCTCTCTTTGATCGGGATCGCCCCAGATGCTATGGATTGGTACTTGTATACAGGAGAACTGGAAAACATCCGACAAGACACGTGGTTGTTGGATACGAAACATAAACAGAAAATACAGCCGCTATTTGAAGGAAACGGCTTTTGGCTAAGTGAAGAGCAGCAAACGTTGGTACCTGATGTTTTATTTCCCATTATGCATGGCAAATATGGGGAAGATGGCAGTATCCAAGGATTGTTTGAATTGATGAAGCTGCCTTATGTAGGTTGCGGGGTGGCAGGTTCTGCCTTATGTATGAACAAATGGCTGCTGCATCAAGCTGCAGCAGCCATTGGCGTACAAAGTGCTCCTACGATTCTCTTGACAAATCAAGCCAACCAGCAAGAACAAATCGAAGCTTTTATCCAGACCCATGGCTTTCCAGTTTTCTTTAAGCCTAATGAAGCGGGCTCCTCAAAAGGGATCACTAAAGTCACCTGCGTTGAAGAAATCGCTTCTGCCTTAAAAGAAGCCTTTACTTATTGTTCCGCAGTGCTCCTACAAAAAAATATTGCCGGTGTTGAGATCGGTTGCGGTATTTTGGGCAACGACTCTTTGACTGTCGGTGCTTGTGACGCCATTTCATTAGTAGACGGCTTTTTCGATTTTGAAGAAAAGTACCAGCTGATCAGCGCCAAAATCACCGTCCCTGCGCCATTGCCTGAAACGATTGAAACCAAGGTCAAAGAACAAGCTCAGCTGCTCTATCGTAGTCTTGGTCTTAAAGGTCTTGCTCGCATCGACTTTTTTGTCACGGATCAAGGAGAACTATACTTGAATGAAATCAATACTATGCCGGGCTTTACGAGTCACTCCCGCTATCCTGCCATGATGGCAGCGGTCGGCTTATCCTATCAAGAACTACTACAAAAACTGCTTGTCTTAGCAAAGGAGGAAGTCAAATGAATCCCTATCTACAGTTAGTTAGCAAAGAATTTCCGTTAGAAAAAAACCAAGAACCCCCTCATTTAGTCCTTGCTGCCTTCAGCGAAGACGAGGTTTACTTGCAGCCAGAAGCAGCCAAACAATGGGAACGGCTCGTCAAAGCTTTAAAGCTTGAAGACGAGATCTGCTTATTAGATGGCTACCGAACCGAAAAGCAGCAACGGTATTTATGGGAATATTCCTTGAAAGAAAATGGGCTAGCCTATACGAAACAATTTGTGGCGTTGCCCGGTTGCAGTGAACATCAGTTAGGCTTAGCGATCGATGTTGGTTTAAAGGGCAGCCAGGATGATTTGATCTGCCCACGATTTCGTGACAGCGCAGCCGCTGATTTATTTACCCAGGAAATGATGAACTATGGGTTTATTTTACGCTATCCCGCAGACAAACAGGAAATTACAGGGATTGGCTATGAACCATGGCATTTTCGTTATGTCGGTCTGCCTCATAGTCAAATCATCGCCAGTCAACAGTGGACCTTGGAAGAATACCATCAATACCTTGAACAAACTGCGAGGCAGTTCGCATGAAGAAGAATCAAGGAATCGAGCAATTCCGGGTGATTTTGGCGATGATGGTGGTGGCGATCCACTGTCTGCCTCTTCACCGCTTATGGCCTGACGGTGATATCCTGATCACGTTGACGCTCTTCAGAATTGCCGTCCCCTTCTTTTTTATGATCAGCGGATATTACGTGTTCAGCGACTTAGCCACCCAAAACAGCTATCCTGCCAGACAGCGTGTCTGGCAGTTTATTAAAAAGCAGCTGCAAGTCTACCTCATAGCCACACTGCTCTTTTTGCCGCTTGCTTGGTACAGCGGCATGCTTGGGTTGAACATGCCGCTGGGCACCCTTATCCAAACATTGTTGGTCACTGGCATTCTTTACCATCTTTGGTATTTTCCTGCGATCATTACCGGCAGTTTACTAGTGATGGGCCTCTTGACACGGCTTTCTTTCAAGCAGGTGTTTTTCATTGCTGTCGGTTTGTATGTGGTTGGTTTAGGTGGGGACAGTTGGTCTGGCCTGGCTGCACAAACACCCATTACACCACTCTATTCACTGATTTTTCAACTATTGGATGGAACTCGCAACGGCATTTTCTTTGCTCCTTTGTTTTTGATCTTAGGGGTACTAGCCAGAAGATTTTCCAAGAAACCAGCTTCTTCCCATCGCTATAGTTATCTGCTGATCAGTCTGATTTGCTTGCTTTTGGAAAGTTACCTTTTGCATCACTTTACCACGCCGAAACATGACAGCATGTATGTTTTTTTGCCCTTCGTCCTGTTGTTTTTATTTCCGATCATCCAGCAATGGCAAGCACCCATAATCTGGAAACAAGCGGGTCGACTGTCCCTTTGGCTCTATTTGCTCCATCCTTATACCATTGCAGTGACCCATTTTCTTAGTCAAAAGCTGCCCTTGCTGCAAAACAATCTGATCAATTTCTTCGTGGTCTTAGGACTGACCATTGGGGTGGTGCAAGGTCTCTTTGCTTTGCAGAAGCTGTTCCCGTTTTCGAAAAAAACGCCGCTTCACTTGCAGCGAGCAGCCAAAGAATTTTCCGCCCCCGCTTTGTTGCACAACCTGCAGGAAATCAAGCGATTGATCCCAGCAACAACAAAAGTGATGGCGGTGGTTAAAGCGGATGCTTATGGTTGTGATGCGAAGACGGTCGCCAGTACCCTAGAAAGAGCCGGCGTCGATTTCTTTGCCGTTGCTACCCTTGAAGAAGCCATTGAATTACGGCGAGCTGGCATCAAAAGTCGCTTAATGATTTTAGGGTACACTTCTGCCCAACGTGCCAAAGAGCTGAAACAATATTCCTTGATTCAAACCATCGTTAGCGAGGCCCATGGGCATGCTTTAGCCCAAACAAGCATTCCGATCGAATGCCATTTAGCGGTAGATACTGGTATGCACCGCTTAGGTGTTGCACCTGATCTTGAGACAGTTACTGGACTTTACGCCTTGCCATCTCTCAAGATTACGGGCATTTTTTCCCATCTAGGCTCTTCAGATCAGCTGGATACGGCAAGTATCTTGCGGACACAAGCCCAAATCACTTGTTTTGATGATCTGTTGGCTGGCTTATCCGCTAGAAATATCGCCTATGGACTGACACATCTGCAAAGCAGCTACGGAATATTGAATTACCCAGAGAAACACTATGATTATGTACGCCCAGGTATTCTTCTAACTGGTTCATTGAGCGTCCCGAACGAACCAACGAAGCAGAAGATAAACGTACAACCGATTTTGACACTCAAAGCCTTACTGGTAGACAAAAAAACAGTTGCCGCTGGTGAAGCGATCGGCTATGGATTAGGCACTGTTTTTGATCGACCAGCCACCATCGGGATCGTTAGCATCGGCTACTGCGACGGGGTTCCACGTGCCCTATCAAACCAAGGGTTCCAACTTTCTTATCAAGGTGCTTTACTCCCGCAGATTGGGTTGGTTTGTATGGATATGCTCTTGATCGATTTAACGGACTATCCAGAACTGGCAGTCGAAAGTTCGCTCGAAGTAATCAGCGATTGGACGACTACGGCTGATCAAGCACAAACCATTACCAACGAATTGATCAGCCGCCTAGGTTCCCGCATCACCTCTAGTTCAAAGTAGAAAACGAATGCATTCGCTTACCGATTACGGTATGATGGGTGTAGAGTAAATGGTAGTGTAAATGAAAAATGATCGTAGATAGTTGGAGTGAATCAAGGATGGCAGAAAAAATAATTGTTGTTGATGATGAAAAAGAAATCGCGGAGTTAGTCACGACGTTTCTAAGGAATGAAGGCTTCCAAGTAGAACCTTTTTATGATGGAACGAGCGCTTTGGCTTATCTTGAAAAAGAAACGGTCGACGTGGCGGTTTTAGATGTGATGCTGCCGGATATCGACGGCTTTCAGCTGCTGCAGCAAATTCGTAAGACCCACTTTTTCCCAGTACTGATGCTCACGGCAAAAGGGGAAGACTTGGATAAAATCACCGGTCTAAGCCTTGGGGCAGATGATTATGTGACCAAGCCCTTCAATCCTTTAGAAGTCGTTGCTCGGGTCAAAACGCAGCTGCGGCGATACCAGCGTTACAACCAGTCAGCGAATCCCCAGAAGATTGAAGAATACGAAAAGGAAGGCTTACTGTTGAAAATCAACAGCCACCAATGTTTTCTTTATGGCAAAGAGGTTTTCTTGACCCCCATCGAATTTAAAATCTTGCTTTACTTATTTGAACACCAAGGATCGGTCGTTGCCTCGGAAACCCTTTTTGAAGCAGTTTGGAAAGAAAAGTATTTAGACAACAATAACACAGTGATGGCACATATCGCCCGTTTGCGGGAAAAACTGAACGAACAACCCCGCAAACCGAAATTAATCAAAACCGTATGGGGGGTCGGCTATATCATTGAAAAATAGAAGTCCATTGATCCGCAAGCTCTTGACCCAATACTTTATCACCACGGGCATCTTGATGGCGATCTTGATCATCATTCCTTTCGCAGTACGCTTCGTTGCTGGAATGAGGGTCTGGTATGGCTATGAACCCATTTATCAAATTTTACGTCTTTTTGCTGACTATTGGCTTCTTTGCTTAGCCATCGGGGCCTTACTGATTTGGGTGAGCACAACGATTTATTATATGAGTAAAGCTATCAGTTATTTGAATGAAACGATCCAAGCCACAAACCAACTGATTGCCGAACCCACGAAGCGAATCGTTCTTTCCAGCAATATGATTGATGTGCAAGAAGAAATGAACCAGTTGCGGGAGAAAAACTTGCAGGATCAACGAGCCGCCAAAGAAGCGGAACAACGAAAAAATGATTTGATCGTCTATCTCGCACATGATTTACGAACGCCTTTGACCAGTGTGATCGGCTATTTGACGCTTTTAGAAGAGGAACCGCAGCTTTCTACCGAACTACGCGCACGCTATACGAAGATCGCCTTGCAAAAAGCCCAACGGCTGGAACTATTGATCAGCGAATTTTTCGAAATCACCCGCTTTAATCTTACAACGATCGCCTTGCAAACTGAAACCACGGATCTGAGCTTGATGCTGGAACAGTTGACGTTTGAATTTTTGCCGCTGTTAGAAGAAAAAAACCTCCATTGGCAACTTCAGCTACAGAAAAAAGTCTTTGCGACCGTTGATACGGAGAAAATGGAACGCGTCTTTGACAACTTGATCCGCAATGCCATCAATTATAGCTATCCTAACTCCCCTTTGCGATTAGCCATCAGCGAGTCTGATGATATCCTGATTCGTTTGACCAATCAAGGAAAAACGATCCCAGCTGAAAAGATCGGCTTGATTTTTGAGCCTTTCTACCGCATGGATGCTTCCCGAGCAACAGCGACGGGTGGGACGGGTCTTGGTTTGCCGATCGCCAAAGAAATCGTTGAAGCATTAGGTGGAAAGATTTGGGCGGAAAGCCGTGATGAAACCATCGTCTTTTCGATTCGCCTACCGAAGGCAGCAATGGAAAAAAATGAACAGCTGTCTAAGCCCCATCCATCTGAACCAACCGCTTAACAGGCAAACAACCTGAGCATTTCGCTGCTCCCCTTCTAATTCAGAAGGAGGAATAGCTGCTCAGGTTGTTTTTTATTGATTGCTTATTGATACACCAACGATCGTAATGCTTGATCGACTTTTTCTGCCGCTAAGCGTCCTTCACGAATCGCCCAGATGACTAAACTCGGTCCTCGTTTGGCATCTCCTGCGACTAACACTCGTTCATTGTTCGTCGTGTAATCATCGTACACTTCTCGCACACCAAAGGCATCGAAGAGTTGGGTCTCTGCACCAACAAAGCCCATTGCCAGCAAGACCAAATCCGCCTTGATCACTTGCTCTGTGCCAGGGATCGGCTGAAACTGTTGATCTACTGAGACCGTTTCGATGGCGATCAACTGGCCGCGTTCGGCGCCGATAAAGGCCGTTGTGGACACTCCATGATACGTCACTTGTGTTTGTAGCACTTCAGCCGCTTCTTCTTGCCCATATCCTGTGCGAGCTGTCATTGGGTATTCTGGCCAAGGATTGCTGTCGGTCCGTGTCAATGGCAGTTGGGGCGTGATCTCCAATTGACGCACAGAAGCGGCTCCTTGCCGAATCGCTGAACCAATACAGTCATTTCCAGTGTCGCCGCCACCAATCACGATAACATGTTTGCCAGCAAGTTTTTTACTTGTTGCCGCTTTGCCATGCTTTAACACATCTTTGGTTGCTTCCGTCAGATAATCGACTGCAAATTGCACCCCAGTCAATTCACGACCTGGAATCTTCAAGTCACGAGGAACACTAGCTCCTGTTGCCAAGATGACCCGATCATACTGAGCGGCCAATTCTTCTGCTGACAAGTCACGACCGATCTCCGTATTAGCGACAAAGGTCACGCCTAGCTCTGCCATCAAGTCAATCCGTCGCTGAACGACGTCTTTATCTAATTTCATATTTGGAATACCGTACATCAGTAAACCGCCAAAGCGATCACTGCGTTCATAGACCGTCACTTGATGCCCTAGTTGATTCAAGCGCCATGCAGCGGATAAACCAGCTGGTCCGCTGCCGACGATGGCAACTTTGAACCCAGTCGCTTCTTGAGGCAATCCCGAGGCTTTGACCCAATCATTTTCAAAAGCAGTATCGATAATAAAGCGTTCATTGTCGTGGATCGTGACACCTGAGCCATTCAGTGCTTCGGTACAGCCTTTTTCACAAGGAGCTGGACAAACACGACCAGTCATTTCAGGTAATGGGTTGGTTTTGGCAAGACGCTCAAAAGCGGCTTGGAAACGCCCTTGATAAACCAAGTCATTCCATTCAGGAATCAGGTTGTCATTGGGACAACCTGAAACCGCTCGTTGCCCCCCGTAAAAAGAACCGGTATGACAAAAAGGAATCCCGCAGTTCATACAGCGTGCTGCTTGCTCTTGACGCTCATTTTCAGGCAATGGCGTCTGTAATTCTTGCCAGTCTTCGATTCGTTCTGCCACTGGTCGGGTAGGATTTTCTACTCTTGGGTACTTTAAAAAACCAAATGGATCTGCCATATTAGTCACGCTCCTTTCCTGGGATGGTCAATTGTGGACCGACGACAGCTTCGAAGGCTTTCGTCACAAGTTCATCTCCGACAAACCCTTGGTCCGCCAAGGTCTCCGTCGCTTGGATCATTTGATGGTATTCTGTCGGATAGACTTTGATGAAATGGTGCTGCTGATTTTCCCAATCTTCTAGGATCTCAGCCGCCTTCAATGAATCTGTATAGGCGAAATGCTGCTGGATCATCTCTTTTAGTTGGTGGTCATCGCCGCTTTCGCCAATCCGATATAAATCAACCATTTCCCGATTGCATTTATCGGCAAAGGTTTGATCGGGGTCGTAAACATACGCCACGCCACCGGACATTCCAGCACCGAAGTTGCGGCCGGTTTTTCCTAATATCACCACGACACCGCCAGTCATGTACTCACAGCCATGATCGCCAACACCTTCGACAACGACATTGGCTCCACTGTTACGAACACAAAAGCGTTCACCAGCAATGCCTCGGAAATAGCCTTCGCCTCGATTTGCCCCGAAGCACGCTACATTACCAACAATTGGTGAATGCTCTGCGTCATAAGCGGCATCTTCAGGTGGCACAATGATCAAGCGGGCACCGCTTAACCCTTTGGCTACATAATCGTTGGCCTCACCGATCAGTTTCAACTGGATGCCCTGGGTGGCAAAAGCCCCAAAGCTTTGTCCAGCAATACCTCGATACGTAAACTGCAACAGACCTGGGGTAACTTCATAATTGCCAAAACGTTCCGCGATCCAGCCTCCTAAACGCGCGCCGACTGAGCGTTGAACATTATTGATCGTATGATTCGTCACGATTTCTTGATTGTTGTCGATAGCAGCTTGTGCAAAAGCATCTAATTCTGGCCATTGACGTTTCTCAAGGAATGGATCGGTCACTTTGCGTTCGATTGGGATCGTCGTCCCAATCATTTTCGAAAAGTCTAATGATTTTGCTTTGCCTTTAGCAACGAAGCGTGGTGTCAACAATTCCGCATGTCCTACCATCTCATCGATAGTACGAAAGCCTAACTCAGCCATCGTTTCCCGTAGATCTTCTGCTAAAAAGTACATCGTGTTGATGATGTGCTCAGGTTTTCCAGCAAAAAATTTTCGCAACGCTGGGTTCTGTGTAGCAATTCCCACAGGACATGTATTGATACTGCATACCCGCATCATGACACAACCAATCGCAACTAGCGCTAAAGAGGCAAAGCTATATTCTTCTGCTCCTAAAAGAGCAGCAATGGCGATGTCCCGACCCGTCATCAATTTTCCATCGGTCTCTAAGGTCATTCGCTGCCGCAAATGATTCATAGCTAACGTTTGATGGGCTTCTGCAAGCCCCATCTCCCAAGGCAAGCCGGCATCACGGATCGAATTTCTCGGAGAAGCACCGGTCCCACCGTCATAGCCTGAGATCACGACTACGTCTGCGCCAGCTTTGACGACACCGGTAGCGATCGTACCCACGCCCGTACTAGAAACCAATTTGACATTGATCCGTGCATACGGATTGATGGCTTTTAAGTCATAGATCAGCTGGGCTAGATCTTCAATCGAATAAATGTCGTGATGTGGTGGCGGTGAAATCAATCGAACACCAGGCGTGGACCCTCGAATCTCGGCGACCCACGGGAAGACTTTATTGCCTGGTAATTGACCGCCTTCTCC
Source organism: Enterococcus sp. R12 (assembly GCF_058135755.1). NCBI lineage: Bacteria > Bacillati > Bacillota > Bacilli > Lactobacillales > Enterococcaceae > Enterococcus > Enterococcus sp. R12. The sequence continues at coordinate 2,597,675 of NZ_CM176874.1, forward strand.
AGGTTTCGCCCCTTGCGCCATTTTGATCTGGAGTTCATCTGCACTCATTAAATATTCGGCGTTGACACCAAAACGGCCAGAAGCTACTTGTTTGATGCGACTATTATAATTAATGCCCTCCACTGGTTTGAAACGATTTCGGTTTTCGCCACCTTCTCCACTGTTGGATTTTGCCCCGATCGCATTCATTCCTTCAGCAATACAGCGATGCGCTTCTTCACTTAGTGAGCCGTAGGACATCGCCCCGACTTTAAATCGTTTGACGATCGTTTCGACAGGCTCCACCTCAGCTAACGGAATACTGCGTCTTGTGTTCGTAAAGGTCCACATAGACCGTAACGTCGTTGGATTGTCCAATGCCTCTTGATTCATTTCCGCCGCATATTCTTTATAAAGCTCATAACTGCCTGTGCGAACGGCTTTTTGGAACCCATAGATCGTTTTTGGATTGAACAAATGATGCTCCCCATCGGCTTTGTACTGGAAACTACCGCCAGAATCAAGATAATCCATTCGTTTTTCACCATATGCGGCCTCATAACGCGTCAGATATTCTTGCTCGATTTGCGCTAACGAGAGACCACCGATACGGGTAACCGTGCCGGTAAAATATTCAGCGATGACTTTCTCAGAGATACCAACCGCTTCAAACAATTGTGCCCCGTGGTAACCGGCGATCGTTGAGATTCCCATTCGTGACATGATTTTGACAATGCCCTTTTCACATGCCTTGCGGTAACTTTCGATCTTCTCTGAAAGCTCAAAGTGCGCCAATGTCTGGTAAGCCCCATAAGGATGAACCCCACTTGCTCCGTAGCCGACTAACATGGCATAATGATGGACCTCACAGACTTCCGCAGTATCCGCAACGATCGATGCCAAGGAACGTTTGCCTTTTCGCACCAAATAATTGTGCAGGCCTGATACCGCCAAGAGAATCGGAATCGCCACTTTTCCTTCTTGCGCTTGGATGACTTCCCGATCACTTAAAATGATGATCGTTGCCCCAGCATCGATTTTTTGCTCCGTTTCTTTAAAAAGCGCTTCTAACGCTTGTTGCAAAGCTACCCCGTTTTCTGGTACATAATCATAAAGAATCGACTGTAAAACCGCTTTTTGACCATTTTGATTTAACTGTTTGATCTTTTCATATTCACTCGTTTTTAACACAGGACTAGCAATCTTCAGCTTATTACAATTGATTCGGATGTCCTTTGAAACATCCCCATCTCGACCTAAAAACAGCTCGGTACCGATCACTAATTTTTCGCGAATCGCATCAATGGGTGGATTGGTCACTTGGGCGAATTGTTGCTTGAAGTACGTAAACAAGGATTGGGGACGTTCGCTCAAAATAGCTAAGGGTGAATCAAACCCCATGGAGATCACTGGTTCTTCTCCCGTTTGAGCCATTGGTAAGATCAACGTGCGTATGATCTCATCCGTGTAGCCATTTCGTTTCCAAAGGGTCTGGATCGCATCGTCTGCTGTTTCCTCCTGCTTCTCAGTCCCAGGAAGCAACTCTGGTGTCAATAGGTGTTCCGCTAGCCACTCCTGGTAAGGATGGGCATTCGCATAATGCGCTTTGATTTCTTGATTTCGTAAGATCATCCCTTTTTGGGTATCCACCAAAAACATATTTGCTGGTCCAAGCACCCCTTTTTCAATCACTTCTGACGCTGGCAGATCCACCACTCCTGACTCAGAGGCCACGACAACAAAACCAGCTTTCGTGATTGAGTAGCGAGATGGTCGCAATCCATTACGATCAAGGGCAGCTCCCACCATCTCCCCATCGGTAAAGCATAAAGCTGCTGGTCCATCCCAAGGAGCCATAAAGCTTGCATTGTATTCATTAAAAGCCGTCAGTTCTGGCGTCAAGCCAGCTTCTTTAGACCACGCTTCTGGCACCATCATCAGCAGTGCTTGGGGAATGTCTCGACCTTGACGATACAAGTATTCCATACAATTTTCCAGCTTCGCAGAATCGGAGTTTTCGTCATCGTAGACTTCGATCTGATGTCCATGCATCCAATTTTCCGCCCCGCGTAACGTGTTGATTTCGCCATTATGGGCTAAGAAACGAAAAGGTTGCGCCCGACTCCAGCTTGGAAAGGTATTCGTTGAAAAACGAGAATGAGTCAAAGCAATACTCGAAGTCATTTCTGGGCTTTGAAGATCTTTGAAAAACAAGCCAACTTGATAGGCATGCAGCATCCCTTTATAAACAACTGTCTTACTGGACAAGCTGCAGATAGACAGCTCATCGGTATGATATGTTTTTTCCAGTTTACGCCGTAGCCGATAAAGCTGATCTTCAAAGGGACGGCCAGCAGCTACATCGACAGGCTTTTCAATAAAGACTTGCACAAAAGATGGCATGACTTTTTGCGCCCCCGGCCCACACTGATAATAATCATATGGAACGTCGCGCTGCCATAAAACCGTAAAACCCATTTGTTGAATGTCTTTAGTTACTTCTTCTTGGACCTGTGCTGCTCGGAGCTTTTCTTTCGGTAAAAAAAACATCCCAACAGCATAGGCGTCTTTTTCAGGCAATGGGATTCCTGCCTCTTTTGCCCGCTGCTGAAAAAAAGGATCTGGCATCGCCATCAAGATTCCTGCTCCGTCCCCCGTGTCAGGTTCAGCGCCAGTTCCCCCTCGATGATTCATCCGTTCTAACATCGTTAAGGCATTTTGGACGAGCTCTCGGGAATAATGACCATTTTTCTGAGCAATGAACCCCATCCCACAAGCATCTTTTTCAAAAGCGGCATCGTACATCGTTTGGTTCGTTGTTTTCATCATCTCTAAATCACTCATGGAATCACACTTTCTTTCAATTTTCTGAATATTCCGATTTTTAACAGTTTACAACCTGATTTTCTATCTGGCAAGTTTTTTTTACTTGATCCGATCTCGTTGCTTTCTTCCTTCAAGGGTTACTTACATCCATTGAACAAGTAGTTACTTGTAAATCACAGGCAGGAATCTTCGTCTAATAAGGTTTTTTTATTATACAATAAACTATCGTAAAATTATTGCAAACAAATGAGAATCGTTATCAATTAACGCGGATTTTCTCATTTGGATGTCACAAACAGCTGCTTATGTCCCATTTTCAAGGAACAAGCTTAATTGATTTCAAAAAAAAGATGACCCACAATAGGATCATCTTTTTCCGTTTTTTTATTTTTCAAAGCCTTCTGCAACCGCTTCAGGATAGTTTTCTTTGACAATGGCTGCGCAATGGCCGCAAAGTGTTGGTAGCTGCTCTTCTACACCGACATCCACACGGACTTGACGACAACGTTCGCAGACTTCACCTTCGGCTTTTTCCACTAAGATCGCCACGTCTTCGAATTGATAGGCCGCTTCTGGTGCTGCTTCACCTGCTTCTTTGATCGTTAAGAAGTCCGGTGAAATGATCAGCAACTGAGCGATATCTGAATCAATGGCTTTTAGTAATGCCGCAACCGGTTCGGTTGGATAGACAGTCACTTTTGCTTCAAACGATTTCCCGATCAGCTTTGCATTACGCGCTTCTTCCAATGCTTTTAAGACATTGTCACGGAAATCAAGGAAAGCACGCCATAAATCAAGCAGCTCTTCTTGGTTAGCAAATGTATCATAGCCAGGGAACTCCGCTAATTGGACATATTCCTCTTCTTCTTTCAAATGTGACCAGATTTCTTCTGCCGTATGCGGAATGATCGGCGTTAGTAATTTCGTCAACGCAACCGCTGTTTGATAAAAGACGGTTTGCATGGCGCGACGTTGGAAATCATTTTCAGCTTCGATATAAACGACATCTTTCGCAAAATCCAAATAGAAGGATGACATATCGACTGTCAAGAAGTTGATGACTGTTCGGTAAATATGCAAGAAGTTGTATTTTTCATAACCATCTTCTCGGATCGTTTTGATCGTTTGATTCAAACGAACCATCATGTATTTATCAACAGAACGCAAGTTTTCAAATGGTACGCTGTCTTTTGCTGGATCAAAATCATTCGTGTTAGCCAATAAGAAACGCATGGTATTGCGAATTTTCCGATAGACTTCTGATACTTGATTCAAGATATCCATAGACACTCGAACATCCGCTTCGTAGTCAACACTGCTGACCCAAAGGCGCAAAATATCCGCACCCATTTGGTTGATCACTTTTTCTGGTGCAATGGTATTTCCAAGAGATTTACTCATCTTACGGCCTTCGCCATCTAAGGTGAAGCCTTGAGACAAGACGGCTTTGTATGGTGCGACTTCATTGATCGCCACACTAGTTGTGATACTTGAGTTGAACCACCCGCGATATTGATCAGAACCTTCCAAATACATGTCAGCTGGGAACGTCAATTCTGGACGTTGACGTAACACGGCTTCGTGAGAAGAACCTGAATCAAACCAAACATCCATGATGTCAGTTTCTTTCGAGAATTTACCGTTTGGTGAGCCTGGATGCGTAAAGCCAGCCGGCAGCAATTCTTCGGCTTCTTTTTCAAACCAAATCGTTGAACCATGTTCAGCAAACAAGTTTGCCACATGCTCGATCGTTTCAGGCGTGATGATGGCTTCGCCGTTTTCTGCGTAAAAGATTGGCAATGGTACACCCCACGCACGTTGACGAGAGATCACCCAGTCGCCGCGATCGCGAATCATATTGTATAAACGGGTTTTGCCCCATGGAATGATCCAATCTACTTTTTCGATCTCATCCAAAATGTTTTGACGGAACTTATCAATTGAAGCAAACCATTGTGGCGTTGCCCGATAGATGACTGGTTTTTTCGTCCGCCAATCATGTGGATAGCTGTGAGTAAAGAAGTTTAGTTTTAATAGCGCCCCTTTTTCTTCTAAAAGCTCAGTGATCATTGGATTGGCTTTGTCATAAAAGACCCCTTCAAATCCTGGTGCTTCTTCTGTGAAGACCCCACGGCTATCGACTGGTGATAAGACATCTAGCCCATATTTTTTGCTGACGATGTAGTCATCTTCCCCGTGTCCTGGTGCAGTGTGGACCAAACCAGTACCGGCATCCAATGTCACATGATCCCCTAACATCAACAGAGACGTACGGTCATAGAAAGGATGTTGCGCCGTCATTTTTTCTAATTGATCGCCTGCCAATTCTTGCAATACTTCGACAGATTCCCAACCAATCTCATTCGTCACGGTTTCTAATAAATCTTTTGCCACGACAAATTTACGACCATCAGCCAAGATTTGAACATAGGCAAAGGTTGGATTCACAGAGATTCCTAGATTCGCTGGCAAGGTCCATGGCGTCGTCGTCCAGATAACAAAAGATGTATCTGAATCAAGCAAATCTTTGCCATCTGCGACTGGGAAAGCAACATAGATCGATGGTGATTTCACATCTTTGTATTCGATCTCGGCTTCTGCTAGTGATGATTCACTAGATGGTGACCAGTAGATTGGTTTTAATCCTTTGTAGATATAGCCTTTTTCTGCCATTTTTCCGAAAACGCGAATTTCTGCAGCTTCATAATCGGGCGTCAGTGTGATGTATGGGTGCTCCCAATCACCAGAAACCCCTAAACGTTTGAAGTCAGCTCTTTGTGTATCCACTTGTGTCAAAGCATATTCTTCACATTTTTTGCGGTATTCTGCCAAGCTCATTTCTTTGCGCTTGATTCCTTTATTCGTCAACACTTGCTCGATCGGCAAACCATGGGTATCCCAACCAGGTACATAAGGGGAACGGAAACCTGACATTGATTTGGAACGTACGATAATGTCTTTACTGATTTTGTTCAATGAGTGTCCGATATGGATGTTCCCATTTGCATAAGGAGGACCATCGTGTAAGACAAAGGTTGGCTTGCCTTCATTTAATTCTTGACGGCGTTGATACAATCGATTTTCTTCCCATTCTTTTTGCCAATCCACTTCGCGGTTCGGCAAGTTGCCTCGCATTGGAAAAGCGGTTTTTCCAAGATGCAGTGTTTCTTTCATTTTCATTCTTGTTTCGCTCCTTTTCGTCTCACTACGTTTCCGTATAATTTCTAAATCCATTGACTCGACCAATCAATTGCTTCTATTGAACGTATCAAAATGGATTGGTTGCCATGACTTCCTTGTGTTTAGGTCTCACTGATTTTAAAAATCATTCCTAGTGATTCCTCGTTTGGTTACTACGCTCTCGGCAGTCGCCTAGTACTGTTCATCATCTATTCTGTCTTGCTTCGCAAGCCAATCATAGTGATTCCTAGTAGGGTTACTACGCTCCTTATGGTCGCCTAGTACTGTTCATCATCTATTCTGTCTTGCCTCGCAAGCCAATCATAGTGATTCACAGCAAAAAACACGTCCGTCCCTGGCAAGGGACGAACGTGTTCGTGGTACCACCCAAATTTTTATTGTCGTTAGACAATTCTTTGATGATCGGTAACGGGATCAGGCGTCGTTCTCTACTTGAGTCTTTGGATAATCGGCTCTTTAAAGAACGCAACTCACAGATGATCTAATTTCTTACAGGGTTTTATTTGGCTTCCACTCTCCCAAACTCGCTTGAAAAATATAAGAAATTTTTCTGTTCTGTGTCTTAGTTGTTATCTGTTTTGTTCAATTCGTCTAATAAGTTTCTCGCATCATCTAATGTTTTCACTTCAGGGCTTTCGCTTACATCAACGATTTTTTCATCTGATTCAACAACGTCCACATCAAATGTGTCCACTGCTTCTGAGTTTACTCCAGAACCATTTTCACTGTCAAGTTCTTTTGATAAAACTTCTCTGATTACTTGATGGGAATCTTGCACGTAGCTTGAAAATGGCGCCAAAATCTCTTCCCACTCGGGGCTCTTCACTTGTTCTAATTGGGTTTGTAACATAACCAATAAGTTGTTGTGGAAGACTCTGGTTTTCTTCTTCAAGTCATTTGTTTCTGTTGCCAATTGACGGGCATTGTCTGTTGCATCCGTCAAAATCTCTTTGGCTTTTTCTTCTGCTGAGGTCATCAAGGCATGGGCATGTTTTTCTGCAGTAGCAACCATTTCATCCGCACGGTTTTGGGCAGACGTAACAATCACTTCTGATTCTTTGCTTGCGCTTGTTTTTACTTTATCCGCGGTATCTTGAGCCACGATGATGGATTGGTTCAAGGCGTCTTTCAGTTCATTGAAATACTCTAGTTTTTCTTCGGCGTGTTTCAATGATTTCTCTAACTCGCGATTGCGTTGAACCGCTTCTTCATAATCGCGAACGATCATATCCAAAAAGTCATCGACTTCGTCTTGGTTGTATCCTCTCATTTTTACTGAAAAGTTTTTATTTTGAATGTCTAATGGAGTTAATGCCATATTCTATACACCTCTTTGATTTATTTACGTAATACACCTAATAACAATCTAACTTTTTCTTTTTTCGTGGTTCCTTCTAACCCCTGTATTTGAATCCGACCAAATCCTCTTACTGAAACGATATCCAGTAAATCCAGAACAAAATCTGGTCGTAGTGCTTCTGTCCAGTTTACTTTTACTTTTCCTGATTCGATCAACTGTTTCGAACGCTGACGTGAGATGTTGTATACGGCAGAGATCACTGTATCAAGACGCAATGAACTAACCGTTTCTCTTTCCTCGGTCCAGCCATCTTTAGGAACGATCAACTCGGTGTATTTTGTTTCTTCCAAGCGCACCGAGACGTTTCCGATTTTATCCACTTGGAGTTGGATAAAATGACTGACTTCAGTAGCAACGAATACTTGCCATATTTCACCATCGGAAAGAATGTCTCCAAAGTATTCCCTCTTGACTCCAGTCCCCATTAACGTGCCTAGAACTTTTCCATGACTCAACACCGTAAATTTTTTCGGGTATTGAATCGTAAACAAAGTCATGTCAAACTCATCGGTGGTGGGCTCATAATAATCGGGATAAATCAAACAACGGCGTCTTTCAGCAGCTTCGTAACCACCAAAAAAGCGGAAGCTTAAATCCGTTGATTGACGAATCAAGCTTTCTAAAATATACGCTTGTCTCGGATCTAAAAAATCAGTTAAGTAAGGCGCATACTGCATTTGCACTTGTTCGATCCATCCTTGAGCGGAATCAATAAAAGGGCGTTCATCGTTTCGAAAATGTTGATAGACATTTGCGTTCACCGATAACCACCCCTTACGTTAAAATAAAATTGATTGTAAGATCAATATCAATGCTTGTGATGCTAGCTGTAAGACGATAATTGCAAACGCAATCGTAAAATCAATACCAGCAAAACTTAATTTCAATCGATCAAATAAACTCAAATACGGTTCACACACTTTTGCTAAGAAACGGCCAAAAGCGGATTGATACCCTCCTGGAAACCAAGACAAAAGTGCATAGATCACTAATAAAATGGTATACAGATAAACAGCATCACTTAGTAATTTAACGAATCTCAAAAATAAAATTGGCGTTCCTCCTCACTTTAGATATCAAAAAAATTGGTATCTGCTAATGTTTGGGCAGTGCCTTCAATTTCCATACCCTTAGGCGTGCAAAGAAAAATTTCATCGCCAACACGCTTGATATCACCATCTTCAGCGTACACTGTTCCTGTTAAAAAATCAACTATTCGACGAGCTTGGTACTCTTCAATTAAATGAAAATTAACAAGTACAGCATCCCCATTGATGACCTGCTTGGCAATCCCCATCGCTTCGGAATAGACGCGTGGCTCTACGATCGTTATTTTACCAGCTGCTTGTGCGGGTGTTTCTTTTGCTTTTGTTTCTTTGACTCTCGTATTGCTTCTTTGTTGTGCCATCGGAACGACTTTTTCTTCCGTCTTCGTCACCGGTCTTACCCGTTCAGCCGCAGCTGAGGCTTGTTGATAGACAGCTGCTTGTGGTTGCTGTCTGTATTGATAGGCTTGATTTTGTGGTTGACTTGTTGTACGTGTTGCCGCTTGGCCAGATGCATACGTATTCGTGGTTGCTCTGGGGGCTGTAAAAGCTCCTCCTTGGTTCACAGCTTGTTTAGACGCTGTGCGTGCCGGTTCTTCCGTGGCAAATGTTTCTTCGTAGTAATCTTCTTCGTCAGTCAATCCAAAAAAATTGGTCAGTTTCTCTTTGAGCGACATCGGTCAACCTCCTTTTTTATTGAAATAATGCTGTTCCTACACGAATAAATGTTGCACCTTCTTGAATCGCAATGGGAAAATCATTACTCATTCCCATACTCGTTTCTAAGCAAGGGGCATGTGTAAGATGCAGGTCAGCGATCTGTTGTTGAATCCTTTTTAATTCTTTAAAAATCTGATGCTGCTCGTCTTTGGAAGCAGTGAGCGGGGCCATCGTCATCAATCCAACAACACGAATTTTGTCGAACGAAGCAAGTGCTTCAATAAAAGCCATTACCTCTTCAACAAAAATCCCTTGTTTCGTTGCTTCCTGCGAAACATTCACTTCCACAAAGCAGTTGATCGGATGCTCTGCTCGTTTTTGAATTTCTTGTGCCAGTTTGATTGAATCTAACGCATGGAAAAAATCAATCTCATTTATAATTGATTTTACCTTTCTGCGTTGCAAATTGCCAATAAAATGCCAACGGACATCTGGATAATCCTTTAGTGCTGCCTTCTTTTCAAGTAGTTTTTCTACTCGATTTTCTGCACAATCCCGCACACCATTTTCTAAAAGGACTCTTGTTGTTTCTGTATCGACGGATTTTGTCACAGCTGTCAAACAGACATCATTGGCATTTCTAGAAACAAGAGCACAGGAATCCTGTATCTCTTGCTGAATCTTGTGCAAGTTCTCAGAAATCATGTGCTCTGCCCCCTAGCGTTTACGACGGAAAAATGGTGGTGTGCTTAATTCGTCGTCATCATTCGAACGTACTTCATCACGGCTGAAGGTATCGAATTCTTTCTTTTCCACATTTTCAAATGTGTTTTCTTCTACTTTAGGTCGTACATTTTGTTCTTTGCGGATATCCCAATCACCAAAGCCATTGCTTTCTTCTGCTTGCGCTGGGCGTGCTTGATCCATATCTAATGTTGGTTTTTGAGGGATAGAATGAATTTGACCTTGGCTTTGTCTGCTAGAGCGAGAACCCCGTTCTTTTTTTGAAGGGTCAATGCCGGTTGCAATGACAGTCACACGGATCTCATCGCCTAAGTCTTCATTGATTGATGTACCTAAGATAATGTTTACGTCGCCTGTTGCCGCATGAGCGACGATATCAGAAGCATCTTGTGCTTCAAATAAAGTCATATCCAATCCGCCAGTGATGTTCAATAGCACTTGTTCTGCGCCATCGATCGACGTTTCTAGTAATGGTGAAGAGATCGCTTTTTTCGTTGCTTCGATTACACGTTCTTCCCCGCTAGCAACACCGATTCCCATCAAGGCTGTGCCTTGATTTTCCATTACTGTTTTCACATCAGCGAAGTCTAAGTTGACATAGCCAGGTGCAGTGATCAAGTCTGAGATCCCTTGAACCCCTTGACGCAAGACATTGTCTGCTTCACGGAATGCTTCAAGCATTGGCGTTTTCTTGTCAACAACTTCTAATAAACGGTTGTTTGAGATGATCAATAAGGTATCGACATTCTCTTTTAATTTAGCGATGCCTTCAGCCGCAAAACGGCCACGTTTTGGTCCTTCAAATGTAAACGGACGAGTAACGACACCGACTGTCAACGCGCCGATTTCTTTAGCGATTTTCGCTACGATCGGTGCAGCACCTGTTCCGGTTCCGCCACCCATACCAGCGGTAATGAAAATCATGTCTGCGCCTTCTAATGATTCGCGAATAGAATCTTCACTTTCTTCCGCTGCTTTTTGACCAACTTCTGGTTGAGAGCCAGCACCAAGTCCGCGGGTATATTTAGGGCCTAATTGAATGACTGTTTCTGCTTTTGAGTTTTTTAACGCTTGAACGTCAGTGTTGGCTGCAATAAATTCTACGCCCTTGACATTTTCTTCGATCATACGATTAACTGCGTTGCCGCCACCGCCACCGACTCCGATGACTTTGATCACAGCGCCGTCATTGATGTTATTATCAATTGAAAATTCCATAATTTATCTTCCTCCTGAGAATCGTTTTAGATTATTCAAAGATATTTGAGAAGAAATCTTTTACTCGGTTTGTGATCGACTCACCTTTTTTCTCTTCTTCTGCTTCTTCATAAGTTTCTTCTGGCGCTTCATATTGTTCGTAATGCACTTCTTGTTGTTGAATAGCAACGGGCTGTTGCGCCACTGTTTTTTCACCAGTGATCGCACTTTTGGCAAGCTGGTACACTTCGCTTAAGTTTGCCGAATAGTCAACGATACTGATCACATTCGTGAAAACAGGATTTCTAAGTCCCATATGATTAGGAACGTAAAGCTTGACGTTTGTTTCGAATACTTCTTGAGCAAGATCTACGACACCAGGAAGACTTGCAGCGCCACCAGTCAAGATCACGCCACCCGGTAAATCAAGTCCATCGATTTCGTCTAGGACTTCTTTTGATTTGGTGAAGATTTGTTCCATACGGGCTTCAATGATTTCTGATAAATAGCGTTCATCGATTTTCACTGGTTCTGATTTTCCGATCACATCAACCGGAAATTCTTCGCTGGCTGAAGTGCGTTCAGGATACGCATCCCCATAATTGATCTTCAATGCTTCTGCATTGTTGAAAGAGGTATTTAAAACCGTCGAAATGTCTTTTGTGACAAATTCGCCGCCCTCTTGGTTCACATGGGTGAATTTCAATTGCTTGTCGTGCATCGCTGCTGTGGTTGTTTGGCCGCCACCAATGTCGATGACGATCGTACCAAAATCTTTTTCACCGTCTGATAAAATCGATTCTGTTAGTGCTAATGGCGTAATGACTACTTCATTTACAATCAAACCAGATTTTTCAACACATTTGCGAATGTTGTGAATGATGGTTTTTGGTCCTGTATACACAACACCAAACATTTCTAGGCGAACCCCGATCATGCCACGAGGATCTTTGATTCCTTCAAAACCATCAACGGTAAATTCCTGCGGTAAAATAGCAATGATCTGTCTTTCAGGAGGGGTAGAACGAACGAGTGCTGCGGAGGCAACATTACGCACGTCTTCGTCGGTGATCTCTTTTGATTCACTATTGACAGCGATCATTCCTTGACAATTTTCCACTTCAAGAAGATTGGCTGGTACACCAACACTTACACTGCGAATTTGAATTCCTGCTTTTTCTTCTGCTTGTCTTACTGCTCTTTGAATGGCTTGTACCGTTTTATCGATATCTACAATGATCCCACGGTTGATTCCTTCTGATTTTGCATTACCTACACCAATGATATTCATTTGGCTGTCAACGTATTCGGCTACTACAACTTTTACAGATGTCGTACCGATATCAAGGCCAACATACATTCCCGTTTTTGCCATGGATGGGGTTCCCTCCTACTTAAATTGGATATATAGCGAACCATCACAGTCCGTTTTTAGAGTTCATTCGAATAATTTGTTCACTGTTACCAATTCTACCATATAATGGCGCTTTTTAGAAACAAGTTAATGAAAAAAACTCTTGAATTTTTCCTAAGAATCACTATCAGCTGTTTGATTTTCGTCTGCATCGTCTTCTTGTGTATTTGAAATTGGGTAAGTAAAGATTCCAACTTCCATATCCACAATACTGTCCTCGGTCAAATCTTTGGCAATTTGCGGATAATACTGCATTTGACTCACCATATTCGAAATGTTGACGATCACTTGATTGCCATCATTCATAAAGAGAGTCAGCAGCTCATCATTGCTGTCACGGGGGGTATATTTGATTTGAGAAACGCCATCGCGAATTTCTGAACTTAATTCTTGATAGGCACTAAGTGTTGCTTTGATTTTATCTTCAGCCGAAAAATTTTCTAAAACCGGCAATCCTTCCACTGGCTGCTCACTGATTTCATCTAACACAACGCCATTTTCTAAAACCGGCGCATAGCCACCATCTTGGGCTAGTAAAGCAACTTCTTGAAATTCAGTGACAGTGATATCGAAGCGATTGATACCAGATAGAGAAATTGAGGCATTTTTTATACGTGGCAATTCTTTTTTGATGGCAGACACGCTTTGATTACGTTCGAAAAATTGCGGCCACATCTCTTCATTGACGGTTAGGTCCGAATTTTCGAGAATTGCTTCTGCGGATACTTCATGATTGCCTTTGACGACCACATTCGCCAAACGACTAAGGGGCGAAACGAAATACAAAACAATCAATAAAGGAATCATCAACAATCCAATAATCAAGGCTAAACGGCGAATCAACACTTGGTTGCGGTACGCCTTTAGGTTAGGCAGCCGATCAGCAAAGGAGCGGGCCTTATTTTCTGGCTCTGGCAATGCTTCCTTCTCATCAACAGACTCTTCCATTGCTTCATCTGCTTCAAAAAATGTTTCTTCTTGCTCGTCTTCATGGTCTTTGGACGTATCTTCTGTTTCTTCAGGAGCAGGAGAAGACCAAGCTGGCTGATTGCCTTTTTCTTGCAAATACTTTAGATTTTCTTTTTGCCAAGGGGTCAACTCTTCCGTTGACGAGGGGGTTTGATCATCATGAGGTGTTTTGTCTTTACTAATGATAATCGCTCCTTTCTATCCCACACATTGTACTATTTGATTACCTCTTGCACAAGTCGAAATAATCGTTCTGAGGCATCGCTGATCCCTTGTTCTTTTGAGGCTTTTGCCATCTTACTACGAAGGGCTTCATCTTGCATGATACTGTCTACTGCTTCCACGAGGTTTTGACTGTTTAGTTCATGATCGGCAATCATTTTGACTGCTCCTGCATTGGCTAAACTTTGGGCGTTCTTCGTTTGGTGGTCATTGGTCACATAAGGACTAGGAATCAAAATCGCTGGAATCCCTAATGCAGTGAATTCTGCGATCGATGTGGCTCCTGCTCGTCCAATCAACAAATCACTATTTGCCATCACTTCCGCCATCTGATCAATGTAAGGGCGAATACTGATATTAGGAAAGGCATCTTTTGACATGCCGATTTTTTCTTCGATCTCTTTGTAATACCGTTCACCTGACGCATAGAGAAGCTGATACTCTTTTTGAGCAAACAGCGGCAGCGCATCAATGATCGCTTGATTGATTTTCAGTGCTCCTTGACTCCCACCAAAAACCAAGACCGTCTTTTTCGCCGGATTTAAATCGTAGGAAGACAAGATCGCTGACTTTTGACTGTTGCGTACTTCTTGACCTCTGGGATTCCCCACCAGCACTGTTTTCTTCGCTGGAAAGTACTGGGACGCATCGTGAAAGGCAATGGCGATTTTATCCACATATTTGGTTAGAAATTTATTCGTGATCCCGGGAACACTATTTTGTTCATGAATAATTGTAGGAATTTTCAACTTCGCTGCAGCAAAGACCACCGCGCCAGAAACGTAGCCGCCGGTGCCGATCACCACATCCGGTTGAAACTCCTTGATGATTTTTTTGGCTGCGTAATAACTTTTCATGAAAAGTTGGATCGTTTTTACATTATCGAAGGACAACTTACGCTTAAAGCCTTGGATTTCTAATGTTTTAAAAGGAATACCTGTTGGAGGGACGATTTTATTTTCCAAGCCCCTTGTTGCACCAATGTATAAAAATTCGGCTGTCGGGTCAATCTCTTTTACATAATCGACAAAAGACAACGCTGGATAAATATGTCCGCCAGTACCGCCGCCAGTCACAAGTATTTTCATATCCGTCACTCATTTCTATTTAAGTTCTGCTACTGCCGCCATAAATTTGTCGCCGCGAACTTCAAAATTAGGGTATTGATCCCAACTTGCATTCGCAGGTGACAATAAAATCGTATCTCCAGCAGCACTTAAAGAAAAGGCTAATGGGACGGCTGTTTCAACATTGTCTGTCATTTCAATTGTTTTTACCCCTGCTGCTTGAGCAGCAACGGCTAATTTTTCCTTTGTTTCACCAAACAACACGATGGCTTTTAGCCCTTTTAGTGCGGGAACTAAGTCATCAAAGCTGTTCCCTCGATCCAGACCACCTGCCAATAAAATCAGTTTCTCATTGTCAAAGCCGCCTAATGCCATTTCTGTGGCTAGAATGTTTGTTGCTTTGGAGTCATTGAAAAATTTCACCTGATTGATGGTGGTGACATACTGAGTCCGATGGGGCACGCCTGTAAAGGTTTGTAACGCTTGCTTAATGGCTTCGTTTGGCATATCGCAAAGTTTACCGACAGCAATCGCTGCTAATGCATTTTCAATATTATGATCTCCTGGCACGCCAAGTTCATCAGCTGCCATAATCACTTCTTCTTTATAATAGAGGATACCGTCAAGCATGTACGCGCCTGCTACTTTTTCCTTGGTGGAAAAAGGAATGATTTGCGCTTTTGATTTTGCCGACAGTGCTTCTAGTTCTGGCTGGTTCCAGTTGATCACCAAATAATCATCTGCAGTCATTCGCTGTTGCAACCGCCACTTTGCTAGGACATACTCTGGACGACTGCCATGGTAATCGATATGGGCTTCATAAATATTGGTGATCACGGCGATTTTTGGTCGCAAAGTATCGATCCCCATCAATTGGAAGCTAGACAATTCCATGACTAATCGGTCTTCCCCTTTGGCCGTTTGAGCAACGGAACTTGCAGGAAACCCAATGTTCCCAGAAAGCAGTGCCTGCCCTTTTTGCATCCCGGCGTTTAAGACATTGGCGATCATGGTCGTTGTGGTGGTTTTTCCGTTCGTACCAGTAATGCCGATAATCGGAGCCTCAGAGATTTGATACGCTAGCTCCACTTCCGTGATTACAGGAATTTTTTTCTCTAAAGCTTTTTGAACAAGGGGCTGTGAATAAGGGATTCCGGGATTTTTCACAACTAACGAAAAGCCTTCATCCAATAATTCGATTGGGTGGCTGCCAGTGATCACTTTGACCCCTAACGCCAAAAGATCTTGTGCTTCGGGATTTTCAGCAAATGGCTTGCCGTCATTAACGGTCACAAGTGCGCCCAAATCATGTAACAATTTGGCCGCACTGAATCCACTACGCGCTAATCCTAGCACAAGAACTTTTTTATTTTGATATGTTTTAATTTTTTTCATTTTCTTCATCTCCTACCATACAAGGGCTATTGTGAGCAACGAGCAACCTAACGCAATACACCAAAAAACAGTGTCGATCTTCCACTCAGACCATCCGCTCATTTCAAAATGATGGTGGATGGGTGACATCTTGAAGATTCGTTTGCCCGTTAATTTGAATGAGGCAACTTGCAGCATCACGCTTGCTGTTTCACAAACATAGACCAGTCCGACAAGCAAGAGGGTCCATTCTTGGTGTAAAAGAATCGAAATTGCTGCCAGCAGACCGCCTAAAGCCAGCGAGCCGACATCCCCCATAAAAATTTTAGCCGGTTTGCGATTGTACGGAAAGAAGCCGATCAATCCGCCAATGATTGCTAGACAAACGATCAATACATCGATTTGATCTTGCCGCCAAGCAATCAGTGCGTAAGTTGAAAAAGAAATCGTGCCCAGTCCTGCGACCAGACCATCGATACCGTCGGTCAAGTTGACTGCATTTGAAAAACCGACCAGCCAAAAGATGATGAACACTCCGTAAAAGATCGACAGTGGCACATCGATCCCAAAGAAATTTAACACGTCTGCATTGCCTTCCGCTCGAAAAACAAAGTAAAAGACGAGTCCGCCTAAAATTTGTCCAATCAATTTTTGCAGCGAGTTTAAGCCCATATTTCTTTTGCGGAAAATCTTGATGAAATCGTCAAGAAATCCTAATGCACCATAAACCAAGGTAATGAACAAAAGAATGAACAATGAAGCAGTCAGTTGATTTTGCCATGCCCCTACCCAAATTGCAGTGATCATTGCAGAAATCAAAAATACAAACCCACCCATCGTTGGTGTACCAGCCTTTACGTTATGCCATTTAGGGCCGTCACCACGTATTTCCTGTCCGTATTTCTTCATTTGAAAATAGCCGATAAACAAAGGCATTGCGGCTGTTACGATCGCAAAGCCGCTTGCCAAAGGTAATATCATCTCTGTCCATTCCATATCGTTCTCTCCTATTATTCTATTCGTTTTCGCTTAGTGTAAACTTGATCGATTGTCCCGATAACTCAGTATAAGGCTCCACGCTCTGTTTGGTACAATAGCCGTCCCCTTCAAAACTGACGTCCACATTCAACAGACTGCCAAATTTGATCAAATCTGCTTTGGACCAGGAGGTCGTATCAGGCATGTAATACTTGTCGCTATCCGTAATCAGCAGTACCCGTCCGCCAGGCATGATCGAAGTGCCGCTGTCAACGGACTGTGCGATGACCTTCTCGCCATCACCGATGACAACAGGGGTCAACCCAGCTTTTTGAACGTCAGTTGCCGCTGA
Source organism: Enterococcus sp. R12 (assembly GCF_058135755.1). NCBI lineage: Bacteria > Bacillati > Bacillota > Bacilli > Lactobacillales > Enterococcaceae > Enterococcus > Enterococcus sp. R12. The sequence continues at coordinate 2,615,064 of NZ_CM176874.1, forward strand.
TTCTGTATCAAGATTACGATAATCCCCTACAGTCGTTTCACTACCAGAGGTTGTACTATCTTCTAATGCAGAATTTTTTAGATCCATGACTCGTTTCATCAATGGATTGGCAATTTCACCCAACACGGTGCTTTCGTGCTTCTCTGGTAATTTGATCGTCAAATACAAAATATATTCAGGTTCTTCTGAAGGAAACATCAAAACAACAGAATACAGATAATTGGTACCACCAGACAAATACTTACCGGTCGTTGGATCGGCTACTTGGGCTGTCCCCGTTTTTGCGGAAATATTGTAGCCCGGTAGTTCATAGACTCCATAAGCACTTCCGTAATTTTCACTTTCGACAACATCACGCATATATTCCCGTACTTTTGTTGCCGCTTCTTCTGTGATGGGATGGCCAACTTCTTCTGGTTGTGTGACCGTTTCTTCTCCTGTATTGCCATCAACGATTTTACTAATAAATTGTGGTTTCAACATCGTTCCGTTATTTGCCACCGACGTAAAGGCCTGCATCATTTGGAAATTCGTCACACCAATCGCTTGACCAAATGACGTCATCGCTTGGCTGACAGGGTTATCCTCTGGTGTGATCCCAGTATTTTCGTTAGGCAATCCTGAATAGGTACTGCGACCAAAACCAAATTCTTTTAAGTATTGTTGCCAACGATCTGCCATTCGCTGTTCCAAGGTCACCATTCCAATATTACTCGACCATGAAAGTGCTTGGCGCATCGTCAGTGTTCCTTTTTGACCGAAGTCCCAGTCGTTGATGGTTGCATCATAAAGTTTCATTCCATCAGGGCTTGGGGTAAAAGTTTCGTTTTCATTAAAGATCCCTTGATCGATCGCTGCTGCCGTCGTCAAGATCTTCATGGTTGATCCTGGCTCGTAGTTGTCCTCAACTAATAGGTTTTGCCAATCATTGATGGAATCCAAATTTTCTGGATTATAGGTTGGTCGTTGCGCCATCGCCACGATTTCACCCGTTTTTGCATCCATTAAGTTCGCTGTTAAGTTTTCTGGTTTGTTTTCTTTAAAGACACTGTCCATCAGCGTTTCCAAGTAGCTTTGGATCCGACTATCGATGGTCGTATAGACGTCTTTCCCATCCACCGCTGCAACAGTTTCGGCTACGGTTCCTGGCAACGGATTTTGATTGTTGTCTTTTTGATAAACGATCTCGCCATCGGTCCCAGAAAGCACGTCATTGTAGGCAGCTTCTAGCCCGGTTTTCCCAACTAGACCAGTATCGTCATCATTGGCAACAGCATACCCGATAAAGTGAGAAGAAAAGACACCATTCGGATAAAGACGAGCTGGATGACTGTCAAAATGAAAGCCAGCAATCCCTTCTTTTTCCATTGCATCTTCAATCGCATTCTTTTGTTCTAATGTAATATTGTTTCCTTTGCTTCCAAAAGAAACACGCCATAATTGTTGTTCAAGCCCTTCTTCTAATGTATTGACTGCTGTTTCTTGGTCGATGGACAATACATCCGACAAGATTTTGCCCAATTTATTGAAGTTTGCTTTTTCTGCAAAAAGATTCTTTTTGCCATCTTTGTAATTTTGGTTCAAAACAGCGTAAATCGAATACGAGGTCACATCTTCAGCAATTGGAATCCCATTGCGGTCATAGATCGTTCCACGTTTCGCTTTGATGACTTCACTGCCTTCATAAAGATTTTTCGTTTTTTCAGCTAAGGAAGTCCCTGCAACATCTCCGACAATGACGATGTAGCTCAAACGCGTGACAAACAAAAAGAACAATCCAATACTCGTAGCAAAGAGAATAATACCTACTTTTTTGCGATTGTTCGTTGTAGTTTGATTGTTCTTTTTTAAGTATTGCTTGAATTTATCTGTTAACTTCATTTAGTCCACTTTCCTTAAATTGCCGTCATCGATCGACAATCCATTATCCTCAGCAATCTTTTGGATGCGCTCGGTTTTAGAAAGTTCATTTTTCTCTTGTTCCAACTGTTCTGCTTGTGTTGTTTTTTCATTGATATCCGATTGGATCAAAGAAATATCGTGTTCGACTTGACTGATATTGGTTCGAATATTGATGGTCAAGATCGCCAACGTCAATACAGAGATGATCACAAAGGCAGCGATCAGTTTTTCCAGAGTAGAAATGCTTTTTAACCGACGAGCCGGAGATGCTGGTACGCGGATGACCTCAGGACGCTGGGGATCAGTAGGCAGTTTTTCAGTTGTCGGTTCAGAGTGTTCCATAGGTTGTGATTCAAGTGGTTCTCTGAATTCATAGTCATGAACTTTTAGTTCTGCCATAGTTGTTACCCTTCGCTTTCCTTGATTTTTTCCGCGATTCGCAGTTTCGCACTACGAGAACGATTATTTTCAGCTACTTCTTCCTCAGTTGGAAGTAGTGGTTTTCTTGTTATAAGTTTAAGTGTTGGTTGGAATTCTTCTGGTATCATCGGCAAACCTGGCGGCATATCCTTCGGTGTGCTGTATTCCTTGAACATCGATTTCACGATACGATCTTCTAAAGAGTGAAACGTGATGACACTCACACGTCCGTTGACTGCTAAAAGATGAATCGCTTGTTCAAGTGATTCTTCAATCACACCTAGCTCATCATTGACTGCAATGCGAATGGCTTGGAAAACCCGTTTTGCAGGGTGTCCGCCTTTTCTTCTTGCTGGCGCAGGAATGGCTGTTTTGATGATATCGACCAATTCACCCGTTGTTTCAATTGGATGATCTTGTCGCACCCGCTCGATTTCACGAGCGATTTGTTTCGAGAATTTTTCTTCTCCATAACGGAAGAAGATTTTGACTAATTGGTGGTAGTCGAATTGATTGACTACTTCATAGGCAGTCAATGCTGCAGTTTGATCCATCCGCATATCCAGCGGTGCATCTTGGTGGTAGCTAAAGCCGCGTTCGGCTTCATCTAATTGGGGTGAGGAAACACCTAAATCGTACAAAATCCCATCGACTCGGCTCACACCGTGTTGATGCAATGCTTCCTTTAAATAGCGGAAATTACTTTTAATGAACGTAACCATTCCTTTAGCAACATATGGTGCTAAACGTTCTTTCGCATGATCGATAGCAGTTTGGTCTTGATCAAAAGCAAAGAGATGTCCCTCTTCAGACAGTTGCGACAATAAATATTCACTATGACCGGCTCCACCTAATGTACAATCGACATAGACGCCTTCTGGACGAATCTTTAACCCATCAACGGTCTCCTGTAGCATAACGGTGTAGTGTTGAAAATCTGCCATGTGTTTTTTCCTCTTCCTATCAAGCCTATAAGCCAAAATCAATCATTGTTTCAGCAATTTCATCAAAGTTTTCTTCTGCTTCTTCAGAGAATGCTTGCCAACGCGTTTCATCCCAAATCTCGATTCGGTTTGAAACGCCGATGATCACACAGCTTTTGGTAAGGTCTGCATGATTTCTCAATGTAACAGGGATATTGATTCGTCCTTGTTTATCGATTTCGCACTCTGTTGCAGCAGAATAAAAGAAGCGGACAAATGTCCGAGCGTCCTTTTTCGCTAAAGGCATTTCGTTTAGTTTTTCTTCAAGTTTTTCCCATTCAGATAAGGGGTAGCCAAATAAACAGCCATCTAATCCACGTGTCACAACAAATTTTTCTCCGAGTTTTTCTCGTAGTTTTGAAGGGACGATTAGTCGGCCTTTTGCATCTATCGAATGTTGAAATTCACCCATAAACATCGATAAATAACCCCCGATCTCCACCTGATATTCACAGTCTACCACAATCCCCCACTTTCTACCACAAATTATATGAAATTTGAAAGGGAAGTTGTTTGACTTTTCTTTACCAAATGAGGAAAAAGAGGAAAACCGACTACTTAAAGTTTTTAAAAAAACTTTAAGTGAAAAAATGGGCGTTTATCAAGAGTCAAAACACTATAAGTAACTAACAATATTTAGAATGATCAAAACGACATGAAAAATGATCGTAAATAGAAAAATACTACGCCAATACATCTTTAAATAGCGACCATATTGGATCTCCTCATAGTAATATGCCTGAAAAACTGCCAGCAGAATCCCTAATAAAAAAATGGAGATCAAATAGTACAATGTGATCGCTTGATCAAAAGTATACTTTGATAATTGATGAATCCCGACCATCAAAAACGGTACTGCTAAATCCGGTGCCTTCACGTGGTAACGATCATTCAAGGACAACGCGGAAACAATAAACCGACAGGCGAAATAGACGAGCACAGGGAAGATATACCAAAACAAAACGATTGGATTAAATCCAGACATACAGCAAAATCCTTTCTAACAACTAGTGTCACTATACTTTATTTTCTTTACATCCGTGTTTCAGTTCTTTTAAAAATCTGAGCTGGAATAAGACAGTCATGAAATTTTTTAAGGAGCCTCTTTGTTCATCAGCTGACTTTTGAAAGTCTTGAAGAATGCATTTCTTTACCTATTAAAACAGAAGGGCGTATCTTCAACAAGTCTATCTTGCCATTCTAATGATTTTTTTTGTCCTGAAATTGAAAATTTCTTAATTTCTCTTTGGTTCAACTTGAGTTCTTGTGTATTTGAGGGTAAACTGTCACTAGAATAACTCTAAAAGGTGGATTAGAATGAACGAGAAAAAACCAAAAAGTACCTTTGCAAAAATCACGCAAGTCGTGATCTGGACCATGCTTATTCTCACTGTTGGCTCGATTTTCTTAGCAGCATACACAAGTATTATGGGTTAATCCTATTAAAAAAGTGCCCTTTTCCAAAATGATGGCTTCCATCTTTTGGAAAAGGGCACTTTTTTTACAGCAAGGGTGACACAAGGCGTGCCAAGCCTTCTTTGATTTTGATCGTCAGCTTTCTTTGCTGATACGCTTCGATCGTTAAGTGCTTGGAATCGATCGAATCCGCCAGAAACGCTTCTTTCGTTTGCGTCGCGAGTTGTGCATCGTAGATGATCGTATTGACCTCAAAGTCTAAACGAAACGAACGGACATCAATATTTGCTGAACCAATCGAAACGAGCCCACTGTCAATGATCATCGTTTTTGCATGCATAAACCCTTTCTCATAGGTTTCGATGACTGCCCCAAAATGCAGTAGCTCAGCCGCAAAGGAATAGGTCGCCCAATATACCAAGGGATGATCCGGTTTGTTCGGGATTTGTATATGAACTTTCACCCCAGAAAGCAGTGCCAACTTCAAGGCATTGTGAATGGCTTCATCCGGAATATAATAAGGTGTTTGGATCAAGATTTCCTTTTTGGCTAAGTTGATCATTTTCAGATAGGTCATTTTGATTTCTTCATGTTCCGTATCAGGACCACTCGTGATGACTTGGGCTGCAACTGTCCCGACTTGTTTAATTTCAGGAAACAAGGAAGGATCATATTTGATCTCCAACGCATGTTGTGAATTCCAATCCATCAAAAACCGATTTTGCAGCGAATAGACAGCTGAACCGGCAATTCGCAAGTGATTGTCTCGCCAATAACCAAATTTTTCCACTTGCCCTAGATATTCATCTCCCACATTAAAACCGCCTGTATAGCCAATTTCTCCATCGATCACCACGATTTTCCGATGATTTCGATAATTGATTCGCGGATTGACATAAGGAACGAATAAAGGAAAGAAGAAGGCAATTTGACCGCCATGTAGACGCAACTCATCAAAAAACTTCAATGATACTTGGGTGCTGCCCCAAGCATCTAATAAGACTCTTACTTTTACGCCTCGCTTCGCCGCGCGCACCAATGCCTCTTTGACTTCATTTCCCAATGTATCACTGCGATAAATGTAATATTCCATATGAATGTGATTTTTTGCCTGTTCGATATCCGCGATCAAGGCATCAAATTTCTGCCGTCCGTCGGTATAAAGCGTCATACTATTCGCTGTCGTATACAGGGATTGCCCAAAGACTGTCAACAGGTAGACCAGCTGCTGCACTTCTACCTGCGCGGTCGGCGGATGCGGAAACAGCTGACGAGCGAGGGCTTGTTTTTGTTCTTCTAATTCAACATTCAGCCCCACCTTTGCCTGTGAGCGCATATCAAAGATCTTTTCCTTAGAGATCCCTCTACCAAAGAAAAAGTAAAGCACAAAGCCAACGATTGGAATGAACATCAAGACCAAAAGCCAGGCCCACGTTTGAGCAGTCTGCCGCCTTTCTCTGAAAATGATAATGATTGATAACAAAATATTGACTATAAATAAAATGGTTACCAAATTATCCATTACAACCATTTCTCCACCTCTTCCCCGATTTCCCGCTACTAAAGCATATCAAAAAATAGTACCTAAAGTAAAGAAACACTGTGATGAAACAAAAAAAGCCGATCTTGACGATCGACTTTAAGAAAACATCGGTTTAGAATTTTAAGAAACGGCGCATTGATAAGACAGAACCAAGTGAACCGATCACGATCCCAATCAGTGCCATCACACCGCAAACTTGTAATAGAAACATATTTGGTGCAATTAAACTGTAATTTGAACGCAGTAAGGATGGATTGACCATTGCATAAACTTGGTGGTAGCCGAAGTACATTAATGCAATCGGAACGATCGAACCTAAGAGTCCGATCCAGCCGCCTTCAAGGAAGAATGGCCAACGAATGTAGCCGTTTTTCGCCCCCACCAGACGCATGATCTGAATTTCTCTTTGACGAGACAAAATCGTGATCCGAATCGTATTAGAGATCAGGAACATTGCCACAAAAATCAATAAGACAGCAGCAGCTAAGCCCCAAGTCCGCACAGCAGCAGACAATTCAAAGATTCGGTCAGAAGAATCTCCGCCGTAATCGGCTTTGAAAACATTTGGCAATTCGCCAGCTTGCTCAGCGATCTCTGTCGTATACTCTGGATCTGTTGCACTGACGACAAACACGTTATACAGCGGATTGCTGTCGCCTTCGAACAAGTTCCATGAATCCCCCATTGCATCTTGGATCTTCTGCAATTCTTCGTCTCGGCTAGAAAATTTCACTTCTGAAACGTTCGGCAGATCATTTAAGGACTGTTCCAAAGCATCCATGTCTTCTTGTTCCGTACCAATATCAACGAAAACCGAAACGTCCACATTCTCGCGAATGTCTTCGGCTAGTTTTGTTGCATTTAAGATTACACCTAGAAAAATACCGACTAATGTCAGTGTGATCGTTACCGCACTCAATGACGCAATAGTCATCCAGCCGTTACGCTTTAAACTTTTGATACTCTCCAGGAGATGACGGAAAAATGTTCTAATCATCGTAACCATATTCTCCTTCCGCTTGGTCGCGAATAATGCGGCCATTTTCAATCGCGATCACGCGATGACGAATCGTATTTACGATCGTACTATTATGGGTCGCCATAACGACCGTTGTTCCTTGGGCATTGATCCGATCAAGCAGCTTCATGATTTCCCATGAGTTTTCAGGATCTAGATTCCCCGTTGGTTCATCCGCAATCAATACTTTCGGCGTATTTACGATGGCACGAGCAATCGACACCCGCTGTTGTTCCCCACCGGAAAGCTCACTTGGAAATACCCGCACCTTATGTTTCAGGCCGACCAAATCTAACACTTCCATCACCCGTTTTTTGATATCACGAGGTTTGCGGCCGATAACTTGCATTGCATAAGCAACATTTTCAAAGACCGTTTTCCGTGGTAAAAGTTTATAATCCTGAAAGACCACGCCGATTTCCCGACGCATCAATGGGATCTCGCGGTTTTTCATGCCGACCAAATCATATCCTGCGACATTCAAAACGCCTTTAGTTGCTTTTTCTTCCCGATACATCAATTTGATAAAGGTTGATTTACCGGCACCCGATGGGCCCACGACATAAACAAACTCTCCTTGATCAATTGAAATCGAAAGGTTACGGATAGCAGTCGTACCATTAGAGTACTTTTTCATTATATCTTTCATTTCTATCATACAGCTATCTCTCCATCTCAAATTTTCATTCTGGCTTATTATAGCATGAATATATTTCACCTTGCTTGCAACAGATTACAATTATGTTTCAATCTGTTTAAGTCACACAAGGTTATTTTTGATTCAGTTTCAGCTTCAAATACGCGTCGATAAAGCCATCCAAATCGCCATCCATGACTGCCTGTACATTCCCAGTTTCGAAATTCGTTCGGTGATCTTTGACCATAGAATATGGATGGAAGACATAAGAACGGATTTGCGAGCCCCAACCAATTTCTAACTGCTCGCCTCGCAAAGCTGCTGCCTCTTGCTCTTTCTTTTCCACTTCTAATTGATACAGCTTGGCTTTCAACATCCCCATCGCTTGCTCACGGTTTTTCAATTGTGAGCGCTGGGCTTGGCTAGCAACGACCGTTCCTGTCGGAATATGGGTGATCCGCACAGCAGATTCGGTTTTGTTGATGTGCTGTCCACCCGCACCACTTGCGCGGTACGTATCGATTTTCAAATCATCTGAGTTGATTTCCACATCGATCGCCCCATCTAATTCTGGCATCACATCCACCGAGCAAAATGACGTGTGCCGTCTCTTGGCTGAATCAAAAGGTGAGATCCGAACTAAACGATGAACGCCTTTTTCCGATTTCAAATACCCATAGGCGTTGTGGCCTTTTACAAGTAAAGTGACACTTTTGATCCCCGCTTCATCACCAGCTTGATAGTCGAGGGTCTCTACTTGATACCCGTGTTGTTCGCAAAAACGAGTATACATCCGTAACAGCATGCTGCCCCAGTCTTGTGATTCGGTACCGCCTGCACCAGGATGAAGCTCGATGATGGCGTTATTTCGATCATAGGGTTCATCTAACAGCATCGACAATTCATAAGACGCCATTTTCTCGTTTAGCTTCGTGATCCGTGCTTCAAGTTCTGCTTCCATTTCTGGGTCTGCTTCTTCTTGAATCATTTCCAACATCACTTCCAGCTCTTCCAATTCTTCTGCTAACTGATTGAACTGATCGTAGGTCTCTTTGTTGGCATTGTTTGCGTTAATGACTTGTTGAGCTTTTTCTGAGTCATCCCAAAAGGTGGGATCTGCCATTTGGTGTTCCGCTTCCGCAATGTCCTCTTCTAACTGATCTAAGTCAAAGAGACCCCCTAAAACTGATTATTTTTTCATTCATCTGGGTCAATTGATTCCGAATATCTGCGATTTCCATTAAAATTCCTTCTTTCTTTTTTTCTTACAAACGAAAGTAGACTGGACAAAAACGTCTGCCAGCCTACTCTCAACTTTTTCAAAACGTGTTACATATTTTTCCCGTGGCAATTCTTGAATTTTTTCCCGCTGCCGCATGGACAAGGATCGTTACGACCAACGTTTTTGAAACTTGGTGCTTGGGCAGCAGGTGCTTCTTCTACCCCTTGTGCTTCCCCTTGAGCAACTTGTTCCCGTTGAACGTTTTGACGAATCTCTGCCTTCATAAAGAGACGAGTTACTTCATATTCGATCGCTCCAACCATGTTCTCAAACATATTGAATCCTTCTGTTTGGTACTCAACTAATGGATTGTTTTGTCCATAAGCCCGTAACCCAACCGATTGACGCAGCTGATCCATAGCATCGATGTGGTCGGTCCACTTCGTATCGACAACTCGTAAGATGACGACTTTTTCAAATTCCAGTAATTGTTCTGGACTATTAAGTTGTGCTTTCTTTTGTTCAAAGACTTCATCTGCCCGTTGGTTTAGGTAGTCTTTGATCTCTTGAGCTGATTTGCCCTTGATGTCCTCGATACTGATAGTATCTTCATGAACAAGTGCATTCGCCGCAAAATCAACGATTCCTTCGTAGTTCCAATTGCTTTCTTCTAATTGCGTATGACTGTCGACGACTCGGCTGATGGAACGTTTCACCATATTCATTAATTGTGGTGAAAGATCCGATTCTTCCATGATCACTTCTTGACGTTGTCCGTAAATAACTTCCCGCTGTTCTCGCATCACGTCATCGTATTGCAAGACGTTTTTCCGAGTATCGTAGTTATTGCCTTCCACTCGTCGTTGGGCAGATTCTACTTGTTTTGAAAGCATCTTGCTTTGGATCACGGCGTCGCCTTCATCGATCTTCATCCGATCCAAGAACACTTTGATTCGTTCAGAACCAAAACGCTTCATTAAATCATCTTCTAACGACAAGTAAAATTGCGACATCCCTGGATCTCCTTGACGTCCCGCACGTCCCCGCAACTGATTATCGATCCGTCGGGATTCATGACGCTCAGTACCGATAACTGCCAAGCCGCCTAGTTCTGCAACACCAAGACCTAACTTGATATCCGTTCCCCGACCAGCCATATTGGTCGCGATCGTTACAGCACCTTTTTGTCCCGCATTCAAAATGATTTCTGCTTCTTTAAAGTGATTCTTGGCATTCAATACTTCATGAGGAACTTTCTCACGATCAAGCATTGATGACAATAATTCAGAAGTCTCAACAGCGACCGTCCCTACAAGCACGGGTTGTCCTTTGCGGTGACGCTCTTTGATGTCTTGAACGACTGCTTGGAATTTGCTCGTAAGCGTTGGATAAAGCAAGTCCGCACGATCATCCCGTAAGATTGGTTTGTTCGTTGGAATCTGAATGACTTGCATGTTATAGATTTCTCGGAACTCTTCTTCTTCCGTTTTCGCTGTACCGGTCATCCCAGACAGTTTTTTGTACATCCGGAAGTAGTTCTGGAATGTGATCGTCGCCATCGTTTTGGTTTCATCTTCGATTTCGACACTTTCTTTCGCTTCGATCGCTTGATGGAGCCCATCAGAATATCGGCGACCATCCATGATCCGACCTGTAAATTGGTCAACGATCATTACTTTTCCATCTTGCACGACATAATCGATATCGCGAATCATAATGTAATTCGCTCGTAGTGCTTGATCCAAGTGATGGGTCAATGCCGTGTTTTCAATATCATACAAGTTTTCTAAGCCGAAGGTCTCTTCCGCTTTTTCGATCCCACGTTCTGTCAAACCGATCGTTTTTGATTGGATATCGATTTTGTAGTCTTCTTCTTCCGTCAAGCGTTTGACAAAATTGTCGACCCGATTGTATAGCGCAGTTGATTTTTCTGCTTGTCCTGAAATGATCAACGGTGTTCTCGCTTCATCGATCAAGATCGAATCGACCTCATCGACGATGGCATAGTTTAATGGACGCTGTACCATTTGATGACGGTAAACCACCATGTTGTCCCGCAAATAGTCAAACCCTAATTCATTGTTTGTACTATAAGTGATGTCACAAGCATATGCCGCACGTTTTTCTTCTGCTGATTTTGAGTTGATGTTCAAGCCGACCGTCAACCCTAAAAAGTTGTACAGCTCCCCCATCTCAGTCGAGTCACGAGTTGCCAAGTATTCATTGACAGTTACGACGTGGACACCTTGACCGCTCAAAGCATTCAAATAAACAGGTAATGTCGCCGTCAAAGTTTTCCCTTCACCCGTACGCATCTCTGGGATATTCCCATCATGCAAGACGATCCCACCCATTAATTGGACGTGGTAAGGATAAAGGCCCAAAACGCGTTTTGCAGCTTCACGTACTACTGCAAAGGCTTCAGGTAATAATTTATCCAAAGTCTCTCCCTCTTGGAAACGACGACGAAATTCATCGGTTTTCCCGCGTAATTGTTCATCAGATAAAGCGGCCATTTCATCCGCATGTGATTCAACTTGATTCGCAATATGGTCAAGACGTTTTAATTCTTTTTTGTCGTTTTCGATTAATTTTCTAAAAAAATTGGCCATACCTTAATAATTCTCCTTTTACTTCTGCATTATCCTAGCTGGAAACTCTCCTAACTATTTTAGCACTAGTTCACCATAAATGAAATATTTTTCGATAGAACTATCGCATCAATCTTGCGTGATAAACGGATTCTTAACCTTTTTTCACAGATTTTAAAGAAACGCGGAAAAAAAAACACGCAACAAGCCATTGATCGGCGCTGAAAGTCCAGCACACGCCCAAACGTCTTGTTGCGAATGTTTGCAAATTATGCCGTTTTAAAACGGGTTTTTAAGAAAGCTAAGAAGAGCATCAGTAGCATGCCTAAAGACTGAATCCCGATCATCAAGACGATATCAGCGCCAATAAATCCTGCCAACATCGCAACGAGAGAGCCTGCCCCCAGTGCATTTAAAATCACGTTCGTACTTTCTTTAAAGCTGCCGATTGTCGACAGTCGTGATTTTTTCGTCAACCAGAGGAAAAACGCTGCGCCTATGACTAGAATACTATTCATTGCCACCAATAAAAATGCCACTGTGATCGTCTGACTGAAGAAAATCGCTGTCTCGTTGTTGCGATAGAAGCCGTCTTCGATTGCTTTTTGAAACGAAGCCGCATCATCTACTTGATCAGGTGCCATTTCCGCCGTGTAACGCATTTCATAGTGATAAGTTTGTCCATCGATTTCTTCTTTGATGGTCCAGTCTGTTTCCCGAAAATTGATGGCGTATTTCGCTTTTTCAAGAGCCGCTTCTGAAAGCGCAACGCCTATGATCCCCGCTTCTGTTTGGGAAAAGACTTGTGACTCATCCGCTAAAAGTTTGCCATCTTCCAGCTGCAACTCATTGTATTTTGCTGCCGTTTCTGCCGTCACGAGTGTTTTTGCATGGGGAAAAAATGCCGCAAAGGCTTGATCCGTTTGCTTGCTGATCATTAAGGTCAACGGGATCATCAGCAAGGACATCAAGAAAACATAGACGAACACTTGCTGCCAGCGATTTAATTTTTTACGCCATGCATAGACTTTTGTTGGAGAAAAAATGGCCCCAAAGTACGTTAAGGGAAATCGTTGTTCAGACATCCTATCATTCCTATCCTTTTGTTCCGCCAGAGGTCAAACCTGAAACAAAGTATTTTTGTAAGAAGAAAAACAGTGCAGCGATCGGTACGGCGATCAAAATCGCCCCTGCCGCAAAGAGTGCGACCCGTTGGTTACGGGCATCATTGATAAAGGTTTGCAGCCCAACTGCGACGGTCAAACGCTCTTGTGAGCGAAGCAAGAAACGCGCCAGCAAGAATTCGCCGAATGGTCCCATAAAGGCCCACAATGCTTGGACGGCAACCATTGGTTTTACGAGGGGCAAAACGATTTGCCAAAAGATGCGAAAATGCCCTGCACCATCAAGTTTTGCTGATTCATCCAAGTCGATGGGTACCGTATCAAAGTACCCCTTCATCAGCCAAGTATTCATCGGAATCCCACCACCGATATAAATCAATGTCAAGAACCAGAAGCTATCTAGACCGTTTGCTAATAAGCCCATAACATAAAAAGCGGTCAACGCCGACATTGTCGGTACCATTTGAACGATCAAGAACACCATCAGACTACTTTTACGACCAGCAAAACGGTAACGACTGTAAGTATACCCTGCTAACGTTACGATCATTACTTGAATGATCATCGTCGAAACGGCCACGATCAAGGTGTTTTTATACCATGTCAAATACGGGGTTTCATTGAATAAACGTCGAAAGTTGTTCAATGTCCAATCCGCATCAAAATCTAAGCGAAAAGCGATCATGTTCCCTGCCTTGAAGGCTGAGGTTGCGGTAATCAACAAGGGATAGATGATAATGATCGATAACGCGATCATAAACAAGTAGGTAAATAATTTGCTGAAAGAAAACTTCTTCTTTTTCATCCTCAATCCTCCATATTAAATGCATTCGTCTTTTTAAACACCAGTAATGAAATGGAGATCACCACAAAGGAAATGATCAAGGTCAATGCAGAAGCAATCGAATATTGTGGTGAGCCGCCGGTCGTCAGTTTGTAGATCCATGAAATCAAAATATCTGTCGATCCAGCATTTCCGCCTAAACTCCCTGGTCCACCTTCGTTAAATAGATAGATCATCGAGAAGTTATTAAAGTTCCCTGTATATTGCGTAACGAAGGTTGGGGCTGCTACCAAAAAGATTGCCGGCAGCGTAATGTTCCGAAAACGCTGCAACGCATTGGCTCCATCCATTTTTGCTGCTTCATACAAATCTTCGGAAATGGATTGTAAAATCCCCGAAACCATTACATAGATGTAAGGAAACCCTAACCAACCCTGAATCAAAATAATCGCCGTTTTCGTCCAAAACGGATCAGTCTTCCAAGCAATGTTCCCAATATCCACAAAAGGCAGATTGTTCAATAGCGGGATCACCTGCGTATTGATCGCTCCTGCGGTATCATTAAACATATTTGAAAAACTCATGATTGTGATAAACGCTGGCACCGCCCAAGGAAGCAAGAAAATCACCCCAAAGACGCGACGAAACTTCACAAATTTTTGATTGGCAACAACTGCTGTCAGTATGCCGAGTGTAATTTGCAAGGTGGTTGCTAAAACGGTCCAAATCACCGTCCAACTGAATACTTTTACAAAGGTGTCGCGGTAAGAACTTAAGGTGAAGATATTCGTGAAATTCGAAAAACCGATCCAGTCGATTAAGTTTGCTGGCGGAATGTGTCGAAAATCATAGTTGGTAAATGCCATAAAGAGCGTCACCATTACTGGAAAAATAATTGCTACGATCATTACCAAGTAGGCAGGGATCGTCAGTAAGTACGCGAACCCATCTTCGTATAATTTTTTGAAAAATTCTTTTCTCGTAACAGCTACCGGGAAGCCTTTTTCAATGCTTTGCCGAACCTGATAGGCATCTTTGATATTTAAAACCCAAAAGATAATGAAAATAACGGTAACGATGACCTGCAGTGTTCCTTCAATCAACAAGAACAAAGAGTTGTCTTCCATTGGTACTGATCCGAGTGTGACAAAGTTATAAAGTGCTTGTCCACCAAACAAAAGCATTTCGACCAGAAAAATCAGAAAGGCTGCAAAAAAGAGACCCGCTTTGAATTTCTGACCATTTTTGAATTGTCCCCCACCAGGGATGATTGAAAGAAGCGCTGTCTGCATGGCTTGTGAATTCGTCCTCATATGTATCCTCCTTAAAATCGAAAGTCTGCCAAGCGGCCGACGATCGATAGAAAACAATCTCGTCAAGCAATTTCTTGCGTGCTACGTTGCAAGGAATCCTTTTGACAAACATCCTCTATAGAATCGTCGACATGAATGACAGACCGTAATCGGCTAATTATTAGTATTTCTGCTCAATCGCTTCTTCGATTGTTTTGGCAGCATTATCCGCTGCTTCTTGAGGAGTCATATTGCCTGAACCTGCATCAAACAGCATGTTTTCAGCCCCTACCCAAACCTCAGACATTTCAGGGATATTTGGCATTGGTTGTGAAACACTGTATTGCTCGATCACTGCTTTTGCTACTGGATCATCAGAAGCAGCGACTGTTTCTTGAGCCATAATGTTCGCTGGAATATCATGACGCATGTCATACAATTTCTCTTGATTGGCTTCGTTGGTCAAATACTCGACAAATTGTTGCGAAACGTCTTTGTTTTGTGAGTAGTTAGATACCACCCACGCTTTTCCGCCGCCAAATGTTTCATAGTCGTTGCCGTTGTTTAGCGTTGGGATTTTCGCTACACCATAGTTGATGCCTGCTTCTTCAAAGCCGTTCACGCCCCATGGTCCATAAATGATAGCTGCTGTTTTGCCTTGATTGAAGTAATCCAACATCAAGTTTTCGTTGGCTGATACATCCAGCATTCCTTGCGGCCAGACATTTTGGAACCAATCAGTTGCATACGTGATTGCCTCAACAGAACCTTCGTTGTTCAGCCCTAGATCAGATGGATCTGTTCCTTCATCACCAAAGACATACCCGCCATGCCCCGCTAATAGACCATACGTATAATAAAAGTCCGTCCAACGAGCTAAGAAACCAACATTGTCATCGCCTTCTGCAAAACGATCATCTTTTGCTAGTTCTTCTAAATCAGAAAAAGTTGCTGGTGCTTCATCGATCAAGTCTTTGTTGTAGAACATGACAACCGCTTCGATCATTGCTGGTGCGCCATAGATCTTATCATCGATGGTCACTTGTTGCTTGTCGGTATCGCTGTACCGTCCATCATCTGGCAAAGTCATTTCTGCCAAATGCCCTTGGGAGCCTACTTGACCCACACGGTCATAAGGAGACATCGTAACATCTGGGCCTTTCCCAGCAGGACCGTCTAGTTGAAGCGCATCCATTTGATCGAACATGTCCATTTCTACAACGTTGATGGTGACATCATTTTCAGATTCAAAGTCAGATTTCACTTCATTGATATAATCAATATAGTCTGCGCCTACAGAGACCGTGATCGTTTTTTCATCGCTACCTGAACCTGCATCTGCATTACTACCATCGGTACTACCGCCGTTGCCGCCACACGCCGCAAGCGCTAACAACGCACTTCCTGAAACTAATCCTAGAGCTGCCTTTTTCCAATTCACTTTCATCCTGTTTACCTCCTGCAATTTGTAACTCTATTATGCAACCGGTTTCTTAAAATGGCAAACATTTTCTAAATGTTAGCGATAACAAAAATTGAAAAAGCCTTTAAATTAAGATATTGAGGAATTGAAAAGAAATTGCGCAACCATTTGCTTAACTTTTCACCTTGTGGATTCACGAACCACGAGTTGCGGTAAAAAGCGCTGTTGTCGCAGGCTCGTATCGTTCTGTTCAATTTTTTGAATCAGTAATTCACCACAAGCTTCGCCCATCTCAACGATGGCTTGCTTCATAGTCGTCAACTTGGGCGAGCTGACCTGATCCAAGAATACCCCATCGTAGCCGACAATCCCAAAATCCTTTGGTATCTGCGCGCCAATCGACTGCAAGCCTTGATTGATGCCTAGTGCCAAACGATCCGTCGCACAAATAAAACAAGTATTTTCCGCAAATTGTTCCTTCTGTGCTGTGATAAACGTGCGGGCTGCAGAAGAACGGTTTTCAAAACGATGGATTTTTGGTGCTTGTCCTGTTTTTGTCACTGTATCTATGTACCCTTTTTCTCGGCTTTTCGTAAATGCTTCTTCCAACTCTAAACCAATATAGACCAAGTGTTGATAGCCAGTATCGAGGGCGTGTTTACAAGCAGAAACGATCCCTTGGTAGTTGTCACTATCAACAAAGCTGAATCCAGCTTCATTTTCACCAAATAGAACGACGGGTTTCTTTAAATTTTTTATCCAGTCCATATCCTTTTGGCGAAATCCCGTAATGATACAACCATCAGCTGGGCCACGATCCACCCCATCCGTCGTAACCAGCTGCAACGAATAATGCGCTTTGCCGATGGAACGAGCGATCCCCACTAATAAATTCATATAGTATGGCTCCGTCGTGTCCATCTCCTCTAAGATATACACTTTGATGATATGGGAACGCTTGGAAACTAATGATTTGGCAGCAATATTCGGTTGATAATCCAGTTCTAGCATTGCTTGATGAACGAGCTGCTTTAGCTCTTCGGTCACTTTATCTGGATGGTTGATCACTCGAGAAACGGTCATTGCGGAAACATTTGCTTTTTTGGCGACATCTGCTAA
The DNA here is from genome assembly GCF_058135755.1 of Enterococcus sp. R12. Classification (NCBI taxonomy): domain Bacteria; kingdom Bacillati; phylum Bacillota; class Bacilli; order Lactobacillales; family Enterococcaceae; genus Enterococcus; species Enterococcus sp. R12. Next base: position 2,632,538 of record NZ_CM176874.1, read on the forward strand.
CGTAGTCATGATTCACTCTCCCTGTATTATTTCATCTATAGTATAACACAATAAAACAAAAGAGAAACAAAGCCAACTTTTATATAGAAAGATTTCTTGCTTCATTCCAAAAGATAAAAAAACAGAGCAGCTTATCAGCTACTCTGTCAAAAAAGACTTTTTTTGGGGTGTCGCCAAAAGGATCCCACACGTGTTAATCCGTTTCGATCAACCCGTATTTACCATCTTTCCGACGATACACAATGCTCGTTCCATTCGTTTCCGCATCTTCAAAGATAAAGAAGTTGTGTCCAAGCATGTTCATTTGTAAAACAGCTTCTTCACTATCCATTGGTTTTAAAGACAAACGTTTTGTACGTACGATGTCTAAATCAGAACCATTGGTTTCTTCATCGTTTGCTTCAGTTGTGAACAAATCACCATCTGTTGGCGGAACCAACGCTGTCTCACGAGATTTGCGATTGATTTTTGTTTTGAATTTGCGGATTTGGCGTTCCAATTTGTCAACAACCAAATCGATACTAGCATATAGATCAGGTGAAGTTTCTTCCGCACGTAGAACTAGGAATGGTAAAGGAATCGTTACTTCTACTTTTGCAGTTTTTTCTGTATAAACTTTCAAATTAACGTGTGCTGTTGCTTCTGGCACATCATTAAAATAACGTTCTAATTTACCTACTTTTTTCTCGACGTAATCACGGATCGCTTCTGTTACCTCGATATTTTCGCCACGCACATTATATCTAAACATAAAAATTACCCCTTTCGTCTACCAGTAAAGAAGGAAAAGGACCACTCTTTTCTTCTTCTTAACTCTATTATATCGAACTCTTGGTCATTTGCCTAGTAAATCGAACAATTTTCTTTAAGCGTTTTCAAAATAACGTTTCAACGAGCAATAGAAAAAGAACGAATCGACTGGGGGCCAAAGGACTGCAGTGCTTCAGCTGCATGATATAACGTTCTACCGGTAGTATACACATCATCGATCAACAATAATTTTTTCCCTTTGATTTCACACGCTACATCTGGCTTCACTGCAAAGGGTTGCGCCTCTACTAATCGTTGCCTGCGAGAACGTTGTGCCTGTGGTGCGGTATCAACAACTTTCTCCAGTAACTCTTGAAATCTGACTCCGGCGGCTTCCAGCACAGCGGTGACTTGATTAAACCCTCGCTGTTGGTAACGCTCTGCCGATAGTGGGATGGGAATCAAACACTCATAGTCAAACCTGTTGAGTTTCTGTTTGATCACAGGCGCAAACGTCCCCCGCAACTGATAGTTTCCCATCAGTTTGTATTCGTGAAGCCAATCCTTCATTCCTTGATCGTAAGCAAATAGCGCTCGGTGCTGCAATTGTATCATGGGACACGTTTCTTCCCAATAGAGACAATCGCTGCAAAACTCAGTTTCTTTTTTTCCACACGAAGGGCAGCAGGTTCGCCAATCGATCACTGAAAACTGTTGGGCACATTGCGGGCACAATTCATTTTCTGGGATACGCCAAGGAGCCAACACCTCAATGATCGTTCGTTCTCTAGGAAAAGTCCTTTTACACCAACTACACACCATCGGTCAGCCAGCTTTTTGCCAATTGGTTCATTTCCTTAATTTCGTTGAGTGCTTTTCGGATCGCTTCCGTCATTTGGTCGTAGAAAAAAATGACCTCCCCTTCCGTATAGGCCCCTTTACGATCGACACGACCAGCAATTTGCACGAGCGCCGATTTTGTAAAGACTGGATGATTAGCACCCAATACGATGACTGAGACGTTTTCAAACGTCACCCCACGCTCTAAAATCATCGTTGTAAACAACACCTTGTAAATCTGTCGACGAGCAGACGCTACTTTTTCGCTCCGTTTTTGATCTTGCGACGAAACGCTTGTCAAAGACCATGACGTGCCTTGTCGGCGGACAGCCGCTTCTACTTCCTTCATCAGCGCAATGCTTGGACAAAACACCAAGACAAAGTTTTTTTGAAGCAGCCGCTGCAACTGCTGCAGCAATGGTCGCAGCCAACGTTTTCTGCGATAAGCCTGCGCCCAGTGACTATAATGAACAGGTTTTGGAACGATCAATGGACGCTGATGAAACCGCAGCGGCATTTTCAAGACAGCGAATTTCCCACGAATTTCTTGCAGCAGTCGTTCTGAAGGCGTCGCACTTAAATAGATCAGACACCCGTTTTTGGCTAAGGCATTGTATAATCCGTAACGCAGCTGCGCATCGCCCTCGTAGGGAAATGCATCTACCTCATCCACCACGATCAGTTGAAAGCTCCAATAAAAATGCAGTAGCTGATGGGTGGTGGCAATAAGGATGTTTGTGTAGCGATAAGACTCTTCTGATTTTCCATAAAGGAGCAAGCTTTCCTCTTGTGGAAATGCTTGCTGAATTCGCGGAAACAATTCACGACAAACATCGATCCGAGGTGAGACGATCGCCACTCGACCACCTTCTTGCCGAACGTAGCGGATCGTTTCAAAGATCATTTCGGTCTTCCCTGAACCCGTGACCGACCAAACAAGCGAGGATCGCTTTTGTCGACAATTAGACACCAATTGCTGGGAAATTTTTTTCTGAAACGGCGTCAATGCTCCTGGCCAGACGATGTGGTGATCAATGGCTGGACTATCCGTAGGTTGAATCACCAGTCGCCCATTTGATGTGATCCGACCATAGCGAATACAGGTTGGACAGTAATAGCTGCCTATCGGTAATTGCACCGACGGCTTGCGGTGGGAAGAACCGCATCGCTGACAAACGATTCTCTGCCCCTGCTCGAGCATTGCCGGTCGAGAATCAAAGGGTTTTCCTACATTCATTGTTTCATCTAAAACAAAAAATTGTCTTCCTTTTTGATTGGTCATAACATACACCTCAGTTTTAAGTACGCAAAAAAATCGGTTCAAGTACTTTTTGAAAAGTACTTGAACCGATTACAGGTTTCTTGTTTGCTTCAACAGCAGGTCTTGCTTATTCGCCGATCAATGTCAAAGCTTGATCTAAGACTTTTTCGCCGTTCATCATGCCGTAATCTGCCATGTTGATTACTTCTAAAGGAATTCCTTTTGGCGCTAGACGTTTCTCAAAATCGCCTTTCATGAAACGAACTTGTGGTCCTAATAATAAAACATTTACGTCTTTGCTTTCTAAATGTTGATCTGCTTCTGAAGCGGAAACTGCAAAAATATCTGCTTCTAATCCTTTTGCTTCAGCTGCTTTTTGCATTTTTGTTACTAATAAGCTTGTACTCATTCCTGCAGAACAAACTAACATAATTGTTTTTTTCGCCATATCGAACACTCCTTGAATTTTAAGAATAAGATAACATTTCCTATCTCTAGTATAGAACAAGTTTGAAATTTGTCAACGCTTTCTATCCAGCAGCCAGTTTGATTTTACTAAACGGTTAAAAACGACATACTCTTTTTTTAAATTGACGAGGACTACCTCATAGCCGGCATTCAGCCACGCATAGGCCCCGTTTTCAGGATGTCGGTAATCATTTGCCCACCAATCCGTACTCGTGCGGGCACTTTTGGGCAAACCGGATGCTGGGAAAAGAAATTCATCAAACTGGGTAAAGGTTAACGTAATTTGTGAACCGCCGTTGTTTTTTAAATAGTGCGTGATCGTATCGTACTTTTTGCGTCTACCCAAAGCAACTGCCTCCTCTTTTTCAGGTCTGTGTTGGTGCCTTTTTCTTTCTTCTATTTGTAACTTTCCTTCCGATTGCCTATACTAGAAACATAAAGGAGGCGATCGTACGCGTGACTTATCGAACGATCCGACAAGATGGAGAAACGGAAATAGAAATCAAAAAATCGCGTTTCATCTGTTCGTTAAAACGAATCCAATCAGAAGATGAAGCCAAAGCGTTTATACAAGCCCTCAAAAAAGAACATTGGAAGGCGAATCATCATTGCAGCGCCTATGTATTGGGTGAAAACCATGAGATCCAACGCAGCAGTGATGATGGTGAACCTAGCGGCACCGCTGGAGTACCGATTTTAGAAGTATTGAAGAAAAATGACTTGATCAATATGGTCGCTGTCGTTACCCGCTACTTCGGTGGAACGAAACTTGGCGCTGGCGGATTGATCCGCGCTTATTCCAGTTCAGCTTCCGCTGGCATCAAAGCGGTGGGAATCGTCGAAGGCGTTTTGCATCAAGAGCTTGCATTGACCATTGATTATCCCCTTTTAGGTAAGCTGCAAAACTATTTAGAACTGCAGAACATCTACGTAAAAGACATTGCTTATACCGAGAAAATCGTTGTTACCTTAATGATTCCCGAAGCAACGCTTGCCGACCAAGAAGCCGCTTTGATTGATTTGCTGCAAGGGCAAGTGCAGCTAAACAAAGGCAAGACCGAATATGTAGAGCGCCTCATTGAGGAGCCAACCGAGTAACTACGCAGGGCAAGCACCCTGTCAGGTTTGCTTTTTTCCTCAAAGCGCGGACTCTAATGCCGCTTGCTGCAGCGAATGCAGGAACGCCCAATCGTTGAAAAACCGAATTGACCGATGCGGAGCAACAGCACGTATGCTCGCAGTGTCCTTTCGGCTTTTTCGCGTCTTTTTTGTTTCCAGCCGTCTCAGGCAGCTTATTTTTCCATATAAAATTCGAAACGATTGCCGACATATTGGGTGCGCACATATTCAAATGGTTGTCCATCTTCAAATGAAGTGATTTGCCGCATACGTAAAATCGCATCGCCGCGTTTGATTTGTAAGTAATCAGCAATTTGCTCGGAAGCGACCATAGCTGAGATCGTTTGCGAAGCGCCGCCAATTTTCCGCTGTCCTTTTTCTTCCAACACTTTATAGAGGGAAGAGATAATCTCCTCCTTGCTAAAGTCATGAATAAACTTTTCAGGGATACTCGCTACTTCAAAACAGATCGGCACATCATCCGCATACCGAATCCGCTCCATCCGTAAAATCGTTTCGTGTCCTTCTAATTGCAGCTTTTCCATCTCACTGGAGCTAGGTGCCGTCAAGAAATAAGCGACCGCTTTGCTGGAAGGCTTACGACCAAGAGAATTCATAATTTCGGTAAAACTCGTCGTGCCCGTCATTTTCTCTTGTACTTTTTGGCGAGCCACATAAGTGCCAGAACCGATTTTGCGCTCAAGAATCCCCTCATCCGCTAAGGTTTGGATCGCTTGCCGCAACGTCATGCGACTCACGCCGAATTGTTTTGACAACTCCCGTTCTGAAGGCAGACGATCCCCGATTTTGTATGTATTGTTTTCGATATTGGCTTTGATTTGATCATGAATCTGGATATAAACAGGTAATTTTTCCACCACTACACATTCCTCCGTTCCCCTCCTATTATAACTGGTATATACCTAAATAGCTAATAAAAAAAGGAAAAACTGCTCAGTTTTTCTCAATTTGTGCGAACTCTTTCCCCATTTTATAGGCAGAAAAAGAAGTTATCACAAATTGTCCAAACAAGAGCAGTCTCTTTGCTTTTAAATTGGTTCGGTCGCTGGCTTGAGAATTTATTCAGCCAGCGCTTTATTAGCAGTGGCCATCAGCAAGCGAATGCGATTCAATTGATTGACGATCGAAACACCTGGATCGTAATCAATCGCTGCAATGTTCGCCTGTGGGTATTGACGACGTAATTCTTTCATAACACCTTTTCCTACTACATGGTTAGGCAGACAGCCAAATGGTTGCAGACAAATGATATTGTTGACATTATTTTCCAACAGATCGATCATCTCACCGGTCAAGAACCAGCCTTCTCCCGTATGATTGCCGATGGAAACAATCTCGCTCGCTTGCTCGGCAAGCTGATAGATCGAATGAATGCCCTCAAAGCGCGTTGACGCCCGCAACGCTTTATCCATTGGTTTTTGGAGCCGTTCAATCGCCATGATCGCAAAATCAGCGATCATTTTGCTTTTCTTCGCCATCCCCAAATGCTCGTAGCGCCAAATCTGATTGTAGAGGGAATAATTCATGAAGCCGACAATATCTGGTACGACCGCTTCCGCTCCTTCTGCTTCTAACAGGCGAACGACATCATTATTGGCAGTCGGTGAATACTTCACTAAAATCTCTCCCACGACACCGACACGTGGCTTCTTGATAGCATTTAACGGCACTTGATCAAAGTCTTGAATGATTTTCTTCATATTGCGATTAAAGAGGCTGAAGGAGCCATTGCGGACATTTTTGGCAATTTTTTCCAGCCATTCTTGGTGGAGCCGATCGACAGCCCCTGCTTCTTGCTCATATGGACGGGTGCGATAAACGACTCGTTCAAAGAGATCTCCGTATAAAAATGCCACCGCCAAGCGTTTCATCATCGGCAAGGTAAAGCGAAAGCCAGGATTTGATTCAACACCAGTATTGCCCATCGAAATAGATACCACCGGTACTTGCGGAAATCCTGCATCGTTCAATGCTTTACGTAACAAGGGAATATAGTTCGTTGCGCGACACCCACCGCCCGTCTGGGTCATCAATACGCTGGTGTTTTCGACGTCATATTCCCCGCTTTGTAACGCTTCTACCAGCTGTCCAATGGAAATGATGGCCGGGTAGCAGGCATCGTTATTGACAAAGCGCAAACCGACATTGACTGCTTCTCGATCTTCACTGGGCAGACAGACCACTTGATACCCAGAAGCCTGCAAAGCGACATCTACTAATCCGCTTTGATGGATGGGACTCAACATCGGCAATAAGAGCGTGTGCTGCTTGCGCATTTCCTTGGTAAAAATAATCTTTGCTGGTTCCTCGTATTGCTTTTTAGGAACAAAGTGCTGTTTATCCCGTTCGTTGACTGCTGCTTTCAAGGAACGTAACCGAATCCGAATCGCTCCAAGGTTTGCACCCTCATCGATTTTCAACACCGTATACAGCTTGCCATATTGCGCCATGATCTCTTCGACTTGATCGGTGGTCACTGCATCGATCCCGCAGCCGAAGGAGTTTAATTGAACCAATTCCAACTGCTTGTTTTTCGCCACCACTCGTGCAGCCGCATACAACCGTGAATGATAGACCCATTGATCCACGACCCGCAGATCGCCGACATTTGCTAAATGAGCAATACTGTCCTCGGTCAGTACATGAAAGCCTTCTTGGGTAATGACTTCCGCTATCCCATGGTTGATTTCAGGGTCCAAATGATACGGTCTTCCAGATAAAACGATTCCTTTTTGGTTGGTCGTCATCAGCATTCGCAGCGTTTCTTCTCCCCGTTGCGCAATATCTGCTTTGAACTGATCTAGTTCCTCGAAGCCGCTGCGCAGCGCTTGGGCAATTTCGTCTTCAGAAAAACCAAAATCTTGAAACGTCCCCATTAAGGTTTTGACCATTGAGGCTTCATCTGCCAGATTTAAAAATGGACAGCGGTAGTCAACCGCCCCTTCACGAATCGCATCGACGTTGTTACGAATCACTTCTGGATAGCTTTGTACGATTGGACAGTTAAAATGATTTTCAGCGGCAGTGTTCTCTACTCGCTCAAAAATGACTCCTGGATAAAAGATCAACGGTATGTTTTGATCGATCAGTGCTTGGATGTGTCCATGGGCTAGTTTGGCTGGGTAACAAACGGTATCGCTAGGAATCGTTTCGATCCCTTGCTCATATAGTTCTTTATTAGAACGCGGCGACAAGGTTACTCGAAACCCTAACTGGGTGAAAAAGGTATGCCATAGCGGATAATTTTCATAAAGATTCAACACTCTTGGTAAGCCGATTTCCCCATGGAGGGCATCTTTTTTACGCAAAGAACGGTACTTGAACAAGCGGCGGTATTTTTCATCCACGAGATTGACTTTGCGGTCTTCTTTTTTGATTTTGATCCGCGCACCACGTTCGCAGCGATTCCCCGTAATGAATTTTCGACCATCCGAAAAGAGGGTCACGGTTAATAAACAATTGTTTTCGCAAAGACCGCAATTTGTAAATTCTTTTTCTGCTTGAAAATCGGCCATTTCTGCAGGAGACAACAACGTACTGACATCGTCGATCGCCGCTTCTTCTAACGCGATCAACGCCGCCCCATAAGCGCCCATCAAGCCAGCGATCGATGGTCGTACGACTTCACGGCCGCTGATCAATTCAAAGGCGCGCAGAACCGCTTCATTATAGAAAGTCCCTCCTTGGCAGACGATTTTCTCGCCAAGATCTTCGGGGCGCCGAACCTTGATCACTTTATAGATAGCATTCTTTATGACCGAGTAAGACAAGCCAGCCGAAATGTCGCCAACAGAGGCTCCTTCTTTTTGGACCTGTTTGACTTTTGAGTTCATAAAGACGGTACAACGCGAACCCAGGTCAACCGGCGCTTGGGCTTTTGTCGCTGCCAGCGCAAATTCTTTGACATCCTGATTCATGGATTTGGCGAAGGTCTCAATGAACGAGCCACATCCTGACGAACAGGCTTCATTTAGCTGAATCGAAGAAAGTGCACCGTCTTTGACTGTCATCGCCTTCATGTCTTGCCCACCAATGTCCAGGATAAAATCAACCCCTGGCTGGAAATGTTTAGCAGCTTTGTAATGGGCCATCGTTTCGACTTCACCGATATCGACCTTCAGTGCATGTTTGATCAGATGCTCACCGTACCCTGTGATCGTTGACTTTGCGATGTAAACGTCAGAAGGCATCTGACGATAAAGCTCTTGTAAAACCGCCATCGTTGTCGCTAACGGCTCGCCTTCATTGTTGCCATAAAAAGAAAACAACAAATCCCCTGCATCATTGATCAAGACGACTTTCGTTGTCGTTGATCCAGCATCGATACCCAAATAAGCAGCACCTTTATGCTCCGACAAAGGTTTTTCTGCAGCAACCGCTTGGGCATGGCGGGCACGAAAAGCAGCCAGTTCTGCTTCGTCTTTGAATAAAGGATCTAGCGTATCTGTTGGCGCAAGTGTGCCGTCTTCTTCATTGGCTAAGCGGTCGCATAGTACAGAAAGCTGCTGCGCTTCTTCTGCATACAGTGCAGCCCCCATCGCCACAAACAGTTCTGGGTTCTCGGGAAAAATGATATCTGCTTCTTGCAGGTTCAACGTATCGATAAATCGTTGACGCAATTCCGACATAAACGTCAGTGGACCGCCTAAGAAGGCTACCTTGCCTTTGATTTTACGACCAGCTGCTAAGCCAGCAATCGTTTGATTGACCACCGCTTGAAAAATACTCGCAGCAATGTCCGCTTTTGCCGCTCCTTCATTGATCAGCGGCTGCACATCAGTTTTGGCAAAGACCCCGCAGCGTGAGGCAATCGGATAAAGGGTTTGGTATCCCTTGGCTAGCTCATTGACCCCATTGGCATCCGTTTTCAATAAAACCGCCATCTGATCAATAAACGCACCGGTCCCACCGGCACAACTACCATTCATCCGCTGCTCCAACGCACCTTCAAAAAAGGTGATCTTCGCATCTTCACCGCCTAATTCGATCGCCACATCCGTTTCTGGGATCACTGTCTCGACTGTTTTGGTACAAGCGATGACCTCTTGGACAAAAGGGATCCGCAAAACTTCTGCCAGCCCCATTCCGCCTGATCCGGTAATCGCCAGCGCAACTGGCTGATCTTGGATTACTGCTTGCGCTTCTTTAATAATTTTTTCCGCTGCCTTTTGGATGTCTGCATAGTGTCGTTCATACCTTGAAAAACACGTTTGATTGCGTTCATCTAACAGAACCATCTTGACCGTTGTTGAACCGACATCGATGCCCGCCTTATATTTTTTCATTTGTTGCCTCCATCTAAACAACACTTTGTTGATTATCTAACAAGCCGTTTGTTATAATACTTATGTTCATTGTAATTCTTTTGATTGATAATTCAACAAACAATTCCAACGAAGGTGTGGGATAAACAACAATTAGACGTTTTTTGTCGTTTATTTTGAAAGGAAATTCACAATATGAAAAAATTGGATTTACGTGTCAAACGAACCAATAAGTACATTATTGAAGCCTTTATTCGCTTAGTTGAAGAAAAAGGCTTCGAGCAAGTGACTGTCCAAAATATCGCAGACGAAGCCATGATCAACCGCGCGACCTTCTATGCCCATTACAAAGACAAGCAAGACTTGTATGAAAAAATATTTGACTTGGCCGTCGAATCTTTTACCTCGATCCTTGACTTTGAAGATTTCGTCCAAGGCAATCGAATCAAGATCCGTAAAATCGAAGCGGCCATGACCGAACTTTTTTTACACATTCAAAAGAATCGCTCTTTTTATTTGACGATCATGGATGCCTCTGCCATTGAGATCATTCGTAAAAAACTGGGGCTGATTTTAACGGAACGGTATCAAGAGATCTTTTCAACCTTGAAGATTACAGAAGGCGATCTTGAAGTGCCCTTAGACTTCATCATTGATTATATGACCTCAATATTTGTTGGCACGCTGCATTGGTGGCTAACGGCAGAAACAACGATGCACGCCGACCATTTAGCAAAGCTCGTCATCAAACTAGTGGCAAACGGTCACCTAACTGTCTTGGGGATTGAAATTGAGGAATAACTGCTAAAGCATCACCATTCCCTTCACTGACTATCTCACTCGTGTAAAAAGCATTAAATCTTCCCTTGATAACATACACATGGTCTTTTCTTCCTCCACAGAAAAACCCGCCCTGATCATCTGCTCTCAGGGACGGGTTTCTTGCAATTTTTCACGGTTCTTTTTTACTGATTTACGTTCGATCAATTCGAAAGGGATGATCTCAGAGGTGATCTTTTTCCCATTAAGTACACAATTAAGCAGTTTCAAACAAGCCAGTTTTCCCATCTGATGAAAGGGCTGTGAAATGGTAGTCAGTGGCGGACTGACCATTGCGGCAATACGGGAATTATCATAACCAACGACTGAAAGATCATCTGGTACGACGATATGGTTTTCGTAACAAATGGAGATGATTCCCAATGCTGTTTCATCACTTGCACAAAAGACCGCTGTAATCGGTTCTTTTCTTTCCAAATACGCACTCATTGCTCGTCGCCCAGATTGAAAACCAAAGTACCCATACTCAATAAATTGTTCTTTAACGGGGATCTGATTCTTCTCTAAGGCATCAATATACCCCTTGATCCTCGGTACACTCGTATTCTCATCATCATAGCTTAATCCTGCCAGCCCAATATTCGCATGTCCCTGTTTGATCAAATAGTCAACCGCCGTATACGCTGCCAAATAATCATCCACTTTTATGGAAGGAATTTTGTTGTTTGTGTCCGTACTTGAGACGAGTACAATCGGGATATTCAAGCTTTCGATTGGTGCCAAATCGTACTTTGATAAAAAAATGGAAAACACAATAATGCCATCCACTCTACGTTCAGCCATGAGATCCAAACTCTTCTGGAAGCCTTCTCCCCCGATCCCTGCATGGGTCACGATCACGCTAAATCCTCTTGCGTGTGCTTCTTCTTCAATTCCTTCAATGATTTTCACATAAAAAGAAGTATCAGAATTTGGCATAATGATTCCCACCGTCTTAGTTGTTTTGGTCACTAAACTGATGGCAGTCTCATTTTTGCGATATCCTAGCATTTTAACTGCCGAAAGGACTCGCTCTTCAACTTCTTTGCTATACCCGCCAATATTATTCAGCACTCTCGAAACAGTGGCAATCGAAACGCCTGTCTCTCGAGCAATATCTTTTATAGTCGCAGCCATCTCAAATCTCCTTTTGTGTGCTTTAGTATCCGTTGCTTCTGATCAAATGAAAAAGCTTGCTACTTTTATCTCATTAGCATTCATAGCCATTTATTTCTCTTCTATTCTAACAAATATTGAAGAAAAAACGATAGTTAGAAGAAGTAAAAACGTCCTCTAGCTATCGTCAAAGCAAGAATAAAAGGGAAAATAGAGCTACGATTACCTCTTATTCTCCCGTGATTCCTGACTTGTCGATACTTTCCACAAACCATTTCTGAACAAAAACATAGAAGAATATCAACGGAAAAATGCTCAAGATCGTTCCCGAATATGCCACTGCCTCCGTATAACTAAGATTTGGATTGGTTCCCGGATCCCCTAGGGTCGCAGTGTTATTGACGACATTGTTAAATTGACTCTCCAATGAATTGAGTAGCATAGGTGTGGTTTGAATATTTCCTTCAAGATAAAAAGAAGTCAACAACGTTTCATTCCAATACAATGCAAAAGCATAGATCCCGACAATTACAAATGCAGGTCTCACCATCGGTAAGGCAATCTTATAAAACGTCTTAAAGGCTCCTGAACCATCTAGAAAGGCGGCTTCTTCTAATGCCGTTGGAATCATTTTGAAAAACTGATAGAAGATCAAAATAAATAAAGCAGCTTGTTCCCCTTGCCCCATTAGAGCTGGGAAGATCAACGCACCCATATTTCCACTTAACCCAAACGTAGTAAAGAGTTGGTATCGTGGAATAAAAAACAATACTTTGGGTGCTAGATAGGTAAATAAAAGCAATGAAAAGATCAGAAATTTAAAGGGAACTTGAAAGCGAGCTAAGCCATACGCAATCAGCGCAGATGAGAGCATCAAGCACACGGTGGAGACCCCTGCAACCAGTACAGTAGTGAAATAACTCCCTGGCAGTCGCAACGCTCGCCAGGTCAGACGAAAATTTTCTAAATAAAATTCTGAAGGGATCCATTCGATCGAGTGATCTGCCAAATCTAAATTTGACATCAATCCAACCGTTATCATATTGATCAAGGGAAAGATAAAGACAAAACTCAGCACGATCAAGATTGCATATATGGCGATTTTCCCTAGTAAACCATTTGTAACATTCGTTCCCAGTATCATTTTTTTCATTCTATGGGTATTTCCTCTTCGTCGTATCATCATGTTCTTAACCCGCCTTACTTTTCTTGCGCTCTTTTATGATCGTATACAAAATACCAATCATTAAAAATTGGAACAGTGTGTACAATATAGCGATCGCTGATGCATAGCCTTCTCTTCTAGCCCCGTCATAAGTGGATTCTAATATAATGGAAACTATTGGATTTGCTTCGAAATTTGCTAAAAAAACGACTATAAACACGACAGCGACATTGATCAACGGAAAAATGATCGGTAAAGTGATTTTCCAAAAACTGACCCAAGAAGAGGCGCCGTCGATCGATGCAGCTTCATAGATACTCGGGTTGACATTTTGCAAGGATGCTAGAAAAATCAATACTGGAACTGCACAATACCATAGCAGTTGCGCAATCATTTCAAATAGCTCTGCAATCAGTAGAACAACCGCTTGTGAAGGAATAAAAAGTTCTAAAATATCGAGAATCACGAGATTCGCCACAATTCCTGTTCCACCATACTCACTGATCATGGTCATCAGTTTGCCGCTTAAGATGATAATAGGTAGAAAAAAGATCAGACGAAAGAACCAATTACCACGGATTTTTTGGTTCAATAGCATAGCGATAATCACGGATAAGGCGATGATCACGGGTACCTGAAATAAGGTAGCCACAAAAAAGTCTTGCAAGGCGATCACAAAGTCAATATCTTGAAACAAGATTCGGTCATAATTCTCCCAACCGACCCAATTATAACGCCAGCCTGAACGAATCCCGTAGGAGACGTTATGGAAGCTAAAGAAGATCGTTCGACTAAGCGGATAGGCGACTAACGTCAGAAACCCAATGATCCAAGGACTGACAAAAAGCAACCCTGTTAACTTCTTTTTCTTTTGCATGGATAATTTCATCGAACAACGACCCCCTTTCCTTCTACTGTGACTTCCCCTGTATCAAAGGTCGTTTCATTATAATTAATCGTTAGTGTCTTTTGATTGGCATAGGTTACTTGAACGACCCCCTCTGCTAAGCGTTGATGGCCGATCATCTCACTTCCTCTGACACCTGCCAAGGCTTCGTTCATTGCCTCATAATAAAAGGTGATTCGTTCTGCTAAATACTCATATTCAGAAACAGTGATTGCACTTGCACCGGTACCTTTCATTTTGTATGCTGGTTCCCCCGTCAAGACGAATGCAGGATAAACACCAAATTCGATTAGTCGCAAAAGGGTATCTTGGTCATGGGAAACACTATTCAGATAGGTGGCATACATCTCAACATGTCCACTTAAAATCAGTTGCAACAATGGAATCGTTTCATCAATAAAAACAAACCCTGAAGAATAGATAGGCGTATCATAATAATCATCGAGGTAAGGGAAAAGATACGCATTTGGTCGATACATATTCGCTGCTACCTCAGCTTCCTCCAATCGCTCAAGCAACTGTTTGACACTTGTCATCGTCACCAGGCTGCTATGGATCTGACGGTCTTCAAAAAAAGTAAACAAATTGTGATCGAAACCAGCCAAAGCCAGACTCACGCCCTCAAGCTCAGCGAGTGTCGTTAAGTCCTTCTCTAATGATGAAGCATAGGAGTAAGGACTATTCATATAATTGAGGGTTGCCTTTTCTGGATCAAAAAACTGAAAATCGTTCCTATTTAATTTATACGTTTGCTGATTGCTTGCATTATGATAAGATTTCGTATAATCCACATAAAAGTTAAAAGCGATCTCATGCTCATCAAAGGTTGCCAACAACGCTTGAAAGTCTTGGTTATTCTTTAGGTCTTTTTGCGGGCCAATGCCATATGCCCAGCGATCTTGTAAAAACGATTTAGCAGTGACCGTTAACTGATCGATGCCACTTTCTAGTAATTGCTCTGTGATTGCTTGTGCTTGCAGATGATCTGTCAGCGCTACCTCCTCAATCCCCAAATTTCCCAGCTTTACTTCATTCATTAAGAAATCAATTTTCACAGGCATCGATTGAACAGGTGTCGCTTTTTCTTTGGTCTCTCCAACCTGTTCAATAAAGCTTCGATAACTTTTTGCCAGACCAACATAATTCGCCTCATCTTCTCGCAAGAAAACATAGCGTTGCACGACATCAAAATCATTGGGAAGTTCTTGAAAGCCTAAGATATGTTGATCTTCATTGATCCGACTTTGAAATTGTGAATAAGCGGTACGATAGGTATAAGTAAAATAGGATTGATAAAAATGCGTATCTGTATTTTTGGGTCGATAGTTATACGTGGCATAGCTTTCTCCGTTTTCAGAAATAACTAACACGCCAGCGGTGTTCTCTTCTTTAATCACACCATAGATCGGTAACGTCAAAAGCTCAATTGGCTTTGACGGGTAAGCGCCTCCTCGAGGATTGTCTTCATACCCCTGATCTAAGCCATAAACAGGAGCAGAATACCCGACCAGAGATCTTGGGGTCTCGTCTAGGCGAATGATTGCCCCTGGACCATCGGGTACAACTAGATACCCTGTTTCTTCACCTTCTGTACTAGCGAAAAATGGATACAAGATCAGTTGATTCAGTGAAATATTATTGTTTCCTGGTTGCCAGAGATGCTCATTGTACTCCTCAACACTTTCCTTGGGAATATGAACAAGAAGATCGCCACCTTGAATACTGACCTTCAATTCAAAACGAATCTTTTGTGAAGTAAAATCAATACTGGCAACAAAACCACTCTCGTGAAACTGGTATTCTTTCGTGACACCCGAATCCATGAGTGTCCGTCGTCCTGGTGTTGCGCGATCATACGTAACGATTGAAACACCAGACTTGATATAATTGACGATTTCTTGACTATATTGCATCTCAACATAATCTGCTTGATAGTCATAGGAAGTCCATTGCTCGCCGTTCACCTTGTCAAAGACGATGATAGCCGCCGTCTCTTCTTCGACATACAACATCAGTTGCTCATTTTCAGCTACTAACCGAAAAGAAGCTGGAATTTCAGACGGTACATCATAGCTTTCCTCAGAAGCTTTTGCTGCTGTGTTAACTGTCACTGCCTGAAAATCGTTCATTATCGGCTCGATTCTGGGCTTTTCTTCTTTCGGACTGATCAGCCAAACAACCAGGAAAGCAATTACTGGTAAAATTAGTATATAAGTCAGCCATTTTTTTTTCATCGGGCACTCACCTCAGTTATCACATCTAGAATAAAGTTGACAAGCTGGCTACCTAATGTGTACAGGACAAAGACACATAGCCCAATAATCAACATGGTAAAAATACTTTTAAAGATGATCGAAAACGTCTCGCCTACGTCATAGTTGTGAAGATCTTTGATCACAAAAAATTGTAGAAATAAGATCCAAAGTCCTGTAACTGCTTGTGGAAGGTAGAAAAAGACACTTTGTTCTAAGGTAAGACCATTACTCAAAAGAATAACGACTGGAAAAACAAATAATAGTGGTGTCATCGCATAAGCAGTTCCATTTACACTTTGGATAAACGTACCTTCCCCATCATTGATCGAGCAAATCAAATAATTTGATACTACCCATAATAAGACTAAAAAAATGAGGAGTGCTAGTTCATATAATAGATATTGATTGTTTGCTACAAAAATTACATTTGTCCATTGATGATAGCTCAGAAACAAAACAATATAGAGAAAAAAGAGAATCATAGAGAAAAACACTGATACCCGATTGCGACGTTTGATCGTATAGATTCCATCAAAAATCGCTTGATGAAACTCAAAAATAAACAAGAAATTATCGACAAGTTTGTACTTTTTCATCCATTGAAGTTTATGACTTAACGAAAGAGAACGGCGACTAAATTTCTTTAACAATCGCCATATGCTCCATAGGAGAAAGCCAACCATCATCAGGACAAACAAGGTATTTAAATTGGCACTCAACCAATCTTGCCGAATTTCCCAAAAAGCCGCCGATATTCCAGGGGTAAACTCAGCACTCATAAATTCCTGGTAAGCTGACTGAGCGTCACCTTCTCGTAAATAGGCATTGCCTAATCCAATCCGTGCGTTATCGAAAACGGAATTATAATTCAAGGTATACGCCCAAAGCTCTTGGCTCACTCGGTATTCCCCTTGCTGATAACTACTCATGGCTTGATGAACCGCTTCTGTAAAACGAGTACGTTCATACTTTACCAAGGAAGATGCTCCTTGATCGACGATGATCAGTTCATTGTCTGAGGTGGCTGTGATACTCGTAGGACGACTTAAAATCCCGAAACGACTAGAGATCACATCATTGCCTCCAAACACGAAGAGCAACTGTCCTTGCGCATCATATTCATAGATCCAACCATCTGAGGAAACGGCATAGACGCTGTCTTGTTGACCGACCCAAATACTTTCCATATTAAATTCCCCCAACAGATCATCCGGAAAATAATTGGTTCCTGCGACATTAAACTTTTTTATCGCTCCCGCTGCCAATGAAGAAGTCACCGTATAAACAAATCCTTTTTGATCGATACTCACATCAGCGATAATATTTGGAAAAACAGTTTCCATTGCTTGTTGCTGCGTTTCTGTTAAAAAGAAAGAACGAATCTGATCTAACAGTGGAACATTTAAAGGGTTGGCACCAAAGAAGGTAACGAACTCTCCAGCGCGATTCAGCATGATCAAGCCGTTGCTTGATTCAGAGCCTCGGATATAGAGGTTTCCTCGCATATCAACCGCTAGATGCGTCGGTAAGAAAGGGTAGCCTTCATTGAATACGGGTGCGTCTGGTGTACCGATTTCTTGTAAGAATTCATGCGTCTCTTTGTCATATAAAAAGATTTTATTTTGGCTCGTATCTACTGCGTAAATAATCTCATCTGTGACGAAGGTACTTTGCACTTCAACCAATTCTTCGCTAGCTAAAACTCCTTGATAGGACAGTTCTTTATCAAGAATGATGACTTGATTCAACCCTATATCAGAAATATACACATTGTCTTCGCGATCAACGAAAACATGATTAGGTTCGACAAAGGATCGCCCATCAAAGGTGGTGATTTCTTTTGCAGGTGTATAGGCCGTTTGCGTCCGTAGAAAGTAATTTTCACTATCTGTAGTGAAGGTGAAATAGGGTACTTCTTGGGCAAGAACTGATTCCGGTACTAAAGTTGCCAAGAGCAGCGCCAATAAAATAAGCATCGTCTTCTTTTTCATATCACTTGATCCCCGTATGCGCCATCGAATTCATGACTTTATTTTGCAAAATGATAAACAATAACAAATTCGGTACAAACATGATAAGTCCCCCGACCGCTTCCACTCCTGCACTAGCGACAACATTTCCAGTTTGTGAAGAAAGAGTCGACATGTAAAAAGGAAGCGTTCGGATGGCTTCACTATCCATAAAAATAGCGGAAGCTTCTACATTGCCCCACACCGACTGAAACGTCAGTAATGAAACCGTGATCAGCGCGGGCTTGATCATCGGCATGATGATACTCCAATAAATTCGAGCAAAGCTTGCCCCATCCATTTTGGCCGCTTCAATCAAGGAATCTGGGATTTGGTCAATAAACTGCTTCAACAAAAACAAACCGACAGGCATTGCTAACATTGGAATAATGTGTGCCCAAATCGAATTGTAAAGTCCTAATTGAACAATGATCAAAAACCGCGGGATCGCCACCGCAACAGGCACAAACATAAGCGCCAAAGTATTGATTTTGTTAAAGGTCTTCTTGCCTTTAAAATGCAGCTTAGATAGTGCAAAGGCAGCGGAGGAGCTGATCAACAACGTCAAGACAATCAACGTGAACGCTACGAATAAACTATTGAACAAATAACGGCTCATTGGGATACCGGATTGATTGGAAAAATTGGTCAAGAGCTGAAAATTTTCTAATGTAGGCTGCCGAACAAAAAAAGTCGGCGGATAAGCAAATAACTCGGTAAATGGTTTAAATGCATGATTAATTATAAAGATCACTGGTAACCCCATGATCAGTGAAACGAAGATCAAAAGTACGTGGATCTTCGTTTGGTCTTTATGAAATCGTTGTGGATTCACTTTAACGGGACTCGACATCTTTTCACCACTCTCTAGATAATAATTTTAGTTTTCACTAAACAGCTTATAGCTGACACGATTAAATAGGACTACAATAAGTAGTAGCACAACTGTGACGGCTGACGCATAGCCTAACTCATACCGTGTAAAGCCAAAGTCTTGCGCATGATCAACGATCAACCAACCGGAATATTGCGGAGGTGGATTTCCACCACTCAAAGCCGCCGCCAATCCAGCTGTGTTAAACGTGCCAACGATGGCCATGACTGCCCCAAACAACATTTGAGGTTTTATAGAAGGAATTGTAATAAAGAAAACTTCTTGCCATCTATTTTTCACACCATCAATACTTCCTGCTTCATAAAGTGAACGATCAATGTTCAATAGACCACCTAACATGGCTAAAAAGCCGACTCCCATGCTACTCCAAATCCCGATAAAAATCATAATGACAAATAAAATCGTAGGCTGCTGCAAAAACTGAATCGGTTCTCGAACGATCCCCCATTCTAAAAGCCAATGATTCAAGTAGCCAGTCTCATCGCCACTGAATAAAACACGCCAAACCGTCCCCATCATAATAGAGCCCGTAATTGAAGGCGAGTAAATGATCACCGTATATATGGTTCGCATCCGATGCGTGACTTGCGAGATATTCCACGCGAGGAAAAAAGCCAACATATAGCCTACTGGACCGACGATCACCCCATACAAGATCGTATTCATCAGTGCATTTTGCAAGAAGATCGTATCCCCCATGATCAAATCAATATAGTTTTGAAAACCAATAAATTCTGGAAATTGAACGGTATTGAAATAGGTGAAGGATAAAATAAAAGCGACTAAAACAGGCAATAAAATCAGTAAACCGAATAATAGTGCATAAGGCGAAAGAAAGAGAAACGATGAATTCAACAGACGATCTAGCCAGCGATGCTCTTTTTTCGTTGTCTTTTGACTTGATTTAGTTATCCCCATCATGACTTGGTATCCACCTTTCAATTGTTTCTAATACGGGGACATTAAAAGGTCGGACCAAGACATCTTCTTGGATATACCCAAATTCCCTCAATTTTCTTTCCAACTCTTTATCGATAATCCCGACGGCATGATCAATGGCGATTCGTGGATTTTCCCCATCTAAAACTACTTTGTTCCAAGCATTGCTTAGCTCTCTTTCAACAATATAATCTCCAGGAACTCTGCCTGTGGTTTGAATCCATTGCCATTGGTCTAAAATCACTTGCTTTGATTCTTGCGGCCAAGCGCTTGCTTTGAACCCTTCTAGATTAGCGGGCAGATAAAGGAATTGGTGCCCTAAGGTCGCCTGCAGATCATAGGAGAACGTCGCCTGTGTTTCGCTACTGTTCCACCATTGTAAGAATGACCAGCTTTCTGCTTTTTTCTCACTATCGCTAAAAATGATCGATGCAGAACCATAGGTAGGGTCCCAGCGCTCGATTTCTCCCTCTGCATTTTCTATACCAGGAATTGGGATCATCCCCCATTGTCCAGCGATTTCAGGTGCTGCGTGTTTTAATTGCACATACAGGTTCGCATCACCGATCCCAATCGGCGTTTTCCCATCCCGAAAGCTCTGATAAAATTGTGCAGTAGTCAAGGGCATATTGTAGACCGTAAATAGACTAGTCATAAAATCAAACGCTTCATAGGCACCGCCTAAATGAATCTCCGTTTGACTCCCTGTGTCATCAAACAGTCTGCCGCCGTACTGATAAATAAAAGGTGTCGTCGTGTCGAAACCTTTATGTGAGCTATCTGATCCTAAAGGAATATAGATATTCATATCGTATCTTTGCAACAAAGGAATGATACTGATCATTTCTTCCCAAGTTTGTGGCGGCTCTTCTCCGATCATCTCCAATAGATCCTTGCGATAATATAGCAGTTTGACTGTTTGCGTTTCTGGAATCGCATAGACGCCTTCATCATAGATGTATTGCGTAAAGGAATTCGGATTGTAATCAGCAGTAAGCTGGTCAAATCCCTCCAATGCACTAAGATCCTCGATGATCCCTCGCAAACCCAGCTCAAACGGCATCCCATGACTGACACTGAGAGCAGCATCTGGTACACTTCCTGCAGCATTATTTAAAATGATTCGTTGTTCATCTGGTAACAAAGATAAGTTCACTTGGATTCCTGTTTTTGGTGTGAATTCTTCATCAACCAGTCGCTGGATGATCTCCAAGTTCAATCGTGATTGATTGACCCAGACCTCAATTGCTTCTCCCTCAGTTTCATTGACTTGCCTATATCTTGGATTGATGAAGGTATAAATAAATGCCTTAACTCCTTCGAAGGCTGTAGTAAAGATCCCAGCTCGTTCCCTTGGTAATTCCGCATTGGCATCGTGGATGAAAATGCGATCCATTGATAACGGACTAGTGATCAATGTTGGCAGAACAGATTGAATCCTTCCGTATGCGGAAGAATACCCTTGATTAAAACGGGTCAAATAATGTGGCAATGTATCAGGCTGTTCATAGAAACTCTCTACCATTGAGATAGCCACGGCTAATTCAGTTAAAATGGGCAATTTTTCGTTGCCAAATAAATCGATAAGCACTTCTTTTTGTGTTTCTAATCCCTCTAGGATCTCTGCTAATGAAGCTTTGAGTTCTGGAAAATAAGTTTCGATCCGCCAGTCTCTTTGACGATCGACCAAACCACCCGTCAAGCGCACGACTTCTGCACCAATGGCATCCATTTTTCCCAGTAATGCAAGCAATTCATGATAGGGTGCTGCTACTAACGTGCTATCAATCGTAAGAGACATCGTGTGCTGTCCCTCTTCTAAATAAAAAATATACGCGTTCCCCTCAGTATCACTTAGGGTTTCATGCGTCCACTTATTTGCGTAATCAAAAGTGTAGGTACTCATTTCCTCAAATGGAACTTCGCCATTCAACTCGATTCGTCTTCTAGCAGGCATACCGTTATTCATATTTTGTAAATACTTGAAGGTGATCTGATAAAAACCACTCTCTTCTACATCAAAAAGATACGTCACCTTGTCTCCGGGTTCTGAAAAAGAAGCACCATCTAATACATTCAATAATCGAGTTTGATAGTCATAAGGGCTCAATGCTGGGTTTCGGAGATATTGCCCACGAATACTCCTGCGACTTTTTGTCAAAGGCGCTTCCGTCTCGATCGTCAACAATTGTTGTTCATTTTGACTTGATGTTCCTTCATGCAACGCAAGATATTCTTCGTACGAGGGAATCGATTGTTGCGTATTTTTGATAATGATATCTCCTAGCAAAAGAACCCCTTCATTTACCTCAAAAGAAAAGGTATTCGCGCCTTGCTCAAGTTCAAACTTCAATGGTTCTGCAAAAAAATGATTTGGGTCTTTCAATGGTTGTTGCGCCCACTCCCCAGCTAGTTCTGATCGTACTTGAAGCTGATCGCCATAACGGTCAAATTGAATAGCGGCTTCATCATTTGTTTGCTGCCATTGTAGCGGCAACGTCAATGCATTCATCTCATTAAATTGACTGGTGTCGTTGATTCTCAATGACAATTCTGGATTTAAAAATGTTTGCTCATCTACACGATAATCCATCCACACTTCATACAAACCACTGACTGGCACATTGATGTCAAACACTATTTTGTCCCCAGCTTGAATACTGGTGACATGCCCCTCATAGTTTTTACTCTGAGAAGGAGGAATTAATTCGCCACCTGTGCGTTCTGGCGCTTGATTGGTCACTTCCTCAAGGGGAACCTCAAGACCTTCTTTCGCTCGCCTCATCGCAATCGCATAATAGTGGTCCGCTTCATAGGAGAAAGCCATTACTTCTTCAGTAGCCCTTACTTCATTCCCCTCTGCTTCTTGCTCCCCTCCACTATCGTTTTGGGAAGAAAGAGCTGCTGCGAATACAATCGCAATCGTTACTACGATCGACCAGGCGATTTTGACCGTCCTTCTATTTTTCTTCTTCGTCATAGCATCCCAACCTATCACTCATTTTTTGATGCAAGGAAACCTTGTTATGGTTCGAATGACCATAACAAGGTAGGTATTGACTATAGTGATCATCGATTGTATTGTCGTAAGTATTCTTCGATCTGTTCATTGATTCTGCGATCCCATTCGCTTGCAATGTCACTGTAGCGAACACCTTCATCTTTGATTTGGTGCATGATTTCCCAAGGATCGACATCCCCTTGAACATTAGAGAATCCAGGCATCTGTCTTGGGTAAGCCACTGGGTTTGAAAGCTGTTGTTGGAATGCTTCTTCTTTAAAGGCAGCAAAATTGTAGTTTGCTAATCCGCTCTCTTCATCGAAGCCTTTTACCAGTGGATGATTTGCTAGTACCGTTGGATTGGTCGTGATTGGCCATCCTTGAATAAAGTCCATCAAGCGATCTTCTGCTCGTAGTGGTGCATCTTCTGGAAGACCTGTATATTCATTGATCAATGCCCATCTGGACAGCAATCCTTCCTCACCATAAGTCAACCACTTCAATAGCTCAAATGCCGCCTGCGCCTTGACAGGATCATCTTCTAACTGACTAGAGATACTGAAGGTATCATAGTAACCTGGAATATAGGTTTCACCACGAGGAGCAGTAGGCATTGGGTAAATATCGATCTCCATATCCCGCGTTTCGATCAATTCAGAAACATCGCCACTTAACGCCCATAACCAGCCACTATCTAACACTTGCAAGCCATCACCAAACGCCCAACTCAAGTTGCCGACTTTTGCTACTCTTTCCTCTTCGCTCAGATCATAAAAATGCAACCCTTCGATTGCCTCGCGGGCAAATCGCTCATAATATTCACCAAAATTAGTTGCACTAGCTAAGTCCCAGCGTTCTGTTTCAATATTGAATCCTTTCCAGCCATTGGGAATATCATCAAAGTAATTTGGACCTATTTCACCAAATCCGACAACACCTGGAAAGATTGGGCTGTTTGGTGTTAGAACTGCAATTTCACTTCGAAGATTTTCGTACTCCTCATAACTCCAGTTGTAGTCTGGAATCGCAATGTTGTTTTCTCTTAGGAGCCGTGTATTGACTAACACATATTGAGAAACAGACTGCCACGCCAAGCCATAGATTTCTTCTCCGTCATGGGTACGTAAAAACTCCATTGCGTTCTCAGAGATCCATTGCGCTTCATCATCTGCTTCTAAATAAGGGGTTAAATCAAGCGTAAATTCACGATCGTAAACTTCAGCAGACATCGGCGAAAAATAAATGTCAGGTAAGTCATTGTCTTGTGCACGGGCATTCAGCATTTCCAATTGTTCAAAGTTTCCATTTTCACCATTGGCAAATTGCGCATCACGAATAACATTGACGTTCGGATACTTCTCCATAAATTTCTCGATATTTAACCACATTGGATTTTCGCTATTTTCTTCCCCATAATAGCGGCTGGCAAAAACCAGATCGATCTCTTCTTCTTGCCAGGCAGGAGTCCCTTCTTCCCCTTGTGTTGCATGATTTCCAGAACCAATGGTTTCTTGATCATCCGAGTTACTACACGCTCCCAAAATAAATACACTGGAGAACAAACAGACCGACTTTACTATTTTGCTATTTTTCATACAAAACACTCCTCAATTTTATTTTGTCTTTTATTTCTTAATGGAAATGGGACAACTTTCCTTAAGCGCTAGGCAATCTTTTTTAGTTAAACGTTTACGTACGTATTACGTAAACGTTTAACCAGAGTCTTTTCCTTCACCCTCTAATCGTAACGCTGAGAAACGATACATGTTAACGAGCCGTCGTTTTTAAATTGTTATCGGAAAATTCTCATAATTCTTTTACTCACTGTGGTACATTGTTTAAACTCTCTCTTTGATTCTTAGGTTGTTAATTTTCGCTGCAATACCAGAAAAGATACACTCTGCTATTATTCATTTTGATCTAATTATTGGGTTCCGAATATACTAAACCTATCTGTAAGCGCTTCAGTTATAAAGTAATAGTACCATATGATAACAGATACTCAATATAAAACTTATAATTTGTGCAAATAACCTCCCTATTTTATCTCGAAAATCGATAAATTATCGCCTTAAATAAGGTAATTCACATCAAAATATTTTATTTTTTGATTATTTAAATTCAATTAGAAAAAACAGCCTATAATAATATAACAAAGCATACAAAACGATCGGTGATGACAAGCTGACGAATTAGTAAACTATCGCTAACTATTTCTTCATTGTTATTTTTCAGGAAAACAAAAAAAGCACCGTGCTGTGCACAAGTGCTTCTCAAGGTGGATCCTTTAAAAAAAATGTTTCTGTGATTCGTATCAATGATTTTTTGCGCGCCATTTGATCGTGTCTTTTGTCTTACGCTGTTTAGTTACTTTGATTCCTTTTGGAGCCACACGAATCGCATAGTCTTCCTTTTTGACAACGTCATAGACATGCTCGGCAACTTCCGTTACTTTTTCTTTTAGATTCAGTTTAAATTTCATGTGTTTTCATCTCCCGAATGCTTTACTACTAGCGTATCGCAAATAAAAAAAATCTTCAACTTATAGCCCTTCCTCAAACCAAAAAAAATAATGGTTAAATAACGAAAAAAAACAGCAAAACTACTTGCTGTTTTTTTCTGCGTATTCATCTGACTGGGGTAGCTGGATTCGAACCAACGCATGACGGAGTCAAAGTCCGTTGCCTTACCGCTTGGCTATACCCCAATAATGGTGGAGGAGAGTGGATTCGAACCACTGAACCCTAAGGAACGGATTTACAGTCCGTCGCGTTTAGCCACTTCGCTACTCCTCCAAAAGGTTTTTCTCAAACCTGACAATAGTTATAATACCGAAAAAGATAACAAATTGCAAGAGCAAAAAGTAAATTTTTCTAGAAATTATTCATGTAAATTCCATTGGCGAATAATCATCTCGATCGCAGCTTCTAAACTTCTGCTTGAACCTAGATCTTCATCCCCTAAAAAGCTTTGAAATTCTTTCGGTCCAGTCGTTAAAATCTCACCGATACGTTTTTTACCAATAAATAATTCATTGACGGTATAGTCTTTGCCATGAATGGCTTTCGTTGTTTCTTCAATACGGACTTCGATATCTTTATTTTTCTTAGACATGATTGCACCTCTTTCTTTACAGCACCTTCCTATTTTAACAGAAAACCAGCAAAAGAAAAAGAAAATCTCATCTGGAACGAAAAAAAGTAGTCAATCGTTACGATCGACTACTTTTGCTGCTTTGTCTCATTTCTGGTTCGTCAAGACAGCACTGGTTACGGTATACCCCGCATCGCTTAAGATTTTCTCAATCGCTGCGACTTGGCGCGACTCTACTTGGATCTCAACAATCGTTTTTAGCGCCATCCGATTGACTACGATGGTCAAAATACTCATCTGATGATCGGCAAGCAGCTTGGTCACGTCTGCTAACACGCCTACATGGTCATCCGTGATCTCGATGGACACTCGGGTTCCACCATCATGGTAGCCAGTGATTTTCAAAAAGGCATCGAAAATATCATTGTTGGTAATGATTCCCACTAGGGTATCATCATCCATGACTGGTAAAACCCCCACGTTTTCACTACGCATGACGGAAATGGCGTCCTCTAATAGTGCATCTGGTTCAATCGTGGTCACTTTTTTCAACATGATATCAGCGACAGTCGTTTTATTTAAGAGATAGTTCATTTCATAAACGCTTAAGCTTGTCGCTTTTGAGGGAGTTGCTTCAGCGATCGTTCCTTCTGTGATCAACCCTACTAATTTACCATCGTCAACGACGGGCAGACGGTGGATATCGTGCTGCTTCATTAAATCTACTGCATCAAAGATCGGTGTCTGCGAATCGACGGTGACGACCGTCTTCGTCATAAAATCACTTACACTCATTGTTTAGCCTCCTAGATACGCTTTTCTTACTTCATCACTTGCTAGTAATTCTTCTCCAGTACCTTCTAAAACGATTTTCCCCGTTTCTAATACATAGCCGCGATCGGCAATCGATAAAGCCATTTTTGCATTTTGTTCAATCAGCAGCACAGTCGTTCCTTGCTGCTTGATTTCTTGAATGATTGAAAAAATTTCTTTGATAAAAATCGGTGCCAAGCCCATCGAGGGCTCATCCAGCAAAAGCAAGCGCGGTTTTGACATCAATGCCCGCCCCATTGCCAACATCTGCTGCTCACCGCCAGATAATGTCGACGCATCTTGCGAGAGGCGTTCTTTCAATACAGGAAACTTGCGGTAAACTTGTTCATAGTCTTCTTTGACACCACTGTCTTTACGCAAGAAGGCGCCCATCTCTAAGTTTTCTTGAACCGTCAATCCTGAAAAGACGTGCCGCCCTTCTGGCACTTGCGACAAGCCGTTTGCGACGATTTTTTGCGGTGCTTCTTTCTCAATTCGTTTTCCTTCAAAAGTGACTGAGCCATTTGAGGGGCGGATCAATCCAGAAATCGTCCGTAAAATCGTGGTTTTCCCTGCACCATTGGCACCAATCAGTGAAACGATCTCCCCTTGATTGACGTGGAAGGAAACATCATGGACCGCTTGGATCATGCCGTAGTGTACACTTAAATTTTGAATTTCCAGCATCAGATTTCCCCTCCTAGATAAGCTTCGATCACCCGCGGATTGTTTTTGATCTCTTCTGGTTCACCGTGGGCGATGACTTGGCCGTATTCCAGCACATAAATCCGTTCGCACACTTCCATGACCAAACTCATATCATGCTCAATCAAGAGGATCGTCAATTGAAAATCTTTTTGGATCTTATAGATCAGCTTTGTCAGTTCTGTTGTTTCTTGAGGATTCATCCCCGCAGCCGGCTCGTCAAGAAACAGAATTTTTGGTTCTGTAGCCAATGCGCGTACGATCTCTAACCGACGCTGCTCGCCATAAGGCAAATTTTTCGCTAACGTTTGACTTTTGCCATCCATATCAAAGATCCGTAACAGCTCTAAGGCTTTTTTCTTCATGGACGCTTCGTTTTTGTAGTACTTTGGCAAACGCAGGATGCTAGTCAGCAGGCCTTCTTTATGCTTACTGTTCATAGCGATCAAGACGTTGTCCATCACAGTCAAATTTTTAAACAAGCGAATGTTTTGGAAGGTTCTTGAAAGACCTAAATCCGCAATTTTATAGGGCTTCACGCCATTTAAACGTTTTGGCTTACCTTGGGTCTCAAAAAGCACTTCCCCTTCACTAGGTTCATACACACCTGTCAGGAGATTAAAGAGCGTTGTCTTGCCAGCACCGTTTGGTCCAATCAATCCGACCAGCTCATTGGTATCTAAATGGAGGTCTACATGAGAAACAGCAGCTAAACCGCCGAAGTTTTTCGTTAAGCTTTTAACTTCTAATAGAGGCATCGTTGTCATCCCCCTTTTTTCTAAATTTATCCAGCAGTCCTTTTACGGAGAATTCCCATGTCCCTAAAAGTCCGCTTGGTTTAAAGATCATGATGATGATCAAAGCCAATGCATAAATGATCATGCGCAAATCAGAGAAGCCTTGCAAGTACATATTTAAGATTCCTAGCACTACTGCCGAAACAACTGCTCCTGTGGTACTCCCAAGCCCTCCAAAAACGACGATGATCAATACATCGATCGATTTCATAAAACCGTAATCTCGTGGGAAAACCGACTGCTGATAGCTGGCATAAAGGGTACCAGCAATGCTTGCCATCACTGCCCCCATTACAAACGCAATTACCTTGTATTTCGTTGTGTTGACCCCCATTGATTCTGCAGCGATCTCATCTTCCCGAATCGCTAAAGTCGCCCGACCTGGTCCGCTATGGATAAAGTTTGACACGACAAGAATCGATAAAACGGCAAAGAGAAAGACGATCTGCCAATTACTGAATTGGGGCAATCCGAAAATTCCTGCAGGACCATTGGTCAAGCCTCGTAGGTTCACCAACAAGATCCGAATGATCTCTGCCACACCTAGGGTAGCGATCGCTAGATAGTCGCCTTTTAAACGGAGGGTCGGAATCCCAACCACTAATGCGACTGCACCAGAAACCAGCATCCCCACCAGTAAACCAGTTAAAAAGCCGCCAAAGGTTGGATTGCTTGCCGACAGGATCGCGCCAGCATAAGCACCGATTGCCATAAATCCAGCATGTCCTAAGGAGAATTGCCCTGAAAAGCCGATGATCAGATTCAAACTGACTGCCAAGATGATATTGATTCCGATATTGACGATGATGGCATCAGAGAACAAATTGATCATTCCGCCATTGTAGGCTGCAAATAATCCAAAATAAAGAATAGCTGCCAGAGCGAGCCAGATTAAGTTGTAACGTAAATTCTTTTTCATTTCTGCCACCTACACTTTCTCTTTGATATTTTTGCCGAGGATCCCAGCTGGACGAACCAACAATATAATTATTAAAATGACATACACTAAAGCATCCTTATAATCAGAAAAACCAAGCGCTGTCGCTGCTGTTTCCACCAAACCGATCACAAAGCCACCTAAGGCTGCTCCAGGAATGATCCCGATCCCGCCAAGAACCGCTGCAACAAAAGATTTCAGACCAGGAACGACGCCCATTGCTGGATCAATGGAATTATAATACAAACCGATCAGCATCCCGCCAGCTGCAGCCAAAGCCGAGCCTAAGGCAAAGGTAAAGGAAATCGTTCGATTGACATTGATCCCCATCAAACGCGCTGCATCTGCATCAACACTTACTGCCCGCATCGCTTTTCCCATACGGGTCTTTTTCACGATCAATTGCAAGAGAATCATTAAGGTAACCGAAACAGCCAAGATCAATAACTGGACATTACTTACTTGAACAAACCCGATGGAATAAGTTTGTCGTTCAATCGCTTGCGGAAAGGGGCGCACATTGGCTGAAAAGAAAAAGATCATGACATTTTGCAAAAAATAAGAAACCCCGATTGCCGTGATCAGTGCCGAAATTCGCGTGGAATTGCGTAAGGGACGATACGCTAAAAATTCGATCGTTACCCCAAGAGCTGCACTGGCGATCATTGAAATGAACAACGCGGGGAAAAACCCTAATTGCCATTGATTGATCAAAAAGTAACCGATAAAACTACCGATCATGTAAACTTCTCCGTGGGCGAAGTTGATCAACTTGATGATGCCATACACCATCGTATAACCCAACGCTAACAAGGCATAGATACTGCCTAGAAACAAGCCGTTGATCAATTGTTGGATCATCATTTCCATATACTCACTTCCAATATCATTTATTATGGTCATTCTTTTAGAGAAAAGAAACTGAGACAAACACATCAGGTCTGTCCCAGTTTTCACTGCCAAACAACTGCGGGTGTTTTAAGGTTCCACAGTGTCTGCTGAGGTTTCTTTCCCGTCAGTCAATCCTAAAACAACTGCTGATTTTTCAGGGTTATGATTTTCATCCATCGTGATTTCACCGGTCACACCGACAAAGTCTTTCAGTTCAGACAAACCAGCTGCGATCGCCAATGAATCTGCTGAGTTTTGATCTTCGATCGCTTGTTTGATCATATAAACGGCATCATAGGCTAATGCATTAAAAGCAGAAGGCTCTTTGCCATATTTTTCATTGAAAGCTGCCACAAACGGCTCAACTTTGTCGTTTGCTGGTGCTTTGGTAGAGAAGTGACCTGTATAGTAAACATTGCTGACATTTTCTGCACCAGCTGTTTGAACCATTTTTTCATCACCGAATCCATCCGCACCAATGATTGCTTGATCAATTCCTAATTCTCGCGCTTGCTTGATGATCAAACCAGCTTCTGTGTAGTAGCCTGGAATGAACAAGACATCGAAGTCGACATCTTTGATTCTTGTAAGAACTGCTTGGAAATCTTTGTCGCCTTCGGTAAAGTTATCCTCTAAGACGATTTCGCCTGGGTAGCTTTCTTTAAATGCTTCCGTCAAACCAATTGCGTAGTCACTTGAGTTATCACCCAAGATTACGGCTTTTGAAGCATCCAAATTTTCTGCTGCATATTTTGCCAAGATTGTTCCTTGGAAGCTATCTTGGAAACAAGAACGGAATGCAAATTCTTGGACTTTTCCACTGGTGTAAGTAATCGCATCATCGGTACCTGAAGGAGTGACCATCGGTACTTGGGCTCTCGTCACATTCGGTAAAGCCGCTTTTGTGGCACCTGAAGTTGCTGGTCCAATAATGGCAACGACTTTATCGTTGGTTGCTAAGTTGGCTGCTACTGTCGCAGCTTCATTGTTATCTGATTTGTTATCTTTCGAAATGATTTCAATTTGTTTTCCAAGAACGCCGCCGGCAGCATTGATTTCTTCGACTGCCAAGTCGATCCCCTCTTTTTCAGCCGTCCCATAAGCAGCAACTGCTCCAGACAACTCTAAGTTGGCACCAATCTTAATGGTATCTCCCTCTTGTTTATTGCCGCCTTCAGCAGCACCACTGCTATCCGTTGGTCCACCTGTTGGTCCTGCACTACAAGCTGTCAATAAAAACAAACTCGCAAACAAAAATGCAAATTTCTTTTTCATAATTTTCCTCTCCTTTACTTCCCCTGAATATGTTATCCAATATACTGAAAAATCTAGGAAATGTCAACGAATTATCAGAATATTTCACCTATTCAGAATTTATTTTTTTTGCCGATAAAAAATGGTGCTTTTAAAACATTGATCCAGCAATAATGGAATCGCTTTTCTAATTTTTGGATAAAAAGAAAAGCAAGCAAAGGTTTTTCCCCTTTGCTTGCTGCCGATACGCTTTGATTTGATACTTTTTTCTTCAAACGGACGTTTGAAAACATTACATCCTCATGTTAGCGGCTATTTCGTGGATACAATGCTTGAAAATTTGCCGCCGCCCCAACTAAATTGGCATCATTGCGATAGTCACATAGCTTGATCAGTGGGACGAAATCATTT
The DNA here is from genome assembly GCF_058135755.1 of Enterococcus sp. R12. Classification (NCBI taxonomy): domain Bacteria; kingdom Bacillati; phylum Bacillota; class Bacilli; order Lactobacillales; family Enterococcaceae; genus Enterococcus; species Enterococcus sp. R12. The sequence goes on from NZ_CM176874.1 coordinate 2,664,268, forward strand.
AATGCTTGATCCGCCAACATTTTTTTCAAGCGCTGGTCAACTTCTTCTAACAAGCCTTTTTTGGCACTGACACCACCGCCGATAATGATCACTTCAGGATCAAAAGCAAACTGAATACTGAACAATCCTTGTGCTAAATAGTTGTAAAATTTATTGACTTCCTCGATCGCAATGGCATCGCCATCTTCTGCACGTTGAAAGACCTCTTCACCGGTAATCGTCGTTCGATCCACTCCGATCCGATCACAATACCGCCAGGCCATCTGAACCGCTGTCCCTAGTTGCGAAAATGTTTTGCCTTGATCTAGGATCATCAACCCAAATTCGCCACCGTATAAATGTGCCCCACGGACTAGCTCACCATTTTGAAACAAGGTACCGCCAACGCCTGTTCCGATCACAACGAAGGCTGCTTGCTGATACTCTTTGCCCGCTCCTTGATAAAACTCAGCCATCCCAGCGCAATTGGCATCATTTTCGATGGTTACGGGTACTTCAAACGCTGCTTCGAGTTCTGAGTAAATATCAAACCCATGGATATAAGGGATCGCACTAATGCCGTCGATCCGCCGTTCTTGGGCATTGACCGCACCTGGCGCACTGATTCCAACGCCTTCAATCTCTTCATCTACGCTTGCCCTCACTTGCTGCAGCTGTGCTTTCATTTCCTCCCAAGTATTTGGAGTAGTGAACTTCCCTTTACTCACCAAAGAATCTTGTGACCAGACGCCATATTTTACTGCTGAACCACCCATATCAAAGACTAAAATCGCCATTTTTTTCCCTCAATCCTTTATTATTCTGATACTGTCTATTTTACCGCAAGTCGGCGCTTGAAGAAAGCGATTTCCGAGGACAAGAAAAAAACAGTCTCATTCACTTAGACTGTCTCTTCATCCATTAGAGTTGCTTTTCTAAAATCACTTGATCGAACAGCTGCTGCCCATTCTCAAAAATCGGTTCGACATAGTGGGTGGTGAAATAATTCTTCACCCGCTCTTTTTCAACATAGCCTTGCTTTTGGTACAAAGTCAAGGCTGCAGAGGACAGACTACCAGTTTTGATCACTACGATCGGCCGTTTTGCCCCGAGGTGCTGACTAAGGATCGCTTCTTCGGCAGCTTGCAGCAATTGACGACCGATGCCCATTCCTTGCTTTTCTGGAGAAACGGCCACATTCATGATCTCCCAGTTCTTGCCTTGATTTTGATAAACTAGCACACCAATCATTTCTCCAGCTTCTTCATAAACAAGTGTTTGGCTATTATATAGATAGCTTTCTACGACTGCTTTATCAGGATCTGCATCCAGCAGCAACGCCCAAGGATACGCTTCATTAGGGGCGATTGGACGAATCATGGCTTTTTGGCTCCTTTTTTATATTTCTGTTGATTCCTTTTAACTTTTCCGATAACGGTACGTTGGTTTGACTTTGTCTTTCGTATTTCGTTTTAAAGTAAACGTCTGGGGTACGTAATCTATTCCGCCTTTTACAAAGGGATGGCAGCGTAAGATACGAGCTACCCCCATCAAGCCTCCTTTGGCTGCTCCATGGACTTGGATGGCTTGGATCATGTATCCTGAGCAAGTCGGATAATAACGACAGCTAGGAGGAAATAATGGGGAAATAAAACGTTGATAGAAACGAACAAAGCCGATCAAAAGTTTACTCATTTCTTGCCAGCCTTTCTTTTTAGCGTACGATTCAGTAAAGATAGATAGAAAAAACTAGGACTCAGCACGTGGCGTAAGTCCTAGTTATGGTTTATTTCATAAACTCAAAGATATGATTCCAAAGACTTGGAGAGAATACTTTAAAAGGACTGCCGTCACCGATCACTCCATAACCAATCATCGTTCCTGCTAGGAACAATAAAATAGCTAATAAAATGACGATTAAAATTTTTATCAAGCTAGTTAAAATATAACGGTTCAACTTCACTTTTTTCTCTCCTACTCCTATTAGGCGTTAACTGGTACGACTTCTTCTACTGCGTCAGAAACTCGTTCAACAGATGCCCCTAATTGTTGCAATTTTTCGTGGAATTTGTAGTAGCCGCGATCCAAATATTTTAGATTGCGAACACGCGTCCGTCCCGTTGAACGCAAACCTAATAAAATCAACGCTGCTGCGGCACGTAAATCTGTCGCATAGACCAGCGCACCTTGTAATTCATGACCGCCTTCGATCACTGCAACGTTGCCGTCAATTTTTACATGGGCATTCATGCGACGCATTTCTTCTAAATGTTGGAAACGATTCTCAAATACCGTTTCATTCACAACACTCGTTCCTTGCGCTAATAATTGAATAGCAGACATTTGCGCTTGCATGTCCGTAGGAAAACCTGGATGTGGCATCGTTTTTACATCAGTCGCTTTCAAGCGTTCTGGTCCGACCACACGAATCCCTTCAGCGACTTCAGTCACTTCTGCACCCATTTCGATCAATTTTGAAATCAATGGACGATTGTGCTCTGAGATCGCATCTTTAATAATAACGTCTCCTTGAGTCATCGCTGCTGCAACCATAAAGGTTCCTGCTTCGATACGGTCTTGCACGATCGAATGATCTACTGCATGCAGGTGTTCGACACCTTCAATACGCATCGTTTCGGTTCCTGCACCAAAGACCTTGGCACCCATTTTATTCAAAATGTTTGCTAAATCAACGATTTCTGGCTCACGAGCGACGTTTTCGATGATGGTGATGCCTTTAGCTTTTACGGCAGCCATCATGATATTTTGCGTTGCGCCGACACTTGGGAAATCCAAGTAAATGCTATTGCCTTTTAACTCATCGGCGATCGCTTCTATGTATCCATCTTTTTGGATGATTTGCGCGCCTAGTGCTTGAAATCCCTTCAAATGTAAATCAATTGGTCGTTTGCCGATTGCACAGCCGCCAGGCATTGCCACTTTGGCATGTCCATTACGGGCTAACAAAGGCCCCATGACTACGATTGAAGCGCGCATTTGGCTCACATACTCATACGGTGCTTCGATTGCTAATTCTTGTGACGCATCGATCGTCATTGTGTTGTTTTCTTCTTCAAAATCGATTGCGACATTTAAATGCCGAATCATTTCTTTCATTGTTAATACATCGGAAAGGATCGGTACATTTGTTAATGTCGTTGTTCCTTCTTCCGCTAATAAGCTTGCCGCTAAGATAGGTAGAACAGCATTTTTTGCCCCTTCGATCTTCACTGTTCCAGTTAATCGATTACCACCTTGAACGATCATCTCTTCCATTTATGTTCCCTCCAAATAATGCAGTGACTCACACAAATCTTGCCAATTATAGCATAATATTCGGTGTTTTTGCATATATTAATGAAATTCTTAAAAACCTGTTAAAAATAAATTACGACATAGCGCAATCAACTCAAGGAAAAAAGTACTGGCGGTGTAGCCTAATGCAATCGCAAGAAACACCATGACCATTCGTATCTGAGTCGTTCGTAAGGCTTTAAAAAAAGCATCGATCCGCACAGATTGCAATGCCCAAAATGCTAAATAGATGAACGCTAAATGACTCACGATTCGAATGATTGCATCAATTCCATACACTTGCATACTTCCTGCTCCTTTTTTCATAATTGAACATTCCTATCATACCACAAAGATGTCAAGATAAAAAATAATCTTTCTTGAAACCTTCATGAAAAGACTTTAAAAAGTTTTTAAAACGTTTTCTTGAAGAAACAAAAAAACAAAGGCAAGATGCCCTTGTTTTTTAGGAATGTTTTGACACGTTGATTCGATTGATGGCGCGGTGCAAAGCAACCGTTGCGCGCCGAAGCTGGTCGATATCCTCGACTTGTTTGGCTTCTTCGATTTGGCGTTCTGCACGCTGTTTTGCTCTTTCTGCACGTGAAACGTCGATGTCACGATCACGTTCCGCACTATCGGCTACGATCGAGACAACATTGTCTCGCACTTCTAATATACCGCCGTTGACAGCGACCCAGTCGACATGGGTATCTGAATCAATCCGTTTGACCCGGACTTCATCAATCGTCAATGGAACGATGATTGGGGCATGGTGCGGCAAAATACCGATCTCACCATCTGTCGTACGTGCAACCACGATTTTCGCGTGATGATCGTAAACCAAACCAGCAGGTGTCACCACATTGACTGTTAAAAATTGATCCATGAGGTTCCCCTCTTTCTTCAAGGCTGGTTAATTAATAGCCAATTTTTTTCGCTTTTTCAATGACATCTTCAATTCGTCCAACACTGCGGAAGGCTTCTTCTGGAAGATCATCATATTTTCCTTCAAGAATCTCTGCAAATCCTTTGATGGTTTCTTCAACTGGCACATAAGAACCAGGTTGTCCCGTAAACTGTTCCGCTACGTGGAAGTTTTGAGACAAGAAGAATTGAATGCGGCGTGCGCGGGCAACTAAGGTTTTTTCATCATCAGACAGTTCATCCATCCCTAAGATGGCGATGATGTCTTGTAATTCCCGATAACGTTGCAACGCATGCTGTACTTCAGTCGCTACTTCATAATGTTTTTCACCAACGATTTCAGGTGCTAACGCACTAGAAGAAGACGCCAGTGGATCAACGGCAGGATAGATCCCTTGTTCGGTCAATTTACGTTCCAAGTTGGTTGTTGCATCCAAATGGGCAAAAGCAGTCGCAGGTGCTGGGTCTGTATAGTCATCGGCAGGGACATAGATGGCTTGAATAGACGTAACGGAACCTTTTTTCGTCGATGTAATCCGTTCTTGTAATTGCCCCATCTCAGTTGCTAATGTTGGCTGATACCCAACGGCCGACGGCATCCGACCTAGTAAGGCAGATACTTCAGAACCTGCTTGAGTGAAGCGGAAGATATTATCGATAAACAAGAGCACGTCTTGTCCTTCCACATCACGGAAGTACTCGGCTAATGTCAAACCAGTCAAAGCTACCCGCATCCGGGCACCTGGTGGTTCATTCATTTGTCCAAACACCATGGCTGTTTTTTCGATAACGCCAGATTCTTTCATTTCATTATAAAGGTCATTTCCTTCACGTGTCCGTTCACCAACACCTGTGAAGACAGAGATCCCACCATGCTCTTGGGCGATGTTGTGGATCAATTCTTGGATCAAGACGGTTTTACCAACACCGGCACCACCGAAAAGTCCAACTTTCCCCCCTTTTAAATAAGGAGCTAACAAATCAATGACTTTGATCCCAGTTTCAAGGATCTCCGTACTTGTTGACAATTCATCAAAGTCAGGTGCTTTTTTGTGAATCCCACTGCGGGGTGCCTCTTCAGGAAATGGTGCTTCTAAATCGATGGTATCGCCTAGGACATTAAATACCCGTCCTAATGTTTCTGTCCCAACTGGAACAGAGATGGAGGCGCCTGTATCGATTACTTCCATTCCTCGTTGTAAGCCATCTGTTGATTCCATGGCAATCGTACGGATAACGCCGTCGCCAAGTTCTAGGGCAGCTTCTAACACAACTTTTGTTTTCTGCTCATCTTTTTTGTAAACAATCAACGCATTGTTGATATCTGGTAATGATTGGTCTAGAGAGAATTCCACGTCAACAACGGGACCAATGACTTGAACAATCTTGCCTGAACTCATTCGTATTCCTCCATTCGTTCTTGAAACTATTCTAACGCGGATGCCCCCGCCACAATTTCAGTAATTTCTTGGGTGATCGCTCCTTGGCGCGCTCGGTTGTATGAGATCGTCAAGTCCCCAATAATATTTTTGGCATTATCTGTTGCTGTTTTCATCGCTGTCATTCCGGCAGCATGCTCGGCTGTTTTTGCGTCAACAATCGCACCATAAATCAAGCTTTCAGCGTATTGAGGCAGTAATTGATTCAAAATCGCTTCTCTGGAAGGTTCAAACAAGTATTCTTGTTCATAACTTTCGGCTTCTTCAGGATCTAAATCGGATATCGGCAACATTTTCTCCACACGAAATTGGCTAGTCAATGAATTGATGTGATGGTTATAACACACATATAATTCATCGAAGACCTCGTTTTGGTACATCGTGGTTGCCAATGTTACGATTTTACGTACCTCATCAAAGCTTGGTTGATCCGAAAGGTTTCTTAACTCGTACGCCAAATTGATGCCCCGTGCTTTGAAAAAGTCAGCGCCAGTTGCACCAATGGCAATCATGACATACTCTTCTTCTTTTGCATGGTCTTCATCCAGCATGGTCATCATTTGTTTTAAGATGGAACTATTATAGCCGCCCACTAGACCGCCATCAGAAGTGATGACGATATAGCCTGTGCGTTTGACCGGGCGACTAACCAACATACTGTTATAGTTCACACCATCTTTAGGACCAGAACCTGCAAGATCGGAAAGCTGCTGCGCAGTCAAATGCGTAACGATTTCACGTACTTTGTTGGCATACACTTGAAACTGTTTCGAATGAGCTTCAGATTTTGTTAATTTTGCAGCTGAAACCATTTGCATGGCCTTTGTGATTTGGCTGGTTTTCTTTGTTGAGGCAATTCGTTGCTTGATTTCATTTAATGAAGCAGCCATTTTCTCTCACCTCTTTTATGCGTTTTGCATTGTCGATATTTTATCTTGCGGTGTCACCCGAGAACTGTTGGATGCCATGAAAATATCTTTGAATGCTTTAATGGTGTCATCTAACAAGCTTTCTTCTGGCAAGTCTTTCGTTGTCCGAATGGTTTCAAAAATCGTTGCTGCGTTTGCTTCGATATACTCAAATAATTCTGCTTCAAAGTCCAATAGTTTATTGACAGGTACACTATCAATGAATCCATGCGTCAACGCATAAAGAATCACGACTTGTTTTTCGACTGCCAATGGTTCATGTAGTTTTTGCTTTAAGATTTCAACGGTACGACGACCGCGGTTTAATTTGGCTTGTGTCGCAGCATCTAGATCAGACCCAAATTGTGTGAAGGCTTCTAGCTCGCGGTAACTTGCCAAGTCCAAACGCAAGGTTCCAGCAACTTTCTTCATCGCTTTGATCTGTGCAGAACCACCAACCCGTGAAACGGACAATCCAGCCGCTACGGCAGGACGCACACCTGAATAGAACAGGTCATTTTCTAAGAAAATTTGTCCATCTGTGATAGAAATCACGTTGGTTGGGATATAGGCTGAGATATCCCCCGCTTGCGTTTCAACGAATGGCAGTGCCGTCATTGATCCGCCACCTAGTTCATCACTTAATTTCGCTGCACGTTCCAATAAACGAGAGTGCAAGTAGAAGACATCCCCTGGGTATGCTTCACGACCTGGCGGACGGCGTAGAAGTAGAGAAAGTTCACGGTAAGCGACTGCTTGTTTTGATAAGTCATCAAAGACGATCAAAACATGTTTGCCGTTATACATGAATTCTTCTCCCATTGCTGCCCCGGCATAAGGTGCGATGTAAAGCAATGGTGCTGGTTGTGAAGCACCTGCTGAAACAACGATCGTGTAATCAAGTGCACCGTAACGGCGTAATGTTTCTACTTGTGCACGAACCGTTGAGTCTTTTTGGCCAATAGCGACATAGATACAAATCATGTCTTGCCCTTTTTGGTTGATGATCGCATCGATCGCAATCGTTGTTTTCCCGGTTTTCCGGTCACCGATGACTAATTCCCGTTGGCCACGTCCGATTGGCACTAAAGCATCAATAGCTTTCAACCCTGTTTGCATTGGTTCCGATACGGATTTCCGTTGCATTACACCTGGTGCGGCTGCTTCAACTGGGCGTGATTTGTCTGTTTCGATCGGACCTAAGCCATCGATCGGTTGCCCTAATGGATTCACTACCCGGCCAATTAATGCATCGCCGACAGGAACTTCCATGATTTTACCGGTTCGTTTTACTTTGTCTCCTTCACGAATGGTTTCAAAATCACCTAGGATGATGATCCCGACGTCGTTTGATTCTAAGTTTTGTGCCATCCCATAAGAACCGTTTGAAAACTCAAGCAGTTCTCCACTCATGGCATTTTCTAAACCGTGGGCGCGGGCGATCCCGTCCCCAACATATGTGACAGTACCGATTTCTTCTACAGAAAGTTCGTTCTGATAATTTTTAATTTGCTCTTTGATCAAGGCACTAATTTCTTCTGCTTTGATGGCCATCCGATTCACCTCTTATCTCTTGTTTATCTGCCGATTTTTTGTCGCAGATAATCCAGTTGGCTCTTAATACTACCGTCGATCACTTGATGATTTGCTTCAACGATGACTCCGCCTAAAATCGTTGGATCGACCGTTTCTTTCAATTGTGCCTGCTTGTACCCAAGCTTATCGGCGATTTGCTTTTCGATTTTGCTTTTTTGTTCTGCTGACAAAGCAACAGCCGTTGTGATCGTTCCGAGAACAAGACCTTGATATTCATCGTAACGACGTTCGTATTCATCAATGATCAGCAATAGATCATCCATGCGATCATATTCATAAACGATCTCTAAGAAATTTCTGACCAAGCCTTCAAAGCCCTTCAGCAATTGATCGACTAATTGTCTTTTTTCATGGAGATCCAAGCGGTTATCCGTCACGATCTGACCAAATGTTGGAATCTCCTGATAAATCTGACGCAAGGTCATTAATTCTTGGTAAACTTCTGTCAAGCGCTGTTCTTCCATCGCCAATTCGAACAAGGCTTTTCCATAGCGTTTTCCCACTGTGAATTTATCGAGTTTCATTAACTGAACCCAATCCTTCGATATATTGATTGATTAGGGATTCATGATTTTCGGGAGTCAATTCGCGTCCTAAGATTTTTTCTGCGATTTGAAGCGAAAGTTCTGCAACATCATCTTTCACTTCTTTTAACGCAGTTTCTTTTTCAAGGGTGATATCTGAGTTTGCTTTTTCTTTCAAACGAGCCACTTCTTCTTTGGTCTCGCTCAAAATATTTTGTCGACTCAATTCCCCGCTATCTTTGGCGCTCTTGATGATCTCCGCAGCTTCAGAATGAGAACGTGCCAATTTTTCTTGGCGTTCTTTTTCTAATTTTGCTGCATTCAAGCGTGATTGTTCCGCTGAATCCAAATCATTGGCGATTTTATCTTCCCGTTTTTGCATCATGCTGCTGATGGCATCCCATGCAAAATGTTTCAATAAGAATAGCAAAAGAAGAATTGATCCGCTGACAACGATAATATTGCCAAGCATTGGATTTTGAACTTCCGCTATAACCAACTGATTTAGCATAACGATTCTTCCTTTCTGAAAGTCATTGTTTCATTAGAAAAAAGCAAAAACGAGTGCAATTGTTCGTTTCTGCCTTTTCGTGCTTGTCTTATCGGAAGACTAATAGCAGCGCGATAACTACCCCTAGAATCGGTACAGCTTCGACTAACGCGACCCCGATAAACATTGTTGAACGTAGTTGACCTGACATTTCAGGTTGGCGTGCCATTGATTCGATCGTTTTTGCGATTACTTGTCCGTTACCATACCCTGCACCAATTGCTGCTCCGATAATTGCTAATCCTGCTCCAATAAAGTTCATTCTTTTTTCCTCCTAATTGTATGTCGATTCGATTAATGTTCTGCCACGATTTTGTGGCTCATAAATACCATGGTCAATGTAACAAATACATAAGCTTGGATCGCTCCAATAAAGAGTGAGAAGCCAATCCAGATCATTTCTAGCGGCATCACGATCGGTAATGACCACCAACCAAGACTAATAAACATGTTGGCAATCAATCCTAATAACACTTCCCCCGCGAATATATTTCCATATAAACGCAAGCCTAACGTGATGACATTCGTAAATTCTTCGATGATTTTTAGCGGTAATAAGAACCCCACCGGTTTCAAGTACGAATTGATCAAGTAATTTTTGAAGCCCAACGACTTGATCCCAAAGAAATGTGTCAAGGAAATAACCATAAGTGCGAGTGTCAGTGTAACAAACGGGTCTGCTGTCGGACTTTTCCATAAGGTAATGTCATCTGTCGTCACGATTTTTGTGACTAACCCGATCTCATTTGCCACAAACACAAAAAGAAACATTGTTACACCGAGCAAATGAAAGTTGTTCACTTGAGATCCTGGTAGATTGTCCGCTACGATACCGCGAACAAAGTCAATGACCCATTCAATGAAGTTCTGCTTCCCTTTCGGTTTCATTTGCAGATTACGTGTACAAATAAAGACCACCAAAAAAACAATAATACAAGAAATGATTGTCATCATAGCTACAGTTCCATCAAACCATATAGGACCGATATGAAACATAAGCGATTTATCTTCCAATCTTTCTCACCTCTTTTCCTGTCATCTCCAGAAAAAAATCTGGTGTTACAATGCGTTTCCTCTCATAACAATCGGTATCATACCACCACGAATGGAAAATTTCAAAGCATTTTCAAGAAAATTAGACAAAAAACTCACAATGCCAAAAATCCTAAATTAAATGAAAAATCCCCGTGTCGCTATGTGGAAGAAAAAGCCTGTTATATCAACAGCTTTCCCTTAAATGCTACCAAATTTAGCGCGATTTTCAAAGCAATAACCTCTATCGGATTCTAAAAGAAGTTCTTAGAAAATTAGAAATTTCTAAGAACTCGGTCAATTTGTCTTTCTTGATCTTTGCGTTTCAAGGATTCCCGCTTGTCATATTCGCGTTTTCCTTTCGCTAAACCAATCAAAACTTTGGCATAACCATCCTTGATATACACCTTTAACGGAACGATCGTCATGCCTGTATTTTTTGTTTCGCCAATCAGACGAGCAATCTGCTTTTTATGCAGTAACAGTTTTCTTGTCCGTAGTGGATCATGATTAAAAATGTTTCCTTGCTCGTATGGGCTGATATGCACATTGACTAAGAATGCCTCACCATTGCGAATGCGTACAAAGCCGTCTTTCAAATTGATCCGACTGTTACGGATCGCTTTGATCTCTGTTCCCTGTAAGACGATCCCCGCTTCGATCGTATCGAGGATCGTGTAATCATGGCGGGCCTTTTTGTTTTGGGCGATTAATTTCCCTTCTCCTTTAGGCACGGGCCATCCCTCCAATTATTTTTTCTTGATTCCTTTGTAAAAAGGTTTTTTCTTTTTCACTTTGCCAGCTTTCTTTGACTTGCCTTTACCGGTTTGTTCAAAGCGTTTCCCTTGTTTTTTCTCAAGGTTGTGTTGTTTTTTCCCGCGACGGTTCGCTTCATTTTTTTGATGGTTGTTTCGTTTGTTGGCTTTTGGTGCTTGCAGTTTTTCGACTTCTTCTGCTGCTACCAATTCGAAATCGATCTCTCTTGTTTCAGGATCAGCTTTCACGACTTTGATACGAACTTTTTGACCAATTTTAAAGGTCAAGCCTGTCCGTTCACCTACAAGTGCCAGATGGTTTTCCAAATAATGGAAGTAATCTTGCTTAAGATTATTGATATGGATCAGCCCTTCAATCGTGTTAGGCAATTCAATAAACAAGCCAAACTTAACGACGGAACTGATGATACCGTCAAACTCTTCTCCTACTTTATCGGCCATATACTCAGCTTTTTTAAGCGCATCGACTTCTCTTTCTGCATCGACTGCTCGTCGTTCCATTTGGGAGCTGTGCATTGCGATGTCAGGCAAGATTTCAGCCCATTTGTTTTGGTTGGCTTCAGAGACATCTTCACTGTAAGAACGAATCAAGCGATGCACGATCAAGTCGGGGTACCGACGGATCGGTGACGTGAAGTGGGTATAATCTTCCGCTGCCAAACCATAGTGGCCGACGTTTTCTTCTGAATACTTCGCTTGCTGCATACTTCTGAGCAGCATCGTATTGACAACCATTGCCTCTGGCTTATCTGCGACATCTTCAACCACTTTTTGCAGTTGTTTTGGTGAAATCGAGCCGTTGGTTTGTTTGACTACAATCCCTAAAGCAGAAGCAAAATCAAAGAAGCGACGCATTTTCTCTTCTTTTGGTTCCTCATGGATCCGATAAATAAATGGTAAATGCTTCCGATTGAAATGACGCGCCACGGTTTCATTGGCTGCCAACATGAAGGACTCGATCAATCGTTCGCCGACGCCACGTTCTCGCAGAACGATTTCTTGCGGGTGCCCTTCTCCATCGACCAAGACTTTCGCTTCGCGGTCTTCAAAAGAAACCGCCCCACGCTTGATCCGCATCGTTTCTAACACGTGGTGCAAGGCGGCCATATCATGGAACATCGGTACTAGTTTCGCATATTCTTTGCTGGTTTCTGGATCATTGTCTTCAATAATTTGATTGACTGCCTGATAAGTCATGCGGGCACTTGTTTGAATAATACTTTGGAAAATATTGTAATCCGTGACGATCCCCTCTTGGTTGATCCACATTTCACAGCTCATGGCCAACCTTGGGACATTCGGATTCAACGAACAGATCCCGTTTGATAAACGTTGTGGGATCATCGGAATCACTCGATCCGTTAGATAGACACTCGTTCCCCGCTCAAAAGCTTCTTTGTCCAACGCACTGTTTTCTGTCACATAATAAGAAACATCTGCGATATGCACGCCCAAATAGAAGCTGCCGTCAGGCAATGCTTTTACCGTCACCGCATCATCCAAATCTTTGGCATCCGCTCCATCGATCGTTACGATCTGTTGATCTCGCAAATCCCGTCGTTCTGGAAAGTCAGCAGGATCGATCGTATCGGGTACAGCATCTGCCGCTGCCAAGGTTTCTTCCTCAAATTTTGTGGGAATCCCATTCGCCACGACGATCGATAAAATATCCATTCCAGGATCGTTTTTATGCCCCACAACTTTTGTGATCAACCCCTCTAAGCTTTTCGAATAGCCTTTTTCTGGATAATGGCTGATCTCAACGATCACGATGCTGCCGTCTACTGGACGAATTCCTTGGGCGCCGATAAACACCTTTAAATCGCTTAGTTTTTTATCTTTAGGTTGAACAACGCCATATAGATCCGATTCTTCGATCTCTTTTTCGTCAAATAATGTAAACTCGCCGACCAACTGACTGATGGCGCGTTGCTTGATTTCTACGACCTTTCCCTCTGCGCCGCGATCTGAAAAAGGATCGGCAACATGCACGATGTCTACAGCAACGGTGTCGCCGTCCATGGCATAGCCTGTTGCTTCTTTAGGGATATAAATATCGTCTTCTTCTTCATCCAACGTGACAAAGCCGAAGCCCCGCTCGTTGGCACGGAAGGTTCCTTCCACAAACACTCGTTTCATTGGTAATTTCACTTTGCCTTTTTTGTTAAAAATCACACTGCCTTCTCGTTCCATCGCCGCTACTGTCTGGACAAGATTCTTAAAGTCTGTACTTTTTTGAAGTCCTAGACCTTCAGCAATTTCTTCCATTGAAAAACTTTTTTTACGGCTTTCTTCGAGAAACTGAATAATTTTTGTTTTAATCGTTTCTGTCATAACTCACTCTTTCCAAGCAAGTGTTTCTAAGAAAGCAAACACATCCTGCTCTAATTTTTTCCGTTCTGGTCCAACTGTCACCACATGACCACTTTGAGGATACCATTGAAGCGTATAGGGAACATGGGACAATGCCGCTGCGGTTTTGAAAACCGTCTGTGGATCGATCATTTGGTCCCTTCCTGCTTGCGCCAGGAAGATTGGGCGCTCGATTTTTCCTAAATGCTCAGCTGTGGTTTGTCCGACTGTTTCGATTCCTTGCAGTTGTTCTCTGACCTTACGAGGGACTTTTGCCAATATTTCTTTTTGGGTCGCCTCATCTAAATCAGCGTAGGGTATGACCATTTCAGCATACTTTTCAAAATTGACTGGTACTTCGTTCTTGGTTTCAAATAACGGTGAGCAAAAAAGACCGCCGCCCATCAATGTTGGGTCTTGCGTCAAACGATCCATCGCTAAAATCCCACCCATCGAAAGTCCAAGAACGGCAACTTCCTCATAGCCTTTTTCTTTCACATAAGCAACTGCATCCGCAGCATCCTGCTGCCAAACAGTCATTCCTTGATTTAAGATATCATCTGGATTCGGTGTACCATGTCCAGTAAACATCGGTGTATAAACCGTGTAGTCTTTTTGTTCTAACGAACGACAAAGCATGCGCACATCGTTAGGACTGCCTGAATAGGCATGGAACAAAATGACCGCTCGTTTGCCGTGTTCAGCAAAAACCGGTTTTGGTTGATTAAATGTTTTCATGTTTCCTTTCACCTCACGTCCAATTCTACCATAGTTAGCAAGAATACTTCGACAAATGCGATCAAAATCTTCCCGTTAAAAAGAAAAAAACCTCTCTTTACGAGAGGTTCGCTAACAAAGTGATTAGTTTGATGAAAGAAAAGCCAAAATAAAGAGCAAGACCATCCAAACAAAACCTAAAATGGCCGTTGAACGCTGCATCACCGCTTCAAATCCACGGGCTTTTTGCTTACCAAACAATTGATCTGCACCGCCGGTAAAGGCACTAGCTGCACTATTTTGCTTGCTAGGCTGCATCATGATCGTAATGACCATTAAAATCGAAATAACGATCACAGCAGTTAATAAGATGTTATACACGTTAGCTCCTCCTTGCTTGCTAAAGTCGTCCTTTCCATTTTAGCATTTTCCGCTGGAAATTACTACTCTCTTTTTGTCATTGACCGTTGCAGGACGGTTTAAAAAAAAGACTGTCCTTTCTGACAGCCTTTTTCTCATAGATCACTTTCGTTCAAATCAGCGAACGAGTACGTCATCGTATTCTGGTTTTTCTTTGAACTCTTTGACCGCAAAGGAGCAGACAGGCATAATTTTTTTCTCTTCCCGTCTTGCTTTTTCAACAACCGCTTTGAGTAATTTTTGCGCCAATTGCTGGCCGCGATAATCAGGGTTGACGAAGGTGTGGTCTACTTCTAGAACATCATCTGGCGTTTCTTGCCATGTGATTTCTCCCACCTCTTTTTCTCCATCATACAAAGCAAAACGTTTATTTTCTTCTTTGATTTCCATTGCTTTCTTCCTTTCTATCAGACGATGTCTGTATTTTGTTTGATATTCTCAATGAATTGCAAAACGGTTGGCCAATATTCTGGTGCATCTTTCACTGCCTGTAAATGTCCCATATTCGCAAAGAGGACTTTTTGTTTCGGTCCAGCCGTTGCTTCCATTAAGGTATTGATCTCTTTTTCCGAAAGAAACGAATCTTTTTCTCCTTGTAAAAACAGCACAGGTAAATGGTTGCTGCCGACTTGTCGGGTCACCGAGATCTGCAAGAAGGGATAACCGACTAATTGTTTGCTATAGCGATTCGCTAAGCGCAAAAAGCGTTTGATCGGTAACCGAGAAAATTGCGGCAAGCTTGATCGGATCGCACTGTAAACGGACGTATAGCTGCTGTCTGAGATCAACCCAGCCACTTGCACCGGCATGACTTCTCCACTAGCCAGCAGCAAGGTCGCAGCCCCCATTCCTAAACCATAGAGGAAGATTTGTGTTTGTGGGTCTTTTTCCAAAATCTTATCGATCCACAAAAGCAGATCCATCCGATCTAGCCACCCTAAGCCGATCTCTTTGCCTTCACTGCGACCATGTGCACGTAAATCAGGAACCAAAACATTGTAACCAGCAGACCAGAATTTCTCGGCTGCTTCTTGACAATCTGCTTGCCCATCACTGCGATACCCATGCAAGCAGATCACCCACGTTTTTGCACACTGATCAAAGACTTCCGCTGTTAGGATCAGATCATCGGCGGTCGTTACCGTACATTCCGAACCTTGTGTCCAAAAAGCCGAACTCTTTGTTGCGATCCGCTCTTTGTATGGAATCCCCAGTTTCTTTCTGCCTTCTTTTTCATACCATTCATTGTTTCGCATAATGATCGCCGAAACAAAATAGCGTACGCCCTTTTTCAAAACAGACGTGCGATATACATAGTACACCAAAAAACCAAAAATAAGCAGTAGTAGCAATAGCCAAACCATAGGATCCCCCCTTCATTTTAGTTTACCATTTACAATGGATTTCAGCCAAAGTTTTGTCGCACGTCTTAAATAAGTCCTATACTTTAAAAAAACTTTGCCCTGACTTCTAGCAGAGAAGCAGGACAAAGTTTTAATTGGTTAACTATGTTTTCGTCGATAAAGTATGCCAACGCTTGTAACGAGTAAAATACTTCCAAGGATACTCCACTCATAAGAAGAGCGCTCGTTTGTCTTAGGCAATCGTTTTTCAGTAGTCGCATGGTTTGCGTCATTCTTGTTATCATCTTCCGATTGTTTAGAAGTATCTGGCTTTTTAGGTGACAACGGGACCTGCGGCTTTTTAGGATCACTCGGTGTTTTTGGTGTCTCTGGCCCTGTATAAGTGTTGACTAAGTTATAGCCATTTATTTTGGTGGTGTAATCTGGAACTTTTCCTTCTTGGATCGTGTAGGTATAGGCTTTTCCTTCGGCATCGTATTTTGGCAGCTTATCAAAGCGATAGGTCCAGTTGCCTTTTTTATCTGCTTTTACGATTTGATCGTCGATTTCCTTATCATTTTGCATCAGCTTGACAGTGATGCTTTCAGGACGGGTATTGAACTTGTTGTCGTTGTCATTCCAAGTTTTTCTGCCTGAAACTGTGGTTGTTTCCGTATTGACTAGGTCATAGCCGTTTACTTCACTGATATATCCAGAAACGGTTTCTTCTTGAATCGTGTAGACATAGGCTTTTCCCTTGGAGTCATACTTAGGCAGATTCTCGAAGTGATAAGTCCAGTTCCCTTCTTTATCGGCTTTTACGATTTGATTGTCGATCTTTTTACCATTTTGCATCAATTCCACAGTGATACTTTCTGGTCGGATGTTGAGCTGATTGTTGTTATCATTCCATGTTTTCGTACCTGAAACTGTTGTTGTTTCCGTATTGCGGTACGTATTGACTAGATCATAACCGTTGATTTCACTGGTGTATCCTGGAACATTTTCTTCTTGGATCGTGTAGGTATAGGCTTTTCCTTCGGCATCGTATTTTGGCAGCTTATCAAAGCGATAGGTCCAGTTGCCTTTTTTATCGGCTTTTACGATTTTTTCTGCGTATTTTTCGCCGTTTTGCATCAGCTTGACCGTAATGCTTTCTGGGCGTGTGTTGAATTGATTGTCGTTGTCATTCCATGTCTTCGTTCCCGATACTTCTGTCGTTTCAGTGTTACGGTAGGTGTTGACTAGGTCATAGCCATTTACTTTGGTGGTGTATCCTTCAACGGGTGTTTCTTGAATTGCGTAGTCATAGGTCTGACCAGATTCGTCGGTTGTTGGTAGATCGGTAAATTCATAATGCCATTCCCCCTCTTTATTCGGGGTAACCGTTTTTGTTTGGAACACTTCACCGTTTTGCAGTAATTGAACCGTAATGCTTGTCGGACGAGTATTAAATTTGTTGTCATAATCGTCCCACGTTTTGGTTCCGCTGACTGTCGTTGTATCAAGAGACAGCAGGTGATTCATTGCAGCTAGTTTGATTATCGGTACAACTGTTTCATTGGCTTGAAGATCCCAGCGATGGGTTTCCGCATTGACCAACACCGTATCAGCAATGATACTGCCGTCAACATTTTGGTGGACATCAACTGTATCACCAACAGCCAAAATCGTTCCTTGGAAGGGACTATTAATCGAAAGCTTTTGATTTTCTGGCTGATTAATAAAATTCCACAGGATAACGGCATCATCAAAATCTTCTGTTTCATGACTATTGCGCGTCGTGCCATCTGTATATTCTAGTTTGATTTGCGACTTGATATTAACGGTACTTGCTCCTTCGGTATCCACATTGATCAGCACAGGAGTCGTGCCTTTTGTTAGCCCTTTGATGGTAATTGGTGTATCTTTTTCTAATTCTGTTTTTGAAAGAGTAACGACTACCTTTTGATCTTCTTCATCAATAGTGTCTGCCGAAAAGGAAATTGGTTTCTTGTCGATTAGATAACCATCTGGCGCTTCTGTTTCAACAAAGGAATAGTCCCCTTCTGGAAGATCCGTTTCGATTACTTGTCCATCATCATTTGTGACCTCTTCATCAACCTCTTTATGTGTCTTTTTATTTTGAAGTTCGTAAACACCGTCATCAAGCGGGTTTCCTTGTTCATCCGTTAAGGTCAAAACAACCTCTTGCGTATCATTTTCAGCACGGGCGGTATTGATGACCCGCTGATTATTATCAGTAAAGTCTTTGGTTACACCGGGCGTTTGCGGATAGGCTCCTAGCCTTTCTGACGTCGCCTGTAACGTTGAGAATACCTTTTTAAAATCTATATACGGTTCACTTGCGGATTGATCTTGGAAAACTTCGGAAGTTTTCAAGTGATCCATTCTCTGTCCATTTACAAAAACGGCAGGTTGTTGATTTTGATCTGCTAAATCTACTGTGATTGATGGGCCAAAGACAACTTTGTTTTTTCTGCTATCAGTTCCTGACACAAAGGAAGAATTTGCGATCGTATTGACCTTTTGAATATAATTGATTTCTGTTGCCAACGAACCATCCTGAATACTGGTTCCAAAATTGACATTGCCATTTAGTTCTCCCACTGCTAAGTTTCCGTTCGTGTGGGTATTTAGCGTCGCATGGTTAGCAAAAATATGAAAATATTGGGCTTCTCCAAGAAGTGCGTCATCAACTTCTGGCACATCATTTTTAAAGCTGCCGCCACTTGATAGTTGTGAATCTGCTGGCGCACTTACTTGTGTATCAAGCGGTGATTCGATTGCTGTTGATGCGGTAGTTGATTCTGCTTGTGGTTGTGACTCGCTGCTTTTTGTGGCAGGCTGGTTTTCGGAAGCCTCTGTTTGTTCCTGACTGTCAGTAAGCACTGCTTCGGCACTCGTTGCTTCTGTGGATTGATTGTCAGGTAGAACAACTGCTACATCTGTTGTGTTGATAATATCTTCTTTCACTTGTCCATTTTCTTCCTCTGTTTGAAGAAACGCGGATTTGATTGTCAATGTTTCAAGACCTTTTGTCTGAAACGTTAGCGTCATTTGGCTAAAGGAGCTGCTAGTAGTTTCTTCCATCAGCTGCTGTCTTTGCGGATCATATGTAAATGGCGTGCCGTTGCTTTGGATTGATTCCGGCAGAACCGTTCGTTCTCCTTCACTCAAGCTGAATGCCAGTTGATTAGCAGCAGACTGCTGATTCTTTTCTACCTCGATCGTCCAAGTGATTTTTCCTGTCGTAGGATCTGGTAATGAGGTCACTTGCGCTGTTCCTTTTTCATTTTGAAATAGAATTATTTTGGTGTTTCCCTCGGCGTCCGCATGAGCTGTAACGACTGGTAACAATGGTGTCACATAGGACATTACAAGCAAAGACAACATAACAATCGGGTAAGATATTTTTTTCACATAAGTACGCATTTCTCTTCCTCCAAACAACAAATTTTACTCAGGTGATTATCCTAATCGGAAAGAAGAAAAAAAGCAAAGCTAGTAAAATTTCAATTCTGTGAAAAAAGTGAGAGAACCCATTGATACCTGTCTTTTGATTTCAAGTGAATTTGTGAAAATGAAATATTATTTCTTTAAAATCAAAATATAAAAGAATAATACTTTCATAAAAAATAGTCAAAATCGATAAAGATTTTTTTGATCGTGACCAAAGTCTTTTTGTTTCAACTCAACTACCCAAAGCCTTTGCCACGCCTTCAACAAAATTTCACTTGTTAGAAACTATCATTTTGAAAATACCGATGAAAACTTTCATAAAACATCCGTTTATTTTCATTTTATATTAAAAAAATTTTAGCAGATTCTTTAAAACCTTCTGGTTATTTTCTGTCTATTTATAAGATCTCTTAACTTTTATGAAACAAACAACTCTGATGTCGTGGCAGCTGATAAGAATCAGCCGCCCACAGAACATCAGAGCAAATCAATGAAATTGATTATTTATTTTTTAAGTTGTAGAAAGCTTGTAAGCCTTTGTATTCGGCAACTTCACCAAGTTGGTCTTCGATACGTAGTAATTGGTTGTATTTTGCAATACGGTCAGATACCTCAGCCCCCTCGTCTAACTTATTTTACAAGTTAGACGTAGCGATTTGTAAATTCTATTGCGTTTTATTATGCAACAAAACACTGGTATAAAAGCATTTAACCTAAACACTATCTTTTTCTCTATTGTTATCATTGAATGATATAATGAACTTTTAATATTGTAGAGCAATATTGTTAAGTAGAAACGTTTGTGTTTAACAATACCGATTTCATTTTCGGTACGTAAAAATAGGTACACCTAAAAAATATTCCAGTTAGAATAGGCAATGTGATATTTCTGTTCAAAATTAATCTTGAAACGTTTTTAAGTAAAAAGAGACAGAAAAAACCTATCTCTACTATTATGTATTCATTTATTCTGTTTAGATATTCCAATCATTCCTTTAGTCAATCAGTACTTCTTAAAACACATGGATTTTACATATGCAATTAAATAATTCATGAGTTTCTGCTTCAATCGAGTCTAATGGCAGTATTTTATCATCATTTAAATAGTAATCTCTGCTGAAGAATCCTGTTACATAATTAGTAAAAGTATCGTCTATGTTCTTCATAGATACATAGTTACGTGATTAGCTCTAACGTTGAAGCTACCGGTAAAGAATAGTTGGGTAAAATCCCAAAAGCTGTTACTCCATCCGATGGTAATCCCTTTATTAAGCTGTATACTGTTTCGCAATCATATTTTATTTGAAGCAAAGATAAATAATCACTTAACGCTATGTAATTATCTACTATTCCACCACCATTCAGAATATTAAAACCTTTAGTTTTTTATCGACTGAGATACTATTTCATCTTACACTTTAGAAGACAGTTTACTCCCAAATTAAAAGATTATCTGACAAAATTGAAGTACACCAATTCTTAAAATATCACAATAATTATATCAAGAAAGTATCGCAAGAACAAACATAAGTTCGTTTTCGCTCAAATAGAAAGGGAAACACTAGTTAAGTATTTCCCTTTCTGTTTTCAATATTCACTTAGCAACTCAATCTTTCCATCTAATGGTTGACCATCATTTATTTTTTCAGAAAGGTCATCAATAAATACACGTCTATTCTTTTCATTGTAGAACCTTACGCCCATTAATTTTACTGACTCATTTTCACCAATAAGTTCAATATCAGAACCATTTATTGCTTCCAACATTTCCTCTTTCCAAGCATCTTCTTTAACTCTATCTTCACCTTTTGGCTCCATATAAATTTGATAGATAAAATCTTCATTAGATAAATAAAGAATAAAATCAGGCATGAAACCTCTTGGTCCATTAAATTCAGTTAGTTTGAAACGAGTTGCTTTTTCATCGTTCCGAATAAGATAAACATCCTTGTACTTTAATTGTAATTGATGAATAAAGTTTTCCATCAACTGAACCATATTGTATTCCAAATTATTCATGATGGCATCCGTGTAAACAAACCAATCTTTCCCCTTCATAGAGTGCGTATCAATTCTTTGTGTAACATGTTGTCCTGTTTCAAATTTTGGAACAACCACTTCATAATCTTTCAGGGTTTCTTTAATTGCTACAGGTTTAAAGATTTTCAGTCCAATCTCTTTCTTGTAATTTCTACGAATTTTATCTTCACAGTAAGAAAGAAATCTATCGACTATTTCTAACTTTTCTGTCGGAGTCAAGTCTGATACATTTTGGTCTTTAGGTAAAGAAACAGTAATAGAAACACCTTTAAAGTATTGGCTACTATTTAATAACTCATTCATGGATTTTAACATTGGTAAATATTCTTTCAAATTAGAAAAGCGATAAAAAGGATTCCTTTGAATAGCTTTTTTAAAAAATCTCTTATCTACACTTAATGCCTGTTCATGGCGTTCAATTTGTTGATTCTGCTCTTTTTCTTGAAATTTTACTTCTAATGTACTTCCGATATACTCTGTAAGCCATTCATTTGGAATTGTAAACTTTTCCAAAGAAGAATAATCCTCTGGAGTTGTAGGTCTACTTTCATTGACAAATATCTGACCTTCTTTAAATACTTTAGTATTTTTAAAAGCATTCTTTATCTTTGTCGATAAAATACGTACTGTTTCATCATTAGCAGTGATCAAGTTAACTGCATTCATAGATTTTTCAAGATTTGCCAAATAACCTTTTTCATTTATTGTATGATAATGTAATGTTTCTAAGAATCTTAAATCATTGTTAGTATTATCAAATCTTCTTGTATAACTACGTTGTCCATCGTATTCATAAGGATAATACCTTGCACCACGACCAATCAATTGTGCTTCACTATCTGTAGCAGTTCTTGTTGTGCCAGCACCTTCTGAAATACGAACAATATCATAAAGATTTAGGACATCCCAACCTTCATTAAGTTTTGCCACCGCAAAAATTACTCGAATAGGATTATTTACATTTTCTAAGGTATTTAATAGAACTGCATTGTCTACACTTAACATATTTTTTTCATTTGCATTTAGAATGTTTCTTGGTGCAAAATCTTCTTGTATTTCACGAATAATTGAATCTAAGTCTTCTTCTAAATAATAAGTGAACACAATATCTAATGTTGAATTTGGAAGGACACTAGCTTTTCTTTGTTTAATATAACGTGTTAAGTCTTCAACTGAAAAATTTTCTATAATACTATTGAATTCCTGCTGCTTTGTTTCAGAAATTTTGATTTTACTTGATTTAAACATCACAATTGGCTTAAAATAATCTATTCCATTTTCTCTTGCTATAAGTTTCCTAAACTGACTCAAAAGAATAGCATCTTTCATTTTCATTTCATCACTATCAGTTGCTTGTAGACGCAATACATTTTTAGAAAAGCCATCATTCATAAATTGACCTAAATCGTATTTATAGATGATTTTATCGCTGTATTTTTGCGAAATAGTTTTGTCATCCATATTGATTGTTGCAGAAAACTCTAAAAGTTTATTATTGTTTCTTAAATACAACATTTTATTGATAGTGTTCTCCCAAGAAGTCTCTTCTTGCTTTTCCTTTTTGGTAGAAGCATTAAAGTGATGGGCTTCATCACCTAAAATAATAATATCTTCATCTTCTAAATTTTCTAAGGAAATACCGTTTTCCCTTGGTCGAGTCAATTCACCATGTAATTTTTGAATGGTAGACAATTTTAAATAGATAGTATTCTTATCTTTAACAGCTGGGAAATTATCAACAGCTTGAATGATGATTTGTTCTCCATCAACAAAGATACCGTTTGGATTAAATAAATACTTAGTAGAGCTACTATTTAACATGTTTTCTTGTGTTTTTTTGATAATTGCATCCGTATTAACTAGAAAAATAAAATTCTGATAACCCAATTCTTTATATAGGTAGAGCATTAGACTTGCCATCACCATTGTTTTTCCGGAGCCTGTAGCCATGTTAAATAAAAGGTGTTTACGCTGATAACCTGCATCACTAATACCACTTGAATAAAGGTCATCTTGCATCAATTGGAATCGCCTAAATGCTTCTTCTTGATAGAATCGTAGGTCATCTTTCAAATTTGTTTTTACATAATCAGGAACTTCATGAGGATTCATGGTATAAGAAATAGTTCTCATTTCCGTGTCTAACCATTCATAAAGGCGTTCTTTTGCCATTATGCATCACCTCTATTTTCATAAAAACTATGGTTAAATTTTTTGTCATTTTCAGAAATAGTAATATCTTCATCTTCGATTTCAGAGAAATTCACATATAACTGATTTTTATCCAATGCTTTTTTGAAAATTTCTTTTTGTTCTTCAAAACTTAAATCATTAAAAGAAATTGAGCCTTCCACTTCATCTCGTTCTTTTAATAATTCATTAGTCAGCTTCTCTCTGTCTAATTGGAAATTTAAATCTGCATTATTATCTAATTCATTCCACAAATTAATCAATTCCTCTTTAGTAGAAGTTTGATTAATCTTATCTATATATATTTGATTTAGTTCCATAAGTTCAGCATATACAAATGAACCTCCACCTTGCCAATCAACATCCTTAGAGATTCCACCTTGTTCACCATCAATCACTTTTTGAAGTCGAGGAACTGAAACAGTATTGATATAATCCATTTGTTCAATACCAATAAATTTTCTATTCATTTTCATTGCTACTGCTTGAGTAGTTGCTGAACCCATGAAGAAATCTAATACTAAATCATTCTCATTTGACCCTATATGAAGAATTCTTTGAAGTAATCTTTCTGGCTTAGGGGTTGAAAACATTTCATTTGATATTCCCAAAGTACGAGTTTCATTTTTTGCTTCTTGGTTATCTCCAACATCTTCTCTTTTCCAGATAGTAAGAGGTGTAACACCTTGCTTTACTTCAGATAGATATCGTTTCAATTGAGGTGCCCCAGTTCCATCTTTCCCAAAATAGAATCTATTCTCTTCAAGATATCTTTTGGCAGTTTCAAAACTAAATCTATATGCACTACCTTCAGGCGGATAGTATTCAATCCCTGTTTTAGGATTCTTGATCGGAAAAACTCCACTTTGGGAGAAAGTTTTAACTAAAACATTATCAGACCGCCATTTCCCTCTACCATCATTATCGTCGAATTTATAATATTTATTTTGTTTCTCTCCTCTTGGTAATAAATTGGGTCTCCAAATTTCTTTGTTTTTCGCATAAATCATGATAAAGTCATGGCTATCGGATAACCATTTTGAATCATTAGTGGGAGAATATCTTTTTTCCCAGATAACAGTATTTGTAAAATTGTCTCGTCCAAATATCTCATCACATAACACTTTTAAATATGCCTGTTCATCATCATCAATATTAATCCAAATACTACCATCTTCACTTAGTAATTCTCTGGCTATCTCCAAACGGTTTTTCATAAATGTTAGCCACGTTGAATGATTAAATCTGTCATTATATTTAAAAGAATCACCACCAGTATTATACGGTGGGTCAATGTAAATCATTTTGATTTTCCCTTGATATCGTTGCTTCATTGAGTGTAATGCGATTAAATTGTTCCCTTTTATCACTAAGTTTTCTGATTCAGAAATAGTTGAAACTGGTTTTACACCGTCTTTGTTAACTATTTTTGCATCTTTTAAAATCTTTGCATCAAATAAAGTATCAATTTCATCTCTAGCAATTATCTCATTATAAAATATTTCTTCTTTCTTTTGTTCTTCCTTAGTCATGCCTCCCTCTAAAACAGTATCTTTATAAGGAAAATCCAAAACAACATCAGTATTATATTGAATGTATCTTCCAGATGCGGATAATCCAAGTGTATTAGAGTATCTTGTGTAGCTATTTGACCAATAATCTTTATATCTTAATAAGTCTATAAATTCCTCTACTTTAAAAATAGAGGTTTCACCTGCTTGTATACTAAAAACTTCTCGAATTTTCTTATTCTTTAATAAAGCAGAAATTAATAATACATCATAATTTCTCAAATCGTTTATAACCACAGCTCTTTGGAGTTCTTCATCTTGCCAATATTTAGGGTATTCTTTTAAAATTTTCCGAATTTGTTTCATTAGATTTGTATCCATATCGTTAAACTCCCTTTTAACATCAATAAGTATAATTATAGCAAAACTAGCCCCGAAATACACTGGATTAAAAGCATCAACTATTATATAGTTATAGGAAAAAGGAGTTGACTTTATGGATTTATTTTGTCAATACATGTATAACAGTAATTCAAGTTTTTTACCAATATTTGTCAGTAATCCTCCTGGCCCAGCTATTTTAATATGGTCGTGTGAAGATATAACAAAAATCTCTGGTATAACAGTTGTTGAATCAATTGAGTATTCACTTTCTCCAACCGAATATGCAAGAATTTATGACATTCTAAAACATTTTGAAATGTGCAATATTCCTAATTTGTATATAAAATATCCTATGAATATGGAATATTTAATTATCAACGAAACTAACTATGATATTCATGCTGGTGCTCATCTCATTTCTGAAAAATTTGGACTTCCATTAACAACTTCTTTTTTTACAAATGTGAAACCAGTCAACAATTTATCAAAGGTAACAGATTCTTTTCATACTTGGAGTCGATCAACTTTTGATGGTATTAAGGTGAAAAAACAAGACTTGGACATGGTCGTCCTCTCCGAAAAAGATAATAGAATTTCTTGTCTTTTTGAGACTAAAAGAAGTGCTGCTAAGAAAGTTGGTCACTGGACTCCGTACCCTAATGACAAAAATAATTATCTTCAGTTAATGGCAGTCAGCGATATGCTAGGTACGCCCTTCTTTACAGTACACAATGACCACCCGAATACAGATACACCTCTGCGTAACGATTCTTTAGTTGATGTTTTTTCTTATAAGAATAATTCTGGAATGAGTTACGATGAATATGTAAACTCTACAAATCGTTTAATCTTATCTTGTGAAAAGATTCTGAAAAATTTACTTAATAGATAATAAAAAGAGAGATCAGATTTTGGACTTGTTTCTGACATCTCTTTTTATTTTATTATACTCATAGACACTTCACTCTCATTTTAAATTAAAATATATTGCCAAGAAAACTAACTCCTTATTTTTAGGTCTATATGTTATCTTCCAAAAAGGAATTTCATATCATCTCTTACAATTTTTTTCCTATTTCCCTTTAATTGATTAAATCTTTTATTCTTGATATCTATTTCAATTGCCAAATTTTCAATACATTTTCCATCTATAAAGAAATTCACTTCAAACGAGTCTATTTCCTCTTTAGTGTCATTCAGTTCTATGTATGCTCCAAGTTGATACCCATTCACAATACTCTTAAACTCTTCGTTTATCCCTTCATCAGGTTTTGGAAAAGAAAACACCTTATAATAACCTCTTGAATTTTCTGGATTAACAGTTAAAGCACACAGTCTTGCTTTATCAGCTATTCTATTATTTTTTAGTTCTTCTTCGTATTCTCCTTTTAAGGATTTACTAGCATAACTACTTTTTTTCATCTCTATTGCGATAAGATTTTCTTTAGAAGTATTTTTCTCCCCTCTATTATGAACTACTAAATCACAAAAAATATTTTCCATCACAATATCTTTATTTCCAGTTTTCATTGATACGATTTTTTTACCACCTGCAAATCCTCGATTAACTTCAACATCATAATAAAATCCTCTAAAATCATCATTCAAGTATTCTTTTAATTTTTGAGCTAGAGAACCACATAGTTGTCGTTCAGATGAATTTTCTTTAAATAAAGTTTTGTTCTCTTCTCCCCATTCTACTAGACAATTTATTCCGTTGATTCACATATCCCGCTTTATTATAAAATCTAATCAGATCTGCAACTTCTTCCTCGGTAAAGGTCTTTAACAGTAACTTCTTCTCCTTCAAATACCTAATATCTTTCACTACATTTTCAATCTCATATTCATCAGAAATATATCGATAAAAAATTTTAATTGATTGTAGCAAAGTATTAATATAAGTTTCCTTCTTCCCTTCTTCTTGCCAGCTTAAAAGGAATTTTTTTTATATGAACTTTCTTCACTGCTGTCACATCATTTAAACACAAATCATCCTTTAAATATCTACCAAACGCTGTCAGTTGAAATTTATATAATTCTATTGTTCTTTTTGACAAATTCCTAATTCTACAATCCAATGAATATTCTTCTAACAACTCTTTTAACAGCAGAAAAAACACTACCTCTCCTCTATGTTTATAGAGAAAAGATAGTGTTTTGTGTTTGTAGTTTACCATTCGTTATATAACCAGTATTGCTAACTTGAAACCCAAAACCAGCTAAAATCACCTTTACGTAATAATTGGTATAAGTGAGTTTCACAGTTAGCAGCCTGAATCATCGAATTGAATCAAACTATCAAAAACCATTTTTACCAAGTAATTACTTATTTATTTTTCAAGTTGTAGAATGCTTGCAAGCCTTTATATTCAGCAACTTCACCAAGTTGGTCTTCGATACGTAGCAATTGGTTGTATTTTGCAATACGGTCAGTACGTGAAAGAGAACCAGTTTTGATTTGGCCAGCGTTTGTTGCAACTGCGATATCAGAGATTGTTGAATCTTCTGTTTCACCTGAACGGTGAGAAACGACTGCAGTGTAACCAGCTTCTTTCGCCATTTCGATAGCATTGAATGTTTCAGTCAATGTACCGATTTGGTTAACTTTGATCAGGATTGAGTTACCGATACCGTTTTTGATTCCTTTTTCAAGGATTTCAGTATTTGTAACGAACAAGTCATCCCCTACTAATTGAACTTTGTCGCCTAAGCGTTCAGTTAATAGTTTCCAACCATCCCAGTCGTTTTCATCCATACCGTCTTCGATAGTGATGATTGGGTATTTGTTAACTAATTCTTCTAAGTAGTCAACTTGTTCAGCAGCAGTACGTTTTACGCCGTTTTCGCCTTCAAATTTAGAGTAGTCGTAAACACCGTTTTCGTAGAATTCTGATGATGCACAGTCAAATCCTAGGTATACGTCTTTACCTGGTTCTAAACCAGCAGCTTTGATTGCTTCTAAGATTGTTTCAACACCGTCTTCAGTTCCTTCAAAACGAGGAGCGAAACCACCTTCGTCACCTACTGAAGTTTCTAAACCACGTTTAGACAAGATTGATTTCAAAGCGTGGAATACTTCAGTACCCCAACGTAAGCCTTCTTTGAATGTAGGTGCGCCTACAGGCAAGATCATGAATTCTTGGAAAGCGATTGGTGCGTCAGAGTGAGAACCACCGTTGACGATGTTCATCATAGGAGTTGGCAATACTTTTGTATTGAATCCGCCTAAGTAGTGGTATAAAGGTACTTCTAGGTAATCAGCAGCTGCACGAGCAACAGCGATAGAAACACCAAGAATCGCGTTTGCGCCTAATTTGCCTTTGTTAGGAGTTCCGTCTAAAGCGATCATTGCTTTATCGATAGCCATTTGGTCACGTACATCGTAGCCGATGATAGCTTCTGCAATGATGTTATTTACATTGTCAACTGCTTTCGTTACACCTTTACCGCCATAACGAGCTTTGTCGCCATCACGTAATTCAACTGCTTCGTGTTCACCTGTTGAAGCTCCTGAAGGAACCATTCCGCGGCCGAAAGCACCTGATTCTGTGTAGACTTCTACTTCGATAGTTGGGTTACCACGTGAGTCTAAGACTTCGCGTGCGTAAACATCAGTAATAATTGACATGTTTTGTCTCTCCTTTGAGTTTGTTTTATCTTAAGGGGAAAGCCCCTTGCGAACAACTTAATTGTAGTGAAAAAATCACGATTCTGCAAATGTTATTTTCATGAAAATGAAATTATTTTACAGCATCTAATAATGCTAGGAATGAATCAGCTTGCAAGCTTGCGCCGCCAACTAATGCTCCGTCAACGTTTTCTTTTGCCATGTATTCAGCAATGTTTTCAGGTTTTACAGAACCGCCGTATTGGATACGCACGCTATCTGAAACTTCTTTGCCGTATAATTTTTCAACGGTTTTGCGGACAACGCCACAAATTTCGTCTGCGATGTTTGCATCCGCTGATTTACCAGTACCGATCGCCCAGATTGGTTCGTACGCAATCACAAGATTACTTACTTGACCGTCTGTTAAACCGTCTAAGCCAGCAGTGATTTGTCCTTCGATCCACTCCGCTGTTTTGCCAGCTTCATAGGTTTCTAGAGATTCACCACAGCATAGGATTGGGATCATGCCGTTTGAAAAGATTGCTTTGGCTTTTTTGTTGATGTCTTCATCTGTCTCATGGAAGTATTCACGACGTTCTGAATGACCAATGATGACATAGTCAACACCTAAATCTGCTAAAGCTGCTGGTGAAGTTTCACCAGTAAAGGCACCTTCATTTTCCCAGTAGCTGTTTTGAGCAGCAATTTTTAATTCTGTTCCTTCAGCAGCATTCACTAATGTTTCTAAGAATAGAGCTGGCGAACCGATCACAGAGTCAACTGTATCGTTGCTAGGAATTTTTGTTTTGACTGCTTCAGCAAATTCTTTTGCTTCTTTCGTAGTTTTGTTCATTTTCCAGTTTCCGGCAATAATTGGTTTGCGCATGTTCTGGCACTCCTTTTCGTTATCAAGCGTGCAAAGGAGATCCTTTGCACGGCTTGTCATTGATTATTTATCGTTGATCGCAGCTAGGCCAGGAAGTGTTTTTCCTTCTAGCAATTCAAGGCTGGCACCGCCACCTGTTGAGATGTGGGTAAATTTGTCAGCAAAACCTAATTGTTCTGCTGCAGCTGCAGAGTCACCGCCACCGATGATCGTTGTTGCATCTTCAAGGTTGGCAATTGCTTCACAAACACCGATCGTACCGTTTGCGAAGTTAGACATTTCAAACACACCCATAGGTCCGTTCCAAACGACTGTTTTTGCGCCTTTTAATGTTTCAGCAAACAAAGCGATAGTTTCAGGTCCGATATCTAAGCCCATTTGTCCTTCAGGAACATCACCAGTATGTTCTTCTGTTGGGACATCATTTGAAAATTCAGCAGCAGTGATTGAATCAACTGGTAATACTAATTTATCGCCAGCTTTTTCGATCAATTCTTTTGCTAATTCTACTTTGTCTGCTTCCACAAGAGAATTACCGATTTCCATGCCTTTTGCTTTGTAGAACGTATACGTCATTCCGCCGCCGATCAAGATTTTGTCTGCTTTAGGAATCAAGTTTTCGATTACGCCGATTTTGTCAGATACTTTTGCTCCACCAAGAATCGCGATCATTGGACGTTTTGGTTCTTCGACTGCTTCACCGATGAATTTGATTTCTTTTTCCATTAAGAAACCAGCAACTGTTGGGATACCTGTTGAAGCGATCCCTACGTTTGAAGCGTGTGCGCGGTGTGCGGTACCAAAGGCATCATTTACAAAAACATCGCCTAAAGAAGCCCAGTATTTACCTAGTTCAGGATCGTTTTTGCTTTCTTTTTTGCCATCGATGTCTTCGAAACGAGTGTTTTCAAAAACAACGACATCGCCATCTTGCATGTTGTTGATCGCTGCTTCTAATTTTTCGCCGCGGGTTTCATCCACGAAAGTTACTTCTTTGCCTAACAATTCGCCTAGACGTTTCGCAACTGGCGCTAAAGATTTTCCAGCTTTATCTGCTTCTTCTTTCACACGACCTAAGTGTGAGAAAAGAATTGCTTTTCCGCCGTTTTCGATCACGTAATTGATTGTTGGTAATGCTGCTTTGATCCGTGTATCGTCTCCGATCACTCCATCTTTCAATGGAACGTTGAAGTCCACACGTACAAGAACTTTTTTATCTTTTAAATCGATATCTTGAACTGTCATTTTCGCCATGAACAGATTCCTCCTAGCATAATTGTTAAAAAAAGCGGAGAAGCGCGATGCTTCCCCGCTTTCTCTTGCGATGGTTTAAATTAAAGTCGTTCGCAACTCTTATAGGTTAGCGAAGTATTCTAAAGTACGTACTAATTGTGCAGTGTATGACATTTCATTGTCGTACCAAGCAACAGTTTTAACTAATTGTTTGTCGCCAACAGTCATAACTTTTGTTTGAGTTGCATCAAATAATGAACCGTAAGTCATACCAACGATATCAGAAGAAACGATTTCGTCTGTGTTGTAACCGTAAGATTCGTTTGAAGCTTCTTTCATTGCTGCATTGATTTCATCAACAGTTACTTCTTTGTCAAGAACAGTAACTAATTCAGTTAATGAACCAGTTGCAACAGGAACACGTTGAGCAGCACCATCTAATTTGCCGTTCAATTCTGGGATTACTAAGCCGATCGCTTTAGCAGCACCAGTTGAGTTAGGCACGATGTTTGCAGCAGCAGCACGGGCACGGCGGAAGTCACCTTTAGGGTGTGGTCCGTCTAGAGTCATTTGGTCACCTGTGTAAGCGTGGATTGTAGTCATTAATCCTTCAACTACACCAAATTTGTCGTTCAATGTTTTCGCCATAGGAGCTAAACAGTTTGTTGTACATGAAGCACCAGAGATAACTGTTTCTTCACCTGTTAAAGTTTCATGGTTTGTGTTGTAAACGATTGTTGGAACATCGTTTCCACCAGGAGCTGAGATAACTACACGTTTTGCACCAGCTGTTAAATGTTTTTCAGCAGCTGCTTTAGAAGTGAAGAATCCAGTACATTCTAACACGATTTCAACACCTAGTTCGCCCCAAGGCAATTCTTCAGGGTTGCGGTTAGCTAAAACTTTGATTTCGTTTCCGTTCACATTGAATGAACCTTCGTGAACTTCAACTGTACCGTTGAAACGTCCTTGTGTTGTATCATATTTTAACAAGTGAGCTAACATTTTAGCATCTGTTAAGTCATTGATAGCCACAACTTCGATTCCTTCTACTTCTTGGATACGACGAAATGCTAAGCGTCCGATACGTCCAAATCCATTAATACCTACTTTAACTGTCATTTAAGATTTCCTCCTTATGAAAATCATAAAAATATTTATTTTAAAGGGTTGCCCCTTTTAAAATCTCATTTGCGCAAGCTTCATCGGTGATGAGCCAGGTTTGTTTTGGTGCATTTTTCATGTATGCATTGACCGCTTTGGCTTTTGATTGTCCGCCAGCGACCGCAAAAATGATTGGGACTTTTTGCAAATCTTTTAATTGAAGTCCGATGCGAGGAACTTTGTAGACGACCTCGCCAGCTTCGTTAAAGAAATACCCAAAGGATTCTGCAACTGCATTTTTTTGTTTTAACATCAGAATTTCTTGTTCTGACATTTTTCGTCGAGCCGCCATATGCAACGCCCGTCCAATACTATGAATAACACAATTCGCTTGACTTATCAAGTTTAAGACATCAACGATGGCGGGTTCTTTCAAGAGAAACTCGTAGGTGTTCATGCTTAATTGTTCTGGTACAAACAAGGAGCGATAATCGCCGTTTGTCTGCATCGCCATTACTGAGCTGACTGAGTTTGCTTGCACGTTGACTGATTCTCCGATACCGCCACGGGCTGGAACAAACAAGTTATGACGTTTGGCGGTTTCCAAATTGCCCAATTCCTCGGCAACTTTCGCCATTGTCGTCCCTCCCATCACTGCGATGGTGTTTTTGCCTTCTGGCAATAAGAGATCCAACGATTCATTCAGCAACTGGCCAAATTCAGCAATCACTTTCGGTTGTCGATCACCATCGCCGCTCGCAATCAAACAACGTCCGATGCCAAAGGTCTCTGATAATCGTTTTTCGATTTGGTGCATTCCGAACAGCTGATCCATCAGTGCACCGATCTTCGTGTACACTTCTTCTCCATAGGCGGTCAATTGCATGCCGCTTTTTGAAGAGTCGATCAGTTTTAGCTTTTTAAGGATATCTGTTTCCGTCCTCAACACGCGTTCCGTCATTGATAAACTTTCCGAAAGTGTCCGGCGGCCAACGGGCTGCATCCAATAAATATTTCTTAAGATACGGTAACGTTCCTGGAGTACAGCGAGAATATCCGGGGTGATTGCCTCAATCAATTTTAATTCATCGAGCATTTTATATCCTCCCGTTGGACAATTTTCGTCCTACAATGACTTAAAATGACCCATCGATTGCAAAAAAAATTTAAATCTGTTTCCTACACCAATAATAGTAGCACTTATCGCCTTGATACGCAACTATTTCAGTCACAAAATCTTGCTTTTCATAAAATCGTCATAAATTGAAAATGAGGAAAGGATCGATAAAAAAAGGAAAGGCTTTGCTGCCTTTCCTACTCGTTAATAGTATGTTTTGCTTTACTCGAATCGTTTCCGCTTGGAAGAACCAGGGATATTCATGGCTTCACGATACTTTGCCACCGTTCGTCTGGAAATATCGATGCCCTGGGCTTTGAGGGCATCTGTCAACTTCTGATCTGACAATGGTTTATTTTTGTTTTCTTCATCGATCAGTGCTTTTAGCTGCTGTTTGATCGATGCCGTCGTCAAGTCATCACCGCTTTCTTGTGTCGAAACTTTCTGTCCAAAAAATAGTTTTAATTCAAACACCCCAAAGGAGGTTTCCAAGTATTTCCCGTTGACCGCTCGGCTGACCGTTGATTCATGAATCCCTAATTCTTCGGCAACTTCTCTTAAAACCAATGGCTTTAATGGGCGATCTGGTTGAGTGAAAAACTCCTTTTGCCGTGCAACGATCTGCACCCCGACACGATAGATGGTATCCCCTCGTTGCAGCAAGGTCTTTTTCAGCCACTCGAACTCTTGGGCTTTATTGTCTAAATAACTTAATACCTCTGGATCACCGCTTTGCTTCAATTGATCAAAATATTGCTGCTGAAAGCGAACCTCTGGCAAGGCGCGTTTGTTTGATTTCACGATCGGCTGTCCTTTTTCAACCGTCACCCGCAGGTCAGGAACGATGTAAAGCCCATCGGTTGACCCAAACGCAGCCCCTGGTGTGGGGGTCAATGTTTGAACATAATCAAAGACCTTTTGGATCTCAGTTAATGGAATCTGCAGCGCTTTGCTGATTTTGTCCCACTTGCGCTCTGCCATTTCCGTAAAAAATTCTTCTAAAATGAGATAGGCCATTGGCGGCGCATAGTCATCTCTTTCCGTTTGCAGCATCAAACACTCTCTTAGATCACGAGCACCGACGCCTGCTGGATCTAGCTGCTGGATCAAGGTCAAGGCATCGAGCATTTGGATTGGGGTCCCACCAACAAGCTTTCCAGCTTCTTCCAAGTCAATCGTCAAAAAGCCGTTTAAATCAATGTACTCGACTAAAAATAAAACGATCGTCCGCAAGAAGGTATCTCGGTAGTTTAAATGCACTTGATCGATGAGGTATTCGAATAAAGACGTATGCTGGTCAGGGATCTGGCTTAAATAATCCATCAATTGTTCTGATGAGCCATTGCTTTTGCTTGGTGTGATGGGCGAATCATATTCCCCCAGATCAATCAATGGATTTTCTAATGCTTGGTTATCTATGAAGGACAATAATTCGTCTGCAGAAAATTGCAACACTTGGATCGATTGCTGTAATTTCTGCGTCATAGCAAGCTTTTGCGTCTGTTTTTGTTGTTGTGAAAATTGCTGTTGAAATTTCATCATTCTACCTCTTGTTTTTTTCACTGAAATTGGTTAAACTAATATTTGTGCTTCGCGCCTTTAGTGTAGTGGATATCACGTAAGATTCCGGTTCTTGAGACGGGGGTTCGATTCCCTCAAGGCGCGTTTTTTCTTTTCGTTACAAGTATACTCGATTCAAATCAATAATTCAAAAGCACTTAGGGACCGCTGATGCGGTTCCTTTTTTTATTTGTATCTATGTAAGAAGACGAACTCGTCCTTCAACGATTAAAAGCTGCTTGCAGCCATAAGGCGAAAAAAAGAAGAGGATTACTCCTCTTCTTCCTCTTCATCCGCAAAATCATCTTCATCATCGTCATCGATAATGGTTAGATCTTCCTCAATGCTGTCAGGTAATTCTTCTTCATCATCGGTGCTATTGTCGGCGCCGATTTCTTGCAAGTCTGAATTGTATGCCGAGATTTCTTCATCCTCGTCATCATCATCATCAAAGAGATCATCTTCTTCGTCATCTGACAAATCAGTATCCTCAGGATCATCATCGTTATAATCGATTGCGTCTTCATCATCGTTGATAAAGGCATTGACTTTTTTACGTTTGCGACGACGTGGTGTATCTTCATCCTCGTCTTCGATGCCATGGTTGACTTCTTCATCGATCGAATCAATGGCGTACCATGAACGTAAGCCCCAACGATTGTCGCCTAAAGAAATAAAACTACCGTCGATATTCAAGTCTGTATAAAACTGCGCCAATGAATCACGAATCTCGCTGTCTGAAGTTTCAAGATAGTTTTGAATTTGGTTGACCAAATCAGAAAAATCCATCACGTCACCGCGCTGCTCTAAAATCGCATGGGCAACTTCAATCATCGACAATTCGTTTTTATTTACACCTTCAAATACATTAATTTCCAAACGGGACACGTCCTTTCACAGTCTACTCCTAATCATACAAAATTACGCCTCAAATTGCAATTTTTTCTTTCAATTCCCCTTTGATCAAGCGGTAAATTCTAAAGATAGTTTGTATTCGCCGACTTTGTCAGCAGCCATGAACAAGTCATAATCAATATCGATCTTTCCCGAGTATGGACGGTCTTTCAAGCTAACGTGCAGGTGATTGGTGAAGGTGTGGAACATCATCAAACCATACGGGGTTTGGTAGCTCGTCTCTAACCGTTCCTTATAAGAAAATTTCAAACGCATGCGCATTTCCCCTGAGCGAATCAATTGAATCAATCCGTCTGGCATGATTTTCATCGTGACGGGAACGTCGGTACCGTCTGGCTGGATCTCTTTGTAACGGATATATAAGGTATCACCGATCTTGACTGCTTGTCCTTGCAGATCAAACAGAAAGTTCTCTGTTTCCCCTGCTTGACGTACATTGGTTGTTAAATGAATTGAGATTGGGATTCCTTTTGATAATTCTTGCATGTACGTGTGCCTCCTTTGAAGATTTCAGTTTTATTCTTGCTTTTTTTCATTCGTTTGTCAATCATTTCAGTTGATTCTCCTTGGTCTATTTCTTCATTGAAAATAAAAAAGCGAAAACAAAAGCAAGTTTTCATTCTTTTCTCCAAGTAATTTTCCAAGAATCGTATATAATAAGGATAACAGGTATTTTTAAAGGAGTTTAACCGATTTGACTATCTATATAATGGATCAAACTTTACCACGTATCCACAATCCTTATGAGCCGTTTGCTTTTACCGATGTTGCCACCGAAGCTGCTGGCAAACTGGAACAAGTTTATTGTCATTTTTGGCAGTTGTCCGATACGATGATTTTAGGAATGAAAGATACCCGGCTGCCTTTTTTGATAGATGGTCTGCAGGTTTTGAAAGAAGCTGGCTATGCCTCGATCATCCGCAACTCAGGCGGGCTTGGGGTCATCAATGATGCCGGTATTTTGAATGTCTCCCTCATTTTCCCTAAACATTTGGCTGCCACTACGGATGCAGCCTATGAAATGATGGCGACATTGCTACAAGCAGCCTTTCCTGAGCGGACAATTTTGGCTTATGAAATTGCTGACTCGTACTGCCCAGGCACCTATGACCTGAGTATTGACGGAAAAAAAATTGCTGGCACAGCACAACGACGGATCAAAGACGGCGTGGCTGTCATGATGTATCTGAGCATCAATGGCGACCAACCAGCCCGCGGCTCTCTCGTTCGTCGTTTTTACCAAGCAGGTTTAAAAGAGCGCTTTGGTACGGATGGCTATCCAGCCGTCAATCCTGCGAGCATGACCACTTTAGAAGCGGCTCTCGGCCGTAAGTTTACCACACAAGAGGTGATTGACCGCTTGCAAAAAGCCCTGCTTTTCTTGATCACAGACCAATCCCTATATCCGCTTGAGTCACTGGATCAATGGCTTTCAGAAAATGACCTTAGCCAACAAATGCAGCAACGCTTAGCTGGCATGGAAAAGCGAAATCACCCAATAAAGGAGTTTAGCGATGAGCCTACCATATAAATATCAAACCTTAGCGATAGAAAAAGTGTTTCGTGACCCTGTTCATAACTATGTCCATGTGCAGCACCAAGTGATTTTAGACTTGATCAATTCCAAAGAAGTGCAGCGTTTGCGACGAATCAAACAACTAGGGACTGCTTCTTTCACCTTTCACGGAGCAGAACACAGCCGCTTTTCTCACTCCTTGGGGGTTTATGAAATCAGCCGCCGCATTTGCGATATTTTCCAACGCAATTATTCGATTGAAAAAGTTGGACCGAACGGCTGGGATGATAAGGAGCGTTTAGTGACCTTGTGTGCAGCATTGCTTCATGATGTGGGCCATGGACCATACTCCCACACCTTTGAGCATATTTTCCATACAGACCATGAAGCCATCACAGTGGCGATCATCACTTCTCCTGAAACGGAAGTTCATCAGATATTGAACCGAGTGGAAGCTGGATTTCCTGAGAAAGTGGCAAGTGTTATCACTAAAACCTATCCAAATCCCCAAGTCGTTCAAATGATTTCCAGTCAAATCGATGCTGATCGGATGGACTACTTGCTGCGCGATGCTTATTTTACCGGCACTGAATATGGCACGTTTGATCTGACCAGAATTTTACGAGTGATTCGTCCGTACGAAGGCGGTATTGCTTTTTCTATGAATGGCATGCACGCTGTGGAGGACTACATCGTCAGTCGTTACCAAATGTATGTGCAAGTTTATTTCCATGCGAGTTCTCGAGGGATGGAAGTGATCTTAGCCCATTTGCTGGATCGTGCTGCAGAACTTTATCAAGTGGATCAGGAAATGTTTCAAAGCCATTCGCAACTGCTTCTCCCGTTTTTAAAACAAGAATTCACTTTAGATGAATACTTGAAACTCGACGATGGCGTGTTGAATACCTACTTTACCCAATGGACGGAAGAGAATGATCCGATCCTCAGCGATTTAGCCAAGCGGTTCTTAAATCGTAAACCGCTAAAATCCGCTCGTTTTGACGATGAGACACAGTTGCCGATGATTGAAGAAATGCAGGGACTGGTGGAAAAAGTCGGCTTCAATCCCCGCTACTATACTGCCATCAATTCAAGCTTCGATCTGCCTTATGATTTTTATCGACCAACTTCTGGTAAGCATCGGACACAGATCGAATTACAGGAAAAAGATGGTTCCCTTGTAGAATTATCCCAAGCCAGTCAACTTGTTGCAGCCTTAGCAGGACAAACCCAAGGTGACCAACGCTTTTATTTTCCAAAAGAAATGATTGACCCCAACATCCAAAATCACTATGATTTATTTGGAGAGACGTATCAAGAGTTTGCCAAGCACATTCGCAATGGTGCTTTGATCAAACCAAGCCACTAGGAGGAACTTATGAGTATCAAACTGATCGCCATCGATATCGATGGTACCCTGCTGAACAACGACCGCAAGATCACTCCAGCAGTTTACAAAGCATTAAAAGACGCAGAAGCACAAGGCGTGCGCATCGTTTTGTGTACGGGACGCCCCTTAACTGGTGTCCAAGATTTATTGAAGGAACTAGACTTATTTACGGACAATGATTTCGTGATTACCTACAATGGCTCTTTGGTTCAAAAAACCAAAAATCAAGAGATCATCTCTGAATTCGGCTTGTCCCAAGATGACTATCTCTTTGTTGAGATGACTGCGAGAAAATTAGGGGTTCACCTTCATGTAGAAACTGAGGATACCATGTATACCGCTAACCGCGATATCAGTCCTTACACGATTTATGAAGCCTTCTTAGTCAACATGCCATTGAAATATCGGACACCAGAAGAAATGACTGCTGACTTGAATATCATCAAAATGATGATGATCGATGATCCCGCAATACTGGATCAGATCATCCCACAATTGCCGAGCAGTTTGACCGACAACTACAATGTGGTTAAAAGTGCTCCATACTTCTTGGAAGTCCTAAATAAACAAGCCCATAAAGGAGCTGCTGTCAAAAAATTGGCGGAGCACTTAGGCATCAAACAAGAAGAAGTCATGGCGATCGGCGATAATGAAAATGATTTAACCATGGTGGAATATGCTGGTATCGGTGTGGCGATGGCCAATGCTACTGAAAACGTGAAAAATGCCGCAGATGTCCTAACCGCTTCAAATGAAGAAGACGGTGTAGCAGAAGTAATCAACAAGTATGTTTTAACAAATAACTAAGTGTAAAAAAAGTCAGGTTTCCTTTTTATCGGAAGCCTGACTTTTTTATTTTGCCAACCACTGTTCAACTGCCCATTTATGGCTGCCGCGTTTCAATCGTTGGATCGCTTCTTCTGGCGTGTGCCAAGACAACTGATTGGTTTCTTCTGTCGGTTCGCAAACTTTTTTCCACTGTGTCATTAAATAGAAATAGCCCGGGTGATGGTAAAATGTATCGCGATGGCGCGAATAGAAGTATTCAACTGCCTCCCCTAGATACTCAGCAATCTCCCCTTCAAATCCAAGTTCTTCAATCAATTCTCGTTGGATCGCTTCTTCTTTGCTTTCATTTGGCTCAATTTCACCACCGGGCAAAAAGTATGCGCCGTTGGGTGCTTGCACCAAGATCACTTCATTTTTTTCGTTTGGAAGAACGACATACGCCCCATATCTTGATTTGTATGGCTTCCCCGTTTCTTTTTCCCCGAACACAATTTCCTTTTCTGGCATGATTCCCTCCACCAACACTTTCTTTCCATTTTACCCTATGCCAATAGTCTGGACAAGCTGGAAATAACGCTCGGTTGTCTTTTATTCGTTACAAAAAGAGAAAATATGTTATCATACAACTATCAAGATCGAAAGGATGATTTACCCATGAAAATGGCTCACACATGTGTCCGCGTCAAAGACTTAACGGCTTCTCTAGATTTTTATCAAACTGCCTTTGGTTTTGAAGAATCTCGCCGTCGTGATTTTCCTGAACATAAATTTACTTTGGTTTACTTAACTTTGCCTGGTGATGATTACGAGCTAGAGTTGACGTATAACTATGACCACCCTGGCTATGAGTTAGGCGACGGCTATGGCCATATCGCCATCAGTACCGATGATCTAGAAGCGCTTCATGAGAAGCACCAAGCGGCCGGATTTGATGTCACTGACCTGAAAGGACTCCCAGGAACTTCTCCTTCTTACTATTTTGTGAAAGATCCTGATGGCTACAAAATCGAAGTTATTCGCGAAAAATAAAGCGAAGGTGATCGAAAAAAGGACCTCGTGTCCTTTTTTCTTTTTCGATTCATTTACTAGTAGAAAGGTTTGATCAAATGAAGCCCATTATCGGCATCGCTGCTAATGAACGACCAATGATTGAAGAAGCAGAACATTGGTTGTCCTATACACCCAAAAATTTTGTGACCCATATCCAACAAGCCCAAGGCATCCCCCTATTATTACCAATGGGTGTCGTGGAAGATGCTGCGACTTACATCAGCAAAATCGATAAACTCTTGTTAGCCGGTGGTCATGATGTCTCCCCTGTTCACTATGGCGAAGACCCTCATCCCTTGATTCAAGGCATTCATCCTGATCGTGATGTCTTTGAATTGGCATTGATCAAAGAAGCAGTGGCTCAAAACAAACCGATCTTTGGAATCTGCCGCGGCATGCAGTTACTCAATGTCGCATTTGGCGGGAGTTTGTACCAAGATCTCTCTTTGATCGATCACCCAACGATCAAACACGTGCAATTGCCGACGTTCTTTCAATTCCCTACACATCGGGTAAAAATCAAGGTAGACAGTCGTTTGGCTGCTCTTTTAGGCACAACCTATCACGTCAATTCTTTTCATCACCAAGCAGTCAAAACCGTTGCGGATGATTTCAACGTGATTGCCACCGCTCCTGATGGTGTCGTTGAAGCCATTGAATCCACTGCCTATGGCGCACCGATCTTAGGCATTCAGTGGCATCCTGAGCTAGCCGCTCACAAGCTGCCTTCTGAGCAATCGATCTTCAACTTTTTTGTGCAGGAATTCTAAAGTCTTGCCCCTTGTTTTCTAGATTTTAGCGAATAAAAAACGCCCGATCACGAAAAGGATCGGGCGTTTTGCTTATTTTTCGTTTTTCATTAACACTAATGATTGTTTCAACGTTGCTAAAATGCCATTGTCGTTATAGATCAAGACATTTGATTTATACATTTTTGCAGAAACCAGCATCAGGACGATCGTGGTAACAGCAAGAATTCCTACTGAAATCAATGCACCGCCGATACCCACTGTATCATTAGCAAGCCGTACTGGCATAATGAAGGAAGATAAAAATGGTACATAGGAAGTTACTCGTAAGACCACGTTATGAGGATCCATACCGCCTAGCACGATTCCAAGCATATACCCGCCCAATGAAAGATACGTCACTGGAATGATGGCCTTCGCCGTATCTTCTGCTTTGTTCACTAACGACCCGCAAAGGGCTGATAAGACCGAGTAGATCAAAATTCCTAAGAAGACGAAAACGATCGCAAACACCAGGAAGGGACCAAAAATGCCATCTGTCG
Organism: Enterococcus sp. R12; assembly: GCF_058135755.1. NCBI lineage: Bacteria > Bacillati > Bacillota > Bacilli > Lactobacillales > Enterococcaceae > Enterococcus > Enterococcus sp. R12. Next base: position 2,706,176 of record NZ_CM176874.1, read on the forward strand.
AAAAGTTTGCCAACAAGTCTTTTACCATTGGGTTATCCTTGATCCAGAAATAGCTCCCGCCAAAAATCGCAACATAAGCAACTAGCTGGGTCGCTGCAACCATGATTACACCAGTCAATTTGGCATAGTAATGGATTTGCGCCCGTGTACTAGACAAAATGACTTCCATGATGCGTGTGCCTTTTTCAGAGGCGATCTCTTGTGCAATGATCTGTGCGTAAGTAATGATAAAGAAAAAGAGGATGATTGTTGCGATCATACTTACTAGTGATTGCATCGCGGTATTGTCTTCCCCATAAGTCATTTCGCCATCTTCACCGAAGGAAACTTTTTGACGATCAAGCGGTGCGACTTCACTAAGGACTGCCACTTGCTCAGCAGTCAAGCCAAGCTCACTAGCTCTATAGGAAGACTGCAAACCCGTCAATAACTGTTGGATCGTCAGCTCTAAAGCTTGCCCCATCGAGGACTCGCTTAATAATTCCCCTTGCAGCGTATCCCCAGAAGCAGTAATAAGTAACAAAGCATCAGCATCTTTGTCTGCCATCTGTTGCTGCCCTTGTTCTTCGCTGTCAACAATTTCAAATTCAAAATCATCGCCGCTTTGGTCCACAAAGGTCTGCGCAATGGCTGGTTCATTCGCATAAACGGCAATTTTGTCGACACTGTTCATACCATCAGCAAAATAACCAATGAGATAAAATGCCCCCGTTGCAATAAATGGCACGAGAATCATAATCAAAAACGAAATTGATTTGATATTTTTTTTATAAACATCTAATGCGATTACCCAAAACTTACTCATTCATTTTTCCCGCCTTCCGCTTAAAGATTTCTTCTAACGTTGGCGGTTGTTGATTGAACATAGGGATATAACCATCCGCCGTTGCTAAATCAAATAAGGTTTTTCCTACTGCAGGATCAGCGATCGTAATATCATAGCTGCCATCTTCTCTGGCAAGAACTTCCTCGACACCTGCCACTGCCAAGAGCTGTTCTTTCGTCAAGTTGGATTCTAAATAGACTTTCGTCCGCCCAAAGGATTCACGAATTTCATGAACTTTTCCGTTTAAGACGGTTTGACCATCCCGCAGCATAATCAAGTGATCGCAGATTTTTTCCACATTATCCATATTATGACTGGAGAAAATGACACATGAGCCATTTTTTTTCAGTTCAATGATCCCATTTTTCAACAGTTCTGCATTGACGGGGTCTAACCCACTAAATGGCTCATCTAAAATCACCAATTTTGGTTCATGGATCAACGTTGAGATCAGCTGAACTTTTTGCTGATTTCCTTTTGATAGCGATTTGACTTTATCGGTTTTCTTGCCTTTGACTTTAAATTTGTCCATCCAATAGTCGATTTTTGGTACGATGTCTTCTTTCTTCTTGCCTCGTAACCGCGCGAAATAGATCAATTGATCTTCAATCGTTACTTTTGGAAACAAGCCGCGTTCTTCTGGCAGATAGCCGATAATATTGTATTCTTTTTCACTTATTTTATGGCCATCCCATAATACTTCCCCTTGATCAGCTTTCAAGAAATCCAAGATCAATCGGAATGTCGTCGTTTTACCAGCACCATTTTGACCAATCAAGCCCATGATCTGTCCATCATTGATGGTAAAGGACAATTGATCGACTGCTGTATAATCGCCAAATGTTTTTACTAATTGTTTTGCTTCTAACACATGCTCACCTTCCCTGTCTAATAAAATATATCACTAAAGAAAAAGCCGATAACGGCGCCAATGATCGCTCCGACAAACATCAAGATGACGGTATCGCGGATCACTCGTTGACGCTTCGCCAGTTTCTCTGGTTCATTGTAATAACTTGCTCGATTTTTATATAAGAATTTCATCAGGATCGTGGTCAATCCTACCCCAATCGGGATAAACACCAGCCCCGTAATCAATCCTAGTCCAAAGGACCAAAATGGATTTGTGCGAATATTGAAATAACGGATCAAAAAGTAAATTGCTGCTAATATCACTAAACTGATCACCGAAAGTAGAATCGATTTTTTCATTAAATACCGTGTTTCATTATCGATCCGTTCTTGATAGCTTTCTTGGTCACTGAAAATCGCTGGTGTGTCAGGAGACGCTTTAAAATAAAAATAGCGATCTTTATAATTGCTGATATAAGTCCAGCCTCCTGCTTGATACATCGCTAAGTAATCAACGATCTCAGAGGGCTCTCCTTCGAAAAAGTCTACTGCATATTTGGTCGTTTCTGGGTCTCCTTTGATAAACTTCAAAAACCCTAACCGATTCATCTTCACAAAGTGCCACCCTAACGACGCTTGTTTTTGCAGACGAACCATTTCCTTTTCTGGGTAATAGGCTACACCAAGTGAAAGAAGGTATTTCTTATTGATGCCCATCTTGCTCTCCCCCTAACGCTTCGAAAACCTGTTCTCCGATTTGATAAAATAATTTGCGCCGTTGAATATCTTTCTCCAGAACTTGTCTTCCTTCTGGTGTAATCTGATAGATTTTTTTTCGGTCAACGCTTTCCTCTAAATCGATCCACCCCTTTTTCGTCAGCTTCTTTAAAATCGTATACATCGTTGCGGGACCAATCTCAAACGTCCCTTGGCTTAGCTCATGGATCTGTTTCATGATGAGATACCCATGTTTCGGCTTTAAAAGCGCTAATAAAATCAAATAGGTTGAATCTGTCAATGCCTCATCCATTTGATTCCTCCGTCCCACTAGCTATATCACTTAATGATATATTATCGAATGATATAACCAGCGTCAATCTTTTTTTGAAAAATAAAAGCCGTCTCCACTAGGGGAAACGACTTTTTGAACATTAGTTAGCAATTTTGACAGGCGTATTATAAGGGATGTTATAGTAAAACCATTTGGCATCTGGGACTGCTAAACGAATGCAGCCATGAGAAGCCCGAGTGCCTAATTTTCGTCCTTCAACAGAACTAAAAGCATTAGTGGACCAAGCAATGCTCGTTGGGATCGTGTGGAATAAATAGACGCCGTGATCTTTAAAGGAACGGTAGTAAGCGGCTCCTGAAAAAGCTAAGCCTTTTTCTGCTTGGATACGGAAATTCCCTAAAGGTGTTGGCGTATTGAAGGCACCGGTCGAGCAAAGCATCGTATAAATCACTTTATTTCCTGATTTGATGTAGACCCGCTGTTTGCTGATAGATACTTCAATGTTTAAGTTTTTAACGTTTAATGAAGGATATTTCCCTCCTGTAGTATACATCCAAAAGTTGCTATTTACATTTGTGGTTTGATTTTCCTTGACCCAACCGATTCGACCAGCTGGCGAAACGAGATACAAGTAATTGCCATCACTCGTTTTTGCTAGTTTGGTCGCTTGTGCCATATAGCCTTTGTAGGCACTCTTTTTCCCAAGTTTCGCACTATTTGGATCGGCTTTTTCAAAGAAATTGCCATCCCCATTCTTGACGACCACGTAGCGGCTAATGTTGCTTTGAGAAGTGATCGTATGGGCATTGGTCACCCCACTTGCATTGATGTAGCCTAACCATTTGTTGTTGAGATAGAGGGAGTAGTAGGTGGATCCGTTGAAATGTAAAAATTTTCCTTTAACTTGTATATTTTTATTCACATATTGTTCAGCAGTACCCAATTTTTTTGTGAAATTCAAATGTTGCCATATTATATCATTTTTATTTTTGATACGAATAGTTTTCTTTTCACTCTGCCAGACTCCTCCTTTTGTATTGGCTAACGTTACAGCTTTTTCATCAATATAGCCCATCCATTTGTCATGTGAGTCATAGATTGTCAGATAAGTTGTGCCATTAAAATGAGTATATTTCCCTTTGGCTAAATAGGTTTTATAATAAAAATTACTTGTATTATATTTTTGGTTTTTTAAATTAAAACTTCCCAACATAGTCATATTTTTTTTAGTCAGAGAAACATACTTGCCATAATTTTCATAGGCACCTTGAGCCCCATCTCTAAGTTTTACATTAGTTTCACAAATATAACCCATCCAATTATTTTTATTGTCAAAAATGGAATAGTAAACGAAACCATTCAGGTGGTGAAAGCTTCCCTTAACCTTATACGTTTTACCTTTTAACTTAGTTGTATTTCCTCTAGTTTTTCTTGTCAAAAAATTTTGCCATAGTGTAGACTTACTGTTAGTAATAGTCGCATATTTTGATTCAGCACGCCACACACCCCCAGGAGTTGTCGCTAACTTAACGCCGGTGGCTTTTATCCAACCGATGAGAACATTTTTATTTGAATACAATGCGTAATAGGCCACGTTACTATTCGTCGTGAATACTTCTTTGATTTCAAAGGTTTGACCAGTAATACTTGAAGAAGTGCTCGTTTTTTTATCTAAAAACACATCTTGCCAAAGCGGTTCTTTCGCACTTGTAACGGTTGCATATTTTTTCTCGGTTTTGAAGGTTCCGCTGGCAACTTTCACTGCTGCTTCTGCTACGACACCGACAACTTTTTGATCGTCACGAATTTCAAGATAGGTCCGCTTATCAACACCTTGATACCGTTTGACACTACGGTATACCTTGCCAGCTAATTCATTGATCGTTCCTTGCTCGATCAATTGATCCTTCTCTAAACGGTAAAGGATGTTTTGCGTTTCAGGATTGGCTGCTGCAACCGGATTGATTTTTATATATTGGTTATTATCTGCAACTGATTCAACATCAATGATCCCTAAGTCTGGTTCTTCAGAAGATTCTTCCGTCGATTGAGTAGATGAATCTTGTGTGGTCTCGGTCTGACTGGTCTCAGTCGCAGCCGTGCTAGTACTTGACGTTGTTTCTGATGAAGAGGTAGACGTTGATGAAGACTCAGTTGCCGTGCTTGACTCTGTACTCTCTGTACTTGCCTCTTGAGATGATGCTGCGCTCGCTTCTGAAAAACTTTCTGACGTCGTCTCTTGCGCAGCGACAGACGCTGTAGTCGGATCCCCTTCATTTGCTGCATAAACTTGTGTGATCGTTCCTGCGATGGGTGCGACCAGTACCCCAACAATCGCAACGCCTTGAAGCAACCCACGTTTCAACTTCTTCATTTTTATTCCCCCTTTAATCCTATTTTGGTATCACTTTCTTACTATATTAACAAGATATTTTTTAGTGCCACTACCCACTTTAAGTATACCACTGCCTAATAGAAAATTTGAAAAAAACGTCCCCAAAATAAAAAAAGCAATAGCCACTTTCGGCTATTGCTTCAAAAACGTTTCTTCTATTACATATGTTCCGCAACTAAAGCTTTCAATTGATCTTTTGTATGCACCCCAATTGCTTTATCAACGACTTGGCCGTCTTTTTTCAACAACAAAGTTGGAATAGACATGATCCCGAATGAAGCTGGTGTTTCAGGATTTTCATCCACATCCATTTTCACGATCTTCAATTCGTCTTCCTCATATTCATTCGCTAATTGTTCCAAGATCGGCGCTTGCATCCGACATGGACCACACCAAGTTGCCCAAAAATCAATAAGGACTAAGCCTTTATCGGTTTCTTCTGAAAAAGTTTTATCAGTAATTTCTTTTGCCATCGTACTTACCCTCCATTTTTAAAACTAAAAAAAGTATACCACGTATCGGAAGTTTTTTAAAATCGTCTGCTTACAAAAGGTAAGGGTTCTTAAAGGTTAGTTAAACTTCACAATGGTCGCCCCATTGCCCCCTTGATTTGCTGGCGCAAATTCAAAACTTTTCACCGAGCGATGGTTTTTCAAATAATCGGTAATCCCTTGACGCAGCGCACCGGTTCCTTTTCCGTGGACGATCGTCACTTGCGGATAGCCTGCCAAAATCGCTGCATCCAAATACTGATCCACTTCATTGAGGGCTTCTTCGTACCGCTTGCCTCGTAAATCCAACTGATTGACCACTGGACTGCTGTCAGCAGAACGAATCGTATTGACGATACGCTGTGTAGGCTCCTTCACTGGCGCTGCTGGTTGGAGATCTGTTTCTGGCAAATTCATTTTCAAAATACCGATTTGGACTTGCCATTGATTTTTGCCTGCTTTTTTCAACAAGACTCCTCGCTGCCCATAAGAAGTTACGAGCACTTCGTCTCCTTCTTTCAGCGTCTTGGCTGCCTTGGCTTTTTGCAGAACCTTGTTTTTTTGCAGATGTTCTTCTTGCTGTAGACCTGATAACTTGGTGCGCGCGTCAATCAGCTCGTGTTCTTTGACCTTCGTTTGACCGCCGGCTAACTGCATTTTACGAATATCGGCAATGATTTTTTCAGATTCTTCTTTGGCTTCTTCAACGATCTGATTGGCTTTTTGCCGAGCTTTCGCCAATTCTTTTTCACGTTCTTCAAAGAAATAACTATAGGCTGATTCTAGCTCTTGGTGCAAGCGGGCTGCTTCTTTTACATGATGACGGACTTCAAGATACTCGGTTTCCGTCATTTTTCTTCGATTTTCTAAATCAGCGATCATTTCATTCAGGTCTTGGCTTTCTCCATCCATGATCTCTTTGGCTTGATCAATGATCGTCTCTGGCAAGCCAAGTCTTTTCGAAATCTCAAACGCATTGCTTCGTCCTGGAACCCCGATCAACAAGCGATAGGTCGGACTTAGGGTATCAACATCAAATTCCATAGAGGCATTGATCGTATTGGATCGGTTATAGCCATAAACCTTCAATTCAGGATAATGGGTCGTCGCCATGACATAAGCCGACTTAGCACCAAGTTCGTCCAAAATCGCAATCGCTAGTGCCGCCCCTTCTTGAGGATCGGTTCCTGCGCCTAATTCATCAAAGAGAACTAAGCTTGTCTCGTCGACTTTTTTCAACACTTCAACGATCGTTGTCATATGAGAAGAAAAGGTCGATAGACTTTGCTCAATGGATTGTTCATCCCCAATGTCCGCAAAAATCTCATTGAAGACACCCATTTGGCTTTCTTCTTCTGCCAGAATCGGTAAACCAGCTTGGCCCATGATCTGCAATAGCCCTAATGTTTTTAAGGTGATGGTTTTCCCACCGGTATTCGGCCCAGTAATGACAACGGCTTGATAGTCTTTTCCAATCGTAATATCGTTAGGAACGACTTTTTCTTGATCGATCAATGGATGACGTGCTTGCTTAAAAAAGACATGGTTGTCTTGATTGATCGCTGGTACGATTGCCTTCATCTCTTTTCCAAAACGAGCCTTGGCATTCATGAAATCCATGATCCCGATCACATACGCATTATGGAGAATCTCTCTTTGATATGGGGCTAACTCTGCTGACAATTCTGCTAGAATACGTGTAATTTCATCCCGTTCCGCAATTTGATGCTGGCGCAAACGGTTATTTTGTTCCACTACTTGTTTCGGTTCGATAAACAAGGTTTGACCAGAGGAACTTTGGTCGTGGACTACCCCGCCGAAAACACCTCGGTACTCTTGTTTGACTGGAATCACATAACGCTCATTTCGCATGGTTACGATCGTATCACTTAGATACTTTGCATTGCCACCTCGGACGATGCCATCCAATGTCTCGCGAATCGTCCGTTCTGCTCGTCGGATCGATTGGCGAATTCCACGTAGTGCTGGAGAGGCATCATCTGTGACTCGGCCATCCTCATCGATAGCTTCTTTCAAGCGTCGATTCAAGGTTGGCAAAGACACCAACTGTTCTTCCCAGTGATACAAGCGGGAAAATTCAATCTCGCTTTCAGACAAATCAGCAAAAAAGCGTTTCAATTCCTGCGTAGTTGATAAGACACGGGCAACTTGTGCCAACTCAATGCCGTTTAAATCGGCGCCAATTTCGATCCGTTTCATTTGGGGACGAATATTCTCAATCTTTGGTACAGGGATTCCGCCTCTTAAACGTTGGATCTTGATCGCGTCTTCTGTTTCTGCCAGCCAAGAGGAAATGACTTGCATATCACTTGATGGCACAAGCTTTGCTAAGGCTTCTTTCCCTTGGGCTGTTACAATATACTGACCGATTTGACTCTTTACTTGTTCAAATCCTAAAACATCAAGGATCTTAGTATTCATTCTTTTCTCACCTGCTTTGTTTTAACTTTTTGTTCCTAAGAAAAAGGCAGAATGGCTCTGCAACCATCTGCCTGCTTTTTACCCAATCACATCTGTGATCCACAATCGATAGAAGTAATCTGAGAGAATCGGCGACCGATCAACGATGAAATTCGCAGTTCCGCTCGTTTCAAACAGATTTTGAATCGTGGCAAACGGGATCATTGAGAGAATCATGAAAAACATGTACAAATTGATATACATCAAGATAACATTCAAAACACCCGCAACTGCCCAGTCATAACCACCTAAAAAACTTAGGCGTTTGTAACGCAAACTGTCTGCAAAAATCACCACTAGTTTTGTGATCAGCCATCCAGCAAAGAGCACCATCACAAAAGCGATGGCTGCATAATAGGCTTTGTCTAAATCTAAAGCCAGTTCCATATCGTAGTATTTTAACTTTGAGTCCGCCGTTACTGACATATAAGGAACATAGAGCTCAATTTTCTTCGCAATTTCTTGGTAATTTGCTACTGCAAAGAAAAAAGAGATCAAATAGCCCAAAACTGAGACCAATTGTAAACTGGTTCCGCGCCGTGCGCCGCCGTAAAAGGCTGCCAACAACAAAACCAAGACAAATAATCCAATCATTTAGGTATCCTTTCTACGCCGCACTACCCATGGGCTGTCTTTTCTTGAATTTTTCGTTTCCTTTGTTCATTTAAGATCTGTTGTGCTTCCACATGATTATGGATCTCCACATCACTGCGACCTGTCTCATCGAGAACTTTCCGTGCTTCGGATTCAATCGCTTCGATCCGCTTAATGCGATTCTCAAGCTCCGTTGCTTTAATGGCTTGTCCTCGCAGCTCGTCCACCTTTTTTTGTAGGACCAAAAGCTGTTCTTGTTTTTTCAGCTGGTCGGAAACAGCGTTGATCGCTAATAAGATCGACGCTTGTTCTTGATCGGTTTGTGGCGATAATTGCATGATCTCAAGCAGTTGGTCATTGACCAATCTTGTCACCATATCCATGTGTTCTTTGCTTTCGCGTCCAATAATCGTGTAACTTTGATTCGCGATAACTGCTTTATAACGTTTCTTTTGCTCCGTCATAGGAATATTTCCTCCCATTGCTTACATTCTGCTCTATTCTATCACTTATTGAACATGTGTCGCAAACTCTTAACTATTATACGTGATTTTCTTATGAATTTCCATGCCAATCGTTTGTTTGCTGATCGTCTTAGTAAAAAAGAATAAGAAGTATGGTAAAATCTTAAAGTATCCTTTTGTCTACCTAAAAAAAGACAAAAAATCAGGAGGAATCAAATGAGTACGATCGTTATCAAAGTACCAACTTCAACTATCCAAAAGATGCAGCAATTTTACCAACGAGATTTGCTAGCTAAGAAAGTTCCTTATACAGTGTTTGTCGCCAAAAAAGGGCCAACGACGATCACTGCTTATACGTCAGGAAAAGTCATGTTCCAAGGAGCGACTGCTGAAAAAGAAGCTTCCTTATGGGGCGATACGGCAAGTGCTGTACCAGATAAGAAAAAAGCGACTGTTTCATCCACTGCGTTGCCAGCAGGATTTAGCAAAAAAAGCGTCGTCGGCAGTGACGAGGTCGGTAATGGCAGTTATTTCGGTCCTTTGGTGGTCTGTGCCGTCTATGCAAAAAAAGAGCAATTACCACAGCTGAAAGCTTTAGGAGTCAAGGACTCAAAAATGCTGACAGATCCAGAGATCCGTAAGATGGCGCCGAAAATCAAAGAATTGGTTCCTTACCAATTGCTCACCGTCACGCCCAGCAAATACAACGAGATCCAACCAAAATACAACACAGTCCGAATGAAAGTTGCTTTGCATAATCAAGCCATTCGTTTGCTTTTGCAAAAGATTGCTCCTGAGACACCAGATGCCATTTTGATCGATCAGTTCACGAACGAAAAAAATTATCGCACCTATTTAAAGTCGGAACAAGGAGCGGTCACTGAAAAGCTCTATTTTGCGACGAAAGGTGAACAATATCATTTAGCAGTAGCGGCAGCCTCTATTTTATGTCGTACAGTCTTTTTGGATGAATTAGATGCAGCCTCTAAAGAAGTCGGTTTGCGCTTGCCTTCTGGCGCCCACGCAGCTGCTGATCAAGTTGCAGCAAAATTACTGCAGCAAGGTGGCATAGCACTATTAGGCCAATATGCCAAACTGCATTTTGCGAATACCGAAAAAGCACAGAAACTCGCCAAGCTGTGAGTTCTCGTATTTTCAAAAAAACTGCCGCTACTTCTGAATAAAGGAAGCAGCGGTAGTTTTTGTCCTCAGTACCAGTTGAATGCTGGGAATCAAAGCCCTAAGCCAGCTGCTTCGATTCCCATCGTGATCAACCCAGCCAAATAATTTTCTGAAAATCGATCGGAAAAGTGTAATTTTGGCAAGACGCCATATTGAAACACTGCTGCCAGCTGCTTTTCCAAAAAGGAGCGCGACACGAGCGCCTGCCATTCAGAGGGCAAAAACAAAATGACTTGATGCGGGTCCGTCACTGCCACGATCGCTTGAAGAGTGGCAGTCACTTGTTCTGGGATCGCCTCTGTTGCCAAAGGGTAAGAAGCCGTGTAGAGATGCGGCAAATGCTTGATTTCGCCACTTAAATGGTTGGCTCCTTTAAAGAGCTGTTGGTCGATGACCAGTCCCGCACCTGGCGGATAATTTTTCGGAAAATAAATGCCAGCCACGATTTTTTTCTCTTCTTTGAAATGAAATACCGCAGCATTCACGTCATTCTCAATAAGCGTTTTTACAGCGATCTCCTTTTCAATCAATTCCCCTAGCGCCATGTCCTTAAATGCTGGAGCATCCATGATCTTCAGTCTTCCAGCAATTTCCACACCAGGAATTCCCACGACTGCCAAGCTGATTTTCGGGTATTCCTGTTTTATCTGACGAATCACTTGCAAGAACTGCGGCAATCGGCCCTCTGCTGACTGCTCATGATGCAAAATGTTCCCGACGAGATCGACGACTGAAAAACGAATCACGATCTGCTGGTCTTCTTCGATAAACTGAATGATCAACAACAGTGTCCGTTGCGCATTGTACTGGTAAGCCGCAGCTTGACGTCCTCCCGTTCGTTGCGGTTGATCCGTCGTCAAAAGCAACTGCTTTTCAATCAATTCAGGAAGCAGCTTGTTGATCGTTACCACGCTTAATTGAGAGGCATCTGCCAGTTGGCGCTTGGTCATAGGCGCTTGCTGCTGTTTTAGCAAATCCAGCAATACTGCCTGATTATGTAATTTAATGGTCGTTGGCTGATAAGCTTTCATTTTTCTCCCCCTCAACGCTCCTATTTTAACAGATAAAAAGCTGGGAATATACCTTTATTAATTTTGTTAACAAAGGTATAATAGATGCAACTTATTAAACAAAGTTTACTAAGTTCAAAAAAAAAAACGATCTATGTTGCTTATTAAAGGAGTTGTCGATAATGAAAATTGAACACATCGCACTATATGTCAATGATTTGGAAAAAATGAGGACATTTTATGAAACCTACTTTCAGGCGGTCAGCAACCCAAAATACCATAATCCGAAAACAGGCTTTCAGTCCTATTTTTTGACCTTTGATTCTGGAAGTCGGTTAGAATTAACGACCAAGAAATTTTTAAGCCCTCGTATCAGCGAAAGCTTAGGCTACACTCACCTTGCGATTGCAGTTGGTGATCAGGCTGACGTCGATCGTTACGCTCAACGGTTTGTTGAAGATGGCTACCCTCTTTTAAATGGTCCTCGTACAACAGGCGATGGCTATTATGAAGCAGTTGTCCAAGACCCCGAAGGCAATTTGATTGAATTAACCACCGACGATTTACCGTCTTAGAAAGGATTTTGCAATGAAAGAAGACTTTGATTATCAAGCGATGTTGGCTGGTCAATTGTATCAAGCTGCTGGCATTCTCCCTGAGAATGGTTCAGCGGAGGGAAAAAAACGTGCCCAGGAAATCAACCACTTACCAGTCGATGACAGAGAACGAATCATCGCCAAAGAAAAAGCACTCTTTGGCAAATTTGGGCAGCATTGCTTTGTCCAACCACCCCTTTATGTTGATTATGGTCGCCATGTTGAGATTGGTGATCACTTTTATGCCAATATGGATTGCATTTTTTTAGATGTCAATAAGATTCTGATTGGTGATCATGTGATGGTGGGACCACGGGTCAGCTTCTATACCGCCGGTCATCCAATCGATTCTGTGGTCCGCAGTCAAGATTTGGAATTTGGCCTACCGATCACCGTCGAAGATTACGTTTGGATCGGGGGCAATAGTACGATTTTACCCGGTGTCACGATCGGCAAACATGCCATCGTCGCTGCTGGTTCCGTCGTCACAAAAGATGTGCCGCCGAATACGATCGTCGGCGGCAATCCAGCCCGTGTGATCCGTGAGATTCAGCCGGCTGACAAAGAACATTGGGAAACTGCAGCCCAGCTCTATCATCAAAAACGAGCAGACTGGCAGAAGCAGCAAAAATAACGAAACAAAAGGAGACGCCATGATTTTTACAGACTATCACGTCCATAGTGATTACAGCGATGATTCTTGGTATTTGATGGAAGATGTAGTCAAAGACGCCATTAAACTAGGCTTAGCAGAAATCTGCTTTACCGATCATGTGGATTATGGAGTCAAAGAAGACTGGCAAGCGACGGATACGTACCTCGTCGGGGCCAATAAAGTTGTAAAAAATGTCTACTACGACTTGTATTTTAACGAACTGGCACGCTTAAAAGAAACATACAGTGACCAAATCAAGCTAAAAACTGGGCTGGAATTTGGGATACAAATGCACACGATCCCACAATTTACCCGTCTTTATCATTCGCATCCCTTTGACTTCATTTTGCTTTCCGTTCATCAGGTAGACGATCAAGAATTTTGGACTGGAGAATTTCAAAAAGGACGCAGCCAACAGGAATGCTACGAGCACTATTATGATGAAATGTATCAGCTAGTCACGACATATAAAGAGTATTCCGTCTTAGCCCATATGGATTTGATTCGTCGTTATTTAGATAAAGAGAAGGACGCTTTTGAACAAACGAAAGAACAAATCGCAGAGATCTTGAAAGTCGTGATCAAAAATGGCAAAGGCATTGAACTGAATACCTCTTCCCACCGTTACGGAATCAACGGGTATACGCCATCGATCGAGATCCTCAAGCTTTATCGTGACTTGGGGGGAAGCGTGATAACCATCGGCAGCGACAGTCATAAACCAGAGCAGCTCGGGTTTCAAATCAAAGAGGGACAAGATCTTTTACGGTCATTAGGATTTACTAAGCTCTGTACGTTTGAACAGATGCAACCGATTTTTCATCGTTTTGCTTAACCTAAAAACACCTGATAAAACACGCACTGAAGCGACCTCGACTCGTTAGAATTTTGGTCTAACTGTTCGAGGTTGCTCCATGATCAGGTGATTTTTTGTTGCTCAACGAACCGAATGCTTTCGCGCAAACTCCATGACTGGCGCAAAGTTCAGTAATAATAAGATGCCAATCAGCCCTACCCCAAATAATGCCAGATAAATTGGAACCAAGGCTAACAGCAGCCAACTACTAATGATGATCATAAAACTTAGCATATATCGGCTGGATTTCAAAATAAATAATTGGAGATTAAGCAAAAGAGCTTCCTTGATTGAAAGAGACGGTGCCGTTGCGACCACTAAAAAATAGTTGATCGCAAACGTCAAGGCGACGATCAGCAGAAACAGATTTAACCATTTCAATTCAGTGATTTGGATCGTGACCCTCAGTAACAATAAATTTGCACTACATAACCCAATAACGACTAAAACAGGAAGCCACCCTAGAAGACTACGCTTAAATTTCCTGCGATAGGCCAATAAAAACACTTTTGGGGTACCATCTTTCTCCTTTGCTTCTTTCAAATAGATGAGTAACGCTGTAAAAGCTGGTGCTACTGGCAAGAAGGACAGGAGAAACAATGGTAAGGTGCTAAGTTTGATTTCCATTGTTAGCAATAAAAAAAGAAGGGGTACATTGAACAACCAAAACAGCAGCGTACCTAGAAAAGTATAGATAATATAGTTTAAATAAGATAGATGATGAAACAGTTTGTAGCTATCTTTTTGATTAATCTCCGATTGTCGAACATTTTTTTTCATCTGTCGCTCCTTATAACCCTATTTTTCTATATGAGATCGTCAGTTTTTTCCATAAGCTCTTCACCTTATTTTGTCCCGCTATTGCCAATCCCCAAATTGATTTGGAATAAATATTTTTGTCCTAAGAAATAGATAATGATCTGTGGAAGTGTCAGCAGCAATGACATTACCATCAACATTGACATATTGACGGTACCCGCTGGATTGGAGGTGGCGGACATTGATTGTGCGCCTAAAGCTAAGGTCATTTTGCTCGTATCTGATACATAGATCAAAGGACCCATGATGTCGCTCCAAGCAAAGTTAAAGGTAAAAATAGCAATAGCAGCCATCGCTGGTTTGATCAACGGTAAGACTATTTTGGTAAAGGATCTAAATGGTCCTAAACCATCCATTTCTGCTGCTTCAAATAAGTTTCCCGGAATCGCCGTAATAAATTGGCGAGTAAAAAAGATATTATAGGCAGAGCCAAAGAATTGCGGGATGATCAGTGGCCAAAGAGTGTTATAAAGACCTAAGTTTCTAAAAATCAAAAACACAGGAATCAAGGTGATTTGACCTGGTAACATCATTGTTCCTAATACCAATAGAAACAATTTGTTTTTATGTTTATACTTCATTCGGGCAAAGCCAAAAGCAACCAGTGTCGAAGAAATAATTTGTCCAACAATGCTGAGAACGACGATCAGCATCGTGTTGAAAAACCACAACAAGATTGGTCGCTCTCCTGAAAAGGAATCTCTAAACAAATTGGTGAAATTGGACAAATAGAATTCCGTTGGCAGTAAAGTAAACTGTTCTTTGATATTTGACTCTGGCGAAGCTAGTGCAATCGAAATCATATAAACGAATGGAATGATCAAAATTCCCGCAAACAAAACCAAGGTCAGATAGATCAATAATTTAGATACTTTGGATAGATTTTTATCTAACACTTACTTCACCTCCTCTTCATAAAATACCCATAAGCTTGAGCTCTTCAGCACGATCAAGGATAAGACCATCACGATCATAAACAACACCCATGCCATTGCCGAGGCATAGCCCATCCGATAGAATGAAAAGGCATTTCGATAAAGGTAGGGAACGATCATTTCGCTGGCATAATCAGGACCACCACCGGTCATCATATACACTTGAGTAAAGGTCTGAAGGGACCCGATAACTCCGGTTATCAGGTTGAAAAATAAAATCGGCGAAATTTGGGGAATGGTTATACTAATAAACATTCTGAATCTGGATGCACCATCAAGAAGTGCCGATTCATACATTTCTTCCCCCACACTATTGATGGCAGACAGCATCAAGATCATTGTTCCACCGACGCCCCATAGAGAAAGGAATACGAAGCTCCAAAGCACATGGTCCTTACTCAACAGCCAAACTGGTCCGTCGATACCAAATAAGGCTAATGCCTGGTTGACTAATCCTTTGGAAGAAAGCAGACGGGTAAACAGCATCGTGCTCGCAACGATTGGTACAATGGAGGGTAAGTAATAGATGGTACGAAAAACACGCATCCCTTTCAAATGAAAGCTCAATAAATAAGCCATACCTAATGAAAGTAATAAATTGATTGGCACACTGATCAAGGTATATTGAAACGTATTTGCTAAAGCTTTTAAAAAAATATCATCCTTAAAAAGACGCAGGTAGTTATCAAACCCAATAAAATTAAATTCCGAAAACATATCCCAATCAGTAAAACTCATGATGATCGAAAAAATCATTGGTCCAATGGTAAAACAAACAAACCCAATGATCCAAGGTGAAACAAAGGCAAAAAACCAGCGGGACTGAGTCCGCTTACGCTTTTTTTGATTTAGTTGAAGTTGTGTCGCTGAACGATCCAATAGGAAACCCTCCTTAACTAAGGTGCTTAAGGAAGAAAATTTTTCTTCCCTAAGCTATCCTTTTTCTGAATTAATATTGTTCCATGATTTTTTCGCCAGATTCTTGCATTTTCTCAAGCGCTTCTTCTGGTGTTAAACGGCCAAGGAGCATTTCTTTTACTTGATTGCTGAACTCTCCGGTCAGTTCTCCGTAGTAAGGACCTTCGAAAATACCATCGATCACAACACGTTCTGTCGAGATTCCTACGACGTCCAAGCGAAGATCTTTCCCATTTACTTGTCTATTGGTAAATTCTTCAGAGTTCAATACTTTGATATTGGCAGGAGAATCCACTAAACTTTCACCAAGAATTTTTTGTGCTTCTTCGCTCGTCATATATTCAATGAATCGAAAGGCGGCATCTTGTTTGGTTGATTGCTTAGAAATCGCTAAGGCACTTCCGAAAGGCCACGTAACTTTTTCATTGAAAAAAGGCATCGGTGCAATATCAAAATTTAAATCATCCAGTTGTGTGAAGTTGCCAATATTCCAAAATCCTGTCGTCAACATACCAATTCTACCTTGTGAGAACATTGAATCCGCACCAGACTGCGCAACAGACTCATAAAATTCATATGTGCCAACATAACCGTCTTGGTATAGATTATTAAACCAAGTAAGAACTTCTAAGTTTTCGGGAGAATTGATCACAACCTCGTTATCTTCCACAAGGGAACCGCCATTGGACTTGATAAATACTCCCCAGTTTGGCACCCAATCCATTCCACTAGCACCATACTGAACCGTTTCGCCGTTTTCTATTTTTGTTAATTTTTCGGCAGCAGCTGTGTATTCTTCAATCGTCCAATCATTCGTCGGGTATTCGATCCCTGCTTCATCAAATAAGTCTTTATTGTAGTAAAGAATTTCTGGGCCCCCTCTATCCGGCAAACCAAATGGTTGGCCATCATAGGTATATTGGGTCATTGCATCCCCCCAATTGCTTTCTACGTCAATCGATGATTCCGCAATATAGTCTGAAAGATCAATAAATAATCCCTTAGAAGCAAAGTTTTGCCCATTTTCTGCCACTTGGACAACGTCAGGTGCTTCATTTCCGGCATACATTGTTTGCAGTTTGGTGTCATAATCACTTGGCACTTGAACGAAGTCTACTTTTATGTCAGGATTCGCTTCCTCAAAGGCTTTGATACGTGGCTCATAGATGGGAAGGTCACCTTCACCTCCCCACGTATAAAACTGGATCGTCGTGATTTCTCCATCCGAATCGTTATTGTTGTTTTCTTGCCCACAAGCAGCAAATAAGACTACTGAAGACGCCAATAAAGATGTTTTAGCAATTTTCCCAAAGTTCATAGCCATTTCCCCTTTTCTTATTCATTCGTTGTAACGCTCTTCAAGGTAACGATCGATTGCCGAGGGATTGTCAGAGCCTGAGAAGCGATGCTCTCTTTTAAATCAGACTCACTATCTGTCGTATAGCTGATGATTTCGTCAAATCCGACGCCTTGAAGAGCAATCTCTTTTTCCTGAAAACTATTATTGATAAGCACTGTAATAAGTTCTTCTTCGTTTGCTTCATTTTTCCCCAAAAAGCTTACAACATTCACCTCTTTGTCGTCGCTGATTGCGGAAACTCTCGTGTACCCTGGTCGAATAAACTTGCTGAAATTTCCCATCCCCCAAAGTCTTTTTGTCGGAATAATTTCTTTTGAACCCAAATTTACATAAATCAGACCATCTCGATAATCGTAACTACTGACTGCGATCCAATATTGCCAAGCAACCACATCAAGGATCGTTAAATCATCGTGCATCTCGTTGGCTAAGTTTAGGGCAGAGTCCATAGTGTAGTCGCGACCATTGATCATTTCTGTCCACTCAGACATTTTTAAGGTAACATCGATTTCCTTTTCGTCTAACCACTCTTTAAAATTCATTTTCTCGACGTAAGTCGTCCAATATGAATGGACTTCCCACGTGTCAAAGTAATTCATCAATGTATCATTTTCGATGATTGCTTCGAAATATTCCTTGCTGGTGTTTGCCCATTCTCCTAATTCAGGCATCGATAGCGCTATTTGTTTCAACTCTGGTCTTTTTTGTTTTTCTTCAATAAATACCTCTAAGAGTGCGACTACTTCAGCTGGATCGTAGTAGGTTCCCTCCTGGCCACCAGTCCAATCCCATTGTGGTTCATTGATTGGCGACACATGCGTGACGGGAATGCCTTCTTTTAAGAAGTGTTCCGTTACATCATAGACGTAGTTGGCAAATGCTTGATAATTCTCAGGAGCTAGATTACTGCGTTTTTCTTCCAGCTGATCACCATATGCAGAACCATTTTTCGTTAACCTCGTCAATGGGCTATTGACGAATAAATAGATATCATCAATTCCATAATCAACCGCTGTTTTCAGCATCCATCGTGCATTTTCATCCTTCGACCAATCATAGACTTCGGGTCCTTCTTCAAAACTTTCTGCTCGTCGCCAGGGATCTTCAATGCGAGGACTATTTTGTAACGTACTTCCGGCGCCTAAGTTGTAGCGATAAGACGTCAAGCCAATCCCTTCAAGCGGATCAAATAATAATTCTGCGATATATTCTCGCTTCGAAAGTTCTGCTGTTTCTTCTTCGATCCAGCCACCGACATCTTGACTCCACCAAGCTCCACTTGCGCCAAAGCTTTCAATTGTCTGATAGGTTTCTGCCGTATTTAAGGTGATCGTCGCCGTTTCAATGACTTCATCTGTCTCTGGCTCTTTTTCTTTCTGTGTATTTTCCTCGACCGTTCCACACGCTGTCAGTATACTCAATAAGACCAAAGGAATAAGAAGTGTCCGCTTTTTTATCATGTACTTCCCTCTCTATTCTTTAGAATCAATCGTGTATCTGGTAGTCCAGGTGAGCGCAGCGTCACAACTGTCTCTTTCTTGCGCGCTCCTGCTACAAAGCAAAGCAACTTTCCTTGCATCGTTCGACGGAATGACTCTGTATAAGCGGTAGTATCTGCTAAATCACCATTCTCCAAACCTAGTAATGTCCCATTTTCGACTTCTAAATAGACCATTACTTCTGCTGCTATCGGATTTTCGGCATAATCCAAGACTTGGCATTCGATTTGATGAAGGTTCTTATTTAGTGTTAAATCGGTAGCAGCCAATTTCTCCCGCCATCTTTGAGGAATTTCATAGTTCATAGCTACCAAAGCAGTTGGCGCTGCTTCGGGTCTTATTTCATCATGCAGAATCGTTTCTTCAAATACCGCTTCCACCGACAAGGTTTTTGGCTGATAGTTGATCCGTGCAACATAATAACCAAAGGTATCATCATAACGAACATCGGGTACTTCCAAGTTGCCAACCTTCAATCGAATCTCTTTTGCATTTGTATAACACCTTACTTCAATTTCTTGCTCAGCTGGGTAAGACCATTTTCGATAGGTGGCTTCCCATTCTGCTCTTCGTTTGTTTTTCTCGTAAGGAATCGTTGTCAAATAAACAGTCGGTTCTTGACTCCACCAGCTCTTTCTCTTGTAATAACTAGGCTTTTCAATACCAGCCAATGTCAATAAGCCTGCCCCAGATCCGTGAATTGGCCAGCCATGGGCTTCCCCTAAATAATCAATGCCCGTCCATAAAAATTGTCCAGCGATATACGGAAGAGTGTTTGCCGTTTGCCATTCTTTAAACCCGTGACTGTTCTCACTCCCAATAAAAGGTTTATCTGGGAATTTGCGATGATCCTCTTCGTATAGATGTTCTTTGTAGTTATAGCCAACGACATCCAAGTGATCGATCAAGCCAATTTTCGTAGATAATTCTGGAAAAGCTGCTGCCAAGGTAACTGGTCGAATCGGATCAAGTGTTTTGCTCAAACGGACCAGCTTTTCGGCTATCGTGCGTAACCTTCTCATATCAGGGCGATGTGGATTATAGATACGCTCAGCTTCAGGTTTGCTATTGTCATTATTCCCTGTCATTTCAGCAAACAATGGACTAGCATATGGATCATTGGGATAATCAATCTCATTGCCAATGCTCCAAGCAATGATCGATGGATGGTTTCGATTGCGTAAAATCATGTTTTCCAAATCTTTTTCATACCAAGTTGGAAAATGTTCTGCTGCTCCTTCTAACTTGGGTGGATACACATTATGACCTTGCCACCATTTATTTTTAGGATTTTCCCATTCATCAAATGCTTCATCAAAGACTAAAAATCCCATGGTGTCGCATAAACGATACAAAGCAAACGAATGAGGATTGTGTGCCATTCGTATAGCATTTGCCCCCATCTCTTTTAACTTTATTAAACGCCGTACCCATACCTCCATCGGAACAGCTGTACCGAAAGAGCCCGCATCTTCGTGCAAGCAAACACCTTTGATTTTCAGCTGCTGCCCATTTAAAGAAAAACCCTCATTGGCATCAAATTGAAAGGATCTGATCCCGACATACTCGTTGTATACGCTCTCATTTTCCTTCAAGGATTCTTCTTGATAGCTCAGCTTTGTTCGTAGCTGATAAAGATTCGGCACTTCAGGTGACCATAGCTCTGGCTTTTCAATTTTTGCCTTCAATGTGACTGTGCGGCGTTCCCCTGCGTTAAGTTGGATTTCCTGACTTATGTTCATCACTTTTTCCGTTTGTAAGCTTTCCAGCATTTGTTCGATCCTAACAACACGGTCTTGTTTTAAGGTATTTACTAGCCGATGTTCAATCACTAGCTCTGCTTGCTGGTCTGTAACACACGGGGTTGAAAAACTCGTTCCGTATTCGTCGATATAAATAGAATCATGAATTTCAAGAGAAACAGGACGCGTGATTCCATTTCCGTTATACCATCTTGAATCTGCCAAATCCGTGTGCTCGACACGGACACTAATAAGCAAGCTATCATCCGAATTGTAAGTTAAAATCTCTGTCAAATCATAATAAAATGAAGCATATCCTGAAGGTCTCATCCCCATATGATAGCCATTGATCCAAACCCGAGCGTTTTTATAAACACCTTCAAAATGAATTTTTACGACTTTATTCGTAAGGTCACCCAACGCTTGCAGCGACTGCTTGGTTCGATACCAACCTATCCCTCCGGGTAGATACCCTGTTCCGCTGGAAAAGTGTTTTTCAAAGGGATAAGAGACACCCCAATCATGAGGAATCGTTATCTTTTCCCAAGTAGAATCATCAAAATCTTTTTTCCATGCTTCTTTTTCTTCTTGTTTTGAGAATCGCCATTCATTCAAAAAACGTTTTTCCATTTAATCCCTAACCTCCCTTTTACCAATACTCAAGTAAAGAAATCGCTTTCTTTCACTTAATTTTACTAAAACATTTAATGAAGAACATAGTCTATCCGATTCATTTTCATGTATTATATGATATGAAGAAAAAAAGCGCCTACCTTTTCGTAGGTAATAGGAGGGAACTATGTACCACATCCATTCGAATATATTTAATCCTGAAATTATTTATGTCGTTGACTTTTGGAATAAAAAGAAAAATCTTCGGGGCTACCACCATCATGATTTCATTGAGATCAGCATCGTATTAGAAGGAACCGTTGATTACGAATTTAATGAGACCCGCACAAGGTTATTTACTGGAGATGCCCTCCTTTTTAACCCTGGTCTTCCTCATACCGAAATCCATCCGGCTGGGATGGAATCCCATGAACTTCATATCGGCCTTTCCAATATTCTGATCGAAGGACTTCCTTTTAATACCTTTCCAAATGAAAATCCCCTACTAGACTTGGGAATTTATCAAGAAGCGTTTTTCAAAAAAGCTTGGCAGCTGACCCAGGAGTTCAATAGCCATAACCTTCATCACGATTTGATGGGCAAAGGAATCATTCTCGAAATGCTAGCTTTGATTTTAAGAAGTTTGACGCCCTCCGATCCAAACAATTGCCTGGCAGTGATCTCTGAAAAAGATAAACAAAAACAAACGCTAGTGAACCATACGATTTATTATTTGGAGAATCATCACCAAGAAGACATCACATTGGAAATGCTAGCAGACATGCTTTATATTAGTCCTGCCCAACTTTCAAAAGTCTTTCGGAAAATCACTGGTCGTAGTCCGATTAAATATTTGATCGAGATTCGGCTCAAACATGCCTATGAGCTGTTGCTTCATACCAATTTGACCATCAAAGAAATCGCAGAAAAAGTAGGTTATCATGATCCTTTTTATTTTAGTAAACTATTTAAAAAGCATTATCATCTTGCTCCTTCTAACGTTCGTAAAAGAAACTAACTGAATTTGCAGACAAAAAAGGATGCATCGCTGCACCCTTTTTCTTATACGATTACTTGCTTCATATAGCCTGCTTCGTCAAAATCTAATGGGGAAATGCGAACCTGTCGATGAAATCCGCGGGCTTCTTCTGGATACTTACTAAGTGGAACAGCAAAGCTGTGATAAGCAATATAATACCTATCAGAATACTCTAAAATACTGTGATGACCGGTTCCAAAAATGCCTTTTTCAACATTTTTTTGTAAGACAGGATAATGATAGTGAATCGGTCCATACAATGAAGAGGAGGTACCATAATTCACATGATAGTCTTCGCTGCGGGTATCTTCTCCCGACCAAGTAAAATGATACAAATCATCTTTTTTCAAAACGGTAATGGCTTCTCGAAAATCTTCCAGCCCTTGATATTCTGCTAGCGTATCAAGTTTGACTGTTCGCATGTCATCTCCCAACGCTACGATCGCAGCCGTTCCTCCCGCAGAATTGCCAAACAATAGATAGTACTTTCCAGCTTCTACGTAAACAGATGGATCAATGACTTGACTCATGTTTAACCCATAGTCATCGATAAGGTCAGGACTCAAAAGCGGTTTCTCATCTGCAATAAAGGGACCTGTTGGATGATCCGCATAAGCGACACCGATTCCTGAGCGTCCATCCGCCATTTTTCCAGTAAAGTAAAAATAAAACGTTCCTTCTTTTTCTGCTGTACAGGGTGCCCACGCACCACCGATCGTCCATTTCACTTGCGAGGATGCTAGATCAAGGATCGTTCCTTTATTTGTCCACTGAGTAAGATCTTCTGATTCGAATATCGAAAAGCTTGTCCCAGACCAATCGGTAAAACCATCTGATGTTGGATATAAGTAAAATTTCCTGTTAAATGACACCAAATCAGGGTCTGCATAAAGACCATCTAAAACCGGGTTTTTCTGTTGATAATAGGTCAGTAACCGTTGATACTCATCATCTGTGATCGTGATCACTCCACCATGGCGCTTGATAGATTGACCGAAGTCAAAGGCAGAAACAGGTTCGAAAACGCCTGTTGCGAGATCATCACTTACTGCGATCCCATATCCGGTGCCTTTTTTAAAGTGATCTGCGATCAGCGCCCATTTGCCATCAGGTAATTGGTACAATTGCGGTCCTTCAACCCCTTCTAATTGAGCGAGATATTCAGAAGCTACTTCCTGATAGTCTCCTGTCAGCTGTTGACTTCGATCTAAAAAAATGCGACTATTTTCTTCGTTTTTTGTAAAACGATAATAATACCCCTGACTAAAAACAATCGTTGTATCGATCACATCCATCGTTTTTTCAATAAATAGCACTGGCTCAGTAAACGTCTGAAAATCCTTGGTAGAAACAGAATAAATCTTATGTTTTCCACTGACATTTGCAGCAAAATAGACAAAAAATGTCTCTTTTTCTGCGTCATAAATTGCCTCTGGCGCCCACAAATTACCGGCATCTTCTGGAGCGATCGTTGCGGTCCATGGGTTTGTCCAATACACCAGATCCGTTGATGACCAGATAACCATCTGGCGGCTACCATTGGTTTGAGCCTGTGCCCAGCCAAGTCCCTTTTCAATACGCAAATCTGTCGCAATGAGATAATACGTGTCCTTCCCCTTAACTAGAAAAGGATCTCTGACTCCTTTTTCCCCAAGATCACTTTTCAAAACGGGATGGCCTTGATTTAAATCTGTAAAAGTCAACCCATCCTTGCTCACACTAAAGTATACTTGCTCACCATTTTTTTGCTCGCCGGTGAAATGGCAAAATAAATAAGCCGTCATCCAATCCCTCCTAATTCCTTCTCTATGCACTCGACTTCCTTCTCTCTCATTTTATAGAAGTTCCCGTGAATTTGTATAAGTTGATGAACGAACTTTTATAAGATTTTGAAACACTTGCTTTTCTATTTTCTTACACGAGCGACTCCATTGACTGGCCATTCTTTGCTATTCCTTGTCAAAAATCATCGGCCATTGTTTGCTCATTTTCTTTTTACCTGAAGTTTGTGCAGCAAATAAACGAACAAAAAAAGCACACATCCGAAGGTGGATGCGTGCTTTCTCAACATTAAAATCGATTGAAGATTTTATACATTTATTTGAAAGAAGTTAGTTCGTCCAAGCAGCAACTTCTTCTGGGTGATTGGCTACCCAATCTTTGGCTGCATCTTCGGCTGACGTTCCGTCATTGATTGCTAACATGACTTCTTCCATGTCTTCTTGTGTCCAGTTGAAACGATCAAGTACTTCGTAGACTTCTGGCATGTCATCTGCTAATCCTTGGCGTACAACAGTGTTGATGCTTTCTGCTTCACCCATTGTTCCTTCTGGATCATCCAGATATTTCAGATCATATTTCGCAAACATCCAATGTGGAGACCAGCCAGTAATAACGATCTCATCTTGGTTCTTGATGGCTTGGCCTAATGCCACTGTCATCGCTCCTGAAGAAGAGGTAGCGACATTCCAATCGGAAAGGTTGTCATACGTTGCAACCGTATTTTCCGCTGCATTTACGACACCAGCGCCTGGTTCGATACCAGTGATGGTTTTTCCAGCTTCGTCAGAAAGGTCTGCGATGGAATCTACATCCATATAACTTGGTACAACGATCCCCAGTTTTGCCCCCTCTAAGTTAGGACCTAAGTTTTCAACTTGGTCTTGGTACTGTTCATACTGGGATTGATGCGTAGATGGCAGCCAAGCAGCAACCATCCCGTCAACTTCCCCTTTTGCCACCGATTCCCACATGATGGCATTATCCAAAGGCGTTGTATTGACTTCGTAGCCCATTTGCGACAAAACTTCTGCCACCACATGGGTAGATGCAACTTCCGTATCCCATTCGACATACGCCAAGTTCACCGTGCCTTTGCTGTCAGAAACATTTCCAAAGGCAAACGATGCTCCAATCAAAGCAACGACTGCCGCTGCAGCAATCCCGCCAAAAAGACGTTTTTGTTTGCGACTTGTCTTGCTGGCTGCTTTTTGATGTGCCGAACGATTCAAATTCTGGGTAAAGCGATCCATGATGATCGCCAAAATAACTAAGGATACCCCACTGACAAATCCGTTACCGACTTGTGCTCGTTGCAAGGCGGACAAGACACCGCGCCCTAACCCAGGAGCACCGATCATTGACGCAATCACGACCATTGATAATGCCAGCATCGTGGTTTGGTTGACCCCAGCCAAAATAGTGCTTTTGGCTAGTGGCAATTCTAATTTGATCAGTTTTTGCCAGCCAGTCCCCCCGAAGGAATCAGAGGCTTCCACCAATTCACGAGAAATTTGGCGAATCCCTAAGTTCGTCATCCGAACGGTTGGTGGTAGAGCAAAGATCACTGAGGCAAAGACCCCAGGAACCATCCCGATCCCAAAGAAAGCAACCGCAGGAATCAAATAAACGAAACCAGGCATTGTTTGCATAAAGTCTAAGATCGGCGTCACGATACTTTGCGCTTTTTCGCTTTTCGCCATTAAGATCCCTAGTGGAATCCCAATGATGATCGAAACCAAACTCGACAACAAGACCAACGTCACGGTGTTCATCAAGTCTGTCCATAATCCTTGGTTATAGATGAACAGCAACCCGACAAAAGTAAAGGCTGGCAAGCCGAATTTTTTGCGTGAAACGAAAAAGGCAGCAGCCGTCAATAAGACGATCATTAATAACGGTGGTACAAACAGTAATACATTTGTAATAGCGTCCATGATAAATTGTCCGAAAGACTGTAAGGCTGAAAACAATCCACTGAAAGTTCCTGTTAGCCAATCAGTAAAGTTTTCGACCCAATCAGCCACCGGAATCGTATGTTGTAAGAAATTATCCATTTGTCACTACCCCTTCCTCTGCTTGAGCGGCTGAATCAGTCTCAGCCAATGCTTCAATCACACTTCCGCGGATCACGACTCCGATCAAACGATCGTTTTCTACCACGGCTAAAGGTGTAGGCGAATCATAGATCAAATTGAAGATATCCGTTACCAGCATATCTTTATCGATCTTTTTAACATTTTTATCAATAACTTCCTTCAAGGTCAGATTGTTTTTCCGTGCCTCACGAGCAGACTCGGCTGTCAGGCTTCCTTTTAGGTGACGACGTTTGTCGACGGCTAACAGCATGCTGACTTCTTCTTTCCGCATCCGGTTCAATGCTACGCTTGGTCCATCGATCTCGATGTTCGTCGTCAATGCTGGGACCATGATGTTTTGCGCAGTCAAGACTTTGGAACGATCGACATCTTCCACGAAATCACGCACGTATTGATTGGCAGGATTCGTCAAAATATCTTCTCCTGTACCGATCTGCATGATCTGACCATCTTTCATTAAAGCGATCCGGTCACCGATCCGCAAGGCCTCGTTCAAATCATGGGTGATAAAGATAATCGTTTTTTGAACATTGGCTTGCAATTCTAAAAGTTCATCTTGCATTTCACGGCGAATCAGCGGATCTAATGCTGAAAAGGCCTCATCCATCAAGAGGATCTCTGGATCATTGGCTAACGCACGGGCAAGTCCCACACGCTGTTGCATCCCTCCAGACAGCTGGTCAGGGTATTGGTCTTTAAAAGAAAGCAATCCTGAGTTTTCTAACGCTTTTTCCGCTTTCGCTGTTCGTTCTTCTTTCGAGACCCCACGGACTTCTAGTCCGTATTCTGTGTTCTCTAAAATTGTCCGATGAGGGAAAAGGCCAAAGCTTTGGAAAACCATGTTGATTTTGTGACGGCGAACTTCTCGTAGTTCCTCTTTACTCATTTTGGCAACATCCACGCCATCTATGTAAATATCTCCGCCAGACGGCTCGATCAATCGATTCAATAGTCGAATCAATGTTGACTTCCCGCTTCCAGAAAGGCCCATGATGACGAAAATCTCGCCTTCGTTGACTTCAAAGTTCACATCATAGACCCCGACGGTGGCACCCGTTTTTTCTAAAATCTCGTTTTTGCTGCGTTGTTCTTTGACCATGGCTAGAGCTTGCTGCTTTTTCTTGCCGAAGATTTTGGTTAAGTGTTCCACTTTAACTTTACTCAAATGATTAATACTCCTTTTTCTGAAAAATTTCACGAAAGTGACCATACTATCTTAACAAGATGTGGTCACTTTGTCAAAAAAAAATTCCCCATGCTTTTTCTTTTGCAAAAAAAGCATGGGAATCAGGAAAAAGAATTACGCTGAATGGTCCGTTGGATAGAAGAAATTGGTCATGCGCTGCAACGCCAATTCATTCCCGACAAAATAAATCGTATTGCCTGCACTGAATTTCGCATAAGGTCCTGGTGACAACAGCAATTCTTCGGTTGTTTGGATCGCGATGACCGTCGCCCCTGTGGCCTGCCAAACATTCAATTCGTTGATACTTTTTTCCAAATGCTGCGCCTGTTCCGTCAGCTGAAGCTCAAAGGGCACAAACGGACTCATATGGTGTACCTTTTTGGTTTGCTGCACTAGCGTGTTCAACAAGTCAGAAAAATTATCCAGCTCTTGCTGCTGCCGCTCCACACTGTCTAAAATATCTTGTCTAATTTCTTGGATCGACTGCACATCTTGGTATTGTTCCACAAAGGCCTGTGCTTTTTCCTTTGAAGCAATATAAGCGCCGCTGCCATGACGGACGTCCATGATTTCTAAATCAACTAATACATTGATCGCTTTGCGGGCTGTTTCAGGAGAGACATTGAAATTGCTGGCTAATGTTGAGCGTGCATGGATCTTTTGCCCAACTTGGTAGCGATTTTCAACGATTCGTTCCGCGATCGCTACGGCAATCTGCTGATAACGAGGCAAAGCGACCTTCTTTTTATCTTGAAACTTATTCGTCATGATGAACTTCCTTTACTTTTTTTTCATCATAACAAGAAACATTGTTGGTGGCAACTATTCACTGGTTCGCGAATTTTTGATCAAGCGGGCACGAATGATCGCTTTTTCTTGCTGTATCTGCTGCTGTAGATCTTGCAGCAGTGTTTCATTTGTCTCATCAAGATCAATCAAAGTATAGGCAACTCCGGCTTTTCTCTCACTCGCCAAATTATCGATATCCACGCCTGCTTCAGAAATGATCCGCAATAATGGGGCAAAAGCACCAGGCTTGTCGTGATAAAACAGCGCTAAGCGATACGGTGCCAAAAAAGGCAACTCTGCATGGGGGAAATTGACCGATTCTTGAATCGTCCCAGCGCGTAAATAGGCATGCATGCGATCAAAAACTACGTGATCCCCCTTTTCCAAGGCATTGGTAGTACTGCCGCCGATATGCGGATAACACAACACTTTCGGTTGTCCGATCAAGCCCGCACTAGGAAAATCAGTGATGTATTGTTTGAGCTGATTTTTGGCTAATGCTTCTAAGACGGCTGCTTCTTCCACGATTTCCCCGCGACCAAAATTCATCAACACTGCATTTTTTTTCATCTGTTGAATCGTTTGTCGATTCAGCATGCCTTTGGTCTCTTGACTTAAAGGGAGCAAGACCGCCACAAAATCTGATTCGGTCAACAGCATTTGCAGGTCACTGACTTGCTCGTAATCGTGTGCTGCTTTCTTCGTTCGGGCATAGCCCAAAACCTCCATCCCTAGCTGATGACAGGCTTTTGCCACCCGTTCACCGATCTCTCCTAACCCTAAAATACCGATGGTTTTTCCAGCTAATTCTTCGCCAATCACTTCTTTTCGCCGTTCTTCAGCTACCTTCAACACCTCTTCTGCTTCAATTTGACCGGACGTTAGTTCTTCTTGCAAATCGGCTACCGTCTGGATCGCTTTGAATAAGGGGCGGACGCTGAGAAATAAATTGGATAGCACCAACTCTTTGACTGCATTGGCATTGACACCAGGACTATTGAAAACTACTGTGCCATTTTGAGTACACCGTGCCAAATCGATCGTATTGGTGCCTGTTCCTGAGCGAGCGATCACAGCTAATTCTGGTGTGATCAATTCGTTAGGAACCGTTGAACTGCGCACAAACAGCGCCTCTGGGGCCGCTTGATCTTTTAACGAGTATCCTTTTTTGATTGCTCGCTTAGCTATCGTTTCGGTCATCTTATCTAACTGATAAATCGTCTCCATAAAGCAGACCTCCTTTTGTCTTTAGTGCGTATTAGTCAAATAGTACAAAAAAGTGCGGTAAAATGATAGCAATACGCAAGAGAGGATGATTTCTATGCACCTATCGATCACAAATTTTCCAGATGAACAGCCGATCGTTGGCAAAGACTCGCAGCTTCAAGACACAACTTTAGGAGACTATGTCGAAATTGGCGAAGCCAATCACATTGATCATTCTTCCATCGGCAATTATACCTATACGGGGCAATATTGCTTTATTCAGAACAGCCAATTAGGACGTTTTATCAGTATCGCAGCGATGGTCCGCATCGGCCCTACCAATCATCCCTATGAACGCCCTAGTCAGCATCTTTTTGCCTATAATGGCGAAGGCTATGGATTTGCGCCAAAGGACGAGTCCTTCTTAGAAAAACGCAAAGCAAAAACGACCGTCATTGGCAATGATGTCTGGATCGGCCACGGTGCCGTGATCCAATCTGGTTTGACCGTCGGTGATGGTGCCGTGATCGCCTCAAACGCAGTCGTAACCAAAGATGTGCCGCCTTATGCGATCGTCGGCGGGGTTCCAGCAAAAGTGATCAAATACCGCTTTGATCCAGAAACGATCACTGCTTTGCAAGAAATCGCTTGGTGGAATTGGAATCGTGCAGAATTAAAAGCACGCTATTTAGACTTTCGCCTCCCAATCGAAGATTTTGTAGCAAAATACACCCGTTGATTATGCACTTTTTCCGCTTAGTACGAGGAATGAATGATAACACATCACAGTCATTCATTCTTCGAAAGTCTTTGCCCGAATGATTTTTTAGAAATAAATAAAAAACACAAAATATCTATTGTATCGAGGAATTCCTGTGCTAAAATGGAGAAATCAAATGAAGTTTTTCACGAACTTTTAAAGGAGTGTTCTATTTGTCCATTTTAGACTATCGTCCATTGAATCTATACACCAATTATCGCGAAGCTGCTGAGACGTTTCCTGACACCCCCATCATCCATGATGAAGTGTTGCCAGCATTTCCTGAGCTTGGCTATCGTAGTACCTACCGTTCGAGCCATGAAATGATTTTAAAGCGTGCTTATCAACTTGCCTCACTTGGCGTGCAAGCCGGAGATAAAATCATTCTGTATAAATCTTCAAAATTCGATACGTATTTGTTAGCAACGGCTGCTTCTTACCTTGGTGCCGTTCCTGCTATGATCTCCTATCATTTTCCTGCTGAAACCATCGAAGTGTTTGTGGATCGCTTAGAAGATCCTTACATCTTATTTGATGAAGAAACCGAAGGCCGCGTCGCACAAGTGAAAAATAGCAGTACTGACAAACAGATCGCTGTTCGCCATTTGCTACAACAACCAGAGGAACCAGTGGAACAAACTGAATTACCGGTGGATCAAATTTCCTATATGACCCATACTTCTGGAACGACGGGTATTCCAAAATTGATTTGTCATTCAGCAAACTCCATGGGCTGGCGGACAAAATGGCAAAAAACGATCTTCACCAAGATCGATCGCACCAAAGCTGACTCTGATTTAATTGCGTTCCATATTTCACCGGTGCACTCCCGCTTCAATATCGGTATCTCCTCCTTGATGGCGATGGGCTTCCCGATGATGCCATTAGCCAATGCCAACGGTGCTCATGTCGTAGGCATGTTAAAAGAATACCCACCGATCGCTTTGGAAACTCATCCAAACAATTTTGTCCAATGGAGCTTTGTGGCAAAAGAACAACCAGATGCTTTTGCTAATATTCGTTACTATCACTCAACCTTTGATGCTATCAACAATCAAACAATGGCGACTTTTTTAAATACTTCAGTAACAAAAGAAGCACTCTTTTTACAAGTCTATGGCCAAAGTGAGTGCGGGCCAATGATCCTAAAAGCACATACCTTAGAAAGCATCACTACCAACGATGCCCGTGATATGGGTGTCGGTCTGGAGGACTTAACGAGAGCGCGGATCGCCGATGCCGAGGGCAACGAGCTGCCAGCCAATACCGATGGGCACATCCATTTCCTTTCAAAAGGACGCGCGTTGACCTATTATAAAGAAGATCAGCGTTTTGCTGACAATGTCTATGGCGCTTGGTGGGACAGTGGTGATTACGGCATGATGGATGATCAGGGACATCTTTACTTAAAAGACCGTCAAGTGGACTTGATCAAAAATATTGAAAGCAATCTTGCCTTGGAAGACCTTTTGCTGGATCATTTAGACTTCCTTGCCGAAGTCGTGATCGTTCGCGACAAAGAAAACTCACCGCAACCAATCATTGCTTTAGCACCAAATCGTCAAATGGATTGGGATGCTTGGTGGAAAATGGTGGAAGATCTCCCTCACCTCAATCAGCCAATTTTACGCGACTACGAAGATATCCCACGAACAGCAACCATGAAAGTCCAACGACTACAAATTGAAAAAGAATTCAAAAACGCAGAATAAAGCAAAAGAAACGGCCAGCAGATTTCCCTGCTGGCCATTTCTTTTGCTTTCGCTGTTTTTTCTTTGCTGATGTTATTCTTTCGCTGATCGTTTTCTTGAGTAGATGCATTCTTTAGGTTGCCCATACTGACTTAGCTTTGTTTCTGCTAACGTGATGCCAAAGCCCTTTCCATCAGGTACCAGCAGCTTGCCTTCATGCAAAGTTGCAGGCTGTGTAATGACATCATCATAAAAGTAACGATCAGAAGCGGAAAGATCCCCAGGAAAATGGAAAATATCTTGACTCGCAAATTGCAAATTCATGGCTCGTCCCACACCAGACTCAAACATGCCGCCTAACCAAACGAGTAGCCCATGGGTTTGACATCGATCAAGGATTCGCAAGGCTTCGGTGATCCCACCGACACGGGGGATTTTCAGGTTGATCGCACGGCAGCTGTCCAGGGCTGCGACGGTATCGACGTCTTCTGCCGTTCGAATATCTTCATCCAAACATAGAGGCGTCTTCATCTGCCGCTGTAGCTGACTGTGCCCCACCAGATCTCGTACCTTAAGTGGTTGCTCGATCATCACCAAGCCTAAGTCATCAAGTGCCAAAATGCGTTCTGGCTCACTCTGATAGGCTCCGTTTGCATCTGCCATCAAAAGCAATTCTGGAAAGGCTTGTCGAATCGCTCGCAAGGGTACCAGATCTTGCCCAGGCTTGATTTTTAATTTGATTCGTTGATACCCTTGGGCGACATAATCGGCAACAAGAGCCACTAGTTTTTCGACAGAGTCTTGTATGCCAAGACTAACGCCAACAGCGACACTCGGTCGGGTTGCGGTATAAAGCTCTTTCACACTTTGATGCGTTTGCTTGCCATATAGATCCCAAATCGCTGTTTCCAAAGCCGATTTTGCCATGTAGTTTCCTTGGACCGTTTGAAACAGCTGCCAAACTTCTTGCGGATGCTCGATCTCTTGGTCAATCAATAATGGGATCAGTGCTGTTTCAATCACTTGTCGAGCAGAAAAGAGGGTTTCTTCAATGTAATCTGGCTGCTCAAAAGCGACCAATTCACCGATGCCCATCGTTTTATCCTCTGTCGTCACCAAATAAAGATCAAAAGCTTTTTCTGTTAATTGTCCATAACTTGTCACAAAGGGTTGTTTGAGGGGCAAGCGACAGGCGATGCGTTCAATTTTTTCAATCTTCATTGCGTTCTCTCCTTGTCAATCAGCTGACTGTGGCCCCGATCCTTTTACAAACCATTGATCGATTTCATGACGAACCTGTGTCGGCTGTTCTAAATGGATACAATGTCCAGCATTAGCAACGACTTTGATGGTCATCTCTGGTTGCAGCTGCTTCATTTGGTGGGCGATTTTACGAAACTTTACATCTTTTTCCCCCGCTAAATAAAGAATTTCACAAGCTAGCTGCGGAAGTGCCGACCAACAGCTTGGCTGTTTGCCAGTACCACCGTAAACCAAGCTTACTGCCAAGCCAAATTTGTTTTGCTGCAAGCGTCCTTGCCGTACAGCAGCCTGCTGCGCTAAAGGTAGCTCCTTTTGACTAGCAAACAACGGCAGTTCTTGCCAGTAATCGACAAAATCGACCAAAGGCTCCCTTAGTAAGCGCAACGCTAAGCGACGATCGTGCCGCTGACGAGCGAGTCGTTCTGCTGGATCAGCTAACCCGGGTGAACCACTCTCAAGCAAAAGATGGGTCACTGCCGTTGGTTCCATGACCGCCCAGACAATTGCGATTCGCGCCCCCATCGAGTAGCCATACAGGCCATAACGTTCAATCCCTAACTTCGCTAAAAGGTGTGCGAGATCCTCCACCAGTAAAGGAAGTTCATAACGCATGGGATGGACATAAATCGATGAGCGTCCATGTCCAATCAAATCGATTGCCAATACATTGTAAGAACCTTCCTCTGCAAAAACCGGTCGAAAGCTTTCCGAAGAACCCGTGAAGCCATGCAATGCCACAAGGGTTGGTAAGGATGATCGATACGGCTGCAGCCACTGATAAAAATAACTGACGCCATTTATCGTGTCCTTCATTGCTGCGCTCCTGCCTCGCTAAACTGCTGTTGGAGTGCTTGCCAAGTGTTGACCGGATCTTTTTGCTCACCCTTCACTTCGATTATTTGAAAGCGCGGCTGTTGACTTGTTTCCGCTAAAATCGTTTGAAACTCTAGCAAAGAGGTCGGTGTGTGCCAATCTGCCTCATATAAGGCCGCCACTTTTTGAAACTCAAGATCTAACGGAGTACCAAAGAGCGGGACAAAGTCGTTTGGTTCTAAGGTGTTTTGTGACAGAAAGGAAAAGATCCCACCACCGTTATTATTCAGTAAAATGATCGTTACTGGCAATTGATACTGGCGCAGTAGTTGTAGGCCGTTCATATCATGGTACAACGCTAAATCACCAATCAACAAGTAGGTAGGCTTTTGACTGGCGGAAGCAATCCCAGCCACGGTCGAGACAAGGCCGTCGATCCCATTGACGCCTCGGTTTCCATACACGCGATAAGTGGAGGTAGTTTTGCTGCCGTAGCGATCAAAAAAACGGATCGCATTGCTGTTTGCCAAAAGAATTTGCGCTTCTTCAGGCAAACATTGTTGGAGCATGCGCACAGCGCTGCTCTCATCCCATTGTTGCAACTGGGGACTTGCAGCAATCACCTGATCTGCCCGCGCTTGAAGTGCTTGCCATTGTTGTTGCCACGCCGTATGTTTGACGATCGGCAACTGGGTGATGGCCGCCACGAAGGCGCTGATCGCTGCTTCGATCAAATAGTTTGCCCGATGCAGCTGATCTTGCCACTGCCCTGATGGATCAACAAAGAGCCACGTCGTCGTATCGGCTGCTTTGTTCAACCATAATAGGACATTTTTGGTGACTGGTAAGCGACCAAAACGCACGACCACTTCTGGTTGGAAGGCAGAAGTCAATTGTGGGAAAACAAGATCGGCTTGACTGATAAATGTTCCTACTTTGGTACCGGCTGTCGCCAGATTGGTCAATGGATCGCCGACGATCGGCCAGCCTAATTTCTCCGAAAAAGCCAGCAACTGCTGCGCTTCTTCGATCGTAAGGCTTTCTCCAGCAATCAGAATACCTTTTTTATCAAAGTAAGGGGCTAGCTGGGTGATCATCTCTGCTGACAGCTCTTGTTGTGGTGCCAGATAGCTCACGTCTTGCTGCATACTGCATTGGCGACTAAAGTCAGGCAACAGCGGCTCCCGTAATGGAAAGTTGATTTGGACAGGGCCTTTCGGCTGTTTTTGCGCTTCGATCGTGCAAGTTGCAGCTTGCCAAAAACTATAACGCAACAAAGCAGGATCGTTTTCTGGCACCGTCATCTCTACCATCTTTTTGACATGAGAGGCATACAAATTCTGTTGATCCATTGCCTGTGGCGCCCCAACGCCCCGCAGTTCTGGTGGGCGATCAGCCGTTAAGACGATCAGTGGCAAGTTGGTAGCTTCTGCTTCACAAACAGCTGGATAATAATTGGCTGCTGCAGTTCCAGAGGTACACAGTAAGATCGTCGGTTGGAGATCAACTTTGGACATCCCTAAAGCAAAAAAAGCAGCCGAACGTTCATCGACAGCCACCGTACAGGTGATCTCAGGATCACGATGCAATAGTAGCGCCAATGGCGTGGAGCGTGAACCGGGACTAATGACTGCTCGCTTCGCACCCGCTGCTTTTAGTCCTTGGATCGCCGCTAGTAAATAGTCTGTCATGACTGTCTGGTTATTCATCTCCTAAGATCCCTCTCCTCATCGGTTGAAATTTTAACCGTGTTTCTTGACGTTCGGATTCCGCATCTGAATCGGCAACGATCCCACAACCCGCATACAGCGTTGCTTGATTGCCGCTAAAGAATCCTGAGCGGATCGCCACAGCAAACTCGCCAATATCTTCTTGAATACCCAACCAACCGATCGGTCCACCGTACATCCCTCTGCTGGCTGGTTCATGGGTACGAATCCATGAGACGGCTGCTTCTTTCGGTTCTCCCCCCAATGCTGGGGTCGGGTGTAGTTTTTGCACGGCGGTCAGAAAGTTGACTCCTGCCTTTCTTTGCCCTGCTAAAGGAACAAACAAATGCTGAATGTCACGATTTTTGATCACGGAACGGGCTTCTGATTGAAAGCCGTCAGCTAACAAAGTGGCCAATGCCGTTTCTAAGCGATCGACAACTACTTGATGTTCATGGGTATTTTTTGCGTCCGCTAAAAGGGCTTGTGCCAGTGCCTCATCTTCTTCTTTGGTTTTGCCTCTTGGTGCGGAACCTGCGATACTCACCGTTTCAAACTGATCGACAGTCGCTTTTAGCAAGCGTTCTGGCGTCGCACCAGCAAAAACATGGCCCCCATGTTCGATGGCAAAAAGATAGGTATTCGGCTGCTGTTGCGCCAACCGTTGCAACACCGCTGCACTAATGATCGACTGCTTCGTTTCTACCTTCATTCGTCTTGCCAGAACCACTTTTTTCAACGGTGTTTCAGTTGAGCGAATGGCTGCCACTGTCTCTTCGACCGCTTGCAGCCATTGGGGCACATCTAGTTCCTCTTGTGCCTGAAAAGCAGGCGTTTCTGCTACAAGACTCTTGTCCGAATTGGCCTTCAACCAGCTTGCGACTTTTTCCTGTAAGGCAGCGACTTTTTGTTGTCGTTGTTCCTCGGAAGAAGCGGCTACTGTATAAACGACGCCACACTGATCTCCAGTTTTGCTGACCAGTATTTCTGGCAACGCAAAGAGACCAGCACCTAGCTCAGCCCAATCCTGACTGACTTCTGCCTGTTCATCAAAAGCAAAGCCGCCAACTAACTGCGCCTGAAAAGGTGCCTCTGGTTGATAGTGGGCTTGCTTTAAGAGAGAGCGGACTTCTGAAAAGTCTGCAAGTTTGGGTTGCGAAAAAGTGGCTAACCAACCCAACCCTACTATACTGGTCGTTTCATCAGGGGTACGCCAGAAGTAGCGTTCCCCTCGATATTCTTGTGCCGCTGCATAAAGAGCCAGTAAGTCACACCTTTCTATAGGTTGATACTCACTCAAATAGGTTTTCCCGGCAGCGATCGCTGCCTCATAATTACTTGTTGATTTGCTGTTCAATGTAGTTCACTCTTTCTTCACTCAGCAATAGCCTTTTTAAAACTTTACCGCTTGCTGTGCGCGGCATTTCTCGCACGTGATAAAAGCGGCGCGGAAATTTATAATGGGCGATCTGCCCTTCTAACGTATCCAATAAAGCTTGGAAGTGGATCGGTTGATTTAACGTTAAATAAGCCGCGACAGATTGTCCCCACTCCTCGTCTGGTTCCCCCACCACAGCTGCCTCTTTGACCGCTGGATGCTGCAACAAGGCTTGCTCCACTTCTGCGGGATAGATGTTTTCTCCACCAGATATGATCAGTTCGCTTGCACGACTGACTACATACAAAAAGTCCTCTTGATCAAGATAACCTAGATCTCCTGTGGCAAACCAGCCCTCTTGGTCCCACTGCTGTGGACTGCGATCGTTCAAGTAACGAGTCGTGATCGCAGGTCCTTGCAGTTGGATCTCTCCGATCGGCTGGGTATTTTCAGCAGTCTGGTGGTCTGCCATTTTCCCATCAGTCGCAATTCGTAAATGGACACCTTGTAGGGGAACCCCAGAGGCGCCGATTTTTTCAGAAGCTTTTTCTGGCGGCAATGCCACCACTTGTGAACAGGTTTCTGTCATCCCATAGGATTGAATCACAGAAAGCTGATTTTGCTGGCATTTTTCCAATACACTTTTGGCAATCGGACCGCCGCCTAGCAGGATATAACGCAACGAATCAAAGCCTTGTTGGGGCACCAAGGGCAGCAAATCTGTCAACATTTTTGCCACCAAAGAAACGATCGTCCCTTTCCCTGCTTCAAGGTCTTTTGCCATTTCTCCAGCATCAAAGCGCTCATACAAACGAACACTCATCCCAAGTCGCAAGGACCGCAAGAGAATTGATAACCCACTGATATGATACAGCGGAACTGCACAAAGCCAACAATCCTCGCTAGTGATGGCTAAGTTTTTTTGAGTCGCTTCGGCACTTGCTAGATGATTCCCAAAGGTTTGAGGCACACCCTTGGGATTGCCAGTCGTACCAGAGGTATACATAATTGAAGCCACTTGCTCTGCTTGATAGATTGCTTCATTAGGAACAAACGAAGGAACAACAGAACCGATAAAAGCCTCCGCCTGTTTGATCGCTTGTCCAAAGGTCAAGCTGCGAACACCCGAAACCGCAGCCTGATCCGCCGTGATCACCCAGTCGCAGTGGGCATCTTGCAATTGGAAGGAGATTTCAGCGGCTGTCAATCGCGTATTCAGCAGCTGGACTTCGATCCCCAACTCCCATAACGCAAGGATCGTAAAGACCATTTCAGGGGCGTTATTGCTAAAAAGAGCTACCCGGTTTGGCTGATCAACGAATTGGGCTTGATAATAAGCAGCGTAAGCATAAACCTCTTTTTGCAAGGCAGCAAACGACCAGCTTTTTTCATGCCAATAAAAAGCTGGTCGTTCTGGATGAAGTTGTGCTTGCCTTTGCAGCCAACTCCCAGTCATTATGGGAATTTAGGGAATTGGTCGAAGTCTGGTTGACGTTTTTCTTTAAACGCGTCACGACCTTCTTTGGCTTCATCCATCGTGTAATACAATAAGGTCGCATCGCCAGCTAATTGCTGAATACCAGCTAATCCGTCCGTATCTGCGTTCATTGATGCTTTGATCATGCGTAACGCCAACGGGCTCTTTTGCAGCATCGTTTCTGCCCATTCCATCGTTTCATCTTCTACTCGATCAAGAGGAACGACTGTATTGATCCAATTCATCGCCAATGCTTCTTCGGCGGTATATTGTTTTGTCATGAACCAAACTTCCTTGGCTTTTTTATGACCGATCGTCCGTGCAAGATAGCCCGAACCATAGCCACCATCAAAACTACCGACGTTTGGTCCAGTTTGACCAAATTTAGCGTTATCAGCGGCGATCGTTAAATCACAAACCAATTGTAAAACATTTCCGCCACCGATCGACCAGCCTTTGACCATGGCGATCACCGGTTTTGGTAACGTGCGAATCAATCGCTGCAGATCCAATACATTTAAGCGAGGAACCTGATCTTCCCCAACATAGCCACCGTGACCACGGACTTTTTGGTCTCCGCCTGAACAAAAGGCTTTGTCGCCGGCGCCTGTCAAGATAATCACGCCGATGCCTGGTTCATCGCGACTGATCGAAAATGCATCAATCATTTCAAACACCGTTTTTGGTGTAAACGCATTGTGGACTTCTGGGCGGTTGATCGTGATTTTCGCCACTTTTCCATGTTGTTCAAACAAAATTTCATCGTACTCTTTTAAGGTTTTCCATTCTCTCATTACTTGTTCCTCCTCAATTCACATAGCTCTATTATACACATATCTAGTCGCTTTTCGTTAGAAATTGCTTTGGTTAAGGGAATTTCTTAAGACTTCTCCCCCCTGTTGCCGACTTTCTGAGATCTTCGGCTATTTCTATCAAAACTCGTGCTATAATCATGGTAACTTTCTTAGAAAAAGGAGCAAAAAATGAATTTACTGGAAGCCTTAGAAATCGAAGTAGAAGCAGCAACAGCCGATTTTGTTCGTTTACGGATGCCGATCAAAGCGCAGCACAAACAGCCTTTTGGTCTCGTTCACGGTGGCATTAACGGTGTTTTGATCGAGACCGCCTGCAGCATCGGTGCCAATCAAGCTTTGGCTCAAGAAGAGGCCTTTGCCGCCGGCGTTGACCTGCAAGTCAACCATCTAGCCGCCGCCCAAGAAGGAACCCTGATTGTAGAAGCTAGTCCTGATCGCATCGGCGCTCGTATCCAAACTTGGCAAGCCACTATTTGGTTAGCTAGCGGGTTAAAAACTGCCGTTGGGCGCTGCACTTTAACGACTGTGCGCAAATAATCCTTTACGCTCCTGCATTGTGCTCACGGGAGCGTTTTTTGGTCTGTTTTGAAGAAAGAGGTCACCAGTCAACGCCTTATTAAAGATATTCTTTCATTATAAAGATATTGAGAATGTGAGCGTGGTTTTTTCGAAAGGTACGTTGTTTTTTTACAGAATAGGGGTCTTTCGTTATAATGTAGCTAAGAAAGCGAGGCTTATTATGAAAAATAACCGATTGATCCACTTTTTAGGCGGCAAAACAAGCTATTATGTCTTAGGACTGATTATCTTGTCGGCAGTTGCTGTCTTTTTGCTAAATCAGATTTCTTTTTTATTTACACCCTTTTCAGCCATTCTTACAGCTATTATCCCACCCTTTTTATTTGGGCTGATCCTTTACTATCTGTTTAATCCGGTGGTCGATAAATTGGAAACGAAAAAAATTCCCCGCAGTGCTTCGATTGCTGGGATCTATCTGTTGATTCTTTTGTTGATCGTCTTTGCTGGTTTCCAGCTTTATCCGATTTTGGAGCAGCAAACCACCGATCTGATCAATAGCTTACCAAGTTTGGTCAGTGACTTTGAGAAAAACGCGACCGCCTTTTTAGAAAATACCCCATTTCAAGATGAGATGGCACAAATTACAGACACACTACAAAATATCACCAGTAATATCATGAGTTTTATTGGAGACTATTGGCAAACTGGTGCCGCTGGGCTCAGCAGTTTGTTTTCAACCATTTCGACCTTGTTCATTGCTTTGTTTACTGGACCGATCATTGCCTTTTTCTTATTGCGTAACCCAAACAAGTTTTATTTTTCGGTCCTCTCATTAGTGCCACCACGTTTTCGCAAAGACTTTAATGAAATCGTCAAGATCTCTGACTTACAAGTCGGTGCCTTTTTGAAAGGACAAATCATTTCATCCCTGATTTTAGGGGCGATCTATTGGGTCGTTTTCCTCTTGATCGGCCTAGAGTATGCCAGTATTCTGGCGATCGCCGCTGGTCTGCTTTGCATCATCCCCTATATTGGACCTTTTATCGTCTTTTTCCCAGGGATTTTCATTGCCGCACAAGACTCCACCGGGATGTTGGTTAAGTTTTTGATTGCTTGGTTTGCTGTACAGCTACTTCATGGCGATTTAGTCGTGCCCCGTGTGATGGGTGACCGATTGAAAATCCATCCTATTACGATTCTGGTTGTTTTATTAGTGATGGGTGATTTGATGGGGATCGTTGGGGTGATTTTCGGAATCCCGATTTATTGTCTGCTAAAAGTTCTTGTCGTTTACGTGTTCCGCAAATTCAAGCAGCGCTACAACCGCTATTACGGTCAAGACGGCAAATACTTCCACAGTGCCTTCACTAGCAAAGATTACCTAGGTGACGAAGACAAAGACACCAAGAAAAAAGCCTAAAAAAACTGCCGCGAATCGTTGGTTCGCGGCAGTTTTTTTCTATTTTATTTCATCTCATGTTCCAAAAAGAAATGATAGAGCGCCCCTAATAAATTGGCGTCATTTTGAAATTTGCAGGCTTGGATTTCCGGCTTCGTCAAGGTCTGCTGCAAAATCGGTAAACTAGCCAGCAGTTGCTGATACTGACGGTCGATTTCTTCCACCACGATCGCTTGGGCACTGATGCCACCACCAATCACGAAGCGCTCTAAGTCAATCACGGCTTGAACATTGAGTATGACACACGCGATTTCTCGGCAATACGCTGTAAACAGTGCCCAGACCTGTGGCTCTTTTTGATTGATAGCGTCAAAAACTGCTTCACCATCAGCAAGATCAGCTAAGCCTAGCAGTTGGGCGCTGCGACGGATCATGGCGACCGCTGAACCGCTAAAACCTGCCAATTGCTGCAGGGTCAATCCCTGATTATTTGGTTGCTCAGCGTTTTCTGGAGCATCGCTTCTCTTAGTGGCATTTAGTAGAAAACTTAATTCCCCTGCTTGAAAATGTGCACCTTGGATCAGTTTTCCTTCAACGATCACACCACCGCCCAAACCAGTACCTAATGTTATGGCAGCCCCATTTTGAATCCCTTTAAGGTTTCCTAGCCACCATTCAGCTAATGCGGCTGCTTTGCCATCGTTGGTCACAGCAAGCGGCACTTGATACTTTGCCAGCAGCTGTTTTAAGGAGACTCCATCTAAAAAAGGCAATGCCCCGCCAAACGAGATCGTCCCTGTCTCTGGGTTGACTTTTCCTGGAGTACTAACAGCAATGCCCCGAATGCTTCCATGAACGTCTTCAACGATCGTTTCAATCCCTGTCAGAAATTCCGTAAGATTTTTCGGCGTATCCATCCGTCCTCGTGTCACAATATTCCCCGAGCGATCAACGACAGCCGATTTGATTTTCGTGCCGCCGATGTCGATGCTTAAATAGTTGGTTATCATAAATTTTATCCTTCCTGCGCCCCATATTTTAAACGATATTGATTTGGGGTCATCTGAAAATGAAGTTTGAACAAATGGCCAAAGTGACTTTGGCTAGAAAAAGATAAATAATTCGCGATTTCATGAATCTCATATTGAGAGTAACATAGCAGATTAGCCGCTACAAGAAGCTTTTCTTTTACAATAAACTGATGGACCGTAATCCCTGTCTCTTTTTTAAAAACAGTTGAAAGATAGGACGCCGTAGTATTTAGTTCCCTTGCTATGCTGCCTAGCGTTACCTTTTCATGCATTCTTTTGAAGATACTATTTTTTGCTCTTAAAACAAGAGGATTTTCGCTTTTATTCTGTTTATTCTCAGCCACTAATTCAGTAAAGTGAATTTCTGCATTTCGAACGATCGAATAT
The DNA here is from genome assembly GCF_058135755.1 of Enterococcus sp. R12. Classification (NCBI taxonomy): domain Bacteria; kingdom Bacillati; phylum Bacillota; class Bacilli; order Lactobacillales; family Enterococcaceae; genus Enterococcus; species Enterococcus sp. R12. The sequence goes on from NZ_CM176874.1 coordinate 2,748,815, forward strand.
ATCTCATTTTCTGTCGCAGCTTCATCGATACTTAAAATATAGCTATCACTTAGTAAAAAAGCTTTTTCTGGGTGTAAGCCTCCTTCAATTGCTGACCTTGTGGATATAGCAAGAACAACAATCCCCAAATTCTTAAGAGAGCGAAGCTTGTTTTTAGATAGCCTGGCTAATTTTCCTGCATAATTTTCTTTGAAACTCATCATCAAACGATCCACATTGCCTTCTCGAATACTGCCTTGTTCACGCAGTTCTTGTGCATATGGATTGTGCAGTGTTTGCTCCTCGTGATAGCGAAAATGAGTATCAATTACTTTCTTTCCTTGATGACTCAAAAACTGACTGTCTGTTTTCATACTCATTAAAAAATCATGTTTCGTCAATTTGACACCAGTTAATACGGTGTAAACTAAAAGCCCAGAATCTAACAAAAGAGACCAATCAGATTCTATATAAACTTTTCTTTGTTTTTGATCTGGATCTGCTTGGACTGTACCTAGCAGATAGATACACTTCTTTGCATCATTTTCAATCAGAAAAATCGTTTGATCATTATGACTATACAGATACAGTGGATAATCAAGCTGTTCACGTTTCTCATTAAACCCAGCAATCGTTCGCAAATCATATAGAAACGAGTCGGGATAAGCATTAAACTCTCCGAAAACACGCTTCAATTTAAAGGAAGCATCATATTCACGAACCGGATAAGAAAGTACTTTCGATAGATAGTCCATCAACAGATCTAGTTCCATTGTCTTGCTTCCCCTTTGCTTAATCGATTACTAAAGAATGCTTCTCACTTTTTAAATGTCTAATCAAAAACAGACAAGCCATCACCACATAGATCACTCCACCAATTGTAAAAGAAAACGACGTTTGGTCATTTCCAAATAGTTCTCCCAACCATTGTAACACGTATGGAGAAATGAATGAGCCAAGATTACAAGCTACCATTGCTAAAGAGACAGCAAGATTGGTTGAATGCTCAGGTGCACCTGGTAGTAAGATGTCGTACATGTAAGGAACAAATAATCCAACAACTAGAAACGTAAAAATCAAAACGATCGTTAGGATCAACATATTCTGAGCATAAGGAATAAAGAAATACGTCCCTGCAACAAACAATAATGCTACGATGGGAGTATATGCTTTTAGCATGTTTCTGACTTGACTATATGCAAATCCCGTCAATGCTCCTACTAAACTCGCAATTGTTAGTGCTGTACCTAAAAAACCTTGATTGGCATAATTTTGTTCAACGATCAATGTACTCGTCTTTGTATAGATAGTCATAATCAAAATAAAAAAGACAAACATCATGGAGCAACAAAAAAAAACTAATTTATTAATCCTTTGCGTAATCACTTGAGAGGCTGCCTCATTTTGATTCAATAACGTATGCCGTGACCGATCTTGTGGAAGAAAGAAAAAAACAAATAGTAAAATCGGCAGAACTAAGAAATAGACACTATAAGCATAATGCCATGAAATATTGACCAAGATTCCTGCTAAAAAGGTGGCAAAACTGGATCCCAAGGTTGAAAACGCTGTCTGGTAACCCAACATTTTTTGCTGTTCTTCTCCCGAAAAATATTCTCCAATAAGCCCAATAGCAAGAGAGTTGTAGATCCCTGTTCCAGCACCTAATACAAAACGAGAAAGATATATGATCGTAAAATTAGAAACAAATACGGGGATGATTCCTCCGACAAAAGCCAAAAGCAGCCCTAACAAGACGGTGTTCTTCTTTCCAATCGCTTTGATGATAAAAGTACTTAGTAAAATGAATACCATCATAGTAAACGAAGGAATTGTTACTAAAGATTCCACTGTGGCCGATTGAATATCCGGAAATTGATTTTTTATCATTGGTAAAGTAACTGCAATCGCACTGGCGGCACTAATCATCAAAGAGATACTGAGAATGGTTAATTTTAATAATCCACTTTTAGACTGCTTCATCTTTGTCACACCTTTCTTTCCTTTACTTTGAATTGATAAACAGAAATTGATGCTGCCTTACTAGTTACACTGATTTGATCGTCCTGACAATAGACATCTTGGATCTTTTTGGTCGTCACTGTTTCGGGCTTCCCAAACTCGTTGAAAGCGCACATCGTTTCTCCGGTGAGCTCTTCACCAGTAACGAACTCCACTGGCAAATCAAAAAATATCGTGACTGCTTCTTCTTCGTTATCAGAAGTATTAATAATGTTTAATGTAAGCAGATTTTCTTTGATCGAGGCAAAACTATATATTTTTTTCAATGTCGGTTCATCTGAACGGGTAAAGGTCGGAGCATCGTCTGAAAGTGCAACTACATTGCCGTTTTGATGATTTTGATAAAGTTTAAATACATAATAATTAGGTGTAAGAACAGTTTCTTCTCCTTTCGTAAGAAATAATGAGTTAAGAACATTTACTGATTGTGCGATACACGCCATTTTTACCTTATCCGCATTTCGATGGAAAATATCCAATGTTAATGCGGTTGTAATGGCATCTCTCATGGTACTTTGCTGCCATAAAATAGAAGGAGCATTAAAGTCAATATTGTGCCAGTTCCCCCATTCTCCCACAATTAAATCGACATTTATATCCGTTGCAAACGCCCCTTCTTCTTGAGGAATCTGCTTGATGCCGTCTTGAATCAATGCATACTGCTCTTTAATGACATCTTCTAATTCAAGTGCCCCATTAATGACTCGATACCATGCATCAATGCTAAAATCCGTGATAAGATCTTTCGAATCTTCTAAATTCCAATTATAAAAGTGCAAATCGTATCCATTGATTCTCGGTTTGCGGTATTTTCCAAGTTCATTAAAAAAGTCTTTTGTCCATTCAACACGTTCTTTCGGCTTATTTCCATCTGGACCCACGGCAATCATTTTCATTTCTTTACTTGTTTTCACCCACGGCAAACCGACACCAAAGCTAGGAATAGCACTGGTATGCTTGCGGTATTCATCCGCATAGGCTTGCGCAGTATAATTGCCTCCGCCAGCCCAACTTTCATTCCCAATCCCCCAATATTCGACATTATATGGTTCACTACGCCCATTAGCTGCACGTTCATTTGCCAAAGAGGTACCAGTTTCTCTATTTACATACTCAACCCACTCCCTTGTTTCTCGGGTCGATCCCGTCAACATATTGATATTAAACCATGGCTTCGCCCCCACTAACTCGCATAATTTCATAAATTCATGAGTCCCGAATTCGTTATTTTCCCTCGTCATTGTCCCAAAATTCTCATTAAAGTATGTTGGTCGTTCCTTCCTGGGCCCTATCCCATCTCGCCAATGATAGACATCCGCGAAACAGCCACCCGGCCACCTTAAAACAGGCGGCTTGATTACTTTAAGTGCATCAACAACATCTTTTCTTAAGCCATGATAATTGGGAATAGAAGAGTCTTCCCCTACCCAAATCCCGTCATAGATACCGCTCCCAAGAAACTCAATAAATTGTCCATGAAGCTCCGGCTGAACGACAGCACCTCGTTTTTGTGACTCAATAATTATTTTTACCAATAGAATCGCTCCTCTCTTGATAAGAAAAGCATAATTTTTTTGGTAACGCTTTTATATCAGAATATTTTCCTTCCTATCATAAAATTTAAAAAAGAAAAATGCTCTTCAAGCGATGCTTGAAAAGCATTTTTTTATTCCCCTTTTTCTACTGCCCATCGCAGGACGGTTTTGGCTTTATCTGGTGAAACTTTTCGCGGATCAGACAAATAGATTTCTCGATGCTGGAACGTGTCCATCGTTGGACGGATCACTAACTGCTCTTGTTTTAACAGCTCCTTCATTTGCGCAAATGTTTCCGCTTCAGTGTCAAAAGAACCTGTATGCATCGCTTGCAGACACAATCCTTCTTCATAGCGCTCAAAGATGAGCTTTTCTAGATTTGGATTGTCTTTCTTCTCTTTGACGGCCAAGAGCTGTTCTTGAAACAGTGTTTCCGTGACTGGTTCTGGTTGGCGAATCATGATTTTGTAGATCAATTCTTCTTTATTGACGGCACCGTCTGGCTTTGTCAGAGAGGTCCACACACCTTCTAAAGGAAAGACCGTGTATTCAAAGGGTTCATTGCCAAAAGCCCCTTTTTTTAATCCCATCCTGAGTGAATAAGAAATCGTATATAAAGCGGCGATCTCTTCGCTGAATTCAGGTCGATTCGGATTGCCGCTGCCGCTCAAACTGATAAATTGATACGTTGGCACCTCGATCACTGTTGGTTTTTTGGGAAGATAGAGCTCTTTTTCTAGTTTGCGCCATTCATACTTCATAAGGACCCTCCTCGATTTGCTTTTCTTTATTTTACCATGAAAAAGAAGGACCATTGCAAAAACAGTTATCCCTTCAACTGCAAAGGGACAGCTGTTTTTTTTATAGGAATAATGTAGCTACTTGCTGTTTTCCCAACTGCTCGTCTTATGCGGCTTCTTGTTCTTCTTTCAGCAATTTTGTGTCATAAAACTTCGCAAATGGAAAATAGATCAAGAAAGAAACAACTGCACAAACAATGGCAACGACGCCTGCACGCCAGTCTCCACCGGTGCCAATAAAGCCACCAAGTCCAACGGGTGTTGGGAAAGGAATATTGGCGATCATGGGACGAATCAATTCCATCCTTGTGGCAAAATACGCGATCGTGGCGGATGCCATCGGTGCTAACAAGAAAGGAATTGCTAAATAAGGATTATAGATGATCGGCACGCCGAAAATGATCGGTTCATTGATATTGAAAATCGACGGGACGATGGCAGCTCTTCCTAATACTTTCATCTGTTTCGATTTAGCAATGTAGATCATAAATAAGGTAAAACCAAGAGTTGCTCCCGAACCACCTAATGTCACGTACCCGTTGGTAAATTGGCCTGCTAATGGGAAACTCGCCCCTTCAACATTGGCAGCTAAATTAGCTAACATGATCGGGGTAATCAGTGGACTAATGATATTGAATCCATGAATCCCTACCAACCACAAGGCATGTGCGAGGAAGTAAATCACCATGATTCCCAACCAGCTATCCGTAAGGTGGGTAACAAACCCGAACGGAATTGCTACTAGTTGAAAAATATCCGTCCCTAAAACCACTAAAACACCATTGATGGTCAGAACCACGACTGCTACCACAAAGGCTGGTATCAGTGCCGTAAAACTACGAGCCACACCTTCAGGCACTTCTTCAGGCATTTTGATGACCCAGTTGTTTTTTACACAGAGACGATACAGCTGAACGGCAACGACCGCCATCACGATCCCAGTGAAAATACCAACAGTTCCTAAACGTGCGACCCCATCGGCACCAATCAACCAACCATTGATCAGCCCTTCTTCCACATCATTCATCCGTGTCATTTTTCCGCCGTCAAAAACAAGCTGAGGAATCGACATCAATGTAGCAAAAACACCTAACAACGCCCCATTGATCGGCGTCAGGTCGAGATTTTCCTCGACTTGAATGATCTTGGAATACTCATAGCCCAGAACGATACAAAAATATAATGCCAATAACCCCATGGTCGTACTATTTGCTAACATATACAAATCACTAAAATTCAAAAAAGTCGCTTCAAAAAAGTCAGCTAAAAACGGAAACGTAATCGGTAAAATGTTGAATACTAAAAACATTGAGCCTACGATCGTAAAAGGAATCGACGCCATCCCTGCCGCCATGATGCTACGAACGATTTTGTATTGGGAAATCTTTCCCATCGGACCCATTACTGCTTTTTCCAAAAGTTGAAATAGTTTATTGTTCGATTCTGTCAAATCAATCACCCTTTCTTTCTATCTCTTCAAATTCGCGTATCCATTGCCAATGTCGGTCTTCATTGCGAAAAATTTTCTTCAGTTTTCTGATACCACTCCATGCAAAGACGCCACTTATCCAGAGAACTATGCGAACATACTCGGTACTTTGCGAGGTGAAATAGGGGAAAATAACTTCTGTCACTCCAAAAAAAGTCAATAAAAAAAGAATGGCCATTGTCCCCATTTGAAGGCGTAAATACCAAGTTGTAAAAAAGAGTTGCTTGGAAACGATGGTTGCGTGGTGTCCATATAAGCGGATAAACTCACTGATCGATCCCATTGAAAACAGCAACAGGCTCAGTGGAACCACGCGCAGCCATTGCCCTGCCAAAGAAGCAGCCAACAGCCAATATAGGTTAAAAAAGAAAAAGAATGCCACTAAGTATCGCAATAGCAACAGACGTTGAAAATAGAGATTTTTCTTCGTCAGTTTTTGCGACGCATCTCTTTGAGCAACTTTTGCTTGCTTACTCGCCATCTGCACTCCTGCATTGGATCGCTTCTTCAAGGCTACTCATTTTTTGATAAATCCCTAGCATTTCTAGTGCAACTTCTCTGAGGGTCATGGTTGTCATCAAATGATCTTGTGCATGGATCAACAAGATATCGCAGGTAAATGAAGTCCCTGAAGCATATTCTTGCAGCATTTTTGACTGGATGCGGTGGGCTTTGACTAATGAATCATTGGCTGTGTCCAACAACTCTTGCGCTTCTTGACAACTGCTGATTCGCATCTGTTCAAAGGCTTGATGAATCATCGTGCGGGCATCACCGCTTGCTAAAATAAGTTCAAAGGATATTTCTTGAATTTTTTCACTATCCATAGCCTACCTCCATTTATTTCGCACTTTTCTCTAATGCAATGCTTTCTTTGACTAGCTGTGCTAATTTCTCGATCCCGATCGGTATCGGAATATATGCTTGCGGGGGAATATTCACGATTGGTTTGCCGTATTTATCGGCGCTTTTCTTTAAATTGGCAAAATGCATTTTCGTTTGCGGGCTAACTAAATATAAATCATACTCATCCTTAGCGATCGTAGCGATCCCCTCTGAAGCAGAGATGGCATCGATCCTCACTGACCAGCCTTCTGTGGTTAAAAAGCTTGTTCCTTTTTTAGCGATCAACGATGAAGACATGCCTGCTGCACAAATTATCAATACTTTTTTCATTTCACTTCCTCCTTTTATGAAACGCTTCCATTTCGGTGCATCTATTCCTTTCTTCTACCCTCCTTCATGCTATAAAAAATCCTTGAGAACGATTCACTATCTGCTGATTCTTACAGGTAGTAATCCTTCTTCACATAAATAGTATTACATATCGAGTACTTTGTAAATGCAATAAAACTCTATTAGTGATATAAAACATTAATTTCTTTCTGCTTCTATCGTGTCATAGTAGAATAATTTTGTGGAGGGGATTTCATGTTTAAAGATCGTTTAAGACAGTTGCGGAAAACGCGATCTGGTTTAACACAAGCAAAAATGGCAAAATATTTAGGAATCGCCAAAACAACCTATGCTTCGTATGAGCAAGGCAATCGGATGCCCGATATTGAGATCCAAAAAGAACTTGCTGATTACTTCAATGTCAGTCTCGATTATTTGCATGGACGTCCGAATGATTTGGAAGCCCTCTCTATGAAACAGATTCGTGTGGCTTCAAGAATCAATGAGGACTTTACTGAATATCAACTATCTGAAATCATTACCTTTATCGAATTCATAAAAAACCGCCCAGAGTAAACGGTACTCTTCTGCCTTTTTTCTCTGGCTAACTTGTGGTGCTGCTTCATTACCTAAAAAAAAACTGCTGTCAATGTCTCACAAGGAAACATTGACAGCAGCTGAAGAGCCTCGGCTCTTTTTTTATTGTCTTACAGCCTCATTAGCGGCAAAGCGTTTTGAAAAATGTTGTTCTAATCGCTTTTGCCCGGCTTCAATCAAAATGCACAACAGCCAATAGATGATGGCAACTAGCACATACATGGACATGTAATCAAAGGTTCGTCCGCCAACGATCTTAGCTTTTTGAAAAATATCAGGAATCGTGATCATTGCTGCCAAGGAGGTTCCTTTCAACAAATCCATTGCCACATTACTCAATGCCGGTACAGAAATACGAAAGGCTTGCGGCAAAATAATCAGACGCATCGTTTTCGTAAAGGATAACCCTAACGCATAGGCAGCATCAAATTGCCCACGATCCACACCCGCAATTGATCCTCGGTAGATTTCTCCGATAAATGCGCTGCTGGTCAATGTAAAACAGATGATCGCAGCACTAAGCGCCGACAATTGATAAGGCAAGCCAAAATACAATAGGAACAACAAGACCAACGCTGGGACGCCTCTTAAAAATGAGAGGTAGCCCCGCACGAACCCTCTAATGATGGGGTTTTCCAGCATCCCTAAGAAGGTGAGCATGATCCCTAATACGTTGCCTCCTAGAAACGAAACGACAGCAATGCCGACCGTATAGGACAAGCCCGACAGCAAATAGGGCAATGACTCCCACATCAACGGCAAATCAAGGGTTGGAATATACATTAGTCTGTTTCAACCGTTTGGATCGCTTGATCAGATTTTACTGAAATATCGGTTTGAAAATACGTTTCCGCAAGTTCTTTTAAACGGCCGTCTTCTTTCATTTCTGCTAAAACAGCATCCACTTTTTCCTGCAATGCTTGATGATCTTTCACAAATAAGAAGCCCGTTTCATTCGGATTAAAGTAGACATCTTCTAAAATTTTAACAGGGATATCTGGCAAAGCAGCAACCGCCATTTTTTGCAAATAGTAATCATTCAAGATCACATCCGTTCGACCATTCGCAACATCTGTCAAATACTGATCATTCGTTGCGTTGTCGTAAGTCACTAATTCTGCCCCATAGGATTCGGCTAAGCGCATGTAGCTGGTATTCGGTTCACCAGCAGCTTTTTTGCCATCCAAATCTTCTAAAGAAGCAATCCCAGAGTCATCACTTTTACGCACGATCATACTATCGAACGAGTATTTAATAGGCGTTGAAAGACTGAATTTTTCCGCCCGTTCATCCGTCAAACCAAAATCGTTGGCAGCAAAATCGGCTTCTCCACGTGTTAAAGAAGAAACTTGTCCATCGACATTGTACTCTTTAAATGTGATCTCTACGCCTAATCGCTTGGCGACTTCTTTTGCCACATCGACATCATAGCCCACTAATTCATTTTCATCGTTATAGTAAGACGATGGATACAAGGTTCCCGAAGTAGCAACAACCAATGTTTTGGCTTCTTCCACCTTGCTTAAACTGGTGTCTTCTTCCGTTGGTTTGCTGCAGGCACTTAACAAGACTCCCGCAAATAAACCGAAAAAGCCAACCATTGCAACGATTTTCCCATTTCTAACTTGTTTCATAATATCCTCCTCTTAGTCTCCTTGTTTTGGCAACAGAAATCGTTGCTGTGTTTCAAATAAATAGCCGACTTGGAAAAGTAGATCTTCTCTGCCTTTAGACGCCATAAATTGGATCCCTAGCGGCAACCCTTCCTCACTAAGAGCAGTTGGCAAGCTGATGGCTGGCTGCCCCGTTAAGTTGGCTAATTGAGTGTAAGGTGTCAGAGCATAGCTCTTGGCAAACATTTCTTCGATCAACTCACCCGCAGCACTTTTTCCAAGCGATTCGATCTCATGCAGTCTTTGGCGAATGCTATCGCTTTGTAAGTCTTCCTCGATCAAAGGGGCTGGAAAAGCCGTCGTCGGGGTCAAAAAGAGATCATAGGTTGAAAAGACTTCTTCCATTTTTTCTGCCAGCTGATCCCACCACTGCAAGGCAAGGACGTAATCGGCGGCAGGCAGTTTTTTGCCATATTGGTAAAGTGCCCAGGTCATCAATTCCATCTCTTCCCGTCTGACCGGTACTTGACGAGCAGCATCGATCTCAGCAAACATCGCAGCTGTTTCGCCGCCATTCATGGCGTAATAGGTGGTCATCATTTGCTGACCATCCACTGGATAGCCCACTTCAACGACTTCATGCCCCTGCTTTTCTAAAAATGCGGCTGCACTTTGGACTGCTTGGATGGCAGTTTCAGACACTTGGCCATCGGTCGGCGATGCGGTAGTAAAAGCAACCTTCAACCGCGGTTTTTGACTCGCTTGCTGATGATGCCATTCTACTTGCGGTGCCTGATAAGGGGCTGTCGGCTGTGACGTCCGCAACGCATAAAACAACTGTTCCGTATCACGCATGGAAAGCGTCAACGCAAAGTTGATGGAAGCGCCTTGCCAGCTACGCCATTCACTAGGACCCACTGGCATCGTACCACGGGTTGGCTTCAAACCGATCAATCCGCTAAAGGATGCTGGAATGCGGATCGATCCGCCGCCATCACTGGCACCCGCAATCGGAAACATCCCCGAAGCCACTGCCGCTGCCGCACCACCACTGGAACCACCAGCTGAATAGGCAGGATTCCACGGATTACGTGTAGGCCCATACAATGTTGGATCAGTGATATTTTTGAATCCAAATTCTGGTGCATTGGTTTGCCCTAACGGCACAAAGCCTGCCTCTTCTAAACGAGAGACAAAATGAGCCGTGCGGCTGGCTCGTGCATTTGCAAACAGTTTGGCTCCTGACGTTGCTGGCCACCCTGCTTTGGTTTGGCCGAGTATTTTTAACGGCATGGGTTGTCCCCCAAAAACCGTTTTTTGAAGATGCTGCTCGTAATGCTGGATCGCTGCTTGCGGATCAAATGTTACAAGCGCATTCAAAAGCGGATTTTGTTGATTGACTTTTTCTTCGATCATCGCCACCCGCTCTGCAAAACTGATTTTTCCTTGCCGCAATTGTTCCGCCCAATAGGTCGCATCTTGCATGCTTGCCCCTCCTTTTTCTCAAAACCTCAAACAATTATCTATGCTGTAACACACGAAAAAATCTTCTTTATATAGACTACAATATACCAAACACTAGGAAATCTTTCAACAAAAATAGAACAGTTCTCAAACCTGTATTATATCATTATCAAACATTCCCATATTTTTTACTACCAGCTGTCGACCAACGCTTCTTCTTAGCTGCCCGAATCATTACCTAACAAAAACGGCACATCGCCAAACGATGTGCCGTTTTGATTTACTTGTATTTTTCTTCCAGCTTGCTCATCCAAAGACCTAACCAAGCCCCCAAGACAAACAAGATAATTCCGATGACAGCCGTTACCCAAGTAAAGCCGCTATAGTTTGCCACCGGAGGAATCACGATCAATATCGTTGAGGCAATAACGATCCCTAAAATGAAGTGATAGACTTTTGAATGATAATGGGTCAATAGCCACTCCATCAATTTCGAAAACAGCAGCATCACTGCCAAACCGCCAATGGCGATCGGTAGAAAGACCCCCATGATGTCAAAGCTCTTAAAGCCTTTCAACATCGGATCATAAAGGCCCAGAACGAGCAAAAGGTTTGAAGGACTCAAGCCGGGAACCAAAACACCTAACGCGATCAGACCGCCGGCGATCACAAAACCTATGAAATTGGCAGGGATCGTTCCTAAGATATCGCCCATAAAATAGAGGAACAAGAAGCCGATGACCATACTGCCGAAGAACCAAAGCAGGTCGCCGGTTGTCCGTTTGCTTTTCAAGGTCGATTCTTTAGTAAGTGCTGGTAACGTCCCAATAATTGCCCCCGCAAAGCCCCACAAAACGATGATTTGATAGTTTTGCAGCAGCCACTCTAATGGCTTTGATAAAAGCCCGATCCCTACGATTCCCCCGATCCCTACTGGTAGGAAAAAGAGGAGATTCTCTTTAAAATTCTTCGTGAGATGTGCCATAAAGCGCAGCATCCGCTCATAAATGCCTAAGATGGCTGCCAATACGCCACCTGAAACACCAGGCAAGATAAAGCCCAAGGCAATCACCACGCCTTTAAGAAAACGTGACAAAATACTTTCGTTTCTCTGTTTTTCCATTTACAATTGCTCTCCTTAGCGATGGTTTTCACCAATCGTTCTTTTTTCATCAATCCCTTTAACTATACTTGATTGCCAAAAAAATGGAAAGTAATTTCTAATTCCTCATACAAAGGCAGATTTCAAAGTTCTTTCAGCATCAAGAAATCCGTCTGCTCATCATCCCCCATAAAAAAGGAGTGACTGCCAACTCTTTCAAAGCCCATCGTATGATAAAAAGCCAACGCATTGTCGTTAAATTCCCAAACACCTAACCAGATCGACTTTTTCTGCAGCTCTTTAGCGGTCTCTTGGGCAAACAGCAGCAGTGTTTTGCCATAGCCTCTGCGCTTATGTTCTTTTTTAATATAGATTCGTTCAATTTCCAACCCCTCTGGGGCAATCGCTTCCGTCTGTGCCTCACCCCAGTTAAGTTTGATATATCCTACGGTTTGATCATTTTCTTGTAAAAAATAAAACGCCGATTGCGGATTTTCTAACTCTCGGGTTAGTTTCGGCAGATTGTAGGCTTCTTCTAGATAGATACGAGTATTTTCCTCCGTATTGAAAGGAGCAAATGTATCGTAATAGGTGGATACGCTGATTTCTCCCAATTCTTCTAAATCTGCCAAAGTACATCGTTTGATAGCCATCAAAACGCCTCCTCATTTTTTCAAGCTATTCTATCACATCTCCATCATCCCTTGCAAAAGCAAAAAGGACGGACAGCTTTCCCCACTGTCCGTCCTTTCATAGACTTACTCTTTTATAACCAAGAGCCAGAAAACTGATGGATCACCATCGTACTCGGATCTTCCTCGACCTCACCAGTGACATAGCTTTTTGGTGAAAACGTCATTTGCGGGAAGATTTCTACACCCTTAACGGTTTGTCGTTGATTATTCAATTCTAATCCGTGGTTTTGCAACAGTTCTGTCACTCGGATCACATTGGTGACGACATCCTCCGTTTTTTCTGCCCGGACAAATTTTCGGTCATCGTAATCGTGGTACCATTCTTCCATAAAGGGATGATGCGGCACCGCTCCAATGATCCCAGTAGAAATCTTGGTTTCGATCTCAAAGCCCATAAATGCCTCCAGTGTCAAGAGCTCATCTAAAGGTTTGACCACCTCGATATCGGTATCCATATAAATACCGCCTTCTGTCACTAATGCATACAAACGAACCACATCTGACACAAAGGCCCATTCTTCTTGGTCATAGGCCTCTTTTAGATAAGGACCGAATTTTGAAAGGTCGATCGTTGATTCATCCCAACGTTTGATCTCATAATCCGGACAATATTTTTTCCAGGTATCCATGTATTTCTTTTCTTGTTCACCTAATGGATTGCCGCCAAACCAGCAATAATGAATAATTTTTGGAATCATCAATCTCTCTCCTTTAGTTTATTGGTCTCTTTTAAGTGTAGCTGATTTTGCAATTGTTTCAAAATCATATACACTTTTTTCAGCGAAAGCAGTTGTTCCTGCTCCTGGGCATGATCAGAAAAATCCATTAAAAAAGCACCAGAATCAGCGATTCTAGCACCTTTTTGAGGGATTACTTATAAATAGCGATTGTCCCGTAAAACGGCTTTTTTGATGTCTGCCACCGTTTGCGTCCCCGCAAGCTGCATGACCATCTCCAATTCTTTTTTGAAGAAATCAAAGACTTGTTGAACACCAGTGGCACCACCTAGAGCCAACCCATAGATCACTGGGCGGCCGATCGCCACTAGATCAGCTCCGCAAGCGATCGCTTTAAAGACATGCTGTCCTCGCCGTACCCCGCTATCAAAGACGATCGGTGCCCGACCTGCCACTGCTTCAGCCACGATCTGCAAGGAATCAAAGGAAGCTGGACCACCATCCAATTGGCGTCCCCCGTGATTTGAGACCCAAATCCCTCGTGCACCTGCCCCTAAAGCTCGTTCCACATCTTCTTCTGATTGCACCCCTTTGACATAAACTGGTAAATCAGATTCTTTGGCGATAAAAGCGACATCCTGGGGACTTAATTTTTGTTTTGAGGAGCCGTAAACGGCATCCATCGTTTGTCCGATCCCTGATTGATAGGCCTGAACGATCGGCATTGCCAAAGGAAAGGTGAAGCCATTGCGGCGATCCGTTTCTCGATTGCCCCCAACAGTTGCATCTGCGGTCAAAACGATCGCTTTGGCGCCATTGCGTTTTGCCATCGCCAAGATGTCTTTATTGATGCCATCGTCTTTACTCATATAAAATTGGAACCACTGCGGCGCTTCTTGACCACCAGCTGCTCGGATTTCTTCCAACGTACAAGAGGCATACGAACTCGCCGTATAGATCGTGCCAAAACGTGACACACCTTTGGCTGACGCTTGTTCTGCCGCAACATTTGCTAAGCCGTGGGCGGCAACAGGCGCCATAATGATTGGCGCTGACAACGTATCGCCGCCAAAGGACAACGTTGTGTCCGGTAATTCAATGTCCTTTAAGACATGAGGAATGATCAATTTGTGATTGAAGGCGCGTTCATTTTCTTGATAGGTAAAAATATCTCCCGCACCACTGCTGATATAGCCATACCCACCTTTAGGAATCACTTCCTCTGCCGCGATCTCCAAATCGCGCATATTGATAAAATCGATTGCTCCTTCTGCGGTACTTGCTTGATAGATTTTTTCCATGCCTTTCCCTACTCTCCAATAAGATAACGTTTACATTTTCATCCTACCCCTGATTGCAGGATCACGCAACTCATTCGCTCACTCCTACTCAACACGCTGCTTTTACTTTTCCACTCAAGACAGCCCTCCATTTGAGTGGGCTGAATTATTTTTATGTTCGTGAGAAATATTCTGCCAACAACAACGGCTGAATCGTTGGATATGTCCAGTTGGCAGGCGGCTCTGCCATTACATAGATTGCTTCGATTTCTGAGGTCAATTCATCCTGCAAGTCCGTGATCTGGGCTTCAAACACCAAGCCGTAATCGGTCTCCCCGTTTTTTTCTACACCATAGATAAATAACGGTTCTAGGGTAAAGTGCTTGGCGCCTGTTTCTTCTTTTCATTCACGGGCGGCACACTCTGTGATGCTTTCTCCTAGTTCTCGCTTGCCTCCAGGGATCTCCAAGGTGTCTCGTTCTTTGTGTTTGACATAGACGAACTTTTCTTGGTACTTGCTGATGATCACGGCAAAAACTAGCTGCTCTTCTGCGATCTTTTCAAGCTCGAATATCGTTACGTTACTCATTTTTCTCATTCCTTTCAAAAAAGCAGACATGCTTCTATAATAAACAGTCGTTAAATCAAAAAAAGTGCTGATCCCTTATGGAAAGGGTCAGCACTTGCAACTTATTACTCTTCTTCTTCCGCCATGAAGTTAAGTCCATTAAAAATAATTGAAGATAGTTGGTATTTCAACGATTTTTGTATACAGTTAATCACTTTATTGATGCTAATTCATCTTGATTGGTATTCTAATCGTATTCAAAAACGTATTCATGTTGCGTGGCGTGCTTTTGATAAGGAAGCTCTAATCTAAACTCTATCCAATATTTTATTTTATTCAGTTACATAATAAAGTTTTATAGCATTCTACAGAAACACATATAATTACACATTAATTACAACAATGATGTGATATTTTTTAGTTTTTGTTAATTTAGTAGGGCCATTGATATCCTCTTTTAAGGCTTTCCTCTGAATCCGTTAGATATTTAATAATATTCTTATAACCTAATTTCTTCATAGTGACAATAACTAACTTGTTAAGCTCCCATGCAATTTTACGCCCGTTTAGAGCTTCGCTTTCAGTCAATCTATAGCCTGAATGTACAACTTTATTTCGCAAAGAATAAACCTCTGTCCAGTATTTATAAGCAATAGAATCTTTATTTTCGATATCAAAAAGCAAACCATTCTTGGTGAGGTACGGACCTAAATGTTGTGTCAATATGTTCTTATATGCTATTTGAGGTATATTGTCTATTTTGTCTTGTGGCTTCCCTTGACGAATAAAAATTTCCTTAACCATTGCATACATCAATCTCTCGATACAAGCATGGATTTTTAAAAAACCTGAATGAAAAGAACCTATTTTATAGAGATTACTGGCCTCCGAGAATAATACTGCCAAATCAAAGTATGGATTCTGATTTAAGTTTTCTACCAGAGTTACCAAATCACGCCGTTCTTCTGAAGAGAGTAGAACATGCTCTCGCTCAAGATTCGCAAAATGAAAATTCATGAGAAGTTTTGCCTCAAGATTTTTTTCGTTAAATTTCGATTTTCTACAGATCCAAACAGGTAAACCTGCTGGTAATTCATAACGATTAATTAGTGTAAAGTCTTCATATTTAAATCTTGCAATTAGAACTTTTATGATATTGTTTAGAAAATCCAACGAATCATCGACAGCTTCGCTAATAAGCCTATCTTCATTACTTGGGGTAATACGATCTGGTAATACACTGATAATATCAACTTCTGATGTTACTTTTCCGACTTCTGAATATTCACGGTCAGTATATTTATGTTTGACTTTAAGTCCTTTCCTATTTTTCCTTGAATAAATTCCACCCGACTCATCCAAAGGTAATTGAAAAGGCAAAGCAAATCGAACAATGATAAATCCAGAAGGAGTAAAATTATGTATTTGAATTTTTAAATTTTTATATTCAGCATTTGTAATGTAGCTCATAACCTTTTTTTCTTGCAACTTTCACTTTCTCCTTTAGCAACGCCAGAGTATACTCTATTGTTACATACCTTATTTCTTATTATATCAGTATTTCTCTGTGACACATAAGGGTGTAACATAATTATTTTAAACGAAATGACTACAAGTAGTCATTGAAGCAAATCTCCATAAGACATTTGTAAAATCTTTTAAAAAGAAGCGTCGAAAGAAGGAACTTTTCTTCAACGCTTCTTTTATTGACTCAATTTTCAATATTACTTGAACGAATAATCTGATTTCTAAACTCTCGAAAAACTTCTTGTGGTTGATAATAGTCTGGATCTATTTCAAATGTTTCTGAGAATAATTCATTGAATTTTTCTACTGAAATAATGATTTTACCATTCTTCTCTCGACTGTTTTCTATTATTTCTGCTTCTAATTCAAATAAATCTAGTGACGAACTAAAATCATAAATCCTGTCATATTGAATAAAAAAATCAAGAAAAAGTTGCTCAAACTCTTCCTTATTTATCACTAATGTTTCAAACGGAACAACTTTATTTTCCTCAGCCATTCTCCCAGTTCCCCCACTTCCATTTTCAAAAATCACAAAACTGATATTACCTTAAAAGCTACTGACAAAATAAAACTTATAAAGTAAATGGCAACCCAACTAGGTAACCATTTGCTCTACGTAATACGATTTGGTAATCCTGCATTTCATTCGGTAATTCATAATAGTAATTTATTGTTTCTGCTTTGTCACTTTCAATATACTCTGGATTATCTAATATCATAGCATACTCATAAAGCTCTTCACCATCCTTATTTTCAATCGACCATTGTTGTGGACGTATTGGTTTTTCTGTATCATTTTTAAGTGTATAGGTCACTTGTAATACACGATCATGTTGTGCAAATTCATTTCTTTTTTCGGTCACTTCAATATTTTTAAATGTTAGTTCAACCCCATCTGCCTGATAAGTTTCACCTATTTTTAAATCTATTGTTACAATTTTTATTGGCTTTTCTTCTGGAAAATGTCTGGCTTTAATTGTTAGATAACTTCCAAAAAGAATCAATCCTAGTAGCACTAAAAGAATTCCTTTAACGAGCCACTGAAACGGGAAGTAAACTTTAAACATCTTTTTTCTCCTCCGTTTTGTATTTGTTTTTTAGAGAATACGATAACTTTTGATCAATGTCATCAAGCTTTTCAATTACTTCATTACTTATCATTGATTCTAGTTCTGAAATTTTTTGTTCAAATTTAATGCTTTCAGAATCATTAAATTTATTATTTGATGGACTAGCTAACACTGGTAAATTTGAAACCATAACACGAAACATATTTGCCTTGGAACCAAAAACTCCTTTGTTTTGGTTGTAAAAATTGTTGAATATTTCTTTAGTTTCTTCTGAAGCCGAGACTTTAAAATATGGATAGTTCATTTTTTTCTTCCACCTTTCTTTTTTTGGGAGGGAGTCTGTAGGGAGCTTGCTCCCTCAGAGATTTACCCACCATCTGACTTGCCAGAAAGTAGCCTAGCGTGAGCGGGGCGGATTGACTGGCAAGTAGATGGGTAGCTGGCGTATGTCCTAAAAACTGCTTCTTTCCAAGCAACTCTTCATAGGCAAAAAACTGGAAAGTCCACTAACAAGCCCATTCAGAATTCCATTTCAAAATTTTGTTGCCTTTTTTGCTGATTTTCAATCATTTGTTGTGTGAATTCATAATCCTTTTTAGCACGATACATTTTTACATCGTCATTCATTATGCGACTGATTTGATAGTGAATCTGTTTAGCAGAAGGTGTATGAGAACAATTTTCAAAACCCTTTGCCGGTAGAAATAACTCTTTCTGATCAGTCTTTTTAATAGAAATTGTTTTACTTTTCGCACTACGTAAAGTTTGAGGATTCACATCCGTATGAAGTTTAATCGTGTATTCTTGATCATCTTCTAAAGACATTGTATTTACAAAATGCTTGTCTACCTCTCGCAAGAAGTCATCATATTTAATGAATTTTTCATCGCCTTCACGGTCGCTAAATTGCTTTTGTGCGATGGAATCTAATTCCACAAAAGGTACATTTAACTCACCAGTTTTGTAATTTACTCCACTAATTAGCGACATAACTTGCTCTCTTTCCATATTAAAAAAATTTTTTATATGTGATTCTTCTAAATTCTTTTCAAGTTGTTCAGAAACAGATTCAAATGAATATCTTTTCCCTAACTTTCTTGCACTAAAAGTACGTTCGACATACTGACTTTTTTCTTTTCTAGATTGTTTATCTCTTCCTAAAGTAATTAACTCACCTCTACGCTCATAGAAATTTACACCTTGTTTGTAAAGAACATAGCCAAGTTTGTTATTTGTTTTTGAAAATTGATAAACTTCAATGTTATATTCTTTTGCCAAATGATCCGAAAAATCTTCAAAAGAATTCACTTCGCATTTTTCCAACGTTGCTTCGATCGCATTTTGCACAAACTCTTGATAATTAATTTTTCCATATTTCATCTTAGAAGGATCGTTTGAATAAAGATTGGTTCTCTTTTCTAAGTTTTCATAGTACTCATTATTCACTGATTCAAGACCATGTTCATTGAGGACTTGATCGTTAATTTTTCGCATTAGTTCTAAATCTTTAGGGTCAATACGCAACCTTTTACATGTTTCCATGTTAATATTATTAATGACAAGATGACTATGAAAATGATCTTTATCATTGTGACTTGCAACAATGATTTGCGAATTTGGAAAAGCTTTCTCTGCAAATTCGACAGCTATTTCGTGCATTTTATCAATACTTAACTCTTTAGAAGTACTCTTATCAAACGAATGAATAACATGAAACGCTTGTGCTATATCTTTAGATTTATTCATCTTGGTACGTACTAAATTCATTTCTTGCAGTGCTTCCTCACTATCATCACTACAATTTATTCCTGAGACTGCAACACATTTTTCTTTTTTTGAAGGATTAGCTGCATATTGTAATAGCGAGGATAAATTTTTCTTGCGTCCTTTCGATGTTATAGTAGCTCCCAAAGTTGTTTCACCTCATCTTTTAAACTTGCAATAATCTGAATTGAGTGAATTAAATTCCGATCAACTTTTTGGGAATACTCTTCTTTCGTACCCGGTCTAGTTTGCTTTTCTATCCAATATTCGAAATATTCTTTTTCTACTTCTGATAATTTAAAAAAAGAGGGGGCACTCCGATTGGACTCCAAAAAAATGTCATCTGGATAACTAATCATCAACTTTTTTGCTATGCTATTCGCAAGTTCATCTTTAAAAATGTTGTAACGGCTAGCATCAAAACTAAAATGTAGGCTCTTTTCTTTTTTATCTTCAGATTCTTCTCTAAAATATTTAGCAATGATATTTAATGCCTTTACCGCTTGATTCAAATTGTTACCAATTTGATTTAACTGTTTGGTTAAAACTACCCTATCATCTTCAGCTAACAACGGCGGTTCATATTTGAGTCCCTTTAACCGCTCACGGCAAACGTCTGCTCTAGAAATTCCCCTTTGTTTTGCAATCAATGTCAGTTCAAGATAAGTCTTTTTATCGACACGAAAATTTAAGGCCTCACTATGTTTGCGATTTTTTTCGTACATTTTTTGTTTATCATCCATTGATTATCCCCTCACATTTTTTTCTAGAGAGCAACATTTGAAATTGCTCTCTATTTCATTTTTCATCTTTAATTCTTCTTGAATCATCAGTTCAATATAATTAGTGACCGTGATTTTTTCATTTGTTGCTTTCTTTACTGATTCACATAATTCGTCAAGTTCTAAGAAATCATGTGTACTAATCTGTAGAATTAATTGCATGACAATCACCTCTTTATTTTTTAAGTAAACTATCGAAAAGTGGATTAGGATCATTAAGTGTATCTCTGAATAACTCGTTGTCTTCATAGGTAAACCTTCGTCTTGGTTTTGATCCCTTATCATTTTCACGGATTTCACTATCAATAATCACTGTTTCATGATTTGAATCAAATTTTTTCGCTGACTTTCTGTCTTCAACGATATTGATTTTTTGTGTTTTTTCTTTCATTTCTCCACTATCTTTTTGAACGTTCTCCCGAACATCTACTGTTTTGAATCCTTGACTACTTGTAGAACTTTGTACATTTTCTCGAACATCTACTGTTTTTGGTTGACTTGCACTGCTACTTTGCACTTTCTCTCGGACATCCACTGATTTAAAGCCTTGACTACTTGTAGAATTTTGTACATTTTCTCGAACATCTACTGTTTTTGGTTGACTTGTACTGCTACTTTGCAGAGTTTCTCGAACATCAATTGTCTTAGTACCTTGACCATTTGAAGAACTTTGTAAATTCTCTCTTACATCAACATTCCGTCCGACATGACCATTCAATGAACCTTGAATATTTTCTCGGACATCTACTGATCGGCCACCTTGACTACTTGTAGAATTTTGTAGATTTTCTTTGACCAATTTTTCTAATCCAGTATTTGAATTTTTAGCTTCTTGGATTCTTTCTTTGGTCAACGCTTCTTTTTCGTCCATATTAGCGCCTGTACGTCCTTCTACACGTCTCCTTAACATTTCCTCACGATTCATTGCTTCAGGCGTGTATTTCGCTTCCTGTCGCTTCTGATTAATTAATTCTTCAGCAGACTTAGCTTGACCGTGCATAGCATTTTTACGTTCTTCAATATCTTGTTGGACTTTTTGCTGAATTGCACTTACAGGATTATTATTCGATTCAGCATTATTTTTCATTGCTTCACGCATACGTTCAGAACTAGACATAATCCTATCGGCATTTTCAACCTTAGCACCATCTTTTCTATCCGAAAGACGTGTTGGCATGGAATCAGCATATTTTCCAGTTTCATCTTCTTTATTTTTAGCTAACATAGGTTTGCTATTTTTATTAATAGCGGACACTGTACCATCATCTAAACCTTCTTTGAACTTATTCTTAGTATCATTAGCTATATCACGCATACTTTTAAATGGTTTTGTTGCTCTTTCACTAGCTATTGTAGCTCCATCTGAAGCTAAACCTGATAATCCACGTTCATGGGCATATCCCAAAGCTCTTCCAGTTTTGCCAGCTTTTTTTGATAGAGTTTCGCCGAAATTCTTTTCTGGTTTTCGATCTTCTCCTTCTCCGCTGTCTGATCCATTTCCATTTCCGCTTCCTTTAGCACGATTAAATCCATTTGATCCTTTTCTAAACAGCATTGCGCCCATTCCAAAAGCAGAAGCAAGTTGCCCATAGCCTTCTTTGAGTCCAATATCAACACCAAAGTATCTCATGACTGTTCCACTGCCTTTGATTAAAACAAAAACGGCACAGATATAAGCAATTGTTTTTATAAAAATATTTGTTGAGATACCTTGTCCTGAGTTCAGAAAATTGATAAACATAGCAAACATGGATAGTCCAAATCCTTGAAAGCCTACAGTCAAATAGCACTGTAGAATATCTGATAGAACAACTTTTGAACGCTGTCCTGTTTCTAAGTCAGTAGCAAATACTAAAACTCCGAGTACACGTTTAAATGCTAACTCGAGTATTGCTGTAATTATAATGAAAGCACTAAAAACATACGCTACCGCTAAAGCAATCAATCCAACTGAAATTCCCCACAGGTTCGCTTGATAGCGATAATATCCTGATTTGATACCATCAACAAAGGTTGATAAAAAATTATCTGAAAATTTAGTAGCAACAAATTCATTATCAGAATTTTCAACTAATTCATAACGCAGGTTATCAGCTGTTGGGTTCTCTTTTTCCATTTTATCAATTACATTATCTGTCAATACTTGCGTAAGATCCGTTTTCCAGAAATTTTCTTTTGTTAGATTATTTCGGTCATTTGTTTTATCAATTGTCGAATATTGATCTGTCTTATTAATATAAGCTAAATCTGTCACTCCCTGCTCAATCAATGACCATGCTACACCGCCATCTTGATTATTGATACTAGTTGCGTCATTATAAAGAGTCTTTGCAAACATTATTCCTGAAAGTTTTTCTGTTGATCCAATCAAAGTCGGCATTAAAAGAATTAATGCTACAGACATCACTACGTTCATTCCAACCGATTTTAAATCCACTGTTCCTTTTCCAGTAATCATTTTGTAACCAACAAACATCAGTGAAAGTATCATTAAACCAATAACAACTGTACTTAAGACCGATTGATAAACTTTATTCATTCCCGTACTTTCAATAAAGCTAAACAAATCTAACACTTCGGGAATCATATTTTGAATACCATCTACAATTGCAAACATCGATTTTATAACAGACCACCCTATCCACAATCCAAACTGACTGTAAAAATTTCCGTTATATTTTTTTAAATACGATTGATAGACAGGATTATTCAAAAATTCAGTTTGACTTTCCGTGTCATCAAACCAATTGAAAATGCTTGCTTGGACAACATTACCGGTGAAAACAACGATAAACATTAAAACAAGTATGCTCAAAGCTAACCAGTGTATTTTTCTACTGGCAATCTTTTCTTTAACTATTTTCATTATTACCTCCCTCAGCCCATTTTCTGAGACTCTCAGAGAGCTTCTGAGCTGTTTTTCTGTCAATTATGATATGAGTTACACAATTGTCATTTTCAGATCTTAAATCGAGAACTATAGTGTTGAAGCAAATAGTCTCGATTAATTCGAGATTATCTGTATTTTGATCTAGACACCAAACTTGATCTATTAAACGATTTTCAATCAAAATAACCCCTCCTATATTCAAAGTTCTCAAATGAAGCGGAGATACCCCTCCACTTCATTTGACTCAATTCTATTCTTATTGCTTATCTATTCCTTCACTGATTTGCAATTCAATTAGTTCTAACGCTTTATTTTTTAGAGAAGCAAAGATATAATCGTCTTTTTGTTTGATACGGTGATCTGTTTTTGCTCTTCGTATCAAGTCACGTAAAGTCATTGATAGCTGTTCTCTAACATAATCTACAAAATACTTGTTATTACAGATTTCATAGATAATTTTCAGTTGAATTTTTTGTTCTTTTTCAGCAGATTTAATCGCATATTTGAATTTTTTATACCAGTCATAAAATTGACTGTAATCGTTATTACCCACTAATTTCAGACAGTTTACAATATTATCCCCCCATACCTGATAAAGCCATTCTTTTTCAATTAATGATTCAATTAATATTTCATCTAATTTTTTATTTTCAACTGAAAGTGAATCAATAAAGTCAGCATTTTGAGATTCTTTAAAATCTTTAAAATCTTTAGAAGAATGATTAAGTTCTTGTAAAAATTTTTCACCTGGAAGCGGGAATGACTTATCACCATCGAATGTTGATTTGTCGGAAGGTGTATTTTTTTCACTTGGACTGTAATGTTGATTTGTCGGAAGGTGTAAATTTTCCTCAATGCACTTTTTTTTGTAGAAATCTCCTTCGCTGAATTCTGGTTTCAATAAATAATAAAAATTTGGATTATTCTTCCCAGTTTTTTTGTTAAATCCATTTTTTTTAATCGTAATTAATTTATATTCTTCTAGCTCTCTCAAAGCGCTTATTACCGTTTTCTTTGTTAAACAAGATTTTTCAGCTATTTTTTCTATAGCAAAAATCAAAAAAATTCTTCCTTTGCTGTCAACTTTTGAATTCTCTAAAGAATATTCATTTTGTTTTTTCAAATACATATAAACTTTTTTTGTACTTTGTTTCATCTTCTTATATTTTTTATGTTTATCTAAAAAAATCGGATACTTCAAGTATTTTTCAGCATATACGTCATCTTTTGAGTATGCATACTGAGCAATTAATTTATCTATTTCTTCCATTTATTCCTCTTCTTTCTAATAAATGTTAAAATGTAGTCAAATAAAGTTTTCTTAGAACTTTATTGTCGAGTGTTTCCTGTGGTCGCCAAACTGTCGGGAACACTCCTTTTAATTTTTTTCAAAGTATTTTTATATTTTCTATACTTCATCATTATTCAAACAAACACTTCCTTTTTTCTATCAAAAGCACGCCACGCAACTTTTTATACTTCATATTCTTTGATAAACCTTGCTAATTCTTCTTTTCTAATAAATTGACAATCTCCGATTATGCTTACTTTTAAACCTTTCTCTCTGATAAATTTTTTTAATGTACTTCTGCTACAGCTTAAATACTTACAAGCTTCTCCCAATCTAAAAACTTCTTTGCTTAGAGATGTTTCAATTCGAACTTGATCTACTGCTTCTTTTGCAACTCGATAGAAATATCTTCGCAATTCTTGATCTAAATCCGATGGCAGAATAACTTGAATCTCAGATTTCATTTTCTTTGCCCCCACTAATTTGACTACATGTATTCAAATTCAACTTTTCGTCACTTTTCATTAAAAAAAATTTGATCAATTGTGATATTTTCAATTCCTTTTTCTTTCACAAGATACTTCAAAATAATCATTTCTTCTGGAGAATAGTTTGTTTTACCGCTTTCTTTGTTTCTTACCGCTTGTACTGAAATGCCATATTTTTCAGCAAGTTCAGATTGTGATAATCCACAAAACTTTCTAAAATCTTTAGGCTTCATGACTCCTCCTTCTTTTCAACTTTTCGTCACTAAAAGAATAACATATATTTATTCATACCGCAACGTAAAATTCAACTTTTATCTACTTTTTCATTTCATTATATGAGAATGTAGTGTAAACTGTAGAATAGAATAGATGAAGGTGGTGAAACCATTTTGTTTGATAAAAACATTAATCCTGAAATTGGAAAACGAATACAAGAAATACGTGTTTCTTTAGGGTATACTCTTGAAGAATTTGGCGAAAATCTGACACCTCCCGCAAGCAAAAGCAATGTTTCTAGATGGGAAAAAGGAAAGAACATACCCAACAAAGCGCGGCTACTAAGTATTGCTAAACTTGGTGGTGTTTCTACTGAATATCTACTGACAGGTAATTCTCAAAAAACTAAGAAATATATCAAGTATTTATTCAATGAGATTTTTTTTGACAACGGTACCTTCCATAACAAATTCAAAGATTTCGGTAAAGACAGAGATAGGCTTGGTCTATATGACTTATTTTTAGCAGTATCGAAAACATATAGTCTAGATAAATCACCTTCTTTAAAAGATAACTTTGTAGAAATGATTATAGATGATGTATATAAAAAACTCTTGCAAACTGATAAATCAGATGACCAACTCATCCTGGGTTTCATATATATTTGTCTTGATGAAAAACTTTCAAACAGACAGAAAAGTCTTAAAAGTATCAATTATGAGGTATTCAATTATTTAGGTGTTGCATTTGGTTTAATTGATAGCGAAATCAAATCTACAAACGCAGGTAACGATGAAGATTTATTAAATTATTTAAAAGAATTAACATCTTTTATTGATGAAATAAAAACAACTACATTCAACAAAAAAAAATATTTTCAAAATCAATATGATATAGAAGAATAAAGATTACATTTTCCTATCAAAAGCACGCCACGCAACTGATAGGAGGAAAAACAATGGCAACAATTAAACAATATGAAAAGAAAGACGGAACCAAAGCTTGGATGTTTCAAACATACCTTGGAATCAGCCCGCTAACTGGTAAAGAAGTCCGTACTACACGTAGAAATTTTAAAACAAAAAAAGAAGCTCAAATAGAGCTTAATAGACTACTTGTAGACTTTGAAGAGAATGGACTTAAAAGGGAAACGAACGAAACTTTCCAAGAAGTGTATGATCTCTGGTATGAAAGCTATAAAACTACTGTAAAAGAAGTCACTCAATTAAAAATTGAGATCAAGTTTAATAAATGGATTCTTCCAAAATATGGGCAGTTTAGAATTAAAGAAATTACTACAAAACATGTTCAGAAGATATTGAATCAGTGGGCTAAAACAACAGATCAATATAAAGTCCTACATTCTACCGTAAGCCGTATTTTCAAATACGCAATGACTCTAGGGCTGATCACTAAAAATCCCTGTGAGCTCGTAATCATGCCCAACAGAAATGTTGAAAAAAAGAAGGATACTGTCAAAATTTATTCACGAGATCAATTAGAAACCTTATTTCAATATTTGGAATCCAAAAGAAGTACGTATAGGGCAGAGTACGATAAAACTTTACTGCGCTTTCTATTTTTTAGTGGCTGTCGAATCAGTGAGGCTTTAGCCTTAGACTGGTCAGATATTGACTTTGAATCAAACACCGTCACTATAAACAAAACCTTAAGCCAAACAAAATATGGGTACAAAATTTCAAGTCCAAAAACGAGAAATAGCTATGGTTCCCTATCTTTAGACAATAAAACCATTAATTGGCTAAAGAAATGGCAAATCAATCAAAAAAGATATATGTTAACCCTCGGGATTACTGATCCAACAATGATTTTTTGTGGAATCTACAAAGAAATCATTACTAAACACGCTATCTATTCTCGTATGATCACAATCTGCAAGAATTCTGGTATTCCATTTCTAGGTAACCATGTAACCAGACACACTCATGCTAGTATGCTGTTAGAGTCGGGAGTCTCCATGAAGGAAGTTCAAGAACGCCTTAGACACTCATCAATCAAATTAACAATGGATACCTATGCTCATCTAACTAAAGAAACCAAAGAAAAAACCGTTGAAAAGCTTGCAGAGCACCTAAATTTCTAGCGGAACGTATTCAATCCCGTATTCAATTCAAAACAAAAAAAAGCTGAACCCTTATCTACCAAGGGTTCAGCTATCATTTACAGCTTATTCTTCTTCTTCCGCCATGAATGTGTTGAAGACTTCTTCAATCATATCCCATTCTGCTTCTGTTTCGATCTGTTCTAATTCACCTTCAGAACCGTCTTCGTTTTCAATATAAGCGTACGCTTGTAATTCAACGTCTTCTTCTTCTGGTACGCCTGCTGGATAAAGCAAGACGTAGTTGCGGCCGAATTCTTCCGTACCGTCAACCGTTAATAGAATTTCGTATAAGGTTTCATTTCCTTGATCATCGATTAAAGTAATGTGTTCATGTCCTTCATGATCGTGATCGTGGTTATGATCGTGTGTATGTTCTGACATTTATTTTCCTCTTTTCTGTAAATTAAAACAGCTGTTTCCCAGCACCATCTAAATAATTCTGCAAAATCATGACTGCTGCTAATTTATCAATCACTTTTTTTCGTTTGGCACGCGATGTATTCGCCTGTTCTACCAGCATTCGTTCTGCTTGAACGGTCGTCAGACGTTCGTCTTGGTAAACGACCGGCAAACCGAATTGCTGTTCGATCGCTGCGCCGTAAGCCATAGAAGCTTCCGCTCTAGGTCCGATCGTATTATTCATATTTTTAGGTAGTCCTACCACAAAACGTGAGACTTCATATTCTTTCACCAATTCAGCAAGTCGATCATAACCGAAATTGCCTTCATCTTCATTGATGCGAATGATCTCGATCCCTTGTGCTGTCCAGCCCATTGGGTCACTGACCGCCACGCCGACTGTCCGCGAACCAACATCCAATCCCATGATTCTCATTATAGGTTGATCCCGTGATTGCCTAAATAATAACGGATCAGAACTTCCATGATCTCATCCCGTTCGTGACGACGAATCAAATTCCGGGCATCCCGATAACGAGGAATGTAAGCCGGGTCGCCAGAAAGGAGATAACCGACGATTTGATTGATCGGATTGTATCCTTTTTCCTCTAATGCTCGGTAGACGATAGCTAATGTTTCGCTGACTTCTTTTTTACGGCTATCATCAAAATCAAAGCGAACTGTTTCATCTGTAAAACCCATTTCACGACACCTCTCTTTTGTATAGATTTTAGCATATGTTCCTACTATATTGTACTAAACGTTTGATAAAACTACAAACATATGCTTAGATTTTCTCCATTATAACAAAGGTTTATGATGTTTTTATGAACTTTCTTAAAAAAAGCTAGAAAGCGCGATAGACATACTGGTTTTCTGGTGCTTCAATCGTCTTCTCTTGGTCTGCTACCACCATCGGCAAGTCCCGTTTGAAGGGTTGATAGTATTTCGATTGGATCGTCCCTTCCACGTGGAGCCACTGGTTATTTTCTGCCGTTGTTTGTTGCGGTAATTCCACTCGCAAGCCAAAAACGCCTGAATCAGCCACACAATGGATAATGCCAAAACGAAACAAAAAGATTTCATTGGCATCATCTTGATCTGCATGGTACACAAATCCATCATAGGTGATTTTCTTGCCAATAAATTCGCTCGGGTACGTATAGATCAACTCCATGACTTCCAAGTAATTTTCTTCCGTTACCGCAATCGTCTCATCTTTGGCGTAACGTGCCAACGCTGCATCCATCTGAGTGTCATAATCTTCTTTGTTAAAATAAAGACTTGTATCGGGTTTCAGATATTGGGTCGTCATTTCTGGATCCCCCACAGATTCTTCACTTAGGGGGAAATTAAACCCTTTTGCTTCAACGATCGTCGTATCCAAACTAACGGTGGGGAAAAAGAGACCCACGATGATCGGTAAGGCTAATAGAAAATACGCAATCACTCGTTGGTGTTTTTTCTCTAATCCATGCTGGTGCTCATCGTCATGATGATGCTCAGGTTCTTGTTTGACCCAAAAATACAGCTGGACCAAAGCCAATAATAAAGAAATGATCATGGATAAAATAGCGAGATAGCGATAATGAATGTTGATAAACTGATTGAGTTTGCCTGTCACTTGCAAATACATCATCAATTCAAAATAGCCTGATAAGATCAAAAAACGAACCATTCTTTACACCACCCATGCATAAATTGAAACGACGATTGCGACTAAACCAACTAAAGAAGCGATAAAACGCCCCGAAAAGTACCGCTTCATCATCAACAGGTTTTTAATATCTACCATTGGACCAAAAACCAGGAAACCGACGACTGGTCCCGTGCCGAATAAACTCAACAACGAAGAGCCGATAAAGGCATCTGCTTCGGAACATAGGGATAACGTTAATGCTAACAGCAGCATGACGAAGACCGCTAACAGCTTCGTGGAGCCTAATGTCAGCATCAAGCCAGTTGGCAGATAGGTCTGCATCGCTGAGGCGATCAACGCACCAACGATCAAATAACGCCCAGTATCGAAAAACTCATCCAAACTATGCTGCAGCAAATGACGAATCTGCCGAAGGAGCGGATGACTGCTCTTTTCCGTTTGATGGTGGGCGTGATCATGCCCCTGATGGTGTGGGTGAGCTGCCTGCTCATTCCCGCCACTTAATTGATTGGCAAGCCGTGTTTTTAAGATCTCTTGTTTGTTAAAATACGCCAGCCAGATCCCCACGACCATTGCGACCAATAAGCTGCCCAGTACACGCAAAAAGGCGAACTTCGCGGAATTTCCAAAGGCAATGAATGTAGAAAAAATCACGATAGGATTGATGATCGGTGCAGTCAGCATAAAGGCAAACGCCGTATACACTGGCACCTCTTTTTTTACGAACTGATTAACGATCGGTACGATCCCACATTCGCAGGAAGGAAAAAAGACCCCCAGACCACAACCAACTGTGATCGATGCCAATTTGTTTTTTGGTAAGAGTCTTGTGACTCTTTCTGGCGTCAAGAAGACTTGTAAGGCACCTGAGATCAAGCAGCCCAATAGGACAAACGGCAAGGCTTCAATGACGATAGATAAAAAAATAACACTCATTTGCAGGACAGAATTCGGTAATGCCTGAAACATAACTTTAACCTTCTTTATCAATAAATTCGAAACGCTGGAATTACTATACGTTTTTTCCTTTTTTTATACAACGTTTTTTTTAAAGCAGCCTATTTTTTTAATCGTTGCTTTAGATTTCCCTTATCTTTGAATCCTTCTTATTCACCTAAGCGATCAGCTGCTAGCAGATATTTTGACTTTTCCTCAAGAACAGCGTACATTTTCCATGGAGGAATGACTTATGCAAAAAAATCAACCGATCCAAGAGTAGCTCGCCCAACAACCGTTGGCACTACTCTATCTCTCTCAACCGAATTGCAGTATTTGTGTTGCAGACAAACCACGCATCCAAAAACTGGCACAAACCCAGCAACTCCCCCTATTTACCATCAACACGCTGGCAGAGCCAGAAGCAGCCAGTTTATTTTCGGTCTTGACGGTTCCCGTCGTCCTCTTGTTCGCGAATGGGAAAGAAGTGCATCGTGAAGCCCGCATCATCGATTTCACACGTTTGACTCAACAAATCTTGCGATATCAAGAAGCGCTCACAAGCGTTGAAGAGCAAGATTCCTACGAATCACTTTTTGACCAGTTAGACGAGTAAGATCAGTGGTGAAAAAGCAAAAAACAGCTGTCAGATCCTTGTATATACTACGATCTGGCAGCTGTTTTGCTGATTCCTATTTATGTGATGCGATTATTCGCTTAGTGATGGTTCTTCTACTGGTTCTTCATGGGACAAGACGTTGCCTGAATGCAAGAAATAAATCAATGTTTGCAATTCATTGGTTAAGTCAACGTTTTGAATCAGCACGCCTTTTGGTGCAGTGATCCGTGCAGGTGTAAAGTTCAAGATTCCTTTAATGCCAGCTTTCACAAGCTCGTTCACTAAATCTTGTGAATGTTGTGCGGGAACCGTCAAAATAGCCACATCGATCTGCTGGATCTTCACTTGTTCCTTCATGTCATCCATTGGATAGACCGGCACACCATCTACGATTCGACCAACTAGATCTTCGTTGACATCAAATGCGGCACTGATCCGAATGCTGTTGCTTTGGTGAAATTTGTATTTCAACAAGGCGCTCCCCAAGTTTCCGACACCGACTAAAGCTACATTCGTCATGTGGTCTTCGTTCAATGTCTTCGCAAAGAACTGCATCAAGCTTTCAACGTCATAGCCATAGCCGCGTTTTCCTAATTCACCAAAGTAGGAAAAGTCGCGGCGGATCGTCGCACTATCAACTTGAACAGCTTCACTTAGTTCGGTCGAAGAAACTTTTAATTTGCCAGCTTGGTGCAAAATACGCAAGTAACGATAATATAAAGGCAATCGCTTCGCTGTTGCCTTTGGAATTTGATGATCTTTCAAAGAATACTCCCCCATTGTGAAAAATTCACTTGTGATGAAGCTATCATAACAAATACATTGTTCAAAAATCAATTTGAATGCTCATAATTTGAAATATAAATTTTATAATGGTAAAATCAAACTTTTTCCCAATCGCCGTTTCCCTTAAAATATGATAGACTTGTAGTATTGTAACCTTGATACAGACAAGTTTCTTAAAGATAGGAATGACATACACATGATTTTATTACAAGCCAACCAAATCGCCCGTCTTTTCGGAGCCGAGGTTTTATTTGAAAATATCCAATTAGAGATTGCCAGCAATTCCCGAATCGCGCTTGTTGGGCGCAACGGTGCTGGTAAATCAACGCTACTGAAAATTATTGCTGGACTCGAAAGTCCTGATAAAGGAACGATCGCTAAAAATAAGACCGCTACGATGGGCTACTTAGCTCAAGATACCGGACTTGATAGTCAGGCCACCGTATGGGAAGAAATGCTGGGCGCTTTTGCAACGGTTCGGCAGATGGAGCAGCGCATGCGTACCTTAGAGATCGCCATCTCCGAAGCAGATCCTGCTGCTGACTCTGGCAATCTCCTGAAAGAATACGACCAATTGCAGCATGAATTTGCAGAAAAAAATGGCTATGGCTATGAAAATGAGATTCGCTCCGTCTTGCACGGTTTTCAGTTTGATCCTTCTTTTTACACGCAAGCCATCAATACCCTTTCTGGTGGTCAAAAAACCCGCTTGGCACTAGCAAAAATGCTGCTGCAAAAACCTGATATCTTGATCCTCGATGAACCGACCAACCATTTAGACATCGAAACGTTATCTTGGTTGGAAAACTATCTGCAAGGATATGCCGGTGCGTTGCTGATCGTTTCCCATGACCGTTACTTCCTAGACAAAGTCGTCAACGAAGTCTACGAACTGAGTCGTCAAAAAATGCGCCACTACAAAGGCAATTACAGCCGCTATTTGACCCTGAAAGCGGAGCAGTTGCAAAGTGAATGGAAAGCCTTTGAAAAGCAGCAAGAAGAAATCAATAAACTGGAAGACTTTGTTGCCCGCAACCTTGTCCGTGCGTCTACCACCAAACGCGCGCAAAGCCGCCGTAAGCAATTAGAGAAAATGGACCGGCTGGATCGCCCGCAAGGAGATGAAAAATCCGCCCACTTCCTTTTTTCTATTGAAAAGCCTTCAGGAAATGTTGTGATGCAAGTAGAAAATGCCGCTATCGGTTATTCTGAAGAAGAAGTCTTATCGGCGCCCATCGACTTAGATGTTCGGCGCAAAGATGCGATCGCTTTAGTAGGACCGAATGGGATCGGCAAATCAACCTTACTGAAATCGCTGATTCATAAAATCCCCTTTATTCAAGGAAAGGTGCATTTTGGCGCCAATGTCTCAATCGGGTACTATGACCAAACTCAATCCGATCTGCATTCAACCAAAACGATCCTCCATGAGCTTTGGGATGACCACAGCACCACACCTGAAGTCGAGATTCGCAATATATTAGGCAGCTTCTTATTTTCTGGAGAAGATGTTGAAAAGCCGATCACGCTATTAAGCGGTGGCGAAAAAGCCCGTGTCGCTTTGGCAAAGTTAGCCATGGACCATGACAATTTCTTGATTTTGGATGAGCCAACCAACCATTTAGACATCGACAGCAAAGAAGTCTTAGAAAATGCGCTGATCGATTATGAAGGCACTTTGTTCTTCGTATCTCACGACCGCTACTTTATCAATCGAATCGCCACCAAGGTCGTGGAACTGTCTGAAAACGGCAGCAAGCTCTATCTCGGCGATTACGATTATTATTTAGAAAAGAAACAAGAAGAAGCTGAGATCGCAGCGATGTTGGAAGCAAAAACAACCGAAACCACCCTCTCAGCGGGCAAGCAAAACTTTGTCCAAAGCAAGGAACAGCAAAAAGCCGTTAGAACCTTACAGCGAAAAGTCACCCAAATCGAAGAAGAACTTGCCGCAATAGAAGAAACGATCCAACAACTGGAACAAGACATGACCGCACCAGATGCGTTGAATGATCATGTCAAATTGACCGTGTTGAATCAAGCATTAGAACAAGCCCGCACTGAACAAGAAGCTCTACTAGAAGCATGGGAAAATACTAGCTTAGAACTAGAAGCATTTGACAATTGATCGAGGAATCGGTCTGTAGGCCGATGACAAGCGCCCCCTCCTTTGTTTTACTTAAAAGAACAGGATGAATACGTACGATTCGTAAAACAAGGAGGGAAAAATGCAAAAACAGACAGATGTTTATCGAAAGCGTCGGCCAATGGTTGTTTTGGCAGGATTGGTGTTGATTTGGATTGGGTTCAATCGAATCTCTCATCACGTGTTGTACGGAGAGTTGTCCGAACACGTGCACACCGTCGTTGCCTATGATGAGAGTTATGACGACGAATATGTTTATTCTCAGGCTATCTTTAGTGATGACATCAATGCTTATTTATGGGAAATGGACATCACGACACCGATTTTCTTGCAGACGAACGAAGATTGGGCCGATAGATCCTATGGCAATGACGGCAGCCAAACCTTAGCAGAAAACGGCTGTGCGATTGCTTCTCTTGCGATGGTTCAATCCTATCTTGAAGGCTATCCCATTTCGCCACTAGAAGTCCTCGATTGGGCAGGAGATCATTATTACGTTGACGGCCAAGGAACGGACTGGCGGATTTTTTCTGACTTTGCCGATGCAAACGGCTACAACTATTATGATCTTGGCACAGATCTAGCCAGTGTTGAAGCTTACTTGCAACAAAATCATCCCGTCATCGTTTCTGTGACTCCAGGGGAATTTACAGATGGCGGCCATATTATGGTCTTAGGTGGAATGATGGACGATCAAGTGTTTGTCTTAGATCCCAATGATGATCCAGAAAAATCCCATTACGCTATCTATTACACACTAGATGAAATCGCTAATCAAAGCTTACGCTTTTGGACCTTCAGCTGATTGATCAAAAAAAGTCCCCGTTCGGGGCTTTTTTCTTTGTCGTCCCGAAAGCAGCAACTGGATCTTACTTTTTTAATAAAAAAACCATTCTTTCTCCCCTTAGGAATCCGCTTTCTATTATAATGGAAGAAAGAAAGGTGTGAAGTCTATGAAAATCGGTATCCCAAAAGAAATCAAGAACAATGAAAATCGTGTGGCATTGCCGCCCTCGGGAGTCTATGAGTTAGTCCAAGACGGACACGAAGTCTTCGTTGAACAAGGCGCTGGTGCAGGATCAACCTTTTCTGATCAAGCGTACCAGGAAGTCGGCGCTACGATTACTACCGTTGAAGAGGTTTGGGCCTCTGAATTGGTTATGAAAGTCAAAGAACCTTTACCAGAAGAATACCCCTTTTTGCATGAGGGACTGGTTTTATTCACCTATTTCCACGTAGCCGCCAATCAACAGCTTGCTCAAGCGTTGATCGACAGCAAAGTGATCGCTGTTGCTTATGAAAACGTCCAGCTGGCGAACGGCACCCTGCCTCTGCTATCGCCTATGAGTGAGATCGCTGGAAGAATGTCTGTTCAAATCGGCGCACAATTTCTCGAAAAAATATATGGCGGAAAAGGGATCCTGCTTTCAGGTGTTCCCGGCGTCCGTCAAGGTCGGGTAACGATCATTGGTGGTGGCGTTGCCGGTGAGAATGCCGCGAGAGTCGCCGTAGGTCTAGGCGCACAAGTGACGATTTTAGACGTTTCGATCCCACGCTTACAAGAGTTGGATCGACAATTTTCTGGTCAAGTCCAAACCTTGTATTCCAATCGCTTGAATATCGAACGAACGATCCAATCCGCAGACTTGGTGGTAGGAGCCGTCTTATTGCCAGGACAAAAAGCTCCGTGCTTAGTGACCCGCGACATGGTGAAACAGATGCCTGAAAAATCCGTGATCGTCGATATTGCCATTGACCAAGGCGGAATTTTTGAGACCGAAGACAAAGTCACTACCCACGACGAGCCAACCTATATCCGGGAAGAAGTTATTCACTATGCAGTCGCGAATATGCCAGGTGCTGTGCCGCAAACGGCAACCATCGCATTGAGCATTGCCACCTTACCGTATGCCCAGCAGCTAGCCAACGATCCTTTAGCAGCGTTGCGAGAAAATCAGGCACTTGCCAAAGGGGTCATCGCCTATGAGGGCGCATTTACTTCAAAAGAAGCCGCTCACGATCTGTCATTGCCTTTTACCGATCTATCGGAATTGATTTGAACCACTCTCCCACAATAAAAACAGCAGCCGCACAAGTAATTCGCGGCTGCTGTTTTGCTTTCTATGAGAATTTCCTTTTTTGGGTAGCATGGGCTTTGGAAGTATGCTATATTCATACTTAAAAAAATTCGACCTAGACAGGAGGAACACTGTGCTTACTCAACAACAAATCCAAGCATTTCCCAAAGTAGAACTTCACTGCCACCTCGACGGTTCCATTCGTCCAGAAACATTGATCGCCATCGCCAATCAGCAAGAACTACCGATCGAGCAAGACATAGAAGCTGTGAAAGCACAGATGCAAGCCCCCAAAGATTGTCATGACCTGAGGGATTATCTTCGCTGCTTTGATTTCGTTCGGCCGTATTTGCAAACACAAGAAGCGTTAGCAGCTGCCGCCTATGATGTGATGGAACAAGCCGCTCAAGATGGGGTCGCTTATATTGAGATCCGCTTTGCTCCCAGCTTATCGATGGACAAAGGACTCACTTGCAGCCAGACCATCCAAGCCGTGATCGAAGGCATCGCACGAGCAGAAGAACGCTACCCGATCAAAGGCAATGTTTTGGTCATTGGGATGCGTCAAGAAGACCTACCAGCTATTACGGCGATTTTTGATGAAGCGATCGCTCTTACCGATGAAAAAGTCGTCGGCATTGATCTGGCAGGTCCAGAAGAAGACGGGTACGTCCCTGATTTAGCTGCCAGCTATCAAGTGTTCCTCAAGAACCAAAGTGTCCAGCTGACCTTACATGCAGGCGAATGCGGCTGTGTGCAAAACATTTATCAAGCCATCGAAAGCGGTGCGCAGCGGATTGGCCACGGCATCGCCTTAAAAGGAGATCCTACTGCTCAAGCGTTTGTTCGAGAACAAAATCGCTGTATCGAAGGCTGCCCTACCAGCAATGTTCATACGCGTGCGATTCCCACATACTCGGCATACCCATTAAGAGAATGGCTGGAGGCCAAGGTCCCTTTTTGTTTGAACACCGATAACCGAACGGTCTCAAACACGACATTGACCAATGAATACCTGCAAATGGCTCATCATTGCGACATGTCCGAATCAGAGATGCGCTTCTTAAACGAAACTGCCGCTCAGCATTCCTTTGCGGAAGCTGCCGACAAAGCGGTACTCTTGAAAAAAATTCAAGAATGGCAATTCTAATAAACATGGACGCTAGTGATCCCCACTGGCGTCCATGTTTTATTTCCAAAACGATCAACTTTTTTTCCTTCACGCAAAGAAGAGCCGATCGATCCGTGCTAACCCCAAAGCATCGATTTCTAAAAGAGCTCTTTCGTAAATTTCTGTATTCGTTAAAGCCGCACTCTCGTGGGCATCGATCCCAATAATACAAGAGCAGCCGACTTCCTTGGCGATCTTCCAAAATTCAGGATGCGGATAGCCACCGTTCGTATAGCCTGCCAAATTATACTCCAACGGCAGTTGATACTCTTTGGCTTTTTCACATAGGCGGTAGGCAACTTCTTCACAATGAGAATCGAAGGTTTTATAGCCCCGCATGAACACATCTGGGTGTGCCATATAAGCAAAAATTTCTGATTCAATTCCCTGTAAAGAAACACGGAGATAATCTTTGATCGCTTTTACCGAATCCCCGGGTGTGTGGTCGTAATAGTGATTGCTTTCGATTTCAGGAAAGTGATTACCAAAAATCAAATAGTCGATCGACAGCCTTTCTTTCTCTGCAACTAACCAAAGGATCATTGTTTCAAAATATTCACACTCTAATCCTAATTTCACATCGATTTGTCCTTGGTACTTTTCCTGTAAGCTTCTCATCGATGAAACGTAATCTTCCAATTGCGCAACATCCATCCGCATGGGGGAGACATACCCATCCTCAAAGGGCCAGGGACAATGATCAGCGAAGCCAATTTCCTTAAAGCCAGCTTGGATGGCTTTGATCACATAGTCTTCATCAGAATCCCGTGCATGTTTGCATCGAGTTGTGTGGGTATGATAGTTTGCTTTCCACATGGTTAATCACTCCTTCTTATTACATTTAGGTTAATTTGTTTTTGTGATCGCATTTTAGGTACACTCTTCTTGAGGCGTTATCCTTCAAACCGTTCGTTATTTTACAAAATATTTTGTAAGCGGAACCATTTTTTTCGAAAAATAGTACTAGCTATCAACACCTATCACTTAGCAACTTCCTCATTCTGGATTTATTCCAGTCCATTTCATTATAGAATTGCGGCTATCCCAAGACAATCAAAAGAAAGCTGCAATCGGTTGCTTCTTTTCCCATCACTTCCATTGAGTCGTTTCTCTTGGGACAAATGAATTTTTCAAGAGAACGTGTCTTGGTGCGGTTTTGTCTCCTTGTACCTCTTGAAAAAGTAGCTGGGTCGTCCAATCCACCATCTCCTCTAATGGTCGTGCGATGGACGAAAGCAAAGGGCTAGTACAAAGACAAACATTGGTGTTTTCATAACCAATCACTTGAATCGCTTCACCAACCTTTTTATCCAGTGAATGAAGGGAACGTAAAGCACAGGCTGCCAAAAAATCGCTTGCCGCAAAAATGCCATCGATAGAAGGCCATTGACGAAAAAGTTGATCAAAGGAAGTTTGCGTGACATTTACAAAATCGAGTATGACCTCGTGAACATAGATCTCTGGGTATTGGTCCATCACTTGATAAAAACCAGCTGATTTTTCTTGAACGGAATGTAATGTCTTTGGTCCATTAATGAAGAGGATCTCGCGACAACAATTTTGGATTAAGATCTGTGCTGCCAACTGTCCACCTGAGGTATTATCCGCAGAAACGGAGGATACTTCATCGCTAAGGACTCTACCCACACTCACTAGAGGTAATTTGAGAACCTTTTGCAACAACGGACCTTGCGTACAAAGGTTGGTACATAAAATTACCCCATCAATATTATTTGCGAGAAACAAGTTCAAAAAATAGGTTTCTCTTTCAGGATTCCCTTGTGTGGTACCGATCATCAAACTATAGCCTTTCTCAATCAGTTGCGACTCGATTCGGGTAATAAATTGATTATAAAAATCATTTTTCAAATCATAAATCAGCAAGCCGATCATCTTTGAGGAATTGTAATAAAAGGACCGTGCTAATTCATTTGGTACATAATCAAGTGCTTGAATTGCTTCTAGCACAATCTGCTTTGTTTCTTCATTGACATATTTTCTGTTATTGATCACTCGTGAGACGGTGGTCACAGATACATTGGCAAGTTTTGCCACGTCTTGCATGTTTGCCATTGGTTCCTCCTTTCTCTCTTTTACATG
Organism: Enterococcus sp. R12; assembly: GCF_058135755.1. Lineage (NCBI taxonomy): Bacteria > Bacillati > Bacillota > Bacilli > Lactobacillales > Enterococcaceae > Enterococcus > Enterococcus sp. R12. Next base: position 2,787,863 of record NZ_CM176874.1, read on the forward strand.
TCTCGTAAATATTAAATCCTTTTCCATTTGATCCATTATCCGAATGCAACAATCCAAAACGCTTCTTTTTATTCTATAATAACAAATTTTATCTCGTATTTTTTATTTTTATGAAAATAAAAAAGTTGTTTAGATGAAATTTCATCATAAACAACTTTTCTATGCTAGATAAAATTTGCATTCAATGCCAGCGTTTTTTAAGAAAACAAGAAAACTACTCCCGTGTTCTCTTACACAATCATCTACACAAACCCCCAGCTAATTTTTTAGATCTAAGCCTTCAATCAACGCCACCGCACGATCGATCCCAACATCTTTTGTTTCTTCTAGCACCACGTAACAGTATGGCTTGTGGTTGATCAAAAGCTGTAAAATTTCTGGATACCGTATTTGTCCTTCGCCTAATGGGACAGGGATCACTTCTTCTCCCGAGAGTTGAAAATCCTTTAGGTGCAAGCAGACGATTTTCTCTCCGAAAAGAGTAAATGCTTCTTCTACCAATGCGACTTGATCAGCAGCCGTTTTTGCGGTGATCAAATTCGTTGGATCGTAAATGATCCCTAAATAATCAGAAGGAACACGTTCAATCAGCTCGGCGATGCGCTGATTCGAATACAGCGGATGATTCAGTCCGGCTTCGATCCCTACCATGATTTGATATTTTTCTCCCACTCGAACGAGTCGCTGGATCACATGGATCAAGTCTTCAAAAACCTCATCTGAAAAATTCTCTTCACTATATCCCAGTGCGGCAATGACTGAGCCTGTTTCTGAAGCCACCATGCTGGCACCAAAATAACGGGCATGGAATAAATAGCGCTCAAATTTCTGTAAGATTTTTTCTCGTTCCTCTGGTTCGGGATGAATCAAGTTACTATAACAACTTAACAAAGCGATTTGAACGCCTTGTTCTTGGAATTCATTCTTGAAGAAGGTCCCCATACCTGGATTCATCTTTTCAGGAGCACTTAGATCTGGAAAAGACGCATTCAAGGCAAACTGAACGTTTTTTATTTTCTTTGCACCTACCGCTTGTGCTAACTGCTTTGGTGTATATTCTCCTGAAAGGTCATGCCCTCGGATGGCTAAATGAATCATCTGACTCCTCGCTTTCTACTGTTTTTTCCCATTCAATAATCAAATTTTCATAAGGTTCTAGCCTATGGTTACCCCGCGCCAGCGCTTCACCTGATAAGCGTTCGAAACCGGGTAGATGTAAGGTAAAATCAGCTGTCGTCAGCCCTAAGTTACTGATCCAGAGTTGGACATGGGTCGCTGACTCTCGGCGATACTTCATCACACCTTCCGAACATTTGATCAACTGGCGCTCTGATTCATAAGGGAAAAGTTCTTTGCGACAAAACGACTGCCATATCAAACTGTCTGGTAAATTGCTAGGTAGCGCACCTAAATAGATGATCTCTCCTTGAGCCAGTTGTTTCTTAGCTAGTAGCGTTTGGTCATTCCCTCGTCCGATCGTTTCCCAATCTTCTGGGCAGTGAAAAACTGTGACCAAATGATCCAAAGGTTCTTTTAGGCCGTCATAGGTTAGCTGATAAGTCAGTCCTTTCACCGTAAACTGCTGGATTTGGTCAAACCCGAGCCATTCTCCTAAACGATCTAAGCCATTCGTCGCTGGCCACGCCAGCTCTTTGGTCCGATCCCCCGTCATCGGGCCTAAAATCAGCTTGCCTCCTGCTTCGGTAAAGGCGGCAAATTTTTTCAGTAAGGTAGGACTGATCCAACGAACAAATGGGGCAAGAACAACATCATACTCTTCTAACGGACTATTTTCTTGAATGATTTCTACACGAATCCCTTGGCGAATCAGACTGCCGTAAAATTCGGTAAACAGGCTGCGATAATTATAAACACCCCCATGATCGATCGTGTAAAAGCGTTTCGAGTAGTCCGAGTAGATGATGGCTATTTTTGCCGATACATACTTCGTTTCCGCTAAAAGTGGTGCGATCTGTTGTCTTAGTTCACCAATCCGAACTACCTCTTCATACCCACGATCTGGCTCTCCCCAAGCAGTTAACACGGCGCTATGGGGTTGCTCCACACCATAGCGATGTCCACGAAAATGCCAAAAGCAGAAGGATTTCAAATTACCAGCATAGCCAATGAACGCTTCACTTGTGACAAACCCATGAGGACGAGGTGCCGCATAATTTTCAATATGACCTGCATTGGCAGTACAAGTTTCTAACAATAACATTTCCTTGTTGCGCGGTTTGACATTCCGCCAACGATCCAAGTTCATCGTATACGCTGGATAGTTGTCTGCCGGTGCATACGTATCAAAACCAGCAATATCTAAATCAGCAAATAGCTCATCATTTTGCAAGTTAAACCCAAAAGCGGAGTTATGGGTAATGGGTAACGCGGTCTCCATTCGGATAAAATGACAAAGATCATGCGCAAACTCATTCAACGTATCGGTGGTAAAACGGCGAAAGGCATTCATCAAGGAAGAATTATGCAAAAATGGGGTCGTTAGCGGCAAGACGACATCCTCAAATGCGTCATACCACTCACTCCACACCTTCGTTCCCCAACACTCATTGAGGTTAGTCACGGATTGATAGCTGTCTTTTAAATACGTATGCCAACGCGTTTGGCACGTCGTACAATAACATAGATCGACATGACATTTAAACTCATTGTCCAATTGCAACATAACGACATTTTCATGTTTTTCGGCAATCTCAGCGATTTTTCTCGTTAACCGATAAGCATAACGGCGAAAGTCCTCGTTGTTTGTACAGACATGCTGTCTTGAGCCGTGATGCATCTTCGTTCCATCTTGGTTAGTGACCAATGCTTCTGGGTACTGTTTTGTAAACCAGCGGGGTGGGGTCGGCGTTGGAATACATAAGCAAACATCGATGCCATTTGCTTGGTACTGTTCTAGCGCACGTTCCAACAACGAAAAATCATATTCTCCAGGTTGAGGCTCCAAGTCACGCCACATGAATTCCCCAATTCTAGCAAAATTCATGCCTAACGTTTTCATCGTGTGACTATCACTTTGCATGATTTCTTCCGACCAGACTTCTGGATACATGCAGGCGCCGTAATAAATATCAGGAAACAGTGGTTGCTCATGGAAAAACGCCTGTAGACGAATCGCTACATAGCGAGCGATCATATGCGCCCCGAGCTTTGAAAAGTGGGTATCATCTGCAAGACCTGCAGGATAATTGGGGTGCTCATTCGGTGCTAACCAAACAAAGAGTGCTTTGGAAGCTTCTAGTCCTAATGTGTCATAATAATGATAGGTATAGCGATTTAAATCAAACAAAACCACTTCTTCCGTTCGACTAAGTTCTCTTAAGACAGGTAAAAATGCTGACAACGTATGCGCCAATCGTCCCTCTTCTCCTACCCGCCGTTCAACAGGTGTACACAGGATCGGGATTCCTGCTTTTTCTTTGATTTGACGGATCATGTCTGTCAAATGAGCAATGTACGCCTCCATCGTGACATGATTTTTCTCTTTTTGGTCATTATGTCCAAATTGCAGTAGGACGACTGTATTCGGTTCGACTTCTTGCAGGAGTTGCTCAAACAACCCTTCTTCGATAAACGAACGAGTCGTACTGCCGTTTTTTGCAAAATTGCGTACGTTTACTTCTGGGGGTAGATAGCTTGGTAAGGCTTGTCCCCAGCCCATCATTGGCTGTTGATCAAGGGGATAATCCGCCACGGTTGAATCTCCGCCTAGAACGATTTTCATTTCTTTTCTTCCTCCATCTATTTACTATCAGATTTCCAACAGCGTTGACAAGTCCGCTGGTTTTCTTGCTGAACTTAAGCTGCATTAGAAATCGCTTTCTTTTCTATTATACAAAACATTGGCTGACGAAAACATGGAAAAATCAGAGCAAAAGCTGCGAAAATACGAGCTTTTCCGCAGCAACCAACAGTGATCAGCTCTGACCTTTTCGATATTGTCCTGGGGTCATTCCCGTGCACTTTTTAAATAAACGATTGAAGTAACTGGGATTATACCCAAGGTTTTCTGCGATTTCATTGATTTGATGATCGGTTTCTAGCAACTGCCGTTTCGCTTCTACGATGCGAACATTGGTTAAATAATCAATAAAGTTGACCTGCTTGGCACGCTTGAACTCCTTACTCAAAAAGATTGGGTCTACTTCGAAACGATCCGCAACATATTCTAACGAAATTTGTTCATTGCGAAAATCAGATTGGATGTACTCCGCTACTTTTTGGATCATTTCACTATAAGAATTAGCGACATTTTCTTGCCAGAGGATGGAAACGGGCTTTAAGAAATGATGGTACAAAAAGGCTTGGATTTGATTGATGTCCAAAAGTCGTTCGATTCGCTCTAACACAACCGTTTTCGATACATAATCCGTTCGTGAGACACCATTTTCATTTAAAAGGTAATCGACTTGATCGTACAGTCGATTGACCACATAGATCACCGCAGCCTGTTGATTGTTTTCTGCCACGACCTGTTCCAAAAACCGCTGGACACTTCGTTGCAATTCTTCATGATAGCCACTTTTCAGCGCTGTTAAAATCAAATTTTCTTGCGAAAGAGAATACTTCGGCAGCGGGCGCATTTTCTCTCCTTGAAGCACTTGATTTTCGGGAATCAACCGTTGCAGATGGATTTGCTTTTTGAGACGTTGGGCAACTTCAGGCAACTTGCGAATCTCAATTTCTTGTTGCGAACTAACGATGGTGACATAACGGCAGACGATCAAATTGATTTGCTTGGTGACCATCGTGAAGTAATCTGCCAGTTGCTGCTCTTGATTGACCACAAAAACCGAAATCCGCCCTTCATTTGACGAAACGATGGTTGATTCTGGGAAAAACATGGCTGTGACATCCGTTATAATGTTTTCTAGCGCAAACAAAATGTGGGTTTCATCTTGTGAATTTGCTTGATTGCTTAATAGATCATTGAGTTGGTAATAAAACAGGCGATACCCTTGTTCACTTAAGCGCCAGTTTTTTTGCTGCAGTAATTGTTGCGATTCTTCCTCTGACAAATAGCCATAATACCCTTCCATCAAATGTTGGATCACTTGCCGCTTCAGCGAATCTTGAAAGCGTTCCGCCTGATTTTGTAGCAATCCTTTTTCCCGACTTAATTGTTGCCAACGGTCCACCAAAAACTCCAGATCGTTTTCTTTTTTCCATTGGGTATTACCAAAGAGCTGATCCATCGTTTTTTCAAAAGGTTGGTATTGTTTTTTTGCCAAAAAGAGACTCATGACTGCCACACAAGCAATAAAAAGAATGCTTACGACGATCAGCACTCTAGCCAAATGAGTGACTGGCTCGGTAATCAAAGCTAAGGGAACGACGGTATAAAACGTCCATATTTGGTTGAGTCGCGTACTGTTTACGGCGATCATGCTATAATCATTGCCATTGATCGATTCGACCCAGGTTCCTTGATGCTCCTCACTCAGCGGTTGGATAACATTCGCTAAGTTCTGATCGCCAATAAAACGAAAACTCTCATGATTAAAGGAAATCGCTGCGAGTCCATTTTCAATTTGGGTATCATAAAAATACTTTAACAATGATTGCTCGTCGATCGTTGCAACTAAAAAAATTTTAGGCTGATCTTCGCCTTGGCTATCAATGTTTTGTACAAAAATCAATTCATCCTCTTCTTCAATGATCTTCCACTGATACTGCCTACCATTATCGATCCGATAGCGTTCAAATGCTGTTTTGGTTTGCTCGAGCGTTAATTCATACGTGCCGCCACTTTCAATTCCAAAGGGCGCCTCTCCAAGCGAATAAATACCGATTCGATTGACATAATTGGAGCTATTGGTTAAGTAAAACAATTCTTCTGACAGCTGGATCAACGTCTGATAATTCGTCGTTTCCAATAAATCTTCTTGGTAACGCCTTTGAAACGATTGCCCCCAAACGCTTAAAGTCACTTCCAGCTGCGAGAACTGTTGGTTGATGTTACTAACGATTCCTTCGACTTGGCGATTGTTTAGTTCTTGATACGATCGTTGTAATGGTCCGATCAAATAGGCATGCAAAAAGATTGCAACGGCTAATAGCGGTACGACGATCCATAGACTGGCTAGCTGCAGTTTTCGATGAAAACCGCCTGTTTTAAAGTACTTCATTCCCAAACACCCTTGTAATAGATTTTATGTAACAAATTGTCATGCGAAAAAACGCATGACAACCTATCCACAACTATTGAAGTGTATCATCCTTTGACGGATCCAATCAGCATTCCTTTGGCAAAATGTTTTTGCAAAAACGGATAGAAGATCAAAATTGGCAAAGTCGCCACAATGATGACTGCAAATTTGATTCCTTGTTCAGGCGGCACATAGTTGGGGTCCATACTTGCTAACGCATTGGCACCACTGGAGGCCATCGTGATCTGTCTTAACAATAACTGAATCGGCCATTTTGCTGAATCGTTGATATAGAGCAATCCACTCATGAAGTCGTTCCAGATACCAACGGCGTAAAAAAGGGTGAAGGTCGCGATCACTGGTTTTGATAAAGGCAAAATGATTTTCCATAAGATCCCTAGTTCCGTACAGCCGTCCATCTTGGCGGATTCTTCCAATTCGATCGGCATTTCTTGGAAAAAGTTTTTGATGATCATTAAGTTGAACGGATTGATTGCAATTGGCAAAATCAATGCCCAATAAGAATTGATCAGTCCTAAATTTTTAACCACGATAAACGTTGGGATCATCCCACCTGAAAAGAGCATTGCAAAAATCACGAGATTCAACAAGGTGTTCCGTCCTTTTAGGTGCTTACGTGATAAAGGATAGGCAAAGGTGAAGGTACAGAAAAGCTGCACCAGCGTGCCAACGATGGTAACGCCGACCGTTACAAGCAAACTACGGATAAAGGTGTTGGTTGAAAAAATAAAGCGATAGGAGTCGAGACTGATCTCATTTGGCCATAAGAAAAACGAACGTGTGGTCAATTCTAACTCCGTAGCAAATGAACCTGCGATCACATAAATAAAAGGAATCACCATGAATAACCCAATCAATGCCAAAAATAGCGCATTAAAAATGTCAAATATTTTCCCTGCCTTCGTATTGTGTAAAGTATCCATCTTTTTCCTCCTTAGTATAAGCCGCTTTCGCCAAAGCGTTTCGCTAATTTATTGGTACAAAGTACGAGGATGATCCCAACGATCGATTTAAATAATCCGACGGCTGTTGAGTAACTGTAAGCGCCATTGGTGATCCCCATCATATACACATACGTATCAAAAACATCTGCTACTGTTCGGTTCAACTGATTGGTCATCAAGAAAATCTGATCAAACCCAGTAGACAAAATCGACCCGATCCGCATGATCAGCATAATGATGATCGTCGAACGAATCGCAGGCAAAGTGATGTGCCACACACGACGGAAACGTCCTGCACCATCCATGATCGCGGCTTCGTATTGTTCCTGATCCACACCTGATAAGGCAGCTAAATAAATAATGGTCCCCCAACCGATCTCTTTCCAAATCGATTGCATCACGATCATGGGGCGGAACCATTGCGGGTCTGAGAGAAAGTCGATTTCAACGCCTGTCAACGAAGCGATAAATTGAGTGATCGCTCCATGATCGATGTTGAATAAGATATGCCAAAGACTAACGACGATCGTCCATGAAAGAAAATGTGGTACATAGACGAAGGTTTGAATGGTCCGCTGAAACAGCTTGTTGCGCAATTCATTCAGTAACAGTGCCAAAAAGATGGGTGCTGGAAACGAAAAGAAGATGTTTAAAAAGGCAATCATCAACGTGTTCCACAAGATCCGAAAGAAATCAGGATTATTGAAGAAATCCATAAAATTTTGTGTTCCAACCCATGGACTATCTGCGATTCCTAAAAAGGGCACATAATCTTTGAAAGCAATGATCAACCCATACATCGGTGCATAACGAAATACTGCAAAATAGATGATCCCGGGAATCGTCAAAATATAGAGCCATTTATTTTGTTTAAAATGGTTGAGAAAACTCCCCCATTGCTCTTTCGTTTTCGGCACTTTTTTTATTGTTGTTTCCATTCATTCTCCTCCTCTAACTCCGCTCCGATCAGTGCTAAACAACAAATCGTATTTAGACCCCACTGTGACAACACATTGGTCGATACCCACGGCATTTCTTTTATTTTTTTCCACGTTGTCGCTGCTTCAATGGTCGCTTCGATCGGCAATGGAACACCCGATTTGTCATTATCAAGCAATAACTGCCAAGCCCTTTGACTGATTGCTTGATCGTTACGCACTCGCCCAGCAAAGGCCATCATCGTCGACGCAAACATTGGCCAGGCAAAATGAGGTTCCGTCAGTACCCCGTTTGATTCTTCTGCTTTTCTCTCAGGACTCAAGCTATAAAACCAGCCAAACTCCCCTAACATCTCTGTCCACTCGGGGTCTTCCAGCACTTGAGCAAGTTCTAACCAAACTTGCGGCGCCCCAAAGGAGATGACCATGTGATAGCCGCCAAAATTCCCAGTTCCTATATAAGATAAGGTTTTGTCTTGTGGATCAAATAACACTGTGGGACCAGACAATAGGCGCTGGGGCATGGCTTTGATGCAGGTGATGCCGGTGCGAATTTTTTCAAGGTAAACAGGATCATTCGTCCGTTCCCACTGGGTAAACCAGTTCGAGACTAGCGCAGCCCAATCTGGTCCGATGCGAATCGGTATCCGTTTCGTTTCTCGTTCATAAAACTCGCGCATCGGTGGTAACGCATCAAAAGCATAGGTTTCATTGTCTTTGACTTGTTCCATAATCTCCCCAATGCGTTCATCCGCTGTCAAATAGTAGTAGTAGCGATGGAGACCCGCCATTGAAATTCGAACTTCTTTTGCTTGGCAGCCCCAATGAATGACATTATGCCGTGACCCTAATCCTTTGTATTCACCAGCATGGTACTGATCGACTTCTGAAGTATGTCTCGTCATGCTTTCAGCCAGATAGTAAACGCTTGGATCACCAGTCCGTAAGAAATCTAGCCAAAGCCACATGTTAGGGACCAATTCAGTGTTTTGCCAAGCGTACCCACCAAGATCGTAGCGCCATTGGTGTCGAAACTGATCATAGGTATGCATGACATCACCATAGTTCCAATAGCCATACCAACTTCTTTGTTGGACTTCTGCTAAATAGAATTGACGCATCTCAGCCAATTGTTGCTCCAGCAACTGTTTCGTTTTCGTTGATTCGTCTGGTAAACTGATCCTGCCAAAAACCTTCGTCTCTTGATAACGCTCAGGCAATGAAACGATCTGGGCAGGTTCTTGGTTTTCTTGAGCTAAGCCCAGCAACACTTCTTCTGATGGGGCTTCTTCATATAGATCCAACCAACAACGCGTCGTATTTGCTACACCAACTGCCGTCGAACGAATCTCTTCCATTCCTTCGTATCCGCTAAGCATATGATCCCGTTTGGAATAGTGCTGAAAATCCATTGGCTTGGCATTCGGTGACCACTGCCACATCGTGATTTGGGTTTCTTTTTGGGTGATGCCTGTCACCTCGATCGCAGATGGTGCTTTTTCCCAAAATTTCTCCATGCTGCAAGCAACGCCGCCGGTTTCTCCCCCAGCGTAAAAGGTACCTGAATAATGCTCGCCATCCCCAATGGGCAACCAACAGTACCCAGCTTCGGTCTGTTTTTCTAATTCAAATGACCGATGATTGATTTGATTGACCCGAAAATTGTCCCAAATAGCATTTTCCACCGCATGAGACAGCATCGGCTCGTCCGCTGGGGTCAATGAAACGAGCTGTCCACTGGCTTGTTCTTGATAGGGAATGTTTTGCTGATAGTGTCGACGTGAAAGTAACAATTGTGCCGCTTCATGATACACAGCGTCTGCAATAAATTTGACTTGTCGATTCCAATTTTCACCTGTCAACGCATAATCAAATGCTATCCCCATGCCTTCATAAGTAAGTGGTTTGATGATAATGACCGTATGAATGATTTCCAATTTGCTGATTTCGCGAAAGATGCGGAACCGTAAAATAAACTCTTGCACCACTTCTTGATCGATCTCGATGACGCCCGATACTTTGATAACGGCTTTTTCTGAACCATTTTCTTCCAACATCAAGTCCGTTACTTTGGACTGCACCTTTTTGTTTTGGTATTGCAGGATTGCGTGAAGATCTTGCAATTTTTTCTGCCCATTGACCGCTACCCAGTCCAATACATTTTTCCCTTCCCCATGTTTCGGGAAGAAGCCTTTGATCGTACCGTTGTCAAAATAAATACCATTGTAAGCTTCCCTAGCAATCGCCTGTTTCTTCTGGACACGCTGTTTTCTTTGAAAAAGTAACTGCGTCGTTTCTGCCACCAGACCACTGTGTCCTGTCCATTTCACACTGCCATCTGGCCAGTAAGCCAGTACTTTCGTTTGCAGCGGCTCCTCCCCCAGCAAAAACAGTTCCTCACTTAGAACCTCAGGTTGTAAAGCTCCTTTTTCCCATGGATACCCAAAACTCAGCCCACGTTTTCCCTTAGGTTTATTTTTGAGCCATTTCAATGCCATGTTCGATTTCCTCCTCTTCCCTCTCTGCAGGTTGAACTGCATCGTTTTTTTGCTTTAGCTTTTGTTCATTTTCATCAAATAATTTCAAGTAAATCCCCATTGTGCCAATGATCCACATCCCAATACTTAAAAATGGAAGGAGACCGGGGAGAAAAAAGCTGATCGTACTACAAATTCCAAACCAAAGGACGCCTAAAAAGGTGCCAATAGGCTGAAAAAAAAGAAAGCGTAGCGAAGCGCCTAGGTACTTCTTCGTTGGGAGCACATAATATTCGTACATGCTAAGCAATGTATTGATCACAGCGATCGCGACGCATTGGCTAACGATCAATAGGATCAAGCCTGTTTGAGTCAATGCCGCTAAAAATCCTTGCTGGATCACCACCATGGGGCACAAATAAAAGAGAATGATCGGTAAGCCCAAGCGATTCGATCGCCAAAAGTTCCTGCGGTAATACCCAAAGAACGTTTGAAAAAAAGGCGGCGATTCCTGTTTAAGGGTTTTCTTTGCTATGTGGAATCCTGCTTGTACGCTAGGCGCCAGTCCAAAGATGATCCCACCTACTAGTGCACCTATAATAACGGTTACATTTATCAGCAAACAATAAAAGACAAAATCTGCTGCTTGATATGCTTTCTGCCAATTCATCACCGTTCCTCCTCTAAGGAATATACCTTTAAGTCTTTATAGCGGGCCTTCATTGGCGCCATTTGCCGAAATCCGATCGCTCCTTTGGTTAATACGGGACCAAACTGTTCCTTATCAAGGTACCTTAACACCAATAAGTCATTGATCCAAAAGGAAATCGTTGCACCTACCTTATCGATTTTTAGGTGATAAAAGCCTCGGGCATCTGCTACACTCGGAAGTGGATCTGCGCCTTGGGCGACCAGATGAAACCCATGACTTTTGCGCAAATTACACGTTTCAAACGCCCGTTCCTCCTCATACTTTCTTCGAAAATAAGAGAGGTGGTAAGCATTGATCCCTCCAGAATGATACTCAGGATATGCCCCGGTTCGTTTGGGTACTTCAGAATCGAAGATCGAGCCACCCTTGCGATTGGCTGCTGCAAAAAAGAGCATACATAAGCCTGGTTCAGCCAGTGGTTGAAACTGCCAGGTGATTCGTAGGTCCGCTGGAAATTGTTGAGGCAGCCATAAAACAAAATGTGGTTGTTTGTTTGATTCTTCAGAATACGTATTCGCCAGAATCATCCCGTCTTGGAAAGTAATTTTGGGCTCTCCTTCAGCAATAAAGTGTTGAATATCTGCTGCTTGATTCAGCGGATTTTCATAGATCAATTTCGCTAACATTTCTTCTTCTCCTTTTATGCGTATATGAGCTGCTTTTCTCTTTTCATAGTAAACTTGACCTACATTTCTAACAATTGACTTTTTTTGAATTCCTTGATATCAAGCGTTAGATTAGGGTTTCCACTTGTTTTTTTCCATTTTTTCTTTTCTGATTTCTTACTACCTGTCTCGTCTCACCTAAATAGTACTCCATTTTATTAGCTGAATAATTAGCTGAAAAAAATTATTGAAAAAGAAAAAGGTTGAGAGCAAGATCCACTCAACCTTCTTCGACTGTCGTTATTGTGCTTGATGAAGGGCATTCGTTTCTTCCATCAGCTGCGTGCCTCCTTGATTCTTCCAAAGTTCGATCGCAGCTTCCCAACCCGCTTCATCGATTTGTCCTGCAATAAATTGAACCCGCGCATCACTAATGATCTGATCAAGCTGTGCCCCTTTTGTTACATACGTATCTGTATTATAGGAGGCTGCTGGGTTAAAGACAGCGTGCTCTAAATCAGCTTCCATCAATGACAATCGTTTTTCATAGCTTTCAGTAGCCGCTTCTGTATCAGGCTTAGCAATATAGTACAGGGTATCTTCCGTTACATTCATCCCAATTTGTGAGTACCCTTTGACCGCATTTGCTAACGCTTCAGCTTCTGATTCTTCTAGTGCGACGGACATTCCATCCACTACTTCAAAATTGATTCCTTCGATTCCGTTGTTCAGCAATACCTGTGCTTCTTTATCATTTAATTTATCAAGGAACGTCAACACCTCTTTTAGATGTTCCTCTGTCTGGACACTCGACTTAGGAATCGCCAAGAAACCAGAATAGCCATCTGTCGGTAACGCATTCATCGTACCGCTATTATCTTTTAAATTCCCTGTAAAGACGACGAGGTCTTCTTCTCCAGCTTGCAATAATTTATTACTGATTTGTGCTGCTCGTGAATACGTATCAATAATGATCCCACCACGTCCATTGATAAACGGCTCATCCCATTTATCTGCTGCCATGGTTGCAAAATCACGATTGACATAGCCTTGTTCCACCATATCTTTAACAAATTGCATTGATTCTAGGTATTCTGGTTGCATAAAGGATGGCTCTAAAGTGCCGTCTATTTCTTTCCAAGCATTTCCTGCCCCAAACCAAGTAGCTAACACATCGTAAGGACTATTGGAATTGATCGAGCCAGGCCATTGGGGAATAATCAAACCAAACGTATCATTTTCACCATTCCCATCGGGATCGTTCTCAGTAAATGCTTTGGCAACCTCATAGAGATCATCGATCGTTTCTGGTACATCTAAGTTTAAGTTTTCTAACCAATCTTTTCGGATGATCACCGCCGTCCGCATCGCATCACGTTTCCGATAAATTCCGTACACTTTGCCATTCACAGAAGAATTACGCAAAACATCCTCGTTAGATTGAGAGAGATTAGGATAATCAGCTAAATAGTCGGTCAAATCCCAAAAAGCGCCATTTTCTGCTGACTTGATAAATCCTCCTGATTTTCCTTGAATGACCATCACTTCTGGAATATCATCTGAAGCTAACGTAATATTCATTTTATCCTCGTAGGATGTATTGGGTGCCCAGGTAATATCAATGTTTTTGCCAGTGTACGCTTCTAATTGCTTCAAAATCTCGTTGTCACTTGCAGGTGGTTCAGTTTCAATGTACGGCGATAAAATCGAAATCGTATCATAATCTGTTGTGGAACCTGCTTCCTCCTTCCCACATGCCGACAAAAAGGCGACTGATAGTAACCCCAAACCAAGAATCGTACTTAATTTTTTCACTACTTTTCCTCCTTAGATTTTGTTGTTGAGCCCGATTGAATAAACCGCTTTCAATACCAAAAGCATAACGAAAAGCAGGATTTCCAGCAATTGACATTTTTTGTTAATCGTTGATATATGGCTGGGTAGGGGTTTGTTGACAACGATCTGCTGAGTCTTCCCTTTCCAAAAAAAGTAAGAACATCTGAAGCACTGGCTCTTGGCTTAAAATCTTCGCTCTCTTTTCTCTATCCGTCTCTAATTTCATGCTATGCTTCTAAATAGATGGACAGATCTTTCTTACTCAAGTAGCACATTCTCTTAAGAAGTTACTTGTGACCAAACCAATTAGGCTGTAAATTTTTCAAATTAAAAAAGACCAATTTCTTGGTCCTTTACAAACTGATTTCAATCTTATTTTTACTCTGATAGTGTTTGCCATTGATCAATACCGTAATGCCTACGCCCTTGCCAAAATGTTCTCCTGATCGATCATACCAGACAGAAATAAAATCACCTTTCATCGGCAAATCCTCAAAAGAAAAATACTCAAGCGTCGTATCTTTAATAGGGTCGATCGTCAGTAGTCCCTCATCAGAAAGATGAATACCACAATATCCACGAATGAATAAATCACTGAAAGCAGAATGATTGTAATCTTTTCCACGTTCATAGCCACCTTTTCCTATGGGCCAGTTCTGGTCTTTTAAAATTTTTCTGGAAAGCCATTCTCCTGTATCTGGATCAATATTTTCATCAAGCCAATTGACTTTTGTCCCATCTGCTTTGTTTCGATAAAAACTATTCGCATAGGTCAGCAATTCTCGTGAAATGTCTGTTGCTTTAAGTGAACTATTTTTGTTTTGCCGTGAGGCTATCATTGCATCGATCGTTTGGGTTGTGGCAAACGGCCAAGATGGTCCATTCCAAAGGCACTCATGATTTTTCTCACTGGGTAAGTTATAACACAGATGATCTCTGGCTGCTGTAGTCAGACCATACTCACCGTGAAAACACATGGGATCACTCAAATAGCGCCAAGCCCTCGCATGAGTATCTTCGGCAATACCAAAGAGCCAAGGGAGATAGCCAATCAATTCTTTTACATTGTGTTGCTTTGGTATTTGTTTAAAATCAAATGTTGCAATTTGCGCATCTTTATCCTCTAAGGGAATCACTTTAAAAAATTCTTCTTCAGAATCCCATAAATACTTTATTATATTTTGTTTTAAAAGTGACGCTTTATTTCGATAGTCTTTAGCAAGTGAAGAATCACCTGCTTGCTCGGCAAAATAGGCAATTCCTAAGGCATTGGCATACATGTAACTATTTAATGTTGGCCTCAATCCGCTACCACTAATAGAACACTCCATGGCATCCCGGTCATCATTTGACCAAAACAAACCATAACGAGTCAGATGATGCGTTTCGATCTCTTGATAAAAGGTTACCAAATGAGGTAATAACTGAACACCATACTCAGCATCTGACCAAAGAATCGCATAATTTTTGATCGCATCAATGATCCAAGACGAATAGGCATACTGATTTCCACTGCCTTTAAACCAAAAATCAACATATTCGTGAATGAGTTCGCGACCACATTTTAACCAACGAGCTTCGGAAAGATGATGTCCAACAGCACAATTGATGGAATTGTATGGTCCTGACCAACGAACGGGTGGTAAAAACTCAGTTATGATCGTTCCCTCTGGTGTGGCTTTCAGATGCTTCCGAAATACCCACCATCGAAAATAATATGCTTCTTCAAATAATGGTTGATTACATGTAAATACTGGGACGTTTTGCATCATCCAGGTTTCTGCGTCAGCATTTGATATACATTGAGAATAAAGTTCTTCATCATTGTGATTAAATGTATCAATATATTTCTTTATAAGATTTTCCCTCATTGTGCCCCTCTCTTTTCCTACTTAGCGATGTACGTTCTCGTTGTCTCTCTACTACCGCTCATACACATCATTTTGATCCAAGGTCGGCGCTAACGCAGTGACGATCGTTTCCACCATCTTTAAGTTCTCAACTCCTGCAATCTTGCCGAACTCGTCGGCATGGATGGAAAGATTTTTTAATGTTAGATTGCGGATCGGTTCTGCTGGGCTGGCCTCGATGAAAAAAGCACGCACGCTTTGTTGTCCTGTTTTGGTAGCTTGCACGTTTTCAATAGTAATGTCGCAGACCTTTGCTGGACCTACTGGAATAGCTGGTTGTACCATCAATTTGTGCCAATAGTCGGGAATCTCTTCCTCATAATCAGCTGGCAGTTCTGGATAACTATAATCTGGGTACCAATTTGTTTGTAAGAGAAAAGGAAAGCCAACATCCTTCATCGTTAAATCCGAAGCAGTGACCTTGCGTATAAATCCACCTCGATTGTTGGCGGATTTGATCCGAAACCCTGCGCCAGTTTGCTCAAAGACGACTTTTTGGATGTTGATCTCTTCGATCCCACCCGAAGTTTCACTACCAATGGCAATTCCTGAACCATACCCTAACTGACAGTCTTTGATCGTGATTTTCCGACAGCTTCTTTGCTGGGCTAAGGCTTCTGCCCCACGTCCCGCCTTGATCGAGATATTGTCATCGTTGCAGGAAATGTAGGCATTTTGAATCGTGACTTCTTCACAGGAATCAATATCGATGCCATCAGTACTAGGCCCTTTTCCATTGTCTATCGTGATGCCGTCGATCAATATGTGGTGAGAATACGTGATTTGGGTATTCCAAAAACCCGACTGTACCGACGAAATGCCTTTGATGGTTACTTGCTGACTTTCATAAACAAGGATATTTCGTGGGCGCTTGCAATCATAATCTGCTGCCCAGCGTAAGCCTTTCTTTGCGTAATCCGCCATCATCCCGCTGGCTTCATCTGTTCCCCAAAACGTTTGCCACCATATTTCTCCACGACCATCAATTTTTCCTTTTCCAGAGATCATGACATTTTCTGCGTGAAAAACATTGATCATCGCTGCAGGCCACTCCATATTGATCCCTGCGACCCGATTATCTACTTCGGGATAATCGGCCAGTTCTTGACTACCATACAGAATCGTATCCTCTGAGACAATCAAGTGCACATTGCTTTTTAAAAACAATGCGCCGATTTGATAGGCGCCGGGTGGTGTAATCACTGTTCCCTGCACAGTTGATGCTTGGTCAATTTCTCGTTGCAATAATTGCGTGATGTCTTCCATTCTTGCTTGCCTCCTACGTTTTTGTTTTAAGCTGTTGATAGGTTTGTCGATACCCATGATTGTAAAAATTGCGCATCGCCAACCTTTTTTCATCTATCATTTCGTTGGATAGAACTGAGTGCTTCTTACTGGCGCTGTCCATCAAGTAAAGCGTTCCTCTTGGCACATCTCGTTGTCTTTTCCCATGTGCTTTCTGGCGTCCTTTTTTCCTACATTCTTTACTATAGTCCCCTTAGCGGCAAAAGAAAGTTCTTTTTGATTTCTGGGGATCGTCTTTTTTTGCATCGTCCTTTCTTGTTAGAAAAATGCGCCTTTTTGTCTACAAAAGCAAAAAGGCGCAACCTGTCAAGGGAGGAAATAAGGTGCTTAACTAACTGTTTCTCATTGGGAGAACCAACGCAGATCATTTTCAAAAGCTTGTTCTACGTGAGTTTCTTTTGTCCCACCATGGATAGTTCGACTGTTTCTTGGCAACTTATTGCGTCACTTATGGCCGCTCGATCAATGATCGCTGCCTCTTTAAAGCTGACCTCCTGACACTGTTCAAAAATCATTTTCTTTTGCCCTTTAGCTGATTCAAAGGCAACTGACTCAAAAGCAACGCGTTGGATCGGTGAAACCTGCTGTGCTTGTTCATCGACAAACCCTTTTAGCTCGACCAAAGGGTTCTGCCCTACGATACGGGTATTCTTGACCAAAATATCCGAAATGATTGGTAACTGTTGGGCTGCCTGACCATCGGCATTGTAAGCGACAGGATGAGCCATGAAACGATCCAACAGGCAATCGATGATCGTCACTTGACGAATATAGCCACCACGATCATTCTGCGCTTTCAATTCTAGCCCATAAAGCGTATTGGTCAGTTGACAATCTCGAAAGGAGATATTTTCGACACCACCAGATTGCTCACTACCAATCGCGATGCCATGTCCCCCACGAATAGCCAAATCAAACAGCCGAATATTTTTCGCTGGTCTATTGATCTGATTTCCTTCTGGATTTTTGCCAGATTTGATTGCGATACAATCATCACCCGTATCAAAAATGGCGTCAAAAATCAGCAAGTTTTGCGAAGAATCTGGATCCCATCCATCGCCATTGTCGATGCCTTTGGACTGAATATTCACCCCATGGGTCACAACGGTGTCACAGTAGATCATATGGATAGTCCAGCATGGTGGATCAATCAACGTCAACTCTGTCAAATGGATGTTTTTGGCCTGCATCATACAGATCAAACGTCCCCTTACTCGTCTTCCAGGTTTTCCATCAGAAACATATTCTGGATACTGTTCACGGTCTGCATAAGAGTTTCGCATCGCCAGTCCTAATGGATTCCCGCCACCAATGATCGTCCCTTTGCCACAAAGACGGACATTTTCACAAACGATACGTCCTCGATCGCCCCGATCGATATACC
Organism: Enterococcus sp. R12; assembly: GCF_058135755.1. NCBI lineage: Bacteria > Bacillati > Bacillota > Bacilli > Lactobacillales > Enterococcaceae > Enterococcus > Enterococcus sp. R12. The sequence goes on from NZ_CM176874.1 coordinate 2,806,162, forward strand.
CAATGTTGATCAATGAACGGAAGCAAAACAATTCCCAGCCTTCATAACGGCTTAATGGTAAGCCCTCTTGATTCACGCTTCCTAAATACTCGTGAGGGGCAACCCGATACGTTTCTATGTCGAGGCTTGCTTGCAATGTGCCATCTACCTGAAAAATCATATTGCTTTTTAGCTCCAACGCACCAGAAAGGATCACCGCCCCTGTTGGGATCCAGACAGTGCCATTGCTAGGGCAATCGTTGATCGCTTGCTGGAGAATGGCGGTACTATCTTCTTTGCCTGCGCTATCAGCATGGTAGGGTGCTTGCGTAACATCTAACACAACACTTTTTTTCTTTGTACGAAAGGTCGTCGTGACTGCGGTATTTGTAAGCAGGCACCCCTGATGATCGAGGCAGATGATCGTTACTTGATACGTTTGATCGGCAGATAAGTTTGTCAACGTCCAATGCGTCTTGTTTGTTGGTCTGGTTTGGATCAAATCGTTGTCTAAAAACAATTGATAACCAAAAATAGCTTGAGCGTGCAGCGGCTTCTCCCAAATAAGGGTCGCTTGATGAGCGCCGATCGTGCTTGGTACGACATGAAAATCAATTACTTGAAATGGTTCCATCGGTTTGTCCTTTCTTCAACGAATTCATTCAATAGAAAAAAGATATTCCAAAACAGCGAATATCTTTTTCCACAATTATTTAAGACCAGTCGTGCTGATGCCTTCAACAATGTATTTTTGAAAAATAAAGAAGATGATCAACACAGGCAGTAAGGAGACCACAGACATCGCGAACATCGCTCCCCAATTGGAAGTGCTGCTAGCATCTAGGAACTGCTTTAAGGCAATCGATACCGTGTAGTTTTGCGGACGTGTAAGGTACAGCATCGGTCCGATCAGTTCTTCCCATTTCCAATAGAAAGAGAAGATCGCAGCGTTTGCCAAGGAAGGCTTCATCAACGGTAGAATCACGCGGAAGAAAATACCGACCCGTCCACAGCCGTCCATTTTTGCTGCTTCATCTAAATCTGTCGGGATCGCAGAGACGAATTGAACCATCATGAAAATAAAGAAAGCTTGTCCGAAGTATGAAGGAACGGTTACCGGACGAATCGAGTTAAGCCAGCCTAATTGATTAAACCAAAGATACTGAGGCACCATGATGATCTCTTGCGGCAGCATCATCGTGACCAAGATACAAGCAAACCAAAAGCCTTTTCCTTTGAAAGGAATTCGACCAAATCCATAAGAAATGACAGCCGAAGAACAGACCGCCCCTACCATTGAAATCAACGCGATTTGCAACGAGTTGAAAATATAGCGAATGAAGGGAATCCCTGCGATCCCTTCAAACCCCTTGGTAAAATTTTCTAACGTCCAGTTTCGGGGGATCAACTCCGTTGCCGTTCGAAAAATGTCACTACTAGGTTTAAAGGCACTAAACAGCAGCCAGAAAATCGGATAAAGCATCAGTAATGCAGCAACTAAGATCACGGCATCAAAGAAATAATTTTGTTTTTGTTCACGCATCAATCAAACCTCCTCGTTTTCTTTAAACACCCAAAATTTCGATGTTGCGAACAACAGAATCGTAATCAACCCAACGATGACCAGTAAAATCCACGCTAAGGCTGAAGCATAGCCCATTTTGAAATCGGTAAAGGCTCGTTGATACATGTACAAGGAATAGACTAACGTGCCGTTACGGGGTGAACCCGTCCCATTCGAAATGATAAACGCAGGTGTAAACGTCAAAAAGGCCATGATCGTTTGATAGATCAGATTGAAAAAGATGATTGGCGTCAGGACTGGAACCGTGATATTGAAAAACTGTCTGATTTTTCCTGCCCCATCAATTTCTGCCGCTTCGTAATAATCTTTCGGAATATTTTTCAAACCGGATAAGAAAATCAACATCGACGAGCCAAATTGCCACGCTGCTAATAAAATCAAGGTCATCAACGCTAAGCCAGGACTTTTAAAGAAGTAGATCGGGTCTAAGCCGATCGCCGCTAGCACGCCATTGATCAACCCTGAATCGCCAAAAAGATTCCGCCACATGATCGAGACCGCCACGCTCCCACCTAAAATCGAAGGGATATAAAATAATACCCGATAAGCGCCGCTTAATTTCGATGGGCGGTTGATCAGCATCGCCACTGCTAATGCGACGATCAGCCGTAAAGGGACTGCCAACACAACATATTTCAGCGTAACAGTCAGTGACTGAACAAACTTGGGATCATTCGTAAAAATCGTCTTAAAGTTATTCCAGCCAACAAATTGCGCCTCTGTCAATAAATCATAGTCATGAAAAGACATAAAAAGAGAAATCCCCATCGGGACGATAATAAAAGCAAAAAAGCCAATGATGAAGGGTGAGATAAATAAGTAGCCTGTAACCATATTCTGTTTTGATTCTGGTAATCGATTAAACCAGCTTTTGAGTTTCCCAGGTTCTTTTGCCGTGGGTGATTTTGATTGTAGTTCCATAATTTTCACTTCCTACCTCCTATAGTTGATTACGCTTACAAGTTGATTTTAACGAAGTGCTTCTTAAGAATGAATAGAAAAAAAAGTACAGAAATGTGAAAAACTAGAGGACCTATTTTTTTCCCCCATTGTTTCTCCTAAAAAAACGCCTTTACTGAAAAAGTCAGTAAAGGCGCCGCAGCTATGCTTATTGATAGTTTTCTGCAAAAATTTCTTCGCAGCGTTGCGTAAAGGCATCATAAGTTTCTTCTGGTGTCATCGTGCCATAAGTGATCTCTGCGTACAGCTCTTTAAAGTACGTGTTGATTTCAGCAAACCCAATTGGTGGGATTGGGGATGGATCACCGACGATGTCTGCAATATCATCTAAGAAATCAGAGGACTCTTGTTCTTCTGGTGTCATGTCGGCATAAAGCAATTCTTTGATGGCATCATTGGAAGGAATTCCCCGCTCAGTACCGATGATCTTATTGGCTTCTTCACTATTCACTAAAAAGTCAACAAACTTCGCAGCTGCTTCTTTTGATTCAGAAGCATTCGCGATCGAATAAAAGAACCCTGGTCGATACGCCATCGCCCCGTTTTCTGAGTCGAATGGACGAGCCAAGTTGATTTCGACATCTTCTGCGGCGGAGGCCTTATAGGTCAAGTATTGATTGGACCAAGTCATCATATAGGCTGCTTTTCCTTGTGAAAACGGATATTGATCCATACTGTTGGCATTGCTAGTCACTTCTGCGGTTGGCATTGCTTTGGCTTGCGTAAGATCTGCGATATCCCCCATAAATTCAACCCAGTTTTCTTTGGAAAAACCGATCTCTGGTTTGCCGTCTGCATCGTATTGGTATAGATCTTCGCCTTTAGTACGTAAAAAGTATTGCAAAATCGTACTGTTGTCATTGTTATCATTCCAACCATAATCACCGGTTGCTTCAGCGATCGCTGCCGTACTTTCTACAAGGTCATCGAAGGTATAATTGCTAAAGTCGATCCCAGTGCCCCCTTGTTCTACCAATGAGGGATTGTAGAGCATCGCCATCGTATTGACAGAAGTTGGTATGCCAAAAACTTTTCCATCTAACTCGCCAGTTGCTAAAATTGATTCTTTGATATCATCGGTTTGAATCTCATTGCCGATAAATTCCGACATATCTGCTAATTGATTTTTCGTTCCATATTGCGCAATGTACTGCACATCCATCTGGATCACATCAGGTAATTCTCCAGAAGCCGCTTTTGTTGCTAGTTTTTTCCAATGGTCATCCCAAGAACCATATTCATATTCAACTTTGATGTCAGGATTGTGTTTCTCAAATTCTTTGATCGATTCGATATACTTCTCGTGTCTGACTTCTGAGCCCCACCAGGTAAAGGAAATCGTCGTTTTCCCATCTGCATCAGCTTCTGAGCTTCCGCTACTATTGCCGTTGTTGCCACAAGCTGCTAAGGTCGCCCCAAGAAACAACAAGCTCGCTGCTTTTAAAAAAGTTTTCTTCATTCTTCTACACTCCTTTTTTGTTTGCGCTTACAATGTGATTGTAATGGAAATCCTCGTTAATAAAAATGAAAAAACAAGAGCAAATATGTGAAAAACTAGACTGCCGTTTTTGCTGAAGGCTAAGCCTTCACGGGCAATAGCTAGAAAAAAATAGAAAAACAGATGAAAAATGTAAAAAAACAGACATGCTCTATTTTTTCCAATATACTATGCTATACTAGCGTTGAAAAGGCTTACTTTTCAAAAAACAAGGTAGGTGGAAACAATGAAAAAAATACAAACCGGACTGTTTCGTCTTTTTACGGTAACAGCTTATTTTGCTAAATTAAACCTTTTATGGCTTTTCTTTACCCTTTTAGGGTTGGGGATTTTTGGCTTCGGTCCTGCCACCGCTGTCACGATTAAATGTTTACATGATTTTCGTAAAACTGGCCATGACTATTCAGCTGTTGCCTTCTGGCAAGCCTACAAGCAAGCCTTTCGCACCTTTTCCCTTTTTGGCATCGGATTATTGAGTACAGTACTCCTGTTGTTGTTTAACTTACGGATTACTCATTTTTTCCCGACTGAAATGGCTTGGCTGCGCCCTGTCTATTTACTTTTAACGATTCTCCTCCTTTACACTGCATTCATCAGCTTTATGACCTATGCCAAAGCCGAACAACACGCTTGGAAACAGACCTTGTACGTCAGTATCTTTCTAGTCTTTCGCTACCCACTGCAAGGCCTTGCCTTGTTGTTTACCTGGTATTTATTGTTTCTCTTATTGACTGCCAAAACCTCCTTGTTACTCGTCTTTGGACTAGTGATTTTCTTGTTTTTCGCTGAATTTTTTCATGGTCAGATGATTGAAAAAACCAAACAATTGCAAGCAAAGCGAGGCAGTGTCCATGAAGTCCCAGAAGCTGATCAATCACTTTAAAAAGCAGCCTTTTGAGCGACAGTTACATTTTGTCTTTTTTGCGACGGTGGCAATTATCGTCTCATTGGCTGTTCTCCTGACCTTAGTTTGGCGACAAGTCTACATGGCGCAGCTGAAAGAAGCCGCGTATAAAGATGTCTCGATCATTTCAACAAATATCGCCAAACGTTTAACTGCCGTCGAAACCCTCTCTTTTCGCATTATCGATAGTGCACCGATCCAAAATGGCCTACAAAGGATCTTGGCACAAGATTCCTTGCAATCCTTAGAAGCGATCGACCAAAAGAATGCCTTAAGTGCAGAAATCAACGCCCTCGTACGCAATGAATCAACGATTCAAAACGTCTATCTCTTTACCCCAACGAACGAAAACATGATCAACTTTCTAGCCGAGACCGACCATATCTTTAATGGCCAAACCATCAAAGATATGATCGAGACTTTGCCCGATAAGCCTGCCAAAGGGAGTTGGTTTTTTGCAAAAGACCTTTCTCAAGGTGTCTATCTGCGAAAAATCTATTCAACAGCCGATCTTTCTTTAACCTATATTGGTACGGTGATATTTCTAGTCAATACGTCCTTCTTTCGTAACGAGATCGAAAGTCTTCCTATTGTCTCTGAACAAAACCAATTTTTCATGGCGTATCAGAACCAATTTTATAGTACCGCAAATGACGAGCAAACCCTCGCTGCGGATCAAAATACCTTGCAGCAGAAAATGGGAACCTTCCAGCGATCGATCGGCTCCATGACGTTTGATAATCGCCAGTACTACTATGCAATGGATCGGAAGACGATGCCGAATATGACCTTCATTTATTTACTGCCTGAAAACCAAGTCTTAGCGGATCTTTATAAACTACAAGGCCTTTCCATCGCTGTTAGTTTGCCTTTTTTATGTTTGATTATTGTTGTGATTCGGAAAATAAGCAATCAGCTGACCCGTCCTTTAGCTGACTTGGCTTCGCAAATGGCCGTTCTGCGGAAAACGAAAAAACTGGCCTCTTTAAAGACCCTCGCTGTCCCAGAAAATAGTCAAGAAGAGATCATGGTCCTTTACGAAAGCTACAATACGATGATCGATGAATTAAATGCCTTGATCAAGGACAATTATGAAATGCGTATTTTGTCCCAAGAAATCGAATTTAAGGGATTGCAAGCGCAATTAGATCCACATTTTCTCTACAATACGTTAGACTCGATCAACTGGATCGCCATTGAAAATCAGCAGTGGCAGATCTCAGAGATGGTCACCTCCCTTGCCTATTTGTTTCGTAAAAAAATCGATACCAAGTCTGACTTCACGACGCTGCAAGATGAGTTAGATATCGTGCATGCCTATATCAATATTCAAAACGTTCGCTTCGGGAAACGGATCGAGTATATCGAAGTAATTTTGGTGAATGACCTGTCCTTTAAGATTCCTAAGTTACTAATTCAACCATTGATTGAAAATGTCTTTAAATACGCCGTCAATGATATGAAGGAAACGTGTCGCCTCATCCTCACGATTGAACAACAAGCAACCTTTCTCCAAGTCAGTGTCTCTGACAATGGCCCTGGTTTTAAAGCCAACTTCTCGATTGAAAAAGAAGGCGGCATCGGATTGACCAATATTCAAAAACGATTGCAACTGCATTATGGTGATCAAGCGTCGTTAGCCATCGTCTCCTCGATTCCCTTCAAAAAGACGACGGTGCGCTTTGTGATCCCCTTAAAAGGAGTGAGTGAAACATGAAAAATATCCTCGTTGTTGACGATGAACCCTTGATAGCAAATGGTGTGGCTAACCTCGTTGCTTCTTTTGATTTCCCATTAGTGGTCAAAGGAATTTACACAGACAGTGAAGAAGCCTTGGCATTTTGTCAGCAAAACACCATCGACATCGTGATTACCGACATCAATATGCCTAAAGTCAATGGACTTGCCTTGATCAAAAAATTAAAAGCCATCAATCCTGCGATTCAAATCATTATTTTGACAGGTTTTGGCAGCTTCTCCTTTGCCAAAGAAGCGATGGCTTTAGGGGTCAAATTTTTCCTTGAAAAACCTGTTTTTCCGAGCAAGCTTTCAGAAGCGTTGGCTGAGACGATCGAACGCTCTGAACGTCGCCAAATGGAATCTACCCTCTATTTAAAACAACAAATTGAACAATACATCAATAGCTGCGGAGAAGAACCGCTGCCTGAATCGTTAGTTTTTCCATTTTGTATGTACTTATTTGATTCGAAATTCTATCACGCCATCGCTAAGCGGATCGAAAGCTATGAGAACCATCACGAGTTGGTGATCGGTCATCAAAACAAAGTTGGCTATATCCTGAACTTCAGTACGGAAAATACCTTTAATCTCTTTTTTAAAACGAAGGTACAGGCTGCGCATCTAGGAAAAGGGATCGCCATCAATTGCTGGGTCGAAACTCCCGAAAAATTTTTACTCAGTTATCATTTAGGCAAGCGGAACTTGGATAAGGAGTTTTATTTTGATACCTTTGAAGTCATCCAAGAAGCCCAAATCTCACAAGAAAATGTCTATGAAAATAGTCTCTATATGGAATACCGTGAAAAACTTTTGGCATTGATCGACAAAGGCGAACTGACTTTAGCCCAAGTTCTTACGGAAAACTTTTTTTCTACCTGTCGCATGGAGCTTTACCCTGTCCAACTATTGCGGCTGCAGGTCAACGATTTGTTATCGGCAATTTTTGAAAACCATCGCATCAAAAAAGACATTTACTTTGATGACTATTCCCCAAAGATCATGCTCTTGAATAATTGGCACGAACTCCAGTTTATGCTGCTTCACTGTATCGATTTGATGCGGGGCAGCTTAGATGATAGCGAGAACATGCAGCTGTCCCAAAAGGTCAACCTGATCATCGAAGAATATTATGACCATGAAGCATTGTCATTGAAATGGATCGCAGCCCATCTTTTGTACTTGAATCCTGAATACTTAGGAAAAACCTATTACAAAGAAACCGGGATTCGCTTCAATCAAAAATTAGCCGAATACCGCATCCAAAAAGCACAAGAACTGCTGAAGAAAAACTACAAAGTCTACGAAGTGGCAGCGATGACGGGCTTTAGCAATGCGCCTGAATATTTTGTTCAAACGTTCAAAAAGATTACTGGTATGACACCAAAGAAATTTTTGAAGCAGCAAGAAAAAGCCCTTCTCTCTTAACGTTTCTTCTATAACGAAAGCATTGTTTTGCTATTTCAACAAAAGAGGTAGTCCGCTCACGAATGTGAGCGAACTACCTCTTTGGCTAACCAGTGATTGATGTCAAACAACTGATGCGACCGTGTTCGTTTTAAGGAATGAGCATTTTTGTCTAGCTTACAGCGTAAAGACTTCCTTTAACTCCTGTGTCACTGGCGAATCATCCGAATTTGTTTCCATGAGTTCTGCCATGTAATGCCACCATTTTTGGTTGATCTCGGTTGCCGCTAACTGCTGCCAGCGGGTTTCATCTTCAATCTCAAGGTAGCCAAACAACGCAAGGGTTTCTGGATCTAAGAAAATCTGGTAGCTTTTCGCCCCGTGTGCTATGAGCTGCTCTTTTAGTTCTGGCCATAGTTCGCGATGCCGTTTTTCATATTCTGCTTCATAACCAGGATGTAGCTTCATCCGAATCGCTTTTTTGATCATCTTTGTTTGCTCCTCTCTTTATTGCGTAAGGTGTTTAACTTAACAAAATGAAACCAATAGTTCAGTAAATGCTAAGACTGTCAGTGATTGCCCGTAAGGCATCGCCGTAATCGCAATGTTTTTGTAGTACGCCAAGTCTTCTCCCATTCCAGTGCCGATGGAAACATTTTGGACTTCTCCATCTTCTGCGACTTGTTCGATCAAACCGGCTAACGCTTTATAGGCAACATCTTCCCAAGCTTTGTCAATGTAACGCTTATGAACGGCTTTTAAAATCCCATAGGCAAAACCAGCCGTCGCGGAAGCCTCCACATACGAGCTAGGATCGTCTAACAAGGTGTGCCACAGGCCACTTTCATCTTGCATTTCTTGCAAGGCAGTTAGTTGGTCTAAGAGGGTATTGATCAAGAAGCTACGTAACGCATCTCCTTCTCGCAAGTCGAGAATTTCAATGATCTCAGGAATCGCAATGGTGATCCAGCAGTTGCCTCTTGCCCAAAGCGCTTGTGCATAATTGTGGCGTTCTTCAAAGGTCCAGCCGTGGAACCAAAGCCCAGTTTTTTTATCCACTAAGTATTTGATATGGATCATAAATTGTTGTTTTGCTTCTTCGATATAAGCCGGACGATTCAGCAACATGCCAATTTTCGCCAAAGGCAAAGCAGTCATCATCAAGGTATCGTCCCAAAGCTGGTTACGATTTTCTGGTCCATAGGTCGCATGCTGCAGACCATTTTCGTCGGTTCGCGGCATATCATGCATGACCCATTCCGCCCATTGTTCAAGGTAAGGCAAGTAACGAGAATCTTTGGTGTCTTCATAAAGATACGCCATTGCCAAAAGCGGCGCCATCGTGTTGACATTTTTAGGCGGCGCGCCTTCTAACATCCGCTGCTCAAACCATTCTTCCACAACTTGGAGCGCTTTAGGATTTTTGGTGATTTGGTAGTTTTTATAAATGCCATATAGTCCCACTCCTTGCGGCCAGTTCCAAATCCCCCAGCTTTTATCATCAACGATCAAGCCGTCAAAGTCTAATAGAAATTCACCATTATCATCCTTGATCGTCGTTAAATTTTCGATCATGCGATCAATTTTTTCTTCCACGACACGTTTTTCCACAAATAACTGTTCTAAAATCACCATTGGGTTCATCCTCTCATTTCTCTTTGATAGATTGATCGTAACACGCTTACATTTACACGAAAATAGCAGTTATTGACACTTTACTATCTATTCTTGTATGATAAAATCAAACGAGCACGAAAGGAGCCAATCATGGAGAAGCAAAGTGCGGACACGATGATCAACGATCGCTTTGAGGCCTTTCATATCAAAGACATCGTAGAAGAAAACAATACCCTTTATCATTACCATAGTTTTTATGAGATTCACTGTACCTTAAAAGGATCAGCGGTCTTCTTTATCGATGGCGGAGAATTCCCTCTAGAACCTGGTACGATCATCTTGATTCCTCCGAATGTCTTGCATCGAATCGTCCATCAAACTTCTGATTTTTTCGAGCGAACCTACCTGTATATCAATCCTAGTTATCTCGCTGCCCTCTCCACTACCCAAACAGATCTCACTGCCTGTTTTCGTAGCAACGGCGGCATCAACAGTCGTGTTTTATCGATCGATGCCGACCAACTAGACCAGCTATTGCGACCTTTGCGAAAAAAAACGGATAGCAATTATGGCACCGACTTACTTTATCAAAATCATTTGATCGCGTTTTTGATTTCCATCAATACGATTGCCTATCAGGAAAAAGAACCGCTGTTTTTATCCGACTCACTCTATAAAAATAAAGACATTTTGGCTGCCATTACCTATATCAATCAGCATTTGACCGCTGATCTCTCTTTAGATACTGTCGCCAAAGCCCTTTTCATGAGCCCATACTCGCTTTCAAGGACCTTCAAAAAAGAAACTGGCGTCGCCTTTCATGCCTATGTCGTAAAGAAACGACTCTTAAAGAGCAAAGAAATTTTACGTAAAACCAGAAGCGCCACCGCCACCTTCGAAGCTTGCGGCTTCAACTCCTATACCCATTTTTTACGCTGCTTCAAACAAGAATTTCAGCTGACACCAAAAGAATTTTTACAAGAAGAAGCCCAAAATCAGTTTGTTCGTTTTACGCATTTTGCAGGGAAAAAATAGCAAGCCGATGAAAAGCGTCCACCATTGGCTCGTGTAAAAAAAGAGTTCCTGCTTCCCTGTCCTGATGTTGCACGACACAATACAAAAAGAATGACACATTTTCTCGTGTCATTCTTTTTGTATATTATAAAACTTCCCCATTTGAAGCGATCACTTTTTTATACCACTCAAAGGATTTTTTCTTGGTTCGTTTCAAGGTGCCGTTGCCTTGATCGTCTCGATCCACATAGATAAAGCCGTAGCGTTTACTCATTTGACCGGTGCTGGCTGCTACAAGATCAATACAACCCCAAGTAGTATAACCAAGTAGTTCCACGCCATCGATCGTCACTGCATCTTTGAAGGCTTGAATATGTTTTTTTAAATAGTCGATCCGATAATCGTCTGCGACAAACCCATTCTCATCAGGGGTATCGATCGCCCCTAACCCATTTTCTACGATAAACAACGGCTTTTGATAGCGATCATACAATTGATTCAATGAATTTCTCAGTCCTAACGGATCAATCTGCCACCCCCACTCAGTCGATGATAGATGTTCATTTTTAATTGATGGAAAGAGGTTCCCTGTCGCTTGCGCATAGTCTTCTGGGTGGGCACTGACCGTTCGAGAACAGTAATAAGAAAAACTGACAAAATCAACAGGAGAAGCCGCTAAAATCGCCTCGTCCTCAGGTGTTATTTTGATTGTTAAGCCTTCTCGCTCAAATTTTTTCAAGGCATAATTGGGGTATTTGCCTCGGGCTTGCACATCGATAAAGAAATAGCCTTCGCGATCACGATTGATTGCTTCTTGGTAATCTTCAGGTCGGCAAGTATAAGGATAATGACTGCCACCAGCCAGCATACAACCAACTTGATTGGTCGGATCGATTTCATGAGCTTTTTGGGTTGCTAAGGCACTGGCGACTAACTGATGATGCGCTGCTTGGTATTTGATTTCTTGACGATTGTCCCCTTCTTTAAAGACGATCCCGCCACCTACAAAGGGCTGATGCAGCAAAATATTGATTTCATTGATCGTCAGCCAATATTTGACCAACCCGCGATAGCGTTGGAAGACGGTTTCCGCATAAGCCACATAGAAATCAATGAGTCGGCGATTTTTCCAGCCACCAAATTCCTTGATCAAATGCAGCGGAACATCGAAGTGGGCAATCGTGACTAATGGCTCGATTTGATGTTTTTTCAATTCTTTGAAGATTTTCTCGTAAAAAAGCAGTCCTTCTTCGTTGGGCGCTTCGTCATTGCCATTCGGAAAAATCCGTGACCAAGAAAGTGACATCCGATACACGTTAAAACCCATTTCGGCAAAAAGGGCAATATCTTCCATATAATGGTGGTACATATCAATGGCCGTTTGGGCTGGATAAAAAGAATCTTCTTGCCATTCCAACATTTCCAGTTCACCAGCAGCGACCTTTGCGCGATCAGGACCAGTTGGTAAGAGGTCGACATTTGATAAGCCACGTCCTCCTGCTAATACGCCTCCTTCTGCTTGATTGGCAGCCGTTGCACCACCCCATAAAAAATCATCTGATAATCCCATGTTATTTCCTCCTAAACTTTGACTACAAGTACTTCCTCTTCTTTAGCTACCAATCCTTCCTTCACAAGTTCGACTGCGGTATATTGTGGTGTATTGGTAACGATGATCGGTACTTGTGTGACATATCCTGCAGCTTTTATCTGCTGTACATCGAACGTCAGCAGTCGCTGCCCTTTTGTAACTTTTTGCTCTGCTTCTACTAACGCATCAAAATACTGACCATTTAGTTCCACTGTGTCTAAACCGACATGGATCAACAATTCAATTCCCGTGTCTGAAACCAAGCCAATCGCGTGTTTGGTAGGAAATACAGCAGCGACTTTTCCATCAAAAGGCGCAATGACTTCACCGATGGGTTCATCGACCGCAAATCCTTTTCCGAGTGCTTCAGAAGCAAATGCGTCATCTTTGACTTGATTCAGTGGCATCACGGTTCCTGGTACAGGATTGATCAATAGGGTATCTTCTAAGACTACTGCTTTCATATCTGGAACATCAATTGTCACTTTTGTTTCATATTTGAAGCTTAAGACATAGGTAACGACCACACTCACCACAGCTGCAATCACCAATGCGATAATGATATTCCAAAAATAGCGCATCGTATCATCACCGATATATAGTAAGACTGCTGGGAGACCAGACGAACCGGTCGCAAAGCGATGCGTATTGGTCAAGCCAGCATACAAACCACCAGAAGCCCCACCGATCATTGCCGCAACTAACGGATATTTTTTTGGCAAATTGATTCCATATAAAGCGGGTTCAGTAATCCCCATGTAGGCAGTGATCGCCCCTGATACCGCCAACTGCTTAGTCTTTTTCTCTTTCGTACGCAATGCGACAACTGCTACTGCAGTTGCTTGAGCAATGTTTGAGACCAATGCCCCTGGACCAAAAATACTGTCATACCCAAGTTCTGCCATTTGCATCACCCCTAAAGGAGCAATCCCATTGTGCAATCCAAACATCACCATGATTGGTAAAAAGCCACCAATCAAAACCGCTGGAACCCAGCTAGCATGGACACTTAAGAAGGTAAAGAAAGTTGCCAAATAGCCACCCAAGATACTACCGATTGGTCCAAATAGCGAGAAGGCTAAAGTACCCATTATCAAGAATGTTAGCATTGGAACAAAAACCAGTTCTACTGATTTTGGAATCACTTTGTTCAAAAACTTTTCGACATACGACTGGAAAAAAATCACGATCAGGATCGGAATGACTGATCCCGTATAGTTTGCTAATGTAAAAGGAATAACCCCAAAAAAGTGAACGGGTTCGCCTGCTGTGACCAAGGCACCCCAATTAGGATGCATCATCATAGCAGCCACTGAAGCCGCTAAAATCGGATTGCATCGCAATTTTTGTGCCACAGTGAAGGCCAGGATCATTGGTAAGAAGAAGAAAACACCATCTGCAAAAAGATTCAGCATGTAATAGGTTTGCGAATCAGCGGTGATCACATCAAAGACGATCAACAAAGCCAAAACTGCCTTAACCATTCCAGCACCGGACAATGCCGGAATAATTGGTTGAAACGTTCCTGCCACAAAATCGATCACTGCAGCTGCCGGTCCTTTTTTCTCCCCAGGCTCTGACGTCCCTGATGATTGAAGCGAAACCAATTTTGTGACTTCTTCATAGACATCTTTGACATGTGTTCCAATCACGACTTGATGTACCCCTGCGTTATTGATGTATTTGGCAACCCCATCGAGTGCCTCTAATTCTCCTTCATCTATACGCTTTTCATCTTTGACTTTAAAGCGTAATCGTGTTTGACAATGATAGGCATCCGTGATATTTTCTTGTCCCCCCAGATACTGGACGATTTTTTTTGCTAATGATTGATAATTTTCACTCATACATTCCACCCCTAGATAAATTTCAAAGAAAATCTATGTTGTATGTGCTCACCGGTAAAACATACTGTTCTTTCTGCCAGCAATGTACCATTTTTAGAGAACGGTTCCAATCCTTTTTCCTAAAGTCAAAATGGATTTCACCTTTTCATTAAATACCGCTCTTTTTTCGAAATTTATTCCACGAAAAGCCCCCGCATTGCCTTGACGAAGCCAGGAGAAACAATGGTATAATTTACTCTATGAATGCGACACTTTTGAATTGTGGCAATCAAAAACAATCGATGAGCGCACGCCATAGAATAATCATGTAAAAAAAGGCGGCACAATACTCTCTTAAAATTACTGGAACTGCAGCTTCTTTCCCCCAAACCGTTGAAGCACCTCATAATGGAACAACGATTCAGCATAGCCTGTTACGAACGGCGATGCTGCGTTGGATTTAAAAAAAACAGCCGAAGGGAACGAAAAAAAATGACAAACGAAAAACAAGCAATTCCTCCAAAAACGATTGTCTTTAACGAAAAAGCTTTTCAAAAAACGGATCAAACGATCATTCGATGGTTAGGAAATTCCGGCATTCTTTTAAACAGCCGGGGTACTTGTATCATGGTCGATCCGGTCTTAGAAGGATTTGACCTGCCGTTACTGATCGATCTGCCAATCAAACCGTCGGCAGTTCCTCACTTAGATGCGGTATTGATCACCCATTCGGATAACGATCATTACAGCATTCCGACAATTGACAAATTAGTTTCTGTTACCGACAGCTTTCATGGACCCAAGTATGTCGCCGAACTTATACAAGAGCACTTTCATGTTGCTGCCCAAGGCCACGATATCTATGATTCATTCACCGTGAAGAATTTGACGATTTCTTTAACAAAGGCGTATCACCTTTGGCAAAATGAAACGACAAAATTTGATCGTGTCTTCCAAATTGAGGACTATTGTGGCTTTTGGATCGATACACCTGATGGCTCTTTGTGGATTCCTGGAGATTCTCGGCTTTTACCAGAGCAATTAGAGATGCCTCAGCCAGATGCGATCTTGTTTGACTTTAACGACAACGCGTGGCACATCGGCTTTGAGAATGCCGTCAAGCTGGCAAACACCTATCCGCATGCTGAATTGATCCTCTCCCATTGGGGAACAGTGGATGCTCCGCATATCGATGCCTTTAATGGGGATCCTGAAGCTTTGTACGATCGGATCGTCAATCCAAAGCGGATTCGTCTTGTCGCTGCCGGTGAGCCTATCGAATTGAAATCAACCACTCCTAACAATGTACAATAGGGAAAAAGGACCACACCATATTCGGTGCGGTCCTTTTATTCTTCTGCCATCTCTTTAAACGTCGTTTTTCGGCTCGTCTCTAAAAAACGAGCATTGGTGATTTTCATTTGGATATTTTCCTGATAATCGAGGGAAAAAATCTTAGCAAACAAAACTGTCAAAAGGAACTGAATCGATTCTTCTGTGGAAAAATTTCCGATTTTGGAATACAGTTTTTCTCGGCTAGCAATCGTCAAGACGATCGTCGAATAGTCCCGCAAATAGTTCTCTCCACCACTCGTAATACTGATAATCGGCACACCATTTTTCAACAATGTTTTCACATTTTTCATAGGATACGTTTCTGAATTATTACCAGAATAAGAGATCAGAATGGCACAATCCTTTGGGGTCAGCGTATTAGAAATCAAGCCAGATTCATCCGCATCTGCAAGAAAGGCTTTTTTATGGATCGTGTTTAAGTTGCGTTTAAACAGCTGTCCGAAATAAGAATTTGGACTACGCCCATAGATGACGATGGTTTGAGCGCCATTGATGAGCCTCGCAGCTTGATTCAGGTCTTTTACGGTCATAAGTGCCGCTGTTTCTTTAATCGTTTGCATACGCAAGTTCGCCAAGTTTTCAATGATTTCTAATGTGTCTGCAGCTTCATCAAAAGGAATGTTCACATCGATTGCTGCTGACCCATCATCAAAATGAGCCAATTCGTGCATGAAGGCATATACAAATTCTTTCCAACCAGAAAAGCCAAAATATTTTGCAAAACGGACCAGCGTCGGCTTGGAAGTATGGGTCAGTTTTGCGATTTCTTCCATACTATACTCACTAACTTTTTCTCGATTGCTTAATAAAAAGTCACCGATGGTTCGTCTCGCATCATTTTGTTTAAACGCTGCTTCTTCAATTTTTTGAAAAAGATACATCTGGTTCTCCCCTCTGATTGACGCCTGCAGTTTGTCTAGTACGCTCAACTCATCATTGTTTCTTTTTATTATAAGCGATGAGAAGGATGAAATGAAGACGGAAAACGAGGATCAAGCTAGCTTTCGCCTATCCTCGTTCAAAATACAGAAAGTATTTATTTCCCAAAAAAGCTAGGACACCAATCAAGCACAACAAGCCCCCAGATAGAATCATCTGCATCCCTGCTGTTTCATTGCCGCTGACTAGTATCAGCAAGCGTGATGCATAAGGTGCTAACGTGACCCCTAAATTGTATGCAACGATCGAGACGATCGTGCCAAACTTAGCTTCCGCTTCACCACCAGTCGTCAGCAAGTGGGTGAAAAAAGGCATGATGTTGCGAAAGGCAAAGCCTAGTAGTAAAGAACAACCCAAGAGCAGCCCCACCGTCTGCAAGGGATAGGTCAAATAGATGCTGCTTCCTGCAAGCAATGCCGCAATGGGCAGCAACCAGCGATGTAGGCGGCTATATATCAAGCCAAAGGCATTGCCTGCGATAAATGCCCCCGTCGCAATGGCGGCGATCATGTTACTGCCATCGGTCGCATCACCAATTCCTTTTTCCAACAACAACGGTGTGATCTGCAGATTGTAGTTGATAAACAAGACAACGATTAGAAACAAGAGCACACCCAAAACAAATGACTTTTGTTTCCGTTCTGTTGAAACCGTGACGTTCGCTATCAGAGCCGCATCAGTGGTCGCTTTTGTTTCGTTGGGAATAAACACCTGAACAAAAAAGAGACTGATCAAGGCAAAGCCATAAACGAAGAAAGAGATCTCCCAACTGATCTTCACTAGCTGCCCTACCAGCAAAGTCATAAAGATACCACCTAAACCACCGACGGCACTTTCTAACCCAAGGGCCTTGGCTTTCTTTTGCGGCTCATTTTGGAACAACAAACTAATCATTTGAATCGCCAAACGATTGAATAAGCCGATCCCGAAGCCAAGAATCGCGCGCGAAAGAAACAAGACAGGAAAGCTCCCCTGATACCATGCCGGCAGCGTGCCAAAAACTGCCACAATGACCAAGCCGGTGACCATCGTGTATTTTTTGCCGATCCTTTTTTCGATCATGCTGGTAGTAAAAATCCCCAGCAAAAGAAACAATGACGGAATCGTGGTCAGTAACCCGACGTAGACCGCATCTACTTCTGGAAAGCTTGCCGCAATCGCTGGAACATTGGCAGAAATCGCCGGTGCCGAATAGACGACCATTGCCACCGACAACAGTGCCAGCAACTTCATTGAAAAAAATTTCATAGTTACCCCTTTTCTTTTTACAAAATACTTTTTTTGTTTCTCTGAGTTCAACCAGATAAGACACCAAAGCAATCTTTTCCTACCTCTTTATTATTTGCTGGATCGCTAGCATTTGACCAATGCTTCCTACGCTGAGGCTTTATGCTTGAAAAGCATTGGTCTTCTGCATTTGCTGCAGATCGTCACCGATAGTCTGCGAAAAAACCTTGCAGTCTGTTGTTCTGCAAGGTTTTCTTCGATCATTCATTTTTTAACAATCCTATCAGCTACGCAAGACACCCTAAGAGAACTTATTTCTGCAGCTGTTCTATGACATCTTTCGTAATTGCCTCAGCAGTGATACCAAGTTCGGATAAAACGTCCGCTGCCCGGTAATTATCATAAAATTTCTTTTCTAAGCCATAGTTTTTGACGGCGATCTCACGATCACCAAGATAGCTGGCAATCATTTGTCCATAGCCGCCCTCTCGTATGCCGTCTTCCAACGTGACAACGAGTTTATGCGCTCGTGCCACAGCATCCAGCAATTCTTTGTCGACCCCTGAAATAAACTTAGGATTGATCACCGTTGGGGTAATTCCATGTTGCATTTTCAATTGTTCTGCGATCTCTTCCGCTAGCGCATAAAAGTTTCCGACACCGACGATGGCTACCTGCGTGCCAGCTTGAGTCACTTCATTTTTTTGATCGCTAAAGTCAGTAGAGGCTGCTCGTACCGTTTCGTTGACAGGTCCAACCGGTACCCGGATCGCAACTGGAGCGTTGGTTTGTTCCAGCGACCAATCCAACATTGCTAGATATTCTTCTTTAGAGGTTGGCGCAAGATAAACAAGGTTGGGAATATGTGCCAAAAATGGAATATCAAAAATTCCCAAATGGCTCTCGTCATTCATTCCATGAATCGATGCACCGTATACCAGAATCGTTCCAGGCAGATGATTTAAGGCCAAAAATCATGGGAAATTTGATCAAAACTACGTTGCATAAAGGTAGAAAAAACGGTCCAGACAGGTTTCGCTCCATTTTTTGCTAACCCAGCAACCATCGATACCGCATGTTCTTCTGCAATACCCACATCTACAAATTGTTTACCTGCTTTTTCTCGTTGTTCTGGAGAAAAAAGCAGCATCGGTGTACCAGCATTTACAGCCACGACTTTAGGATCTGTCGCCATTTTTTCTAATAAATAATCCGTCGTTAAGCTGTTGTAGGTTACTTGATTGCCCCCAGCAGAAATATATTCGCCGGTTTCTAAATGAAAGGGACCGCCTGCATGAAACTTTTCACGATCTTCTTCCGCAAACTTGAAGCCTTTGCCTTTGATCGTATGAATGTGTAATAAAACAGGATGATCAATGTCTTTCACTTTTTCAAATAAAGCGATCAAGGCAGCGAGGTCATTTCCTTCATCTAAATAGTGGTACTCAAAACCAATCGCTTTGAACAGATTGTCTGCTGCTTGCCCCTTGGTTTCCCGCAATGCCCGCAAATTCTGGTACATCCCCCATGGTTTTCCGCGATTGATTGGTCATTGTCGTTGAGGATCACGATGGTATTGGTGCCTAATTCCACAATATTGTTCAAGCCTTCAAACGCTAAGCCACCTGATAGAGAACCATCGCCAATCACGGCAACGACGTTATACGTTTCATTTTTTAGGTCACGGGCTTTCGCCACACCATTTGCCAACGAAACTGAGGTGGAGGTATGACCGACTGTAAAGAGATCGTGCTCGCTTTCTTTCGGATTCGTGTAACCAGAAACCGCATCATACTGCGTAGCATCAAGAAAGGCATGGGCGCGTCCCGTCAGCATTTTATGGATATAGGTCTGATGAGACACATCAAAAATCAGCTTATCGGTGGGGGAATCAAAGACTTTATGCAACGCGATCGTCATCTCAACCATCCCCAGATTGGGGCCATGGTGCCCCCCATGGTGACTGATTTTTTCCAATAAAGCAGTTCGTGCTTCTACTACCAGTTCTTGAAGTTGCCCACTGGTCAATTCTTTTAACGCTTTGGGGCTTTTGATTTTCTCTAATAACATGTACGTCCCTCCTGTAAAAATGTTTGAATAGTTCGTGTGTTTACTCACAAGGAAAAAGACACGAAGTCGAAATGAGTGGATCGTTCTCTAAAATGAAAAAAAGCGGCAATCGGAGCTGGACGCTCTTTTTTAAATTCCTGTCAAACCAAGAAATAGCAAGTTATCCTAAAGGGATATCGTGATTTTTCTTAGTTCTAACCATCGCTGCTCATTTCTTCTATCTAAAAAGATACCACCTAGAGTTGACTTTAGGTCAAGTGGTTTTTGAAACATTTTGAACAAAACGAGGTTGATTTTTCCTAATTATTGAAACAATTGCAGGTTTATTCTCTATAAATTTTCTTTTCTAATACATATTCCTAGAAGTTCATTTGATATGTCATAGTAAATTATAAAAAACTGCCATTAAACAGGATCCATTCCCTGCTTAATGGCAGTTTGCTTATTTCCGATACATCTTCAATTCCAAGAACAAATCATTATAGATGCCCAGATACTCAGCACCTAAGTTTTCATAGACTTCGAGGTGTTCCATTAATTCATCGGATGGATAGAATTGTTCGTCTTCGGTGATCTCGTCAGGCAGTAATGCCATGGCTTCTTGGTTAGGTGTGGAATAGCCGATGTACTCTGCGTTTTGTGCAGCGTTCTCGGGTTCTAGCATAAAGTTCAAGAAGGCGTAAGCACCGGCTTCGTTTTGTGAGGTCTTAGGAATGACCATATTATCGAACCACAGGTTGGAACCTTCCGAAGGGATCACATAATGAATGTGCTCGTTTTCGTACATCATGTCGGCTGCTTCCCCAGAAAATGTGACCGCAACCGATGCTTCTTCATTGGCCATGTACATTTTGATTTCATCTGCGACGATGGCTTTGATGTTTGGAGTCATAGTCCGCAGCTTATTGAATGCCTCTTGCAGCTGATCATCGTCTTTGCTGTTAAGAGAATAGCCTAAGCTGTCCAAACCTAATCCCATCACTTCACGCGCGCCATCGATCAGCATGATGCTATTTGCTAATTCGGGTTTCCAAAGATCGTCCCATTGGGTGATCTCACCTTCATCAAAGAATTTATCGTTATAGACGATCCCCAGTGTTCCCCAGAAATAAGGGATGGAATATTGATTGCCTGGATCAAAACTCAAGTCCAAAAAGCGAGGGTCGATATTGTCTAACCCTTTGATTTTACTGTGATCCAATGGTTTTAAAAGATTTTGTTCCATCATTTTCTCAATCATGTATTCACTCGGTATGGCGATGTCATAAGACGTACCGCCTTGTTGGATCTTCGTGAACATCGCTTCATTTGAGTCAAAGGTTTCATAGTTGACTTTGTAGCCTGTCTCTTCTTCAAACTTACTGATCAAATCAGGGTCGATGTAGTCGCCCCAGTTGTAGATGTTGACGACCTCAGCGCCTGCCATACCAGAGGAGCGTTCCAATTCACGGACACCAAAGAGCAAGATCAGGACGATCGCAACAATACCGATAATCAGAGATTGTAGTCGTTTCATCGCAGATTTGCCACCTCCACACGGCGGTTTTTACGCAATTTCTTCGCGCCGTTTTCTTTACTGATAAAGTAATAGCCTACCACCAGGATCATGGAGAATAAGAAGACAAGTGTACTTAATGCATTGATTTCTAAACTGATTCCTTGACGTGCTCTAGAATAGATCTCTACCGATAAGGTACTAAAGCCATTGCCTGTCACAAAGAATGTCACGGCAAAATCATCGAGTGAATAAGTAAATGCCATGAAATAGCCGGCGATGATGCCCGGTGTCAAGAAAGGCAAAATGATATTTTTAATGACTTGAAAATTATTCGCGCCTAAATCACGGGCAGCATCGATCATTGAATCGTTCATCTCTTGCAGTTTCGGCAAGACCATCAACACCACGATCGGGATACTAAAGGCGATATGCGAAAGCAATACGCTGAAAAAGCCTAAGCTAAACCCGCGGAACAAGTTGCCGATCATCGTGAAGAAAATCAAGAAGCTGGCACCAATGATGACATCTGGTGAAACCAACAAAATATTATTCAAACTCAACAATGCCGTTCTCGTTCGGCGTTTGCGGGTATAGTAGATGCCCATCGCACCAAATGTGCCGATGATCGTTGCCAGTAATGCTGATAAAAATGCCAGCATAAAGGTGTTCAACACGATGATCATCAAGCGGGTATCTTGAAAGACGGATTGGTAATGTTCAAAAGTGAAACCCGTAAAAGCATTCATGGTGCCTCCTTCATTGAAGGAATAGAAAATCAAATAAAAGATCGGCACGTACAAAAGAATAAAGACGACGATCAGATAAAGATTGGACCAGCGAAATTTTTTCATTTACGTTGCCCTCCTTTTTTCTTTTCTCCCGTAAACAGCATCACGAGGAACATGGCGATGATCAAAATGACGCCGATGGTCGAACCCATGCCCCAGTTTTGGGTAACGAGAAAGTGCTGCTCGATCGCTGTACCAAGTGTGATCACGCGATTGCCCCCAATCAAACGGGTCAACATGAAGAGGGAGAGCGACGGAATGAAGACGGCTTGGACACCGCTTTTCACACCGTTTAACGACAGAGGGAAAATCACTCGTCGGAACGTATCATAGCTGTTTGCCCCTAGATCGCGACTAGCACTGATCAAAGAGGGATTCATTTCTTCTAAGGCATTAAAAATCGGCATGATCATAAAGGGCAGTTCGATATAAACGGCAACCGTCAAAAAGCTAAAGTCGGTAAACAAAATCTGCTTTGGTCCAACACCCATGATTTCTAGGAAGTTGTTGACACTGCCATGAATGCCGAAAATCCCAATAAACGCATAGGCTTTTAACAATAAGTTGACCCACGTTGGTAAGATGATCAACAGCAGCCACAAATCTTTGTGACGCAGCTTAGTTAAGAAATAGGCTGTCGGGTAGCTGATCACTAAGGTAATCACGGTGATCAAAAAGGCATACCAAACCGAGTTTAAGGTCATGATCAAATATTTGCCAGAACCTAAGTAGCTTTGATAATTGACCAGCGAAAAGTTGCCGTTCATATCAAAAAAGGATTGGTAGATGATCAATAAGACTGGTGCAATAACAAATAGCAATAACCAAAAGACATAGGGTATCGCATAAAAACGACGCATTTTCGTCATTAGCTTTCCCTCCTAATCTTCGTAGCTCTCTAAACGAGCATCAAAATCTTCTTCGGACTCATTGAAACGCATGACGTGGATGTCTTCTGGTTCAAAGGAAAGCCCGATCTTGCTTCCTTCAGTGGCTTTTCTTGTAGAGTGAACCATCCATTCGTTGCCTTGTTCATCGTAACAAATGATTTCGTAATGCACGCCTCGGAACAATTGCGTGTCTACTTCAACGACCAGCTTGCCTTTTTCCGCCGTCGTCAAATTCAAATCTTCTGGACGGATCACGATCTCAACAGCTTCATTCGGCCGCATCCCGCCATCGACACATTCAAATTGCTTGCCGACAAATTCCACTAAGTTGTCTTCGATCATCGTGCCTGTGACGATGTTGCTTTCACCGACAAAATCTGCCACGAAATGGTTGATTGGTTCATCGTAAATATCCACTGGTGTGCCGCTTTGGACGATCTTCCCTTTGTTCATAACGAAAATCTCATCACTCATCGCCAACGCTTCTTCTTGGTCATGGGTGACAAAAATAAAGGTGATGCCTAGTCGCTGCTGCAATTCCCGCAGCTCGTATTGCATGTCGGTTCGCAATTTCAAATCCAATGCGGACAATGGTTCATCCAGGAGCAATACTTTGGGCTCATTGACGATCGCTCGTGCGATTGCGACCCGTTGGCGTTGTCCTCCAGACATTTCGCTGATTTCACGATTCTCATAACCAGGAAGCTGCACTAGCCGCAACGCTTCTAAGACTTTTTTATTCACTTCATCTTTTGGTAATTTTTTGATTCGCAGACCAAATGCCACATTTTCAAAAACGTTCATATGTGGGAATAAGGCGTAATCTTGAAAGACAGTATTCACTTGCCGTTGATTGGCAGGAACGTCATTGATTCTTTGTCCATCAAAATAAACGTCGCCTTCTGTTGCGTCCGAAAAACCCGCAATGATGCGTAAGATGGTTGTTTTTCCACAACCTGAAGGACCTAACAATGTATAAAAGCGACCTTCTTCAATATCAAAACTCACTTTTTTCAAAACTGTTTCATCATCATCAAATCGCTTCACCACATTGTTGAATGAAATTATTGTTTTTCCCACACTCTTTCCTCCTGTACTATAAATAAGAATCTGTCACGACTACAAGCACACGGCTTTTTTTGCCCGCAATATTTTTTAATTGATGCGGCTCAGTCGCCTGATAATAAATCGATTGGCCTTTACGAGCCTTGTACTGCGTTTCTCCTAGTGTCAACGCCACACTGCCCTCTAAGACATAGATAAATGTTTCTGCTAACGATGGTTCAAAGGTCTTGTATTCGCCCGCTTTATCAAAGGTCAGCAAGACTGGCTCCATTTCTTTTTCATTGGAATCGGGAATCAGCCACTTCAATTCATAGCCATTTTCTTCATCATAATAAAGCGTGCTGTCTTCTTCGCGATAAACCACTTGATGCTGCGCATTTTCTTCTCGGAAAAATTCCTCTGGTGTCACGCCTAAAACTTCTAAGATCGTAAAAAAAGTTTCCATAGAAGGCGAACTCAAATCACGCTCCAACTGTGAGATATAGCCTTTCGTCAAATCGGTCCGCTCGCCTAATTCTTCTTGGGTCAAATTCTTTTGAACGCGCAAATTGCGCAGCTTCTCGCCAATCTCCATGTTCATTCCCCCTTTGATTGACACAACTTCAAATAAAAAAGTTTGCTATAAGTAAACTTCATGTTTAATTTCACTTTTTCTAGTATACAAATAATTGCAAAAAACACAAGCTTTTTTTCTTCATTTTTTTGAATTCTTTTCTCTCTGATCAAAAAAAGGAGTGACGCTAAACGCTTGTATTATAAAGGAAAGGAATGGCGGTCCCGTCATTTTCGCTTTTCACAGGTTTAAAAGAACAACTTCTATTTTAACGAAGAAAAGGTAGATTTAATAATAATCTGTTTTTACTGATTTTTTGATAAGAAGACCTGCCTTTTCTTGCTTCACTGGTTAAAAAAATAAAACTTATGGTATTATGAGTACAAACCATCAAAGGAGTGTCTGAAATGACGAATTTCTCTACCTTTCGTGTCATGAATGAACCAAATTTTACTGCTTCACTCACAACTGCAACCCTTGACGAGCTGCCAGCAGGCGATGTGCTTGTCCGTGTTGATTACTCAGATGTCAATTACAAAGATGCCTTGGCAGCAAAAGAAAATGGCGGCGTGATCCGCACGTATCCGATGACGCCGGGAATCGATTTAGCAGGGGAAGTCGTGGACAGTCAGTCTGCTGATTTTGCCCCAGGCGACCAAGTCTTAGTGACAGGTTATGGCTTAGGGGTTTCTCACCCAGGCGGTTACAGTCAATTTCAACGGGTCCCAGCCGAGTGGCTCGTGAAACGTTCTGCTGGTTTTTCAGCAAAAGACAGTATGACCTATGGCACTGCTGGGTTCACAGCAGCTTTAGCAGTGCAAGAATTAGAACAGCTGCACTTAGCAAAAGACGCTGCTATTTTGGTGACAGGCGCTAGCGGTGGCGTCGGCAGTGTCAGCATTGCTTTATTGAAAAAACTGGGCTATACAAATATAGTGGCGCTATCTCGGAAAAACGATGCGCAATGGTTGTTAGACCTAGGCGCAGCAAAAATCATTAGTCCTGATGACGTGGTACCAGAAAAGGTCAAACCATTAGCAAAACAAACGTTTGCAGCGGTCATCGATACAGTTGGCGGTCCATTGCTTGCGGCAGTGCTTCCGCAAATCGCGTATGGGGGCGGTGCCTTCTTATGCGGCAATGCTGGTGGAATCAAAATCGAAACGACTGTCTTACCCTTTATTTTGCGTGGGATTCGCGTAATTGGGATCGATTCGGTCAATGTTTCCCATGAGATCCGCTCGGCATTATGGGAGAAATTAGCGGGTGAGTGGAATGTGATCGATCAGCTTTACACGAAAGCCATCACTTTGGAAGACTTGCCAGAAACATTGGCAGCTTTATTAGCTGGTACGCACCAAGGACGGACGATCGTTGAGGTGTCACAAGCGCAATGAGAATTTTGATTACGGCTGGCGGTACTTCCGAAAAAATCGATGATGTCCGTGCAATCACGAATCATTCCACGGGCTCACTTGGTCAAGCCATTGCCAAGGAATGGCTGCAATACCCTGAGGTGGCCATCGATTACGTTACGACGAAAACTGCCAAACAACCGCCGACCGATCCACGCGTTACCTGTCATTTCATTGAAGGGACCACGGACTTGTTGACGCGGTTGACCGATTTATTGACGACCCATTCGTATGCTGCTGTGATCCACAGTATGGCAGTCAGTGATTTCACCCCTGCTGCTCATTTTTCAGAAGCAGCGTTTTATGAAGCAATCAACGATGCCCTACCAGCTTATGACAACCAGGTCACTCCGGCATTGATGGCACACGTGCTCACACAATCTGAAACAACGGCAGGCAAAGTTTCTTCCAATACTGATCATTTGTTTTTAGTGTTGAAGAAAACCCCGAAAGTGATCCAAACCATCAAAGCATTACAGCCGACAACCTTATTAGTCGGATTCAAATTATTAGTAGACGTAGCGGAAGCCGAGTTGTTTGCGGTCGCACGAAAAAGTCTGCTGGCTAGCCAAGCGGATTATGTGTTGGCCAACGACTTGACGCAAATTTCTGGAAACCAGCATGTCGGACACCTTTTGACACAAGAAGGACAAATCGGGACTGGCCGCACAAAAGCTGAGATCGCAACCTTGATCGTTGACACATTACGCAATGACCTGCGTGCTTAGCTAGATGTTTTTTTAGAAAAGGAGAAAGAAACATGAAACAAAAACACGTTCTGCTTGGCGTCAGCGGCAGTATCTCTGCATACAAAGCAGCCGACCTAACCAATGAATTAACCAAAAAGGGCTATGCAGTGGATGTCTTAATGACTCAAAATAGCACACAATTTATTACGCCTTTGACTCTACAGTCATTATCCAAACGCCCGATCCATGTGGATGTTATGCAAGAACGTCAACCAGATCGCATCAATCATATTGAACTAGCCAAACAAGCCGATCTTTTCTTGCTCGCCCCAGCCAGTGCTAACAGTATTGGCAAGCTGGCGCATGGGATAGC
This sequence comes from Enterococcus sp. R12, assembly GCF_058135755.1. Classification (NCBI taxonomy): domain Bacteria; kingdom Bacillati; phylum Bacillota; class Bacilli; order Lactobacillales; family Enterococcaceae; genus Enterococcus; species Enterococcus sp. R12. The sequence goes on from NZ_CM176874.1 coordinate 2,833,143, forward strand.
CGATGATTTGATCTCAACAGTTGCCTTAGCGTTGCCGTTATCCGTGCCCCGCTTGATTGCGCCAGCCATGAATACCGTCATGTACGAAAACCCGATTGTTCAAAGAAATTTGGGGAGTTTGAAAGAAGTCGGCTTCCAAGAGATTGAACCCCGTGAAGCGTTACTGGCTTGCGGTGATTTCGGCAGAGGCGCATTAGCAGCAACAGAAACGATTCTTGAAAAAGCATTGACTGCTTTGGAAGTACGGAGTGTCTAACAATGAAAAAAATATCAACTTTTGAACTTGTCTTAACAGCTTTCTTTTTAGGAATCTTGATTCTTTTAGCATCGGTTCCCTTTCTTGGGTTTATTCCCTTAGGACCAATCAATGCGACAACGATGCACATTCCTGTGATCATCGCTTCCATTGTATTAGGCCCTCGGATCGGCGGCTTTTTAGGCGGCGCCTTTGGGATCATCAGTATGGTGCGTTCGACCTGGATCATCACCCCGCTTTCTTTTGTCTTCTCCCCTTTCGTACCGATTTATGGGAGTGATCAAGGAAGCTGGAAAGCGATCCTCGTAGCGTTGATTCCTCGTATTTTGATTGGTGTCGTTCCTTACTTTGTGTACAAAGGCTGTCAAAAAATCTGGAAAAACAAACAGCAAAGTCTTTCGCTACTGATTGCTGGTGTCGCTGGAGGCTTGACGAATACGATCCTGGTAATGAACTTGATCTACTTCTTGTTCCAGCAAGAATATGCGGAGGTTGTGGGGAAAGCTGGCAATGCTGTCTATGCAGCGATTTTAGGTGTAATCTTCGCCCAAGGTGTACCTGAAGCCATTGTAGCGGGAATCGCCACGATGGCAGTTGGAACCGTCCTTTTACGCTTAGTCATGAATCGCAAAAAAAATCGTATCTAAAAAAATAGCGACCGCCCAAAGTTAGCTTTTTGGCTAACTTAGGCGGTCGCTTCCCTTTTGAGTGTCTTATAAACTTTGTGTCACTTGGAGTGCTTCGACAAGCTCTTGATACTGCTCTTGGGTCAAATACTCTTCATAAAATGTCAGATAATCATCGATATCTGCTTGGGTCAAATAAGGCAGCTCTTGCTTGATTTGCAGCAGCAGTTCTTCAAACTCCTCATCCGTCAGCATATAAGAAGACCAATCATCGGTTTCATCATAGCTATCCCAGTACTCATCATCATAATCATTTTCATACCCATCGTCATAGCTGTCATCCCAACCATAATCATAGGGAGAAAACAATTCTTCTGGGTCAATCAATTCTTCCGCTGTAGGGATTGCAACAGCAGTATCACTTTTCTTCCCTGTAAAAGTCACCGTGGCTCCGATAGTGGTTTGCAGCTCATCCGCTTGCACGAAGTGAAAAGCCATTTTCTGCTGATTTGTTTTCGTATTGACGGTCATGGTTAAGTCAAACTGCTCGACTTCTTCCAACATCGTTTCTAATTCGGCGACTTGCTTTTGATCGGCGCCGTGTTCTTGGGCATAATCTGCATAATCTGCCAATTCTTCTTTGGTAAACGTGTGGCTGATCGTATCTCCATCTCTTTTGAAAGCATCCGGTTCAAAGGTTTTCAGATAGTCTGCAAATGTCTCATTATGAAAAAGACTGTTCATGGTAAAGAGGTTTTCAGGCTCTTTTTCTGCTTCGGTTGTCCCCTCGCCGTCCTCTGCAAAAGTTCCTTCGCCAAAGTAAGAATCTAAGGTTTCTTGATCGATGCGCAGGTATTTGCCTTCATATTCCGCAGCGTCTGGTTTTGTCCCATAACTGTCACTACCAAATGCGCTGATATACCCTTGCAGTGTTTCATAGATTTCAGCTGACACATACGCTTCTTGTTTTTCTGGATCGACGATCAGCTTGATCGGCAGCTCCTGCCCCCCAAAAGCGACTGCCAGATTGAGTAAAATCGCTTTGGTTTCTTTGTCCTGGACGAAGTCCCCTTTAAATGACGAGCCGACTAACTGTGACATCAACATAGAGGCATACCTATCGGCTTCTTGACCGTATTCGCTGCTGCTGCCCATCTCAAAGGTATCGATCGTCGCTTGGAATTCACCAGCATTCGCTGCTTGCTGATTCGTCAACTGTTCGGCAAACTGTTCTTGCGGTAATTTCGTACAACCGCCGAAAAGAAAGGCGAACCCAACAAACAAAATGACGCGTCCCCACTTTTTCATCCTGCTCACTCCTTTTCGTTTATTGTACCGAAGACTGAGAAAGCTTACAAACCTAAGCTCTTTTTTATCAGCTCTCATAAAAAAAGACTGCCCCTCGGGACAATCTTTTCGCTAATCTATTCTTCGCCGATGATTCGGACTTCTGTTTCTAAGGTGACATCAAAGGTTTCTTTGATGACTTGTTGGATATGAGCGATCAGTTCAACGTAATCCGTTGCAGTGGCTTGATCGACATTCACGATAAAGCCCGCATGTTTTTCCGAAATTTGGGCTCCGCCCCATTTCAATCCTTGTAAGCCTGCATCTTGGATCAGCTTTCCGGTAAAATGACCGACTGGACGTTTAAAGACACTCCCACAAGAGGGGTATTCTAGCGGTTGCTTCAATTGCCGCAATTCTGTCAGTTCATCCATCCGCTTTTTGATTTGCTCTTGATCGCCTTTTGCTAAATCAAAGCGACTGCTCAAAATGATCATCTTTTGCTCTTGCAATTTGCTATGACGATAAGCAAATTCCATTTCTTCCTTGGTATAAGTCACGATTTGACCATTAGCCAGCAAAACGTCGCAGGACGCAAAGACATCTTGGATTTCGCCATCATAGGCGCCAGCATTCATAAAGACGGCACCGCCGACACTGCCAGGAATCCCGCAGGCAAATTCAAAACCAGTCAACGATTCATGCAAAGCGACATAGGTGGTATCGATCAACTTTGCTCCAGCATCGACGATCAAAGAAGTGCCGTCTACCACGATTTGGTTCATTTCTGATAGCATGATCACCACGCCACGAATACCACCGTCACGGACGATCAAGTTGCTGGCATTTCCTAAGACGATCCAAGGAATCGCTTGTTCTCGGCAATAATCAAGTAGCTGTTTGGCTTCATCTGCTGTTTTGGGAAAAGCCAAAATGTCTGCCGGTCCACCAGTTTTTGTATACGTATAGTTCAATAAGGGTTCATCTTTTAATAAGGCAATTTCAGGGAATTGCGCAATCATCAAGTCTTTATTCACGAGAAGGTTTCCTTTCACAATAAACATCTCACTTATTTTAGCATGTTCAAGGAAAAGTTGCTACTTCTGGTGAATCAAAGAAAAGCTTAATGGTCGAATGACCCATAAGCGCCTCTTTTCGAATGACTTGATTAATAAAGAGTAAGCTTCAAAAAAAGTGTTTTGTTATTTCAGATAATCGTTCTTTCATCTCCGTAGTGACTTTATCGAATACTTCTAAGTTGCTGCGATGCAAGAAGTCCACACTGCAAATATGCTGACAAAGAATCGACCCTTGAACTTTACTTTATTGTGTTTCGGTAACTGTTTGAAACGCATTCGATCGAGCAAATTTTTCTTCTACATATTTTTTTGAGCTACTGATTGGCATCACTAAGATGGTATTGAAACTCTTGTTATAATAATCATTACTAACCACTACACTCGGTCTTTTTTTTGCCATTTCATTTCCTTTGGTGGGATTTAAGTCAATAAAAGAATATCTCCTTGCCTTACCATTCAATGTTCTCCTCACCTAAATCTTTTTCAAAAAACATCTCACCTGTGTCAAATTTTCCCATTTCTTCTATGATCGCTAATTCTTGTTTCCAAAAAGCTTCAAAAGGAAGGCGCTGCTTTTTCGCCTCTTACCTTGATCTCACCTTCTGGGGTAAATTCAAAAATTACCCAGTGATTCTCTTTTAAGCCTAGTATTTGCCGCACACTTTTTGGAATAGTTATTTGATTTTTCGAAGTCATTTTCGCTGAAACTTGCGCTTTGATCGTCATGAAACTGCCCCCTTTTCAAAATGACTGTATCATAAAATGGAAGTAAACGTAAGGAGCCATCGTTCCTTTTCCGTACTACAAACGAATTTTCTCTAGCATCCAAATTTAATCCTTATTCTTCCTCCTTGTTTTCCTCATTCCGCTCACTTGCTTTGCGCTTCTGGCTTTTTTAGGTAAAATGGGAGGCGTAGTGGAAAAGAAGGAGGAGTCTCAATGAAATTTATTTCTTGGAATGTCAATGGTTTACGGGCCATCGTTAAAAAAAATTTTTCTGAAGTGTTTGAAGCCCTCGATGCTGATTTCTTTTGTTTGCAAGAAACAAAGCTGCAAGAAGGTCAGATCGAATTGGATCTACCAGGCTATCATCAATACTGGAATTATGCGGAGAAGAAAGGCTATTCTGGCACAGCAATTTTCGCAAAAGAACCTGCACTATCGGTCCGTTATGGATTAGGAATCGAAGAACATGATACGGAAGGTCGCGTCATCACGCTGGAGTATCCTGAATTTTTCTTGATTACTTGCTACACACCAAATTCCCAAAATGAATTGCGTCGCTTGGATTATCGCATGACTTGGGAAGATGCCTTTTTGGCTTACTTGACTGAATTGAAACAACAAAAGCCAGTGATTCTCTGTGGTGATTTGAATGTTGCCCATAAAAATATCGACATCAAAAACTGGAAAACCAATCAAAAAAGTGCTGGGTTTACACCTGAAGAACGGGAAAAGTTTTCGACTCTTTTGGCTGCTGGCTTTACCGATACGTTCCGCTATTTCTATCCAGATGCAGAAGGTATTTATTCTTGGTGGAGCTACCGTTTCAACGCTCGCAAAAACAATGCTGGCTGGCGCATCGATTACTTTGTCGTTTCGGATGACTTAAATGAGCGCTTGCTAGACGCCAAGATCCATACAGATATCATTGGCAGTGACCATTGTCCGGTGGAACTGGATCTCAACTAACCGTAGGAAAACTTCAGTTTTTCTTAACGTTTGTTCGCTTTTCATTCTTTGATTTTGTGCTAGAATGGCAATGAGGTGAGTCTGATGAATTTTATCGCAATGGACTTTGAAACAGCAAATTATCAAAAGCATAGTGCCTGTTCCCTTGCACTAGTCATGGTACAAGATAGCAAAATCGTGGGCGAATATTACACATTGATCCAACCGGAAACGGAATTTTTTTGGAAAAACATTCAAATTCATGGCATCCGTCCAGAAGATGTACAAGAAGCGCCTAAGTTTCCTGACGTATGGAAACAAATCCAACAATATTATCAACTGAACAGTTTGATCGTTGCCCATAACGCTGGTTTTGATACTGGAGTTTTGGCGGGATGTCTTGATTATTATGGGTTGTCACAACCAAATTATCTTTCCTTATGCACGGTGCGAACGAGCCGCAAGCTGTATCCAGAATTTACGAACCACAAATTAAACACGGTTTGTGAGCAATTACAGATTCCTTTACTAAACCACCATGATGCACTAGAAGATAGTCGGGCATGTGCCCAAATCTTATTGCGTCAAGAAGAAGAATTTGGTATCGATCCATTAAAAAAATTGGTTTTAGTCAAATAAATGAAAACGTGCGTCCTAAAGTCAGCATTGCGCTAGCCTTTAGGACGCACGTTTTCATTTAAGGAAGGATTCATTTTAAGTCAGATCGATCCAATAATGACAGATTATAGCGCCATCTTCAGGATCAATGACTTTTTCTGTCAATTTACCTCCGTTGTTTTCAATGACTTTGGCGGAGGCGCGATTGGCTTCTTCACAGGTTACTAACACGTTGTTCAAGCCAAATTGTTTGGCACTTACCAATGACTGTGCCAGCATTGCCGAGCCGATGCCTTGCTTTCGATGGTCTGGGTGCACCGAATACCCGATGTGTCCGCCAATTTGGCGCAAATACGCATTAAGTGTCAGACGCAGATTCAAGAGACCGATCACTTTTTGATCTTGGATAGCCAGATAGGTACGGGCGGGAGCGAATCCTTCTGGTACCGTTTCTGCTGTTTTAAAATCCGCCAATCCCTCTAGCCAGTCTTTGGCTGTCGGACTTTCTACAAGTCCTGCCCCACCGTGAATGACTTCTTGATTCTTCTCGAACGCTTGCCGATACGCTTCGATTTGATCGCAGTCTGCGATCGTAGGTTCCCGAAACTCCATTTCCTTCACTCCTTTTTATGATTCAAAAAGACGTGCCATCATCAAGACGTCAACTTTTTGCCCCTCGCGGGTTTGCACCGCTTCTTTCATACAGCCTTCTGTTAAAAAACCAAATTTTTGATACAGATGGATCGCCCGTAAATTTCTCGCTTGAACGGTCAACTCGATGCGGGTCAATTCGCCAACTTCTACTACCCAGTCCAGTAATTCTTCAATCAGGAGCGAACCTAAGCCTAAGCCCCAATAGTCTTTTAAAATCGAGATACCGATCTCCCCGACATGGGCTAATTGCCACTCTTCATGGCCTTTGACTGATGCCATGGCGATCAATTGTTCTTGATCAAATGCCAACAACAGCAAATAGTCGTCCCGTTCATAGATAGCGTCCAGCTGTTCTGCCAATAAGGCTTCTGGCAACGCCAAGCCGCTTTCGTCCATCAAGAGAAAATCCGTTTCTTCTCCTAGCTGTTGACTGACTGCTAACACAGCTTTGGCATCAGCACCCGTAGCTTCTTTGATCTGTAATTGGATCTCACTCATGGGCTGCCTGCCATTTTGTTGTGATCCGTTGCAAAAAGGCGGTTGCTTTGGTGCCATATGCATGACATTTCACAAGACGTTTTTGTTCATCTGTATCATCTTTTTCCAAAATCAGTTCTAAATAATCCTCTGGCAGGGAGGCTTCTAAGAGATTGCCCCATTCGATCACACACAAGCCATCCCCTTCGAAATAATCATCCAGTCCTAAATCTTCTGCACCGTATTCCACCCGATAGACATCCATATGATACAGCGGTAGCCGCCCATTGGTATATTCACGAATGATCGTATAGGTCGGACTTTTGATCAGTTGCTCGATCCCTAGCCCCAAGGCGATGCCTTTCGTCAAGGTTGTTTTGCCAGCACCTAAATCGCCCGTCAATACCAGATTATCCCCTGGCTCGGCTGCCTCTCCAATGATTTTTGCAAATGCTGCAGTTGCTTCTAAGTCGTTAATGGTAAACATAGTCCCCATCCTTTGATCAATCTAATTTACTAGTTGCTAGTATAGCTTGTTTTTCAAGGAATTGTAAAGAAGGAGCTTAGGGAAAATTCCCCGACGATCACTGGATCGTTGCTTTTGCGCACACTTCCTCCTTTGCTGCCCTCAACTTTCCAAGAGCAAAACAAAAAACTGACCCTCAAGGGATCAGTTTTTCATCAGTGCAGCGATTGGCTGCTTATTTTTCCATTAGTGTTTGTGCCGCAGTAATGATTGATAATTTGTAGACATCTTCTTCATTTGAACCACGAGACAAATCAGAGATTGGTTTGTTCAATCCTTGTAAGATTGGTCCAATCGCTTCAAAGTTACCGAAACGTTGGGCGATCTTGTAACCAATGTTTCCTGATTGTAAATCTGGGAAAACAAAGACGGTTGCTTTACCTGCTACTTCAGATTCAGGAGCTTTCAATTGCGCAACTGCTGAGATATACGCAGCATCGAATTGCAATTCTCCATCGATTTGGTATTCTGGTGCCAATTCTTTAGCGATTTTTGTTGCTTCAACGACTTTATCTACTTCTGGTGCTTTCGCAGACCCTTTCGTTGAGAAGCTTAACATAGCAACTTTTGGATCGATTTCAAATAATTCAGCGGTTTTCGCTGAGTCAACAGCGATTTCTGCCAATTCTTGTGCAGTTGGGTTTACATTGATGGCACAGTCTGAGAACAAGTATTTTTCTTGGTCACGACCACGAACCATTAAGAAAGCACCACTTGTACGGCTCACACCTGGTTTTGTTTTGATGATTTGTAAAGCGGGTCTTACTGTATCACCCGTAGAATGGATCGCTCCTGAAACCATTCCTTCAGTAATGCCCATGTAAGTCAACATTGTACCGAAATAGTTGACATCTTTTAAGATTTCTTCTGCTTGTTCTTTCGTTGCTTTGCCGTTGCGGCGTTCCACAAAAGCTTCAACCATTTCATCCCAACGATCATAATTTTCAGGATCTAAAATTTCAAAGTTTGATACGTTGATTCCGCGAGCTTCCGCTGCTTTTTCGATTTCAACCGGGTTACCGATCAAAACAGGTTCAATCAATTCTTCTGAACGTAAACGGCTAGCAGCACCTAGGATACGAGGATCTGTTGCTTCAGGAAAAACGATTTTGATATGACGACGCACGATTTTAAATTTTAAACTTTCGAATAATTCCACGGGTAAAGACCTCCAGTTTTTTTATACCCTTCCATTGTACAATAATTGCGAAAAAAAGAACAGATAAAAATCCTGTATTAGTCGATTATTTTAAATATCGTTACCTTTTTCACAAATCCACTCATTCTAAATAACACAGTTTTACAACTGTGTTATTTTTTCTGGCAGCGCCCAGGAAATCGGTTCTTCCCCTAACGCCAGCAATGCTTGATTGATCTTAGAAAAAGGCTTCGAACCAAAGAATCCTCGATGCGCTGATAACGGACTTGGATGAGGCGCTGTTATAATAATATGCTTGCTGGTATCTAGCAAAGCGGCTTTCTTTTGGGCGGGTTTGCCCCAAAGCACAAAAATGACCGGTTCTTCTCGTTGATTCAATTTTTCGATGATCGTATCAGTCAGCTGCTCCCAGCCATGCCCGTGATGTGAATAGGCTTGCCCTTCACGTACTGTCAACACGGTATTCAACAATAAGACCCCTTGTTGCGCCCAAGGTACGAGATAACCGTGGGACACAGGTGGAATCCCTAAGTCATCAGCTAATTCTTTGTAAATATTCCGCAACGAAGGCGGTATTTTGACCCCCGGCTGTACGGAAAACGACAGTCCGTGGGCTTGGTGAGGGCCATGATAAGGATCTTGACCTAAGATGACAACTTTTACGTCATGGTATGGTGTCAGTTTTAAGGCTTCATAAATATGATCCATTGCTGGATGGATCGTTTGCTGGGCATATTCTTGTTTCAAGAAAGTCCGCAGTTGTTGGTAGTACGGCTGCTCAAATGATTCCTGCAATTGTTCTTGCCAATCATTGTCCAATAGTCGTTTCATGGCGAATCTCCTTTGTTTTCTTCTAGGATAACAAATCCCTCCCCTTAGAAACAAGAATTACTCTTCGAAAGAAAAAAAATGCGCGATTTATGGTACACTATTTGTAGAAACGATTAAGAAAGGACGCTGACAATGATCAAATTAATTGCTTCTGATATGGATGGTACGCTTTTAAATGCTAGTATGCAGATTTCAGAAGAAAATATCCAAGCAATCAAATATGCCCAATCCAAAGGAATCGAATTTATGGTCGCAACTGGCCGTAACCGCAAAGAGGCATTGCCGCCGCTGCAAGAAGCCGGGATCGACTGTGCAATGATCACCTTGAATGGGGCCCAAGTCTACGACGAAGCGGGTAATTCATTATTCACTGTGCCAATCAGCCATGAACAAACTCGTTCGTTGATCGACCTACTAAAAGAAAACGACATCTATTTTGAGATCTCCACGAGCAACGGGATCTATTCGGAAAGCCAAACACGTCGGATCGAAAATTTTGCGATCCATACGGCAGAAGCTATGCCCCATTTAACCCATAAGATGGCGATCGCTATGACAGCTGCCCGTTTGGAATTTTTACCGATCAATTATGTCGATGATTTCAGTGAGTTGTTTTCGATCGAAGAATTAGAATTTTTGAAAGTGATCTGCTTCCATCAAGATGGTGCGCGGGTATTGGGTCCTATCACGAAAATCATCGATGGGTATGGCGATTTAGTGGTGACTTCTTCTGGACAAAACAATATTGAGATCAACCACCGAAACGCGCAAAAAGGAATCGCAGTGGCGCATGTCGCTGAGGATCGGATGATCTCACTGGAGGAAGTGATGACGATCGGTGACAACTTAAATGATGTAAGTATGCTGCAACTGGCAGGCGTTAGTTTTGCAATGGGAAATGGCGAGCTAGAGGTAAAAGAAGCCGCGAAGTATTTGACGGACACCAATATTGAGTCTGGTGTCGGCAAAGCGATCGTTCGGGCAATTGATGAAAATCTTTAAATCACGCAGCTTTTTGGGGATACATGAGGAGGCGTAAGTATGTCAGAATTTTTCATCCAAGACAGACAACTTAGTAGAGTCACACGCACCATTGTCAAAGATGAAACAGGCAAATCACTGTTTTTAATGGTGGGCCGTTGGGGAACTAAGGGCGATGCTCTTTCCCTTTACCGCTTGAATGGGCAAATGGTCGCTAGTATCAAACAAATCAGTTTTACTTTTGGTACGCGCTTTGAGATCTACAAAGACTTTGAGAAAGTCGGTACACTGCAAAAAATCTTTAACTGGCCGGGTGATTTCTACTATATCCAGCAGCTTCACTGGGCGGTCCACGGCGATATCTACAATCATCGCTATGGGATCCATCATTTCAATAAAAAGATCATGGAAATGGATAAGGCGACCTTATTGACGGGGGATTATTATGTACTGGATGTCGTTGATGATCGGGATGCACCGGTCTGCATCTGTATCGCTGCCGTCATGGATTACTGGCTGTACAATCGGCACCGCAAGAAAGACCATCCTCTTGAGCTTCGACTAACAAATGGAACCAGCTGAAAAATCAGCTGGTTCTTTTTTGCATATGGTCGTATAGGTGGCCACTGATCTCTCTTTGGGCCACGACTTCAAAGCCATGCTTTTCATAGAGCCGCTTCGCATGGGGATTTGCTCGGTCAACACTCAAGCCGATCACCTCATAGCCATCTCTAGAAGCAATTTTCGGCAACGCTTCTAATAAGGCTGAGCCGACACCTTTGCCGCGAAATTTCTCAGCCACACAGATGGTATCTAAGTACCATTCATTTGGTAAGGTTTCTTCATCGATAAACAGCTTCATGTCTTTACTCAAACCGTACTGTTCCAGCACTTTATCTAGAGGCTGATCGATCGTCGCCTCTTCTTTGTCTGGGTATCCAAAGGCGACCCCAGCAACCTCCCCGTCGATCTCATTGACCAACGCACGGCGAAAGCCGTAACGATAGTCGGGTTCTAGCATGGCATCTGCCAAGATCTCTAAGGTCTTTGCTTCACCGATCTCTTTGACAAAGGGCAATTCCATATCCTTTAAAATGACTAAAACAAGTTCAGCCATGACAAAGCGATCTTCTTTTTTTGCAAATCTTATCACGTTTTCTCCTCCTTGCTTCTATACATAGAATAACAATTCTCTCAAGAAAAACCAAGTTGAATCGACAAAGGATCCACACAAAGTTTTCCTTATTTATTCATGCAATTCCAACGGCAAGCCGTCTGGATCTTGGAAAAAGGTCATTTTCTTATTCGTAAAGGTATCGAAACGAATCGGTTCACACGCAATTCCTTTGGCGGCTAACTTTGCCACGACTGCTTCAATATTTTCCACCGCAAATGCCAAATGCCGCAAGCCAGCTGCTTCGGGGAAACTTGGTCTTGCTGGTGGGTTTTCCACCACAAACAGTTCTATTTCTGATTCCCCAAAGCGCAGGTCGATTTTTACATCTTTCTTTTCTGGGCGCGCATGTTCACGAATCACTTCAAAGCCTAATTTCTCTACATAAAATTCTTTGGTCTGCTGGTAATCACTGGCGATGATCGCCACATGATGCATTTTTGAAAACATTATTGCCACTCCTTTGTATTGGACTCCTCTCTCAGTTTAAAGCCTTTGGCTGCATTTTACTAGAAAAGACTGCCGAAGTTCTCCTCTTTTCATAAATGGTTTCTGTTATACTAGAAAGCGGAAGGTGATGAAAAAAATGAAACTACTTTATATTTCAATCTCTGGAAATACTCGTGCATTCGTCAACCGCTTGTTGGCCTATGCGGATCAGCAAGACACTCCGAGTACTTGGGAAGCCAAAGAAATTCATGATAACAGTGTGTTTGAACAAGAAGACGAACCTTATGTGGTTTTTGTCCCTACCTATTTAGAAGGTGGAAATGGCGTCGATAACGGCGATCAGGAGATTCTCACAGAAACCATGCGGGAATACATTGACTATGAAAACAACGCAGCTCTTTGCTTAGGCGTGATCGGCAGTGGCAACAAAAACTTCAATTATCAATATTGCTTGACCGCAAAGCAATATGCGGAGCAATTTTCGATCCCGTTCTTAGCGGATTTCGAGCTGCGAGGCACGACCCAAGATATTGAACGGATCTATGCTTGTTTGAAAGAAATCGATCCTGCCCACAGCAACACTTAATTTTAGCCAGCATTCATTAGCCATTAGGAGGACTTTTGCATATGGAACCACAAACGATGGTCATTTTGATCATACTCGCCAGCATTCTCATCTTGACCGCATTAGATATCTGGAATCGATACAAAGTACGCCGTTACGTTCGGCTTGCTTGGGGAAAGCTTCCCCGTCAGCCCCGCTTTGATAAAGAAGCGAGTTTGAAAAAGGCTTGGCTGACTGAGAAGAAGTTTCACGATTTTGATAGCGAGGTCGATGACATCACTTGGTATGACTTGGATGGCTTTTCGTTGTTTGAGTCCATTAATCTGACGTTTTCCAGTGTTGGTTCAGAAGCATTGTACCAGCAATTACGCAATTTTCGCTTCAAGACGGACAAACAGCTGACCAAATTGATCGACTTTTTTGCTGCTGACAGTGCCGCACGCGAACAATCCCAATATACGTTTGCTCGTTTAGGAAAACAAGATGATAATTTTTCGAAAGCCTACTTGGCCAATGAAGCTGCGCAATCGATCGGTTCTCTGCCTTTCTTTGTCTTTTTAGGTGTGCTGCCGTTAGTCGGCATCTTGCTGCTCCTGCTGGGGTTTGTCCAAGGCATCCTGTTGACGTTGGTTAGTGTCGTTTTCAATACGATCTATTACTCCATCAAAAAAGCCAAGCTGGAAACAGAACTGAACAGCATGCGCTATCTGGTTCAAACGATTGCCTGTGGCAGTCAGATCGCTAAAATCAACACGCCCCTCCAAGATGAGATCAAACAATCCTTGGCACCATTAAAAAAGATCACTCGTTTCGCCTTTTCGTTTCGTGCCAAAAACGGCAGCGAAGGAGACATGTTGTTTGAATACATCAATATCATTTTTATGCTGCCGTTTATTTCCTATCAAACGGTCACTACTACCCTGGCAAAGCACCAACAAGCAGCCATCGATCTGTGGAATTTGTTGGGAAAATTGGAAGTCGCAGCCGCCATTTTAAATTTTCGCACGTATATGCCCATCACTTGCCTACCGACCTTCCAAACAAGCGGAGGTGTACAAGCAACGGGTACGTATCACCCGCTCCTAAGTGAAGCAGTCATGAATGATGTTGCTTGGACCCACAATACCCTCGTGACTGGCTCCAATGCCTCGGGCAAATCGACGTATGTCAAAAGCATCGCCATCAATTGCATCTTGGCACAAACGATCCAGACAGCAGTTGCCGAAATCTTTACGATGGTTCCCGGTCACGTCATTACCTCGATGGCTGTCGAAGATGATTTATTTGAAGGCGACAGCTATTTTGTAGCAGAGATCAAATCCATCAAACGCCTGCTAGGCACCGTTGCTACGAACCAGCGCTGCTATTGTTTTGTTGATGAGATTTTAAAAGGAACCAATACGGTGGAACGGATCGCTGCTTCTGCCAGCATCATCCATTGGCTGCGTGCCTACCCATCATTGGCATTTGTCGCCACCCATGACATTGAGCTGACTGAAATTTTAAAAAACGACTGCCGCAACATTCATTTTTCTGAACAAGTCACGGAAGATGACGGCATCTCCTTTGATTACAAGGTCAAATCCGGTCCTGCCTTGAGCCGCAACGCGATCGCCCTCTTAAAAGTCATGGGCTACCCTGAAACGATCGTTCAAGACGCCTATGCCGCCGCCAATGATTTTGATCAAAACCGTAAATGGCAGGATTTATAACTTCCTACAAACAAAAGCGCCTTATCCTGTGACTAACACTGGGATAAGGCGCTATTTTACGTTTCAGTTAGTCAAACAAACCAGTCGTTAAACTGTATTGCTCTCCTTGTAACACATCGTATTGGATCAAATTGTAGGCATCATAGATTTCTTGGGCCTCTTGATCCAATGCAAGGGTCGTCTGCCATTGCCCGCCTTGATAATATTGACCCATTTCAAAAGCTGGCAGCTCATCTTGCAAGGCCAATAACAACTGGTAAAACCCGCTCGTTGGTTGGTCACTGGCTTCTAATAGGTTCGGCGCAAAGTAAAAGGGACTTGTTACTGGTACATCTTCTGGTGCAAAATTCCCTTGCGAATCGACCATCAAAAACTCCGTTTCATGCAGGGCAGCCGTTTCATTTTGCTCCTTGATCTCATCGGCATAAATGCCTGGTAAATGATCCCCCCAAAAGACGACCAGCGTTCGCCGATCCAGCTGTTCTAATTCAGCTACAAAGTTTTTCAATGCTGTACTGCTGTAGGAGATATCCTGCAGGTAGTTTTCCAAAGAAGCCATATTGCCCGGACCGCTTGCTTGGTAATTCAAGGTATCGTATTTACCAGCATACGGCATATGGGTCTGCATCGTCACTAAATGGACAAATTGCGGTTGCTGATCGTTTTCCAACAATGCCAGCACTTCTTTGTAGGCCGCCTCATCAGAAATGTAAGGATTATTTTCGATTTTGTCGGTATAGGTCATCGTCTCTTGATCGATAAACTGTTCAAACCCCATCACGCCATAGACATCCTTGCGTTTGTACATCGATGTATCGTAAGGATGGATCGCCGTTGCCGTATACCCGGACTGTTCCAAGAAAGAAACCAAGGATGGCAGTTGCGTCAATTTCGGCACCAGCATCGTGTAAGGCGTTGTCATCTGTGGATTCAATAGGCCCATGGCAAAACCAGTCAACGCTTCAAACTCGATGTTTGCCGTACCGCCTCCATAATTTTGCGAAAGCATTTTTCCGCTGATGGTTTGATCGGCGACGTGGTAATAGTCTTTCAACGGATCGCCGGTGATCGACAAGCCATTTAAATGGCTCGGGTCGGAAAAGCTCTCGCTCATCACATAGACGATATTTGGTGCTTCACTTTCACGGTCTTGATTTTTCTTTGCAGCCTGTGTATTGTAGGTGTCCGCAATCGCTTGGATCGCTTCTTTTGAATACCCCTCAGGTTTCGTCATGGCATCTACCCGCAGGTTGTACAAAAACCCACCGATGAATCCCGTATTGTAGTAGTTCATTTTTTGTGAATACGGAATCCAGAGCGCCGTCTGATTGTAGGCTTTGCGTAAAAGGTTGTTGCTGTCATTGAAGTGAGAAACATAGACTAAGCCCAGCGAGCATACGACCAGCACTGCCCCTCGCATCACTTGCAAACGCAGGTTTAATTTGCGGCTGCGATAGATACTCCAGCCTATCGCTCCGATCGCAGCCAGAGCGAAGAGGATGGCTAAGAAAAAGGCGCTATTGCCGATCATGGTTCGAAGAAGGTCGAATTGAGTGACCATCTTTAAATCATCGGGATAGATTGGTTCTTGGCGATAGAGCATCTTTGTGTGGTTGGCATACCCTAAGATTCCGATGACGACACTATAAAAGATGCCCCCGATCAGTACCGAACCTGCCAAGCTGGCAAACACCCCATACACCAGCAGTAGCACCCCACAAGCCAAGAAAAACTTTGCTGTATGCCACGAAAAGGCAAATTTCAGAGCTAATTCAACGGAAAGATTGTTTTGACACCATTGCAAATATAAATTACTGAAAATGATCAACAGGACGATGGCGATGCCTTTTAATGCGATCTTCAGATAAGGATGGCTATTTATTTTCACGAAGGAACATTCCTCCTTTTCTACACGTTCTAGGTACCCTCGTATTTTATGCTTTCGAGGCAAGAAAGTAAAGCCGAGGTAAGAAGCTTTTGTTATTTTTAAAGAAAGCAAGCCTCATAAAAAAAGAGTCTAAGGTTTCTTGCCCCCTAGACTCTTCTTTCTATCCGAATGGAACTCAATCATTGGTTTCGTTTATTTCCAAAAATCATCAAAAATCGTGACTGGCAAGTGGCGTTTGTGTTGCGTTTTGTTCCACCAGTTTTCAATGGTTTGTTGGGCTTCAGCCGAAATTTCCTTGCCTTCTAAATAGTCATCGATGTCGTTGTAGGTCACTCCTAAAGCTGCTTCATCTGCCACTAAAGGTTTACCATCTTCCAAGTCCGCAGTTGGGACTTTTGTATACAACGCTTCTGGCGCGCCTAAATATTGCAAGAGTTGACGGCCTTGGCGCTTATTCAAACGAAACAGTGGTAAAATATCGGCTCCGCCGTCCCCGTACTTCGTAAAGAAGCCGGTGATGTTTTCCGCAGCATGATCTGTTCCCAGAACAGCTCCTGCTTTTTCACCCGCAATGGCATATTGCGTGATCATCCGTTGACGGGCTTTGATATTGCCTTTATTAAAGTCGGAAACCGCTAACCCTGCTTCTTCCACCGCTTGTACTTGCGCATCGACGGCGGCTTTGATGTTTACCCGCAGCTCAATGTCTGGTTGGATAAACGCTAGCGCTTTTTTGGCATCTTCTTCGTCTGCTTGTTCCCCATAAGGTAAGCGTACCCCTATGAACTGATAGTTGGGATTCCCAGTTTCGCTGCGCATTTCCTCCATCGTCAATTGCGCAAGCCGTCCAGCTAACGTCGAATCTTGTCCACCACTGATCCCCAAGACAAACGTATGCAAGAACGGATTCTTTTGCAGATACGCCTTTAAAAAATCAATACTCTTACGAACTTCTTCTTTCGGGTCGATGGTCGGTAAGACTCCTAATTCTTTGATAATTTCTTGTTGCATGGTCATAGAAACGCCTCCTCTTATTTTTTGAAGCAGCTGACTGATCCTAGGACCAGCGCAGTTGCGGATTACAAAATCGCGCCATTGGTTTGTTTGCGTACTTTTTCAATCGTGCGCATTTTATGATCCCAGCATTCTTGCGAAAGATCGACTGGGTATTTCTGTGGATTCAAGTCACGTTTGTACTCGTCCCAAAGGGAATCCAAGCAATTCGTCGCATAGGCTTTGATGTGTTCTAAGTCAGGCACTTGATACACTTGCTGGCCATCTACAAAGATGTCTTGCAATAATGGTCGCGCATCAAAGTTCGTCACTGTTTTGTTGATAAAGGTATGAACAGGATGGAACATGAACAGTTCGTCTTCTGCTTGTGGATTTTCTTCCCATAGCGTGACATAATCGCCTTCTGACTTGCCGTCAGATTTACGGGTGATCCGCCAAACTTGTTTTTTCCCAGGGGTCGAAACCTTTTCAGCATTGCTGGATAATTTGATGGTGTCGATCATTTCTCCCTGCTCATTTTCGATGGCCACCAGTTTATAAACCGCGCCTAATGCCGGTTGATCGTAAGCGGTGATCAGCTTGGTGCCGACACCCCACACATCGATTTTCGCCTTTTGCATTTTCAAGCTTAGAATCGTATTTTCGTCTAGATCATTGGAAGCATAGACTTTGGCTTCCGTGAATCCCGCTTCATCCAGCTGTTCACGGACTTTTTTCGAGATATACGCCATATCGCCGCTGTCGATCCGCACACCTAAGAAATTGATCTTATCCCCCATCTCTTTAGCCACACGAATCGCATTTGGCACACCTAAGCGCAATGTATCATAGGTATCGACTAAGAATACGCAATCTTTGTGGGTTTGGGCATACGCCATAAATGCATCATAGTCATTGCCGTAGGATTGCACGAGGGAATGGGCGTGGGTTCCGCTGGCTGGGATGCCAAAAATCTTCCCTGCCCGCACATTACTCGTCGCATCTGCTCCGCCAATATAAGCCGCTCGGGTCCCCCAAATGGCTGCATCCAATTCTTGTGCCCGCCGTGAACCAAATTCCAACAAGGGATCCGTGCCGATCACGGATTTGATGCGGGCCGCTTTCGTGGCGATCAGTGTTTGGAAATTGACCATATTCAGTAACGCCGTTTCGATCAACTGTGCTTGTGCCAACGGCCCTTCTACTTGAATGATCGGTTCATTGTTGAAGACTAAATCGCCTTCTAACGCAGAACGAACGGTACAAGCAAACTTGAACTCCTTTAGATACTCTAAAAAGGATTCTGGATAGCCACCGATTTCTCGCAAGTAGGCAATATCCGTTTCTGAAAAGGATAAATCGTTCAAATAGTCGATCAATCGTTCCAGACCGGCAAAGATCGCATAGCCGTTTTCAAAAGGCATGTCACGGAAATAGCATTCAAACACCGCATTACGATCGGCTCTGCCTAACTCCCAATAGGTTTGCATCATGTTGATTTGGTAGAGATCGGTGTGCAGCGTCAAGCTGTCATCTTTAAATAATTTCTGCATGTTCTTACTCCCTCTAGCTTACTTCTTCTCATTATAGCAAAAAAAACACAAAAGACAGAAAATCTTGTTTTTTCAAAAAAAGTTGGGTTTTTGCTAGTACAAGGCAATCCATCTGAGAACAAATTGCTCAAAAGCATGGGTCAGCCTCCTACTTATTGGCGCATCATTCCTGCGCGCGTATAAGGTCGCCCCTTTGTTCAACGTTTGATTGCTCTTGCAACGTGCATGTCCCAACTTCTTTCAACTACTATTCTTTCACAGGCAATTGAACAAGAATGACATCTTTCCTCGGTTTAGAAAAGGTGATGCCTCTTGCTTCCATTTCTTTACGAATATTAACATTGACGGTCACGTCTTTGCGATCGACCTTCAGCAAACGATGAATCGCTGTGTCGACTTCTTCCCGACTGATTTTCTTTTTATTGTTGATCAATACTAAAGAAATCGTATCAAAACTATCCACATAGAGAATCTGCGTCCGATCAAGCGAGTACAATTTATAGTATTTGATCGCTATTTTGTCGAATAGATACTTGGAGATGTTCGGGTAAAAAGTTTCCATATTTAAATTTTGGTTTACTGGGGTTTCAATCAACTTCATGCACAACATCCTCTCTCGAAACTAATTCTGTTAAAATAAAGCGGCCAACACCGCCGTCTTCCGCGCGCTCAATGGTTCGATCACAAACTGCTTTGATCGCTGGGCTAGCATTTGCTACAGCCAAAGAAACATCCACCGCTTCAAACATCGCAAGGTCATTTTCACCATCACCGATCCCGTAGCTTTTGGCAGCGGGAAAAGCTTCTAAAAAGGAACGGATCGCGGCACCTTTGGTCGCCAATGGATCAACGATCTCCAGTGTTTGGACAAAGGATTGAAAAATCGCAGCCGTTTCTGATTGGATCATCGCCCGCAGTCGTTCTCTTTTTTCGTCTGACGCTTCCATCAGTTCGATTTTGATGACCTTTATCTCTGGATGTTCCTTCATAAACTGCAGCACGTCGTCTTTATGAAGACATTCGTTGTAAAAGAACTCATATTTGTAGTCAGCGATGATTTGTCCTCGCTCCCCTAACTCCGCGAGTAACTGCTTGCGGCTTTCTTGAAACTGCGCTTCATACAAATGCGCTTGTGGGGAAATGATGCCATGGTCAGTATGTAAGAAATAAAAAACCTCTTCTGTTTCTAAGATACCAATCACTTGCGCCAGTGTCTTATAGGGCAAAGTATGCGTCAAAACAGGCGCTTCTCCTTTTAACATCAGACCAGCGCCGTTTCCAAAAATCACATCGCAGGAAAGGCCTTCTTCCGCCATCATATCTTGAACAAGCTCAAATCCTCGCCCTGTGACAAACACAAAGTGATCCCCTTGGGCTTGCAAACAACGGATGGCTTCTTTATTGATCTCATGAATCGGGTGCCCCATTTCTTGGAACGTCCCATCAATATCAGAAAAAACTATTTGCATCTTATCTTCCTTTCTTTGTTATAATTATAGCACATTTTAAAAAACGCAAAAAAATTTTCTTGACTTTGTCGTTACGTCAACCTTTAGGATACAGGTGTAAGGAGGGAAAAGCCGATGGAATATACGATCAGTGCCTTAGCTAAACTGTCAGGAGTCAGCAGCCGTACCCTGCGGTATTATGATCAGATCAAGTTGTTACAACCGCAACGCACCAACTCAGCTGGTTACCGTATCTACGGGAGACAGGAAGTCGATCGCCTACAGCAGATTTTATATTTTAAGTCTTTTGGGCTGTCATTAGAAACGATCCGCGGAATCTTGGATGAGCCACAAGAATCGATCCAAACGGTCTTGTTGCAGCATTACCAACAGCTTTTACAAGAGCGAGCAGCCCTGGACAGTCTTTTGACCACCTTAGCGCAAACAATTGATTATTATGAAGGAGAAAAGACGATGACCGATCAAGAGAAATTCCGTTATTTTAAGGAACAAAAAATTCGTGAAAACGAAGCGAACTACGGTGCCGAATTACGAGAAGCCTACGGTGAGGAAATCATCGAACAAAGCAACCAAAAGTGGCAGCAGATGACCCAAGTCGATTATCAAGCACTGACCGACAACGAAAACCGCTTGTTGCAGCTGATAAAAGAGCTATTGAATGAAAAGGAAGGGAAACGAATCCCTTCTGACAAAGCCGAAAAGGCTTTTGCTGCGCATCAAGCATGGCTTAAACAAGCAGCGCCCTTTTACTCAGCAGAATATCACCGATCTTTAGGGGAAATGTACGTTCAAGACGAGCGTTTTACCGCCTATTACGATCAAAAAGCAGGCGTCGGCAGCGCGCAGCTGTTGAAACAGATCATTGACCATTACACCAAATCCCATTAAAAAAACGATGCGCAAGCACTGCCCGCTCAGGGGCACTGTTTGCGCATCGTTTCGTCTGTAGCTA
The DNA here is from genome assembly GCF_058135755.1 of Enterococcus sp. R12. NCBI lineage: Bacteria > Bacillati > Bacillota > Bacilli > Lactobacillales > Enterococcaceae > Enterococcus > Enterococcus sp. R12. Next base: position 2,854,064 of record NZ_CM176874.1, read on the forward strand.
TCGTTTGATGAACTCATAGGGCATGCGATAGTTGCCGCTTTTTTCCATTACCGCCAATTGGACGGCAGTCTCCCCGCAAGCTTGCAAGTGATGATCGATCGTTGAAAGCTGCAGCAGCTCGCTGATGTATAAATTGTCCCGTCCAATCACGAGCCATTCTCCCGGCGCCTGCGACTGGATCCCAGCAGCAACATGATCCCCATTGGTGAAAATCGCTTCGACTCCTTTATCTGCAAAATAAGCAGCCGCTTCTTTGCCATCTTCTTCCGTCAAACAATCCCAAAAAATCAAGTCTTCGGAAAAGGTCGAAAAATAGTCATGAGCCAAACGGACCGTGATTTTTGAATTGCTGCTGAGCTTGCGGCTACGTCCCAATGTCACGCCGATTTTCTGGATGCCTTGTTCCTTAAAATACGTGAAGACCTCCTTGATCGATTCCTCTCGATCGATATAAGTGCAGCCGTCAGTCAAATACGAGATATTTTCACAAAAGACGATGCGTCCGTATGAACGATAAGGCAATAAGGTTTCGATCGGATTCGCCCGCGAGGTAATGATCAAAGCATCAAAGCTTTTCGCCGCAAATTCTTGCAAATATGCTTCCTCTACTTGCGGATCATAGTTCGTGGCTAAAAGCGTCACCTTATAGCCACGAGCAAACGCTGCTGTCGTGATGCCGCTCAATAATCGATCAAAATAGGGATGATTGACAAACGGCAGGATCACACCGATATTTTTGGTTTTGCCGACACTTAATGCCCGCGCCGTGTAATTCGGAATATAGTTGACCTCTTCCATGACAGCCAGGATCTTACGACGCTTTTCTTCACTGACATAAGGATTGTTATTAATGACTCGTGAAACCGTTGAGACCGAATAGCCGGTCAAGCGTGCAATATCCCGAATGTTTGCCATGACTCACTGCTCCTTAAACGAATAATTGTTCTTTCATATAGTCTATCACACTTAGCCCACATGTATAAAATTCATAGTAATCGTTGTGATGAATAAATCCGATGCGCTGAGACCCGAAGTGTTCATCACACGTCAAGTGACTGATCTCATCCACAGGAATTTCTACTAACCGTTCTTGAAAGAACCCTTTTGGCTTCGTCAATACCAGTTGTTGTCCATCAAATGCCAACGTCACATAACAACATTCCGCACCATTTTTCTTCATGTATGTATTCATGTTTCCATCCCGCCTTCCTTTTTATAAATCAAGCATACTGTATGAAACGCGTCTCAGAGCAAGTCATTTGTTTCACTTTTTGACAAAAACCGATCGACCTTCATGTGAATCACTTCGCATATTTTGCTTTTGTTGGTACAATAAAAAGAGAACAGTGCGAAAAAAAAGCGCTATTTTTTAAGGAGGACCGCAAAGTGACATTAGAAGAAGCTTTTTTATTAGACACCTTGCGTTGCCGCTTCAAATTTTTAAGAGAAGAACGCGGATTGAGCCCAAAAGAAGTATGCCAGCATCTCGATGTGTCTTACCCCGATTACACCTTATACGAAGCAGGCGATCGCTTACCCGATGTATTGACGCTGCTACATGCAGCTTCCCTCTATAATGTTTCTGTCGATTACTTATTAGGACAGACAGAACGACCAGAACGGTATTTATGCTAACAATCGACTTTATCGAAAAAACGATCAAATGGTCGTTTTTTCTTTTGCCTCTTTCCCACTTTTCATCGATTAGCAACAATTGTTATCTAATCAAATGAAAAAAATCAAATCATGCGGTTCTTCTTGAAAAAAAATGATAGAATAAACCATCATACATAGAAGGAGTTCAAACAAACATGACCTATGCACTAGAACTAACCGATTTACGCAAAGTCTATGCTACCGGCGTTGAAGCGTTGCGGGGCATAAATTTGACGGTGGAAGAAGGCGACTTTTATGCCTTGTTAGGCCCAAACGGCGCTGGAAAGTCCACCACCATCGGCATTATCACCTCTCTTGTCAATAAATCTTCGGGAAGCGTCAAAGTCTTCGGCTACGATTTAGACAAAGAATTGGTCCAAGTCAAACAACAGATTGGTCTGGTTCCCCAAGAATTCAATTTCAATCCCTTTGAAACGGTCCAGCAGATCGTTGTCAATCAAGCTGGGTATTATGGTGTCCCTCGCAACGAAGCCATCAAGCGCAGCGAAAAATACTTGAAGCAGTCGAATTTGTGGGAAAAACGCAATGTTCGTGCGCGGATGCTGTCAGGCGGGATGAAACGCCGTTTGATGATTGCTCGTGCCCTGATGCATGAACCACGGCTATTGATTTTGGATGAACCGACGGCAGGTGTCGATATCGAATTGCGGCGGGAAATGTGGAGCTTTTTGCGAGAGCTGAACCAAAAAGGCACAACGATCATTTTGACGACCCATTATTTAGAAGAGGCGGAAATGCTTTGCCGCAACATCGGGATCATCCAATCTGGTGAACTGATCGAAAACACCAGCATGAAGTCCTTATTGGCAAAACTGCAATTTGAAACCTTTCTTTTTGATATCGCACCGATTGAACAAGCACCAACGATCACTGGGTATCCGATCCAAATGGAAGATGAACAGACCATCGCTGTTGAAGTCGCTCGAGATCAAGGCGTCAACGATCTTTTTGCCCAATTCAGTCAGCAAGGGATCAATGTCCTCTCCATGCGCAACAAATCCAATCGCTTGGAAGAACTATTTTTGAAAATCACCGAAGAATCACACGAAGCGGAGGAAAACCATGTTTAGTCTTTATTTTACAGCCTTAAAAAGTTTAGCGGTCAAAGAGACCAACCGCTATTTACGGATTTGGGTGCAGACCCTCGTCCCACCCGTCATCACTACTTCCTTATACTTTATTATCTTTGGGAAAATGATCGGCAGCCGCATCGGCGAAATGGGCGGCTTTTCTTATATGGAATTTATCGTTCCTGGGCTGATCATGATGTCGACGATCACTAGTTCTTACTCTAACGTGTCATCTTCCTTCTTTTCACAGAAGTTTCAAAAAAACATTGAGGAACTCTTAGTGGCGCCGGTCCCTACCCACGTCATCATTTGGGGCTTTGTCTTTGGCGGACTTGGCCGTAGTATCTTGGTGGGCACATTGGTGACCATCATTTCCCTTTTCTTCGTCCCATTACATGTTTATTCTTGGGTCATCGTTGTCTTAACCCTTGTCATGACCGCCATCTTATTTTCATTAGCAGGGTTGCTAAATGGGATCTTCGCCCAATCCTTTGACGATGTTTCCATCGTGCCAACCTTTGTTTTACAACCATTGACCTATCTTGGAGGCGTCTTTTACTCCATCAGCATGCTGCCGCCGATTTGGCAAACGATCTCCAAAGTCAACCCGATCGTGTATATGATCTCTGGTTTCCGTTACGGCTTTTTGGGCACCATCGATGTCCCGATTTTCCTCTCCATCGGTATTTTGGTCTTGTTCATTGTCGTCTTATACAGCGTATGCTGGTACTTGATCCAAAAAGGCCGCGGGCTGCGTAGTTAATTACAAATAAAAAAAGATGAACTTCGTTAACGAAGCTCATCTTTTTTCTTTTATTAGGCATTCAAGACGACTTTTTCCAGCAATGCACCGGCTTGGTGTCTGCCTTCTAAATCAGTACTTCCAAAAAATTGCTGCACGCGATCCATGTTGGTGATCAAAACGATCACCATGGTTTCTTTGCCTTGCTGCTTGATAAACGGCAGATCCATTTGTGCCAGTTTGGTTTGCGGAGTGACTTGCTCCCCAGCTTTGACAAAGACTTCAAAGCCTTGACCGCCAAGGGAAACTGTATCGATCCCCATATGCACAAGAACTTCAACGCCGTTTTGGGTTTTGATCCCGACGGCATGTTTTGAAGGGAACACAGTGGTGACTTCGCCACTGACTGGTGCAAAGATTTGGCCATCTTGGGACTCGATGGCATAGCCTTCTCCCATCATTTTCGTTGAAAAAACTTCATCTGGTACATCTTCTAATGGGACGTATTCACCATGGGTCACGGCATGCAGATCCACTTCGTTGGTGTAACGATCACCTTCTGCTGCTTGATTTGGTACCAAGAACCAGCTCATGGCAAAAGATAAGCCGATCGCCAAGATGATCCCTAGAACGGCGTAGACAAAGTATTCCCCGATATAGGCTGGCAAACTAAAGATACTTGAAAGAATGTACCCATAAATACGAACACCGAAGAAACTGATGAAGGCAGAAGCTACAGAACTACCAACTGTTGCTGCGATAAAGGCTTTTTTATACTTCGACAAAATCCCGAATAACGCAGGTTCTGTGATCCCTAACAAGCCTGAAACCGCCGACGATAGAATGATCGATTTTTCTTCTTTGGTTTTGACTTTGAAATAAATAGCTGCTGTTGCGCCGGTGATTGCCATATTTGCCATAAACATCATTGGCATCAGCATATCATATCCTTGATTGGCAAAGTTTTGCAAAGCGATCGGGGTCATGGCATGATGCAGTCCCGTGAAGATTGCGATTGGTCGAATCGCCCCTACCACGATTCCTGCTAAGACAGGCGAGATAGTGAATAATCCAGCCACGCCAGCAGCCAATAAGTTTCCTAGATGGATACTGATTGGGCCAATGACCGTTAATGTCAAGATACCAGCGACAAACAACGAAATCGTCGGTGTAAACACGGTACGCAGCACTTGTGGTAAGAGTTTATCGACCCAACGGTAAATATAGCTGAGTGCCAGCACGGCAAAGATAATGGGAATCACTGTCCCTGCATAGTTAAAGACGGGTACTGGCAGTACGCCGAACAAACGAAAGGCGGAAATGCTTCCTTCGGCTACCGCATTGGTCATTGTTGGAAATTGCAGCGTTGCCGCGATTGCGATCGCTAAATATTGATTGGTTTTAAAAATCCGAGCGGCAGAAGCAGCAACAAAAAATGGCAAGAATGTGAATACGCCGCTCGCAATCATGTCGATCACTAAATAGGTATCTGTTTGATTAGAGATGACATTCAATGCCACCAATCCAGCCATCAATCCTTTGATCATTCCTGCGCCAGCGATAGCTGGAACGATCGGACCAAAAACGCCAGAAACGGTATCCATAAATAAGGAAACGGCGCCTTTTTTCTCAGATGACTCCCCTTGGTTCGCTTCATCAAGTCCTAATTCTTTGGCCAAAGGTGCATAATAATCAGCAACATCCGTTCCTATCACTACTTGCAGCTGATTGCTTTGATATTTTGTTCCTACGACTTTGGGTGTTTTTTCTAACGCCGCATAGTCGACTTTTTTCTCATCCTTTAAATCAAAACGCAAGCGAGTCATACAGTGCCATGCATTGTTGATATTGTCTGATCCGCCAACATCTTTAATGATCTGTTTTACGATGTCTTCTTTGGTCATCTTTTTTTCCCCCTGTTGTTTGCTAACGGTCCTGATCCTTTTGACGGGCGCCCTTTCAGGTGTTTCCGTTTTCACACACATAGTAGCATGCTCACACAGACTTGTAAAACCAGTCCTTTTTTGATAAAACTAGAATAAAAACCCTATATATCAACGTTTTATTATAAAATAGGCAAAAATTGGACTGGTTTTATGGTGTATATCCAGTTTTTATTAGACCAAATTGACAGCGGTTGCCAAGCATGTTTCAATGGCTATAGCAACTAGAGACAAAAATTGGAGTGAATGAAATGACACCAACGATCATCACCGACGTCAAAGCCTTTGCGATCAAACCTGATCGTCATAACCTTGTTGTCGTTAAAGTAGAAACGAACAAAGGCGTATCTGGGTTAGGTTGTGCAACCTTCCAGTTTCGCCCACTAGCCGTAAAAACCGTCGTTGACGAGTATTTACGACCCCTCTTACTTGGCCGCGATGCCAATCAAATCGAAGATCTTTGGCAAGTGATGAATGTCAATTCTTACTGGCGGAATGGTCCGATCACCAACAATGCCATCTCAGGAGTCGACATGGCTTTATGGGACATCAAGGGACAATTAGCCGATATGCCATTGTATCAACTGTTAGGTGGAAAAGCGCGTACGGCGATTCCCGCCTATACCCATGCCGTGGCAGATAATCTCGAAGACCTTTATCAAGAAATCGATCGCTTCTTGGCTGAGGGCTATCGCTATATCCGTTGCCAATTAGGCTTTTATGGTGGAAATCCTAGCCAACTGCAAACACCCGATCAGCCCATCGCTGGTTCCTATTTTGATCAAACAGACTACATGGACACAACACTGAAAATGTTTGCTGCGATCCAAGAACGATACGGCAATCAATTTCAAATGCTGCATGACGTGCATGAACGGCTACATCCAAACCAAGCGATTCAATTTGCAAAAGCCGCTGAGCCTTTCAATCTCTTTTTCCTAGAAGATATTTTGCCGCCGGATCAAAATAAGTGGTTGCAGCAACTCCGCAGCCAGTCGGCGACCCCGATCGCGACCGGCGAATTGTTCAATAATCCGATGGAATGGCAAGAGCTAGTCAAAAATCAACAGATTGACTTTATGCGCGCCCATGTCTCACAAATTGGTGGGATCACGCCAGCATTGAAATTGGCTCACTTCTGCGATGCGATGGGCATTCGGATCGCTTGGCACACGCCGTCTGATATCAGCCCTGTCGGCTTAGCCGTCAACACCCATCTAAATATCCATCTCCATAATGCCGCGATCCAAGAAACGATTGCGATCCCAGCAAATACCCAGTCGGTCTTTGGTGGTAGTCCGCAACCTGAAAACGGCTATTTTTATCCCATCGAGAAAAGTGGGATCGGAATCACGTTCGATGAAGCAGCAGCTGCGGAATTTCCCGTGGTTTACCGTCCTCATGAATGGACCCAGAGCCGTACACCAGACGGCACTTTGATCACTCCTTAAACACAACAAAAGACATCCCCTGTCCAATCGACAGGGGATGTCTTTGTTCTCTCTGGGTAAGGACAACGCAACTGGCACATTTGCTTTTCCAAAATCAATCGATGCGTGAGCGATGGATCTCACGGTCAAAGGGACGGATATAGGTCACAGCATAATCAATGGCAACGATATTGCTGAACTCATACACGCGGCCGTCTTCTAAAATCGCCCGATTGCTGATCTGCATTGCCGGCGTCCCCCGCTTGCACAATAAAATACCCGATTGCGCGGTCGATGTGGTGATGGGGGTATAGCTGGTAATGTAGTGGGAAATTCGGTATCCGCAGCTTTCGACATAGCGTTGGATCGAGTGCTCCACGATTTCTTGTGTCAATTCGGGAAATAGGCTGACGGGCAATTTAGAGGTTTCCAGCTGTTCGATTTTATAATTGACGATCCGCACTCGTTCAAAGGTCCAGACTTCCTCGTCTGGGCCTATTTGGAAAATCTGCTGTTCATCCAACGTTGCTACCGCCTTATTCAAGGAAATCATTTTGGAATGGATGCGGTCATAAGGGGTGCGGGTCAAGGAATTAAAGATCATTGGATTTTTGACCCATTTTTCATGGATAAAAATCCCTGAACCTTGAACCACTTTGACGATCCCGATCTCTTCAAGGTTTTTGATTGCTTGCTGGATCGTAAACCGAGAAACACCATAGGTTTGCGCAAGAGTTCTTTGGTTGGGTAGTTTGCCGGCAGAAAATTCTTCCTGATAGATTTTACTCAACAGATCTTGTACGATAAATTCACGTTTTTTCATAACGGCTCCTTCATTTGAGCGGGAGCGATCTCGCTCATGGACCAACTGCAAGCCTTCATATCGATACGACCACTGGCTTTGAAGACCACCCCTTCATCGACGAGTGCTGCTTTTCGCACATTGGCGGAGGGACCAACTAAGACGCCATCTGCCCGCACGACACGATGGGCAGGGACATCCTGAGGGCTCAAGCGCATCGCTCGACCGACTGCTCGCGCGCCGTTGATTTGTCCCAATTTCCACGCAATCTGACTATAGGAGACGACTTTACCAAAAGGGATCTGCCGCGCCAGCGCATAGACTTCTTCATAGAATGGATTCATACTGTTCGCTCCTTCTTTGATTCTTTCTATCATAGTACTGGATTCCCTGCCAATAGTAAATGAACAGACGCAACTTTAGCAATAGCCATACAAACACTCGATTCGTTCTCTAGCAAGCCAAGAACGAATCGAGTAGTCATTAGTTTGGAAAATCAAAGTAGGTTTTCGCATTGTGATAAGAGATATCTGCGACGATCTGCCCTAAATATATTTCATCTGCTGGTAGTTGTCCGTCTTCTACCCATTCACTGATCACCTGACACAAAATCCGCCGGAAATACTCGTGGCGTGGATAAGACAAAAAGCTGCGAGAATCCGTCAGCATGCCGACGAAGTTTCCAAGAATCCCGCCTTCTGCTAGGGTCGTCAACTGATGCCGCATACCAGAATACGTATCATTGAACCACCAAGCAGAGCCTAATTGCAGCTTGCCTTTGCTCTCTTCTTGGAACGCCCCCATCAGCGCAGTCAACACTGGATAATCTTTGGGGTTCAGTGAATACAAAATCGTCTTTGGCAGTAAGCTTTCCGCCTGAAGCTGCGCCAATGTCCGACTTAAGCCGCTCGCTAGACGGTCGTCCCCCATCGCATCACCGCCGCTATCAGGTCCTAGTTGTTGGAAAAGTTTTTGATTGTTGTTGCGAGTCGCCATCAGATGCAATTGCGCGGTCCAGCCTTGCTTTGCGTATTGGCGCATCAAGTCAATCAGCAAGCCGGTTTGAAACTGTCTGATTTCTTCATTAGTCAGTGTCCCAGTGGTCAAACGCTTCTGAAAAATCGCTTCAAGTGCAGCGGTATCGTAGGCTTCCTCTCCAAGACGTGACAGACTGTGATCTGCTAAACGACAGCCCCGTTGCTGGAAGTAGGAAATACGCACGGTCAATGCTTCAACCAGCGTTTGATAGCTAGTGATTTCTTTGCTCGCAGCTGCAGCCAATTGCTTAAGGTATGCTGGAAATTCTGAATTCTGCAGATTAATTGCTTTGTCAGGACGAAAGGTAGGATACACAGCAAAGGATTCTTCTGCCAGCTTTTGATGATACGTCAACGAATCAATGGGATCATCCGTCGTACAGATCACCTCAACGGCCATCTTTTTGATCAGCCCTCGTGGTGAAAATTCCTTCGTCTGCAACTGTTGATTGGCTTTTTCCCAAATGCTTGCTGCATTGGCTAGTGTCAACCGCTCATCAATACCAAAGATTCGCTTCAATTCCAAATTGGTCCAGACATATAATGGATTGCCAATGCAAGCCTCCAAGGTCTGCGCCCAAGCACAGAATTTTTCGTAGTCATCAGCATCGCCAGTGATCAAAGATTCTGCAACACCATTGGCTCGCATCAAGCGCCATTTGTAATGGTCCCCCGCCAGCCACGCTTGGGTCAGATTGGTGAAGTTTTGGTCTTCGAAAATCTCTTTCGGATCTAAATGGCAATGGTAATCAATGATCGGCTGCTTTTTTGCATACCCATGGTATAACTCTTTGGCAAAGCTGTTTTTCAAAATAAAATCGTCAGTTAAAAACATTTCTTCGCTCCTTTTCTTAACGCCCCACGCTCTTGTCGATGGCTTCCCACAACCCTAATAAGTAGGAAGCGCCGATCGCCCGATCATATAAGCCATAGCCTGGACGTCCCGTTTCTCCCCAGATCATTCGCCCATGATCTGGTCGAATATAGCCGTCAAAGCCATTTTTGTACATCGCTTCTAGGATCTGATACATGTCTAACGAGCCTTCAGAGGAGAGATGCGGTGCTTCATAAAAGTCTTTGTCATTGCCCAAGTATTGAATGTTACGAACATGGGCAAAAGGAATTCGATCCCGGCGACAAAACTCAGCCAAAATCTCATAGACATTATTGGCTGGGTCTTCGGCGATACTGCCAGTACAAAGTGTGATACTATTTGACGGACTGTCGACCACGTTACAGACCCAATCCAGATCATCACGGTTTTTAACGATACGCGGCAGACCAAAAATCGAATAGGGAGGATCATCTGGATGAACAGCCATCTTGATGCCGACCTCTTCGCAGGTGGGAATGATGGCTTTTAGGAAATAAGCAAAGTTTTCTCTTAATTTGTCATCATCGACATCCTTATACGCAGCAAACAATTCTTTGACATGAGCCAAACGTTCTGGTTCCCAGCCTGGCAAGGTATAGCCAGAGCTTGACTCCTCAACTTCTTTGACGATCTCTTCTGGGTCTTTGTCGATCCCTGCTTTTTCAAATGCCATCGTAGAAGAACCATCGGCTAAGCGATAATCGAGATCCGTTTTGATCCAATCAAAAATCGGCATAAAATTATAGCAGATCACTTCGATCCCGTATGCTGCCAAATTACGAATCGTTTCTTTGTAGTTTTCGATATACAGGTCTCTCGAAGGCAAGCCAATCTTGATGTCATCATGAATATTGACACTTTCGATCACCTTCAGAGAAAGTCCAGCTGCTTCGACTTCTTCCACGAGCGCCTTGATCCGTTCTTTGGGCCAAACTGCTCCAGCAGGCAAATCAAAGAGTGTACCGACGATGCCTTTCATCCCAGGAATTTGACGGATATCTGCTAACTTGATTTTATCGTATTCTTTTCCATACCAACGAAATGTCATTTCCATTTTTTATTCAATCCCTTCTACTGTTTCATGTAATGTTTTACGGACTGCGCCGGTTCCTGCTAGCATCTTAGCGAACAAGTGACCCACGTTTTCAGCGATTCCTGCTTGATAGAGATCCAACCCGAAAATCTGCGGATTTGCTAAGATTGGGCGAATGATCCCTTGAACATCGGCGGCTGTCCCTAACTGACACTCCCGTAAAATCTCTTGCAATTCTGCTAAGAGGGGATCAGGACTTGGGACAAATAGATGGCCTTCATTATCGATCGCTAAGAGATAACGCAACCAGCCAGCAATCGCTAAGGGAATGAAAGTCAGCTCAGAAGCCGAGCCTTCTTTCTCCACATACTTTTTGATGGTTTCGCCAAAACGGATGGCGATTTTCTGTGAGGTGTCTGCGGCGATCCGCTGTGGGGTGTCAGGAATCAGCGGATTCGGTAAACGAAGACCGACCACCTCATCGATAAATTTCTTTGGCTGAATGATCTCAGGATCTTCCACTACCGGTAAGCCTTCACGATAGCCGATTCCTTTGATCAAAGCGACAATATCTGGATCGGTCATTTCCGAAGCAATGGATGTATAGCCGAGTAAACAGCCGAACAAACTCATTGCCGTATGCAGTGGATTCAAACAAGTTGTGACTTTCATACTATCGGTTTTGTCTACGATCTCTCGACTCGTCAAGATCACCCCTGCTTTGTCTAAATTCGGGCGACCGTTCGGGAAATCATCTTCAATCACCAAGTAATGAGTCGCCTCTGTGTTAGCAAACGGAGCGATCGTCGTTCCTTTATCGGTCCGGATGACTGGCAACTGCTGAAGGCCAGCTGCTGCTAATTCTTCTGCAACTGCTGTTGAAGGATTTGGCGTAATCCGATCGATCATTGACCACGGAAACGTCACTTGCGCGTTGTTTTCTAAGTATCGAACAAACGCTTCTGAAACATGCCCCAGCTTTTGCCACTCTTTTGCGATGGTGACAATCGCCGCTTGGAAACGGAGCCCATTTTGCGAAAAATTATCGGTGGAGACCATAGCGATCGGAAGAGCCCCTGATTGAAAACGATCCCATAAAAAGCTAGCCAAAATGCTCATTGTATGGTTGACCTGATGAGGACCCGCAGCGAGATCCGCTTGGACGACAGGCAAAAAATTCCCCTGACTGTCTTTTAAGCCATAGCCTTTTTCTGTGATTGTTACGGTGACCAACTGCACAGAAGGATCGCTAAACAGCTGACGTACTTTTTGATAACTATCGGTGCAAGATGGATGACAATAATAACTGGCAGCTGTCGATTGCAAAAGTTTTTTCGTTAATTGACCATCCTCATGCATGATCACTTCTAGAATATCATTCTCATAAGGTGTATATACTTGATCGATTATCTGTTCATCAAATGTTTCGCAGACAACGATGCCGCTCGATAATTCGTTCTGATCAATCAAGGATTGTGCGATTTCTGCATGAAACGCTCGGTATAAATTTCCTCCGCCAAAATGAAGCCATCTCGGCTGTATTGCTGTTTGAGCATCAATCGCTGCTTTTTTTTCAGCAGGAAAAATGACGTGCGCCTTTTTCAAGACATTGTGATCAAACATGAATATCCTCCTTAAATTACACAAACTGATATATTAGTATTCTAATCTACGCAAAAGAAAAATGCAAGCATTTTCAAGAGAGAAACCTGCAATTTTTTTGTTCGCAAGAATGATTCTTCCCTGCGAACAAAGGCTAGTATTTTCTCTAGACTGTTCCATTTCTGGTTTGACCTTACTGCGTTAAATGAACAAGACAAAAAAACACAGTGAAGTGGCGTTCACTTCGCTGTGTTTTTTATTAGGCATAGCAGAATTTGACTGTGTTTCGCATCACTCAATGGGATGATAACTAAAACCTTGCCCCAGTACTTCTGAGACATTATTGACGATCACAAACGCTTTTGGGTCAATCGTCTCAATGATTTGTCTGATCTGCATAAACTCTTGGTCGCTGGCAACGATCAGCAGCACTTGCTTGTCGGCTTGCTGGTAACCGCCTTGGGCAGCCAACAGGGTTGCACCCCGAGCTGTTTTATCAAAGACCGCTTCTCGAATCTCATTCACGTGGTTCTCACTTAAGATCATGATAGATTTCTTTCGGTTAAAGCCGGTTTCAATGTAGGTCATCACACCAGAGGTGATCACGATCGATAAGATCGCAAACAAGAACTCTTCAAACCCGAAAACGAACAAGTTCATGGAAACAACGATCGCATCGGTCGCCAGCAAGCCAATCGCTGGATTCAAATTAAAGTATTTCTTGAAAATCAGCGGTGGAATCGTTGTGCCGCCGCTGGAAGACTGATTTTTGTACAAAATCGCTACTCCTAAAGCAAAAATCGCACTGCCAAAAATCACGGAAAGCAACCGGTCTTCAGCCACCATATATTCCGGGACTAAAGCAATTGCTACTGGAAAAGCAAAACTACCATAGAGGACTTTCATAAAAGGCCCCTTCCCTAAAAAGGCATAGGCAAGAATAAGCATGAGAATATTCAAGACCATGATCACAGCCGCTCGGTCCCAACCGAGTGCTGACTCTAATAAAATACCGATTCCGCTGACACCGCCAGCTGCCACATGATGCGGTCCTAAAAATAAATTGATGCTTGCCGCTAACAAGAAAAGTGCTGCGGTGATTTTTCCATAGGTTTTCAGAATTGTCATTTGTTTCCTCTTTTCTCTGTCATTTACACGGTTTATTCAAGCTGCTTTGCAGCCATTCTTACTCCTCACTATACGCCCATTTGATGTCACCGACAAAATTTATGTTTAGCCAGAGGGAATAACCGGAAATCTGTTGGCTGATTGCCTGATTCAATCGTTCTCGCAAGGGATCTTGCTGACCTACTGTATCGAGAGGAGTTGCAGGTAAAATCACTACATCTAATTCCACAATGACTTGATTACCGACTTTGGCGGTACGTAACACAAAGTCCACCACTTCTTCTGCGCGCAATTCTTTTTCAACGATCGTCATGATGGTCTCCCGCAGTTCTTCTTTTGGAGTAGAAGAAGTCAATTCTAAAATCGCTGCTTTCAACTCTTTTATCGAAAGCTGGATAAAGAACAAGGTGATCCCGATGGAGATGATTGGGTCGACATACATCGCAAAATTCCCATAGGGACTGGCTTGGATCAGCCAGGACACAAGAAATGAACCGACGACACCCAGACTAAAGAAAAAGCCGAAACGCCATTGTTCTAGTTCCACCCAATAAAAGGGATGGGTCAGTGGTTTCTTTTTTAAGTACAAGTAAAAAGAGAAACAGTAGATCGTACCCACCAGCGAGAAATACAAACCGATTGGATCAATCATGCCATCACTGACGTGTAATAAACTAAAAGCAGACTCAATGATCCCATAAATTGAGATCAGCAGGATGATATTATATTGAATAAATACCACTAATGGCATCAATGCCTCTTTACCGAATGGGAAACGTTCAAAATCTTGGGCTTGGATATATTTTGCCACGTACAAAGCAATCAGTGACATCACTGCACCAATCAATGTATAGACCCCATCTAACAAGAGGACGTTATAACTGACCAGCAACCCAAAAAGCAAGGCCCCGCCACCATAGATACTCCCAGCGACAATCGATGCCAACAAAAGCTTGCGTATTTTTTTCTTTTCACTCATGATATTCCTCATCTTTCACAAAAAAACTATTCTTTTGATTGCGTTCTTCTATCTATAAGCCTATCTTCCCATATAAATAACATGAAAAACAGTCAATTTTTTCATACAAAGCGGAAAAAAATAGTGTCGCTGTCAATTATTCACTCTATTCTCTAATGACGTATATACGGTTTTCCTCTTCCTCTCTTTTTACATTCTGGTGTAAATCCCCTTGACTACACAGATTGATTCCCTTATCATCAAGGGTAACCATATTCAATCAGAATTTTCAGAATATTCCGTTATATTTTTCATGACGGCGATTCATTGGAAGACAGGGAGGATGAAGAGAGTGAAAGAAACAAAACAAGTCCCGTGGACAGGAGAACCAAATCAACGTGCGATCAACTATTTGAATGAAGAAGGCAAAGTGATCGTTTGCCCAACCAAAGTCGGCTATATCATTGCCGTCTCTGATAAAAAAGGGCTGGAACGCAAGTTTTCAGCAAAGAATCGCAAGCGTAACAAACCAGGCGTCGTTCTTTGCAGCTCATTGGAACAGCTACATGAATTAGCCGAACTAAATGCGGAAACCGCCGCCGTTTACGAAACTTGCTGGAACAATGACGTGTTATTCGGTGCGATTTTGCCTTGGAAAGAATCAGGAAAAGCCTATATCCCAAACGATGGTTCAGAAGAATTGATGACGGACGTTCGGGGAACCAGCTGTTTTGTGATCAAATTCGGTGTCCCTGGTGAGCAGATTTCAAAAGAACTTTGGGATCAGAAAAAGAAATTGCTTTTCGCCAGCTCAGCGAACCCTTCAGGCAAAGGAAACCGCGGACTTGTTGAAGGGATCGGCGAACAAATCGCGCAAGAAGCCGATCTAATCATTGAAGGCAACGACTATGTTGCATCGATCCAACCAGACAAAACGCTGGAAACCCGCTATGAGCAAGGAGTCATGGTTTCTTTCGTTGATAAAGACGGCAACTTAATTCCTGAGCAAGGAGACCAACGCTCCATCACACCCGCACCTGTCTTGATCCGTAAAGGACTCGATGTTGAAAAAATCCAAATGTACCTTTCTGATCACTTCAACTCATGGGACTATCGCCACGGGGAGTACTATTAAGTCTTTTTGTAATAGACAAACGCTTGTTGATCCTCTATTCTAAATCAGTACAGCTATATTTCGTCAGATTCAACAGCAGTTGGAAACTGCCATCGAAACAAACGAAAGAGAGTGAAGACCGCCTTGCGGGTCTTCACTCTCTTTTTTTTCAGCAATTTCATTGATTCTTTCGCTTGATTTTTCGAACCTCCAGCAACCATACGTTTAAGAAATCGGACATCGTTTAGTCTATCTGCTGTATAGATTGCTGTTTGAGTCATCCGTTGGGTAAAGGTATGTTTTCTTATCGTGCTTCCCAGCGTTTTTTGATTTCAAAGGCAATCGATTTTGGTCTGCGGTCGCGAGTAAATATCCCCTTCTTATTGCCATCGATCCGACGAATATTCGCAGCTGTTGCAAAATCAGCAAAATTCCATAAGTGTTCCCCAACAACGTAATCTAAAGCATCCAGCACTTCAAAATTGGCTTTGTAAAAATCAATTTGGAATTCTTCTGAATAAGGTGTCCGATAGAGTGAATGCAAGCCTGAAATCGTGTCCGCTCCGAATTCAGAAAACATGATCGGTTTATCAGGGTACTTTTCGTGCCACTTTTCAATTTCTTGTCGAAGCCCTATCATTGCAGAGTCAAGATCCCCGTGCTCTATATACCAGCCATAATAGCGATTCAAACAAAGAATATCAACGAGTTCTGCTGCTTGATCTAAATCTGGCGATGCATTGACGATGTTTGGTATCACAATAGGCCGTTTTTGATGGTCCAATGCTTTAGCCAATTCAACCAACGGTTTAAAATATGCTCCGGCACCTTCTTGATGACTCGCTGGTTCATTCGCGATCGCCCATACAACCACACATGCATGGTTCTTATCACGTTCAATCAACTCTTGAATCACCTTGTGATGGTTCTCATGTGTTCTCAGCGTTTCCCAAGTATTCTTCTTGTTATTGTTCAAATTGACATCTACGTGAAAATTAGTAAACAGTCCCACACCGGGAACCTCGTCAATAACAACGATTCCTTCACGATCAGCAAGCCGCATTTCTTCTTCTGAATAAGGATAGTGTGATGTTCGAAAAGAATTCGCACCCAGCCATTTCATAAGGTTTTTATCCAGATTCGCAACAGCGCCGTTGTACCCCTTACCTAATACAGGGAAATCTTCGTGTTTGCCGAAACCTTTAAAATAAAACTCTTTATCATTGATATAGACTTTATTCTGTTTTATTTGAATCGTTCGAGCACCGAATTCTTCAGTATAGGTATCGATCAAAAGTTCTTTATCAAAGAGCGATACCTCCAATCGATAAAGATAAGCATCCAACGGTTGCCAGAGTCGAGTTTCAGAGATTACTAACGGTTGTTCAACATCACTGCTTTGGGCGATCAACTGATTGTCTTCATCCCAAATTTTCAGCTTGATGGTATCATAGTTCCCAGTAATAGACACTTCTGGCCGAACCGTTGTTACCCCACCGTGATACTCATAATGGATCACGATATCATCAATATATGTTTTTTTCGTTGTGTATAGTTTCACAGGACGATGGATACCACAATAATTGTAAAAATCAAAACGAGGTGTTACCGATGGTCGGCCATTTTTTTCTTGATAAAATCCACATGGCAGTGTACTTTCATCCAAGATATTTGAAACACACACTTTTAAATCGTTTTTCCCAGCATGAACCAAAGAATCAATGTCTATTTCAAAGGGAGTAAATCCGCCAATATGATGAGCTGCTTTTATTCCATTGATATAAACAACTGCTTCATGAGTCACGGAGGCAAAGCGCAACACTTTTCTTTCATCCATTAGAGAAATCGGGATCATCATTTCTGTTTCATACCAGAAGTTTCCAACATGTTTCCTAATTGTTTCATCAATTACTTGGTCATCAATAGACCCTGGTACCGCGATCAAGAAAGGATCTTTCAAAGGTTTCGCTGGATCAATTGCTTCATTCTGTTTTTCAACTTGAACACGCCAGATGCCGCTTAAATCGATCAGCGAACGTGTTTCATTCATCACGGGATACAACATTTTATCTACCTGCTTTCTGCATGTTTTTGTTCCTCTAAGTATGCATCTTTATCGATCAATTTGAACCATGGATACCAAAGGATCGGCGACAAAATCAACTGCAAAAGAAGCTGCAGAATAATGATCGATACACTACCGCCAATACTAGCATGAAATCCTACTGGCAATCCAAAGATCGCTTGTGCACCAATCGTTCGTTCGATGAATCCGATATTGGTTAAGAAGTACGCGATTCCTAAACAAATCGAATTATTGAAAATAAAAGGTACAGCCATTTTAAAGTTTAGAACTAATGGAGTTCCAAAAATTACCGGTTCAGTGATACCAAATAATGCTGGGATGATCGAAATTTTTCCCATCTCTTTATAGCGTTGGCTTTTGCTTACAAACAGCATCAGCAAGACCAGTCCCAATGCCGATCCTCCCCAGCAAACGATATTGATAAATGCATGAGTAACAATATTCGGTAATGGCTGCCCTGCTTCATAGGCAGTCAGATTCTCAACATTCAAAGCCATCCAGATCGGTGTGACGATTGGTCCAATAACATTCGTTCCATGAATACCCAAGAACCACAAAAATTGTTGAAAAGCAATAATCAGCATGACCGCCCAGATAGAACTTCCGACTCCTTGCAACGGCGTTTGAACGATCGTAAAAATCAGCTGATGCAGATTGCCAAAGGAAGTAAGACTAAACAAGTACGCGACAAAACCGGAAAGCGTACCCAATAAAATAGTTGGGATCAGTGCTTCGAATGAACGCGATACCATGGGTGGGACACTCGCAGGCATTTTGATTGTCCACTTCCGTTCCTTAATAAATACATAGCCTCGACCAACTAAAAGCCCAATTATTATTGCAGAAAACATACCGCTCGTTCCAATCCAAGTAAGTGGAATCGCAGTGATATTGGCCTCGTCGACGGTATAACTGCCTAATGGTGTAAAGATCAAGAAGCTCATGATAGCAATCAACCCGACAGTTGTACCATCTTCTCCCAAGTTAAATTTGGACGTCAAATTTTTTGCTATCAAAAAGACAAGATAAATTGAAATTGCACCAATCGTCAAATTGTTGATTGCGCCAAAAAACACATCAAGTCCGATAGTGACGAAAAATTCCGCAACACTTGGTATTGGGAATGCACGAAAAATAACTGCAAATGAACCAAAAATCATAATACCGATCAGTGCCATCATTGCATCAGAAATCGATTTTATATACTTATTATTACTGAATTTCGTGACCCCTGCCAAGACCCCATCAAAAGTAGCCATTATTTTTTCCATCTGTTTCTCCTTCTCTCTATAATATAAACTTCTTCCTTTGCTATTAATTAAAATGTGCACTTGTTAACTAATATATTAGAATATTAGCATGCGCTTTCAAAGGTTGCAATAGTTTTTTTTATCTTTATTAGTTATACTGAAAAGACAAACTAATATATTAATAAAAATAGGAGACGCCAAATGACTATAGCAAGCTATAAAGATGAAGCTTATCACATCATTAAAGAAAAGATTATTCGATTGGAATTATTGCCTGGGGAAAAAATCTCAAGAAAACAATTTGTGTCTATGCTGGATATCGGTGATACTCCCGTTAGAGAGGCCATTCTTCAACTGAAAAGAGAAGGGTTGTTAGTCATAAGACCTCAAAGCGGAACGTTTATCTCCAAAATCAATATGCAGCAAGTTCGGGAAGCAAAATTTGTACGAGAAAAATTAGAATCTGCTATTGTGGTTGAAGCGATTGGGATTATTGATGATGCACAAATTGAATCCCTTCGGCAAATCGTCGAGATGCAAGAGATTTACCTAAAAAACGGCAACTCGGAAAAATTCTTTGAATTGGACGAAGAGTTTCACCAATTTTTTTACCTGGTGACCGATAAAACACATGTTTATACTTGGTTGCTGGATTTAAATGTTCATTTGAATCGCTACCGCCATTTGACCTTAAAAGTAAAAGACTTTGACTGGATGAACATCCTGCAGCAGCATTGGGATATTTATGAAGCGCTGAAAGCCAAAGATGCAGACCTTATCGCAAATTTAGTTTCTCGTCATTTAGACCTCGTTGATGAAAATTATGAAGCTGTTTATGGTGAGTTTCATGAGTACTTTGATTAATTCTATACGTTGGAAGCTGCAGACATAGGGTTGCTTGTTTGATTGCGAACCAGCATAAAAGACCAGTCCGATAGTTTCCGGACTGGTCTTTTATGCTTCAGACATTAACATGACTGATTAAGTATATTCATCCGTTCCCCCCTAATTATCACTTGACAACGAATGATCACTCCTGCTGGTTCTCCGAACTTCGTGATTCATTTTTTTCGCCATCTATCATGAGTGATCGCTTCAAATGCTTCTTTCCTATCCCTTGATTCGATTTACAGACTGCTTGGTACTGCCGCAGTTTTCTTATCTTCCTCATTGCTTCTATTAACCAGTTCATTATTTTATAGAGTGTTAACCACGAATCGAAAAATACCCAACATAACTTTTAACTTATATAAATAGATCCTTCATCGCCACAAACATGAAACGATTGTGCTGTTGGTGACATCTTTTATGTATAGCAAAAAACCGATCTGACCACGAGCAGATCGGCTTTAGATCAGTTTATCACTTTTTGGATGTTCTATAACGGCACTATTTTTGTTCCGTGTACTTCATTGATCGACAATGTATCTAGAACAGATGCTGCGTTCCTATAAGTTATCCCTGCCCCTGGTAAAATAATCAGTCGATCAGCTGCATATTCTATAAGCTTTCTCAAATGAGCAAAATTTTCTACAATACTTTTGTGTGCAGGACCGCCATGAGTTAAAATCCGATGAACATTTCTATGACTTAGCCAATCAATCGCCTTTAGCTGTTTCTCAACTGTCAACTCATCAAAAGCCATATGAAAGGTAATTTGCATCTCCCCTGATGCTTTTATCAATCGTTCCATTACTTCCTCATCGATCCATCCATTTTTTAAACAACCAAAAACCACACCATCGGAACCAAGCTGTCGACAGATCGTAATATCCGCCAGCATCGCTGCAGACTCCTCTTCAGAAAAGGAAAAATCTCCTCCTCGCGGTCTTATCATTGTCATTACTGGAACTTCTTTAGAATGAGCAATCGCAAGGGCGTGTTTGATCACTCCATAGGAAGGGGTCGTCCCCCCAACCGCTAAGTTATCACACAATTCAATTCGATTGGCTCCAGAATCAATGGCTGCTGCAATTGTTTCGAAATTTTCTGCGCAAAATTCTTTGATAACACTAGTCAATCGTTTGCTCCTCTCTAGGCATCCGAAAGCCGTTTCCTAAATATGACTTCTGCCAGCATTTAAATATGAAAAATCCGTTCTGCATAGTGTTTTTCAATCTGCAGATTTCGCTCATGACCGCCATCAATATTCGCACTTAGATAGACCGGCG
This sequence comes from Enterococcus sp. R12, assembly GCF_058135755.1. Taxonomy (NCBI): domain Bacteria; kingdom Bacillati; phylum Bacillota; class Bacilli; order Lactobacillales; family Enterococcaceae; genus Enterococcus; species Enterococcus sp. R12. The sequence continues at coordinate 2,874,981 of NZ_CM176874.1, forward strand.
GCTCATAGCCTTCTTCAACCATGAGTTGAATGGCTTCATACATTGTTTGCTGTAATAAAAGCACTGCAGCAAACGATGACGTTCCACAGACCCTTGTATCAAGGCCGTCAATATCCAAAGAAGCGTCACCAAAAGCAGAATGATTATCCAAAATGACATCTGCAAACTCGTAAAGTTTTTTTCCGCTGCTGTGTCTCGATTCCGCACGTTTTGAGACATCTAAAGAAGTTACTACGATCAATTTATTCCCATGTTCTTTGATTTCTTTCGCCATCTCAATTGCCATAGGATTTCGACCAGAATTCGATATTAAGAAAAAAACATCACATTCATTAATCTGCACTTTATGCATCAATGTCTTGCCAACACCTTCGCACTGTTCATACATTCCGCCAGCAGGATCCATTATGACTTTTGTTGGAATCAAGCCTCCGGCTCTTCCACTGATTTCAATAGCCGCAGCATAGGAATGACCGCTGCCGAATGACTGAATGATTCCGCCATTCATAATTGCAGAAGCTGTGATTTTTGCCGCTTTAGTGATGTTTCCCGACTCATTTTCTTCCAGCAATTTCGTTAATCGTTTGCATTCTTCAAAAAAAGTTAACATCTTGAATTCACTCCTTTTTATACTGCTTCAGTTGTCTACATCACACCTAATACACGTAATAGAATTGATAGTACGATGATCCCTAAAATTGCTCGGGTCGAATTTACATGTTTTTTCCCTAATAGCCAATAAATGATTCCAACTAATAATGCTGGAATAAGCATTGGCATAATTTGATCCAATGTCTCTTGAATATTTAACGAGACTTCCCCAGTCTCAAAAGTCAACACAATCGGTGCCCTTACAACTGATGGAATCATTGCACCAATGACTGTAACCCCCAACAGAGTAGCAGCATTAGTCAAAGCATTGAGATGTCCAGACATACTGGTTACAAGCTTTACACCTTGATGATAGCCAATACGAACAGTGAAAAATCGGAAAACCAAAATCGCAATGTTGACTAATAGCCAAATCACTACACCTATCGCATTTCCTTGTAAAGCCAAGTAAGATGCAACAGAACCAAAGACCGTTGGAAATAACACGCCAAAAATTGTATCCCCGACACCAGCAAATGAACCCATTAGACCCGTTTTTAAGCTTGCAACTGTATCTTTAGCTTTATAACCCTCTGCCTCTTCCGCCGCAATGTCCATACCGAGAATAAATCCGCCCATATGAGGAGTTGTGTTAAAAAATTGACTGTGAACTTTCATCATTGCCTTTCGTTTTTCGCTGTCTTCACTGTAGAGCTTCTCAATGACTGGAAGCATTGCATATAAGTATCCGCCGCCCATCATACGTTCATAATTCCATGACAGCTGACTGCCGTATAGCCAATCGATACTAACTTTATTTAAATCTTTTTGACTAATCTTCGTATTCATTTTCTGCTAGACCTCCTTTAGAATCATTCATCACGGCCGAAAAATTACCATTACCAACAGAAGTTGTCATTTTTTTAAACTGATAGAGCGCCAATGCAAATCCTAATAAAGCAACACCGAACATCGGCATCTGCAAATAGGCGACTGCTATAAAACCAATGATCAGGTAGGTCAGAAAGTTCTTTACAGGTAAATATCTCAGCAAAATGGCTATACCTACTGCCGGTAGCATTCCACCGGCAACAGACAATCCACCTGTCAACCACTCTGGAATAACATTTGAAACAAATTCAACAATCGTTTCTCCAAAACTAAATACGAGAAAAATTGGAACGCCTCTGGATAATCCCCAACTAAAGGTACCTAATAGATGATATCGTTTTATTTTTGCTGGTTTCATTTCATCAACTGCTTTATCAATTCTCTTTTGGAAAAACACATTACAGAATCGTGCGAGAATATCTAGTTGAATCATTAATAAAGCAACTGGTACTGCTAAACCAATACCAAATTCTACTCCTCGCCCGCTTGTCACTGCGAAGACAGTCCCGACAATTGCTGCAGTCATGTAGTCAGGTACACTTGCACCACCATATGCTTGAATCCCCAAACCCATAAGTTGTAGTGTTGCTCCAACAGCTAAACCCATCTCAAGGTCTCCCATGACAAGTCCTGTGATGGTCCCCATGATCAACGCTTGATTTGCAAAGATGTTTATTCCTAAATTCTCAACGATTGCATAGAATCCTAATAATGATAAAACGATGATTTGCCAAATCTCAATGTTCATCTCGTCCCCTGCTTTCTATATAATTGTGAAAAAGCTTTTTCTTCTTCCATTGGTACCATTTGAGCAGTAAAAATGATTCCTCGCTTTTCCAATTCTAATATTTTTTTGATCGCCTCTTCTTTTAAAAACAGTGATTTTTTCACTTGGATAGTTCCCTCTTTTGCACTCGCATTCCCAAGATTGACATAATTGATTGGTGTACCTAAAGCGATCAGCTTAAATATACTTTGAATCGTCTTCGTAATGATCATCACCTTTTGTCCTTCGTACAGACCTTCTTTAAGACGCCTAGCAGCGGTTTCAACTTTCAGAATGCTCAGCTTTATACCTCCTGGAATAGCTGTTTTTAACGATGCTTTGGCTATTTCATCATCCACGATCTCATCATCAATAATCATCACTCGGTTTACACCAAGACTCCCTATCCAGAGTGTTGCTACTTGTCCATGAATCAATCGCTCGTCCAGCCTTACATGTGCAATTCCGAGATGAGTTGTTTTGTTATTGTCACCATTTTCAAGTATGGGCGTAAGATCAGAAACTTTTTCTTTGTCCATCATTCTCGTGGACCGAATGGCTTCTTTTCCTTCTTTCAGCAAATCATTTACAATTTGCGCTAAGGAGACTTTGTCATTCATACGCAAACTAAACGCTTGAAGCAGCATTGGTACATTCATTCCTGCAACGATCTCAATGTTTCTTGAAGAAGTCTCTTTTAACTGGATAGCACAGTTAAAAGGTGTTCCGCCCCAAATATCTGCAAGAATCAAAATTTCATCTTCTTCGGCAAAACAATTTACCACCTCTTGTAATTCCTTCTTGAAATCTAACGGACTGGCTTCCGAATAAAAAACACAAGATTCAACATTTTCCTGAAAACCCATTATCATTTCCGCCGTCTTCTTTATCCCCTCAGCGAATACTTCATGACTTATCAAAACAATCCCGCAACTCATTCAAGCGCCTCCTTTAATGTTAATTCAATAACTGAAACGAATTCATTTGGTTTGATGATTGGAACATTGAGCATCAGCATAGTCGGATCTAAAGCTTCCTTAATATGAACTTCTGTGATTTCTTTATAAAGATCAGTCGTCGCTTCCCGTTCTCCTCCTAAGTTTTTTGTATCTGAAAAACGTATTTCAGATCCATCATGAAGCAATCGTGCAAAAGAAACTTTCCCACCTAAATCAGGCAATAGAATTGTTCGATACGGCCAACTAAAAATATGAAGATATAATTTATCCCCTTTTTGAGTATAGCGGCAATCGATTGGTGGGCGATAGCTGCACGAAGTTGAACCATAGATCGATTCACCATTTCTGACAAGCCACTGCCCTACTTCTGAAAGGATAGATGCGCTTCGGTCATCCCACAACCCTCTGGCATTCGGACCGATGTTCATAGTAAAGTTTCCGCCTTTCGATACGGTATCGATAAGCTGTTTGAGAACTAGCTCACTTGATTTAAATTGAAGATTGTCACGATCATATCCCCAACTATTATTTAAAGTTTGAACAGTTTCCCACAGTGCATTTTCGTCTTCTAATCCTTTGTTTCTCGAAAATTGTTCCGGTGTTTGTACACCTCTACCTAATCCTAAACGATCGTTGATTAAAATATCGGGTTGCAGCTGTAAAATTTGTGTTTCCAGAACCTTACTTCCCCAGTCTTCTGCTCCTTTTCCTAATGAAGTTCCCCAATCTCTACTTTTATATGAAAAATCAAACCATATATAATCAATCTTTCCATAATTACTAAGCAGTTCTTTGACTTGATTTGACATAAATTTGCGATAAGTATGCATATCGCCAGGATGACGTTCAATATATTCGTGCTTATTTCTCATAGGATGGTAGCCGTCTACTTCAAATCCGTGGTGATGCCAATCCAGAAGAGAATAATACAGACCGATCTTCATTCCAACATTTCGGAAGGCTTCGATTAGTTCATTTAAGAGATCCTTTCGATAGTTTGTATTGCAAATTTGATAATCTGTCTCCTTAGTATCCCATAAACAAAAACCATCATGATGCTTTGCGGTGATTATGACATATTTGAATCCTGCCTCTTTTGCTTTTTTTGCCCATTCGTTAGGATCTAATAAATCTGGATTGAAGTGATCAAAATATTTTTTGTATTCATCGACACTGATCTCTTCTAATGTCTGAACCCATTCATGTCTAGCCGCTACGGAGTACAATCCGAAATGGATAAACAAACCATATCTGCTTTCTGAGAACCATTTTTTTCTATTTGTAATTTCTGCCATGTTATCCTCCCGAAAATTCAAATTGATCGACCACCTAAATGATATCGGTTACATCTTGTTTTGGCTATATATGGAGAAATTCTTGATGTTTGTTCATAAATTTGTTCAATACTAAAAAAAAGCAGTTTTATCCGCTAAACTGACTATGACCTACGAAATTATTTATAAATTAGGAGGACACTATGACTGCTGTACTAGCATTCGATTTGGGCGCAACCAGCGCTCGAGGCATTGTTTATCGTTTAGAGAACGGTTACTTGGAAGAAGCTGAGGTTTTCCGATTTGACCAATACCAATACTACCTATCAAGCTCTAAAGAGTATCATTGGGACATGAGAAAGATAAAAAGAAACATCAAAAAAATTATTGCAAAAGCTTACCATCAATATCAAATCCAAAGTATCGGCTTTGATACATGGGGATGTGATTTTGGACTAATTGATGAAAATAATCAATTAGTGATGGATCCTCTAAGTTACCAAACCATGCTTCTTCAAGAAAATAGTCATTATGGAAGAGACTTGCCTGATCTCTTTCGTCAAAAAACAGGAATAGAAAATGCATCCATTAACAGCAGCTCACAGCTTATCTATCTGAAAGAGAAACATCCAGAAAAAATAAAAAAAGCCAAAAAATTATTAATGATGCCGGACTTAATTCATTTTTTATTGACAGGGTCGCTGCTTTCCGAGACGTCGATTGCTTCTACGAGTCAATTATTCGATTTAGAGAAAAACAACTGGTCCTGTGAATTACTAAAAAAAATAGACATTGATCCTGCTCTTTTTTCAACAATCGTGCTTCCTTATACACAGGTAGGTACTGTGCCTATTGAGCAAGCGGCTATTCCAGTCTACTCCGTTATGCAGCATGATACAGCCAGTGCTGTCTACGCATTACCGAGCACAGAACACACAAGCATTTTCTTGTCATCAGGCACATGGTCAGTATTAGGAAAAAAAGAAGAGAGCGGGATTTCTCTACGTCATCCTTTACAAAACGGCTATTCTTATGAGCAATCAGGCGATGGGAAGATTTTGCAGTTAAAAAACTTACTAGGCATGTGGTACATCGAAGAAGCATTGACAGCGATTCAAAAAAAGCATTCATTGACTATCGAGGATTTACAACCGCTTAACAATACCAAACCCATCTCTTTTTATTTCGACACTGGCGATCACCGATTTTCTAAGAAAGGAGAATTCACCGCCCTATTGGAATCGTACGGTCAAAAACAAGGATATAGCCGACTTTCCTCTCCGCAAGAATTAATCACGACAATTTATCAAAACCTAGCTTTTAAATACACAATGATATTTGAAGCTTTGATAACACAGTCGCCGCAAACAATTTTTCTTTTTGGCGGCGGAAGCAGGTCTTCTTGGTTAAATCAACTCCTTGCTGACTTAACCAAATGTACTATCACAGTATGTTATCCAGAGAGTTCCGCTTTAGGAAATGCGCTTGCACAATACACCTCTTTAAATGAAATAAAGTCTCAAGAAGAATTGATTATGCTTGTGGCAAACTATGCTCCACTCAAACACTATCATCCAAAAAAAAATGATTCTTTTGAGGATGCCTATAAGATATATCAATCGCTATTCTCAAAGTAAAGATCTCTTTTAGCAAAAGACAGGAGGAATAAAAATGAATCATCCAAAAATCGGTATTAGACCAACTATTGACGGTAGACAAGGCGGTGTCAGGGAAGCACTTGAAGAGCAAACGATGGCGATGGCTGTAAGTGTGAAGGAGTTTATCGAATCAACTTTGTTTTATATGGATGGAACGCCGGTCAAATGTATGCTGCTGGATAAAACAATCGGCAGTTTTGCAGAAGCCAGCTTTGTAGACGATGCATTTGCAAGAAACGACGTCATTGCAACTTTAACTGTAAGCCCTTGCTGGTGTTACGGAACCGAAACACTTGATCTTCGACCTGACACTTTTAAAGCGGTTTGGGGGTTCAATGGAACGGAACGACCAGGAGCAGTGTTTTTAGCTGCGGCTATGAGTGCCTACGCTCAAAAAGGAATGCCTGCTTATAAAATTTATGGAAAAGAAGTACAGGACCATGATGATACCAATATTCCAGAAGATGTGAAAGAAAAAATTCTGCTTTTTGCTCGCGCCAGTATTGCAGCGGGAGAATTAAAAAATAAATCCTATGTGAATATTGGAAGTTCCTCGATGGGGATTGCAGGAAGTCAGATTGATCAATCTTTTTTTGAAAAATATTTAGGGATGCATGTTGAATACGTAGATATGATCGAAATACTAAGACGAATTGAACTAGGTATCTATGATGAAAAAGAGTACCAGAAATTACGTGAATGGATTACTGAGTATTGTAATGAGGGGATCGATGTTAATAAAGGAAAAGATTATCCAGATGTAATAACACATTCTCGTTATATTCCAGATTCAGAACAGTGGAATTTCATTGCAAAGCAAACCATTATCGTTCGGGACATTTTATTGGGAAATCCGCGTTTAACTGAACTTGGGTGGGGTGAAGAAGCAAAAGGAAAAAATGCTATTTCTGGCGGCTTTCAAGGTCAGCGTCAATGGACTGATCGGTTGCCAAACGGAGATTTTTTAGAATCGATTTTAACAAGTACCTTTGATTGGAATGGTCCAAAACAGCCTCTTGCTTTTGCGACAGAAAATGACACTTGTAATGCCGCAGCTATGCTTTTTGGAAGCTTACTCACAAATAAAGCTGCTGTTTTCTCGGATGTGCGTACTTTCTGGAGTCCAGAATCTGTCAAGCGGCTGACTGGTCATCAATTATCAGGAAAAGCTGCAAACGGTGTCCTGCATCTTTTAAATTCAGGTGCAAGTGCCCTTGATGGAAGCGGCGGCAGTCTAGACAATGACGGGATGCCTACCATGAAAGAGTTTTGGAATATGACAGATCGAGACATTAAAAATTGTTTGGAAAAAACGAAATGGTGTCGTGCAAATTATGAGTACTTCCGAGGAGGCGGTTTTTCCAGTCAATATCATTTACAAGCTGAGCTACCTTTGACCTTAATACGTATCAATCTGGTTGAGGGAGTCGGCCCCACCCTCCAACTTGCTGAAGGATATTCTTGTGTGCTCCCTTTGGCGATCCATGATACTTTAAACAATCGGACTGATCCAACTTGGCCCACAATTTGGTTTGCTCCTAATTTAGGTGAAACTGGATTTGAAGATGTCTATCGTGTGATGTCTTCTTGGGGAAGCAACCATGGTGCCAGTGTACATGGTCATATAGGAGCAGAATTAATCACTTTAGCAAGCATGTTGCGAATTCCAGTTTCTTTACACAATATACCTAGAGAACGATTGTTTCGACCACACGCTTTTGATGGATTTGGAACCAAAGATCTTGAAAGTGCTGACTTTGCAGCATGCAAAGCCTTTGACGCATTCTATAAATAATAATGAAAGTAGGATAACAATGTATTCAGAACAAAAACAGCAATTAATTGATTATGGAAATAAGCTTATTGATTTAGGTTATACGCTAGGAACTGGCGGAAACCTTAGTCTTTATCTGCGGGAAAAAGATCTTATGCTGATTACTCCCTCTGGAATTCCATTTTCTGAGATCACCCCTCAAGATATTGTTCTCATGCGCTGTACCGGAGAAATTATCGAAGGAATAAAAAAACCTTCAAGCGAATGGCGTATGCACGGTATTATGTATGAACAGCGCCAGGATCTCCATGCGGTCATTCATGCCCATACGCTTTACTCAACAGCTTTTGCTGTGGCAAGAAAACCTTTTTCTGCTTCTCACTATATGATCGCTGTCGCCGGCAAAAACGTCCGTTGTGCTGACTACGCATCTTTTGGAACGGAAGAACTTGCACAAAATGCTTTCAAAGCGATGCAAAATAGAAAAGCAGTTTTGTTAGCCAACCACGGGGTTCTTACAGGAGGGACAACTCTTTTTGATGCTTTTAACGTACTGGAAGAACTAGAATATTGTGCTAAGGTTCATATATTAGCAACTCATATCGGTAGTCCATCAATTATTAATGATGGGGAAATGGCCAACATGGCTGTCCGTTTTAAAACTTATGGACAGAAAAGGAACGATATATGATAAAATAAAGAAAATTCTTGCTAGGAGATAGAAGGATGACAGATTCTAGAAGGAAACAAATATTGACATTATTAAAAAAGCATAAAAAGATGGACAATATTGATCTACAGAAAGCTTTGTTCTGCTCTCTTTCTACACTGAGAAGAGATCTCCTGCTACTTGAAAAAGAAGGTTTGATCCGCCGATATCGTGGAGGCGTTGTACTTGAAGTTGAAAGAAACCATGTGATCTCAACTAGGTACCGAGAAAATGTCATGATTCATGAAAAAGAATACATTGCCGAGATTGCCAGTACCTTTTTAGGACCAGGAATGAGTATTTTTATCGATTCCAGTTCAACTGCCAAAGCGCTTCTTCCCTATCTGTCAGAGTTATCAAATAGCGTAATTATTACTAACGGACTACAAATTGCCTATGAATTATTACATGAAAGCCAAGAAGGGACAAAGATATATATGATCGGCGGCGAGGCGATAAAAGATGCAGAAAGTGTTGTTGGCGATTATGGCAACTCTTTCCTAAACTTGTTTCAAATTGATTTGTTTATTTTAAGTTCTACGGGTATCGACTCCGAGGGAATTTATGAGGCTAATTTTGCACAGGCCCTTTTTAAGAAGAAAATTATGCGTATGGCACAGCAGAACCTTCTGCTTGTCGATGATACAAAATTTGAAAAAAAACACGCGTATAAACTCGCCGATTGGTCAGCATTGGAGTGTATCATCAGTAATAAAAAACCGCCAGAAACATACCTAAAACGCGCACAAATACTTAATATTGATTTTTTGTTTTAATCTCAAAATTTTACTTGCAAGTTATGCCGCTCTATTTTTAGTTCGTTGACAGAAAAACGAGCTTCTTTGAAAGAGCGATATTTTCTTTGCGGTCCTCATTTAATCATCGACCACTTTATTTCTGCTATAATACCCTCATAAACACATAGGAGGTACTCGATGAAAAAGCATTCCTCAATTGCTTTCTAGGGGACGACGCCAATGACAGTGACTTTGGACTACACTTACTGCTGGGTTGTGGGCTGCCGCAACACAGTGCTTAGCACAAAACGAAAAAACTAAGCGTGGTACGGATTGCGAAATCGCATGAAGCTGGAAGCAGAAGTAATCGTTACGGACGGTGAATGTGTCCCTAGCCAAAGAAGCCTGATGAAGAACGAACGGAACCCTTTTCTCTCAAAAGAAATCATTCTTTTGGAGGAAAGCAAAATGAGAAAAGATGAAAATACGACCTTTGTTTGTAAAAACTGCAGTACGCCTGTGGCACCCTTGACCAATGGTTCTTACCGCAACCATTGTCCCCAGTGTCTCTACTCGTTACACGTGGATATTCGCCCGGGTGATCGTCAAAATACTTGCCATGGCTTGATGCGATCGATTGACTATCGCCAACATTCCAAAAAAGGCTATCAGCTGCTGCATGAATGCACCCGCTGCAAAAACCAGCAGTGGAATATCGTGGCACAGGATACGCAACAGCCAGACCATTTTATTGAGTGGTTGACTCAAACCGCTGCGTATCACTAAAAAACCAAAGAAGACCATGCTTAAGGCTGGTCTTTTTTGGTTATCAGAACAACGGACCCCTTATACCACTAACTGCTCATAAACATTGTCGTCATAAGAAGCGCTTGCTTTAACCTAAAAAAACAGCCCGCTGTTTCGTCGATTGGTTGACGAAATTGCGGGCTGTCCTGCTAGTGTCTTCTTGATGATTTTACGTTGGTTTGCGCTTATTCAAAAACGAATTGATTGTGATACAGTTCTGCATAAAAGCCGTCAGCCGCCACCAATTGATGGTGATTGCCTTCTTCAATGACTTTGCCATCCTTCAAGACAACGATGCGGTCGGCATTCAAAATCGTCTTCAAGCGATGGGCGATCACAAAACTGGTTCGACCTTTGATCGCTTCATCCATTGCTCGTTGAATTTTCGCTTCGGTCACGGTATCAACGTTACTGGTGGCTTCATCCAAAATCAACAATTCTGGATTGGTCAAAATCGTTCGGGCAATACTCATCAATTGTTTTTGACCAGTACTGAAAAGATTATTCTCTTCGGTGATCTCCGTGTCATAGCCTTTTTCCAACGTCATAACAAACTCATGGATATTGGCTTGTTTCGCTGCTGCAATGACTTCGGCTTCAGTCGCTTCTGGTTTCCCAAAAGCAATGTTTTCGCGAATCGTCCCTGAGAACAACACGGATTCTTGCAAAACGATTCCCACTTGAGAACGCAGCAGATCCAAGTCTAGCTCCCGGATGTCGATGCCGTCAAAGGTCACAGAACCACCATTCACATCATAGAAGCGATTCAACAGGTTCATGATGGTCGTTTTTCCTGAACCCGTCGGTCCGACTAATGCGACCATTTCGCCTTTGTTGACTGTGATCGACACATCTTTTAGGACCAATTTTTGACTGTCATACCCAAAGTCCACATGATTCAAAGCAACCGCCTCTTTGATGCCCTTCACTTTGATCCCGTCTTTTGGTTTGACTTCATCGGGTTCATCAAACATTTCATTGATTCTGCGCGCACCAGTGATCGCCAATTGAATCATGCTGTAACCAGAAGAGATCTGCATCAATGGTTGATAATACTGCTGCGAATACTGGACAAAGGTCACAACTAATCCTAAAGCAACGGAACGTTCTAAGTCACCGTTCAATGCTAACCAGCCACCAAAGAAAATCACGATTGCCGTGTTCAACAAGGACATCCCTTGCATCAATGGGAAAAGCAGCCCAGAGTAGACTTGCCCTTTGTAGGTAGCTTCGCGGACTTGTTGGTTGTGGACCAGAAAACCATCGATGGTTTCTTCTTGCAGTCCATTGGTGATGATGATTCGTTGACCACTGATTTTTTCATCGACATAGCCGTTTAATTTTCCGACTTCATCTTGCTGCAGATCGACATATTTGCGGGCTTTTTGGATCACGATCACCGCGATTAAGACCGCAATCGGGGTAGAAGCAATCGTTGCCCATGCCAATTCAACGTTTTGACGGAACATCATGATCAAGATTCCCACCATTAAGACTACATTGGTCAGCACTTGCAACAATGCTTGGTTCAGACTGTTTTGGATGTTATCCAAGTCACTGGTAAAACGGCTCAAAATATCACCGTCTTGATGAGAATCAAAGAATTTGATCGTCAATTTTTCCAGTTTATTAAATAAACCGATCCGCATTCTGTTGGTTGATTTCCCCACCACTTGCGTGAACAAGATACTATAAACAAAATTGGCTGCACTGGCTAAGACATAAAAAATCAACAATTTCCAAATGATCGATAGAAAAGCTGATTTATCATCGACCCCTTGCATCAAACCACCAACATAATTCGCCAACTCTTGGAACGCTTCTCCGACAAAGACAGGCGCTTGCACTTGCAGATACGTTGCCAGAATCACCGTCACAAAAATGAATAGAAACGACCACTTGTATTGTTTTAAGTAATGGTAGAAAAATTTACTCGCTTTGAACAAATCTGTCATGGTTACTCCTCTCCTTTCTGTGTTGCGAAGATTTCTTGATAGATGGCATTGTTATTGGCTAAAAATTCATGGCTTCCTTCACCAACCAGACGTCCATTATCTAAAACGAAGATGCGGTCGGCTTTCACAACAGAGGCAATCTTTTGCGCGATGATGATCGTTGTCGTGTCTTTTAATTGTTTTTCAAACGCTTCGCGAACCAATTTTTCCGAACGAGCATCTAATGCACTCGTACTATCATCCAAAATCAAAATTTTCGGTTCACCGATCACTCCTCGAGAAATCGATAAGCGTTGCTTTTGCCCTCCAGAAAAATTGCTGCTGCGCTCGGAGACCGGCGCTTCAAACCCAGCGGTCAATTTTTGAATAAATTCACTGGCTTGGGCGATTTCCGTTGCGCGAGACATCTCAGATTCTGAGGCGTCTTTTTTCCCTTGCCGCAAGTTTTGGGCAATCGTTCCTGAAAAGAGGATCGCTTTTTGCAAGACAAAAGCGACCGTTTTACGCAAGCTTTGTTCATTGACTTCTTTCAAGTCAACGCCGCCAACTCGCACGACACCTTCCGTTGGGTCAAACAAACGGGGAATCAGCTGCGCCAGTGTTGATTTGCCGGCACCAGTCGCCCCTACGATCCCAATCATTTCGCCAGGTTTGATGGTAAAACTGATAGCCGTTAGGGCATTTTTTTCATCCCCAGGGTAACGGAAACTGACGTTTTCAAAAGCGACACTTCCAGACAACTCTTGTTCTGGGACATCTTGGTATTGCAGATCCGGTTCGGTATCTAGAATCTCTTTGATCCGTTTTAGCGAAACTGCAGCCCGCGATGTCATCATCATCATCATGCCGCCGATAATGATCGCCATCATAATTTGCATCAAATAATTCATGAATGAGGCAATTCCCCCAATCAAGGTTGGATCATCTTTCGCTAGATCACTGACAAAGAAGATCGCGCCGACGACGGCTAAGTTGGCTGCCAGCATAAAGGAGGGGATCATTACAGAGAACAAGGTTCCTACGATAATATTATGCTTCGTTAACGTTTCACTGACTTTGGAAAAGCCTTGTAGCTGGTTTTCTTCTTGAACAAAAGATTTCACCACACGAATCCCCATCAAATTTTCTTTGGCAATCCCATTGATTTTGTCGATCAAGTTCTGGATGATCATAAAGTGTTTGCCCATCCGTGTAAAGGAGAGTGCCGTAATCACTAGGACAGCGATAATTAGTAAGACGATGATCCACCAAAGTTGCGGCATGGTTGTCATCGCCAAAATGAAGGCACCGATAAATAAGAACGGGATGCGAAACAACGATTGCAACGAGATCATCACTAAGTTTTGAATTTGCGTGATGTCATTGGTCAAGCGCACCACTAGGTTTCCTGCCGAGAAGGTTTCGATATTACCAAATGAGAATGTCTGGATTTTCCGAAACATCTCTTCCCGAATATCGGCACTAACGCCTTGCGCCACTTTCGCAGAAAAAATCGTGTTGATAATCCCTGCAACAAGGCCTAGCAATGCTAGCCCAATCAGCTGCACACCAATTTTTTTCATTTCATCATTGTTTTCGGTAATAATTGATTCTAGCACTTGCTGCAAGAGCTTCGGCTGCCATAATGCAGCAACGACCATTAAAATGACCGATAATAAGGCAATGCCGGTTGCCGCTTTGTACTTTTTGACATGGCGTAAGACCAGATCCATATACGTACCACTCCTTTGTGTTTAGCAGAAAAGACTGCCAAAAAATTTCGGTTGCACAACAATTTACCATGGATCACGACGGGAAACAAGCGAACAAATAAAACAAAAAGAGCTTTCATGAAAGCTCTTTGAAAATATTGCATAAATGTTGTCGAAAATAACGAATAGTAAAGGGATTATGATGATCCTCGATACTGGTTTGATTATTTTTTGTCGCTAAATCTTTGACTTACGATTCGCTGTTTTCCAGCTCACTTTTTTGTTTTTTTGTCAGTTTTTGTTTGACTAAATCGTAGGAAACCAAAATCATTTGTTCGATGTTTTCTTCCATCAAGGCATCAGATGCCAACTTGATGGTATTCCAATGGGTCTTATTGGCATAATACCCTGGAATGATGACGTCAGGAAATTGCTCTCGCAGCGTTTCGTTGACCTCGGGCAGATTTTTCAAAGTCAAAAACGCTGTTTCTTCTGGTTGTGGACTCATGATTCCAAACTGCTTTCCTACTAAATCAAAGTAGATTGCATCCCAATCTTCGCGATAATAGACTTTGGCTCCCGGCAAGCCTTCCCCAAATGCTTGAAATCGCTGCATTTTTTGTGCAATTTTTTCTTCAATCGATGTACTCATTGTGTGTCCCCCACTTTCTGCTATCAAAATCGCCATTTTCTGTCTCAATTTTGACAGATTGAATCGCTTGCTGCTCTATTTCCTACTATTATACATGGTTGTCGTGGAAAAAGGGATTTTTTATCAGTGGCATGTCGACTGATAATGACGTTACATGCAGCTGTAAGCGGCGTTACATTCATTCATCTTTCTCAGAGGACACAAAAAAGCCCTCATCAGCGAGTAAGTTGTACTCGCCAATAAGGGCAATTGATTACTAGATGTCACGGACAAGATTCATTTGAGAATCTTAGTACCAACCATTTGCTTCCCAGAATGCTTTGGCAGCAGACCAAGAACCATAACGTGATGCAACATATTCATCGGCAACCTTTTCTTGGTTAGCAGCTGAATAGTCACCATTTAAGTAAGAGTTGGTTAATTGGTAACGGCCATAGTATTGTCCGTTTGTCGCTGTGTAAGAACCCCCAGATTCTTTGTTGGCGATCCATTCTTTTGCTGAAGCTTCTGAGCCGCTAGCTGAAGAGCTGTAGCTTGAGCTGCTTTGTGTGCTTGCAGCAGATTGTGTGTTGCTTGATTGTGAAGCTGCTGGTTCACTTGGTTGTTGTACACTTGCTGCAGCAGTCGTGCTTGCAGATTCTGTATAAGTTGCAGTGCCATCTGTAGGGATGATCAATGCTTCCCCAACAAAAATCAAGTTTTTATCAGCAATCTCGTTTGCTTCAACGATCGCATTGATCGTATCATCAGAGCTATAACCATAAAAGTTAGTAGCGATTGTTGATAATGTATCACCAGATTGAACAGTGTATTGTTCGTCTGCAAAGGCGTCTTTCCCACCTAAGAAAAGGCCGAAACCGGCAAGGACAGCTGTACTAAGTAAAACAGTTTTTAAAGACTTCATATAATTAAATCTCCTTCTTTGAAACTCATTTTGCGTCATTTGAGATGACTCAAGCGCATAAACAAGTCTAACATCGAAGTATATTTCATAGGTAAAGAATTCATTACAGATGATTACGAAAACGACAGTTGCCTTACGTTTCGTAAGAATTTGAGAATCCTATCATATCAAGCTTTGCTCTGCTGTAATTTTTAACATTACAGTTATTTTGTTTTCAGGTAAACCAGTTAACCTTAGAAAACCTTTCCTATATTACAAAAAACCCTCTTTTTACACAGGATTGTAACAAAAGAAGGAACGAGACAAGGTCTCATTCCTCATTTACTTTCTATTTTTTCTTCACTGGGATCAATTTATTCATGACGATCGCCGCAATAGCGCTTAAAGCAATCGGTGAATCTAATAAATATTGTAAGAATTGAGGCGCAGATTCTTTGATTTCTGCTGGCATAAACAACAAGCCGATGGCAATAATCAACGGTACCCCGATAATATACAACTCCCGCTCGGAAAACTCTTCATTCTTAATGACCCGAAAGCCGCTCAACAAAATAATGACGCAGACGACCGCGAACACGCCGCCGATGACAGCAGAAGGTACTGCGTGAATCAAGGCTGAAAGTTTTCCCATGAAGGACAATAGGATAAACCAGACGGATGCCATCACAAAGACTTTTTTACTAGCAACCCCTGTGATCGAAATGATCCCTGCATTGGTAGAATAACCAGTTACAGGTGTCGTTCCAACTAAGGCGGCAACCAAGCAGCCTAACCCTTCACCGATCACGCCTTTATTGATCTGTTCATCCGTAACAGGTTCTTCTGTCACAGAACTGACCGCGTACCAAGTTCCTGTTGTTTCTGCTAGGAGAACCATATAGATCACTAGCATCGTTAAGATCGCTGAAACATCAAAATGCAGGCCATAGTTTAGAAATACCAGTTTTGGCAGACTAAAGAAAGAAGCATCCGCCACCGACTGAAAATCAACGCCTCCCATAAAGGAAGCAATCACGGTACCGATAACCAAAGCAATAATGACCGAACTGATTCGGAAGTATTTTCCCATTCCTGGAAAATAATCGCCTAACATGGAAAACAAGATCAAAATCGCAGCAGTAATCGCAGCTAACAACATGTTTTGATTGGCACTTAGAGTTTCAGTGGCAGGATAGATATTGCTAGTAAATGCTGTTGGCAGCAGCGTCAAACCAACGATCATGATGATCGTTCCACTGACGATCGTAGGAATAAAATGACGAACGATATACTTATAGATGCCAGTAAAACCTAGTAAAATGACTGCTGCGGCACCAACAATGCTGGCACCTAACACCGTGTCCATACCGTTGGCACCAAAATAAATACCGATGATCGCTCCAACGGGTACAAAGGATGGTCCTTGACATACGGGTAATTTCAAGAAAAAGAGGACTTGGATCAAAGAAGCGATCCCTGCTCCTAAAAAGGTCGATTGGATCAAACCTGATGCGTCTGAAGAGGACATTGCCACCGCGGTTGCGATAATAAATGGCGGCACATACACGTCCATTGCCAACACATGCTGTAATCCTAAAAATACTGCTTGACCAAAGGGAATGTCTTCATTCATTCCGATCGTTAAATGTTTGTTTTTCGTTGATTCCACTGTCTCATTCTCCTCATTTTTCGTGTACTTTTTTTCCTTGGACCCAGACTTGGCGAATATTTTGCATCGTTGCTAAGTACAGGATTTTTTGTAATCTTGCTTCGGGTGAGGTGAACACACCGAAGTCAGGCAAAGGATTTTCTTTTTGTCGCGTATCGATCACTTGCACATCAAACGCATACCCTTCTTTGATGACACCTACTGGTAATCTCAGTGCCTCACCGCCGCCTTTTGTCGCCAATGAGAACGCATCGATCACGGATATACGAGAATCAGCTACTCCTCGTGTGTTTTGAGGAAGCGTGACATCCACGCCATCTTCTAACATTCTCGAAGACATCACAGCTTGTTTGATGTTGTCATACAAACTCGGTGAAAAACCGCCGGAGATATCCGTTCCTAAACCAATCGTGACCCCTTGTTCTTTCAAGCGCTTGATTGGGATCACGCCATTGGCAAAGTAGGCATTTGAGATGGGACAGTGCGCAACTGCGGCGCCGGTTTCGACAAAACGAGCGCCGTCAGCTGGGCTGATGAAATTGCCATGAGCCATCACTGCTTTTTCACGCAACAAGCCAAAATCTTGCAGCACTTCGGTATCCGTTTTACCAAATCGTTCTTGAACAAAGTCATGTTCCCATTGCCCTTCACTGCAGTGGGTCTGAACATGAACATCATATTTTTCAGCCAATGCGCCTAACCCTGCCAAGCCTTCATCGGTACAGCTGGGGACAAATCGCGGAGTGACCACAGGATAAACGCCTTGTGGTGCGGTCTTTGCGATTGCTTGTACTTCTTGAATAAAACGTTCTGTATCCGCTAATGCCTCTTCTGTTGACGCGTCTCGATAAAAAGCAGGATTGGCTTGGGGATCGTCCATAACGACTTTTCCGACTAATCCCCGTTGACCAAGAGTGGCACAAGTCTTCGCCAATTGAAGGCTCGCTTCTAGATGGATCGTTGCAAAATAAAGAACCGTTGTCGTTCCTCTTGCCAATAGCTGTGCTACCAAATCTTGATAGACAGCTTTGGCAAATGCTGGATCGGCATATTTTGCCTCCAGCGGAAACGTGCATTCATCTAACCAGACATTTAACGGTTCATCTAACGCGATCCCTGCTTGCGGCCATTGTGGTGCGTGGACATGCAGATCGACAAATCCTGGTAAAAAGCACTGGCCTTCGGATAAAGCCTGAAGATTCTCTGATGCTTTTGCCAGCTCTACCTCATACCCTTGATCTGTTTTGGCAGTAACTTTCGTGATAATCCCTGCGTCATCGACTTGAATCAAAGCTTCTTCTATATATTCTAGTTTTCCATCAGTTGGCGTATGGAAAACATCTCCTTTAAAATAGCGAATGGTTGCCATTTGTTTGATTTCCCCCGTTCTCTAAGACATTGTCAGGAAAAAGCCGTTCATTTAATGTTCCTTTTTCACTAACACGATGTTCTTATTTTAACGCTATTCGAAAATAGTGCAATAAAATTCACTATCATAAAGGAAGATAAAACGCTGAACGTTCGGTTTTTATGCGATTTCAAAAAAGACACCGTCTAGAAATAAGACAGTGTCAGTTAACGACGCTTATACTTTTGTTTTCTTTAGTTGCCGATAAAATACCACCAGTCCACCTACTAGCAAACAGAGTACTCCTGCAATCGAGCCCCATTTTGCTGGCTCTAAAAAGCTTTGGATCCTTGAGGTCTGATTCGTTGCCGTCGTTCCTGATAGCTGAAACAAGAAAGCCAGCGGCTGATGTTCAAAACGAAGAATGACAAACAGGAGTGTCATCAAAAGAAATTGATGTACCAGACTCCCTTTGCTTTGTGTGGCATACTTGGCTAAACTCTGCTGCTCGATTGCTTCGGGTTTTGCTGCCAAATACTGTTTCGTAAGCCATTGATTCAATCCCGCATTAAAGAAGCTAATGACGAATAAACTTATTGGAATCAGTGTGTCGCTGCTGAACAGAAGAACACCTGCCATCAGCCCAAGTAAATATGTTGGTACCAGCTGTTTTTCTAAACGATGAGCGAGTTTTCCTCCGAGAAACATGGCACCAAAAAGGCCCAGTGCATATGGTAAGTAAACGTGCATGCTTAGCGCTTGTGCTCCAAGTCGACCGGTAACATACACCGAGCCGAAAAGAAAAAGAAAGTTTCCGATCACCCCACGAATGAAGGTGAGCACATTTAGATGAAGTGGCTGTTTCCACGAGCGGCTGCGTTTCGTTAAAGTGATCAGCAGCAAAGCAAAGAGAAACAAGAAGCCAGTGATCGCCCACTCAAACAGGGCATTCGACTTGATCAGCCTTGCTGCTCGCAAGCCAAACAGTAAGAGAAAGAAAAAGAAATACAACAAAAACTGCTTGTTGAATAACTGGTTGCGTTGCATCAACGGTCTTTTTGGGAGGTTGTTGAAGGTTTGACTACTCTTAGCTGCCAGCACAAAGAGTGCAAAATAACTGCCAAATAGGCCAACGCCTTGAAGGTCATCAGACAACCGTAAGGCAAACAGTAAAACGAAAAGAAAGAACAGCGCCTCCTTCCAATCATTTTTCAGCGGCTGTTCAGTGAGCTTGGCTTTTTGGCGTACCATCAGGTCAGCTGGCGGCAGCCAAGAAGCACTGATCCCCAACAAACCAGCCGCTGGCAAGAGTGCCACGCTCCACCAAGTGCTCAAGATACCCACCAATGCGCCGGCGCCGCCGATCAAGACACTTGCTGCTAACAGCGATGGTGCAAAAAGCGCCGTAAGCGTCTGTAAGAAAAAGATCCCTGTCATGCGAAAGGTATAAAACAGCGCAAAGGCTAATGCTGCACTTAGCGACTGCTCTTTGCTCAAAGATAAAAAATAAAGATACGGAATGATCGTGATCGTATTGCTGATGATCAAAAGTGCGGTATGGGATTTGAAAGCTTTCATCGTCCGACTCCTTGGTTTGATTTAAGGTTCCATCTTTCTTCTATCCTACACCTTCAAGCAATCCTGTCAACGTGCGTACCAAATTTAAGCAAAAAGAAACCAAGTGTTTTGTCAAAGGACTGACACTTCGTTTCTTTTTCTTATTGCGATTTTCGGTTAGGAGCCAGTAGACTGAATCGTTTGCTTAATTGCCTGAATTTCTTCATACAACCCTTGAAACTCTTTTGCAAGCTCACTCATGATGTCTGCGCTCATCAAAAGATCTTCCGCATGACTTAATAGTAAGGACATCCAGACTTTTTCCCCTTGGGCTTCTTGTTGAACTAACTTCCGATGTGCCAAATGGGCTTCATGATAATGTTCTTTTCCTTTTTCGATTGCTTGCAGTGCAGCCAGATTCTGGGCTTCTCTTCCTTTTTGAATACTTTCAAAAAAGCAACTTCTTGCCATACCCGCTTGCGAAATAATCTGAAAACAAATTTGTTCTTTTTCTTCCATTCTACTCTCCTATTAGTTCAAGTGCTTGTTCCAATGCTTTTTTTCCATCCATCATGCCATAGGTGCGCATGTCGATACTGGCTGCTGGACAAGCAACTAAACCTTGGACTTCATTTAATCGGTATGAAACTTGCGGTCCTAACAGTACGCAATCAGCATCTTTTGCTGCAGTCGTTACTGATTCAATGGAGAACGCATCGATCGCCACCGTTTCTCCTTTTTCTTGCGCTGCTTTTTTCATATTATTTACTAAGACACCAGTAGACATGCCGCCAGCGCAAACTAATACTATTTTTTTCATCATTGTTCCTCCATTTTCTCGTTATTTGTTACTCAACGACTGTCGCTTGGGTTTGCAGATTCTTTTCTTCAGCTAGTGCTGCTTTGTCTTGCAGACGCATAAAAGGGATATAGATGAGGACACATAAGACAAATTGAATCAATTGTGCAATGATTCCTTGCCAGCCATTCACTAAGAAGCCACCGAAAATAATCGGAAATCCAGTTGGGATATTGACTCCATTGTGATAAGGCAAAAAGCCCACAATTGTTAAGAGATATGCTGACAACACGGAAACAGCCGGTGTTAACATCAAGGGAAGCAGCATTCTGATATTCATCACCTGAGGAATCCCAAATTTGATTGGCTCAGAAATACCAAACATGGAAGGGATCAAACCAATTTTACCAACAGCTTTTAGTTGCTCTGATTTGCAGCCAAAAATAGCCAGTAAAGCGACTGCAAATGAGCGAGCCCCGCGATTGTTCAAAATAAACCCAATCGTAAACAAATGTGGTAATGCTTGACCGGCACTGTACGCCGCCAGATTATCAAGTCCTGGTTGGTAAAAGACCAGCATCAAGATCGGATAAACAGCCAACACTCCGTGAATGCCAAAGAACCAAAGAAATTCGATAAAAGCCACAATGATCATGCAGGCAAGAATATTCGCTCCTAGCAAGGTCAGTGGAGCTTGTACCCAAGTATAGATCATATCTGTCAGCGTGCCATAAGGGGTTGCCGCCATGCCCACGTAGATGATGCCCATAATGGCTGAAACAATAATTGCTGGCACGATCGCTGCAAAGGATTTGTTGACGATCGGCGGTACCGAATCCGGCATTTTGATCATCAAATTCTTCTGTACACATAAAATGTAAATTCTGGCACCCAACAATCCACCAAACATGGCGACAAACATCCCACCGGAGCCAAGGGTCGACAACTCCATCGTACGAGTTTCTTCTAAAGTCGAAATCGGACTCAAGATCAAAAATGAGACCAAACTCATGATACCGGCATTTAGTTGATCCGCATTTAAATGTTCGGCTAATTTATATCCAACTAGAAAGGCGACATAAACGGAAACGACATCGATCGTCATCGCGTTGACTTGGGTTAATAGTGCTTTCAAACCAATTTGTTCCATTATCTGTTGCGTTGCCCCAATATCGATCGCATTGATCAAGGAAGCAATGGAACTGATCATCATGACGGGCATTAAGCCCATCATTGCATTGGCAATGGCTTTCATATAAATATTGTTTTGTACTTGAATGGCTGCAGCTAGTATTTTATCTTTCAGTGTATTCATAAGGTCCTCCTTCACTTAATCCCGCAAGTATTTATCTTTAAGCAGCTGGATTTTCTGCTGTGAAAAACCCAGTTCTTCTTTTACATACGTTTCAATCCCCCCATGAGCCTCAATCAAATCCAAAGCGGTTTGTAAAAAGCACCGATCAGCTTCTTTGAAGTATCGCATTGCTGCCACAAAATCGGGGTTGTTCGTTTCTTCTTGTATCTGCTTGAGACTCTTGGTATTTTTCTCTCTTTTGTACTCGTTGGTCAGCAGATAATCTTCCATGACCTCTTCATAACTGACACCCAACAGTAACTGAATCAGGGCAACCCCATAACCGGTGCGGTCTTTGCCACCACGGCAGTGCTGAACCACTGCACCTTCAGCTTCCAAATGAATGTCCAATACTTCTTTAAAAACGGTCTTGCATTGACTGTTTTCAACAAATTCATGATTTTGCCGAATCACCAATTCTTTTGCAACTTCGGCGGTGATTTCTTCTGCAGAAAGCGCCATTGGCTCCCCTTCTTCTGAAGAAGCTAAAGCAGCAATATCAGCAATCGGTGTCAAATAAAGCACCTGAGCATTCCCAATGGGTTTGTCTTCATTGTCTACTCTTTCTTGGGCATTACGGTAGTCAATAATTTTCTCGATTCCCAGAGCTGCTAATTTTTTCTGATCGGCTTCTGTCAATTTGCTCAATTCGTCTGAGCGGTATAGTTTTCCAGTCACCACATATTTTCCCTCTTTGGTCCGATAGCCGCCAAAATCGCGAAAATTATATGCACCTTCTAAGGTTACTTTTTCATTTGTCATATACTACTCCTTTAAATAATTAATGAACGACATAAAGTCCGTTGTTGCAGCTAGTTTGTTAACTTTATCCAACGAAGAACATTGTTTGATCAAATGATCATTCAGCGGTTGCACTTTTAAGTGATCTTGTTCAGCAATCACTAATAAGAAAACGAGACGAACCGACTGTTTGTACCAGAACACTGGCTTTTTCAAGTTTGCAACAGCAATCACCGTTTCTGAACCAATCAGTGCATTGGGATGAGGGAAAGCGACCGACGGTAAGAAATCGGTTCCAAAAAAGGCTTCTCGTTCAAAAACTAATGTTTCAAAATTCTCAGGCATTGAATACTGTTCTTTGATTTGTTGGCATAAAAAATGCAATACCGCTTCTTTTGTTTCAAATTCTTGTTCACAGATGAATAATGATTCCTTAAAGTAGTTCAAAAGCACTTCTTCTGTGAAGACAGCGGCCAATGCGGCTTCGATCTTTTTGATCATATCCGGTTGCATAAAATAATCAACATTCATAACAGGAATCGTTCCTTCGTAAGGAAGGGGAATCGAAGAAAAGATGAAATCGAACTCCTGCTCTTCGATCATTTGCAAAAATTCATATTGATTGCATACCGTGACTTTCTTGATATAATTGCGAAAATAAAACTCAAATTTCTCTTTAAGGAAGGTATTGGCCGCTCGGCCTAGGTCATTGACCACTAAAATATACTTGCGCTGTGTTTGCGAATTTTTCTTATTTAAAGCCACATCAAAGTGCATCGCCAAATAGCTGAGTTCATGATCACTGATGGTCTTTTCAAATTGCTTTGCAATGACTTGACCGGCAATGATGGCTAAATCATAAGCGACATTACAGTGTACCTTCACCTCATTCAACAAAGGATTTTTCAGCTCGATCCCCAATTCGATCCGATCGATCAGCGGAGCAAAGTGCAACATCAACATCGTTTGCAGATCCAAGTCTTTGCTGAAATCGATTTGGCGGCTTTCCTTGATCGCTTTTAAAATTTTGCTGACCAATTCTGCTGCTTCATCTGAAACAGTCATCTTTTCATTTCTAGGGACTACTCGTTTGCCAACGATTTGCCCTAAAACATAATTTCGCTCGTATTCGGTAAAGTGTACAGCACATTCTTTTTCAATTCTGGCTATGATTCGCTCTCCTAGTAACGTCTGTTCATCATTGGTCCTGCCGCTGATTGGCAGATTTCGATCCAAGTAGCGGCCGCTTTGCATGCGTAAGACAGCGATCGCTAAATGATTCACCAGATTGTTCAAAATAGCCTCCGACATGGGGTAGGCTTTTTGCGAAAACTCCGACGAAACGATCGCTTTTATCTGCTGATGAAGAAGCGACGGTGTATCTTCGCTGATTGTGCCCTCTTCTAACTGCTTGATATGGGTTCTTTGCAAATAATTACTAGCCATAAACCGTCTCAAGTCAAATTCGCTGCCGCTAAGTTTCATTCCGTAATACGGCTTCGTTTGAATGGAGAGCTGGTAATGGCTTAGTATACGTCGCAGCTTTTTCAATTCTTGAGATAGCTTACTCTGAGAAATGAATAAGCGTTCGCAAAGCATTTCGGACTTAATATACGTTTCTTCTTGAATAAAGAATTCAATAATTCTAGAAACAAAGTCGTCATTGTGTGACGCTTGTTCTTTCCTTCGCTGAAAAGCTTCTTCGTTCGTTATTTGTAAATACAACCCACTCCCTTTTTTCGCTTGGATCATACAACCGTATCGTTCTTGATGCTGGTTGATTTCTTCTGCATAACGGCGAACGGTTTTCCTGCTAACACCCAACTCGGCAGCAGCCGCTTTACTCGTCATAAAACCGTCATGCTTCGAAAGTGTTCTTAACAACAATAGGCTTAATTTTTCCATCTCTCTCTCCCTCGCTTACTAGTTTAGAGTCAAACTCAAGCAACCTCCATAGGTATATCTTCCCTTTCATTAAGGGAAATTTCTACAAGAAGATTTATGGAACGAGTCAAAAAAACCGCCGCAGGCGAAAATCCTTGCGGCGGTTCTGGTTCTATCCGATTGATCAGTCTTCTTACGGATAGGCATCGATAGTCGTGGTGTGTTGCTGAATCCAAAGTCCATGCCCCTCTTTGACAATACGCAACTTGCTGTCAGGCAGCAACCGGCATTCGATTTCTCCCCCTTGAAGCTTCACTCTGATTGCTTCTTGCTGATAAGTGATCGTAAAGGTCAGTGATTCGATTTTCTGTGGCAAATGATTCGCCAAGTGAAGTCCGCGATCATAGGTCAGACCAGCAAAACCATAAATCAAACTCAACCAGCTGCCGCCCATATTGGCAGCATGAACACCGTCTACAACATTCTTTTGCAAATCATTGAGATCCATCAGTGCGGTATCCATGAAGTAGCGATACGCTTTTTCAGTGTCGCCGATTCGGCTAGCCATCACACTAAAGATGGAACGAGACAACGAGGAGTCATGGGTCGTCACCTGCTCGTAATAGTCATAGTCTCTTGTTAATTGATCTGCTGAAAATTCATGAGTAAACAGCATCTCTGCTAAAACAGTATCTGCTTGCTTGCATACTTGATACTTATAAATGATCATTGGATGATAGTGAAGCAGAAGCGGATAATTCTCAGCAGGTGTTTCCTCAAATGGCCACAGCGCTTGATCTAAGAAGGAATCATCTTGTTTCGTTAGCTGCCGCTCTTCATCGTAACCGAAGTACATCAAGTCAGCTGCTTTTTCCCAATCGGCAATCAATTCTTGATAGACATGGTATCGGTTGGCCAATTCGACCGCATAGCGTAAGTTATTTTGTACCATTTTGTTTGTATAAAAATTGTTGTTTACCAAAGCGCTGTATTCGTCTGGTCCTGTCACTCCATGAATACAAAACCGCTCTTGTCCTTCTTTTACAACAAACGTGCCATAATGAAACCAGAATTTCGCTGTTTCAAAAACGACTTCTTTACCAATTTCTTCAATAAAGGGTTGATCACCCGTGATACGTTCATATAATTGAAAACCATAAACGATATCGGCATTGATATGCAGTTGTGCTGTACCTGCTGGATAATAGGCACTCGTTTCATTACCGTCAATCGTACGCCAAGCAAACAATGCCCCAGCTTGATTCAATTCTTTTGCTCGTTTTTTGGCTTGCGGCAAAATACTTGCACGATAGGAAAGCAAGCTTTTGGCTATCTCGGGGTTCGTATAAACGAAGAAAGGCAGTAGATACATTTCTGTATCCCAAAAATAATGTCCTTCATATCCTTCACCCGTCAGCCCTTTTGCGGCGAAATTCGTTTTCCCATCACGCCCTGCACCTTGGTTCAAATGAAACAAATTGAAACGGATCCCTTTTTGCAAATAGTCATCCCCCACGATTTGAATATCGCTGGCTTGCCAGAAAGATCGATAGTAATCCGCTTGTTCTTTTAATAAGACAGAAAACTCGTCGACTTTCTGCTCAAATGGTGTCTCACCAAACCTTTGCAGCAATTTGACCTGAAAAATCGAAGTTGACGGTTCTCCAACTGTCAAATACTGCTTTTCTTGATGCAGCCGAATAGCGATTTGCTTTTGACTATTTGGTGCTGTCCATACTTGGTATGCGCCCATTTGTTCTTTTTCCAATTGATGATTCTTACTGGCAACTCGAGGATCATCTGTTTTATTGACAGAGAATTGCTGATTTAATGTGTGGGATAGTTCGATCGGTTCTGAAAAATCGGCTGTTATCACTTCATAGCGGCAAACATAGAGTTCACAACGCGTCATTGACGCAAACGAAGTTAACCCCAA
Organism: Enterococcus sp. R12; assembly: GCF_058135755.1. Classification (NCBI taxonomy): domain Bacteria; kingdom Bacillati; phylum Bacillota; class Bacilli; order Lactobacillales; family Enterococcaceae; genus Enterococcus; species Enterococcus sp. R12. The sequence continues at coordinate 2,901,616 of NZ_CM176874.1, forward strand.
CTCAAAAGACTTTCCGGTCGGAGTAGTGATCCGATAACTTTCCGTCAGAATCCCGTCAGCTAATGCAAGACTCATTTGCGTTCGTTCGACTTGCCATTCCTCAACCGAAGAATCCTCCTCGCCGATTTTCAAAATAACTCCACGCAAGTTTGGCAATTTGCAAATCGTTTGATGTTCTTTTGCATACCCATAAGCCCATTCGCCATACTGAATCGGCTCACTGTCAAAAAAGCCGTTGACAAACGCCCCAGGATTTCCTGGATACAGTTGATTGACCTTCAAAGGATGCCCTGCACGGACGCCGATTTGCCCATTTCCTACAGCGAACAATGTTTCTAGATACTCCATTTTCTGATGGGACAGCTCATCAGCTGTCAATAGAAAGTCGTTTTTCTTCATCCTTTATCCTCCAAGTCTTTTGGTTTATTCCTCGTTATCTTCACTTAGTTTCTATCCTACACTTCTAGCCAATGATTGCAAGGCTCAGCTCTTAGTCCTTTTGCCACAAGCATCTCTTTAGAGCCGAGCAGCGAATGTATGATACCATGAAGCAAACACGAAAGAAGGCGATTTCTTGGATTTATGGCTTACAAATGTTCAACTTGAGACGAGTTATTTAAAAGAAGGCGACTGGTCTTATGGAACCAAAACAGAAAATACAGCAATCGGGATCAATGATGGAAAAATAGCGGAGATCGTGCCGATGACTGAATGGCAGGCATCAAGTGAGGCGACGATCATTGATGGGGAAAATCAGTTATTGTTGCCAGGATTGATCGAAAAACATTGTCATTTGGACAAAAGTAAATTAGGTACTCCTTGGCGTCCAGTAACGCCCGCAGCTAGCTTGGTGGAACGATTTGAAACTGAGATTCCCCAATTAGATGCCTTACCGTTATCAATCAAAGAACGCGGACAAGCGCTGATTGATTTAGAACTACCTCACGGTGTGGTGATGTTCCGCTCACATATCGATATTGAACCAATGACTCAGCTGCGTTATTTTGATGCGATCACTGAATTAGTCGCCGAACAACCTTTTGGCTCGGAGTTGGTCTTATTCCCACAACATGGCTTATTGCGCTCAAATGCAGCTTCTTTGATTGAAGAAGCCTTAGCAACGGGCAAAGCTTCTTATATTGGCGGTGTTGATCCTTATACACTCGATCAAGATTATAAAACTTCCTTACGGACAACTTTTGAACTTGCTCAAAAAGGGCATGTCGGTATTGACCTCCATCTTCATGATCGGCAAGAAGCTGGCAGAGCGACCGTCAAAGAAATGATTCGTTTGACGAAGGAATTCAATATGCAAGGAAAAGTAGCGATCAGTCACGCCTTTGGTCTAAATGACTTTGAGGGAGAAGAACGCAAAGAAGTCTTTCAAGCCTTAGCAGACTTAGAGATCCATATCATTTCAAGTATTCCCATCAGCCCAGGAACGATCCCGCCACTGAAGGAATTGCAAAGCTATGGCGTGGCTGTTCATATCGGTTGCGACAATGTCTATGATTCTTGGTCTTCTCTTGGCGACGGTTCTTTACAAGAAAAGCTGGCGCGCTATTTAGAGATTTTTGCCGTCAAAAGTCAGGAAGACTTGACGCAAGCCCTAGGTCTGGTTACTGATGGCAAAGTGCCCTTAGATAAAAACGGTGCGCAGCAATGGCCTAAGGTTGGTGATTCGGCTGATTTCTTGCTGACACCAGCTGCTTGTACGGCAGAATTCGTTGCCCGCAAAGGCTTCGTCAGCAAAAGTTTTTATCAAGGAACGGTTGTCTTTTCAGCTGAATAAACTATCTGATAACAACGAAAAGAAAAGCCATTGTCTGAACTCAGCAGACAATGGCTTATTTCTTTCGATCATTAAACGTTTCTCAAAAATTCCATTTTACCCAATCAGCAAATAATTCTGGCCAACGGACAACCGACGCTTCGATCCCATGTTGATCGCTGTTGGCGGTTTCTGGCGTTCCTAAACTTAACCCGTGACCGCCCCGAGGGAAAATGTGTAGCTCATAAGGTATATTAAATTTGCGCAGCTGTTCGGCAAAAAGGAGGCTGTTTTCCGCCAAGACTAATCCATCTTCTAACGTATGCCAAAGAAACGTTGGTGGTGTCTGTTCATTGACTAAAGTCTCTAAAGACAAGGCGGCTTTTTCTGTTTCGTAACGATCTGCTAATAATGAACGGAAGGAATCTTGGTGCCCAAGTTCTCCACTAGATAATACTGGGTAGCTCAATAGTAACCCGTTAGGCCGCCATTCTTCATTGGCTCCTTGTAAAGCCTCTGCTAGAAAAGGTTGCTGCCAAGACACACCCAAGTTAGCAGCTAAATGGCCACCAGCTGAAAAACCAGCAACGATGATTTTTTCAGGATCGACGTGCCAGGTGTCATGATTGGTGCGGACAAGACGAACGGCAGCAGCCAATTCCTTTAAGGCTAACGGATAGACAGCCGGTTTGATACTATAATGCAACACAAAGGCTTGGAAACCAAAGCTCATCATTTTGATGGCGATAGGTTCCGCTTCTCGATCCGACAACATTTCATAGCCGCCGCCAGGACAGATGATGACAGCTGGTCGGACACGATCTGGTTCCATTTCAGGAGAATTTTCGATGACATAGGTAGTTAAACTTGCTTGGCTTTCTGGTAAAAGTGCAGATCTTTTTTCATGTATCACGGGTTGCGCCTCATTTCATTGTAATTTTATAGACAATTGGTTGGTCGGTTTCAATTGGTTCAAAAGTTAGTTGCAAGCCTTCATCGGTCACTTGCCAATCAACAGGCTGTTCTTCGTATCCTAGAATCGTGACGGTTTTGATGATGCCGTGAAATTCTGGCAAATTTTGGTCTTTGGATTGTGCCAGTGCTTGGATCCTTGCGTGTCCATTCTGAGGACTTACCATGCCAATCGCATACATCGAATCCCCCTGAACCGTAAAGCGGAAATCTTGGCTCGTGTATGTCGTCGCCTGTGCTTCTTGAAATTGGCCCGAAACTACGGTCGTGGGCCCTTCCCCTGCTTTGCGCCATGGTTTCGCATCATAAATGGCTTCACCATTTACATCCAGCCACGCACCGATTTCTTTTAAGATCGCTTGATCTTTTTCTGGGATCGAACCATCCCCTTTCGGCCCGATATTCAAAAGGAGATTGCCGTTTTTACTGACGACTTCGATCAAATCCTGTAAAATCTCACGTGTTGTTTTATAATCCAATGTCGTGGTATAGCACCATGAATTACGTGCGATTGCTGTGTCTGTTTGCCAGTAAAATGGTTGTGGTTCGGCAAATTTCCCCCGTTCGATCTCCACGATACCGCTACCAAACATCATGGCATCGTGTTTGTAGCAAATACCAACTTGTTTGCCCCATTCAGCCCCACGATTGTAATAGTAAGCAGCGAAAAGTTGCAAATGCTCCTTGAAGGCTTCATGTTGGATCCACCAATCAAAATACAGCAGCTCTGGTTGATAGTTGTCGACGAGTTCACAGGTTCTAAGTAGCCAATCATCTAAAAATTCTTTTGACGGGTATGGCTCGCTAAAGAGACTTTCATGGTCTGGCTCTGGCATCGCTGGCCAGTAAAAGTCGCCTTTTTCTAGCGGCTCCTTGATATCACTGTCAAAATCCTTACCGTGTCCCATAAAAAACCAATGTTCGGCACGATGAGATGAGGTACAAAAATGCAGGCCTTGCTCCTCTGCTGCTTCTTTTAGTTCCCCAAGAATATCTTTTTTCGGCCCCATAACTGACGCATTCCATTCAGACAGTTCGCTTTTATACATCTGAAACCCGTCGTGATGTTCTGCAACGGGAAAAAGATAATTGGCACCGGCTTGTTTGATCAAGCGAATCCATTCATTTGCATCAAATTTATCTGCGGTAAACATCGGAATAAAGTCTTTGTAGCCAAAGTTTTTTTGTGGACCATAGGTTTCAATATGGTGATCATATTCTGGGTGGCCTTTGATGTACATATTTCTTGAATACCATTCATTGTGAAAGGCTGGAACACTGTACAGTCCCCAATGAATGAAGACCCCAAATTTTGCTTTGCGGAACCATTCCGGTAGAACAAAAGCGCCCAATGACTGCCAATTTGGAAAAAAGGGGCCTTGATGTGCGACTTGCTGGATCGTTTCTACTGTGATCATTGTTTTTCCTCCAAAATACCGACTGTTTCCAGCCATGTTTTTGCAATCAACACATGTCCGGCAGTCGAGGGGTGCACGCGATCACTGCTTAAGACATAGGATGATTGATAAAGCAAAAAATCATCAAACTTTTCCTGCGTATCCCCTAAAAGGATACCATACTCTTGCGCTACTTTGGCAAGCACTTGTTGGTAATTGGCAAGCATTTTTCTTAATGGATCTTCTTTGTTGGCTTCAACCATAAACGGGCTCAAAAGAATCATCCCCTTGACATTTGACAAGGTCTGCTCGATCAAATCACGCAGCTCTGATTCAAATCTCTCGATCCCCACTAGTTCCGTTTGAGCAAAGGTTCCATCAAAATGCCGCCACACATCATTCACACCGATCATGATCGTTACCCAATCTGGTTGAAATGCCAACACATCATCCTTCCAGCGCTTCTTCAAATCGACAACCGTATCCCCACTGACACCCCGGTTGACGATCATTAATTCCATTTGCGGGAGTAATGCTGTGGTATAGGCGTTGATCAGATGAACATAGCCGTCCCCCCATGAAGACCAACCTGCGGGTATCGCTTGATAATTTCGATTGCTATCTGTGATCGAATCCCCCATAAAAAGCAAACGATCTTTTTTTTCCACTATCATTGTTTTCCTCCTTAAAGAAAGAAGACTGATCCGCTGGTGCTGGATCAATCTTCTTAAGTGATTGCTTATCCAAAGGCTGTATACTCACTTTTGCCAAGGAACCGTTGGCAAATCACTCGAGCGATTCTTTGTTTGTTTTTGATTAGTCTCCAAATTCTTTCGCTACTTCTATCCGTTTTTCGTTTTGATCTTTTGCATTGTTCATGTCAAATTCCAAAACGGTTTGATAGCCAAGACCATCTGCTGTTTCTTGCATTTCTTTTAGCAATTGATCAAATTCTGCTTCATCTTTGGCAAAAACCATTCGCCAAGAGTACTCGATGATCGTCGCTTTGGCTTGGTTACGCAACGTAGAGATCTCTGAACTATCTTCTGGCGCTACATAGCTGGCACCAGGGGCAACTAACAATTGGTCGTTCTCCTCTAAATAACCAATGGTGGATTCTGCACCACCCATATTTTTTGACCAATCTTCTTTTACAGGATCGGTTGTTTCATTTTGGTAGCTTTCCCACATCGTATAAGCATAAGGGAAGCCTGTATCAGGATTGATATCGATCGGTAATACCGTATTGACGTTGAGTGCAGATACGCCATCTTTGTAACTTCCGCCACCGTATTCTTCTGGCACATCCCCATCACCATCTAGCAATGCTTGTTTTCCGAACTCAGTTAAGACAGGCTCGCCGTCTTTCATTTCCCAAGTCAACCCTTCTGGACCACTACTGCCGCTTGTTTGAGAAGAATTTGCTAACACACCTTCTGATGAGTAGAGCCAGTCAATGAAGGCTGCGATTCGTTCTGGGTCTTCGGCATTAGAACCGATCCCGATAAATTGTTTGCCCCCGTATACTTCCGCACCATAAGAGAAGATTTTTTGGTCTTGGATCGGCGCCAACATAAAGCCTTTTCCTTCAGTCAAGTTCGTGGTCGTATTAAAGGCCGCTTGACCTAACCAAGGCCACCATGAGAATAACACTTGTCCTTCTTGGAATTTTGCAAAAAGTGTATCGTAATTTTGCGTCGTTGATTCTGGGTCAACTAAGCCCATTTGATTGGCTTCGAAGTAAAACTTAAGTGCACGAATATATTCAGAGTCACTATCGAGAATGCTTTGATAATCAGATCCATCGGCTTTTGCCAAGACAAATCCTGATTCATCGTACCCATAGTAGGTGACCAGCTGTTTGCCTGCATTCATCATGTTGCCGTCCCAATCGCTGAATAGAGAAAACCCATAAACTTTTTTGCCAGAATCTGTTGTTGGATTGGCTTCTTGCATTTTTTGAATCACAGGAAGCAGGTCTTCCAATGTCCCGATTTCTGGGTATCCTTGCTCCCCATAAAGATCCCAACGCACGTAAGCACCAAATGTAGGGTCTAATCCTTCTGAAGGATCGGTGGCTTTTAAGGTAGAAACAGAAGTTGGAAAGCCATACAGCCCATCGGCATCTTTGTTTAGATTTTGAACAGCCGCATCGAAGCGCTGAACATTTTCCATAGTTTCATAATACTCGCTCGCATCGGTCAACAAACCTGCTTCAACCAATTCGTTGTATTGTTGGCCATTATCAACAATGATCAAATCACCCAAATCGCCTGCTGCCGTTCTCGTTTGATAAAGGGTATCACCGTTTCCAGCAACGTTTGGTGCGATGATGTTCAATTCCATATTGAATTTATCCCGCACGATTTTGGCAAACCACCCTTCTTGCATCCCCATATAGTTGGCTAGCCCATTATAGACATCGATCGTGATCGTTTCATCGTAGCCACTTTCGCTAGAAGCGGCATCTGTGTCAGATTCAGCTGCTCCTCCACAGCCGGCTAAACTACCTAGCAATGTCATGCCTAACAAACCTGTTGTTACATATTTCGACATTTTTTTCATTTTCTTCCCTCTTTCTTTTTATTAACCTTTCACCGCACCCAACATAATTCCTTTAACAAAATACTTCTGGAATAGCGGATAAATGAACATGATTGGTAAAACAACAATGACTGAAACGGTCATGCGGATCGACGTCGGCGTCTGCGTTGTTGCTGCTGAAGCGATGCTGGAAAGTGATCCCGAGGTATTTTTGACCATTTGTGCCAACGAATTGGCTTGATTGATATACGTATAAAGAAGGTATTGCAAGGAGTAGAGACTTTGATCCGTAATGTAAATCAGTGTATCCTGGAAGGAATTCCATTGACCCACTGCCGAGAAAATCGCTACTGTTGCTAAAATCGGCGTACAGTTGGGTAAAATTACCCGAAAGAATACTTGAATGATGCCAGCTCCATCCATTTCAGCTGCTTCTTGCAATGATTTGGGGATCGACTCAATATAGGTTTTCACCAAGATGATATTAAAGGGCTGAACGACAGCCGGCAATATATAGACCCAAAAGTTATTCGTTAAACCTAATGTCTTCATCGTGATGAATAATGGAATCAACCCTGCATTGAAATACATTGTAATCACGACAAAGCGATACCAAAATTTTCGTTTCCACATTTTTTCTTGGGTAAACATGAAGCCTAAGAAGGCTGAAGCTAAGACAGTCGCGGCGGTACCAATCACCGTTCTAGCCACCGAAACCGTTGCGGCTAGAGGCAATCCTTTTAGCTGTAACACTTGACTATAGTTTTCAAAATGGATCTCTTGTGGAAAAAAGCGAATTTGGCCTAACGCACTCAACTCATTATTACTGATTGAATTAATGATCAAGTAATAAAAGGGATACGCGCAAATCAACGTAATCAAAAAGAAAAAGGTATAGTTGAGAATACTAAACGTCAGATTTTCACGTTTGCGTACTTTTTTCGCCTTTTTCTTTTCACTAATCGATAGTTCCATTGATATCCTCCTCTTCTAAATAATGGATGTCCCCCGAATTTTTTTCGAAGCAATATTGACGATGGCTAACAAGGCAACAGAAATGACGCTTTTTAGCATACTGATCGCGGTCGCTAGCGATAGACTATTTCCGCCCATCCCTAAATTGTAGACATACAAATCGAGGACTTGGATCGTGTTTCGATTGAATGCATTTTGGAAGACAAAGTACTGATCCATTCCGTTGTTCAGCAAGTTGGCGATAGACAGCATCAGCATCACAAGGAACGTCGGCATCAAGGCAGGTAGTGTGATATGACGCATCAGGTGGAAACGATTCGCCCCATCAATTCGTGCCGATTCATACAATTCGGGGTCAATTCCTGAAATGCCTGCAAGATACATGATGGCACCCCAGCCCAAGCCTTTCCAAATATTCCAAAGACACATCATCAGCCACGTATGATTGCCGCTATCCAAAAATTTGACTGGATCGGTAACGAAGCCCCATTCTTGCAGCAACGTGTTTACCAGCCCTGTTGAAGAAAACAAGCTAAAGGCAATCGTATACACCAAAACCCAACTGATAAAATTCGGCAGCGTGGTCAGCGTTTGGACCAAATTTTTAAACCATTTGCACTTGATTTCGTTCAGTAAAATGGCGAAGCCTACTGGTAGGATCGAAGTGGCGATCCCTAAAAAACTCATGGCAAAGGTGTTTTTCATTACTTGTACGATCTGATCCACTTGTGTTGGACTAGAGACAAGAAGTCGAAACCATTTGAAGCCTACGAACTCGCTGCGCGCTAAACCTAATGCTGGTTTGTAATCATAAAGTGAATAAATCCATCCATGCAAAGGAAAATAAGAGAACAAAAACACGAGAATCAGAAAGGGAACGATACATAAAAACAAAATCTTCCCTTCTCGTGTCACCCGCTTATTTTTTCTTGGGACACTGCTTAGTTTACTTTCCATTTTCCTCCCCCTTTTTTTGTAACCGCTTTTACATTTTTAATACTAGCACCTGAATGCTTATTTGCCACCTGTGAAAAATAGAGGTCAATCCGTACATTTTAGACTTCATTTTTCTTTTATTTATAAAGAACGTTGATCTATCAATGTTTTCGCTAGAAACCGCTCGAATGGTAAGGCTTTCAAAATTTGTTTTTTGCGAGTACTATAGGAATATATCAATTTTGGAGGGATAAAAATGAAGTACAATCCTGATGGTCAACTGTACAAAATAACCACCGTTTTTTCACAATTTACATTGTTAAATTTACTATATATCATTAGCTGTTTGCCAATTATTACGATTGGTGCTGCGACAGCTGCCCTTTATGAAGTGACGATTCGTTATGCGGATGAGGAGCGTGGTGAATTGATTGTAGGCTATGTGCGAGCGCTACGAGCAAACTTTATGAAAGCCACCGGTAGTTTTCTCCTTCTTGGGCTCCCCATGGTAGCACTACTGTATAGTAGCTTGTTTTGGTTTTCCTCAAAAACCATTCTTGCCAGTATTTTTGCTTTCGTTCTAATTGTTACAGCTATTTATCTGTTTATTGTGTTAGTCTATTGCCTTGCCTTAATTGGACGTTATGAAAACAGCTTTAGGCAAACACTAAAAAATGCGTTTCTGTTACCGATCGCGGACCCTGTCCGTTCGTTAGCTCTCGCACTTATTCCTATCGCTGCGTTTTGTTTTGTTGTTTTATTTCCGTTGTTTAAATTTCTCTTGTTGATTTTCGGCTTTTCTTTTGTTATTTATTGTAGTTCGTTCCTGTTGCTTTCTATCTTTCGTAATCAACAAGTATGAAAAGAATCAGTCATCTCTCACTTTTTCGTCGTCTGAGTCAGTTTTCCATTCGGCGACAATTGTTCATTCTTTATCTACCTGTTGTTTTTTTATCCACAGTGACTATAGGTCTCTTATTGGTCTACGATTCAACCAAACAGCTGACAGGCAATTACCAACACTTGGCAGAGTTGAATGCTCAGCGTGTCAAATCTGTTCTTTTTGATACAACAAACACGCTGACAAACACGGCGAGTTCCTTATCAAACGATACCCATCTACGTCAACTTTTAACTGCCAATTACCTTGACGATCAAGAAGCGATTGTGGACATCAATAGCTATGATCAGCTAGATGAGATCAGAAATCTTCAAACCTCGATTGCGAAATTAACCATCTATACGACGAATCAAACCATTCCGAACTATAAATATTTTCAACAGGCAGATGACACGATTCAAGCGACCGCCTGGTACCAACGAGCTCTTAAGCAACCCGATGCTTTTTTGATGACGATGCCAGAGGATTACAAAGCAAATCGTTTGAGTCTTTATAAAACGTTGCCTTTGCCTTTATCAAAAGAAACAGCCGTTTTGGAGATCCAAGTCGATTACAATTATCTCAGTAACCGACTTCGTAATTCATCCTATGAATTGGAATTACAGTTAAATGATGATGTCATCTTTTATAGCGACAAAATCAATCAAGTTGGGGAACCGGGACAGCTGACAGCTCTTTCTGAGCCGCAAACGAGTGCTGCCTTTTTAAAAAATGATGGTACCAAGGTGATGCTCACCAAAAGCACCTTACCCATGAGTAACAAAGAAGATATCATCACGATTTATAGTGCGGATACAAATGCCTATCGCAATCTACGCACTAATCTGATCCGGTGGAGCACGATCGTTTTGGTGATTTTGATCACTACTTTCATCATCGTCTTTCTCTTTGCTCGATTCTTTACCAAACGAATCTCTCAACTGCAGCAGGCGGTCTACTTTGCCTCGATCGAGGATTATGATTTCTTTCAAAATATCAGCGGCGAAGACGAGATTTCACAGATCTCTCTTGATTTCCATAAGATCATTCAACGAATCAAGAAAAAAGAAGAAGAGATCTACCGTTCACGTTTGGCACAGCAAGAGCTGTTGACTCAGCAGCAGCAAATGGAATTTAATATCTTAGCGGGGCAGATCAACCCCCACTTCTTGTTCAATACATTAGAAACGATTCGTATGATGGCGCTGACTTCTGGCAATTCTGACGTCGTTTATGCCATCAAGTTACTGGCAAAATCGATGCGCTATACGCTAGAAGCCCACGGAACCAAGCGAACGAGCTTAGAAGAGTCCTTAGACGCGGTTCACGTGTATGTCAAGATCCAGCGGATGCGCTTTGGCGATCGAGTCAACTTTTCCTATTCAGTCTCCAATGAGATCGACCAAAAAGAAGTCCAAATATTGCCCCTCCTGATTCAACCATTGGTGGAAAACGCCATCTCCCATGGCTTGGAAGGCATCACCTATCCAGGGTTTGTCCGTTTGACGATCACCAAAGACGGCCATGATCTGGTGATCGTGGTACAAGACAACGGCAGCGGGATACCGCCAGAAAAACTCGAACACTTGCAGCAAAAAATCAAGACGCCCTCCACCCATGCCAAAAAGAACATTGGGCTAGCCAACGTCAATCATCGGGTCAAAATGTTTTATGGACCTGAATACGGCTTGACGATCGAGAGTGTGTTGGGCAGCGGCACACAAGTCACCTTGCGGATCCACGATCTAAGCCAAGATTCATCTTCTCCTCACTAAAACAGCAAAGCCCCCCTTCGATTCCTGTTTCAGAAATCGAAGGGGGGCTTTTGATTGATTAGAAATCCCGCACACGAAGGGTTTGTTGTGATGAAGAGGCGCTGGCATAGCAGCCTACCATGATTCCAGTAAAGACACCGCCAACTTCAGTAGTCAGATATTTTGTTTCTCCCCTACCTAAAGGTTGTGCTTGTCCTTGCTCATCAACAACAGAAAAACGATAAGTTTCTTTATCTGCGCTCAGCTGCAAGGTGACTGTATCTGCTGCATAAGGCAGTTTCTTTTCCACTTTCCATAGGGAACCGATCTGTCGGCGGAAAACTAACTGCTGACTGGACGCCGTTTTTTCCAGGTATCCCTCATAGTGATGGGTGGCATTTAAGAAAACCGTCAATCCCGCTTGTCCATCCGTTAGTTGCCGACAATCAAAGGTTGCTTGAAATTGTTGATCAAAGGCGGTTTGCCGTTGGAACACAGCCGCAAGTTTGCCTTGATCAGACAGACCCGTCTGATTAGGATGCAGCAAGAAGCCATGCGGCTCTTCTTCAATCAACGTCGAGTCCCATTCGAATAAAGTCACGTAATCAGGCTTGCTGCTCTTCTTTTGTGTTTCCTTTGGTGCCGCCGCTGTGTCTACCTGAATGCTTTCTGGCAAATGACCTTCTTCGCCAAACTCCGGCCATGGGTTTGACCAGTCTACTGGCAGTAGGCATGTTTCCCGCCCTAACAAATGCCTCAAAGGATAGCTGATGGGGCGTACTGCTAGACAGACTGCCCACCAGTTGCCTTTAGTATCTTGCACGAGATCCGCATGCCCTGCGGCTTGCAGCGGCAGATTCGTACTGCGATTGGTCATCACTGGATTGTTGGGGCATGCTTCATAGGGTCCCGTCAAGGAACGGCTGCGGGCCATGGTCAGCATATGCCCATAAGACGTTCCGCCTTCGGAGATCAACAGGTAGTAATAACCGTCTTTTTTATACAAGTGGGGGCCTTCTGGATCAGCCGCTCCGCTGCCCGTCCAAATATTTTGCCGCGGGCCTAGTTCTCCAGAAGCCAAATCGATCGTCCGCAGATAGATCTCCTTATGGGTGCCTAAGTAATAGGTCTGTCCATCGTCATCTACGAAAATTGTTGGGTCGATCCCAGGGGTGTCCAGCCAAATCGGGTCAGACCATTCACCAGCGATGTCATCCGTCCAAATCAGAAAATTGCCTTCTCCTCCTTCGTTTGCGCCAACATTGGTGCAAACGAGGTAAAAGCGGTCCTTGATGAAACGCAAGGTTGGGGCATACAGACCAAAAGCATTGGGGTTTTTCGTCGGTAGCTGCAACTGCTCAGGTCGCGAAAGTCCATGGCCAATCAGCTGCCAGTCTGCCAAGTTTTTACTGTGATAGATTGGTAATCCAGGAAAATATTCAAAGGTACTCGTCACCAGATAAAAGTCTTCACCGACACGGCAAATACTGGGATCTGGATGAAATCCAGGTAAAATTGGATTCGTGATGGTTCGCATGGGCATCTAAAACTCCTTTATCGTGGTTTGGTCAGCCGTCAGCTCATGGCTCGTTTTTCCAGCAGTCGTGTGTATCTGCAAGGATGCTTGCTGGATGCCAGTCAGCTTGACGATCAGTTCTTGATCGACTCTTTCGACAGCCACCTCACCAATCCACTCACCATGGTGATCATAGATAGCGGCAGCGGTCTTGTCTTGCGGATCAAAAAGATGGATCGTTGGATGTTGGGCATAGTCATAGACTGCTTTGGTTTGTTCATGGCCTTCGATAATGACTTGATTTGGTCGGACTAACAGTGGCAAGTGGAAATAGTCATAGGTTTCTTGGTACCAGCGTCCGCCCTCGTATGCTTTGCCAGATAAATAGTCGATCCAATGCCCCTTCGTTTTCGGTACGTAAAAGGAGACTGTTCCTTGATCATTAAAAATGGGCGCCACTAAAAGGTGTTCCCCCAGCATGTATTGCCGATCCAAATGATGGGTCATCTCGTCTTCAGGAAACTCTAAGACCATTGCCCGCATCATCGGAATCCCCGTTTGAGCGGTTAGCACCGATTGGGCTTGCAAGTAAGGCATCAAGGACAGTTTTAACTTGGTAAAGGCTTTAGCTACCGCCACGGCTTCGTCGTCATAGACCCATGGCACTTTGTATTCCCAGCTGCCATGGTAACGGCTATGGGAAGACAGCAGACCAAATTGTGTCCAGCGCTTGTAGAGGTCTGGAGTTGAGCCAGCTTCAAACCCTGAGATATCGTGGCTCCAATACCCAAAGCCGCCTAATCCAAAGGATAGACCTGCTCGCAGCGACTCTGCCATCGATGGATAATCCGAGGTACTGTCGCCGCCCCAGTGTACAGGCAAACGTTGCGAACCAACCGAAGCTGCCCGCGCAAAAACGATGGCTTCTTCTGCTCCCTTGACTTCTTTCAGCAAGTCAAAGACGACCTTATTGTATAGATAGGCGTAATAATTGTGCATTTTTTCTGGATCAGAGCCATCATAGTACACCGCATCGGTGGGAATCCGTTCACCAAAATCCGTTTTGAAGCAATCCACCCCCATGTCTAATAAGGCACGCAGCTTGCTGTTGTACCAAGCGATCGCTTCAGGGTTGGTGAAGTCGACGACCGCCAAACCAGCTTGCCATTTGTCCCATTGCCAGACATCTCCATTGGCGCGTTTCAAAAAGTAGCCATTCGCCATCCCTTCATCAAACAAGGGTGATTTTTGCCCAATGTAAGGATTGATCCAGACACAGATTTTCAATCCTTTGGCTTTCAAGCGCTGCAGCATTTTTTCAGGTTCTGGGAAAGTTCGTTCGTCCCACGTGAAGTTGCACCACTCATATTCTTTCATCCATAAGCAGTCAAAATGAAAGACCTCAAGAGGGATATCACGTTCTGCCATACCGTCTACAAAAGACGTCACGGTTTGTTCATCATAATCCGTCAAGAACGAGGTACTTAGCCACAAACCAAAGGACCACGCAGGCGGCAACGACGGTTTCCCCGTCAAATCAGTGTAGCGCTGAATCACTTGTTTTAACTCATCACCAGCAATCACAAAGTACTGCAACGATTGTCCTGGATTGCTGAATTGAACACGCGAAACTTTTTCACTCCCCACTTCGAATTGCACACGATCTGGTGAATTGACAAAGACGCCATACCCTTTATTACTTACATAAAAAGGAATATTTTTATAAGCTTGCTCTGTACCAGTGCCCCCGTCGGCATTCCAGATATCAACACTCTGGCCGTTCTTCACGAAATTTGTAAAGCGTTCCCCTAAACCATAGATCGTTTCTCCCACATCCAGGGTCAACTGTTCGCTGATATGGGTATTTGCTTGCGGATCGATCACTAAGGCTTTGCTGCGAGGCTTGCTTTGGGTAATCAGCTGTTCTTTGTAATAAAACGAAGCTGTCACATTTTCCTCTTTGGTGATTACGACTTGCAAGTCTCCCGAGCGAAAAACATATGATTGCTCGTCTTCTGAAATATCAGGAGTGATCGCTTCTGTCATTAATTCAAAATCGGGGGCTTTGGCTTGGACCCCTTTATAGTTATAGAGGGTGATCCCAATGATATTGCTTCTAGGGGTAGTGACTTCCATCGTTAACAATCCGCCATCCAGCGTTGCCCCTTTATGTCCGACATAGCTATAAGGCAGATATAAAACCAATTTGTTTTCTTCTTTACGGGCATCGTAGACATGCACCGCAAATTTCACATCAAATCCTTCACGAAATAACCAACCGCCATCTGAAAATTTCATTTTTTTCCTCCTTGTTGGATCAATGTCAACGCCCCTAACAGACCAGAATCATTATAGTAACGACAAGTCTCGATCGGCACTTGGAAATCTGGCCAATGGGGGTTCTCATTGATTGCTTGTTTGATTATAGCTAATAGATCAGGGTGTTGGCTGATGCCGCCGCCGATCAGTATTTTTTCGGGATTCATCGTGACAGCTAGGTTGTAAATCGCAAGTGCGACATAACGTGCCCACTGTTTCAGGATCTCCTGCGTTTCAGGATCACTCGACCACTGTTGCATGATGGTTTCACCTAAAATCTCCTCTGATTCAGGAATCGCTTTTGTCCGCCGATAGGCAGCAATCAGTCCTCTCGTTGAAGCTAGATCATGGAGGGTCGCAAAAGAAGATGCTTGAAAATCAGTGATCATCATTCCAAATTCTCCTGCCCGAAACCCATGTCCGTGAATCAACTGGCGCTGATGAACGAGCGCGCCACCAATACCGGTGCCTAATGTGATCATGACAAAATCTTGTACGTCAGCAGCATTGCCGGTAGAAAGTTCTGCTAAAGCAGCACATTTCGCATCATTTTCGATCCAGATCGGATAGGACTTGTTTAAACGCTGCTGCAGCTCTTGTACAACAGCACAGCCGTGTAAAGGAGCCAACGCCCCCGCCATGATCGCTCGGCCATTGACTGAATCAATGAAACCAGGAAAACTCAGCCCGATCCCTTCGATGACATGCACTTGCTCGACTTCTTGTATTTTGGCAGCTAAGGCAGCAAAAAATTCATCCCGCGTATTACTCGGGGTTTTGATTTTGCCTCGGTCCAGCCATTGATTCTTCTCGGTAAAAACCCCGAATTTGATATAGGTCCCCCCTACATCAAAGCACAGGCGTACATCTGTCATTTCTCCTCCTCCGTTCGAAAAGCGCTTACAGTTTCATTTAAATTATATAAAAGAAAAAAAAGAAAGCCTACTTCTTAGAATAGACTTTCTTACTATAAAAATTAGCTTTTTTCTGTCTCCGATAGGCAATAGGATACTTCTTTTTTATTTCAGCATTGCTCCATTTGAAGCAATGACTTCCTTATACCAATCAAAAGAATCTTTCTTGATTCGATCAAGCGAACCATTCCCTTCATTGTCACGGTCTACATAGATAAACCCATATCTTTTTCGCATTTCACCTGTAGTAAATGAGATGAGATCAATACAGCCCCATGCTGTATACCCAATCACATCAATGCCGTCTTCCTCGATGGCAAGCATCATTTGTTTGATGTGTTCAGCTAAATAGTCAATCCGTTCGGGATCATGAATGCCGGTTTCTGTCATTTGGTCATTAAAACCAAAGCCATTTTCCACAATAAAAATCGGCAGTTCATAACGGTCCTGCAAGAGATTCAGCATATAGCGCAATCCCATGTGGTCAATCGTCCAGCCCCATTCCGTCATCGTTGCATAAGGATTCGTTGTCAGCACACTGCTGCCCAACAGAGGATCATGTAAATAGTTTGCATCTGAGCGGGTAGATACTGTATTGCTTAAATAATAAGTAATCCCGATATAATCAACGGTGCCCTTTGCCAAATCATCAAGATCGGCTTCTGTTACATCGATCGTGTACCCTTTTTTCTGCCATTCATTGAGAATTCTTTTTGGGTAGTGTCCACGGACATGTACATCTGTGAAATAGAGTTGATTATTATCTTCTTGTTGTGCTAACAATTGATCACGAGGATCAGAAGTCAGCGGGTAATTAGGCGTGGCAGCTAAACAGCAGCCAATTTGAAACTCAGGATTGATTTTTTTCGCAGCTGTGACGACACGAGCAGAAGCAACAAACTGATAGTGAGCGGCTTGGTACATGCCTGCTAGTTTCTCCTCATCCTCGTCAAAGATCACACCAGAATTGGTAAAACTGTAAATTGGATTATCGATGATCCGCTGATTGTTGATCTCGTTAAATGTTAGCCAATACCGCACTTTTTCTTTGTAGCGTTCCATTACAGTTTGCGCAAAACGTTCAAAAAATCCGATCATCTTTCTGTTGCGCCAAGCCCCATAGGTTTCAACTAAATGATAGGGCATCTCGAAATGAGACAACGTCACAACAGGTTCTATTCCATATTTTTGCATCTCGTCAAAGACCTGATCGTAAAAATACAGCCCTTCTTCGTTCGGTAGTTGTTCATCTCCTAAAGGAAAAATTCGTGTCCATGCGATACTGATTCGCAAAGCTTTGAAACCCATTTCCGCAAAAAGTTTGATATCTTCCGGGTAACGATGGTAAAAATCAATGCCTTCATGATTCGGGTAATATTCCTCAGGCAAGATTGTGTTGGTAATTTTCCGAGGCCGATCTTTCGTTCCTGCTGTCATCACATCGGCAATACTGATCCCTTTCCCGCCTTCTTGCCAAGCACCTTCCACTTGATGAGCGGAGATCGCACCGCCCCATAAAAAGTTTTCTTTCATTTTCAAACTCCTATCCTTCGTTGTTTACGGTAAACAGAATCCCTTCTACTTCAATTGTTCCGGCCGTTGTTTCGTACTCGATTACTGTATCTGGTCCACAATTTGTAACGATCACGGGTGTCGATAATTGATAGCCTTTATCCAGAATCGCCTGCCGGTCAAAGGTCAACAAACGATCTCCTCGTGCAATTGTCGCACCATTTTCGACGTTAACATCAAAAAACTCACCATTTAGATTCACGGTATTCAATCCGACGTGGATCAATAATTCAACCCCTTGATCAGATTTAATACCAATCGCATGCTTAGAAGGGAAAACAGCAACAACAGTACCTGCAAAAGGTGCCCGAATGATTCCTTCATCGGGGATGACCGCAATTCCTTGTCCAGCGATTCCGCTGGCGAACACATCGTCTTCCACTTCTGCTAAAGGCATCACTTGTCCTTTTACCGGTGAATAAATCGGAGTTGCTGCATTGGTTAAGATACTTTCTACCTCTGATTCAGGCTCTGCTTCAAATTCTGTTAGTTCGCTTTCCTTCACGCCGAAGAAATAAGCCAGTAAAGCTCCTGACAACAATGAAACGGTGATTCCGATCAGATAACCCACCAAAGGACTGTAAACAGGCAAGGAAAAAATATTATGGAAAACATACGCATTCATCGTCACACCAAAAGCACCTAACACTGCTCCGCCTAAACCACCGGAAATAGCTACGATCGGCAAAAGTCTTTTGTAACGAAGAATAATCCCATAGACGATGGGCTCTGTCACGCCGGCAAAGAAGCCAGTCAATGCAACTGGGCCTGCCAAAGCCCGCATTTTCGAATGTTTTTTCGCTCGTAAGAAGAAGCCAACTGCAATCCCGATTTGAGCAAAAACAGCGGCCAATGCCATTCCTTCAATAGGGTCTCCACCTAATCTTGTCAGATTATCTAACGTTACAGGTGTAAAGCCCCAGTGCAAACCAAACATAACCATGAAGGTCATCCCGCCGCCTAAAACGATGCCTGAAAGGATCCGGCTTTTTTCAAATAACCACATTACACTTCCTGATAAAAGATCCCCGAAAAAAGTGCCGAATGGACCAAAAAGGATAACGGTCAATGGAATCATGATCATCAAACTAAGCATTGGTACGGCAAACAATTGAATGTCTTTATAAATAATCTTTTTCAAAAATTTATCTACAAATTGATAAATAAAAATAGCCGCAAAAATCGGAAATAGGGTTGTGGCATAGTCCACGGCTTGAACTGGTATCCCTAAGAAATTTGTATTTTCAACGCCAATCAACCCAGTAAACTGAGGTTCCAACAATGCTGCACCAATCACACCGCCAACGTACATGTTGGCACCTAATCTTTTCGACAACGTGATCCCTAAGAAAATCGGTAAAAAATAAAATATTGCATTACTCGTGGCACTCAAAATGACATAAGTAGAAGATTCTGCTGATAACCAATTAAATTGGGTCAAAACCGTCAGCAGTGCTTTTAGCATCCCCGAACCTGCTAGAGCAGGAATTAAAGGAGAAAAAGCACCTGAGATAATTTCAAATACGGCGTTCAAATTAAAACCTGTTTTTTTCGAAGAACCTGTTTCTTGATCTGATAACCCAGCCATAGCTGAGATCGTCGCATAATAATCTGATACATTGCTGCCGATTACGACTTGATATTGTCCTCCACTTTGTACAACGGACATCACATAGGGTAGTTTTTGAAGTTCCCCTTTATTGGCCTTGGCGTCATCCTTCAAGCCAAAACGCAATCTCGTTGCACAATGAACCAAGCTGTCGATATTTTTTTCACCACCGATCAAGCGAATGATCGCGGCACTTTCGTTTTCAAATTTCATAGTTACTCTCCTTTTGCGTATAATAAAAAGCGTGATCTAGAAGACACCTCAAACAAAAGACTCGTTTGAGTGCTCACTCTAGGTCACGCCTGCTTTACCAGTAACGATCCGTTAAGATGCCAATCGATTTAAATGTAAGGTTAAATACAACACTTCATCTTCAGTGATTTCCCACTGATACCTATTTTCCAGAAATTGCTTGATTTTCATAGCACACTCATAATCCAACGGATATTTCAGTTGAATCACATCTAATAAACTAGACGCTGGTTGAGCTGGTAGCTCATTGCTCATCTGTCGTTTAACAAAGTAGCGAATGTGAGTGATGAATCGGGAAAAATAAATAGAGTCTTGTCTGAATTCTTTGCCATAATGATAATTGATGATCGTCAAAATATCTTTCATGACTTTGGAAATCAGCATTGTTTCTTCCATTCCGTTGTTATCGCCTAAAAAATTCACGAAATGCAGCGTAATAAAAGCAGCCTCATCTTGCGGAATATTCAGATGTGTTCGCTTTTGCATCAGCTCAACCGCTTGAAGACCAATTTCATATTCTTTCGGGTACACCTGCTTTAATTCCCATTCTAAGGGTGTTTGAATTTTCATCCCTTCTCTTGCCCTCGTCAGAGCAAAACCGATATGGTCTGCAAGTGCCACTAGCAGTGCAGGATTGCTTTCGCATTGAAACGCTTCCTCAAACAATTTTAAAATATCGCTGGCCAGTTGCAGATCACGATATTCAATCCGTTTAAGCAGCTGTTCCAAATCTGCAATACTTTTTTGGTCGTTAATGATGAATCGCTTTTCTATTTTCTTTTGATCGACAGTGTCGCCTGGCTTCAAACCAAAGCCGATGCCACTCCCCATCACAACTTCTTCTTGGTGATTGTCGTTCAGGACTAATGAAGCATTATTATTAAATACTTTGACGATTTCCATGGTCAACACCTCCTAAAATAAAACAAAAAAATAACGTCACCAACTAGCTATGATCTTTTTCCAAAACAAACGAATGGAGAAAATCTCATACCTGTGGTCACGCCTGCATTATCAGTAACGATCCGATGCACTTACTATACTTCAAAATGAAAACGACGTCAATAGCTTTTTTAAAGCATTTTCTTGTATGAGCTTCTGACGAGATTATTCAAAAAAATGGCGACAAAAAAAGACGTGTTGTCTCTTGCTGCCGCCATGCGAACCTGTAATGCCGCTTTTTCTTTTCACAAATTTCTCTTTTCATTGCCTATGCGATGGACTGTTTTCCTGAAAAATAGCTGCTCATGTATCAGCGAATTTTCTTATGTTTTCCGAAACTCATTCGGTGAAACCTGATGGTATTGTTTGAACTTTTTGTAGAAATAATCAACATTGCTGTAGCCCACCAATTCAGCAACTTCGTAGACCATTAGATTGGAATGACGCAAGATTTCCACCGCTTTTTCCATTCGAACTTCATCCAAGAACGCCAAATAATTTTTCCCAGTTTCTTTGCGAAACTTCTTGCCTAGATAGGCACTATTGTAATTGAAACGTTCCCCGATTTTTTTCAAGGTCAAATCTTCTTGATAATGCTTTTTCGTGTATTGGATCAATTCTGCAATGATATCGATTTGGTTCAAACTGCTGGCGACTGTTGCTTGCAAGTCTGTTAGTTTTGCGGTGATCACCTCTTGCAGCATTGGAAACGTCTGGGCGAGAAAAATCTGCTGATGCACTTCGTCTGTCGACCATTTGATTGCTAAGGCTACTTTTTCACTGATTTGATGCTGCAGCCATTCGATGTCACCATTGATTTGCCATTTGATCTCTTCTTCCAATGCCAATGAATGATAAAAGGTTTGATAATAGCGGGATAACGGCTGTTCTAACGGATCGTTTGCCAAAATCGCCTTAACTAATTCTTCACGCAAATCACTTCGTTCTTCTGCTTCTTGCGTCGTATCCAAAACATGGTGAGAAATGACTTGATTGGGAAATAAGAAAATCAATTTACTTAATGTCTGGATATCGATCATCAATGGCTTCAAGTTATCTTGCGCCGCAAACCAGCGGGAGATCAAGATTTCTCGGTGAGCCAATTTTTTACGGCACCACGCATCGATCGCCTCGTCGGGAAAGCGCTCCTCGTTTAACAAAACCAAATACCGATGATGCCGATGGATCAAGGTGACGACTTGCGCCACTTGCTCCTGCAATTTCTCAACCAGCTTTTGGGCATCTGCCTCCTCGGAAAGACGCAATAGCTTGATGGCTTGTGCGTCTTTGATCCCCGTTTGATCCCCGCCAAACAATTTCTCCATCAACTGACTCTTCTGATTTTTCTGCTGATCGGTCTTGGCTTTTTGATCGATTTTCGTCAAAATACCGATCAGCTCTTCTTCGTCAACTGGTTTCAGCAAATAGGTCACAGCGCCCAGTTGCAACGCTTGCTTGGCATAGTCAAAATCTGAGTAGCCGGATAAAATAATGGCAAAAAACAAAAGCCCTTCCTCCGATGCTGCTTGCACCATCTCAAGACCATTTTTTCCCGGCATACGGATATCAGCGATCACAACATCTGGCTTCAATTCGCGGATCATTGCCAAGCCAGCTTCGCCGTTTTCCGCCGACCCGACGATTTGATACCCCAGACGTTCCCAATCGATGATCAGAGGTAGCCCATTTCGGATCGATGCTTCATCGTCAACGATCAACACTTTACGCATTTTCCAACCTCCATTTTCAGCTACTCCTTCGTTACATCATGTTTCACTTGTCAAACTTGCCCCGTTGGTGCGAATCACCTCTTGATACCAATAAAAACTATCTTTCGGGATGCGCGCCAACTGACGTTCGCTTTGATTGTCGCGATCAACATAAACAAACCCATAGCGTTTTTTGTATCCATTCAACCAACTCAGTAGATCTGTAAAGGACCAAGCACAATAGCCGATCAGCTCAACCCCATCCGTGATGGCCTTTTGCAGTTCCACCAGATGTTCCTGCAAATAGGTTATGCGATATGGGTCATGGATCTGTTTGTCTTCTGTCAATTGATCGATAGCGCCTAACCCATTTTCAGTAATAAAAATCGGCAAGTCATAATTGGCTTGGATGCGGCGCAAGGCTACACGGAAACCAACGGGATCGATCTCCCAGCCCCAATCTGTTTTTTTCAAGTGAGGATTTTCTGCTGTCGCAAACATGGTTTCTTCGGGTGAGAACTCACCAGCTGCCGCTTGCATCAAATACGGATCGACTTTAGAAAATTCTTTCTTTTCAGCTGACTGCTTTTGCAAATTGTTTTGCTGGGCCGTCCCACCGTGATAGTAATTGATTCCTAAGAAATCAGGTTTTGCCTGTTTTAATAGTGCTTGATCTTCTGGAGTGACTTCAGGAGCCAAGCCAACTTTGGCTAATTGCTTGTACACAAATTTCGGGTATTCGCCTTTGCAATAGACATCTAAAAACCATGCGTTGTTGAAGGCTTCGCCATTTTCTGCTGCCAGCACATCTTCTGGGTCACAGCTAAACGGATACATCGGTCCATAGCCAAAACTTGGACCGATCTTGCCCTGAGGAACCAGCTCATGGCACAAATTGATCGCCTTAGCATTGGCAAGGTTGATGATATGATTGGCTGCATACATCCGTTTTAAGTCTTTCAAGCCCGGCGGATGTGCCGCCCAACGGTACCCAAGAGAAGTGAAGACATTTTGTTCATTCATGGTGACCCAATAGGTGACTTTCTTTCCTAGGCGTTCAAAAAGGATCCGGCAATACCGTTCAAATGCTTCTGCTGTTTCTCGGCCTTCCCATCCTAAGTATTTGTCTTGCAAAGCCTGGGGAAGGTCCCAATGATACAGCGTCAAAATCGGCTCTACTCCTTGCCGAAGCAATTCGTCCACCAGCTTTTCGTAAAACGCCACACCCGCTTCATTGACCGCGCCTTCGCCATCAGGCAAGATTCGCGACCACGCCACGCTGAAGCGATAGGCTTTCAAGCCCATTTGCTTCATCAAAGCAACATCTTCTTTGTACCGATGGTAATGATCGATCGCCACTTTGCCGTTGGTTTCCTCAAAAGTATTGCCAGGAATTTGGGCATAGGTGTCCCAAATCGACGGACCTTTGCCGTCTTCTGCCCATGCTCCTTCAATTTGATAGGCCGCCGAAGCTGCCCCCCATAAGAAGTTTTCTGGGAAAGGATCTAAGTTTGTGTGAAACATCAAGTTGCCTCCTTCATTTCCTAAACCGAAATAAATCGGTTACATTTTATCGTATCATAAGTTGGTTGATTCGTAACAATTGCTAAAAAATATTTTTTAGGTGAAAAAACTGCCGCTCCTCAGAACGACAGTCGTTTCTTATTAAAACAGGTAATCATTCAAACGAGATTTCACATATTCAATGTGGCTGGATTCTAATTCGATTTGATCATGAGCCAATGCGTAATCTGTCAGTGTTTCTAAGTTTTCCTCATCAGCAACGATCTTCGCTCCGATGCCTTCTTGGAAAGAGGCGTACCGTTTTTCCTTCAACTCGTCTAAGAAGCGGTCTTCTTTTAGTTTCGCTGCTGCTTTCAACGCTCTGGCATACGTATCCATACCAGCGATGTGGGCTAACAACAGATCTTCCATTTCAAATGACGAACGACGGACTTTAGAATCGAAATTGATTCCTCCCGGCGCGATGCCGCCGTTTTCTAAGACTTCGTATAAAGCGAGTGTGGAGTCAAAGACGTTGGTTGGGAATTCATCCGTATCCCACCCTAACAGCATATCTCCTTGGTTGGCATCCAGTGAGCCTAATGCGTTATAGCTACGGGCAACGGCGATTTCATGTTCAAAGGTATGGCCAGCTAATGTTGCATGATTGGCTTCTAGGTTTAATTTGAAATCTCCTTCTAAGCCGTAGTGCTGAATGAAGGCCATCGTTGTCGCTGCATCAAAATCATATTGATGTTTTGATGGTTCTTTTGGTTTCGGCTCTAATAAGAACTGCGGTTTATGACCGATTTTTTCGCCATAAGCGATCGCCATTTTGAATAGACGGGCGATGTTGTCTTGTTCAAATTTCATGTCTGTATTCAACAAGGTTTCATAGCCTTCACGGCCACCCCAGAAGACATAGTTTTCGCCGCCTAATTTTTTCGAGATATCTAAGCCTTTTTTGACTTGGGCTGCCGCATACGCATAAACTTCCGCATTATTGGTGGAAGCAGCGCCGTTATTGAAACGAGGATGTGAGAACATATTTGCTGTATTCCATAATAGTTTGATTCCCGTTTGTTCCATTTTTTCTTTGATCAAATCGGTGATTTCGTCTAAGTTTTGGAAAAATTCTTCTAACGTTTCTCCTGCAGGTGCCACGTCAACATCATGGAAACAGAAGAACTCTGCCCCTAATTTTTCGCAAATCTCGAAGAAGGCTTCTACTCGATTTTTCGCCGTTTCCATTTCGGTGTCACCGATCCACGTCCGTTTGTTGACAGGTGCGCCGAAAGGATCAGAGCCGTCTTGCGTCATCGTATGCCAATAGGCGATTGCAAAACGTAGATGATCTTTCATTTTCTTGCCTAAAACAACTTCTTCGGCATCGTAGTGGCGAAATGCAAACATATTGTCTGTTTTAGGACCTTCGTAGCGGATTTTTTCGATCTCTGGGAAATAAGTCATTGTTGTTGCCTCCATTTTATGTTTTTTAGTGTAATAAACTAACTTACTTGTTTCCAATCATTTAGAACCAAAAACGATTCCTTGCTTTGATCATGTAGATTGCCTGCTGCCATTACGCTACTCGATTTGCGCCAATGCATGGCAGATAGGTGCGGTTTGTTGGTAGACGGTGCGGTAGATCGCATAAATTTCTTGGTATTTGGCGACATTTTCAGGAATCGGTGCAATGGCCTTGCCGTATTTGACAAAGGCGTTAACACAGGCACCTGCATCTGGATAAATGCCGCTGCCGATTGCTGCCAGCATTGCTGCGCCCATACCTGGACCTTGCTCAGTAGACAAAGTCAGCATTTCTGCATTAAAAATATCGGCTTGCATTTGCAGCCATTCGGCATTTTTCGCACCGCCCCCCACAGAAACGATCTGGGTGAATTTCCGCTGTGCCCGTTCTTCCATGATCATTTGGGAATCTTTTAAAGAGAAGGTGATCCCTTCTAAGATGGCACGACTGAAATGCTTTTCGCGATGCCGTGTGTCGATGCCGATAAAACTACCCCTGATTTGGCTGTCGGTATGCGGGGTGCGTTCGCCCACGATATAAGGCGTAAACAGCAGGCCTTCTGCCCCTGGGTTTACCTCACTGATCGCTGAAAGCAATTCCTGAAACGATTGGTTGGGGGCAAACGTATCACGATACCAGCTTAAGGAATTTCCAGCGGCTAACGTGACCCCCATTGAATACAACTTGTCTTTGATCGCATGACGGAAAAGGTGTAGATCTCCTTGATAATCAACCTCTTGCGCTTCTTCAAAGGATAAGAACACACCGCTAGTGCCAATCGACACCATGCCGACACCTTCGGCGATGATCCCTGAACCTAATGCAGCACAGGCATTGTCTGCGCCACCTGCATAGATCGTCACCTCTTGTTCAAACCCAAAAGCTTCTTGCAGCTCTTTTCGCATTTGCCCTACAGGCGCTGCTGATTCAAAAAGCGGTGGCAGTAAATCCGATGCGATTGCGAATTTTTCTAGAATGGCTTCAGACCAGCACTTCTTTTCGATATCCAGCAGTAACGTACCCGCCGCATCGGAATAATCCATCGAATAGTTCCCAGTCAGCCAAAAAGCCAAGTAGTCTTTTGGCAGCATCATGTGACGAACTTGTTGCCAATGTTCAGGCTCGTGTTCTTGGACCCATAAAATTTTTGGTAAGGTGAACCCTTCCAAAGCAACATTCTTGGTGATTGCTTTTATTTCCTCTCCAAAGGATGCCATGATCGCTTGGCATTGTTTGGTGGTTCGAACGTCATTCCATAATATTGCCGGACGAATGACTCGGTTTTCTTCATCCAATAAAACAAGACTATGCATTTGCCCAGAAAAGCTGACGCCGATCAATTCCTTCTGCAGCGTTGGAAGCTGCTGGATCAAGGTTTTGATCACCTTATTTGCCGCCTCTTGCCAATGCACCGGCTCTTGCTCACTGAACCCCGGTCTAGGGGATGACAATGGATAGTCAGCACTTGCTGTTCCTTGGAGTTCCCCGGTTTGATCAAAAACTAAGCCTTTTAACGCACTTGTTCCTAGATCCAACCCTAAAAAATAAGCCATCTCTTCTCTCCTTCCTCTGTTTGAAGCAGTTAACCATTGACCCTTAATCGGTTAATTAGCATTCAAAACTAACTAATTGGATAGTAAACGATTCTCGCATTCCTGTCAAGCGCTTTCAACGAATCTTTCATGGTTTTTCCTTCTCAAACTGCTGCTCCTACATTCTGCGTCTTTTCTTTATTCTTCAGCTTGCACAATATTAATTTGCACGGTAAACTAACACTAATCACATCTACGAAGAGGAGAACACATGATTATCAATAAAATGGGCATACGCGAACAAAATGAAGCGGCTGTATTGAAGACGATCATTGACAATGAAAATGTGTCACGAGCGGAAGTGTCAAATTTGACCCATCTCAATAAAGCGTCTGTTTCTCAAATAACCAAAAAACTGATCGACACGGACTTCGTGCGCGAAGTCGGCATTGGTGATTCCACTTCGATCGGTGGTCGCAAACCGATTCAATTGCAATTCAATCACCGTAGCAGCTTAGCTGTTACCTTTGACATCGGCTATAACTATGTTCGAGGGATGCTCTCTTATATCAATGGCGAGATGATCGCCTCTGCCGACCATTCCCATGAATTGATCACCAAAGAAAATGTACTAGCGACGATCGATTCCATGATGAAAGAGTTTTGGCCGCAAATGCCGCAAACCACTCATGGATTAGTAGGAATCTGTTTGGCGATCCACGGCATCGTTCACAATCAGACGGTTACCTTTGCCCCCTACTACGACTTGGAACACTTTGATTTGATCGCCCCTTTGAGCCAAAAATACAATACGGCGGTCTATATAGAAAACGAAGCCAATCTGACGGCTTTAGGCGAGTACTGTTTTTCTTCTGATTCCACGAATTTACTGAGCGTCAGCGTCCATAGTGGGATCGGTGTCGGAATCATCGTTGATGGGCAGCTACAAACCGGTACTCACGGCATGGCGGGGGAAGTTGGCCATTCTACGCTCTTTCCTCACGGCAACTTGTGCCCTTGCGGCAATCGAGGCTGCTTAGAGCAATATGCGTCGAACAAAGTCTTGTTTGACACCTACAGTCACTATACAAAAACAGCGTTCGTTAATTCGGATACCTTTGCACAAGCCTATCATGCCGGAGAAAAATCAGCAGTCGAGTTGGCGCAACAAAATGTTGAGTTTCTTAGTATTGGGCTAAACAATGTCATCACTTTTTCTGATCCCGAAGAAGTCTATATCAACAGCTCGGTCTATCGCAAAATTCCTGATTTATTACTGGCGCTGCAACAAAAATTGACCAGCCAGTTCACCAAAAACACGAAGATCAAAAACAGTCGATTAGGCGATCAGGCCCCGCTGTTTGGCGGCAACGTTTTAGTGGCGAAACATTTCTTGAATATCAACGATTTGCGCTTTGCGGCACTTGATCTCTCCCGTGTGATCCGTTAAATGAATGCTGGACTGAAGACTCAGTCCAGCGTTTTCTTTTGGTAAAAAGGTCTCGCTATCCTTTGATTCCGCCAGCCGTCACACCGCCCACGATGTATTTCGATAGAAACAGGTAAATCAGCAATAAAGGAATAATACTTAAGGAGATCCCTAGATACATACTGCCAAATTCAGTACGGTAAACATCAGTTTTCAGCAATTGGACCAGCATCGGCAACGTATACTTTTCCGTATCGTTGATCAAGATCAAGGGCATCAAGAAATTATTCCACGAGGTCACGAACGAGAAAATCGCCATGGTGGCTAAGCCCGGTTTCATCAAGGGCAACATGATGCGATGGAAAATTTTGATTTCGCCGGCTCCGTCCAAACGAGCAGAATCTGCCAAATCAGGATGATAGATCGTTTCTAAGTATTGCTTTAAGAAAAAAACGGTAGCAGGTGATGCGATCGCTGGTAAAATCAATGGCAGAAAATTATTTAAGAGCCCTAAGCGATTCATAAATTGATAAAAACCGATCATGCTGATTTGCTGGGGAATCATGATCAGCCCAAGAATGACAGCAAACAGGACTTTCTTGCCACGAAACTCATAGGCGATCACGCCATAAGCTGTCAATGCCGAAAAATATACATTGAGAACGGTAGCGCCAGCCGCAATCAAGAAACTATTTTTAAATCCATTGAAAACATTGAAGCCTCTGCCCATTAAGACGGACCAGTTGTATTGGAGATTACCGCCAGGCCACAAGGACAGCCCTTGCTGGATCTGTTCTGCTGAACGGGTCGCATTGACTAAGACGACCCAAAACGGCAGAATACTTAAGATGGTCAGCAACACCAAAAAGACATAGATCAACAATCGTTTTGCTCGATAGCTATTTTCCATTTATTTTCGCCCCACTTTGCTGTTTTCTTTGAAAAATTGAAACAATAACGTGCTTAATACGATCGAAAGTACCAATAATAGCACCGACGCGGTTGCGGCAACGTTGAAATTCCGACTCCCGGTAAAGGCTTGGTTGTAGATAAACATCGTGATCGTTAAGACACTATTGTTGGGATTGCCGTTTGTCAGCAAAAAAGGAATGTCGAACATTTGCAAGCCGCCAATCAAGGATGTCACTAATGTATAAAGCAAGATTGGTTTTAACAAAGGCAGCGTGATCTTGCGGAAAATTTGACCATCATTGGCTCCATCGATCATTGCTGATTCAAAAAGAGCATCATCAATGCTCAAAATGCCCGAAACTAAAACGATCGTTGTCTGACCATACCACATCCAAAATTGGATAAAGGAAACGATCAGCCGAGTGCCCGTTTCACTACGGAAAAAGTCATAGGGCTGGTCCAAAACACCGAAATGCTGCAAGACTAGGTTGATCGGACCTAACGGAAAACTGAACAAAACGAAAAATAAGATTGCTACTGAAGCGGCAGTAATGATGTTGGGTAAGTAAAAAACGACTTTGAAAAAGCCTTTCCCCCGCAAGCGCAACTTGATATTGGTAAACCATGCCGCCAGCAACAAAGCCAAGCCAATTTGAGGGACAAAGTTTACGCCCCACAAAATAAAGGTATTGCTGATGGATTTTAAAAATAACGGGTTGCGAAAAATCGCAAAATAGTTATCCAGTCCGACAAGATTGGCAGCTGGATTCCACCCTTTTAGATCCGTAAAGCTTAGGTAAATCGTATAGAGAATTGGATAAAGCTGAAAAACAAAGAATGCTAGAAAAAATGGTGCGATAAATAATAGCCCATAGCGATGATACTGTTCAAATCTTCTCTTATTCTGCATCGTAATCCCCCTGATATTTTTTTCTTCTACTGCCAACTTCTGCCTGTAAAGACAAGCCCTTTAAGCAGCGCATAGTACCTAGAAAAGGTTGAAACCGACCCCGTCTTCGGTGCCGGTTTCAACAACACCTAATCTACTTGAACATCTGGATAAGCATTGACGACCGCATCTTTAAAGTTTTGGATCGCCGTTTCCTGATCCACTTCGCCTTTTGAATATGGTGTCAAACAACTATCCGTAAAGAGGGTTTCAATCGTTTGGTCATACTCGGTCAGAATTTTCGCGTTGATGTCTTGAACCATATCGGCAAATTCTGCATAGTGGTTTTGACCGCCTAAAAATTCCTCTTCATATTCGCCTTTAATTTCTTCAACGACTCGCTCATTCGATACAAAATCACCGGTATCTTCGGCCCATTGTTTTAAAAATGCTTGATCTGTGGTCAAGTAAGCCACCAATTGCGCAGCTTCTTCTTGCATCTCAGAAATTACCGTAGCACCGATCCATGTGCCGCCCCAGAACCACGACGACGGTCCTTGGATCATGCGCCAGTCCCCTTCTGTTGAGCTGGAGTTATCGGCAGCTGTCGCATTTGGTTTTAACCAATAGTGCAGCCCCCATGTCGGCAAACTATAACCGAATACATTGTCGCCATTCATTCCAGCAAACCAAGCTTCTGATTGTCCTTCTGTATCTTGTGTCAGGCCTTCTTCTACAAATTTTCGTGATACATCCAACAAGTCATACAAACTGTCGTCGATCACTAATTTGCCGTCTTCAACCCAGCCATGTTCGCGTTGTCCATAAAAAGGCTTCGCCAAATCTTGGACACTAGAGATCATATAGGTGGTTCCACCACTTTTTTCTTTGACTGCTTTGGCTTGCTCATAGAACTTGTCATAGTCTGACAATGCCGCTTGCGCAGCCGCTGGATCATCGATTCCTAGCAGCTCTTCTGCCATCGATGCTCGGTAATAAAACCCGCCAGGAGCAGCTTGCCAAGCCAAGGCATGAAGAACCCCGTCTTTTGAAGTCCCTACGTCTTTGACATATTGATACGTATCTGCCGCGGCTTCATCAAGCCCCAGTGAACCAAGGTCTGCCATCATGCCTGATTCCACATATTTTTTGACAAAGGCAGATTCTAAAGCAATCACATCTGGTGCATCTTTGGAACCGAGAATCGGATCGAGCTTGGTCTCGAATTGGTCAGAAGGAATCTCCACGATCCGAATGTCATAGGCCAAGTCGTCATGCGCCGGCAAATAGTAATCATTGATCATCGTTGATAATTCTGAAGTAAAGGTCCAAACCACGAGTTCATCCTTGCCACTACTTCCCGTTGCGCTATTATCTGAGCTGCTGTTTCCAGAACCATTCCCGCAGCCACTAAGCATAAAAGCTGCTAAGCCCGCCAATGACACTGTTTGTAAGACCCGTTTCCAATTTTTCATCTTTCTTCCTCCTCGATTTTTTGATAGTTAAATGAATCAAAATCAGCAGCCAAACGATTGCCGGTCGTATCGATCGCAAACATCCCTACAAAAGCCCCTGTAAAGAACCCACCGTAATGTTCTGCTACATAGTCGTCAGACAATTGCAAGCTGTCAAATAGCTGATCGATGACCTGCCACTCTTTTTGATCAAACGAGTACGCGTATTGATAGTGGGCATAATGAACGATCGTTTTGAAGTAGACTGTTTGTACATCGGCTGGTATCACAACTTCTGGTGCTTTTTGACTCTTCAGTTGGCCCTTTTCGCTTGTCAATACAGTGATGATTCTGCCTTTCGTCTCATCATGAGTGATGTAGATCGCCGACCAGTTTTGTGTATTGTAGTAATTCGTCATGCCTGCTAACTGTAGAAACGAGGTCGGTGAAAATTCGACGGCAGTCGTTGCTTCGAAACGAAAATCGCTCCATCTTCTTGCCACCAGTGCTTGATGGAACAAGGAATTGAACGACTCTCGCCCATACAAGCGCAAGTACCCTGGTCGTGCGGTCAAACTACCGATTTCCTCAGAAAAAGGAATCCGCAAGGTTTGAAACACTGGTGCCAACGACGCCTCTTCAAAATCATCAAAGCCTGATTCTGTTTCCCACGGATGTTCGGGCAGCTGTGGCTGTGGGACTTCCTCTTTTGGAAAGTTTCCGCCTGTGATATACGGCCAATCATTTTCCCAATAAACAGACTGGATCGCTGTTTCTCGTCCGAGCGGGCAATAGCCGCGATTTTCTAAGAGGGGCGTTTCTGGATACTTCAGCGCTCGCCCTGTTAAGTGAACAAAATACCATTCATCGGTCTGCGTTTTCACAAATGAACCATGGCCAGCTTTTTGTAGCAGGATCTCTGGCTGTCCCCAGGAACTGATCAGAGGGTTTTGAGGATGAACTTCATAAGGCCCTTCGATGTGCGTCCCACGAGCGATGGTACTTGCATGTTCAAACTTGGTGCCGCCTTCTGCCGTCAATAAATAATAATAGCCGTTCACTTTATACATAACCGGTGCTTCCGTCAATTTGCGCTCTGTTCCTTTGAAGATGATTTTGGGCTGCCCCACCATTTTCTTGGCTTGCCAATCAAACTCTTGGAGAGCGATCCCATAAAAGGAATGGTTTGTCGGACGATAATCCCAAACCATGTTCAGAAAATATTTTTTGCCGTCTTCGTCATGAAATAACGAGGGATCGAAACCAGAAGAATTCATATAGATTGGTTCTGACCAATCCCCATCAATGGTTTCACAGGTGATCAAATAATTGTTCACATCTTTCCAACTATTAGATTGTGTTTTGACATCTGAATAAATCAACCAAAAACGACCATCACTGTAACTTAAGTTTGGCGCCCAAACGCCCCCAGAATCAGGGTTTCCCAGCATATTCAACTGACTGACACGATTGACTGGTGTACTGATCAAGCGCCAGTTCTTCAAATCCTTCGAATG
The DNA here is from genome assembly GCF_058135755.1 of Enterococcus sp. R12. NCBI lineage: Bacteria > Bacillati > Bacillota > Bacilli > Lactobacillales > Enterococcaceae > Enterococcus > Enterococcus sp. R12. Next base: position 2,934,445 of record NZ_CM176874.1, read on the forward strand.
GAAGATGCGCACACCTGGAAACCATTCAAAGGTCGATGTAGCAATGTAATAATCTTCTCCTGCACGACAAATACTCGGGTCTGGATGAAAGCCTGTTAGTATCGGATTGGTAATCAAAAAAATTTCCTCCTCTTTCCCTTTTTGGCATTTTGTGATTCAACTGAGAGTCAGTAGGAATGAGCTTCATTCAGTTAGTAAGTTTTCTTTACTAATATACCTAACAAAAAAAAGAAACTTGCTGCTGCAGCTCATTTTAAAAAAATTCACTAATCATTGTTCTATTTACTTTCTTCAGCTGAACTGTCATAATTATAGAATGAAATCGCTATCATTCACAGGACGATTTCCACACATCGATAGACAAAAAATGGAGGATAGATCGCGTGACCATTTTAGAAGAATACCATTTCGGCGAATACCTAGGCGTTTCCAGTTACCATCCCTACTCGCTTAATTACATGGAACATTTTCATCGTTCCTTTGAATTGCTTTTTTGTAGTGATGGTCAAGCGGTTGTCAAAATCGAAGAAAGTCCCTATGTCATTACGACAGGCCAAGTGTTATTAGTCATGCCTTATCAGACTCATGCCATTGAAACCCCTAAGGAATCACAATTGCATATTCTTGTGTTTTCACCTGAGTATATTCCAGATTTTTACGCCAAAACGAAAGATTTCGCTTTGTCAGATCCGGTGATCACCATTGATTCATCTGTTGCCAAGCAACTTTACTATCCTTTATTTGAAACGGATTCCCTCTATTTACGAAAATCGGCACTGTATCAAGTCCTTTACCTTTTTGAACACCAAACGACTTTATTGCCAGCCAAAAATCAAGAGGATATCCTGATCCAGCTACTTGTTTACATCGAATCCCATTTCAAAGAAGAACTGACGCTCGAAAAACTAAGCAGCAGTATCGGTTATAGCAGCGTCTACGTTTCCAGAATGATCACCGATAAATTGAAAAGCACCTTTCCTCGGCTTTTGAATCAAGCAAGAATACGCCATGCCTCTTTTTTGCTGACCCATAGTCTCTTGCCGATTACGGAAGTAGCAGAACAAGCAGGCTTTCAAAATGTGCGAACCTTCAATCGAAATTTCAAAGCATTGACCTCACTGACGCCAAAAGAATACCGTTTAAAACACAATGCTCATTTTTCGTTGCTGAAGGAATAGCGTAAAAAAAGCAGCTTCACTTAGCTGTAAAGTGAGCTGCTACAATCTTACTCGTTTTTCTAGTCAGCCTTTTGCCTCATTCCTAGAAACTAGTGAAAAACGCTCTAACTCCCCCTTCTTCATAGAGAAATGAGCAGGAAAAAACCAATTGCCAAAATGAACCTTTGTTGTTTTACTGATTCCACAAAACTATGCCTGTTTTAAAACACCGTACTTTCTTGCTTCATACCCTTTTGCTTTGTCGATACTTCTTGGAATATCGATCAATCCCAAGAAAAATGATTCACGACGAGCCAGTCTTTGACTTCCGTCAGATCAGAAAAAGTTTTCACCTGTGCAGCTACTTCTTGCTCAAGTTTTGGCTGTTTAAGCAAAGGATACTTCCCATTTTTCTTGACTGGCAAAGCACTCAAATCATCCGCAATCAGAAAAGCTGGGATCTCGGCTTGTTTTGCGGCTTTTATGCCAGCTAGAGAATCTTCTAATACCAAGGCTTCTTCAGGCTTTACGCCTAAATGTTGGCAAGCTGTTAGAAAGATTTCTGGATCAGGTTTGCCCTTTCGCACTTGATCCCCAGAAACCACCGTATCAAACCAATCTGGCATCTGTTCCATTTCAAAGTACGCCTTGATTTTTTCTTTCGATGAAGAGGATGCCACGGCTATCAAGCAATCTTGTTTTTTTAATGCTTCCAACAGGTCAAGAAGGCCGGGCTTTTTGAACACCCGTTTTTCTTCAGCTAAAATCACTTCTTTCTGACGATTCATCGCTGCTCGCCACCGATCCGTTGGTACCGTACTGCCATAAAGTTCCTGCATCCCTATACGAATATCTGCTTCCGTTCTGCCAGTCAGGTAATAATAAACTTCTTGGCAAACTTCAAAATCATATTCCTCCGCGGCTCTTAAATAAGCGCGGTAAGCTAGACGACCTGTTTCAAACATCAAACCGTCCATATCAAAAATCACCAGTTTTATCTTTTTCATCCTATAGCCTCCTTTACTTTTCTGCGAATAAAAAAGCAATGGTACCAAAATCCTTTGGCACCCATTGCTTCACCTTGTTTATTTACAGCTGACTGCTCAACTTAGCAATGATTTTACATGCGCCAAATGGCTGTCAGCCTTTTCCCGACCTTCTTTTATTAATGATTCTGAAAGAATGAAGGAGCCGCCAACTGCTAGCACTTGCGGATCAGATAAATAGTCTTGCATATTTTCGAGGTTGATTCCGCCAGTTGGGACAAATCGAATATCATAAAATGGACCCCTGAGGGCTTTGATCGCCGGCAAGCCCCCGTAGATATCCGCGGGGAAAAATTTCACAACTGATAAGCCATAAGCCGCTGCTCGTTGAATGTCATTTGGGGTAGCTGTTCCTGGAAACACTGGAATGTTTTCGGCAAGACAAAATTCCACCACATCAGGTACAAGAGCAGGGGAAACAATAAAGCGCGCCCCTTTCTCAACTGCTGCTTTCGCTTGTTCTAAGGTGCGCACCGTGCCTGCGCCGACGATCAATTTACCTGATTGAGAGAGTTTTTCAATCGCTGCTAAAGCAAGGTCACTGCGGAAGGTCACTTCAATAAAGGGTAGTTCATGTTCGATCAACAGTGATTCTACTACTGGCAAATAGGTAAGATCCGTTGCAGTGTAAAGAGGCAATACCCTTGTTTTTGCCAATTGTTCATAGAGTGTCATACACTCTTTCCTCCCTTCGTTTCCTTCGATTGCATTTGTTCTTTCAAGACGGCTTCATGAAGCCCTTGAAGATAACTGATCCCAATCGCGCGATCATACAGACCATAGCCTGGCATCGCCACTTCCCCCCAGATCGTCCGCCCGTGATCTGGACGGATGACGCCATCAAAACCGACCTCAACCAAGGCTTTCATGATGGCATACATATCTAATGATCCTTCGGTGGATAGATGGGCGGATTCTTTAAATTTACGTTCCCCCATAAACAACACATTGCGGAAATGAACAAAGTTGATGCGTCCCTTTAAGGCATGAACGATCTCCACCATGTCGTTTTCTGGATCGGCACCTAACGAACCGGTGCACAACGTTACCCCATTATAAGGCGAATCCACGATGTCCATGATTTTTTTCAAGTCCTCTAAATTTTTGGTGATTCGTGGCAAGCCAAAAATTTCCCAAGGTGGATCGTCGGGATGGATCGCCATTTTCACATCTACTTCTTCACACACAGGAATGATCCGCTTTAAGAAATAGCTTAAGTTATCAAAGAGGATTTCTTGAGTGACCCCTTCATAAGTTGCCATCAAACGCTGGAACTTTTTCAGTCGTTCTTCTTCCCAACCTGGCAATTGAAAGCCTTTTGATTGGCTATGGATCAGCGTATACATCTCACTAGGTTCCATATCATCCACAACGGCTTGATCATAGAGCAAGGAGAAGCTGCCATCCTCGTTTTGATAAAATAGATTTGTTTTGGCCCAGCCGAAGATTGGTTTGAAGCTATAGCAGATCATATGTACATCACAAGCTGCTAAATTCCGAATCGTTTGAATATATTGATCGATGTAGTGATCCCGTTCCTCTGTTCCAGCTTTGATCGCATCGTGGATCGCCACACTCTCAATCCCTAATAGCGAAAGATGCTCTTTTTCAATTGATGCTTTTAGTGCGTTGATTTCGGAAATCTCCCAGACATCTCCGGGCATTTTATTCAGAAGTGTTCCTACAATGCCGTGCATTCCTGGAATTTGTCGAATATTCGTTAACGGGATCGTATCCCCTTCCCCGTACCATCGAAACCCCCATTGCATTTGCTGTCATCCTTTCGTTTTTAAAAATCATCGTCCTCATCAGTTTCTTCGCTACTATCACCTGCTGAAGAATTGTGCCAAAGCGCTACACTATTTTCTCCTTGCTCAATCACTGCTGCCACCGCCTGTTCAATCGGTGTTGCCAAAAATTGGTGATTGATCGCTTCTAATACCATAGGCAGATTCACTCCGCCGATCACATACGTCTTTTCCTGAAGAGGTTCTTCTAATTGATTGATCGTTACAACCGACTGATTGTAGGGACTCGCACTCAATAGATCAGCAAACACCACTACACCGTCCCCTTGATCTGTTTCGTGGATTGCTTCACGGATTTTGTTTCCCAGAAGTTGAATATCCTCTCCGTGGTTCAAATTAACGACCGCAATATTTTCGACACTGCCCATGATCACCTCTGCAGCATCTTTAAAACCAGTACTCAGCTGTCCGTGAGTTGCCAATACGATTCCTAACAAATGTTGTTCCTCCTTTTTTCGCTTCCTAACCAAATAACGCAAGGACTTTTTGCATATTCCTACTATTCAGCTCTTTTTGCTTTAATTGTTTTCTAGGCAACACATACGTCTGATCCTGCTGCTTTTCTGCACAAAACAGATAGTTGATGCTGCCCATCACTTCACTACTGTGTTCGATCGCCAGCTGCTGCAGTTGCCCTTCATTGAATTGCTTGCCGATAGCTCGAATCGGAGCATCGGCGCCGATAGAATCTAAATAATAAATCTTCGCATTCGGCCCTACTGAATCACGTAACACTTCCAACCCGCGTTCTCCAAAACTTCCTTCATCAAGAAACGCAAAAGCAGTCGCTGTTTGATTGTTTTGACTGATCAGTGACAGCAGCGCTAAGATAGAGGACGTATTGCGGGTCAGATTTTGCTCAAATCCTGCCCCGCGGCTTACGCGATTTAATAGCAGAAAATAAATACCGACTCCTAAAGCAAAAAGCGCTGTTTGCCATGACAACAAGGGAAATCTCCCTGAGGAAAAGTGGATATAAAGCCAGGTACCCAACAACCCAAAAAGAATCATCACTGCTGAAGCAGTCAGAATAAATTGATTTGTTTTGCGCCCTTGCTCCTGCCGATCAAAAAAATGGTAATCGCCGAAATGCTGTGGCGGTGTATCATAATATGTGCAGATGATCCGTTTTGCTTTGGTCAGATCGCCAACATACAAATTGCGTGAGGCGTTTTTTTTCGTGTGATCATACTCGATCACCTGAAGATCTTTGCGAAACGGAATGATATCTGCGATGAGTGCCTTCAAAAATCTTTGTTTGCTTTTATCCGTGGAACGCGATCGGTAGACATACCGATAACGAAAAAGCCAATCACGAAATGTTTCTGTTTGATTCATGGCGGATTCTCCTATTCACAAATTACTGACAAGGAAGGAGGAACTCTATTTTTTATAAGATCCTCCGCCTTCCTCTTCAACAGATGACGAACGCGCTCAATGATTACAAATTGAACTGCTTCAACACATCTTTAAGCGTTGATTTCGGTGCAGAAGGTGTTGCTTGAAAATAGATTGATTCCACACCGTACGCTTCGTTCATTTCTTTGAGTTTTTGCGCATCAGCTTGATTTAAATAAACAGATTTCGTTACCAAGAGATCTTTCTCGGGATCTTTTTGGGCGATACCGCCTATGTTCAATTCTTTCATTGGCACGCCGTGTTCGACTAAGTCGTACATCACACTGACGGTTTTAGCGATCAAAATACAGTTGTAATCTTTGAAGTTGTATTCATCCCAGTAAAATTTGGCTTTTTCTGGTGTAACGACGATCGTTTTTTGCCCTGTGCGGCTACCGGCATTTTTGTATAATTCCCGCATGAACTTATCCTTAGCTACTACCTCATCCACTACAAAAATCGAGTTGACTCCGCTTTTTTGTGACAAGGTCATCATGACCTGACCATGGATCAATCGTTCATCTACTCGTGCTAAATTTACTACACCCATTTTTTCCACTTCCTTTTCTTATAAAATACCGACACCGGCTAAAATAATCAGAATCAAGGTCAGCCATAGTAATGCTTGCGTGACTTTTAATCCTTTCTTTGTATAGAACCAGTAGACGCCCATTACAACTGCTAACGGCAAGATCCCTGGTACAATCTGATCAAGGATATCTTGGATAATAAATTCTCGTCCAGAAATATCAAACTGCAGCGAAGAACTGACTTTGACATAGTTTCCAGCCAGAACCCCCATCATAAACAAACCGAGAACCGACAGTGTTTCAATTGCGGTTTGGACGCCTGTACTCTGCATCAAACCAGTTGCATTGCGCCCCATCGAAAATGCTTGACGGGCGAAAAACATTCCTAGAGAAACTTGATACAGTGCAAAGCAAATGAATGGGAACAACGCACCTAGTGGACTTCCTTGCTGTGCCCAAGGAACAGCAATCGCAATAAAGATATATTGAACGGTTCCTGAGTCGATGGCATCCCCGATTCCTGCTAAAGCACCCATCAAACCAGCTTTCGTGTTGTACATTAGATCATCTTGCATCAAAATCTCTTTTTTCTCATGCTCTTCCTCGGCCCGCTGTTGTTCCATTGATGACATCAGCCCAGTGATGACTCCGCCACCCCAACTCAGCTGGGTATTGAAAAACAGCAGTTGGCGTTTGTAGGCAGCTTTCAGTGCCTCATCGTCTTTGTAAAGTTTGCGCAAAATCGGCATCATGGCGTATAAAAGCGAGGGTGATAAATACCGTTCAAATGAATGCGGGATCTCATTGGCGAAATGCCATCTTAGGTATGCTTTTGTGACATCTTTCTTCGTGATTTCTTCTGGTGCGCCTTGCGCTTTTTGAATTGTTTCGGTCATTACTGCTCCTCCTTATCGATTAGAACCCGTCATCATAGTCATCGTCATCATCAAAGGATGGTGATGCTGTATTCGTTTCTGGGGCTGGGACCAATTTTCCTTTTTGTGACTGAACAAAAATCAACGCGATCAAAATGCCAAAAATCGCATAGGTGACCATGGTAATTTCCAGCGAACTGAAAACTACACTCATGAAATAGGCCAAGAAGAAAAAGACCATATAATCTTTTCGACCGATCACATAGACGGTAGTTGCAATCCCGATCGCTGCCAATCCGCCGCCGACTACTTCTAAAATATGAATAACGACTGTCCCCTCAAGAGCATTGATGACATCAGCAATCAGTGGAGCGCCTAAATAAAGTGCAATAAATACCAGCGGAACAAATAAAATAAATGAAGCCAGCGTTGGGTATAAAATAATTGAACGCGTCATTGCCTTGGCATTAAGATCTTCTACTGCTTTATCCGTATACTTTCCTAAGAAGGTATTGATAAAGAAACGGAACTGATACAAATAACTCCCTAGCAACCCAACAGGAACGGCAACAGCAATCGCTGCTTCTGGTTGCAGATTTCCTAGCAAAGCTACCGGTACAGCAATCGCCGCAGCAATCGAAGGTTCCGCCGGCATGGATCCGCCAGGAGAAAATACCCCCATGTAAATCATTTGTAAAGCGGCAGTAACGATCATGGCTTGAGCCACATTTCCCATCACCAGTCCGACAACTAATCCCGTCATCAATGGTGAAAAACGTAAAGTCAGTGTGGCGCCTCCGCCGAGCCAACGAGACATGACTGCTGCAACCCATAGCGCAATCAGTAAACTTTGTGTAACACTTAATGTATCCATTTTTCCTCCTCCTAAACTTCTTTCAAATAGTTTTCTAAATCAAGAACAGCTTCTTTCAAGCGTTCTTTGGTGATTAAGACTGGAATCAAGTGTACTTTTTCTTTCGAATCTATGAACTGCACCAACTGATCGATGACTTGTGCATCTTCAGGAAAAATACCCATTTGATGTAAACTCATTGGTAAGTGCAATTCTTGATAAAAGGGGATCAACTGATCGATGACCGTCCATTTTTCTTCAAGGGCTAATTGATAAAACATCCCATAGGCAACCTTTTCCCCGTGAAGAAAACGATGACTTTCAGGCAGATATTTACTGATGGCATCATGCATCGCATGCGCCGCTGCATTGCGGGCATATTTATCGCCTAGCCCGCCTACCATTCCAGCAACTGCAATAACGATCTCCGACAAGTGACAAAAGGCGTCTGTCACTTCCTGCCGCTTCATATCTTCAATCGCTTGTTTCGATTGTGTCAAAATAGCTGTTTCGCATAATTTTGCTGTATAGCCTGCCATTTGCAAGAAGGGCTCATTTTTCAAATGTGGTTGGGCTAAGATTGCTTCCGATTCAATCCACTTTGCCAACGTATCTGCTAAACCGGCGATGAAGTAGGAGACTGGTGCATCGATCACTAACGTCGGATCGGTAATCAAAAAAGCAGCCTGTCTTAAATAGTGTTCCGACTTTCCTTCAGATTCTCCCGACTCTTTATACATGACAGACAAGGGTGTCCATGGTGCACAATTACTGGCCAATGTTGGGATCAGTCCAAAGGGTCGATTGACTACATGTGCTGCATATCCCACTAAGTCGGCTAACTTCCCGCCGCCAACCCCCAGAATAAAATCGATCGCCAGTTCTTCAACAAGATCAGCAATCAGCCCAGCGCCATAATAGCTGCATTCTCCCGTGTAGCGATGATAAAAAATTTCCAAATGCGCATCTTCTAAAAAGAGTAATTTTGGTTTTGCTTTTTCCCATGAAACCGTTCCATGTACGAGCAGCAGTCGTTTTACTTTGTACTCTTTTAATACTTCCGGCACATAGTCGATCGCGCCTTCATGGTAACGATAAACTTGCGGTCCAACCTTTACTTTTAAATCCGTTAGCACGAGTTTCACTCTCCTTTATACAGCCAAAAACCGACTTTCCGCTTGAACAGCACGGTCTGGCAGCAGCCCCTTAACGATTCGTTCAATATCCGTTACACATTTGTTTCCCATCTCTTCTAAGCATTCCATAGTATAAGCCGATGTATGCGGTGTCATAACTACATTTTCAAAAGCTAAATACGGATGATCTTTATGACCAGGCTCTTCCTCTAAGACATCGGTGGCAAGACCAGCGATTTTCCCGCTTTTTAATCCGCTTACAATTGCCTCTTCATTCAAAAGTGCGCCACGGGCACTATTGGAGAGATATACTTGATCTTTCATTTTTGAAATTTCTTCAAAGGAAATCATATGATAATTTTCCTCCGTCAAGTTAGCACATAGACAAATAATATCTGATTTTGCTAGCAGCTCGTCTAGCTCGACTTTTTTTCCGCCATAGCTTTGAATATGCAAAGCGGACTTGTATGGATCGTATGCCAAAACCTCGCAGCGGAAACCATTTCTCAATATTTCTACTACACAACTTCCAGTATTGCCGACACCGATCACCCCTACCGTCTTGTTAAATAAAGCCCGTCCGACAAAGTTCGCTCGTTTTTCCCATTGATCTTCGCGGACCTTTGTATTCGATTCAACTGTACAGCGCAGAAGCGCCAATAGATTGGTCACATTATTTTCTGCTACTGCATCTCGCTCGACCAAAGCTGGAATGATCGAAACAATCGTTTGGTGGTCCTTCGCTGCTTCTAAATCAATATTGTTATAGCCGATCCCGTGGCGTGTGATCAGTAGCAATTCATCTTTATACTCAAAAAACTCTTTGGTAAAAAATGGGGTAACACTTGCTATAATGATGTTGTATCCCTTAAGCTTTTCTGCCAATTCTTTCCCATTGATTTCGCTATCGAACGTGAAATGACTGACAGTTCCGATTGCTTTCAACCGCTCGATATGCTGCGGAAAGATTTTTCCAAAGCTGCTGGAATTCACTATAGCGATCTTAAACTGTTCCATATTCCTCCTCCTTACTCTTTTGCAACAATCTCGTGACCACCAAAACCATTCCTTAGCGCAGAGACGACTTTTGCTGAGAAACTGTCATCTTCTTGGGACAAATTTCTCATAAACAAACTCATAGCGATCGTCGGTACAGCAACATTCATCTCCAAAGCCGTTTCCACTGTCCACCTAGCTTCACCAGAAGCTGCAACAACCCCGCGATATTCCTCCAACTTAGGGCTCTCATTAAATTGGGCCGCTGCGATTTCCATCAGCCAGCTGCGAATAACCGATCCATGATTCCATACCTCTGCGACGGAAGCCAAATCAAAGTCATAGGCACTTTGTTCAATCAATTGAAAGCCTTCACCGATGGCTTGCATCATTCCGTATTCGATACCGTTATGGACCATCTTTAGAAAATGACCGCTTCCTGATTCCCCTGCATAAAGGTAGCCTCCTAAAACAGCCACATCTGCAAACAAAGATTCCACCTCTGAAAAAGCGATTTCATTCCCGCCAATCATCAAACATGCATCTTTTCTAGCTCCGGAAACCCCACCAGAAGTCCCACAATCAAAGTAATGCACCTCTTTTTCTTTAAACCAGGCTGCTCGGCGAATCGAATCTTTGTAATTAGAATTTCCGCCTTCAATCACGATGTCTTTCGCTGATACAAGGGGCCATAGTTCTTCAAGAATCCCCTCAGTCACAGTTCCCGCAGGAAGCATCAACCATAAAACCCGTCGGCCGCTAAAATAATTCGTCAAATTAGCTAGCGTTTGATAGAGTGTAATTCCAGCTTCTTGCGCTGTTTTCTGCGCATGTATCGAAAGATCCAGCCCTTTTACTTGATAACCTTGATCTTTTAAATTGAGGGCCAAGTTCAATCCCATTTTTCCAAGTCCGATAATTCCTATCTCCATGACAGCGCCTCCATTTCATACTTTCATTATACAAAAAAATATTTTTTTGTAAACACAAAAAATAAAAATAATTTTTATTTGCTTTTTTTCTTTAAAAGAGGTAACGTAACAATACAAAGATAATAATGTTCATATAAAGGAGGTAACCGTCTTTGACTGTTTCGATTCGCCTGCAAATAAAAACGCTTTATAAAGACTTAAGTCTCAAAGAACAAGCGATTGCCGACTACATTTTGGAAAATCCTAGTAAAGTCAGCCACAGTTCAATCAGTGATTTATCCAATGAATTAGGCATCGCTGATTCGACCTTTTTTCAATTCACAAAAAAACTCGGTTACAACGGATTTAAAGACTTCAAAATGGCAATGCTGATGCAGGAAAATGATTTTTCTGCCATTTCGATCCATGAAAATATCCAGAAGTCTGATAATGAATTGACTATGGCTCAAAAAGTATTTGATTCCAATATGACCACATTGACTGATACCAAAAATCTTTTGAAAGAAGAAGATTTAAAGCTTGCTGCTGCAATGATCAATCAATCTAAACGACTTTTTTTCTTCGGCGTTGGTGGTTCAGAGATCGTGGCAACCGATGCCTATCACAAATTTTTGCGCTCGCCGATCATTGTTTTTCACAGCAGTGATTATCACATCCAACTGATGGAGGCTTCATTGTTGACGCCAGATGATTGCGGCATTTTTATCTCTCATACTGGAAAATCAAGAGAAACCATTGAACTAGCTCAAGTTGCCAAAAACAATGGGGCCAAAATTATCGTCATTACTAGCCATGCTGCTTCCCCTTTAGCCAAACTCGGCGACGTGGTTTTCATCTCTATTTCCGAAGAAACTGAGTTTCGCTCAGAGGCATTGGCATCCAGAATCGCTCAACTGAGCATCATGGATTCCCTCTATGTCATCTTAATGTTTATTAATCGAGACAAAGCGCAACAATCGATTGCCAAAATTCGGCGCTCCATTTCAAAAATCAAAGAACCCTGAGTAGGGAAGAAAAAACTTAGATTTTTCTGCGTTTCGCTAATTCTTTTGTGAATCACAGTTGATATGCAAAAAAACTTGTGCGTTTTTTCTGTACTCTTCTTTGGTTTCTTATCAACTTTTTCAGTTCTGAATCTCAAATGCGCTGAGTCTGCCAAAAATCTTGTCCCTTACTCTCGCAAAAAAACCACATCACAAAGCTATCCGCTCTGTAATGTGGTTTTTTAAGACTATCTTTTTTTAGGTAAATCAATAACGACTAGACACAATCTCTGCTCCAAAGGGCATCAACGCTAAGCGCGCCATTTTCAATGATTGCGCCGCAAATGGAATGCCGATGATCGTGATGGCTAGAATGACTGCACTAGCTAAATGGCCTAAAGCCAGTGGTATACCAGAAAAAATCAACCATAAAATATTTAGAATCACGGACACGCCACCGCCACGGTAAACGATGTCTTTCCCAAATGGTGCGAGTGACAACGTCGCAAACTTAAAACATTGCAGACCAATGGGAATGCCGATGATGGTGATACACCATAAACACCCAGCCAAAAACCATGAGATCGCACCGATCAAGCCGCCAAAGACAAACCAAATCACGTTGCCTAAAAAATTCATCTGATTACCCTCCTTCTTTTTTTAATAAAGACTGCTCCTGTTTTAGCAAAGAAAGCAGAGGACATCGAAAGCACTCAGACGTGCGCTATCGTCTGGTGCTCCTTCCCCTGCGCGCTTCTCTTTTTTCTTAATACAAGCAAAATGTGTTATTTTGTAAAATGCTTATTGCCCAGAATCAACGGTTGATTCGCTGCTATTGTTGGACTCATTTGAGTCATTGCCGAAGACACCGGTGATCGAAGACCAGATGCCACTAAAGAAACTCTTGATATTTTCCCAAAGTCCCTTAGAGGTTTCTTCGATTTGCTTGCGGGCTTCTGACAGATCCAATTCTTTGATGAAGTCATCGAAGATATTGTTGTCTCGCATGTCGCTCATCAAAGAGGTCAATTCAGAAATTTGATTTTCCGTAACGATTCCTTCCAGTCCGTTGTCTTTCAAGGCTTTTTCTACTGTCTCTTGAATATCGGCTTGGGTTAATTCCGTACCATCTGCGGTTTGAGCAGCCAAATCGGTTTTCGCTTGTTCTTGCGCTGCATTCAAAGCTTCATCGGAATAGCCTTCTTTGTCTTTATTCTCTTCGGTGATCGTAGACAGTACATCCATCTCATCTTGAGCTACGGCTACTCGATTCTGATTGATGACACCGCCTGATTCTTCAACGATTTTGTATACCCCAGCTAAAGCTCCGGAACCGTCGATCGGTACGGCAGAAGCGACCGTTAGCTTCGCATCAGTGATCCCTGCCGTCAGCGCTGCATTTTGGTACTGGGCTGCAGTGATGCGGGTAATGTTATCTGGTGTCGCGATATCGACAGTGATTCCTGCCCCGCTTTCTAGAGTCTGCATTCTGACCGAGCTATAGACCGCCCAATCTGCAGTAAAGCCGCCATCGGGAATGTATTTCATCAAGTCATTACCGTTTGTCGTATAAATCGGTGTTTCGCCTTGGATGCCTAAGCGCTCAAGTGTGTAGTCTTCTTGTGCTTTCGTCAAGGCATTTCCGATCGCCACGGCATTGACTTGCAAACGATCTGAACTGCTGTCAGAAGTACTTGTTTGACTGTCGGTAGTGGCTGTCGTTGCGGTAGAACTGCTTGTTGCAGTGGAACTGCTGGTCGTTGAATTGGTTTCGTCAGCAAAAACTTGTGGTGCTGCTAATAAAACTTGGCTAGATACCAAGAGAGTCGCTAAAATCATCGCTGGTTTTCGAGTCTGTTTTTTCATCACTATATCCTCCAAGTGTTGATCTCTTTTTCAGGGATTTTTCCCTCTTACTGCTGTTATTGTACTATAGGTTTTCTTGCAAAGCCTACGTCTAGGGTCTGAAATGAAGAAAAACTTAGAACTCTACTGCTATTTAAAAAAGGCGCAATTTGGTATTATCCTTGGTACAGCAATACTTTAGACGCTTTTCTTTTCATCAACTGTTTTTTTAGCAAAACCATCAGTATAGGATTTCAAACGGCTGCCCACTTTCCTCAAACCAAGAAAGGCTCCCGTTAAAGCTATCGTATAAAAGAACAACGGAAACCCTGCGAGTGAAAAAAAGACCTTCCCGGTTTCTAGAAACAGCGGGTGACTCAGAAAGATCAATCGACTAGCCTCAGCTGCTTGTTTTGCTTGCCAAGTCCGTTTTGGGGGTTGCTGCTTGATCAGCCAAGCAAGGAAAAAAAGAGTCGTCGGCACAAAAAACAGCATGAAATTCTTATCGTCCCCCTGATTGAGATACACCAGTCGACCTTCAATGCCTAATAAGCAGAGAGAGACCGCGAGTTTTCTACCAAGATGCTTCGTAAAAAAAGGGTGTTTTTGGTGTTCTCTTAAACAAACCCCACAAAGTAAAAATAAAAACCCATAAAAGAGTCCGTTTCTCGTTGTAAAAAATAGTGTTCGATAGCTTTGATAGCATACCAATAAAGGTCCACTTAAATAACTGCTGTACGTTTCAAGACAGCCAATCACATACAAACTGATCGCCAGTAAAAACTGCCGCCGATAGCCAAGAAAGCGAGTTTTTCGTACTAACCACATGCCAAAGAGCAACGCTGGAAAATACCAAAGATGGTACCAGACCCCTACTGTAAAAAAGCCAGTAGCCAAACCGATGACCCGTAATGAATCAGCAAGATTTTGCTGCCCTAAGTAAAACCAGCCTAAGGGAAGATACACGATCGACCAACGCAAATAAAGCTTGAGTTGTCGTTTGCACCATTGCTGCCATGAACAGATACTCTTTTGAAAAAAATAGCCATTCAGCAGCAGAAAAAAAGGAACCGCCAAACGACATAAGAGACTCTTTAACAAAAAATGAAGCCCGTTGTTTTCTGCCAGTCGGCCACAATGAACGAGAATCACCAATAAGGAAGCGATGAATTGGATGTAGCCAATTGGAACCATAGGTTGTTTTGTCTTCATTCGATCGTTTCTCCTTTCTCCGTCAAATTTGATCAAACATACTTCACTCTACTGGTCCTTTCTTTTTGTGACCAGCACGGAAAGCTTCCAAGATAGAAAGGCAGCGCAACAAGTAGAAACATTGATAAATAAAGGATGTTACCCTTTGTTGCATCGCTAATTTCATAGATCCTCGTTCGCATAGAAAAGAGTTTGCTATAATATAAGAAGAATGATGGAGGCAAAACAGACACATGGATATTGGGAAAATTATCAAAGAAGAACGCACCAAACGAAATCTCACACAAGAACAATTGGCGCAGGAATTTTTTGTCACTCGGCAACTGATTTCAAAATGGGAAAACGGCAAGAGCTATCCTGATCTAGACCAAGTAGTCAAGCTGAGCAGCTATTTTGAATTGACCTTGGACTATTTATTAAAAGAAGATCAGCAGATGGTCCAAGAACTTAATCTGACCACCCACCGCAAACGAATTGGCCTCGTATTGATCGCCATTTTGACTATTCTCAGTATTAGCTTAAGTACGATTTTGTTGGCAGCATTTTGGATCGATCCAGTCTTTTTTACAAAAGAAGACCTAACGATCACTTCTATAAAAAAGTATCGCTTGCCTGCCACTGAGATAACGAATGAGGCAACCGGACAAGTGATTCAACTGCCTGAAGATACGGAATACTTGATCACTTATACGATCGATCGGCCGCTGGTAAAAACGGTTCGTCTGTCGGGTTATAAAGAATACAGCAGCGAAAATGCCAGCCAATTAACGGCTTTGGGTCATCGCGGTTTTCATTTTGGCGCGCAAACAAGCAAAATCGTCATTCGCAGCAATCGCGAAGACAATTTAGCTGCACCAGAATTAAATGCAGGCAAGGATCTTTATCTTCGTAATATGAATAAAGCGCGCGTCTATCAAAAATCTGCAGCTGGTGTCGCATTTTCTATCGAAGATGAAGGCGACCTCCTCTTTACTGCAGAAGAACTGGCGCAATTGCCCTTTGAACAAGGACAGCTGCCAGAGTAAACAAAAACCACCGAATCGTTTTGATTTGGTGGTTTTTTGCTGACTTTCTTATCCTAGCAAGATCATTGCGATCGCCGCCAAGGCGTTGTTGAGAAAATGCATGGCGATGGCTGTTTCTAGACGCTTAGTTTTAACATAAATCAACGCCATGATCAATCCCATAGCACCATAAATCAAAAACTCGACCAGATTGGTGACGGAATGGATGATACTAAAAACCGCTACACTTGAAATGATCCCGACTATTGGGTATTTCTCGAATAAAAGGCCAATAAACCCACCACGAAAAACGATCTCTTCCATAATTGGCGCAGCAACAGCGATCAATAAAAAGATCAAAAGCGGATTTTCGCCTGTAAACAGTTCCCCTAACAATGCATCATTGGCGGTCGCCTCTTGATCGGATATATGCTGCAGATAGAGCGTTCCGCCAACTGCAACGACTCGACCTAAAACAAACCCTCCGACGATCCATAGCCAATTTTTCTTCGTTGACCAGCCAAAGTCAAAGGTGGCAAGTCCTAACTTTTTAGCCAAAAACATCAGTAGACCAATGTTTGCCAAAAGCAAGGCAATCAACCCATAGCTGATCATCGCAGGAATCGTCGGTTCTCCTGCTTCCAAATAATAGATTTTTACCACGCTAAATGCGGTCATCCCTACTTGACTAAGTAAGAATAAGCCAATCAAAATAAAGACATTCTTTACTGCTTTCATGCTCTCCTCCATTGTTTGCTCATTGCATTTTTCAGGATCGGGTTACGACAGATCATGACACAGCCCATCATTTGGTTCCCCATGTTTCCAGAAAATGCTTAGCCACTATCGGCTGCTTATAATGATACTTAGTTTCCTCATTATTTACAACTAATAAAAAATAAAAATAGTTATTTTGCTCATTTTATCGAATAAACCACGCTTTTTCATTCCTATTCTTTTCAAAAAAAATATAAGTAATGTTTGAAAAAAGCGCTCTCTTATGCTACACTGTTCCTACTTTTGTTTGGCTGACGAACCGCTGCCCCAACCATGTTCGTTTGGACCAACTCGTTGCGAGTATTCGATTTCGAATGCTCTTTTTGTCGCGTTTGTCAAAAGAAAGTGAGTGAATCCAAATGATCCAAGTAGAACACCTCAGCAAGACCTTCCAAGTATCCAAGCGAAAAAGCGGCTTTCGCCAAGCAGCCAAAGCCTTTCTTTCTCGTGAAACCACCACCGTCCATGCGTTGCAAGACATCAGCTTTACCATCAATGAAGGCGAAATGGTTGGCTACATCGGGCCTAATGGTGCTGGAAAAAGTACCACCATCAAAATCATGTGCGGGATTTTGACCCCTGATCAAGGCGTTTGTCACATCAATGGTCGTACGCCTTGGCAAGAACGTATCCAACATGTCAAAGACATCGGCGTCGTCTTCGGGCAACGCAGTCAACTCTGGTGGGATGTCCCCGTCAATGACAGCTTTGATTTGATTCGTGATATCTACAAAGTCGACGCTGCTAGTTATCAACGCAACCTAGAAGAATTAGTCACCTTACTAGATTTAGGTGAGATCTTAAAAACCCCTGCTCGTTCCTTAAGTCTCGGTCAGCGTATGCGCTGTGAGATCGCAGCCTCCTTACTCCATGACCCCAAAATCTTATTTCTTGATGAACCCACCATCGGTTTAGATGCTGTGTCAAAAATCGCCGTGCGTCAGTTCATCAAAAAAAGAAACCAAGAAAAAGGTACCACAGTCATCCTGACGACCCACGATATGCAAGATATCGAGGCGCTGACACAACGAATTCTGTTGATCGGCAAAGGGCAAATTTTGCTAGATGGTCGCCTCGATGAACTAAAGCACCGTTTTTCTGATGTCAAAACGCTGGAGGTCGACTATCAAGGGAATGAGCCCCATCTGCCAGAAAATGTCCAACTTCTTCAAAAAGACGTCGGTCGCCTTGTTCTGAAGCTTGATCCCAAAGAAGTGTCGGTCGCTCAGCTGCTCAGTCTGCTCAGCAGTCAAGTCGAGATCACCGATTTGGCCGTTGCCAGTATCACCGCCGAAGAAATGGTCGCCAAGCTGTATCAGGAGTATCAGATATGAGGAAGTATCAGGCATTTTTCCGCATCCGCTTTATCAATACCTTGCAATACCGCTCGGCGGCAATTGCCGGGATGGCTACGCAACTAGCTTGGGGCTTGATGGAAATTCTGGCATTCCACGCCTTTTACCAAGCAGATCCTAGTGCCTTTCCCATGACCTTTCAACAAACCGTCTCCTATGTTTGGCTCCAGCAAGCCTTCTTGTCTTTATTTATGTTGTGGTTCTTTGAGGCAGAAATTTTCAATACCATCACCACAGGGTCGATCGCCTATGAACTTGTGCGGCCGATGGATCTATACAATCGCTGGTTTTGCCAATCGGCTGCCAATCGCTTAGCAAA
Organism: Enterococcus sp. R12; assembly: GCF_058135755.1. Classification (NCBI taxonomy): domain Bacteria; kingdom Bacillati; phylum Bacillota; class Bacilli; order Lactobacillales; family Enterococcaceae; genus Enterococcus; species Enterococcus sp. R12. Next base: position 2,952,671 of record NZ_CM176874.1, read on the forward strand.
AGCCGTCTTGCGTTGCGGACCGATTTTTGTGATTACCTTTTTACTGCCAGCACCTTATCGTTTAATTCTGCCAGCAAACATCGTTGCCTTGTTCTTGTTTCTTTTGTCCATGGCGCTGAGTTTAGGTGTAGTGATCGCTATGTCGCAGCTAGTCTACATCTCGACTTTTTATACATTATCCTCCATCGGGGTGCGGGTCGTCATCAGCTCCATCGGTGAATTTTTAGCTGGTGGGGTCATTCCTCTGCCTTTCTTTCCGCAGCCTTTTCGCCAATTCGTGGAACTACTGCCTTTTGCTTCCATGCAAAACGTCCCGCTGCGAATTTACAACGGGGATCTGACTGACTTGGCGCTAGTTTCAGCATTGCTCTTACAAGCCTTTTGGCTCGTACTTTTGATCGTGATCGGAAAAATTTGGCTGCAGCAGGCGCTCAAACGTGTCGTTGTGCAAGGAGGTTAAGGAATATGGTTTATTGGCATTATTTTTGTATTCATCTCAAAAGTCAGATGCAGTATAAAGTTTCCTTTGTGTTAACCGCTTTGGGACAATTTCTAGGTTCCTTTACTGCTTTTTTAGGCATTTGGTTTATGTTTACCCGGTTTCATCAAGTGGATGGCTTTACCTTTGAGGAAGTCCTACTTTCCTTTGCAACGGTTTTGTTTGCCTTTTCGATTGCGGAATGCTTCTTTCGCGGGTTCGATCTTTTTCCGCAAATGATCAGTAATGGCGAGTTCGATCGAGCACTCGTGCGCCCTCGCTCCTTGATTTTTCAAGTCTTAGCTTCCAAAATGGAATTCTCGCGTCTCGGCCGTTTTATTCAAGCCTTGCTGTTGTTTGCTTATGCGATTCCTAATAGTGGAATTGCTTGGCATTTTGGAAATGTCCTGACTCTTTTTCTGATGATCGTCTGCGGCGCCCTCTTTTTCTCCCTATTGTTCTTAGTGTATGCCGCCATTTCCTTCTTTACGATCCAAGGACTTGAATTTATGAATATTTTTACCGATGGTGCCCGCGAGTTCGGCCGCTACCCCTTCAGTATCTACGGAAAACACGTCTTGCGTTTATTGACCTACGTCGTGCCGATGGCTTGGTTTCAGTATTATCCGTTTCTGTATGTCATTGGTCGCGTAACTAATCCTTGGTGGATCTTATCACCCTTGGTTTGTCTACTCTTTGCCTTTCCCGCCTTCTTCTTTTGGCGAGTAGGTTTGAAGAACTATATTTCTACGGGTTCGTAAACCTCCCCCTTATTAAACATCTTGTGGGAAAAGAGCGTCACTTTATGGGTGATGCTCTTTTTTACTTTCCAATAGTTGTGAAATTGCTTCGCTTTTTTGATTGCATAACTACACATGTCTTATGCAGTAAATAATTATTGTTATAAAGACAAAAACTGGCTAGGAAAAGCCGCCAATCTCTGGTAAGATAAATAAAAACGTAAAAGAGGACCAGTTATGGAATATTTAGCGATTTTACTTGTTTTCTTTCTATTGAATGTAGTGATACTTGTACTTGGATTGAAGAAGAAACGAATCATGCTGCTTTTTCTGTCACTCTCTGGTTTATTGTTGGTTTGCTTGATTGCCATATCTTACGTTTTCTTCTATTCAAATACACTTTAAGTCGGCAAAAACACGGGAAGCTGGCTACGAACCTACCGAAACAAACGAGGCTGTTTTAGTCATTACACCCGACGTATAGGACACATTTGTTAAAATTTATTTGAGAAAAAAATGACTGTGACATAAGTCGCGAAAAAAGCGTAATGAATAACGGATATCCGTTCATTCATTACGCTTTTCTCTTGTTCTTTTTTCATGATGAATAATTAAACAAGCTATACTCTCCACATGTTTCACAGATATAGTAATAGTTGCGTTTCTTCTTATTGTAAAGTTTCAACTTCTTCCCATTTTTACAACTCTTGCATTCTTCTAATTCAGTCAAGGTTTTATAATAAAATAACTCACTGATCATTTCTGGATAAAAATGCGCAAGTAGCTCAATCAGTTTTTTTCTGTCAATTAACAGTAAATTATCACCGGCTATTTCTAAAGCTTGATCTGTAAAAAAATGTGTAGTGATGAAAAGCCCATTGGGAAACCCTTTATCTGGAAAAATCCCTTTAAATGCAGCAACAAGTGACTTACTGATTCGCTCCGTTGTCTTTTGCGGATTCCAAGCTTTACATTGGACTGCTATTGCCTTTTTATTATTAGAAAAAGCATACACATCAATACCACCATCTTTGTAACCATCGATGTTTTGGACGGTATATCCCATCTTTTGTAAAATACATTCAGCAATATAATTCAAATCCTCCGATTTACAGGTTTCTAATTGAGCCACAATCTTTTTCAATTTTTTCGGGTATGTACGTTCATTAAAGTTGCTTAGTTCTGGTAAATTAATAACTTCCTTATTTTTCTTAAATGAAAACATGTCTCTTCCTTTCTTGATTGTTTTGGATGTGATTAGTTAAAGCTTAGCTAGTAAGTGGTCTTTGATTATGTAGAATAAAACTGGTTCTTAAGAGAGGAAAAATCTACTTTTCTCAAAAAATCGTTTGAATTCGATGAAATAAGTCAAAATAAGAAACTTATAACGGGATATTATTAATTTAATGATAATTTTATTTAAGCTAAAAGTCAATTGAAGCTTGAAGATTCAATAACAATCGAAGGTTAAATCAAATCACTCTTGATCACTGCTTCATTTAAAAAAATTTCTAGATAGGATTCGTTATAGTACTAATTTCCACATTCTTGTCTTACTGATCTATTGAGTCCTCTTACTTTACTTGTAACAGATTCTGAATGGTTTCTTTCGCTTTAGCAGTTGCGTGTCTATTAACTATAAAAACAAAAAAAGGTTTCCCTCGTAAAAGGGAAACCTCAGAAATGTTGCCGAAACAACATTTGCAGTTATTTGTCTTATTCTGCAGCGTTTGTGTCTTTGAGACCGTATTTTTTGTTGAAACGGTCCACACGTCCGTCTGCTTGTGTGAATTTTTGACGTCCAGTGTAGAATGGATGTGAATCAGAAGTTACTTCGACACGGATCAATGGATACGTGTTGCCGTCTTCCCACTCAACAGTTTCTTGAGAATTCTTTGTAGAACCTGATAAGAATTTGAAACCAGTAGTTGAGTCCATGAATACAACTGGATGATAATCTGGATGGATATCTTGTTTCATTTCTTCTTCTCTCCTTTGCCCTGGCTCATTTGCTTCACCAGAGTTGATTTGTCGATTTTACAACATGACTATCTTACCATGTTTGGTTTTTAGATGCAATTATCTTTTTATATTTCTTTTTTGCCGTTTGTCTCCGAAATGGACATCATGAAAAGCCGCTAAAAACTCTTCATTGTTCTTTGTTTTACGCAAGAATTGAATGAATTGTTCTGTGAACTCCAAGGAATCCCCCAACATGTTGTTGCGTAAGCGCCAGGTTTCTTCCAATTGCTCGCTGCTCATCAGCAATTCCTCTTTACGGGTACCAGATTTCTTGATGTCGATCGCTGGGAAGATCCGACGTTCTGCTAAGCTGCGAGAAAGCTGCAGCTCCATATTGCCGGTTCCTTTAAACTCTTCATAGATGACATCATCCATGCGGCTGCCGGTATCCACCAGTGCGGTGGCAAGAATCGTCAAGCTGCCGCCTTCTTCAATATTACGGGCAGCACCAAAAAATTTCTTTGGTTTGTACAAAGCAGCTGGATCGATCCCGCCGCTTAGTGTACGTCCGCTTGGCGGTACCACTAAGTTGTAGGCTCTTGCCAAACGAGTGATACTATCCATCAGAATCACGACATCACGCTTGTCTTCTACCAAACGCATCGCCCGTTCTAGTACCAATTCAGAAACACGGGTATGGTTGCTAGGCTGCAGGTCAAAGGTTGAAGAAACAACATCGCCTTTGACACTGCGTTCCAGATCAGTCACTTCTTCTGGGCGCTCGTCGATCAAAAGAACGATCAATTCCACCTCAGGATAGTTGTCAGTGATTCCATTGGCAATTTCTTTCAAGATACTGGTTTTCCCAGCTTTAGGCGGAGCAACGATCAGTCCCCGTTGTCCAAAACCCACTGGCGACAGCATGTCGATCATCCGAGTAGAAAGGCGTCCTGACGTTGTTTCCAATTTTAAATGACGATTCGGATAAAGCGGCGTCAGCGCTGGAAAATGCGGACGCTCTTTGGCATCTTCTGGATCTTTGCCATTAACAGACTCAACGTGCATCAATCCATAATAGCGCTCAGATTCCTTGGGCGGGCGCGCCTTACCGGCGACTTTATCACCATTACGCAAACTAAACCGACGAATCTGTGACGAAGAAATATAGATATCTTCTGCACTCGGTCCGTAGTTGATTGGGCGTAAAAAACCGTAGCCTTCTTGGCCTACGATATCCAAGATTCCTTCCATATAAAAGAAGCCTTGTTTTTCCGCCTGCGCCCGTATCACAGCCAATGACAATTCTTTTTTATTCATTTGGCTGTAATAAGGAATTCGAAACTCTTTGGCAAAGGTGTAGATTTCTTTTAAGGTTTTGTTTTCCAACTCTGCCATCGTAAGATAATCGCTCATAATTACTCCTCTATCATTTGAATATCAGCTCCAAGAGCCGTTAGTTTTTCGATGATATGATCATAGCCGCGCAAAATATACTCGACATTAAAGACGCTGGTCGTGCCAGTCGCCATCAATCCGGCAATGACAAGGCAAGCTCCTGCTCGTAAATCAGAAGCGACAACTTCTGCTCCGTGCAATTGGCTCGGTCCGCTGACAAAAATCATGTTGCCTTCTGTCGTTGCTTGTGCGCCCATTCGTGCTAATTCAGGAATATGGTTGACCCGTTTGGCGTAAATCGTGTCCATGATCTCCGACGTTCCTTTTGCTTTTAGCAATAATGGTGTGATCGGCTGTTGCAGGTCTGTGGCAAATCCTGGATAAGGATAGGTTTTCACAGTCGCTGGTTTCAAGTCTTTTGAGGGATGCACATAGATTTCATCTTCGCTGATATCCATTCGTACGCCAATTTCTTCCAATTTCGCAATGTAGCTTTCTAAATGCTCATAAATCACATTTTTGACAGTAATGCCTTCCCCCGCTGCTGCGGCTAAAGAAAGGTAGGTTCCTGCTTCGATCCGGTCTGGAATGATGGAATGACGACAACCGTGCAATTCTTCCACGCCTTCGATACGAATTTCATTGGTACCTGCACCTCTGATTTTCGCTCCCATATTATTTAAAAGGGTCGCAACATCAATGATCTCAGGTTCTCGTGCGGCATTTTCAATGATCGTTTTGCCTTTGGCTTTTACTGCTGCCAGCATCACATTGATGGTTGCTCCGATGGAGACCATATCTAGGAAGATTCGTTCACCAGTCAAGCCTTCTTCTTCGGTACGCAAGTACATGGCACCATGTTCGTTGGTGACTTTTGCGCCAAGTGCTTCGAAGCCTTTAATATGCAAATCGATTGGTCGCGGGCCTAAGAAGCAGCCGCCAGGCAATCCAACGACGCCTTCACCAAACTTCGCCAACAATGCCCCCATGAAATAGTAAGAAGCTCGTAGACTGTTGATTTTTCCGTTAGGCATCGGGATCGAAACGATGTTTGTCGGATCGATCTCTAGCGTATTGTTTTCAAAATGGGTCTTCACACCCATGATTTCGATAATCTCAATTAATGAGTGCACATCTTGGATGTCAGGCACTCCTTCTAAAATGACCGGTGAATCAGCTAAGATCGCTGCCGGGATCAATGCGACTGCACTGTTTTTTGCGCCGCTAATGGTGACTTCACCTTTTAAGGGACGATTGCCGTTGATGACAATTTTTTTCATGGAATTCCACCTATACTCTTTTTTAATTTATGTGTATCATTCCAATTTTAGCACAGATCACTCAAAGAAAAAAGATGCAGGATATTTTTGATCCCCGCATCAAGAATATTTTCTTGGAAAACAAAAAAACTCTTAGAATCAGTGATTCTAAGAGTTTTGATCTTTGATTAAGATTAAGCTTTACCAGCTGAACCGAACCAGTCGATGTGTTCTTCTGCATCTTTAACGATTGCAGCAACACCTGGTGCTAATAATTTACGAGGGTCGAATCCTTTACCTTCTTTATCTTTGCCAGCTTCGATGTATTCACGAGTTGCTTTAGCAAATGATAATTGGAATTCAGTATTTACGTTTACTTTAGAAACACCCATTGAGATTGCTTTTTCGATTTGGTCTTGAGGAATACCAGAACCACCGTGTAATACTAATGGTACATCAGAACCTACTGCATCAGCGATTGCTTGTAAGTGGTCAAAAGCAAGGCCTTTCCAGTTTTCAGGGTATTGACCGTGAATGTTACCAATTCCGCAAGCTAGGTAATCAATACCAGTTGCAACCATTTGTTTACATTCTTCGATGTCAGCTAATTCGCCAGAACCGATGATTCCATCTTCTTCTCCGCCGATTGAACCAACTTCACACTCAACAGAAACGCCTTTTGCGTGTGCTTTTTCGACAACTTCTTTAGCCAATTTCAAGTTTTCTTCAAATGGTAAGTGAGAGCCATCAAACATAACAGAAGTGTAACCAACTTCGATACATTCCATTGCTGCATCATAATCACCGTGGTCTAAGTGGATTGCAACGGGAACAGTGATGTTCATTGAATCAACCAAGTTTGTAACGATGTCTTTAGCAACTTTGTATCCGCCCATATATTTGGCAGCACCCATTGAAGTTTGGATTAGAACTGGCGCTTTTTTCGCTTCAGCAGCTTTTAAAATCGCTTGTGTCCATTCTAAGTTGTTTGTGTTGAATCCGCCGACTGCATATCCGCCTTGACGAGCAGCTTTTAAGAATTCAGCTCCTGATACTACTGGCATAAAAAATTCCTCCTAAGTTTTGAAAAACTTTATTTGTTAAGCAATGCTTAACCGACAATGCTATTTTAGCAAAGATTTGCGGTATTTGCTACTAAAAAGAGGAATTTCTCTTTTCAAAAAAAGATTGCACAAATATAAAAATCCAGCATTTTCATCATCTTTTCTGAAAGTCTAGGATTCTGTAAGGTTTTGCTCTTCTGTCTGCGGTCGTTAGATAACAAATCGGCATGTGAAAATTCGAGAAAAATTTCACATATTTTTTCGTTATTTTATCATAATCTTCCAGCAAATCCTTCCCTCTTCTCTTTTGAGCATAAGAATAGCCTTGTGAAAGCGGCTATATTATTATGTAAAAAAGGAGGGATAAAATGAAAAAAGCGCTTATTGGATTTTTGACAGTCATCGGAGTTCTTTTCTTGGCAAGCTGTAGCTCGGGGGCCAAGGAAGAAACCAAAACATTCACAATGGATCAAAATGGGGTTTCGATGGAACTGGTCTTCACTTATGAAGGCGATAAAGTAAAAACTCAGACTGCGAACAATGTCATGCCTTATTCAGCGATCGGGGTAACGACTAAAGAAGAAGCACAAACCGTGCTTGATCCGATCGCTAAGAAGTATCAGCAAGTCAAAGGGTTGGACTATTCCCTCGACTATACAGATAGTGAAGCGACTGAATCCTTGACCATCAATTATGATGAGTTGGATTATGATTCAGCGAAACAATTGCCTGGGGTTAGTTTCGAAGGAAACACTGAAAATGGGATCAGCATGGAACGTACAGAGGAAATGCTCTTAGACCAAGGGTATAAGCTAAAAGAATAATCCTCTCTAGGCACCAGCAAATCAACATGGGTTTCCCGCTGGCGGATTTCATTCAAACTGTTAGCGAAAAAAATAATGCATCAGCCAGAAACTTCCGGTCGTTTTGACGGAAGTTTTTTGTGTGCAGAAACAGATACCTTCTACCAACGCTCTCGCAAGTTTCAACCTTTTACGGATTATTGGGATGGCGCAACTCAAAAAAACTCCCCATCTTGAGATGAGGAGTTTCGCACATTCATTCCTTGGTTTGCCGCTAGCGATTATTATGCTTGGCGGTTGTCTAATGAAGCTCCAACAAATGCTTTGATCAAGCGTTGTGGGCGAGTTGGACGAGAAATCAATTCTGGGTGGAATTGGCAACCCACAAAGAATTTGTTTTCTGGGATCTCAACGATCTCAACCAAACGATTGTCTGGTGACACACCTGAGAAGACCATCCCGTTTGCTTCAAAGATTTCACGGTATTTGTTGTTGAATTCATAACGATGACGGTGACGTTCTTGAACAACTTCTTCTCCGTCATAAGCTGCAGCTGTTTTGGTGCCTTTCTTCACTTTACATGGGTACAAGCCTAAGCGCAATGTCCCACCTAAGTTTTCGATGTTTTCTTGGTCAGCCATCAAATCAATGATGTTGTTGGCTGTTTCAGGATCTGTTTCTGCGGAATTGGCATTTTCCAAGCCAACGACATTGCGGGCATATTCCACACAAGCCATTTGCATCCCTAGACAAATCCCTAAGAATGGCACATCGTTTTCCCGAGCATATCGGATCGCTTCGATTTTTCCTTCAATCCCGCGATCACCGAATCCACCAGGAACAAGAATACCGTCTACTTCACCTAAGTAAGAATCCACGTTTTCTCGTGTGATTTCTTGGGCTTTGATCCAATCGATCTCGATGTCTGCATCAAAGGCAAAACCAGAATGTTTCAAGGCTTCGACAACTGATAGATAAGCATCTGGCAATTCCACGTATTTTCCGACTAATGCGATACGTACTTTTTTCTTCAAATTCAGTACCTTTTCTTCCAATGCTTGCCATTCAGTCATGTCAGCAGCTGGTGCAGTCAGTTTCAAATGATCACACACGATTTGATCCATGCCTTGCGCTTGCAGTGCCAATGGAATCGAATAAAGGGTCTCAACGTCACGAGATTCGATCACGGCTTCTGGTGCCACGTCACAGAATTGGGCCAATTTGTTTTTCGTTGATTGTCCTACGGGTTGTTCTGTACGAACGACCAAGATATTTGGTTGAATCCCTAAGCCGCGCAGTTCCTTCACACTGTGTTGGGTCGGTTTGGTTTTCATTTCGCTCGCTGCTTTCAAATAAGGAATCAGCGTGGTGTGGATGTACATCACATTGTCTGAACCTACGTCTGCTTTCATTTGACGCAAAGCTTCTAGAAATGGCAATGACTCAATATCCCCTACTGTACCGCCGACTTCTGTAATGATCACATCTGAATCAGTCATTTTGGCTGCCCGCATGATTTTTTCTTTGATCTCGTTGGTGATATGCGGGATCACTTGAACAGTTGCGCCTAAGTATTCTCCTTTACGCTCTTTCCGCAAAACTTCTGAATAGATTTTTCCAGTTGTTACATTTGAGTATTTGTTCAAATTGATATCGATAAAGCGTTCATAGTGACCTAAGTCTAAGTCGGTCTCTGCTCCATCATCGGTTACGAATACTTCACCATGTTGGTATGGGCTCATCGTTCCTGGATCGACGTTGATGTACGGATCGAATTTTTGAATCGTTACTTTCAAGCCGCGATTTTTCAACAGACGTCCTAATGATGCTGCTACGATCCCTTTACCAATAGAAGAAACCACACCGCCGGTTACAAAAATATATTTTGTCATAAACTGAAAAACTCCTTTAATCTATTTTACAGGAAAAGCATTTAGAAAATAATAAAAGCTCCCTATCCATAAATGAATAGGGAGCGAAAATTCTAAATCACTTTCTGACTCTTGTAAAGAGTGCCCAAACAGAATGATACATTCTCACCTAGCAAATGTCAAGAAAACTTTATTTGATTTTTTCAGAAAAAAACGAAGTTTCCAGACAAAGCGCTTTACTTATCGATACAGCTGGTTCCTTCTTTTTCACGATTAAGTTCTATGGTTATTCTTTCTTAAACAACCTTCATGTTTTCTGCACAACTTTTTGCAAATTTTTCATTGCTTCTTACGAAATCGTTGAACTCTCTTTGGCATAATACAAAGTGTAGATGAAGTCTGGCGCTTTACTCGTTTTGGTAAAAATGATCGGAACGTATTTCTGGTTATTTTTGGCAAAGACGAGGTGCAGGTTCGATTCCTGCCTTCTACGCTAGTATAATTTTTCTTTTGCAGGATAGAGGCAGCTATCCTGCTATTTTTTTGTTATAAATCGTCACTGTCTTCTGAAAAGCATGTAATTCCCTTCAAAAGCTGATTGTTTTTTTCCGATTCCTTTGAGAAAATAAGCACAACTCAATCGATTAATTTAACGTTTTCTCGATTTTTTTCGATTTTTTTAGTTGAAAGATGTTCACTTTTTTTACTTTCAGTTGTTGTATTGTTAAGGAGGGGGAAAAATGCGTTTGGATGCTTACGAACATTATTTACTGCAGTTAACGAATGACTTGGTTCATTACCTGCAGTCCCTCGGCGCTTCACAACAGGATGCCGAAGATATTGCTCAAGAAGCAGTTGTTAAAATCCTTGAAATCGATTCGGTCTTATCCGCAGAAGCGATTCGTCCGTGGCTGTTTCGTGTGGGTATCAATGGTTACTTTACGTTGTATAAACAAACGAAGCGACGGCGAGAAATCGTCAGGCAGTATTCGCCAGTGACTGCTTCTAGTATCAACTGGCAAGAAACTGATGATGATCTTTATGAGGCACTTCAAGAATTACCCGTTTCTACCTCCACCCTTTTGATCATGAAGTACGCAGAAAATTTGAGCTTAAAAGAAATAAGCTTCTTACTGAATCGCTCGGAAGATAGTATCAAAACAGCATTATATCGAGGAAGAAAACAACTGAAAAAACGAATGGAGGAAAAGAATCATGGCTATTAAAGAGCAAGATTTTAAAAAAATCGTGAAAAAAGCTCGGCTAAAAAACACACGTAGGACAATTGTTATTGCTGTACTGTCTTTGTTCGTATTGATTGGTCTACCAGGGGGGCTTTATTTAAACTATTACAATTACGGTCCTTTTCGAGGAGAAAAAATAGCGGGTGTTCCAGATAATCATCTAGTTCAAGTCGAAAATCAAATGGATCTTTCCAGACTGTTATTTGATTTTGGCTCGCAGCTAAAATTTAATACCCAAGCTCAAGCGATGACGGTTTACTTTGATCACTATCACAAAGGTGAGAAAACAACCCACAAGTTGATTGCTTCCTTAATGACAGATACCAAAAGCAATTATAACGGTTATTTAACGATTGGCATTTCTAAAGGGGAAAAAAAGCTGCTCGTAAACTTATCTTCCAATGGCGGAGCATCAGAAACAACGACAGATCTTACGGCATTTCAATATATTTCTCTTGGAGAAGACAAAGATCTTCCCGGGGGAGCAATCTACCACATTGAAGAAGATCCCCTAGAAATCAAAAAAAATGTTGAGATTCCTTTGATTTATATTGCACAAGGTGGCGACCTAAAATTATATGATGTGATGGAAAATAACTTGTCCGAAGAAAATTTAAAAAGCGTTGAAAACGTCTATTACATTTACTTAATAGTAGAATAACGAAAAAAGACCAGTTCAGGATGCCTGAGCTGGTCTTTTTTCTGTCATACTGTCGATTAATTCCGACGGTTGTTATTACCGAATAAAATAATCAACCGTAAGAGCTGCAATAAGGTTGCTACGGCAGCTGCGACATACGTCAACGCTGCGGCAAAGAGCACTCTTCTTGCTTGTGGTACTTCATCTTCTGTTAACAAGCCGCCATCTGCCAAAATGCGGATCGCCCGTTTTGAGGCATCGAACTCGACTGGCAAGGTCACTAATTGGAAAATAAACGCCAATGAGAAAGCCAACAAGCCTAAGTTGATCAGAAACGATCCTCGTAACAGGACCCCAATCAAAATCAATGGGATCGAGATGCTGGTTCCGATATTAGCGATCGGTACGATCGCATGACGCAAACGCAAAGGAAAATAACCTTTGGCATCTTGGACTGCGTGTCCACACTCATGAGCCGCAACACCGATTGCTGCTACCGAAGTTGATTGTGCAGTGGATTGCGATAAACTCAGCATTTTGTTGCCAGAATTGTAATTATCCGTCAAATCACCAGCGATCGCTTGCACACCCACATTATTAATTCCTTGGCTTTGCAAGATGTACTGCGCCGCTTTTGTGCCGGTAATATTATTTTTACTTCTGACTTTGTCATATTTGTTAAAGGTACTTTTGACGTACGCTGACGCTGCTAGTGAAATCACCATACCGATAATTACAAGAATGAAAGTCGGGTCATAAAAAAAGCCGAACCCGTATCCGCCCATACCATACACGATAAAATTCCCCCTTTTAATCTTTGACCTTATTTTACCATTAAAGTGGTGAAAAAATTATGAAGATGACTGGAAGATTTTGTTTTTAACCTTTTTTTACAAATTCTGATTTTAGTTTCATTGCGCCGAAGCCATCGATCTTGCAATCAATGTTGTGGTCGCCTTCGACTAATTTGATGTTTTTCACTTTCGTTCCTTGTTTGATGGCGCCAGATGCGCCTTTGACTTTCAAGTCTTTGATGACCGTTACTGTATCACCATCGACTAAAATATTGCCGTTGGCATCTTTATATACGGGTGCTTCTTCCGCCGCTTGTTGCTCTTGCCATTCGTTTCCGCATTCAGGACAAACAAACAGCCCGCGGTCTTCATAAGCGTATTCAGATTGGCAATTTGGACAGTTAGGAATTTGAGTCATAGTGTTGCTCCTTTAAAATATAATTTTCGCTGTAAAAAAACAACTCACCATCAGCATACCGAAAAACCATTATCGGTGCAACCAAAAATCCGTGACCTGTAAGTAAAAAAAAATCGCTTCTGTAGAGTAATAACAGAAGCGATAGCTCAAGTGTATCCGAAAAGGAGCTACAAAGTGTTGGTTTTTATTTTGAGAAATGATTCGCACAAGCATCGCCGACCCACTGGATGATTTGTACCAGAAGAATCAGCAGGAGAATCACCACAATCAAAATCGCCGTTTCATAGCGATAATAACCATACTGAATTGCTAAATCGCCAATGCCGCCTGCGCCAATTGTTCCCACCATCGCTGAGTAGCCTAAAAGACTGATCAAAGTTAGCACAAATCCGCGAATCAAAGCTGGCAGACTTTCTGGTAAAATCACTTCGCGAACGATCTGTCCCGTCGATGCTCCAGAAGCGACGCTGGCTTCAAGGACGCCATAGTCGATTTCGGCAAATGCGGATTCAGCGATTCGGGCGTAAAAAGGAATCGCGGCAATCGATAAAGCAATCGCACCACCCGCTGGGGTATAAGGATCACCGATCAGCATCGCTGATAACGGAATCAGCGTAATCAATAAGATCAAAAATGGCAGCGAACGGATTGCATTGACGACAAAATCGGCCAGATGATGCAAGAAAATATTTTTATGAAAAAGGTTACTCCCGACTAAAAACAGGACTAATCCAATCAATAAGCCGAAAACTACTCCTATAATTGCTGAGGTCCCCACCATAAAGAATGTTTCCCATAGTGCTTGAGGCAGGTTTATTTTTAAAATCTCAATCGTTTCAACCATTTTTCTCACCTATCTTTCTTAGAGAAAAGACGTTCGCAGCTAAGTGTTCTCGGGCTTTTGCTGCTTCTTCGGCGGGTCCCGTCAAATAGATATACAAAATACCGATCACATCTTTTTTGATATACTCAATTTTCCCATGGATGATATTGATCGACACATCGTAGGCTTTCGCTACAGTCGAAATCAGCGGTTCTAACGTATACTCACCTTGGTAGCGCAATTCCAGCAAGTCGCCTTGCGTGAAAGATGCTAGAATCTCTTCAGGAAGCGTCAGATCCAAGTAGCGGCCTACCAGTTTTTTCGTAATAGGCTGTTTAGGCTGACTGAACAAGCCATAGGTCGTTTGTTCTTCAACGATGCGCCCCTTTTCCATCACTGCCACCCGATCAAAAAACTTACGGGCAACATCCAATTCATGAGTGATAAAGACGATGGTGATGCCTGTCTGTTCCTTGATTCGGATCAACAATTTCAAAATTTCTTCGGTCGTTTCAACATCTAACGCACTGGTAGCTTCGTCACACAACAAAATCTCAGGTTCGTTGGCAATCGCTCGTGCAATGCCGATCCGTTGCTTTTCTCCCCCAGACAAATTATTCGGATACTCGTGAATTTTGTGAGGCAGATCCACCATTTCCAACAGTTCCTTGATCCTCGCTTCTTGCTGATCTTTCGGATAATCACCAGCGCGCAAAGCAAAGGCTAAATTTTCCTTGATGGTTCGATTATGGATCAGATTGAAATGCTGAAAGATCATCCCGATTTTTTGTCGTACTTCACGCAAGTGTTTGCCTTTGGCTTGCGTGATGTCTTGACCATCAATCAGAATTTGACCGCTAGAGGGCACCTGCAGTAGATTCAACGTACGAACCAAGGTACTTTTCCCAGCCCCGCTCAATCCGACGATCCCGTATACTTCTCCAGCTTGAACGGAAAAATCAACGGAATCCACTGCTTTTTTGATTTGTTTTTTATGAGTGAATGTCACTGATACTTGTTTTACTTCTATTTTTGCCATAAGGTATGCCCTTCTTACTCAGTCCAAAATTTCGGTTGATCAAAGTTGCTGAACGGTGATTCGGCAATCGCTTCTTTAAATGCGTCACTTTCTAATACTTCCGTAACTGCCTTAGCAAAATCACTGTCTTCTTCTTCGGTGGTCACCACAAAGACATTTTTATATTCTTCTTTCAACGACTCCAACGCCAAAGCATCTGCAGGATCAAGAGAAGCCGCCCAAGCGAAGTTTCCTGGTACTAAAGCTAAATCGACTGTATCTAACGAACGAGCCAATTGGGCTGCGTCTAATTCTTTAAATGTCAGATTCTTCGGATTTTCTTCGATATCATTCACCGTTGCCTTCGTTTCGTCGATATTGTCTGCGATGGTGATCAACTCATTGGCAGCTAACAGTTGCAAGGTCCGAGCTAAATTTGAGGCATCATTGGCAATCGAAACAGTCGCCCCGTCTGCTAACTCATCCAAGCTGGACAGTTGCTTCGAATAGATGCCCATTCCCAATGTTGGCACTTTTTGTAATGCCGTAAGAGATAACTGGTTATCTGCCGAAAATTTTTCTAGATAGGCCGTATGCTGAAACAAATTGGCATCGATTTGTCCATTCGCCAAGGCATTGTTCGGCTGAATATAATCATTAAACACTTTGGTCGTTAGTTGATACCCTTTTTCTTCCAGTAATGGAGAGATCACCTCTGTCACCATATCCCCATATGGTCCAGGTGCCACTCCAACGACTTTTTCTTCCACTGCATCTACACTATTTTCACCAGACTGTGTATCCTCCGTGCTGCTAGTATTGCCACAAGCTGCCAATGTAATTAAGACAGCAGCAGCAACTAACCCAACGATTCCCTTTTTCAACTGTTTCATTTTTTAGTTCCCCCTTTTTATAATAAAAAAACGTCCTTTCTCCATCATAGAGAAAGGACGAAACAACCATGTTCGTGGTACCACCTTTAATTCATTGGCACAAGCTGCCAACCTTATCAGTTTATCAACTGCTTTGCTGTAACGGGCAATCCCGCTGCACGCTTGCTTTTGCTCACGTCCAAACGCTCCAAGGCCATCTTCAGTCAAACGGCTGTGCTCTTTCTCACCAATCCGAGCTCTCTGATTCAATCGAAACTGACTTACTCTTCTTATCATCGCGTGTTTTTAAGTTGTGTTTAACTATACGATAGCCTCAAATGAATGTCAATTCTTTTTTTCACGAAAACACCATCTTTTTACAATGGTTTTCACAGCGTTTACACAGTCAAATTCTCATCTAAAATCAAGCCTTCAGATACCATAACCGCATCGCCGATCAATTCTAATGCGCCCTGATCAACATCAACTTCTACCGTTAACTCGCCACCTAACACGTGCAGCAAGACATTCGCTGCCGCTTGCTGGTGACGTTTGGTCACGACATACGCAGTGGCACCAGAACCTGTGCCGCACGCATAGGTAAAACCTTCCACCCCTCGTTCATACGTGCGAACGATCAGATCACCCTTGTCATCTTCTTCATAGAAATTGACATTCGCCCCTTTTGGGAAAACTTCCCAATAGCGTATCTCTTTGGCAAGTTCAGCCAGCTGTTCCAACTCAGTTTCTGCCAGACCAGGATAGTGAACCACCGCATGAGGGATTCCTGGATCACCCAATTCCACATAGTCCACGAAAGAAACCATTG
The DNA here is from genome assembly GCF_058135755.1 of Enterococcus sp. R12. Classification (NCBI taxonomy): domain Bacteria; kingdom Bacillati; phylum Bacillota; class Bacilli; order Lactobacillales; family Enterococcaceae; genus Enterococcus; species Enterococcus sp. R12. The sequence continues at coordinate 2,968,881 of NZ_CM176874.1, forward strand.
GATTCGGGTACGCTTGATCAAATGTAGTCACGGTCGGTGGATTCAAGGTTACTTTGTAGTGTTTTGCCGACAAGCGCCATGCGGGGACATCGCCAGCAACTGTTTCGATGGTCATCTGCTCGCCAGCAATTCCCTTCTCAAAGGCATAACGGGCAATACAGCGAGCGCCGTTGCCGCACATTTCTGCTTCGGTCCCATCAGCATTGTAAAACCGCATCCGAAAATCAGCGGTTCCTGTGGGAAAATCCACAGCCATGACTGCATCCGCGCCAACAGAAAATTTCCGATGGCAAACCTGAGCAGCAAATTGCGACAGTTGTTCATGGGAGAATTTCAATGTGCGGTTATCGATTACGATAAAATCATTTCCTGCACCTTGCATTTTTGTATAAGGAATCGTCATGTTGTCACCTGCTTTTCAAAATTTTACTTGCTGGAAGCTCCCTCTTTTAGAAACGAAGGAACCACTTCATTTTGCAGCATTTGCTCGTAGGACTGGCGTTTAACGGCTAATTCCGCTTGGCCGTTTTCCACAAAGACGACTGCAGGAATCTGTAAATTATTGTAGCTGCTGGCCATCGAATAGCCATAAGCTCCTGTTGCGAACGTAGCAAACAGATCCCCAGTTTCAACGGGCGGTAATGCAAGGTCTTTTACTAAGATGTCCGTGCTCTCACAAGCTTTACCAGAAATGGTGATCTTTTGTGTCGCAGCTTCGGAAGCGCGGTTGGCTAAGATCCCAGTGTAAGTTGCCTGATAAAGACCAGGACGAATATTGTCTGTCATGCCACCGTCAATGCTGGCGTATGTTCTGATTCCCGGCAATGTCTTGATACTGCCGATGGTGTGCAAACTGATACCTGCTTCTGCGACGATACTGCGCCCAGGTTCAATAACGATGGTCGGACGTTCGCTCTGGTGCTGCGCATAAAAGGCGTCGATTTTTTCCATCACAGGATCTAAAAAGTAGCTGTAGGGTTGGCGAATATCTGCATCTGTGTATCGAACGCCAAAGCCGCCGCCAACATTTAGTTCTTTGATCCAATAATCAAAGCGTTCATGAATGGTTTGGACAAGGGCCAAAGCCGCATCAACTGCCGCTAGATGTGAGCGATTGTCCGACAATTGACTGCCGACATGAAAATGCAGGCCATAGAAATCCAATTCAGGTGCTTGAATCACTTCTTCCACTAACGGAAATAAGATTTCTTCATCTAAAGGAATCCCGAATTTCGAATCTTTTTGTCCGGTCGAGATAAATTGATGGGTGCTGACCGAAACCTCAGGTGTGATGCGCAACAAAATTTTAGCAACGACTTGCTTTTCTTGACATAACGCGCGGATCAAGCCGACTTCTTGAATGCCATCAACGATGATCCGTCCTACGCCATAATCAAGGGCAGCTGCTAATTCTTCAATCGATTTATTATTCCCGTTAAACTCGATGTGTTCTGCTGGAAAATCAGCTTGGATCGCTGTATACAGCTCTCCACCGCTAACCACGTCTAATGAGAGTCCTTCTGACTTGATCACTTGCAGCATTGCTGTGGTGCAGAAAGCTTTAGCGGCATAGGCTGCCCGTGTCTTGCTGTAGCGCGTCAAAAACTGCGCCTGAATCTTTTGGCATTCTTCGCGAATCTCCGAAACGGAATACACGTAAAGGGGGGTTCCGAAGGTTTTTGCCAGCTCAACGGTATCACAACCGTCAATGTATAAGTGATTGTTCTTGATTTCTTTTGCCATCGCTTTACTCCTTGTCTGTCGGCTCGTTCAATGCCTCGATCAAACGAACGTAGCATTCGATGCCTTGCAATAGATTTTTTTCGTCAAAATTCATTTTGCTGCTGTGTAAAGGGTGGACATAGCCTTTTTCTTCATTTCGGGTACCCACAAAGAAAAAGACACCTGGGATCTCCTTTTGGTACATCGAAAAATCCTCTGCCAACATATATGGTGGTGTTTCTCGGTAGCTCTCCCCGACCACTTTTTCCAACACTTCCACCATCTCAGGATCATTGTCCACGACACGATAAAGATGTTCGAATTCGACATCCGCCGTGCAATCATATCCTTTGGCGATTTCTTGTGCGACGGTGGTGATTCTGCGCGTCATCGTTTCATAGACTTCATCTTCAAACGCCCGCATCGTTCCTTTTAAAACGACCTTGCCGGGAATGATATTTTCCGCATCTCCCCCATGGATCTTCCCAAAAGTGATAACCCCAGCAGAAAGCGGGCTGATATTGCGTGAAATGATCGAATGCAATCCTTGAATAATCGCAGCCGCGGCTAAAATGGCATCATGTCCTTGATGAGGCTGGGCACCATGGGCACTCGTGCCGTTGATCGTTAGATTGATCTCGCCGTTACGGGCCATCATCGGACCTTTCCGGCTCGCAATGACTCCTTCGGGAAAGTCTGGGAAGACATGCAGCCCCACGATTTTTTCCACGCCAAAATCTCGTAAGATGCCTTCATCGATCATCAATTGAGCGCCACCGGGGCTTTCCTCGGCTGGTTGGAAAATCAAAACGATCGTTCCACGAATCACTTCAGGATGTGTTGCCAAATATTTAGCAAACCCTAGCATCGTTGCCATATGGCCGTCATGACCGCAGGCATGCATTTTCCCTTCATGTTTGGAAACAAAGGAAACACCTGTCTCTTCTTTGATCGGTAGTGCATCGATATCCGTTCGAAAGGCCAGCGTCTTTCCTGGGCGATCGCTGCGAAAGACCGCAATCAAGCCGGTTTCAATCACTGGATAGATTTCTTTGATCCCAAAGGATTGCAACTGACGCAGCAAGTATTCCTTTGTTTTGAACTCAGTTAACCCTAATTCAGGGATTGTATGTAATTCACGACGAAAACGAACCACGTCTTCGGTTAATTCTTTGACTGCTTGCGATACTTGCATGTTAAAACACCTTTCTATTCATTCCTTTTAAAAATATCCATAAAAACCAACGAATATTCAGTTTTTCATTGATATTGTTTAATATTATAGTATATAATTCGAATAATCTATAGTATAAATTGTCGAAATGTTTCGATTTTTATTGAAAAATTTACCCCTCGTTTTGGTACACTTATACGTAGAGTTACGAAAAATAAATTGGTTGAAAGGATGTGTCGTAGTTTGACAATATTCAAAGGTTCTGGCGTTGCGTTGATCACCCCTATGCTTCAAGATGGTTCGGTGGATTTCGATAAGCTGAAGGAGTTAGCGGAGTGGCATGTGCAGCAAGGAACGAATGCAATCATTGCATGCGGTACGACCGGTGAAGCATCCACGTTAGACGATGAAGAACATATCGCGGTGATCGAAGCGGTGGTAAAACAAGTTGCTGGTCGAATCCCCGTCATCGGCGGAACAGGCTCCAACAACACCCAACATGGGATCCATCTTTCAAAAGAAGCACAGCGCGTTGGTGCTGACGCATTATTGGTTGTAACACCCTACTACAACAAAGCGACCAAGAAAAGTTTAGTCGCTCACTATGAAGCAATCTGTCAAAGCGTTGAACTGCCAGTGATCTTATACTCCGTCAGCTCAAGAACCGGCTTAAATTTAACACCTGAAGCTGTGGCAGAACTGAAAAAAATCCCTAATATCAAAGGCATCAAAGAAGCCAGCGGCGACATTTCGCAAATCGCAGAAATCGCTCGTCTTGCGGATGATGACTTTGCGATCTACTCAGGAAATGACGATCAAGTAACCCCAATTCTAGCTTTAGGTGGCTCTGGCGTGATTTCAACGATCGGCAATATCGCTCCGAAACAAACGGCACAACTCGTTGCTGATTTCTTAAATGGTGATGTAAAAGCCGCCATCAAAGAGCAATTGCGACAAAAACCGTTGATCGATGCGATTTTCAGTGAAGTAAATCCTGTGCCGATCAAAGCAGCGGTCTCCTTGCTAGGCAAATGTGAATTGCATTATCGTTTGCCTTTGGGTGTCCCAGAAGATGCAACCCTGGTTCATCTAGAAGAAGAAATGACCAATTACGGATTGCTGTAAGGAGGAGTTTTTGGTGAAACAGATTTTATTAAGCGGTGCAAACGGTCGTATGGGCAAAGTGTTGCAAAGCCTGATCGCAAAGCACCCTCAGTTAGAAGTGGCCGCCGGCTTGGATCGTACCGAGCAATTAGATGGTCCCTTTCCAATCTATGATCGTCCAGAAAAAATCACGCAGCCGATCGATTTGGTGATTGATTTTTCTCATTATAGCAATGTCCCTGCCTTATTGAACTATTGTGTCGAACAGCAGCTGCCTATCGTGGTTGCTACAACTGGTTTGACGGAAGACACGCAGATGATGCTGCCGTTGGCTGCTAAAGTGATCCCAGTTTTCTATTCTGCCAATATGTCGTTGGGGATCAATGTACTGATCAAAGCACTACAAAGTATCACCCCCGCATTAGAAGCTGACTTTGACATTGAGATCATCGAAAAGCATCATAATCAAAAACTCGATGCACCAAGTGGTACAGCTTTGCTGTTGGCAGATAGTATCAATGACAGCTGCGAAACGAAAAAAGAGTATCTCTACGGGCGTGAAGGCAGTGATCTAGTAAATGACCGCAAGCAGATGGGCATCCATGCCGTTCGCGGCGGAACGATTCCTGGAGAACACATTGTCATCTACGCTGGGCAGGATGAAATCATTGAATTGAAACACACAGCGCTCTCCCGCGAAATCTTCGCCAATGGTGCGCTAAAAGCAGCGGAATTTTTAGCCAACCAACCAGCTGGTTTTTATTCCATGCAAAATCTAATCGACAAGTAAAGGTGGTCTCTCATGACAGAATTACAATTTTCCGATCCTTATCAATTAGCAAAATACATCAAAGAAGCAAATAAACAAACACCTGTAAAAGTCTATATCAATGGAGATCTTAGTAACGTCCAAGCAGATGGCATCCAATTGTTTGGTAACGGCACCTTCTATTTCGTGGTTGGTGACAGTCAAAAAGTGGCTGAGTTTTTAACCGCGCACCAAGACAAAATCACCGATCACTATCTGGAAAATGATCGCCGCAACTCAGCGATCCCTTTATTGGACTTGACGAAAGTCGATGCCCGTATCGAACCAGGTGCCTTTATCCGTGACCAAGCCATCATTGAAAAAAATGCCGTTATCATGATGGGGGCCGTGATCAACATTGGTGCCGTCGTTGGTGAAGAAACCATGATCGACATGGGTGCGATTTTAGGCGCCCGAGCAACCGTTGGGAAAAAAGCCCATATTGGCGCTGGTGCTGTCTTGGCTGGCGTTCTTGAGCCACCTTCAGCAAGCCCAGTCATCATTGAAGACAATGTTTTGATCGGTGCAAATGCCGTCGTCCTTGAAGGCGTCCGTGTCGGCGAAGGTGCAGTCGTCGCTGCCGGTTCTGTGGTAACTGAAGATGTCCCTGCTGGCGCAGTCGTTGCTGGCTCACCAGCCAAAGTCATCAAAATGAAAGACGAGAAAACGAAAAGCAAAACCGAATTTTTAGACGATCTACGGGGCTAAACCGCGCTTTTCTCAAAAATAAACAAAAAAACGCAGTGCGGGTTCAGTGATGAGCCTGCGCTGCGTTTTGTCTAAAAAAGGGCGTGCCGAAAGCTTTTGGCACGCCCTTTTTCTATTGGCAAATGTTCTTGTAAAAGTGTTTATTCTGCTTGAAATTCTTTGATCGCTGCTTGGATCTCTTGATAGATTAGGGCAACTTCTTCAAGGTCTTTTGCGTTTGCTCCACTGGCAAGGGGATGTCCGCCGCCATGATGGCGTTTGGCGATCTCATTGATCACTGGACCTTTCGAACGCATCCGAACCCGATAATAGCCTTCTGGTTGTTCGACAAAGATCGCCCAAGCCATCACTTCGTCGATTTTCCCTGGTAAGGAAACGACTGCTGAGGTTTCCGAATCCACTACGCCAAAACGCTGCTGCAATTCTTGTGATAGGATCACTTTGCCAGCACCAATCTCATCGATCTCGATGTTTTCGTAGACATACCCTGAAAGGCGAGCAACACTGCGAGAGACTTGATCCAATTGCCGATTGATCTTCGGTGCATCAAAACCGTAATCCAATAGTTCAGCCGCTAAGCGCAGCGTTGTCGCTGTCGTTGCCGGATATAAAAACCGTCCAGTATCACCAACGATGCCCGCATACAGCAGACGAGCCGCTTCTTGTGTCATCGTCAGCTCGTTTTGAAACATTTGCCAAAATGAAACGATCATCTCACTACAGCTGCTGGCTTTCGTATTGACCCAGACCAGCTCTCCGTAAGGCTCATCATTAGGGTGATGATCGATTTTGATCAATTTCGCCCCTTGATCATAGCGTTGGTCACTGACCCGTGGTGCATTGGCCGTATCTGTAACGATCACTAGTGCCCCTTTATACAAATCATCAGGGATCGTCTGCATCAGCGCCAAGTAATCCAATCCTTCAACGGGTCCGCCGACTTGATAGATTTCTTTTTTAGGAAAACTAGCTCGTAAAATTTCTGCCAATCCCACTTGTGATCCTAATGCATCTGGATCAGGGCGCTGGTGCCGATGGATAATGATTCGGTCGAATGCTTTGATTGTTGCAAGTATTTCTTCTTGTACCTTCATGAATGGTCTCAACTTTCTCTCTAAAATTTTTCCATAAGTGCCGTTTTCGATGATTTATGGGCGTTCCATTACTTGGCATACCACGATCGCTTTTGCCACTAAGGAATTTTCGATCGATACTTCGATATCGATTTTCGCCGAACGTCGCCCCAGTTCTAGAATCTTCGGTTGAATGATGATCTCGCTTTCTAATTGGATCAAACGGAAGTAATGCAGATTGACTTGCTCGATCCAACTATTGCGCCGTTGATTCAACTGCATGGTACGTTTTGCCGTATTCGCGATCACTTCACTCAAGACACCAAAAGAGATCGTTCCGACTTCATTGACCATTTGAGGCGTCACCGCAAAGCTGAAATGTGGCTGCGGCAATTTGTTCCCTTCAAAATCTTGTTCGATGACTTGCATCTGTCCCGAGATTTGGTCTGAAATCGTATCTGAAATTTGTGTTTGTCGTTGGACCATCTGCATCGCTTTCATGATGTCTTGGCGTGTAACGATCCCAATCAAAGAAAGGTCATCTGCTACGACGGGCATCACTTCTAAGCCATCCCAAATCATCTGATGGCTGGCAGAGGCCACACTCATCTCTTTTTTTACGACCCGTGGTTCCCGGGTCATGATTCGTTCGATGATCTGCGTGTCAGGCTTTTCTAGGACATCTTTGGCTGTGATGATCCCAACGACCCGCATATTCTTGTTGACGACTGGATAGCGGGAGTGGTTGGTAGACTCCGAAAGCAGTTTGTAATCCTTGACCGTATCAAAGGTGTGTAGATACTTGGTTTTTTCCAATGGCATATAAATGTCACTCACCAGCATGATGTCCTTTTTGATCAGCTGGTCGCTCAAGGCACGGTTGATCATCGTTGCCACGGTAAAGGTGTCATAGGTCGTTTGTAAAATCGGCAGCTCCAATTCGTCTGCTAAGCGACAGATTTCCTCTGAGGTTTCAAAGCCCCCCGTGATCAAGACGGCTGCGCCATCTTCCAGTGCCAACTTGTGGACTTCGTTACGGTTTCCGACGATCACTAAGGAACCAGGCGTGATGTAGCGTTCCATTGCCGATTCCTTCATGGCGCCGATAACAAATTTGTTCAAGTCTTTGTCTAAACCGGCTGCGCCGCCCAAAACATCGCCTTCAATGATTTGGACGACTTCGCCGAAAGTTAGTTTTTCAATGTGTTTCTTTAGTTTCCGTTCAATCCGAATGGTTCCCACACGTTGGATCGTTGAAACCAAGCCGATATTTTCCGCATCTTTGATCGCCCGATAGGCTGTTCCTTCACTGACATTCAAGTCTTTTGCGATTCCCCGCACCGAGATGCGATCGCCTACAGGCAGATTCTCGATATGCGCTAAAATCAAGTCGTGTTTTGTCGCCATAATTATCCCCTATTCCTACTACGAATCTTCCTGTTGCTTAAACTTCTAATGTCTCACCGACTGCAAGGATCTGGCCCACACCTGCCGGCAATAAATTCACGAAGGTTTGCGGATCTTGCTTGATCATTGGAAACGTATTGTAATGGATCGGTACTACTTTGCTCGCGTTTAAAAGCGCCGCTGCTGTTGCAGCATCTTGAACGCCCATCGTAAAATTATCCCCGATCGGTAAAAACGCCACATCGATGTCGAAACGTTCACCGATCATCGCCATATCGCTAAAGAGGGCAGTATCGCCAGCGTGGTAGATGGTTTTGCCTTCTGCTTCTAAAATGATCCCCACTGGATTGCCCATATAGATCATCGTTCCGTCTTCTTCAAGACCAGAGCTGTGTTTCGCTTCCACCATTGAGATTTTGCCAAACGGGAACTCAAAAGAGCCTCCCATATTCATGCCATGCGTCTCAGCAACGCCTTTGCGGGCTGCATAGCGGCAAATTTCAACGACACTGATCACTGGTGCTTCATTTCTTTTGGCGATCGGCACCATGTCCCCAATATGATCGCTATGACCATGCGTGATCAAAAGCCAATCGGTTTCCACTGTGTCTGCATCCAAATCAGTCAGAGCATTTCCAGTAATAAAAGGGTCAAACAACAATTTTTGGCCATCCGCTAATTGGATAGCAAGCACCGAGTGTCCGTGATACGTAAGTTTCATACAACATTCCCCTTTCCATCTAAGTAATACAGTCTAATATTTTTCATTATAACAGATAACGCCAGAAATCCAAAAGCACAAATTCTGGCAGCTTTATTACATCCGTCCTTTTTCTGGTTCTTGTCAAGAAAAATAAAAAAACTGTTCTACCCTTTCTGAATAAGGAATAGAACAGTTCGACCTGATGACTTCAAGCGATCATAGCGTTTTCTTACGTCCACCTTGTTTATAGATGCGCCAGACTGTTAAGAATAACGCCGTGATACAAAGAAGGAACGCCCCAAAGAAGGTGATTTTCATGCCATAGGCAAAAATATCTGCCCGACCTGCGATATAGGTCGTCACATGCTTCCCATAGGCTTGACTCATTGCGGCATAAAGAATCGTCGTTGCTAAGGATATCCCTAAGACCATGCCCAAGTTACGGGCAAAGGAATTTAGACTACCTGCCACCCCAAGATTTTCTTTGGTGACGCTGCTCATCACCATCGTATTGTTGGGGGATTGGAACAACGAATTGCCTAACCCCATGATGGCAGTAGCGACGACATAGTACCAAATCGGCGTATGCTGATTCATAAACATATACATCAGCTGAGTGATGGACAGCAACGCTAAGCCAGCTAAGACCAAAATCTCCGGTCCTACACGGTCCGTCAAATAGCCGCTAAGTGGTGAACCAATGACCATCATCAAAGGAAAGACCATCATCAGCATTCCTGCCACGCTCGGCGTTAAGTCTCGGGCACTTTGCAAGTAAAAGGGAATCACGACATTGACAAAAAAGTTTGCAGAAAAGATCAGCAACGCCGTGATCAGGCTCATGGTGAAAATTTTATTACGAAAGATCCCAAAGGTAATCAGCGGTTTGCTCACACGCGCTTCTACTCGCAAAAAGACGATGAATGCCACTAAGGCGATCCCCACCAACAGCAGCGGCAGCCACGTTAGAAAGCCACGCTCTTGTCCAAGAAAAATGCCGCCGAAGAAGCTGATAATTGCAATTGAAAACAGCACAAACCCGGTTTTATCGATGGAATCATGACTCATGGTGATATCTTTTGGCAACACCTTTTCTCCAGCAATCATTGTCAGAATACCGACTGGAACATTGATCCAAAAAATAAACGGCCAAGAAAAATGCGCCAAAATCACTCCGCCCAATCCAGGACCGGCGATGGAGCCTAACGAAACAAAGGCACCAATCATCCCTAAGGCGCGTCCTCGTTCACTCATAGGAAAGACTTCAGTAATGATTCCGGTATTCGTCGCCATCGTCATGCTGGCTCCGATCGCTTGCACGACTCGGGCAAATAGCAGAAATGCTAAGGAATGATTAAACCCGCATAACAGCGAACCGATAATAAAGATCAGCATCCCCAAGCGGAATACTTTGATCTTACCCCAACTATCGCCTACCTTACCGAATAACAAAAGGCAGGCACAAACGATCATCAAGTAGACGGATACGACCCATTCCGCTTGATTCATAGGGACACCCATATCTGCCGAGATCGTCGGCAAAGCGATATTTACGATACTCCCATCCAGTGTTGACATAAAGGTAAACATCGAAACAGCAATGAGAATCCACCACTTTCTCTGTTGTACTACGGGATTTTCTTGATAACTATTCACAAATCGACCATCCTCTCTTTGCTTGTTTTGTTCCTCTAGTCTTAGGGGGACAACTTTGTATTATTGATCGAAATCCATTCGCCGTCAATCCTTATCTGCTCATCACGACCAAAATAAGGGGCATTTTGTAAAAAAACCGCCGCCTGTTTCTTTCATAAAAAAAGACAAAAGCTGCGGTGAAAAGAAATCGGCCGTCAAACGGCTATTCTTTCACCTGCTTTTGTCAGTAGGTCAAAACGAATTATTTACGGTTGCGATTTCTTTGGCTTGATTCCATAATGACCGGCAAGATGACGGGACGGCGTTTGGTTTGTTCAAACAAGAAACGACTCAAACGATCACGGATATCTTGTTTCAATTTGCTCCATTCAAACTCTTCATCATGAAGGTGTTTTTCTACGATTTCTTCCACGATCTCGCCACTTTCACGAATCAGATCGCGGCTGGCTTTCACATAGACAAACCCGCGAGAAGTGATTTGTGGTGCAGAAATAATTTTCTTTTCGCGACGATTGATTGTCACTACCGCAACGAAGATTCCGTCTTCAGATAAGACTTTGCGGTCTCGCAGGACGATATTCCCAATGTCACCGACACCGATCCCATCGATCATGACGTTTTCAGCTGGGACCGCACCTGCGGCGATCATTTCGCCTTTTTTGTACTCTAACACATCTCCACGTGCAGTAATGAAGATATTTTTCATCGGAATCCCGACTTCTTGCGCCAAGTCCACATGGGCGGCTAATTGGCGGTACTCGCCTTGAATAGGGATAAAATATTTCGGTTTCATCATATTCAACATCAGCTGCAGATCATTCGGGTTGGCATGACCAGAAACACGGAAATTATCCGAGATCTGTTTCACGGTACCGCCAGCGCGATAGATGATATCTTCCGTTTTCGCAACCACAGTTTCCATTGCCGTTGTCGGCGTCGTTGTGATGTAAACAAGATCTCCTTCTTTGATGCGCAGCGTCCGGTGAGAGCCGTTGGCCATTTTTTGCAACGCTTTGATTGGTTCACCCATACGACCTGTTTCTAAAATCAGCAACTGTTCGTCTGAGTATTTTTTCATTTCTTTTTGGGTGATCAGCAAGTCTTCGGCAGGTAATTTTAATTTCCCTAACTTCATGGCCGTTTTGATGATCCGACCAAAATCTTGCCCGGTCAAAACGACTTTGCGATCAGAACGAAACGCAGCATCTAATACTTGTTGCACCCGTTGCAAATTGCTGGCAACACTAGCGACGATGATCCGACCTTCCCAATAACGGATATTGTCGTAAACTTCATCTTGGATCGTCAATTCAGAAGCGATCGGCGTTGGATTTTCGGCATTTGAAGACGTGCTTAGCAATGCTAAGACGCCTTCTTTTCCAATTTCTGCTAAGCGGCCAAAATCGGTTTGATACATAGGGATCGCTGTTTGGTCAAACTTGAAATCTCCTGTATAAACGATATTGCCAGCTTCTGTTTTGACGCTGATCCCAACAGAATCAGGGATGGAGTGGGTCGTACGGAAAAAGCTGATGGTCGCATGACCAAAGTCGATCTCCGAATGTTCATCGATCACATGAAAATCTTTGAAGCGCTTGGTAGCTTCATTTTTATTCACGGTCAATTTTGCTAGTTCGATCGTTAACTCGGTCCCAAAGACCGGTACTTGGATATTCTCCAAGAAATAAGGCAATGCACCAATCGCATCTGCATGCCCATGGGTCAAGAAGACACCCGCCACACGGTCGGCATTTTCTTCTAAATATGTGAAGTCTGGAATCACTGTATCGATCCCTAATAATTCATTTTCTGGATAACGGACACCGCAATCCAGCACAAATATATCCTCGCCAACTTCAGCAATGTACATGTTCTTTCCGTTTTCGCGTACACCGCCAAGAGGAATGATTTTTATCGTTTCCACTTTTATTCACCTCTTAATTTTTTTCTACTGTATTATTTCCCAAGCATAAGCCGTCCCTATTATTATACAACAAAAAAAAGAAAAGCGTGGCATTCACCACACTTTTCTGAAAAACTTATGGTTTACACATGAACTAATCCTTGCTGATGCAGGCTTTCGGCGATTTGAACGGAGTTCCATGCCGCACCTTTCAGCAAATTATCAGAAACGACCCATAAATGCAAGCCGTTTTCGACATCCAAATCTTTGCGAATCCGACCAACAAAGGTTTCTGTTTTGTCCACACTGGTCAAAGCTTGCGGGTACACTTGTTGACTCGGATCATCTTGCAAGACAGCTCCTGGCGCTTCGCTGATCCACTGTCTGACTTCCTCAACACTAGCATGGTCTTTGGTCTCGATATAAATCGACTCCGAATGACCGCTAAACACAGGGATCCGCACACACGTAGCTGCTACTTTGATCTGCGTATCTTCCATGATCTTCTTCGTTTCATTGATCATTTTCCACTCTTCGTAAGTATAATCCTCTTCGGCGAAAACATCGATTTGCGGCAAGGCATTAAACGCGATTGGGTAGTGCTTCTTGTCGCTGCCTGCTGGTAAAATCTCAGGGTTTAGTTCATCAGCGGCTTTGCCAGCTAATAATTCTTGAGATTCGCGAGTCAATTCAGCCAAGGCTTGGGCGCCAGCACCTGAAACTGCTTGATACGTTGAAACCAAGACCCTCGATAAACCGACTTTTTGACGAATCGGTTCTAACGCCACCATCATTTGAATCGTTGAACAATTCGGATTGGCAATGATTCCTTTATGTTGCGCTAATGCATGAGGATTCACCTCAGGAACGACTAGAGGAACATTCGGGTCCATCCGAAAATGACTGGTATTGTCGATCACGACTGCACCGTGTTTGACTGCTTCTGGAGCAAATTGTTTTGAAATGCCGCCACCGGCACTGAACAATGCAATATCGACGCCTGCAAAGGAATCTGCGGTCAGTTCTTGAATAACGAGCGGTTCATTTTTGAACACAAGGGTCTTCCCAGCAGAACGTTTGGATGCCAACAACGTTATTTTTTTGATCGGCAACGTGGTCTTCTCCAACATCTCAATCATTTTTGTTCCTACTGCGCCGGTAGCCCCGACAACTGCTACGTGATACCCTGTACTCATCAAATCACTCCTCGAATAAAAATACATTTTTACTAGTTTATCATATCTTGTAAAAAAGAAAAGACCTTTCGTGGAAAGAAGCGCAAAAAGAAGGCAATACTGTCTAAATTTTCAATCTTTTCCCCCTTTGCAGAAAAAATCTACCTATATTTAAGGGTTATCATTTGTCACATTCAGGTGTTATAGGATATAATACCGACAGAAGGAATTTTGGGGAAGATTCTTTCCAACGTGCATGGGGAAATTAAAAATACCCAAAACATTGAATGAGGCAAGAATTGCATATGCAATTCTTGCCTCATTTTTATGCTTCATTCGATTCTTCGTTGTTTACTTTGACGATAGCAAAGCCTTTGTTATCAATAATCATCGTTTCATCTTCCAGTTGGACAAACTGTTCCATCAGGATCGAATCAGGACGAGAAAGGGTGATTTGATCATCGCCCGTATTGAAAATACCGATGATCCGCTGTGCCCCTAACTCTCGTTCGAAAATAATCAGTCCATCCTCTTCCGAAACCCAGTTCCAACTCAAGGAACCTTCTGATAAGACTTTCTGGTTGTCTTTGCGAATGCTGATCAATGAGCGAGTGAAATGCAGGAGATCACGATCTTGCTTTTCTTCTTCCCAAATCATACATTTACGACAATCAGGGTCCATATCGCCGGTCAAACCGATCTCATCACCGTAATACAGGCAAGGAACGCCTTGTTGCAGATACGTAAAGGCCATCACTTGGCGCATCAAGTCTTTGTCTCCTCGAGCCAAAGTTAACAAGCGCGGGGTATCATGGGAATCCAAGATATTGAACTGTACTTGGTTGGTTTGCTCCCGATACAACATCAGCTGGTTATTTAATTCCGAGACCATTTTCGTCATGGAGATCTCGTCTTTGACAAAATATTCAATGATTGCATCCGTAAAGGCGTAATTCATTACTGCATGAAACTCGTCGCCTTGTAACCACCGTTGAGAAGAGTGCCAAATTTCCCCAAGGATATAAAAATCATCTTTGGCATCATCACACACTTGGCGGAATTTTTTCCAGAAGTGGTGACTGACTTCATTGGCAACGTCCAAGCGCCAAGCATCGATATCAAACTCTTCGATCCAATAACGAGCGATCTTCAACAAATAATCTTGCACGTCGGGATTTTCTGTATTGAGTTTTGGCATATGCGGCGTAAAGGCAAAAACATCATAGGTGATGTCATAAGCATCTTCAAAGTTTTCCCCTTCTTTGTAGTTGACAGGAAACTCATTGATGTGGAACCAATCAGCAAAGGGCGAATCTTTGCCGTTTTTGATGACATCTAGCCATTGATGCGAAGTATCCCCCATATGATTGAACACAGCATCTAGCATGACTTTGATACCGCGTTTGTGGCATTCCTCCACTAAGCGTTTAAAGGTGTCGTTATCCCCAAACGCTGGATCGATGGCTAAATAATCGATGGTATCATACTTGTGATTCGAATAGGCCTCAAAAATCGGACAGAAGTAGATCCCATTGATGCCTAGATCGACGAGGTAATCCAAATGATCGATGACCCCCTGCAGATCCCCGCCGAAAAAGTCTTGGCGATCGGGATTTTTTGAACCCCAAGGCAATACACCTTCTGGATCATTTGATGGGTCCCCATTTGCAAAGCGTTCAGGGAAGATTTGATACCAAACGGTTTCTTTTGCCCACTCGGGAATTTTGAAACGATCGGCTTCTTGGAAGTAAGGCATCCGAAAATAATTGTTGTTCATTTCTAAATATTGCTGCTCAAAAGGATAGACCCCGTGGTCTCCATAAAAGACATGCAACCCATCGTAACTTTCGATGGAAAAGCCGTAAGACAAACGGCGGAATTCTGCTCCGACCGATACTTGCCAATAATCATGCAAGTCCGTGGAAAGAATTTTTTTCATTTCAATTCTTTGCTGGTACCAAGCTTCTTTATACAGTGTGTAAGGATCACCGCAAAGCAGCTGGACATGGCGGACGTCTTGACGGGCGGTACGCAAACGGATATGCATTTTATCCTTCTCGTACAAATACGCAAATTCACTTTCGGGACGATGATAAATGGCAGTAGTATTCATAGCAGACTCCTTTGACTTGTTTGATATACTCATTGTCGCACAAATCAGAAGTCAAAACAAGAGAAAAACGCAATCGGTTGCTTTATCTAAAAAATCGATAATATAAGTTAATATGAAATTAATTCAGTAATTAAAAAGCAAACGATTGCTTCGCCTTTTTTTAATCAAACGGCGTATTTTTCTCACATTGATTGCCAGTCCGTAAAATGTCATATTTCCGCAAGATCCCCACTGCTTCCGTCAACGACTGACTCAAATGCTGGATATCTTCTGCAGCCATTTGAGCGGTTTTGGCATTCAAGCGGTCTTCCACTTGTTTTTTCTTTTGGACAAACAACTGCTTCCCAGCTTCTTCCAAATAAACATTGACGTTGCGGCGATTGACGCCGTTGGTTTTGCGGACCACAAAGCCAGCCTTTTCTAACCCCGAGATCGAACGACTGATTTGGACTTTTGACGTACCGATTTGCTGGGCCAACTCGGACATCGTGATTCCTTCATTACTAGAGATCACCACGAGTTCCAAGATTTCCATTTTGGTCAATTTTAAATCTTCCAGACCGATTTCTTCAAACAATATGTTTCCCATCAGCGAAAAGATTTCCGCAAATACCGCCATATTGAATGTTCCTAACGCTTTTTCCATACTCTCCCTCTTTTCTGTCTTTAGTTTAGTATAAATTATTTGTTTAAACAATGATAATCGTTGATTTTTGTTAACCATTATGATAGCGTGGTTACATAATGAAAATAATCGTGAAAACGGCAAGAAAAGAGTGACAGCATGTTAGAATTAAAAGATATCAAGAAGTATTATACGGTTGGCGCCAGTACTACAAAAGCCCTCGATGGTGTCTCCGTCGCCTTTCGTAAACAAGAGTTTGTTGCCATTTTAGGACCAAGCGGCTCTGGGAAAACAACCATGTTGAACGTGATCGGCGGCTTAGATAATTACGATTCTGGTGATATGATCATCAACGGCAAATCAACGAAATCCTTTAAAGATCGTGACTGGGATGCGTATCGGAACAATTCGATCGGCTTTGTCTTCCAAAGCTACAATTTGATCAGTCATTTAGGCATCATCGACAACGTCGAGCTTGGAATGACCTTGAGCGGTGTGTCAAAAGAAGAAAAACGCGCAAAAGCAACCGATGCTTTGACGCGTGTGGGCTTAGCTGAGCATATGCACAAAAAACCAAATCAGCTTTCTGGTGGTCAAATGCAGCGGGTAGCGATCGCTCGTGCCTTAGCAAATGATCCTGATATCCTTCTTTGTGATGAACCAACAGGTGCCTTGGATTCAGAGACCAGTGTCCAAATCATGGAACTGATCCAAGAACTATCAAAAGAAAAATTGGTCATCATGGTTACTCATAATCCTGAATTGGCGCACAAATACGCTGGACGGATCATTGAGTTCAAAGACGGACGAATCATTAAAGATTCGAACCCTCATGTCGAAGGACAAAAGAAAGACCAATTCGAATTAAAGCACACAAAAATGAGTTTCATGACTGCCTTACGTTTGTCGTTTAACAATATCCGCACCAAAAAAGGGCGCACCTTCTTGACAGCCTTTGCTTCTAGTATCGGGATCATCGGAATCGCCATTGTTTTGTCACTGTCAACGGGATTCCAAAAACAAATCGACAATACCCAGTCAGAAACATTAGCTCGTTTTCCGATCACGATCTCGCAAGTAGCCACTGAACAAGATCCATCAGCGATGGGGACGCGGGATAAATCGGAAGATTTCCCTTCAGATAAAGAGGTCACTGCTAAATTAAGTGATGCGGATCGTGCAACCCATATCAACAAAATCGATCAAGAGTTTCTCGATTACATCAACGACATTGATCCTGAATTAAGCAACAATATCGGCTACACTCGTTCCACTTCCTTGAACCTTTTCCGTAAGATCGATGATACTGTGGAACAAGTCAGCTTCTCCAATGCATCACCTGACAATGAACAGACCAATGCCATGATGTCTGCCATGAGTGCCTCCACCGGGATTGGGGTTTCGACTTTCCCCGAGCAGTTATCAGAGGATAACGGCAATTTCTTAAAAGACAACTACGACCTTTTAGAAGGCAGCTACCCAAGTGCTAGCACAGATGTCGTTTTGATCGTCGATGAAAACAACGTAACGAATGTCAATGCATTGATCAATCTCGGTTTTGACATTGAAGATGGCGACAAGGTGTCCTTCGACGATATCGTGGGAACAAAAATCACATTGGCGTCTAATGATGCCTTTTACACCGAATTACCAACTGGAAACTTCATTCCAAATCAAGATTTAAATGACGTTTTCGATAACAGTAACAACAAAGAATTAACGATCAGCGGAATCTTACGTATCAAGCAAAACTCTACGATGAACTTGCTGTCAACTGGCATTGCCTACAGTGATGCCCTCGCGCAAGAAGTCATCAAAGAAAACCAAGACTCAGCGATCGTCCAAGCACAAAAAGACAGCGACACCAACGTGATGACGAATGAACCCGTTGACGAAAGTGCTAAAGATTCATTGATCGCTTATCTTGGCGGCAGTGATTTACCAAACAGCATTATGATCTATCCGAATGATTTCAGTGCCAAAGAAAAAATCCTTGATTACTTGGATGACTTCAACAAAGGCAAAGACAAAGAAGACCAAATCGTTTATTCCGATTTAGCGGGTACGATGACTCAATTGACTGGTGGCTTGATGGATGCCATCACTTACGTCTTGATCGCTTTTGCAGGGATCTCCTTGGTAACTAGCATGATCATGATCGGTATCATCACTTATACCTCTGTACTTGAACGTACGAAAGAAATTGGGGTCTTAAAAGCTTTAGGTGCTCGTAAAAAAGACATCACCCGCGTCTTTGATGCCGAAACCTGTATTTTAGGGATCGCTTCAGGAGCTTTAGGTGTCCTGATTGCTTGGTTAGCCACATTCCCGATCAACGCAATCTTATATAGTATGACTGATCTCGAAAATGTTGCTCAATTAAATCCGGTCCACGGCCTGATCTTGATTGCTGTCAGCACCGTCCTAACGATGATCGGCGGCCACATTCCAGCTCGAATGGCAGCGAAAAAAGATGCAGCGATCGCTTTACGCGCCGACTAATTTTATAAGAAAACCCAACAGACAGCAGCCATTCCTTTGGCTGCTGTTTTTTTGCTCTTTCCTTCTGACGTTCAAAAGGTTTCTCTTGAAAAATTCATAAATGAGGAATACAATAGATTTGTTTTTAGGTATACCTAAAAAGATAGGACGTGAAACGATGAATGAAGAAAAAAAATTGATCCAAGCGGCCAACGGTCCTAGCTTGGAAGAAATAAATAATACAGTTGCCATTCCAAAAAACGGCAGCTTTTGGCGCAATCTCTTAGCGTTCTCTGGTCCTGGGGCATTGGTAGCCGTGGGCTATATGGACCCAGGAAACTGGATCACCTCGATCGGAGGCGGTGCTGAATATGGCTATCTCTTACTTTCTGTGATCTTGATTTCCAGTTTGATCGCTATGCTGCTGCAATACATGGCAGCCAAGCTAGGGATCGTGACCCAGATGGACCTTGCGCAAGCAACTCGTAAACACACCAGCAAAGGCTTAGGCTTTGTCTTGTGGATCGTCACCGAATTGGCTATCATGGCAACGGATATCGCGGAAGTGATCGGAGGAGCGATCGCTCTCAATCTACTATTCGGCTTACCTTTATTAGTTGGGGTCATCTTAACGATTTTCGATGTACTGCTTCTGCTCTTTTTAATGAAATTGGGTTTCCGAAAAATCGAAGCGATCGTCATGACACTGATTTTGGTCATTATGCTGGTCTTTTGTTACGAAGTCATTATTGCTCAACCAAATTTGCCTGCTGTCTTGCAAGGCTTTATTCCCCAAAAGCAAGTCTTGAACCATGGGCAGCTGACAATGGCGTTGGGGATCGTTGGTGCGACTGTGATGCCGCATAATCTCTATCTGCATTCTTCGATCTCCCAGTCACGAAAAATCGATCGCAGCGATACCCAAGAAGTGGCAACGGCCGTGCGGTTCGCTACTTGGGATTCCAATATCCAATTATCCGCTGCGTTTTTGGTCAATTGCCTGCTTTTGATCTTAGGAAGTGCCTTGTTCTTTGGTCATAGTGAAGAAGTCGGCACCTTCTCCGCGCTGTTCGATGCTTTGCAAGATTCCTCCATTGCTGGCGCTGTCGCCAGTCCAGTCTTGAGCGTTCTGTTTGCCGTGGCGCTCTTGGCATCTGGTCAAAATTCAACGATCACTGGGACACTGACAGGGCAAGTCGTGATGGAAGGATTTATCCATATGAAGATCCCTACTTGGGCGCGACGTCTGATCACCCGTGGCTTATCGGTGATCCCCGTCTTGCTTTGTACGATTTACTTTGGCGGCAACGAACAAGCCTTGGACGATCTGCTGATTTATTCGCAAGTCTTTTTAAGCATCGCCTTACCCGTTTCGATGATTCCGTTGGTTCTTTTTACCAGCTCAAAAAAAATCATGGGGGAACGCTTCAAGAATCCGCTATGGGTCTCTACCTTAGGCTGGATCTGTGCCATTGCACTGACGGTCTTGAATGTCCGCTTGATCATCGAAACACTCGGCAGCTTCTAATAGAAAAAAAGCTTACGAGGTAGCCTCGTAAGCTTTTTTTGGTTAATTCGTTTCTAAATCATGTAAAAACAGACCGCTCAACAGTTTTGGTTCAAACCAAGTTGATTTTGGCGGCATAATTTCTCCCGCATCGGCGACTGCCAAAAGATCGGCCATTTGCGTTGGATACATGGAAAAGGCCAATGTCCATTCTCCGCTATCCACCAAACGTTCCAATTCTTCTGGACCACGAATTCCGCCGACAAAATCAATGCGTTTGTCTGTCCGCACATCTTGGATCGCGAAAATATCAGCCAGCACGTATTGTTGTAAAAGCGACACATCCAGCTGTCCTACCGCATCTTGCGGCACAGCTTCCGGTTTGATGGTCAACTCCCACCACGCATGGTTTAGGTACAGATGAATCGAACCACGTTGCGCTGGTTTCTTCCTTGTAGTTTCTCGAATCGTAAAATGCTGGGCTGCCTGCTCAAAAAAGGTATCTGGCACTGGTACCCGCAAAACCCGATTGTATTCCCAAATCGCTAATTCATTTTCTGGGAATAAAATCGCTAAAAAGCGGTCGCTTTCTTGACTGCTTTGGCCATCGGCTCGCTTTTGCAAGCCGACTTTGACTGCTGACTCTGTGCGGTGATGCCCATCCGCAATATAAAGGGCATCTACAGCTTGAAACTGCTGGGCAAAAGAGGCGACTAGCGCTGGATCATCGATCAGCCAAACACGATGTTGCACTTCATGATAGCTGACAAAATCATAGATTGGTGCATGCTCTGCTTGCCACGCATTGATCGCTTCTTTGACTGCTGCTGGTTGGCGATAGCTCAAGAAAATCGGACTTGTATTGGCATCACATGCCAGAATATGATTGATCCGATCGATTTCTTTTTCTGGACGGGTAAACTCGTGTTTCTTGATTTTCCCAGCGACGTAATCATCGATCGAGGTACAGGCGACAAGCCCAGTTTGGCTTCTACCAGCCATCGTCAATTCATACAAATAATATGCGGGCGCCGTTTCTTGAATCAACCAGCCTTCTTCTTGAAAAGATGCAAGATTTTCCGCCGCTTTTTGATACACCTGTGGATCATAAGGATCGATTCCTGGCAAGTCGATCTCCGAACGGTCGACGTGGAAATAGCTGTAAGGATTGCCTTGCGCAAACGCTGCGGCTTCTTGTGAATTGACCACGTCATACGGTAGCTCGGCCACTTTTTCTGCCAATGAGGCTTCTGGACGAATGGCTTTAAACGGAAATACTTGAACCATTAATACCCAACCTCCTGATTCTTGATGACCCGTACACGAACGATATTTTCGTTCTCCCGCAGTTTATCGGCTAATTGATTCAATAAGGCTTCATCTTCAGAAGCGACATCGGCTAGGGTGTAAGCAAAGTCTTCCCGTCCACGATTCAGCATATTGTCGATATTGATTCCAGATTCCGCAATGATCGATGAAATCTGACCTAACATATTCGGTACATTGCGATTGATGATCGTCAGACGATAAGGCGAATGAAAAGCCATCTCAACAGTTGGAAAATTCACTGAGCGCTTGATGGTCCCAAATTCCAAGAATTTTTTCAATGTTCGGGCTGCCATCTTGGCACAGTTGACTTCAGCTTCTTCTGTTGATGCACCTAAATGCGGCAAGACGAGGACTTTTTCATTGTGCAGCAATTGTTCATCCGCAAAATCAGTCGTATAGCCCGCTAAACGGTCGGCTTTTAACGCACGTAAAACGGCATCTGTATCGACGATTTCTTTACGAGAAAAGTTGAATAGCTTCGTTGTAGGTTTCATTTTCGCAAGTTCGGCTTCCCCGACGAGATGATGCGTGTTTTCCATTAGCGGCACATGAACCGTAATAAAATCACAGGTTGAAAAGACTTCCGCAATATCATTGGCACGCTTGACCCGACGAGAGATCGTCCAAGCAGTATCCACTGACACGTAAGGATCATAACCGACTACTTCCATCCCTAGACGATAAGCATCGTTAGCGACCATCGCTCCAATAGAACCAAGGCCGATGATTCCTAACTTTTTGCCTTCTAACTCTGTTCCAGCAAATTGACTTTTTTGCGCTTCTGCTTGTTCTTCCACATTATCACCGCTCAAGGTTTGGACCCATTGGGCACCTCGTAAAATCGGACGGACACTTAAGAGCAGACTAGCGATCACTAATTCTTTGACCGCATTGGCATTGGCGCCTGGCGTATTAAAGACGACGATCCCTTTTTCAGTACATGCTTTGACGGGAATGTTGTTGGTCCCAGCCCCTGCACGGGCAATACCTAAGACACTTTCAGGAAAAGCGTAATCGTGCAATTT
This sequence comes from Enterococcus sp. R12, assembly GCF_058135755.1. Classification (NCBI taxonomy): domain Bacteria; kingdom Bacillati; phylum Bacillota; class Bacilli; order Lactobacillales; family Enterococcaceae; genus Enterococcus; species Enterococcus sp. R12. Next base: position 2,991,394 of record NZ_CM176874.1, read on the forward strand.
CTGGCTGCGCAGCAAAATCCCTTGCGGTTGGTCGCTTTCGTTGATGGCATACTTTTCTTTTTCTAAACGCTGTAATCCTTCTGGTGCGATCGCATTGAATGTTTTAATTTGGAACATTTATTTGACCTCCGCTTCAAATGATTTCATAAAGTCGACTAACGCTTGAACGCCAGCTAATGGAAAGGCATTGTACAAGCTTGCTCGCATTCCTCCAACGGAACGATGCCCTTTCAAGTTCTCAAAGCCAGCTTTGACAGCTTCTTCATTGAAGCGCTGATCTAATGCTTTATCCCCTGTCACAAAAGGAATATTCGTTAGTGAGCGGCTGTCAACAGCCACAGGACTACTGTAAAGAGCAGAGGCTTCGATCGTTTCGTATAAAAGCGCCGCTTTTTGACGGTCTTGTTCTAAAATTGCAGGAATGCCGCCTAATTCTTCCAACCATTCAAACACCAATTTAGCAATATAGATAGCATACGTTGGTGGTGTATTGTACAATGAGTCATTTTTAGCCTGTAGACGATAATCCAGCATTGGAGCGAAGACAGCATCATCATTGAGTAAATCTTCTCGGATGATCACTACAGTCAACCCTGCAGGACCAATATTCTTTTGGGCCCCAGCATAAATCACACCGAAGTCTTCTACGCGATAGTCATTGGCTAAAATATTTGAGGACATATCCGCTACGATCGGCACGTTGCCAGCCTGCGGAATCGTTTGAAAGGCCGTCCCTTCAATGGTATTGTTCGTGGTGATATGCAAATAAGCCGCTTCTTGATCGATCGCATCTTCTGAAATTTCTGGAATATAGGTAAAGTTTTGATCCTCACTAGAGGCAACGACTTCCACCGTCACGTTTCCAAGCGCTTTTGCTGCTTCAATAGCTTTCTTCGACCAAGAACCGGTATTTACGTATAAGGCTTTTTTGTTTTGTGCAAGATTTAAAGGGATCATACTGAATTGGAGACTCGCGCCGCCTTGTAAAAACAGTACCTGATAGTTTTCAGGAATTCCCATTAATTTTCGTAAAAGTGCTTCTGCATCTTTAATGATCGCTTCAAACAAGGAGGACCGATGACTCAGCTCCATAACGGACATCCCACTTCCGCGGTAATTCAAAAGTTCGGATTGTGCTTTCTCCAATACGGGACGGGGCAATACGGCAGGACCAGCTGAAAAGTTATAAACTGTCATACAAAAAATCTCTCCTTTATGTTAGATGTGAAAATCATTATAACAGATAGCCGAAAATGAAAAAAGCCTTAAAAGAGAAAATAATTTTGAATTTTCAGAAAAGACTACCAATTTCTTAACGTTCGTCATTTCGGCATTTTTTCAAACAGCCAGCGAGAAATTTCATTGTAAACGATCTCGCGGTTGCGCTCATTCAAAATCTCATGACGTCCCTGCTCAAGCAAATACATCGTCACGTCAGCATTTTGCTTCAGCTGCTGAGCCAATTGGCGGACGCTTTTGCCATAGTGCCCCACAGGATCATCTGCACCTGAAATCAAGAGCAGCGGCAATTCTGGATCAATCCTGCGCAGTTGATCCGGATCACTGGCAGCTTGCGTCAATGTAAAGAGATCCTTGTAAGCCGCTAAGGAAAAATGAAATTGCGTGTAAGGGTCCTTCAAGTAGCGATCCACTTGTTGCGGATCACTGGTCAACCAATCCTTGGCGGTCCGATTGGGACGAAAACGCCGGTTGTGCTGGCCAAAAACCAGCTGTTCCATTACGTGATAAGGCCATTGCTGAGCGGCAAACGGGCGCAACAAGTTCGTGACAAGTTTGCCTCCTTGCATCAGCACGGCTTTTTCCATCGTGGTGCCCATGATGATCGCTCCTGACAATGGATGTGGCTGACTAAACAAATAATTCCGCAACACCAGCGACCCCATACTGTGCCCTAAGATAAAGTATGGTCGGTCTGGGTAGCAAGCAGCTGCGTACTGATGGACCACTCCCACATCTGCCACTAAATAGTTGGCGCCCTCTTTTTCACCAAAATGCCCATAGGCCTGTGTTTCTTTCACGGATTGCCCATGCCCTAAGTGATCATGACCGACCACCGCATAGCCTTGCGTAGTCAAACATTCCGCAAACTCGTGGTAACGTTCAATGTGTTCGATCATTCCGTGAACGATTTGCACGACTGCTTTCGGCTGTTCTTCTGGCAGCCACGTTTTGACAAAAAGCTGATCCTTCCCATTTGATGAAGTCAGCTTTTCTTGATTCATCCTCATAGTTCGCACCTCTTTTGCTTTTTCTTTTCCCTTCGCCAAATAAAACGGTCGTTTTCTTTATTATACATGGAATTTTAGGCTATGGCGGTAGGAGTTGGGAATTTTCAAGGATAAAAAAATCCTGCCACATTGTCTAAAGACAAAGTAGCAGGAGTCAAACGATCATCACCCGTCGCTTGGATTAAAAAAACTTCCTCATTATTCTTTATTGGAATTTGACGATTTCTAAACGATCAATACTTAGCGTGTCAACCCCAATCTCAGACGAAAGGGTGATTTCCTGCGGTCCTTTCGGTAACTTCATGCGGACTTGTAGCGGTTGATAATATTCGGAAGGATAGACATCCACCACGTGACTTGCTTGTTTCGTTTCAATCTTGACCTGAATTGGGTCATTTAAGGAGAGATAATCAGTGGTTTTGACATAGGCAATCACCAGAAATTCATCTGATTCTTCAATCTGAGGGGTAAAGATAATTTTGTCAGTCGTTGATTCAAAGCCTTGGACGACTTTCTTAGAGAGTGCTGCCTCATCTTCGACAAGCGCTAAATCGCCTTCCAACAAAGCACGGCTAGCAGTTAATCGCAGTCGATTCGGCTCAGCTTTTGGCAACGCTTGAACATGCCACTCATCCAAAGGAGCTTCCAGTAGGACTTTATCCTCTTGATCCCAACCAAACTTTTGCAAGCGGATTGAACGGTCCCAGCCCGAATGATCCCACCGAGCAGCGTGATAAATCAACCAGTCTTCAGAACCATCTTTTGATTTGGCAAATCCATTATGACCAGGTCCATAGACAGTGTTTGTCTGTTGGAAAATCGGCTCTGGTTCCTTTTGCCAATTCGCTCTTTCTAGGGGATCATCAGCTACATCTAGGGTCATAAGACCAAGAGCGTAATCATTGTCCCAGCTTCCACTGGCAGAGTATACCAAATTGACTGTTTCGTCTTTGATAATCACTTGAGGGGCTTCATTGATCAATGGTGTTTGCCGCATTTCCCATTCATATTCTGGTTCTGAGATAAGCCGTTTCTCCCCAATCACTTCCGTAGGGGAGACCATTTCCGCTACATAAAGATTTTGCGCAACATTTTCATACCCTTCCCAGCCCGACCAAAGGAAATAGCGTTTGTCATTGATCTCTAAAACTGTTCCATCAATCGCAAATTTATCATCCATCCCTTTGATCTCTTCCAATTGCCACTCACCCATGTAAGGATCTTTTTGATGATTGACTAATGCGTACATACGATGCGTTTCTGAAGGACGATTAGCCGCGAAATACATCACCCAGCGATCATCTAAGTAATGAAGCTCGGGTGCCCAGATACTTTCAAATTCTGCTGGCATTTCCCAGATGACCTTTTTTTCACCAGCAGCAACGTGAGAGAGGTTTTCAGCACGCCAAAGCGTTAAATTATTCCCAGTCGTTTTGGTATAATAAAAGAACGCTTCCGTTTGCAAGATCCAAGGATCTGCCCCATCATTATCGATAATTGAAGTAAAATCGGACACTTCTTCCCCTGGATTAGTTCCAGTGCTACAACCGGTTATCATAAGCGCAGCAATCAAGATACTTACTCCACTGAGCCAAGCTGCTGATTTCCCCATCGGACATCGCCCCTTTCCTTACCAATCATTTTATTCTATCTGTGGTGGATGAAACTGCTCATTGATCTCTTTAATCGCTGCCAAATCAACTTTTGGTTGGCGGTCATAGGTCAGCAATCCATTGATTTCTTGTTCAACATCTGTCAACTGAGTGTAGCAATAGCCCCAGAGTCCGACAGAATCATAAACAGCTGTCATGATTCGCTGATAATCCTTCAAGAAATCTTGTTGATTTTCCACTGAGGTATAGCCCCAACCGGGTTGCCCCGAAACATCGAAGCCAATACCGCCAAACTCGGTCAATAAAATAGGCTGATCCTGATAAGAAAATCCTCCAGCGAAAATCGGCCATGGGGTCGATACTCGATTCACCAATTTTTCTCTCGTGCTGAGACTGTCTTTGAAGTATAGATATTTTTGCCGTTCAGATTCTTGCCCATGCGCATAATTATGAATCGCACAAATATCTGTCTCCGTCATCGCCCAACCATCATTTGAAATAACCAACCGTTGCTGGTCTAGCGAATGGATAAAGTGATACATTGCTTGAGAAAAATGCTGTTGCTGACGATCAAATGATATTTTTGGCACACCCCAGCTCTCATTGATTGGTACCCAAGTAACGATCGAAGGGTGACTATAGTCCCGAGTGATGATCTCTGCCCACTCTTGCATCAAACGCATCACAGAACGATCGGTATAGATTGCCGGCGCCGCACACTCTCCCCAAACAAGAAATCCTAATTTATCTGCCCAGTATAAAAAGCGTGGGTCTTCTGTTTTTTGGTGTTTTCGGCAACCATTAAATCCCATTTCTTTGGCCAATAAGATGTCTTGTTTAAAGTCCTCATCTGTTGGTGCAGTTAACAAGCCGCTCGGCCAATAGCCTTGATCGAGAACCAACTTCTGGTAGTAAGGCTTGTTATTTAAGTAAATCATACCGTTTTCTGTATGTATTTTACGCATACCAAAATAACTTTTTAGCTGATCGATGGCATTCCCTGCTTCTCTAAGCGTCAATTCAACATCAAATAATTGCGGCTTTTCAGGTGTCCAAGACCAGCCTTCGTGGTGAAAATTCGTCCGAAAAATTTCTTGCTGGAAAATATCAACTGCAAAACTCAACTTAGAAGTGATAAAGTCTGCCTTTCCGCTGGTAACTAAAACATCTTTAAAATAGATTTGATATTCTAAGACTACTTGCGGCTGCAACTGGTTCAGTTCTACATCGATCTTCACGGCGCCAGCATCAAAATCACTCGTAAATTTCACCTGTTGCAGATGGGTTTCAGCAACTACTTCAAGCCAGACTGGCTGCCAGATCCCTGTTGAGTTTGTGTACCAGATTCCTGCTGATTCTTCTTCCCAAAATTGTTTCCCCCGTGGAATGCTTTCATCAAAATGCGGGTCAAATGCTCGCACACTTAGTATTTGCTCTTGTCCAGATACTAGAGCATCCGTGATGTCTATATCAAACGAGGTATGCCCTCCGCAATGATTTTTCACATGATTTCCATTGACAAACACATCTGCTTCATAGTCCACCGCCCCAAAATGCAAAAGGACACGACTTTTTTCAGGGACTTGCACATCGAAGGTCCGATAATACCATACAACGTCGTGCACTTCTCGATGATCAATGCCGCTCAATGCACTTTGATAGACAAAGGGAACATTGATCTTGTACGGATAGTTTGCTTCGTTTGTGTACCACTTTTCTTTTAAACCAAGATTTTGGTCATCAAAGGCAAATTGCCATTCACCATTTAAGCTTAACCAATTTTCTCTCTCAAATTGCGGTCTCGGGTATTCTTCTCTACTCATATTTCCTCCAAAAACAAATTATTTTATGCCACTTTGCAACGACATTGACGCCATAAAGCTTTTTTGCGCCACCAAATACAATAAAAAGGTAGGGATCAAGGCTAAGATTGCTCCAGCAGTTCCAATTCCCGGATAGGTCATGTATTGCCCTTGTAGCAATTGCAGCCCCGGTGTAATCGGCAATTTATCAATATCGTTTATCACGATCGATGGCCACAAGAAGTCATTCCATGAGCCAGTAAAACTAAATAACGCAACCACCGTCAATACAGGTTTGATCAACGGTAAAATGATATGATAAAAGATTTGAAACTCGTTGGCCCCATCGATCACAGCCGATTCATCCAATTCTTTAGGAATCCCTAAAATGAACTGCCGAACGAGAAAAATGTTATAAACACCTGCTGCTCCAGGAACGATGACTGCCAGAAATGTATTGGTCCAACCTAACGTATCAACGATTTTAAAATTCGGGATCAAATTGACCACCCCGGGAAACATCATCGTTCCTAACAATAAGGCAAAAATCAAATCTCTCCCCTTAAAGGTGAGTCGTGTATAGCCATAAGCCGCAAACGAGACGATCACCATAACTAACAGCGTATGTGAAGTTGAAATAATCATTGAATTCACAAACCAGCGGAACACAGGAGAAGAATCATTGCCTTGTAACAAGCCCAAAAAGTTAGCCAGCGTCCAATCTTGCGGAATCAAACTGAACCCAACCTTTTGAATCTCTGCCTCCGATTTAAACGAGGTAAAAATTGCCCATATCAAAGGAAAGATCCAAATCACACAGACGATCGCTAGTAAAATAAAGGCAATTCTTTTCCCTAGTTTGTTTTCTCGCATCTTCATCCCTCCTATCTTTCCATTTTTTTGATGACCATAAATTGCACAATCGAAACTGCCATGATTACAAAACCTAGTAGAATGGCCATCGCTGAAGAAATTCCTGCAACCGAGGTACTACTACCAAAGGCATTTTCTTGGATGTACATCATCAACACGCGAGTAGAATTGTTGGGTCCGCCTCCCGTCAGCATTAGTGGCTGACCATAAATATTAAACTGAGCGATGGTCGTCATGACCGTGGTAAAAACAAGCTGGTTGCGAATACTCGGCAAAGAAATACGGAAAAATTTCGTGATACTATTCGCACCATCTAATTCTGCTGCTTCTAACTGCTCTTTGGAGACGCCATTTAATGCAGCAACATAAATAATTAGATTCCCACCTAATGTCCACCAAATCGTCACGATCAAAATAGCGATCCATGCCCATGGTTGCGTGCCTACAAAATTGATGTCGATACCGAATACTTCTTTGATCGGTCCAAAAGATTTGCTCAAAAGGAACCCCCAAATAATCATGACGGCAGAGATTGCAAATAATGTTGGCAGGTAGAGAATCGATTGAAAAAAACGCATCATTTTTGGTTTAGCAGATAATGCAACCGCTAGCAACAAGGGAATTACAATACATAACGGAACGGAGATTGCCGCAAAAAACAGCGTATTTTTCATTCCATTAAAAAATTGCGTATGATACAACGAGTCTTGATCAAACAAAATCGTTTTAAAATTATCAAACCCGACAAAAATCGGTGTACTGAACAGATCCCATTCAGTAAAAGAAACATAGATCCCAATCACTGCAGGAACTAAAAAGAATAAAAGAAAAAGGAGCATATGCGGACCAATAAAAACGATTGGCCAGCCATTTAACCTTTTTTTCATCAATACCCATCCTTCCTTGTATTTCTAGTGCAGCTCTCAACAAGAAACGACTGTGACAGCCCTTTAAGCCTCCCTATCAGAATTCCTACCCTATCAAAAAATGGACTGAATTCTTTTTATGGTCGCTCTTCCTTCTGCCACAGCCTCCACATGAGAAGATTATTTCATCTTTTCTTCTACAACTTTTTGGATCTCACCAAAAGTCGTTTGAATATCTGCTTTTCCTGTGATCATGTCCCATGAACGATTATCATATTCACCAAAGATATACGATAAGCCATCAACTGCGTTAACAGAAATTGCCGCCTGTCCTTTTTCTGTCTTCAATAAGAAGGATTGTGGCATCTCAACATATTCTTCATTGTCTAGCATTGCTAAGGAAGTAGGATTTGCACCTGATTTGACCCACTCTAATTGGTTTGCTTGTAACCAAGTCAGAAAGTCGACCATGCCACTTTTCTTTTCATCGGAACGTTCCTCGTTCGTTTTGAACATCGCAAACTGATCGACGCCTGAACCCTGAATGATATGTTCCGCATCCCATTGAGGAGTAAATGTTTGACCCCAAGTGAAGTCACTGATTTCTTCCATATTACTTAGCATCCATGTTCCTTCTGGAAGAAAAATCAGCTGCTGGTTTGCAAAAAGTTTATTTGCATCTTCACCATCTGGGACCATGTAGCCGGCATCGTATAGATCCTTAAACTCTTGAACGGCATTGTAAGAAAACTCATTATCGATATTGATGTTTCCTTGTGCATCTTGCCATTCCCCACCCATTTGTTGGTAGAGATTCGAATAATTCTGCATGCCCCATGTATAGCCAAAACTATAGATACCATCTGCTTTTGCTTTTTCCCCAGCTTGTCTGATTTCTTCATACGTCACTACGCCATCATCCAACGCTCCTGGAACATATTTATCCACCAAATCTTGGTTGTAATACATCACCCACGAACCCATGGTTGCCGGAATCCCATATTGACTATCATCCACTACACCAGTGTCCCAAGCAGCTTCTACGTAGTTTTCCCGTGCCAATTCTGTCCCATCGATCATGTCATCCCAAGTTTCAAGCATGTCTTGGTGTTTATACGTAGGCAAAGCTTCTGAGGCGATCAAAGCCAAATCAGGGACACCTTTCCCCGATTTCCCCGCAGTCGTCAACTTTGAAGTAAAGGTGTCACCTTGCATGCTTACTAACTTCACTTTAAAGTCTGGGTCTGTTTCATTGTATTGATCAATCGTTTTTTTGATTTTTTCACCGTCCGGTCCTGTTGTCGAAGACCAAAGCAAAATTTCTGAATTATTACTTGAGCTACCACTTCCGCCACAAGCAGCTAACAACACTGTACATAATAAGCTTGTCCCTACTAAAACAATTGATTTACTTACTTTCATTTTTTACACTCCTTTTAATTTAACTAAAAAGTAAAATGACATCCAGTTATCAATAAACATAATCGTTAGACTATCGTCGAACAATGTTTACACCGTAAAGTTACTATAAATATAAAGCGCTGTCAACACTATTTTAACAAGGGATAGCTAAAAAATCATCATTTTACCATTTGGTAAATTCACAAGGTTGTGTTATAATTAAACCATCTTTTCATTAAACATTTTAGTATAACGAGGTGATCGCTATGGAATTGGATCTAACAAACGCATCTTTACCGATCTACGAAGCACTGGCAAATGAAACTCGCTTAGCGATTTTAAGAGAATTAGGCGATAAGAAGAAAAGCATCAGTGAAATTGGACAAAAATTAGCAATCAGCAATGCTTTGATGACCAAACATATCCGTAAACTCGAAGAAGCTCAGTTGATCAAAACAGAAAAAGGATCGGGGCAAGACTGGAAGAAAAAATATTTATCTCTAAAAACTGATTTCATCAATATCAATTTCCCAGCAAAAGTGTTTCCAGAAATGAATCTAACCTCCCAATCCGTGAAAATTGGCCACTTCACCGATTTTAAAGCTGAGCCTTCTTGTGGAATGGCGACCAAAGACCGCTTGATTGGCGCCTTAGATGATCCAAAATCTTTTCTGGATCAAGAACGTGTTGATGCAAGTATCATCTGGCTAAATAACGGTTTTTTAGAATACAAAATCCCAAATCCTTTGAAAAATGGTGAAAAAATCGAATTACTAGAAATTAGTATGGAGATCGCTTCAGAGTTCCCCATTTCGAATAACTATTGGCCCAGCGATCTTTCCTTTTACTTAAACAATCACTGCATCGGTAGCTATACCGTACCAGGAAACTTTTCGGATGTCAGAGGTTCTCTGACTCCGCAATGGTGGATCGATGAGTTCAGTCAATATGGATTACTTAAGCATTTACGCATCAATCGCTATGATACTTCCCTCGATGGAGAAAAATTAACCGATCACAACCTGAATGAAATCGACTTAGACCACAGTGATTTTTTCACCTTTAAAATTGCTGCACCTGCAACTGCCGAAAATGCTGGTGGTTTGACCATCTTCGGCGATCGATGGGGAAATTATCCTCAAGATTTATTGTTCAATTTTTACGTATCGGAATAACTGTTATCGTTTCATTACACAAAAAAAGCACGTAGCGAAAAGAGATCACTCCCTCAGCTAGTGCTTTTTTCTATTCTCTTACGCTGTGGCAAAAATGCGTTCGATCAACTGCATCACTGCTCGAACTTCTTCGTTTTTAACGATAGGTTCGGCACCGTTGCGTACAACGTTGTAAAAATTCTTGTAGAAAGGTTCAAAATCTGCTTCGGCTTTCGGGAAAGGAATTTCTTTGGCTGCCAATTCCGATGGGGGTGCCATCGTTTTCGTCAAGCCGACGCCTGCTTGGACTGGTTTTGGTGCTGCCACATCTTCGCGACCTGTTGCTTGCACCATTTCCCCATTTAAATCCCAATCGGTGATGGTGGCTGTTCCTTCTGTTCCTTTGATGTACCAGCGAGGCAATTGCGTGTAATTGGAGGTTCCAACTTCCACGATTGCTTTGACCCCATTTTCAAAGGTAATCAAAGCGAAGAACCCATCATCGACTTCTTCCCCCAACACAAAGCTAAGATCCGCTTTAACATCTTTCACTGGACTGTCGATCAGCCATAGCATTTGATCCAGCAAGTGAACGCCCCAGTCTAAAAGCATTCCCCCACCTTGTTTTTTCACATGGCGCCAGTCTCCTGGGATGCCGTTTGCCCCTTGGACCCGTGACTCTAATTGGAACAAATCACCGATCTGTCCATTACGGTACAGTTCGCGTACAAGTAGAAAATCAGGGTCCCAACGGCGGTTTTGGTGAACCATAAAGGTATTGCCAGTTTCTTGGGCAACCGCCACGATCTCATCTAGTTCCGCAGTATTCAACGCAACAGGCTTCTCGCAAACAACATGTTTGCCGGCTTTCAACGCAGCGATCGATAACTCTTTGTGCAAGTCATTAGGTGTGGCGATCAATACTGCTTCGATCGTCTCATCGGCTAAGACTTCATCATAGCTTTTAAAGATCTTATGGCCTTTTTCTTGGGAGATCGCTTGACGTTCTTCATTGATATCGTAAGTTCCTACGATGTGGATTCGTTCGTTTTCATTTGGTAAGATATTGTGGACATGGTACGCACCCATGCCGCCATATCCGATTACTGCAAAATTGATTGCACTCATGTCTGACACTCCTCGGTTTTCTTCTTATGCCCACCACATGGATGAAGCTTCTTCACGGATCATAATCGTCTTCAAGTTACTGATGGCACGAGTCAGTCCTTCATCAATGGACATGATTGGATCTTCATGTTCAATACTCAAGACATAATCATACCCATAAATTCTAAGCGCAGAAATAATATCTGACCAGACTTGTAAGCTGTGGCCGCAACCGACTGAACGGAAGGTCCAAGCTCGGGTTTTGACATTGCTATATGGTTGCATGTCCGTCAAGCCATGCATGTTGATATTGTCTTGGTCCAAATACATATCTTTGGCATGGAAGTGATGGATCGCATCGGCTTCCCCTAAGATTTTGACCGCTGCCACTGGGTCGATCCCTTGCCACCATAAATGACTTGGATCCAAGTTACAGCCGATGGCTTTACCCGCAGCATCCCGCAGTTTCAACATCGTATAAGGGGTATGTGCCAAAAAGCCACCATGAAGTTCGATTCCGATTTTCACACCAGCCGCTTCCGCTTCCGTGTTGATGCCTTTCCAATAAGGAATCAGTTTTTGTTCCCATTGATAATTATAATTGTCATCGTATTCCGTTGGCCATGGCAATACTGGCCAGTTGACTTGCGTATCTGTTGCATTTCCGCCTGAAACGCCTGAAAATCCATTCACAACAGGTACATTCATTAAGCTGGCTAATTTGATGGTTTTGCGCAAAAGTTCATCGGCTTCTTGCGCTTCTGCTTTTAATGGAGAGATTGGGTTGTTGTGACAGCTCAAAGCTGAGATTTCCAATCCTTTATCAGCTAATTTCGCTAAGTATTCTTTTCGCTCTGCTTCACTTGCTAGTAAACGGTCAATGTCTAAGTGGGCATTGCCTGGAGAACCACCGGTACCGATCTCGACGGTTTGCAGCCCTTTTTTCGCTACTTCATCGATCATTTCTTCAAAGCTAAGTTGATTGAATAACGGGGTAAAAACACCTAATTTCATTTTCTTTCCTCCTCAATTGCTTGAAAATGCCCATATGTTGGGTAACGATTTTCTGTTGGTGCACACCAGCGAGCCGCATTTTGGATCACTTTTTGCACTTTGGGATTGTAATAGCTTGGGAATGTCTCATGACCAGGCTGGAAATAGAAGATCTTGCCATTCCCACGGCGGAATGTACAGCCGCTACGGAAAACTTCACCACCAGGGAACCAGCTGACAAAGATCAATTCATCCGGCGCTGGAATATCAAAGTGCTCGCCATACATTTCCTCTTGCTCTAGTTCGATCCATTCGCCGACTCCTTCAACAATTGGGTGGCTTGGATTGACATTCCAGATCCGCGCATGCTGATCGTCTACTCGCCATTTTAAATCGCACGACGTTCCCATCAAGGTTTTAAAGATTTTCGAAAAATGACCAGAATGCAAGACGATCAGTCCCATTCCTTCCCATACACGCTGCTGCACACGAGCAACGATAGCATCATCGACTTCTTCATGCGCCATATGGCCCCACCAAACCAACACATCCGTGTCAGCCAATACTTGCTCCGTCAACCCGTGTTCTGGTTCATCAAGGGTCGCCGTTCGCACTTGGAAATCATCCTCTTCTAAAAACTTGGCAATTTGATCATGGATTCCTTCTGGATACATTTTTTGGACGGTCTCATTCGTTTTTTCATGACGAAACTCGTTCCATACCGTAACGTGGATCATTGGTAGACCTCCTCTACGATGTTTTTTAATTGCAGATAATCAATCCCGCTGGCTTCTAAAGGAGCGAATTTTTGAAACGCTTCCTGCTCGACGATCAGCCATGGTAGTTCTAATGCTTTAGCTGCTTCTACATACGACTTGATTGGTAAAATCCCATTGCCGATCTCGGTGCTTTCCTGCGGCTGCTCTTGCATATCTTTGATATGAACCAAACCGACCTTCGTTTCGCGTTCCTTTAGCCAAGGTAAAACAGCCACGTTTGCAAAGGCTAACCAGTAAAGGTCGGCTTCCAAACGCAGTTGCGGATTGTCTTTGATCAGTTCATCGATCATAGATTCTCCAGCAACTTCAGTAAATTCATGGGCATGGTTGTGGTAGTAGCAAGTCAGCCCTTCTGCTTGCAACTTTTGGGTGATCTGGGTCAGCTCCGCAGCAAAGGCTTGCCATTTTTCCAAAGAATCAAAGCTGGCATACGGAATGACGATCCGTTGATTGCCAATCGTTTTTTCAAAAGTGACGGTTTCTTCAAAACGATCTCGCAATGCTTCAAACGGGATATGGGAAGCCGCGACCGCCAAATCCAACTGCTCCAGCATTTCTTTGATCTGGGCAGCACTGTGTCCATGATAACCGGCAAATTCAACACCGTTATAGCCGTTTTGTTTAACTGTTTTCAACGCTTCAAAAAGATCTGTCTTGCAGTCCTCTTGAATACTCCAAAGCTGTAAAGCGATTTTCGGTTTTGTCATTTATGCTCGCTCCTTTTCTTCCAGCAGTTCTTATAGGTAGACTGGCTCACCGGTTTGCGATGATTTGTAGATCGCTTCTAAAATCTCCGTCACGACCATTGCTTCTTCAGGTTTGACCACTGGTTCGGTATCGTTGATGATCGCATGGATCCACGATTGTGCTTCTAAAATTTCTGGCGTCTCGCCGTTTCCTTCATAAAAATCAACGCCGCCTGTTTCAAGTTCGATATTTTTTTCATACAGCAAACTGTGGTCTTCTCCGTTGATGGTCAAACCGTTGTTCATATCCGCACCCGCTTTGCTGCCCATCAGTGTCGTTTTGGCTTCTTTCACATCCAAGCTGTTGAGCGCCCAGCTAGCTTCTAAGAAAATCGTTGCGCCATCTTCCATGACCACAAAACCAAAGGCCGAATCTTCTACTGAGAATTTCTCTGGATCCCAAGGGCCCCAAGCATTTGCGGCATTTTTGGTTTGCGACAACTCATGATACGCTTTTCCGACAACAAATTTTGGTTTGTAATTGTTCATCATCCATAAGGTCAGATCCAATGCGTGGGTACCAATATCGATCAACGGACCGCCGCCTTGCGCTTCTTCATCAAGGAAAACACCCCAAGTTGGCACAGCCCGACGACGGATCGCATGAGCTTTCCCAAAATAAATGTTTCCTAATTGTCCTTCGGCGCACACTTCATGAAGATACCGAGAATCTTTTCTAAAACGGTTTTGGTAGCCGATCGTGAGTTTTTTCCCTGTTCGGTTAGCTGCTTCGATCATTGCTTTGGCTTCTGCCGCTGTTTTTGCCATTGGTTTTTCACACATGACATGACAATCCGCTTCTAGTGCGGCAATCGTCAACTCAGCATGTGAGGCGTTCGGTGTACACACATGGATCACATCTAGATCAGCTTGTGCCAACATTTCTTGATAATCGCTGAATACTTGGGCATCTTCGGTCCCAAATGCTGATTTCGCTTCAACTGCACGTTCAACCAGCAGATCACAAAAGGCAACCATTTCTACTTCTTCTACTTGAGACAAGGCAGGCATGTGCTTGCCGTTTGCGATCCCACCGCACCCAATGATTCCAACTTTAACTGTCATATCTTTCCTCCTGAAAACGCTTATTATTTTCTACCTCCTCATTATAGCGAAACATCGAAAGCAGTTCTTCCCAGTTTCCATTGAAAAAATTCCCGAAAATTATCTTATGAAACTTTAACAAAAAGAACCACTCCACAATTTATGCAAAGCGCTTAAAAAAACACTATCGAGAAAAAAATAGTGCCAAATTGACAAAAAAACAGTCGACAAGCAAAGGCTCATCGGCTGTTTCTATCGATTTTGATTCAGTTGTTTCTGGTACTGCAACGGTGATTGACCAACGGCTTCCTTAAAGACATGGTGAAATGTTTTGACACTGGCAAAACCTGCTTTTTCAGCGACTTCTGCCATGGGGATCTTTTCATTGGCCAAGATAAATTTGGCTTGATTGATGCGATATTCCGTCAAAAACTGCATGAAGGTCTTGCCAGTATTGGTTTTAAAGAAACGCGTGAAATAATGTGGACTAAACCCTACATGTCTTGCGGTGTCCTCCATCGTCAAGACTTCTTGGTAATGAGATTCGATGTACTCAAAGACATCATTCAGACGCTGCAAGGTTTCTTTGTATTGCGCGGCCGTTCGCTTTAGTGGATTGACGGCTTGTTTGCGCTTTGGCAAACCTTGATAGCACTCCCCAATCAACTGGTAAAGCAGCCCGAGAGTCAAATAACGCTTCCCAACAACATTCTCCTCTTCCAACTGATACAACTCGATCAAGAGACCTGTTATTTTTTCCGTAAAACTCGTTGGCCAATTTTTGCTGTGGGGCTCCCCTTCTTCAAAGAGTGTCATCAAGGATACTTCATTTTCTCGCAACAGCGGCTCTTCAAAAAGCTTCATATCAAATTGATAGACATAGCGTTCACTCTCAGGCGATGCTAGAAAATAGTGGGGTTGCCCGCTGGAAAAAAGATACAGATCCCCTTCCTCCAACTCAATGATCGTATCGTCAACACCAATATTGACCGTGCCGCGCTTAGCGTAAATGATCTCGATTTCTTTATGGACATGGGGGTAAACGATGGTCAAACCATCATTTAGAAACGTTCGAAAACGAAATTCACTTTCAAATTCAGGAATTTCAAGGTACATACTCATGGCTGACCGACTCCTTCGCTCTATTCTTATTTATTATAAGCGAAAAATTGTCCAAGAGAAAACCTTTTCTCAGCCAATCATAGTTTCTTCTGCTTTTTTGTGGTATCGTATTCAAGAAAAGGAGTCTTGTTTATGAATTATTATGATCAACATCTGCATACATTTTTGTCTTTTGATTCAGATGAACAGTTTGAGAATTATCTTGCTTACCAGCCTGCCTACTTCGTTGCGACAGATCATTTCGATTTGAAGAACCCCTATTCGGGATTCCGTGATGATATTCCTGACTATGAATTACTAGTAAATACCCACCAGAAGCTGCAAGAGACCACAGCGACGAAACTCTTAAAAGGCATCGAGATTGGTGTCGTGCCTGGTCAAGAACAAGAAATCTTGCGCTATCTTGAAAGCCATCCTTATGACTTGAAATTGATCAGTATCCATCAAAACGGTACCTTTGATTATATGGACGATGCCGTGTTGAACAAGGACAAATTTGCAGTCGCCAAACAATACTTTGACCAAATGGCCCACGTGTTGGACTCGTTTTCTGACGGGCACATCGTGACCCACTTTGATTATGGCTTGCGTCGTTTCCAATTTACAGCTGAGGAATTGGCCGCCCATTTTGAAACAGAGTTAACGACGATCTTCAAAAAAATCGTTGCCCGTGACTTAGCGATGGAAATCAACGCGAAGAGCTTTGGCCCCTATCAAAATGCCCACCTTTATCAATATGCTATCCCGCTGTATCAAAGTGTCGGTGGTAAATTGTTCACCCTCGGCTCTGATGCCCATAAAGCCAGTGACTATCGGTTAGATTTTGCAGCGATGAGCGATCTATTGCGTTCCTTTGGTGTCAATCAATTAGCGGTCTTTCAAGGTAGCGAACGGTTTATGGCGGATCTGCCTGCTCAATAGCGTCAACTTTGAATGCACTCTACAACACATTTTCGATAAATGGACAAAAAACGGCGAACCCTAAAAGGATACGCCGTTTTTGCATTTTTAGAATAGATTTACTTAGGTTATTCCGCTGCTAAAATATCTTCCTTAGCATGGATCATTTGAGTCAAAAAGTCGCAATAAGGCGTTGGCACTTGGTACTTTCGGCCTTTTCGTGAGATTGCGCCATTGATATAATCGATTTCGGTTTTACGATGATTATTGATCAAATCTTGATACATGGATGGATAGTGCATTCCGATGCCTTCTGGATCATAGGTTTCCTCAATATGGTGGACTACTTCGGATACATCCAGTTCAACAGATTCATGGGCAGCAACTGCCGCAAATTCTTCCACGATCGTTTGGACCATCGCACGCGCCGTTGAGGTTTGACCGAATTGGGCAATATTCACATTTAAAATCGAACACAAGCCATTTAGGGTGCCGTTGACACAGGCTTTGCGATAGATGGAGTAACGGATGTTCTCAGAATAAGACGCATTCAACCCAGCATCAGCCAAGACTGCCGCCAATTGACGGGCATCTTCTTCTTTCCCCGGTTCGATATTTTGCAGTTCTACAGAACCATCCCCAAACAAGCGAACGTTACCAGGACCAATCAAGTCCGCCGTCCAAATGGTATTTCCTAAAAAGATTTTATCCGTGCTGACGTATTTTTCAATCGTGTCCTCATGACCGATCCCGTTTAATAAGCATAAGACTTTCGTTTGCTCTCCGATCATCGGTTTGATCGTTTGCATCATTTGATCCAGTTGCATCGCTTTAGTAAAGACCAGGATCAAGTCTGCTTGTACAGTCGTTGGGATCTCATTTTGCGAATAGATCGAAAAAGGGACTGCGATCTCTTCACCGTTTAAGTTCGCTCGTAATCCGTGTTCACGGATCGCTTCGATATGCGCAGGCCAGCCGTCGATCAACGTGACGTCATTTCCGCCTCTTTTTAGCATAATAGCAAAACGGCTGCCCATAGCACCTGCACCAGCAATAACAATTTTCATCTGAATTCCTCTTTCCTCTTCCACAATTAGGTATAGTTTACTCTAAAATCGTGAAATATGCGAGAGCCTTGCGTTTTTTCTCGATAGGAAAGAAAAAAGAACAATTGGAATAGTTAGATTTTTCAGATAATTAAAAAACAATCGTTTCCAATTCTGTCCATTCAAAAAAGCCGCACGGAAGGTGGAAAAACTGACTGAGCTAAGCCAGTTTTCGGACTCACGTGCGACTCTTTTAATCATTCATTTCCTGTGAAACAGTTGTCGGTTTAGGCAGTGACTGTTTCATTTTTTGTTGCAAAGTTTTTTAACCGTTCAGCTTTTTCTGCTTCTGTGATTCCATGTTGCTCCACGTAACGGTTGTGTTCGTGGATGGCACAATCATAGCTGCAGGCACCTAAATGGGCAGCCTGATTTTCCTCAGAAGTTAAGAATTGGCGATTGCATTCTGGGTTGGCACAGTTTACATAGCGCTCGCAAGGTGTTCCATCAAACCAGTCGCGACCGATGACTTTTTTATCTACATGATTGATTTCCACACTGATGCGTTCATCAAAGACGTACATTTTCCCATCCCAAAGCTCGCCTTGAACTTCTGGGTCATTCCCATAAGCAAAGATACCGCCATGGAGTTGGGCCACATCTTCAAAGCCTTCTCGCAGCAGCCAGCCTGAGAATTTTTCACAACGGATACCACCAGTACAATAAGTAACGACTTTTTTATCCATGAATTTTTCTTTATTATCGATGATCCATTGCGGCAACTCACGGAAGCTGCGGATATCGGGACGAACGGCTCCTCGGAAATGGCCTAAATCATATTCATAATCGTTACGGGCATCGATCACCACGGTATCTTCATCTAACAACGCTTCTTTGAACGCTTTAGGATCTAAATATTTTCCAGTCATTTCTAATGGATCGATGTCGTCTTCAAGGTTCAATGAAACCAATTCTTTACGCGGACGAACGAATAGCTTTTTAAACGCATGTTCTTCTACTTCGTCAATCTTATAAAAAATCCCTTTAAAACGGGGATCAGCTTCCATTTTTTCCATATAGCGATCCGTTGCTTCAACCGTTCCAGAAAGTGTGCCATTGATCCCTTCATTGGCTACTAAAATACGGCCCTTGATGCCAATTTCTTTTCCAAATGCTAAATGCTCCTTGGCGAAGCTTTCCGGATCTTCAATTGTTGTGTATTTATAAAATAATAAAACGCGGTATGTCAAACCAATTCCTCCTTTTTTTGCACCCTACAGTATAGGTTATCACGTGACAAAAAACGAGTTTTATGCTTGTACCTTTTCACACAATCTTTTTCCTTGCGCAAACCGTGTCATGGATTGGTTTGATTGAGCTCTGCCACGAAAAAAGCTGTGACTTGATCCATCGTTTCTCCACGTACCAGATGGCGTTCTTCTCGCGAGATAAACTGCAAATTTGCTTCTGGATTTTCTGCCACAAAGGCTTCCACATCACCATAAGGAATTTTCTCGTCTTGGGTACCATGCCAAAACAAAAGAGGACGCTGTCCCAATTTCTCTGGTTGAGAAGACAGGTCGTAAGCATCCATCCAGCTTAAAAGCTGACCATAATCCTCGGGTACAAAGAACCCAGCAGCGCCAGCGTGCATTTGGATGCGGTCACGGTATTTCAACATGGAAGGAGAACCCATGATACAAGCTGCCGCTGTGATTTCTGGATGCTGGCACAATAAACCGCACGTGGTCATCCCTCCCATAGAGACTCCGCCAACTGCGATCTGACCGTTGACCAAACCAAGGTTTTCAAAAAAATCGACTAAGTAAGAAAACTCAAATAGATTGGTTTGGATACTTTGCCAAAAAGTTAGAGAAGGAATCTCCGATAGCTGGGTCTTGCGCTCCCCATGATTGGCTGCATCTGGCAAGACCACCCGGAAACCTTCTCTAGCCAACTTTCTGCCTTGTGTCAACACTAATTCTTTACTCGTCTGCCAGCCATGATAGTAAATAATCAATGGCAGTGGCTCATAAATCATTTCTTCTGGTACGACTTCTAAGACCGGAATATTTCCGATTTTTCTTTTTCGAACAGCTAATTTCATTCTTTTCCACCTCAGCTTAAGTATACAAAAAGTCGCCAAAAGCGCCACTGATACGCTGTAAAAAAAGATCATACCCGAAGAGTATGATCCATTTTTTTATTTATGAATGTAAGACCGCTTCTCGAGCCAATGCCAAACAACCGAGGGTTCCAGCGTTGTCTTCTAATGCTGGGGTCACGATATATTTGCTTAACTCAGGTGTTTCGACATACCCATTGACCAATTTTGCAAATGCGTCGTGGACGTTTTGCAGCATATGGCGTTGTTTCATCACACCACCGCCAAAAATGATCACATCTGGAGAAAACATCAAGGTTGTATTGTAGGCACATTGAGCAATATAGGAGGCTTCGATTTCCCAATAAGGATCATCTTCTGCAACCTCTTGCCCTTTTTTCCCTAAGCGTTTTTCGATGGCGGGTCCAGCAGCCATCCCTTCTAAACAGTTGCCATGAAATGGACAGCTGCCAGCAAAGTCATCTTTTGGATGAGGGACGACCAGCATATGCCCCATTTCTGGATGACTAAACCCTTCGATAAAGCGCCCTTCTTGTAAGGCACCGCCGCCAACACCTGTACCGATCGTATAGTAAACGACACTGCTCAATCCTTTGCCACTACCGAAGACATACTCACCGTAGGCAGCCGCATTGACATCTGTTGTCCAAGAAATCGGGATCGGAAATTCTTTTTTCATGGTACCGATGAAATCAAAATTTTGCCATGCCAATTTCGGGGTCGAGGTAATGTACCCATAAGTGGCAGAATCGCGATGGATATCGATAGGCCCAAATGAGCCAATCCCAATCCCTGCTAAATCTGCTTGGTATTGTTTGAAGAAACCAATGACTAAAGGCATTGTTTCCTCAGGTGTCGTTGTCGGAAAGCTCACTCTTTCCTTGATTGTCATTTCTTCATCGCCAATGGCGCACACAAATTTTGTGCCGCCTGCTTCAATCGAACCGTATAACATGCACATCGCTCCTTTTTTTCTAACTACTTGCTGAACTTGACGCTGCGGCATCATCTGCTTTGACGCGATCGATGGCTACCACTAATGCAATGATCAGGTCATCTAGATCTTCTTCATAGATCACAACTTCATAGGTATCGCCCCAAGAGATCCATTTTTTGTGGATCTCTGCAATCCGTTTGCCGTTGCGGTTGACCACAAAATCCATATCCCACCAATTGCCGTCCACATCGATGCCTTCTGCACTGATGGAATAGCGGGCTTTAAAAAATGTGAAATGTTTTTCTAAAACGATCGCTTCTTGGCCGTGGACTTCCACAAAAAATTTCGGTAATAAACTGAACACTTTTTTGGTGATCTCCGCGATCGGTCGCTGCTGCTCATTGAAGATCGTAAAACTTTTCGGGATCTTAAAAAAACTGCCTTCGACATAATAGCGAGGGTTTTGTAAATCATCAGTGACGGTAAATTTTTCACCGATGCTGAAAACCTTCTGTTTGATGTAAAGTTTCTTCAAATGCTACACTCCTTTCTCTTTGACATCGCCCGTATTGATCACCGGCTGCGTGCCTTTATCGGTAATGATCGACACCAATAAATTATTGATCAATTGGACTTTGCGGTCATCTGTGAAATTGATGTCCTGTCCGTCTTCGATTTGTTCTAACGCCATTTGTGTCATGGAGACGGCTCCTTCAACAATGATTTGCCGTGCAGATAAAATCGCTTTGGCTTGTTGGCGCTGCAGCATCGCACTAGCGATCTCAGTCGCATACGCGAGGTGATTTAAGCGGGTCTCTATGACTTCGACCCCAGCAACAGCCAATCGTTCTTGCAATTCTTTTGCCAGTTCTTCAGAAACTTCATTGGTATTGCCTCGCAACGTCAGATCATCGTCATTGAACGTGTCATACGGGTATTGCGTCGCAATATGACGAATCGCTGTTTCACTTTGGATCTCAATGAAATCTTGGTAATAATCGACATCAAACAATGCTTTCGCCGTATCTACGACTTTAAAAACCACCACCGCCGAGATCTCGATCGGGTTTCCGTCTGAATCATTGACCTTCAACAGCGAACTGTTAAAGTTACGGACTTTCAATGAAACATTGATTTTTTGGGTTAATGGGGTTGTCACAAACAAGCCGTTGTCTTTAATGGTTCCTAAATATTGCCCAAAAAAGAGGATCGCTTTGGCTTGGTTGGGCTGTACGATCGTTAACGAACTAAGGAAAAGAAACGAAACGATCCATAAAAGAATACTGAGAACGATTTCGAGAACGCTCTCATTTACGAACCCATGATAAAACAAATAACCGCCGCCAACTAATAACCCGATCAGCACAACCAGTGCTAAATACCCATTCACATGAAATGTCTGTTTTTCTGTCATTTTTATTCCTTCCCTTCTTGCTCTTATCTTACCTTGGTTAAAGCCGCTGTGCAAATGTTCTTGCGCATATCAGGGACGATTCCCAATCAAGCTATTTTGTTTTCTGCAACTTTCCCGTTACAATTAAGGTAGGACAAAATTTTTCTCAAAAAAGGAGTAATTCTTATGGCACAAAAAATTGACTTAGAAACGAGTAAATGGTCGTTGGAATCGATCATTAAAACGGTCGGCACCGATCTTTCCTCTGTTGTAGAGGTACAAAACAAAGATGGCATTGACGTTGTAGTGATCTCGAAAGACGAGTGGCAACATCTTTTGGAATTACTCGATGCACGTCATGCAGAAGGCTATCGGTTGGAGCAAGAGCTTCCTGAAGAAATTTTAGTTGACGTTGCCGATACCGACAACCAATACACCGAAGAAGGCGAGTTAGAAATGGAGCTGCCTGAGCGTGTGCATCCAGCACCAGATTTTGAACTCGATTCAGAAGAAATCGTTGAAAGTGATGACGTACTAGATTAAACAAAAAAGCAAAACGGCCACGGGCACGTTTTGCTTTTTTTATAGCTCTTTTTCCTGCTTTTTGGTAATGACTGCTTGCAATCGTTCGATAGCAGGCTGCAATTCTTGCTGTGCTTCTTCTTCTTCGGGTTCTAACTCTGCGCATCGTTGCAGTCGCTCTAACCACATCTCTGGTTCTTTGACGCCCAACTGACCAATTGCCCAATAAGCCGTCCCTCGAATCACTGGGCGCACGTCTTCTGTCGCACAGCGCCAAATCGCTGGCAAGGCACTGCGGTCTCCCACATTGGCTAAGGCGATGATGGCATTACGCTGCAGCGGTTTTTTCCCCCGCCAAGAGCCAGATAGATGGCCAAATTGTTCTTTGAAGGCTTTGTTTGATAAAGACAGCATCGGTTGCAGTTTTGGATAAACGGTATCGACTTCAGGCTCCATCTCTTGATGAAAATGGAAGTCCTTCCCCCGATTATAAGGGCAGACCAGCTGACAAATATCGCAACCGTAAATCACGTTATGCATCTTTTTGCGGTACTCTTCTGGCATCATGCCCTTCGTCTGGGTTTGATAGGACAAACAGCGCTGGGCATTCATCCGACCATCGCCCAATAACGCTTTAGTGGGGCAAGCCGTCACACAACGCATGCAATCCCCACAACCAAACGGGACCTCTTCATCTGGTTCAAGAGAGATATTAGTGACGATCTCACCGAGATAAACAAACGAACCAAATTCTTCTGTGATCAGCAAGCCATTACGACCGATAAAGCCAAGACCCGCCCGCTGCGCTGCCGCCACATCCACCAATTCCCCTGTATCGACTTGCGGTGCGAAACGCCATTCGACTTGTTCTTCCATCGTTTGCGCTTGTTCTTTGATAAAGGCGATCAAGCGATCCAACCGTTCTCGCAAAATATCATGGTAATCGATGCCCCACGAGGCACGGGCAAACATGCCACGTTTTTCATCCCGGGGGACTTTCTCTTTGATTTTTGTCGGATAAGCTAAAGCGATCGCAATGATCGTTTGCGGATTTTCAAATGTCCGTTCAGGATAGATACGCTCTTCGATCACGGGATGCTCAAAACCAGAGGTATGGCCTTTGGCTTTTTGTTCCCGCAAGGAAGGCTCCAATGCCAAAAACGGCTCCGCTGAAGCAAACCCGATCTTGTCGATGCCAAGCCGCTTGCTTTCTGCAATAATTTTTTCTTTTAAAGACATGCTCGCTACCCTCTTTTATCCGCTAAGCATCTGCTTCTCGGCTTTTTCTCTTCCCCTATTATACGTAAGCACCAGAAAAAAGTCGATGGTGCGGTTTGTTCCCCCAGTTTTTTTCTTTCTTTAAAAGAACACGTGTTGATTGTTTAAGATTTTAATTAATTTTATCGCTATTTTCCTCGCAACGATTGCATTGCCTTTTTCGAATGCTAGACTAGATAAAGGAATCAGAAAGAAATGAACAAATGAAATGGAGATGCTTATGACACAATTACCCACCGGCTTGACTGCAGCAGAAGTCGCCAAGAAAACCCAAGAGGGGCTGCACAATGATTATGAAACCAAAACCAGTAAATCAACTGCTGCGATCATCAAGGACAATTTACTGACGTTATTCAATTTTCTCAACCTATTGATTGGCGTTTTTTTATTTGCCGTAGGCGCCTATTCCAACATGTTCTACTTAGCGATTATTTTTGTGAATATCACCATTGGGATCAGCCAAGAATTGCACGCACGTAATTTAGTAAAAAAACTCTCACTTGTTTCACCGCAAACGGTACGAGTGATTCGAGATGGTCAAATCCATGAGATTTCAGCCAAAGAATTGGTCTTAGACGACTCAGTCATTCTTGGTGCTGGGGACCAAATCCCCGCTGATATGACGGTGCTTTCTGGACTAGTCGAAGTCAACGAAGCGATGCTGACTGGTGAAGCCGATCTGGTTGTTAAAGAAGCAGGTGCTTCCTTACTCTCAGGAAGTTTCATCGTCAGCGGTGAAGTGACAGGAAAAGTCATTCATGTCGGTGCAGAAAACTACGCAGCGAAACTAAGCAATGAGGCGAAGGTCCACAAACCGATCCGCTCTGAGCTGCTTGCTTCGATCCGTAGTGTATCCAAATTCACCAGCTATGTGATCGTTCCTTTAGGGGTGATTTTGTTCTTCCAAGCCTTTATGATGCGAGATGCTGGGATCAAGGAATCCGTCGTCGTTTCTGCCGCTGCCTTATTAGGAATGTTACCAAAAGGACTTGTCCTGCTGATCAGTATCGCCTTGACGACAGGTGTCATTAAATTGGCCAAAAAACGGATTTTGGTCCAAGACATGTATGCCGTTGAAACCTTAGCGCATGTCGATACCCTTTGTCTGGATAAGACGGGGACGTTGACGGAAGGCCATATGGTTCTCGAATCGATCGTTCCTCTCCAAGTCGACAGCGACCCTAACATGCTCTTAGGGAATTATTTGGCAGCCAGCACAGATAACAATTTGACGATGCAAGCATTGCGTCAAGGCTGCCCTGAGCTAACGGATCATCAGCCGATCGAAGTCGCTGCCTTTTCTTCACAGCGCAAATGGGGTGCTGTAGCTTTTGAACATCTAGGAAATGTCTATCTTGGCGCACCTGAAAAAGTCGCTGGCTCTGCTGCCTTGCCGCAAGTCAAAGAAGCGCAAGAAGCAGGTCTGCGGGTGTTGATTTTAGCTGTAGAGACCGATCCAAAAGCGCCAGCATCCTTTGACCCAACCAATGCACAAGCGGTGGCTATCTTGATTTTATCTGATATCATCCGCCAAAACGCTGAAGAAACATTGGCTTACTTAGCCGATCAAGGCATCGATCTAAAGGTGATCTCTGGCGATAATCCAATAGCTGTCGCAGCGATCGCCCATCGTGCAGGTCTTGCGAATGCCGATCAAGCCATCGATCTTTCTACCTTAACGACCGAAGCAGAAGTCCGAGAAGCTGCGACACGCTATACGGTCTTTGGTCGTGTGACCCCTGAACAAAAGAAACTGCTTGTCCAAGAATTAAAAGCCAATCAACGGACCGTTGCTATGACGGGCGATGGCGTCAATGACGTGTTGGCGCTGCGGGAAGCCGACGTTAGTATTGCGATGGCTGCTGGCGACAGTGCGGCTCGTCAAATCGCTAACTTTGTCTTATTGGATTCTGACTTTACTACGTTGCCAGATGTTTTATTTGAAGGACGCCGCGTCGTCAATAACGTCACCAAAGCGTCGGGGATCTTCTTTATCAAGACGATTTACAGCTTCTTGCTCTCTTTGGTTTGTATCCTGACATCCAGCGCCTTTCCGTTCTTGCCGATCCAAATCACATTGATCGACTTAGCAATTGAAGGCTATCCTTCTTTCTTCCTTTCCTTTGAAGAAAACAAAGCACCGATCAAGGGGCGCTACTTGCCGACGGTCTTGCTCAATGCGTTGCCAAACGCCCTGTTGGTGTTAGTCAATTACTTTGCGATCCGCTTTTTACAAACCGACTACGGTTGGTCGCAATTTGATACGACGACCTTGTTGTACTATTTGTTGATCGGGATCAGTTGTATCGCTGTGATTCGCGCTTGCTTGCCATTAAATCCATTGCGATTGTTCTTAGCGATTACCACTACCGTGGGGATCTATGTCGCAGCAATGCTTTTCCACGGATTGCTGGAAGTCGGTTTCTTGACCGCCGTAACCTTGCCTTACTTCCTTGGCATGATGGCATTGAACATCTGCCTGTACGTGGGGCTTTCTTTCCTAACGAAGCGCTTTTCAGCCAAAGTGCTCGTTAAACAATCCTAATTGATTTTGCAGCATCGCTCTTTCTTGCTTTGTCCAGAAAGACGATGCTGTTTTTTTGTCCTCTCCATAGGTGCAACCATACAAGAAGAAAGAAATTTGGTATACTGAACCTGTAGGCGGTTTCAACAAGGACGGTGTTTCTTTGGAAAAGGCACCCCCCTTGTCAAACAGCCAAATTTAATCAGAAAGTGTTGGTGAAATTGGATGAAAAAAAGTATTTTACTCGTTTCTCACAGTCAGCAACTCACCGAAGGATTAAAACAGATGATCGAAGAAATGGCTGACGGCGAGTCAGTCACGATCTATTCTTTAGGCGGGACAGCAGAAGGAGAGCTGGGTTCTGACGCCACGAAAATCGTGGATGCCGTCAACGAATCCGCAGATGCTGAACTGATCTTAGTCTTTGCCGATCTAGGCAGTGCCGTTTTGAATGCCGAACTTGCTTACGACATGCTGGAAGCTCAGCAACAAGAACGCTATCACCTGATCGACGCGCCGCTGGTGGAAGGTGCCTTTGCTGCAGCGATCACCGCTGGTTTCAGTGATGATTTGGCACAAATCGTTGCAGAAGCAAAAAAAGCAGCCGAGAAAGGATGGCATGAAGCATGAAAAAAATCATTAATGATCCCTCAATGATCGTAGAAGAAATGTTGGCTGGTATCGTAGGCAGTTATCCTGAACTGGTCCATCAAGTCGCAGACTCACGGGTGATTGCTAAAAATAATCAAAAAGAACAAGTCGGTCTTGTTTCTGGTGGTGGGAGCGGACATGAGCCGGCCCATGCTGGCTTTGTCGGTGATGGGATGCTTAGCGCCGCCGTTTTAGGCGATGTCTTCACCTCCCCGACCCCCGACCAGATTTTGACGGCTATCCAAGATTCTGATCAAGGACAAGGCGTCTTGCTGATCGTCAAAAACTATACTGGCGATATCTTGAACTTTGAGATGGCCAAAGATATGGCAGAAATGGAAGAGATCACGACGGAGATCGTGGTCGTGGATGATGATATCGCTGTTGAAAATAGCACCTATACTGCTGGCAAACGAGGAGTTGCCGGTACGGTCTTAGTCCACAAGATTTTAGGCGCAGCTGCTCGTAATGGTGCCAGCTTAAGCGAATTAAAAACATTGGGCGATGCCTTGGTTGCATCGATCAAAACCATTGGGGTCGCATTAAAAGCGGCAACAGTTCCTGAAGTTGGGAAACCAGGTTTTGACTTAGCCGATGATGAGATCGAGTATGGCGTGGGCATCCACGGCGAACCTGGTTACCGTCGTGAAAAACTGAAACCCTCACGTGAACTAGCACAAGAGTTGGTGGAAAAAATCTTGGCGGATTATGAAAAGACCCCAGAAAAAGTCGGTGTCTTGATCAACGGTATGGGTGGTACGCCGCAAATGGAGCTGTTCGTTTTTGCCAATGATGTCGCGAAATTACTCGCAGAAAAAGACATCCCTGTCTCCTTCCATAAAGTCGGCAATTTCATGACTTCCATCGATATGCAGGGACTTTCACTGACCTTGATCGACTTCAGCGAAACGGATCACACCGATGCGTTAAATGAAGCCGTCACAACAATAGCCTGGTAAAGGAGCGAATAGAGATGCAATTGACAACAGAAACGGTGCAAGCATGGTTAGACACCTTCACGAAAGAAATCGAAGCAAACAAAGCCTATTTGAGCGATTTAGATACACCGATCGGCGACGGGGACCATGGCAACAATATGGCACGCGGCGTAGCTGCTTATCAAGAAGCTTATGCCAAACAACAGCCAACGACGATCAGTGATACCTTTAAAGTCTTCTCGATGGCAATGATCTCAAAAGTCGGCGGTGCTTCGGGTCCCCTTTATGGTTCGGCGTTTATGAATATGACCAAAGCAACGAAGGAACTAGAAACGATCGACTCCTTTGAACAATTAGGTACGATCGTTGAAGAAGGCTTGACGGGCATCAAAATGCGGGGAAAAGCTGAGTTTGAGGATAAGACCATGATCGATGTCTGGCAACCTGTCGCAGAAGCCATGAAAAAAGGTGAATTGACCAAAGACACGATCGAAGCAGCGAAAGAACATACCAAAGAACTCGTTGCTAAAAAAGGCCGCGCCTCTTATGTTGGTGAACGTGCCATCGGTCATATCGATCCCGGATCGGCTTCTAGTGCGATTTTGTTTGACTCACTATTAACGGTGATAGAAAAGAATTAAAAAACGCTGCTCTTACAAAGCACCGTTTAAGACAAAAGACAAACCTTATGATTACGTAAGGTTTGTCTTTTTCTTGCTTATTCCTCTTGTAAAATCGTTTGGGCAACTAGCTTCACGTATTGATCCATGCCATCTGGATTTGGATGGACCCGATCTTCATAGAACCATGACTCTTGGTCATTACTCAAATCATACCAATCGATCAAGGTCATATTGTCGTATTTTTCCGCCATGCGCTCCAACATCCGATTGACTTCATTTTGCCAACGCTGTGTCGGTACCCGCACATTGATCCAGTAGACTTTGCGATCACCGATCTCATTCATAAAGCTGTCAAATTGGGCTTCTGTAAAGGAACCATTCGTCCCTAACCCCACAAGGACGGTATCCCGCAAAAGATTTTTTTCTTTCAAGTCTTTGATCAATTCAGGACTCGCATACAGCTGGCGCCCAACATCCCCATCAACTACCGCTTGGGTAAAGACTTCTTTCAAGTCAGCCGTTGCATCCAGCATCACGGAATCACCAAAAGCCGTGATTTCAAGAGATTCTGCTTTTTTCACTTGGGCTGCTGTTAGATCATATTTTTCCATGATATTTTTTTCATCTTCACTCGTGTTCGCCTCATCGTCCGCTTCATTGCCCTCAGCGTTCGCATTCTTTTGCGATTGCTCTGCCGCTTTTTTATTGGCCGCAATGTTGTCTTTCAACTGCTGCTGCTGGGCATCGACATAATTCGTCGGTGCGGTCACGACGCCAAACAAAGCAACGAGGGTAATCAGTAAGCTGGGCACTAACCACGGTTTTTTCCAACTAAAAATCGGTTTGCTGAACCAGCCGCGGACCGTTCTGAATGTATCTTTGTACTGGAATTTACGCATTGGGTTTTCGATAAACCGATAGGACAATTCACTGATAAACAAGATCAAGAATAGTTCCACTAACGTGTGCATCAGCACGTTCTCCCCGATATTCCCCACTTTTGCTTCGTAAAAAATCATCACTGGAAATTGATACAAATAGATCCCATAACTACGCTTGCCGATATAACTGAAAATAGGATTACTCAATACCCGGTTCAAGCTGGCTCCGGGATGAGCGGTGACTGCCACAAGAATCGTACATAGGATACTGATCAAGAACATGCCGCCATAATAGACAAAGGTCAAATGATCATCTAAGAAAAAGAACGCTGCGATTAGACCAGCCAAGGAAGCAAAGCCAGAGATATTCAAGACCCGTTTGGCTTTTTGCGGTATCTCTTTCTTCAAATGGGTACTTGGCCAAATGAATGCTAAGGCACTCCCCATCCAGATCGAAAAGAGCCGCGTATCCGTTCCATAATAGACCCGTGTCGGATCAGCACCAGGTGTGTAAAGGACTGCTAACAGAATTGCCGACAAAATCGTGACTGCGGCAGTAAATTTAAAGGCGCGATGCCTCTGCTTGCCGATTTTCATCAACAAAATAAACACTAAAGGCCAAATCAGATAGTTCTGTCCCTCTACAGCCAGCGACCACAGATGGGTAAAGGGGGATTCATTACCGAACCGATCAAAATAGGATAACCCATGATTGATCTGCCACCAGTTGTTGTAATACAGCAACGAGCTAACAAAAACCCCGCGCAAATTATTCAACAGGTTTCGCTGGAACAACGTGATATACGCTGCTGAGATAAGCAGCATCACCACCATTCCTGGATAGAGCCGTTTCATCCGCCGAACATAAAAATCTTTGACTTTGATTTTGCCGTTTTGATCCCACTCTTGCCTCAGCAAGTCAGTGATTAAATAACCTGATACGACAAAGAATACTGGAACTCCTAAATACCCGCCTCGCATATGAGTAGGTAGTAAATGATATAAAATAACGCCGATGACTGCCAAGGTTCGAATGCCGTCAAACCCGGTAATATAGCGGCTTGTGCTTAAACGTTTATTCATTTTTCAACCACTTTTCTCTAATTGATCCAATTGTTTCATAAAAAAACAATTTCAGCATGAACGCTATTGATTCCATACTCTCATAATTTACCAGAAATCCCCCATATAAAGCTAGCAACATCTGCTATATTTCAAAAAAATTAATTTTTGGCGAAAAAAAAGTACTTCTATAAAGAAATACTTTTTTCAACTCCTTTTTCACAGTTCTTCTTCATAAAAGCGACCCAAAATCTGGACATTTTCTGCAATACTGACAAAGGCTTTTGGATCGGCTTCTTTCATGGCACTGCGCAGCATCGGCAGTTCAAAGCGTGTCACTACCGTCAGCAAAACCGTTTGTTTGTCATGCTTGTACGCCCCTTCGGCTTCATTGATGATGGTAATCCCTCGCCGCATATGTTTTTGGATCGTTTGAATGACTTCTTCTGGGTTGCGGGTGATGATCGTCACCTGCATTTTCTTTTGCTTCGTAAAGACCGCGTCCGTCACTTTTCCACTGACAAAAATCGCGATCGCACTATACAACGCATATTGCCAGCCAAACAAGATCCCTGCGGCGAACAAAATAACAATGTTAAAGAAAATCGATATCGAGCCGATCGTCTTCCCTGTCCGTTTGCGGATGGCAATGCTGACAAAATCCAGCCCTCCTGAAGAAAGACCATTCTTCAAGGCATAGCCGATCCCCACCCCGTTGATGGCACCACCGAAAATCGCACAGATCATCGGGTCCGTCGTAACGGTTTCTTCGGGCAAAATTTGCACGAATAAGGAGGTGAGTAAAACAGTGATTCCAGTAAAAATCGTAAACTTGTGGCCGATCTTAAACCAACCTAGAAAAAATAATGGCACATTCAACAATAATAGCGCAAGGGACAAGGGGATATAAAACCCGATCCCTTCTCTTGAGATCGTGGTGATGATCTGAGCGACACCCGTAATGCCGCTGGAATAAATATTACCTGGTTGATAGAAGAAATTGACCGCAATCGATGCCAGCAGCGCATAGACGATCGAAAACGAAAGTTTGTTGGCGTATTCTGGATGAGGGAGCCATTTAAACAGAGGAGTCATTGCATTTCATAGCCTCACTTTTTTGATTTGCCTTTATTATACTTCAGCTCATAAAAAAAGAAACGAGCAATGAAAGAAATGGGTGAATTCTCATGAACTTTTTTCATTCATTCACCAATTTCTATTTCATCACTCATTTCATCATGATTTAACGCTTATTTGTTTTCTTCAACCGTTGTTACATCGATGTTCAAGTCAAACAACTGCATTGGCGAAACGGTACTTGGCGCTTGTGACATTGGATCAGCTGCTTTCCCATTTTTAGGGAAGGCAATGACTTCGCGAATGTTTTCTTCACCAGCCAAGAGCATGACTAACCGGTCTAACCCAAGGGCGATACCGCCATGTGGTGGGAACCCATAATCCAAAGCATCCAATAAGAAGCCAAATTGATTTTGCATCTCGCGACGTGAGAAGCCTAGCGCTTCAAACATTTGCTCTTGCACTTCCCGTGTATGGATACGCAATGATCCGCCACCTAACTCATAACCGTTTAGCACGATATCGTAGGCTTGCGCATAGACTTTTGAAGGGTCTGTCGTTAATAACGGCAGATCGCTTTCTTTTGGCAATGTGAATGGATGGTGAGCAGAAACGTAGCGGCCTGCTTCTTCATCGTATTCAAATTGCGGCCAATCAGTGACCCATAGGAAGTTGAATTTGCTCTCGTCGATCAAGCCTAATTCTTTTCCTAATTTATTACGGATCGCCCCCAATGTTGCTGAAACGATCGCAAAGGAATCGGCACCAAACATCAGAATATCGCCAACTTCCGCATTGGCTGCTGCAATGATCGCGTCGGTCGCTTCTGTCAAGAATTTAGCGATCGGTCCTTTCAATCCATCTTCTTCAACTTTGACCCATGCCAATCCTTTGGCACCAAATTGACCAGCGTAATGGCCTAGATTGTCCATGTCTTTTCTGGAGTATTTGTCTGCAGCCCCTTTGGCGTTCAAGACTTTCACAACGCCGCCTTTTTCAAGAGCCATTTGGAAGACTTTAAAATCAACGTCTTTCACAACTTCTGATAAGTCGATAAGCTCCATGTCAAACCGTGTATCTGGTTTGTCACTGCCGTAGCGTCCCATTGCCTCATCATAGGTCATCCGTGGGAATGGCAAGGTAACTTCGATGCCTTTGACTTCTCGCATCACTTTTGCCAACAGCTCTTCCGTATAGGTTTGGATTTCTTCTGCCGTCAAGAAAGAGGTTTCGATATCGACTTGGGTAAATTCTGGTTGACGGTCGCCCCGCAAATCTTCGTCACGGAAGCAACGTACGATTTGATAGTAGCGATCGAAGCCAGCACCCATCAATAACTGTTTAAAAATTTGTGGTGATTGCGGCAACGCATAGAAATGACCTGGATAGATCCGTGAAGGAACCAAATAATCCCGCGCACCCTCTGGTGTTGATTTTCCTAGATAAGGTGTTTCGATATCCAAGAAGTCGTTCGTATCTAAGAAATTGCGGATCGCTTGCGTCGTTTTCGCCCGCATCACGATGTTGTTCGTCATTTTTGGACGACGCAAGTCTAAATAACGGTATTTCATGCGAATCTCATCGCCAACGGTTTGATCATCTTCAATCAAAAAGGCTGGTGTTTTTGCAGTGTTTAAAATCGTGATTTCGCTGATCATCACTTCATAGGCACCTGTCACCATTTTCGGATTGATAGCTTCTGGTGCACGATTGATGACTTGACCTGTTACTTCTAACACATATTCACTGCGGCATTTGTCCGCGATTTCCCAGGCTTCTTTCGAAACCTCAGGATTGAAGACGATTTGCACGATCCCTTCTCGGTCGCGCAAGTCAATAAAGATCACGCCACCTAAGTCACGGCGCTTTTGCACCCAGCCTTTTAGAGTCACTGTCTGGTTTAAATGGGTCTCATTTACTAACCCGCAATATACTGTACGTTTTGTCATTCTTTTTCTCCTCACTCAAACATTTTGGTTGTCATTTCATCGTAGATCTCATCGAAGCGGGCATAAAGATCCGCTAACGGAAATTGTTTTTCTTCACGGCTTGCCATGGATTTGATATTGATCACTTGTTCTGCTAATTCTGTTTCGCCTAGAGTCAGAACCAACCGTGCCCCTTGCTTATCAGCAGATTTAAACTGGGCTTTGGCTTTACGATCCATGAAATCACGATCGGCAGAAAAACCGAAATTACGAATCGCTTGCACGACTTTCAGCGCTTCTAAATTGGTTTCTTGTCCCAAACCAACCACATACGCATCTAACTCATTCAAAGCAGGAATCACAACTTCTTCGGCTTCCATAGTGATCAATAAACGTTCGATCCCTAAAGCAAAACCAAAACCAGGTGTTTCTGGTCCGCCTAGCTCTTCCACTAAATGATTGTAACGACCACCGGCACAGATGGTGGCTTGCGCCCCCATTTTTGGTGCCTCACTCATGATCTCAAAAATCGTGTGGGTATAATAATCTAAACCGCGCACCATATTTGAATCGATCTCATAAGGGATCTCCAACGCATCCAGCATATTCGTTACAGTTTCAAAATGTGCCTTGGCATCTGGTGTTAAGTAGTCTAGGATCGATGGTGCATCCGCCACGAATTTTTGGTCACGCTTATCTTTACTGTCAAGGACCCGCAAAGGATTTTCATGCAAGCGGCGTTTTGAATCCTCACTAAGCTCCGCTTCATGGGGCGCTAGATAGTCGATCAACGCTTGCCGATAGTTTTGGCGTGTTTCTTTATCGCCTAATGAATTGATGACCAAGCGCAATTGACTCAGTCCTAATTGACGATAAAAATCCATTGCCATCGCCATTGTCTCAACATCGGTCGCTGGATTTGCTGAACCGAAAACTTCGACACCGATTTGGTGGAATTGACGCAAACGGCCTTTTTGCGGACGTTCATAACGGAACATTGGTCCCATGTAAAACACTTTATAAGGCTTCGTATGTTCTGGTCCGAATAGTTTGTTTTCGACATAAGAACGAGCGATCGGTGCGGTGCCTTCTGGACGCAACGTCACATGACGCTCTCCTTTATCGTAGAAATCATACATTTCTTTTGAAACGATATCCGTTGTGTCCCCGACACTGCGGGCGATCACTTCAAAGTGCTCAAAAATCGGTGTCCGAATTTCGTTGAATTGATAATCGCGAAACACTAAGCGTGCTGTTTCTTCCACAAATTGCCATTTTTCGGATTCTCCTGGCAAAATATCGTTGGTTCCTTTTGGACGTTGGTAACTCATCGTATGCATCCTCCTATTTGTTTCATGGTTGCCCATGTTCTTTGCTTTCATTGCTTGTTTGCTTATTCACCTATTGCTTGTTGCTCATTGATGTGGGTGGGTTGTTCTCGTGTTTGACTTTTGGGTTATTGCGCTCTTTGCCGTTGGTTGCTGGTCATCATTTCGTTGGCTTCGACTGCAATTGAACGAAGCAAAAAATGCCAAGTACAGCTTTCATATCTCACTTCTTACGCCAGTCATAGTGATTCCTAGTTCGGTTACTACGCTCCCTACGTCGCCTAGTACTGTTCATCATCTATTCTGGCTTGCTCCGCAAGCCAATCAACGTGATTCCTAGTTCGGTTACTACGCTCCCTGTGGTCGCCTAGTACTGTTCATCATCTGCTCTGTTCCGCTTTGCGGACCAGTCATTGTGATTCCTAGTACGGTTACTACGCTCCCTACGGTCGCCTAGTACTGTTCATCATCTGCTCTGTTCCGCTTTGCGGACCAGTCGCAGTGATTCACAGCAAAAAACTCGCCCTTGTTTTTTATACAAGGGCGAGTTTTGATTACACGCGGTACCACCTAAATTCGAGAAATGTTCTTCTCCTTCGCTCGATTAACGCTCGGTCACGGAACAGCTTTTCTTCTGTTCATCTCCAGATTGTCTTTCCTTTACACGTCCTAAACTGCTTTCAGCCGGGGCAGTTTTCTCTTTTAAGGAATAGAATAAAGTACTCGATCCTTCACTGATTTTTGATATTATCTATAAACTACAAGAAAGCTATGAAAAAGTCAAGGTGTTTCACTGTCTTTTTCACTCCGCTGCTCTCTAGTATCATTTTCTCAAGTGTTCAACACAAAGTAGCTCTCCTTCTGTTTGCTTTTCTTCCTTTTTGCGTTATGCTGAATAACGAAGGTTTTGTTTCTATGAAAGGAGCTGTTTTTATGTCTTTATATTCAGGCTATATCCGTCAACCACACTACTATGAGACCGATCAAATGGCGATCATCCATCACGCCAATTATATCCGCTGGTTTGAAGAGGCCCGCGTGGAGTTACTCACGTTTTTGGATTTACCGTATCATACCATCGAAGAAGCGGGCCTGATCGTTCCCGTGCTGGAAGTCAGTGCGCAATACAAAACGATGATTCGTTACGAAGATGAGGTGCGAATCGATGTTTTGGTCGACAAATATACTGGCACGCGTTTGGATTTTCGCTATGAGATCTACAAAACGAGCGATGGTCAGTTGGCAACGACGGGGACTTCAAAGCATTGTTTTTTAGCAAAAGAGACCAATCGCATCGTGCAGCTGAAGCGTAGTTTTCCTGAAATCCATCAACGATTTGCTGATTATGCTGCCCTGTCAGGGGAATAATCACTTCTGATCACTCATTTAAGTCAAAATCCTTGCTTTTTGAAACGGCTTTCGTATAATCAAAAGTAATTTCAGGGAAGGATGATGGCGATGTACGTGATTAAAGTTTTGCATGGTTACATTGGCAAAGATGGTCGTCGCACTCGTGAAAAAATTCCAGACAAGTTATGGGTCTTTGAAGATCGGAAGCAGTCCGAAGCATTTGCAGATAAAATTGGTGGTCGCGTCAAACCGTTAACTGAAGTCAAACAGCATACGTAAAAAAATAAGCCGTTATCGTCTTTTGCGCATAGACGATAGCGGCTTATCTTTTTTACTGCGAAACAGGATTAGTCATCCAATTCGGTTTCTAGTACTTCACCTGTTTGGGCATTGATTTTCACATCTGTTTGTTTATTGCCATCTTCTACTTTGACTTCCCAATAAGTTACATTCATTTCTTTGTCTAATGACCAATCTGTTGCTTGACCACCGCCAGCTTCTTTCACGGCGATATCAGAAATTTCTTCCAATGAAAGCAAGTTGGTTAGGTCCAATTGATCGGCATCTTTTTTGACACCGTTTTGTTCATCGGCATCCAATTTTTCCGTTCTTTCTTCAGAAGTTTCTTTGGTTTCTGCATCGATCTTTAATTCAAACTCATTCGTGTCATCCACGCCTTCTACTTGGTAGAAGTAATTGCCAAAAGAAGTATCCAAATCAATCGAAGTGATCGCTGCATCTGGGTATTTGTCTTGGAATATTTGGATCGCTTCTTCTACGGTCACCGTAGGTAAGCCGCCATTGGCGATCGCTGCACTGCTTGAAGAGCTGTCTGTTGCTTGTGACGACGTTGTTTCACTTGATGAGGCAACTGCTGTGCTTGAGCTGCTGTTTTGCGCAGGTTCTGAATTTCCAGTGTTGTTTTGTGTACATCCTGCCAATAATCCTAATGCGGCAATTCCGAATAAAATAGTTGTCTTTTTCATGTTTCATTCCTCCAATTGTTTGTGTATTCCTTTTTTCTATATATTTAGAATAACAAGTTCCTCATGAAAAAGAATCAAAAATGCTTGAAGAAAATCTAAAAAAATCTTCATCTTTCTCTTTCATTTGGAAAGGCAAGTTTAAAGATACTGCCTTGCGGTTGATTGTCTGTCACGGTAATTTTGGCATGATACTTGTCTGCCAGCTGTTTTACCAATGAAAGCCCGATGCCTGAACCAGCAATCTGGCTGGAACGAGAATCTTCTACTCGATAGAACCGTTCGAAAATCAAGGCTTTCTTATCATCGGGAATCCCAATGCCAAAATCGGCGACGGTCAAAGACATCTGTGTTTGCTCTTGCGTCAAGGTCACATGAATCGGCTGATCGGCAGGTGAATACTTCGCGGCATTTTCTAACAGGTTTTGGATGATTTGCTGGAAGTCACGTTTATGCCCACGTTTCATACATTGGTTCTCCACAAAATATTCAATCGATTGCGGAACGATCGTCGCTTGTTTTTCACACTCTTCTCGGACGATCTGGGAAACATCAACAAAGGTCATTTCATCTTGGGATTGATTTTTTTCTAGGTCCAGCAATTGATTGCTCAATGTTTCCAAACGCTTCGACTCTTTGTCAATAAACGCCATTGAGGAAGGAATGACTTCGGGATGCTTGGTTCCACGCCGCTGGATCAATTGCACATGTCCGCGAATCGCAGCTAAAGGTGTTCGCAGCTCATGGGAAGCATCGGCAACGAACCGTTTTTCCCGCTCGATCGTCTCACGCTGTTCTTTCAATAATTTATTGAAAGCCAATGCCACTGAACGAATCTCGATGGGCTCTTCAGAAACCGTCAGTTCTCCTGTTCGAATTTGTTCAATGGCAGCAATTTCTTGCGCCATGCCAGTAAGCTTCTGGCTCCATTTCCCGACACTCCAATAAATCAGCAGACTGCCCACGACAACAGCGATCAGATTCAAGAAACTGCTGATCATAAAGAGGCCATAGGCTAATTCCACACTATCCTCCCCATTGATAGCGATCGTCACCTGATCCCCATCGACTTCTTGGGTTTTCGTGTAATAGATGCCCTCCTCTGTAAAAACGATGTCTTCGAGAAAAGGAATCACTCGCCCTTGATTGATATCGGCAAAAATCTCTTCCGCATCTTCTGATGAAACGACACTGCCATCGGCTAAGATCACTTGCAGGGCGTCTTCTTCATCTGCTGAGACATAGGCATTGACGAGAAAGTCCCAGGCATCCCCTGATGCCTCACCTTTTTCGATGGCTTCAAGGATGTTGCTGGCACGATTTTCGATATGTTCAAACAAATAACCTACGGATAATAAAATAAACAGCAGATTGAAGAGAATCAGCAGACCAAAGAGAATCAAGGAAAAGCGGCTCGTCAATTGAAATTGGGCTGTTTTTCTACGTTGGTTGGCTGACTTATTCTTCATGATCGGTCCTCAAGACATAGCCTAATCCACGAACTGTTGCGATCATTTTGCCTTTGCCGCAAACATCCAGCTTGTTCCGCAGTGTGCGGATATAGACATCTACAACATTCGTTTGGCCGTCGTATTCATAGCCCCAAATCTCATTCAATAGGTCATCTCTCGTTTTGACGACCTCGGGTTCTTTCATCAATTCATATAAAATCCCAAACTCTTTGGGTGTCAACTCAATGGTTTCACCGGCAACCTGAACCAAGTGCTTGGCGATGTCCATCATCAGCTCCCCCGCCACTAATTGGTTTTGCTGGTTCTTTTGTTGTTTGGCTTCTCGTTGCAACCGTCGCTCGATCACCCGAATTCTGGCAAACAGTTCTTCGATTTCAAAAGGTTTCGTTAAATAATCATCTAATCCGACATCAAGCCCCGTCACCACATCGGCGGTTTGATTTCTGGCGGTCATCATCAAAATCGGGATGTCGCTTTCTTTACGTATCCGCCGCGCCACTGTGATGCCGTCATAGATTGGCAGCATCCAATCCAATAAAATCAGATCAAAGGCATTTGCTTGCTGATTGAACAAGGTCAATGCCTCTTGCCCATCTTTGGCCCAGACCGTGTCATATCCCTCAAAAGTCAATTCGGTCTGAATAAAACTGGCTAAACTTTCTTCGTCTTCTACTAGCAAGATCTTCAAGGCCATATGCACTCCTCCTCCTGTTTTGCTTCTATCATAACGGATTTTTTCGAAACTTCCTAACTGATTGAAAGAAAAAAATCATGAAGATTTTTTCATGTTCAACAAAAAAAGACGGCATGAACCAAGGTCCACTCCGTCTTTCATTTATTCCATATTTTTTGCTAGCTGATACGTGCCAACGAGTTCCCCTTGTTGGAGTTGAAGCACGTAAGGACATGTTTCAGCTAAAAACTCACGATCATGACTGATCACCGCTAACAGATCAACTTCCTTAGCGACTGTTCGCAACAGTTTTGCGACTTCTTCCATTTGCTGCAAATCTAACCCACTCGTTGGTTCATCGAAAAACAACAAGCGTTTACCAGAAAGCAGGGCACTGCCGATGGCAACTCGTTGTTTTTCCCCACCCGACAAGCTTTGCGGATGTCGGGCAAGGAGTGGTGTTAAGTGCAACAATGAGACAATTTCTTCAAAACGCGCTGGGTTTTGGGCTTTGATCAGCAGCTCTTTTTCCACCGTTTCAAAAAACAGCTGCAAGTTGACATCCTGCATCACAAGAAAGCTTTCCTGCAGCAGCTGCTTTTGGGTCCGCTTTTGTCCATTGATGGCAAATACTGCTTCTGGGCATTTTTTCAATCCTGACAGGACTTGCACCAACGTACTTTTGCCAGCACCATTTGGTCCAACGATCCCCACAGCTTGCTTCGTCGGCAATTGTAGTTCAGGCAAGTTAAGCGCCCAATTTCTGCTGTTTGCTGAGCGTTTCGATTGCTTGATCTGCAGATGCGTTGCCCTTAATCCAGACTTTTCTGGCAAAGATTCTCGGCAGTGCTGAGTTTCCAATGCCGCCTCGCCTACTTTTCGCAATCCCAACTCGTGAATTGCCTCCTCGGGCAGTGACAAAAGCTGAGCTGCTGGATAAGACGCCCGCAATCGTCCTGCTTCTAATAGACAGAAGCGATCTGCCATTGGCGCCAAATACGCCAAGCGGTGTTCGGCGATCACAATGGTTTTCCCTTGTTGTTTTAAAGAAGCCAATCCTTGAGTCAACTTTTGGATCGCTTCTTGATCCAAATTACTGGAAGGCTCATCCAATAAGAACACATCATGGGGCAACATCGTGGCTGCAGCGAGAGCAATCAGCTGCTTCTCCCCACCAGATAGGTCAAAGACACTAGCATCAAGCAACGGGGTCAGGGAAAACTGCTGTGCTACTTCGGTGATTCGCTGCCGAATGTTTTCTGGTGCGACGCCCGCATTTTCCATCGAAAAAGCCAACTCCGAATAGACATCCGTGGTGAAAAATTGCGTCTTGGGGTTTTGAAAGACGACGCCAATCGTCTGGGCATAATGGGAGAAATCGGCAACTGACAAGTCTGTTTCTCCGACACGGATCTTTCCTTGCACTTCGGCGGGATACAGCTCAGGGATCAAGCCATTCAAAACATTGAGCAAGGTCGATTTTCCGCTGCCGCTAGCGCCGCACAAAACGATGACTTCCCCAGCTGCGACCGTCAAAGAGAGCTCAGATAATACGGTCCGATTTTCTCGTTTCACTGACACTTGTTCTAATGTGATCATCCAAGCCACATCCTTTTCACGATAAAGCCGCATAATGCTAAAAAGACCAAGCCATCCCACCAGCGCAGCTTCAGTTCGTGGACGGTGGTATGGGGAGTTTCTGATGCTAACCCGCGAACCAGCGCCGTAGCCGACAGTTCGGTTGCGGTCTTTTCAGCCGACATCAGTAATGGGATCAAAAAATACTCCGCACTTTGCAGTGGATGAAGCAAGATCGATCCTGCCGACAGCGAGATGCCGCGAAAGCGCATCGCTTGGCGAATACTTTTGAAATCTTGTACCAATGTGGGAAAAAAACGAAATAAGACTGCCAGCGGGACTAATAATACGTTGGGCACGTGCATTTTTTGCAGCGCAGCCATCCACTCACTGTTTTTCGTCCCGCTAATGGCAAAAGCCGCCGCCATGATCGTTGGCAATAAGCGGCGATAACCGACGGAAAAGAAATCCAGCAACACGATTAGTACGTGGTTGCCTTGGCGAAACAAAAAACTATCTGCCAGTGTCAGCAAGACAAACACGCCATAGAGCAGCAAGCCTTTTTTCCAAAAGCCGCTGACTATAAATAGCAGCAGCAAGAAAGTGACAAAGGCAAACTCATCGATCCAGCTGATGGTCACCATCATAGTAAAACTAGCAAAGAGAATCACCGCTAATTTGCTGCGGGGATCAAACCTTGTTTTCGACACATTCCTCACCCTTTATGCGATTGGATCGTTGGTTGAAAATGTTTTTCCATCAAGCGACTGCCGATACCTAAACCAGCCACCGCACCAATCAAAACCGCCAATGCACAAAGCCCTAACATCAAATTGGAGGTATGAGCAAACACGCCGGCAATGTAGGTTTCATCTTTTCCGCGAGCCACTAATGAATCGATGTAGGCATTTTTCATAAACCACAGGGGCAAGATTGGACCCATCAAGCCAAAACTAAAGACGATATAACTCGCCAGTACGCGAACGTTTCCTTTGAGCTTTGTTTTGTATTGGATCAAATCAGCTGCTAAGGCACAAATCATATTGGGCAAAAAGGCCAATGGAAAATGTCCTGAAATCAAAAAAAAGAGCCCTACCACGGTACCCATAATGGTGATTGCGCCAAATTTCGGTACTTTATTCAATAAAATCAGATAGATAATGCCAGAAAACAAAGCGGTGACTGCTGGAATAAATAAATTATGAAAACCTGGGATCACAAAACGCAAAATCAATAGACAGACGCTCATTAAAAGAAAATAGATCGCTGTATAGATCCCCACTGCAATTAAATCTTGAACCTTTAGTTTTTTCACTGCATATTCGCTCCTTCTTGCAAGCAATCAATGAAAAAACCGTTGCTGCTTGCTTGTACAAACTTATTTTTACAAAGCCTCAGTATAGCACAAAGCAGACGTTTTTATGGGGAGATATGCTTACCAACAGTCGATTTTCTTCTAAAACAGAACCAACAAATAGAGGTGTCTTCTGAAGGGCTCCATTTCAACACACAGGTACCTTTAAAGAATCACTAATGGAAAAATGAATCTTTCACACGCTTAGTTGTTTTCTCCTCTTCCCATCTTTGCGAAATTAATGAATAATAGACAAGGACAAACACTTAAAATCAGCAAAGACTCGCCATCTTTTTTCTTTTTTTTAGAAACCAGCAGGTATGTCTAAAAAAAAACAATAACCAAGTTGACCGTCGCTTGTTAACGGAAGAAAATCAACGCTGTACCGCTATGTAAACACCCCAAACCCAACTGTAAAAACATTTTGACACTTGATTTCAAGGTATTGTCAAAGACATTTGATCGTTAGAATGCAGACATTGGCCTAAACTAATGGTAGAAGGAGCGGATAAAATGAACTTAAGCAAACAAATAAAAAAACATCGGGAACGATTAAGTCTCTCTCAGGAAGGGCTGGCAGAAAAACTCTATGTCTCCCGACAAACGATCTCCAATTGGGAGAATGAAAAAAGCTATCCTGATGTTCACAATTTATTATTGCTCAGTGTTCTATTTGATGTTTCTTTAGATGAATTAGTCAAAGGGGATGTTGAACAAATGAAAGAAACGATTGAGAAAACAGAAATGGATCGTTACACAAAAATGATGCTGCTTTTTATACTATTGACCGCACTCTCTGTTGGGCCTGCTCTTTATTTACCCGGATACTGGTGGATTGTCCCGCCTCTATGTTTTTGGCTCGTCTCCATGTATGCCGCATTAAAGATCGAAAAAATCAAGAAAACCCAAAAT
This sequence comes from Enterococcus sp. R12, assembly GCF_058135755.1. Classification (NCBI taxonomy): domain Bacteria; kingdom Bacillati; phylum Bacillota; class Bacilli; order Lactobacillales; family Enterococcaceae; genus Enterococcus; species Enterococcus sp. R12. The sequence goes on from NZ_CM176874.1 coordinate 3,034,678, forward strand.
ATCAAAACGTATAAAGAGATCGTTGCCTTCATGGAAAATCAAGACCTCGATGCCATTAGGATAAAGCGCGACGTCAAAAAAGATTTCCTTTCAACAGCAGTCATCGTCGTGGTCTTTACCTTGATCGTCGGTATCATCGCATGCCTTAGTACACTGCCGCATTTACTGATGCGCTGACAAAAAATACAGGGTGCAGCTGCTTTTCATAAATGAGCAGCTACACCCTTTTTTTCAATTCAATGGTCCTCACAAACTCCTGACACGAACATTTCTATTCCTAAGATAGATGCGGTTAGAACAAAAAGCCCATTAAATGTTTCCTTACTTCACAAAAAATTGAGCAAGACAAGTCAAACCGCTGATCTTGCTCAATGAAATAGAAAACTGTTTCTTCTATTTCCCCTAATCATCACTTAATAAACGATAGTATTTTTCGTCCCTTACTTTATCGATATAATTGATCACGCGAATCCAATCAGAAAGGTATTGCTTTTCTCCCCATTGGTAAAGATGGGGTTGATTTTTCGTATAGTACTTCGAGATATCGATTGCGTAATCCGAAATGATGACATCTGGAAAATCTTTGATCCTTACAATGTTGATTGGCCGAGGACTCATCCGCACCAGCTTTTGCTTTTGAACTTCTTCTTCAATCCCCCGACTCTTTGATTCGATCGCTACTCTGACTGGGGTATCGTAATCAGATAAAATATAGTAAAGAATCTGCGAAGCATAATACTTAAAGGAATTGGAATTGAGAATATCGAGCCATGCTTTATTTTCCACTTCATGCTTACGAGAGATTTTTTCTAATACGGTAAACCAATAATGGTATTGCCTTTCAACTTCTGAAAGGGTGATGTAATCCCCAAAGGAATCAATTTTATTCCCTAATCCAAACGTCAAAAGAAAAGAAAAAATATAGGTAGCATTAATAAAAAGCAGCTTTCGCTCATTTGAACCAAAAGAAAAATGGATTTGTTTTTCAATCAAGGTGATCCAGTCATCTATAAACACACGATAATCATTCATATACATTGGTGATTGAAGACGAAGCTGACTCAAAGACTCTTGGGAATAGCTTTGCCCTACCGTGAACATATAGAAATGATAGATCAGCTCTTCCTTTGGCAAATCTTTTTCATAAATGCGATTTGCTTCGAAAAAAGGCAGCAAAAGCTCTTTATCAAAGGTGATCTGATCCATAAAAGGGTTATAAAACTTCTTGACACTTTCTGGTATCTCTTTGATGAGATTTCCTTGTTTTATTCTCGTGACAGAAACAGCTAACAGATTAATAAAGCGTTCCTTTGCTGCATGCCGTAGAAAAGGAAAATAGATGGATAAAGCTTGGTAAAGGTCTGTCGCACTTTGCTCAACGATTGGCGGTCGGTTGCTTTCGATCTCATCATACACATGCCAATAAAAGCTGTGGAAGAAATAGCGAATACGGTACTCTTCCCCACCCAAATACTCTGTCCTTTTTAAATTCAAATCCAATTTGTAGTGTTCCAAAATTGGCGCAAAGGTACCGATCTGCCGTTGCACGGTCCTTCCACTCACATATTGACTTTGACTAAAGGCTTCCAGTGTCTTGAACTTTTGATAAAAAATAGCATCCCAGATGATGAAAAGCAGCGTAGATTTGGTTAAATTGACCCGAATTTTATTGTATAAAAATTTTTCAGAAAAAGTGACTTTGATTACTTTGTTATCTCTAGACATAGTAAATTCAGGATACCCCTTTTGAATGGTATCCACTTGCTCTAGCACGTTATTTAACACAGGATATGAGATATTTAATTCATCAACAACATCTTTATAGGTATAGGTGTCTTGGTATGAGCGATAATAGAATAAAAAAAACTTTTGCACTAAGCGATCCTGTCCTCTTAAAAAAGAATCTAGCACATAGAAGCCCCCTTAATTTAGTAGGAATTAGTATATAGCAGCATACCTATAGCAATTCAACCTATTTGCTTTAAGGAAAATGAAAAAAAACAGGTTAAACTTTTGAATGATCTGAGGACAAAAGTTCAAACTGCTTTTTTTACAAATAGATGAAGGCTAAGAAATTACTATTTCAAAAAAATAAATAACTCATTTTACTTTCGATACATTTTTTCTTATAAATCAGACTTAATAATTACTTAATAATTGTCTGAAAACCAAAGCCAATCATCTTTGAGCCTATTATCCATAAAAAATAACGTGCTTTTTTAACACCCGATCCGTATGATCAAGCACACTTTCTTCTGACTTGTTGCTTTCCCAAAGAATATTTATGTTATTTTCCCCTTCACCTTTCTTTCGATGTCCAACAATCATATCTCAGTAGTACGCCCTCTAGCTTATGGAAAAATGGAGAGAATGAGGCGTGCTGTCAATCAACGTCATCCCACATTTCTCTTTGAAATAGGTTTGACAGTCTTTCTTCGCTGTTTTTACCACTTCTTCTTCAGTAAAGACACGCTTCTCTTTTTTAGTTGTGATCTCACTCAATTCAAGTAGAATCAAAATTTGCGCCTCTAAACTATTGATATTTGCCCATTGCTGAAAAAAATTTTGACTATTGATTTGAGCGATCTGTTCTTCCAACTCCTCACAAATCTGAAGAATCCGTTCTTTCACATGAGGCAAATTTTCTGAGAAACGAGGGTCGTTCACTTTCTCCCTATAGTAATTTAAATAATCATTCATATTATTTATTTGAAATAGCTGGCTCATTTGATATCCTCCCATACCGTTAAAAACAACGACTCGTCTTTACCTTTTCCCATTTTTCTGTCCTCTTCTTGATTAAGCGTTATCCTCGCTTCCCCCAGTCCAGTGGTATTCCTTTGATTTCATCCCCGAAGTCTGCTGTGCCTGATGAAGTAGTTTTCTAAAATGATCATTTATCACTTCACTTTTTCTACACTAGCTTTCCATCTGCTCTGCTTGCGGATCACTTTTATCAAAGTCCACTTGCAAGTTGCCTGAGGCCAATTGCCGAACTTTCTCTTGAAGATCGCTATACATGGATGACACGGTCTCTTTGGATTCATCAATTTCAATCAAAATTTTACGCGCTTTGTTTTCCATACCTTCTAATTCTAGTTTGGCCGCTTTGATCAAATGATCGGCTTCTGTTTGCGCTTCTTCTAAGGTCCGACTCGCTTGTTTTTTGGCGGTCAACAAAACCTCGCCGATTTCTTTTTGCGAATACTCGATCTCCTTTGTCAGCTGCTCGTTTTGTTGAACGAGTTGATTGATTTTTTCCTGTGCCTCTACATACAAGTCGTACTCACTTCCTTGTAAAAATTCTCCCGACTCGATACGACTTTGCAGCGCTGCTAATTCAGCATTGCTTTGTTCTAATTGGGAAAACTGCTCATTAAATACCCGTTCTTTTTCTTCGTATTGCGATTGATAAGCAGCGGCTTCTTCAGTAGCTTTGACTAATTGAATCGTTAGCGCATTTTTTTCAGCACTTAATTGTGCGATTTGTTCCAAGGGTTCTTCCAGTTGACTGATTTCATTTTGCAGCTTTTGATTTTCTTTTGTGGCTGCTTGCAGCAGCTGACTGGTTTCGATCAATTGTTCCGCTTGTTGTTCACTTTCCTTTAATTGCGTCCGTAAGTGTTGGTTTTCTCCAAGAGCATGAAGCAACTCATTGGATAAGGCTGTTTTTTCTTCAAGTACTCGTTGTAGCTCTTCTTTTGTTGTTTCAAGTTTCATGCGCATCTCCTCCATTTGTTTTACTCCTTCAAATATTTCTGCCTGCTGAATGTTCATGGTTTGTTCTAACTGTGTATTTGTCTCGTGAAACGTCGTTGCTTGTTGTTCCATCAAGTCAACATGCCCTTGTAGCTCATCCATCTTTACGACTTGTAGCATCATTTCTTTTTGTAATTCTTGATTTTGCCCTTCGAGCAAGTGTTGTTCTTCTATCGCCATTTGTTTTTCTTCTTCCGATTTTTCAAGCGCTGCTTGTAAGTCGGCAAGTTGTTGTTCGAATGCTTGAATCTCTGATTTCAGGGCTTCCTGTGGTACGGATTCGGTTTCGTCATTGGCTTCTTCCATGACAACGGAATCTTCTTTTGCCTCTAATGCTTGGCTGGTCTTATCCACGGCTACCCCCTCTTCAAGATCTGTCATTTCGTCAGTCGTTGTTTGTTGATCATCCAAGTGTTTTTCTGCGAGTAAGCGTTCATGAACAAGCTCCTGCGCGATTCGGTTGTCCCCTAATATTGGGAAATCCGCCGTTTCTTCTTGATCCAGTGAAAGCAGTTCATCTGGCACATTGTTGATTTCATCAATGATATTTTTTGTGAAAAACCAGCTGTCTTTATTTTTTGCCATAATTATCCTTTTCCTTTCTGTTCGTTCACTTCATTTTTTTCTACTTTAGAAAATGCATCGGTATCCTTCTCACGAAGAAAAATCTCTTCATAGATTGTTTCGGTTTCTTTCTCAGTGGTCATTTGAATTTCGATCGTAATCTGCATGAGCTTCGGAATTTCTTTGGATTCTGCTACAAAAGCGGTGATATTGCCCTCGATTTTTTTGCGGTTTTCTTCATTCTCAGTCGCTCCTGTCATGGCGATCGACAGTGTTTGGGAAGGAACATCTAATGAAATAATTGCTTGTGTTAAGCCAAAATAAGGGACGAGCTTTTGTGTCAGCTCCGTTTCAATTTTCGGTTGCAGGGCTTCTTGCTCTTGACTTTTCGTTAGTGCTTCCCAAGAGATGTCAGCAAGTCCAATGCCTTCTTCTGGATACGAGCGAACAGTAACCTTGGACAGCACTTCATTTTGTTGGGTTTTTATTTTCTGAACCTCTTTTTCCAATTGTGTTACTTGCTCGTTTCGTTGAAAGAACTGATTTTCAACTTGGAACAAAGAAACCATCAGTAAAAAAACGACGATGCCCATTAAGAGGGTGGTTATCATTAAAAACAGGGTCGTTTTCTGCGTTTCCAGTTGCTTTAATATTTGTAGTTTCTTGTAAAAAACAGCTGGATGACCTGTCAGTTTTTTTGCTTGTTCCATCCGATAATGAATCAGGAAGCGACTAGCTAAAATTCCAAATACCAAAAGGATTACTCCTATCGCGATTCCTTTTATAATCAACACTTGACGACCTCCTTTTACGCTTGGCAGAATAGCAGTTAAGATGCCTTCCACTTGCGTTTTTTTGATTAAGCCAAAGCTGCGACTGTCTTTTGAGACAGCCATATGATCCCCCAGAACAAAATAATAGCCTGCAGGAATTTCATGCAATTCTTTTAATTGCTCAGCAACGTTGGCTTGTAGTTTTACTTGAATCGTAGAAGCAAAGGCTGACTCTGTTTCAAAGTCAAGAATCAGCACATCGTTTTGAACAATAAGTTTATCTCCTGGCACCCCAATGATTCGCTTGATAAACATTCCATCCTCACTGGAAGCGGAAAACGCAACGGTTGCATAACGTTGTAAAGTTTGTGTTTTTTTGATAGCTACCTGTTGACCATCTTTAATGGTCGGTTCCATCGAGCTGCCAGCCACTGGATGAATACTATACTGCGTAAAAAAGAAAGCAATAAGGCTCACACTGACGACGCCGATGAGTAAGAGTAAAACATAAGCGAAGGTCATTTTGTGATTGGCGGCAACCTTTTCTTTTTCTGTTTTACCTAGGTTCCACATAGGTCACTAACTCCGAATAGGCTAAATCATTGCCAATGACCCGATAAGAGATTTTTGTGCCGCCGACGACATTTCCTTCGGAGATCAAGATTCCTTCATCGGTCACCGCTTCAACAAAAGCAACGTGTCCGTAATTCGGATCAGATCCGGCTGTACCAGGGGTAAATGAAATAAGCCATCCTGCTTTAGGTACTTGGCTTGTTTCGTAGCCTAGACGCTTCGCAGTTGCCCCCCACTCGCCACCATTTCCCATATAGTCATCAACTGATTTCCCTAATTGCGCCACACGATTGTAGGCATACCAGGTACATTGCCCCACGGGATAGGATCCCGATACATTGTAATTTTTCCCATCATAGTCGGGATACGTCATTTCCTTTCGATAGGTTTCTGGAATTTTCTCTTTTCCTACCATGATGCTACTGGTTGATGTCGTACTTGCACTCAAGGTTTGATCATATTGGGTTAAGTGGTACGCAGCGATCAAAGAACTGATTTTTTGATTATAGGTCGTGTCCGTCGCATACTTTCCGGTGAGGGCATCTGCCGCTCGCAAATAGTTTTTGGCAGTGGAACGCCACGTGTCTTGATAAAACAGTTCATTGCCCTGAATGCCTCCTCGAAGCAAGCTGACATAGTCACCAAGGGATTGTGCATAACTAGGGTATTTGCGAAAAGCAGCTTGAATTGTATACAACTCCCCATTTCCACGGTCTTCTTGGGTAGCAAAACTCACTGATGATCCTTGATAGCTTCCCTTTACTCCGAATAAATTATAGTTTGGTGCACTTGATAATGCGCTGGTTCCCGAGCCGCTTTCTAAAATCGCTTGCGCAATCATTACCGAAGCAAAGACATCGTAATCAAGACCTAACTTTTGTGCCGATTTTGCAATGGCTTGAATGAATGTTTGTGTTTGAGCGTTTTCGGAGAAATCCATTGAAGCAGGGTACGCTTTTTCCACTTCTTTGCCATAGGTTGTCAGCTTGTTCTCAGCAAGCCGCTGAACAGTTACTGATTCATCCGCCAATTTCTCTTTTGAAAGAAGACCAATCTTAGCAACCTTCTGGTTAGCCAACTCTGAGTGTTCTTCGATTTCTTTGGTTGTCGGTTCTCCAACCGTTACGTAATGGTCACCGCCTAAATACAAACCCAGCAGTTTTCCCTGATGGTACAACAAGTCTCCCGCTTGTTTTTCTTCACGAGGAACTTCTTCTTTATGGCTCGTTTTCAGTGATTGATCAAAGAGATTCTCCAACAGGGTATTGATGAGAACTTCCGTGCTTTCTAGGGGGATCTTTTTTCCATCCTTATTTTTTTCGTTACTGAGTTCGAAAAGTCCCACTTGCTTGATACCTTCATAAATCAAAATGGCTTTACTCTTATCTGTGAATGTCTTTAAAAGCGGCAGTTCAAAGCCTTTTAGATCCGTTTCAGCAACCTCACTTACTCGGAGGGAAGCATCTAGCGTGGTCCTATTGATCTCAGACAAGAGTTGTGAAACGGCTGACTCAGGCAAACGCTCTTTATTGAATGTCTCTGATTGGGTATTAGCAGGAAGGGCAACGCTTTGCTCTTGTTTTGCTGGTGAACTAGACGCCGCTGGTTTCTTGTCTTTTTCTAGTTCTTCATCGGCAACAGCTTCGGTAGACGTTTCCGTAGAACTTGGCGTAGTTGCCGTTGGTTCTTTTGAAGAAGACGAAACATTACTCGTACTGGAAGAAGTTGGTTCTGAGCTCGGTGTCGTTGATTCACTTGTTTCCGTCGGTGTTGACGTTTCGCTAGGAGCAGTACTTGCTTCAGTCGATTGACTGGTGGAACTTTCAGAGCTAGTAGGAGTTGTTTCTGATTCAACTGGCGCTGAGCTGACGGTCTCCTGACTATCTTCTGAAGAAGTAGCGGGAACTTCTTCACTTGGCACGGTACTTGGCACGGTCACTTCTTCTGAGCTCATCGGAACTTCCATACTTTCCGTACTAGATGGCACCGTTTCTTCGGGAAGCTCCAGAACACTGGCATCAGTTGCTTCCGTAACGGATTGGTCTTCCGCATGTAACGGCTGACCGACCCCATTTTGGATCACTAGTAATCCGAATAAAGCTGTACAAACAGCAATGGTCTTTTTTTTCATGGTTGCACCTTCTTTTTTCCTTTCTTTGATTAACACTTTTCTGACAGAGGGAACTTTTCACATTTTTCTTGCCGCTGAACGATCAACGGATAATACTAAAGAATAAGATCGGGAGCATAAAGAACAAAAACATCGGTAACATCGTCTGAAGCGGATCTTTGACGAACCGTGCAGCAACGATCATGGCAAAGCTTTGAAAAAATGAAATTGGATTTTCTTCAACGATTTTCCCAGTGGACTTTTCGGTCGATTGCTTCAGACCCATGGTAGCCATTTCTGCTTTCGTCATTCCCTGAATCGATTCCACCGCCTGCAATTCTCCTTGAACGACTCGTCGATAAGGCGTTCCTATATTCCCCTCACATCGCAAAAGCGTGAGGATCGGCGAGGCTCCTGGTTTGTTTTTTTCAATATAAGAAACCTCTGTTTCTTCGACCACTTTATTGAGAGAGACCGTATAGATATAGACATCTTTAAAATCGGTCGTATAGATCTTGTCCCCTTCTTCTAAAAACTTGATGCGATGCATCAGTACATCTTGTTCATAAATGTTATGGGCGAGCAAAACGTAGTTGTCTTTTCCTAATTGCTGTTCTTGGCGAAATGTTGCTGCCCCCGTTAATAAATTTTGGTTGGCTAATCCAGCGAGTATCGGCAAATCAATCGATTGCTCTGGGATCACGAGCTTCCCGATTCCCCAGTTGTTTGTTGAAAGCTGCAATGCGCTCTTGGCACTTGCATAATCCGCCACATTCACACTGGCAATTTGTTTTTCTTCATAATCAGCACGTTGTATCTTACTCAAATTGTAGTCACTCAACGTCTCTTCAACCCCTACATCAACGGCAGCTGTTGCGGTTTCTTGCTGCATTTGTAAGTACCCATAAAAGGCAACCGCTAAAATCGCCAACATGCTAAGAAAGACGAGTGCAAAATACGTTTTCGTCACAAAGAAGAGTCGTTTCAGATTTTTGCGTCCTCGCTCGGATCGTTTCGGATCTGGCGAACGAAAATAGCGTAACCAATAGCGGTATACCATGATCAGGATCAAGAAAAGAACCAGGTTGATCGCAAGTGTCCCTAAAACGATATTTTGGTAACTCCACACGTTACGCTTGGTTACCTTCTTTTGTATCGCATAGCTATATGGCACTCTTTTTCCTGTAACCAGCAAGCGGTAAGTATTGATTCCAGGTGGGGTACACGTGAGTAAAGTCACTTCATCTTTCCCCAAGTTGATTTTTACTTTCTCCACTTCACTTGGTAAGATTTCTTCAAATGAAGTGATCTGATAGGCCAACCGTTCTCCTAAAATATTGATAAAAAACAAATCGCCTTCTACTAGATTTCGTACATCCGTAAATAGGACCTGATTTTTCACCCCGCTGTGTCCTGTTATCACAGAGCGGGTATTTTCACCGCCGATCGGGATCGACGTTGGTTCGAAATGCCCTAAGCCCTTATCAAGTGTTTTATAAGAGGTACCATGATAAAAGGGCATCTCTTTAATATCAATTGCTGGAATATCAATGGTTCCCATGACACCAGATTGATTTTTCAAGGCACTTTCATAAACGACCGGTTCAGGATTTTCTCCTTGCTGCTTCGCAAAAATATACTCGTTATACTTTTGTGCTAGCTCGTATTGTGCTTTTTTTTCCTGCTCACTCATTTTTTCCATGGTTTGGTCATAAGCGACCTCTGCTTGACTTCGTTCTCGATTGGATAAATAATTGCCGATGATTGGATAAAGAAGTACGAGGAACCCAACCGTTATCATAGTAATGGCAAAAATCATTAAGAATGAGTGCTTTTTTCTTGGTTGACGTTGCCTCATTTTTTCTCCTTTCCCATCTTTGACCCGACTGTTTATATTTCGGTCAATTTGTATGTATCTGTTTTTTATAACTAAGTACTTTTATTGAAAAAAGCAGGACAGTTTTTTTAGGACTGCCCTGCCTAACGAGCCATTAAAACTTGTTGTGTTTCGTCTTCAGAGCCCTTATCCCAATCGCGCCCATACTAATGATAAACACTAGAATAAGGTACAATGGTTGCGCATTTCCGATATTTCCACTCGTTTGCGGCAGCCGTTGCGTGCCCCCATCAGGAGTGGTTCCTGGAGGGGTCGTTCCTGTTGCATCCACCACACTTGATTTAGGATAGAGAAAGACTTCTTTTAACGCCTCTCCTTCCCGTTGTGGCAAAGGAACCTCCACAATGACTGGGTCCATCACTGATTTCAACAATTGATTGTCTTTTTCAATGACTTGATAGGTCCCACTAGCTAAATCAGCAACCCGTGCCAATCCATTTTGATCGGTGGTGACGGTTATTGAAAAAGCATCTTCTCCGACGACTGGTTCAAAGGTCGATTGTCCTTGGACAGGTGATACCCTCGTGATCTCATAAGAGATTCCTGGTAAAGGAGCAAGAACATTGCCGTTTTCATCTACGACTTGATCGACTTTCGTTCCATCCATAGGCAACTCAGAAGAAAGAACCGTAGAATCACTTAACTTATATTTCAAAATTGAAATCGCATAGGATTCATTGCTTGCTTCAGCAGCATGTGCTGGAATCGAAGATACCCCTAGCCCTAATAGAAAGAGGAACGCGAGAAAGAAAACCGATATTTTTTTCATTTACTTACGCTCCTTTCTTTCTAAGCTGATCATAGTAGTAATACAACGCCCAGATACCTGCCAAACCAAATGCACAGGCAATTCCTACGAGCCAAACCATCGGTCCGTTAACCCCTGCTTGAGGCAATTCAGTCGTTTTATCGTTTTCTTGATAAACCATGATGGTTTGATTTCCCTCACCAATCGTGACTTTGATTGGTTTTTTGATCAATTCGTATCCGGCAGGTGCTTTTGTCTCTACAAGATTGTATTCGCCTGGTTGGATACCCGTGAAGTTCAAATAGCCGCTTGCATCGGTGGTTGCACTACCGACTTTTTCCGTTTGATCATTGCCTTTGTATAGATCAAAGGTGGCATCAGCTAACGCTTTTCCTGAAGCTTTTTCGACATCACTTAACTTTCCATCTCCATTTGCATCAACGGCAGTTCCTGTTTCGTATTTAAATAACCGAATAGTAGACAGGCGGATCAAGCCAATGTTGACATCTGTCACATGGTGTACCTGATCTTTCAGATTTTCATCTGCCGCTAAATCTGTTAATTCTGGTAAATCATACGCTACTGTTTTAAATGTATCTTGATCCGCTTTGGAGTTTAGTTTAGGATCGTCTCCAACCAAAGGAGTCGTTACTGCAAATTTCTTTTGAACCACTTGATCACCAACCACAAATTCAGCAATGTACTCGCCTTCTGGCAAGTTTTGGAAAATATATTTCCCAGTTGCATCGGTCTTGATCAATGAATTCCCCGAGTCATCAACGAACTTTTCCCCCGATAAGCTTTCCTTGACTAACTCGTTTTGGTACGTTTCCTCTACAAAGCTTGTGCGATAAAGCTTGACTGGAATGTCTTGGGCAGCCAATTCCTTGGTGCCATTTGCCAAATTGCCGATCAAGCCATCTAAGTTATCGTCATACCAAGCCACACCGGTAAAATCACGACCGTAGACGGTGGTTTCAAAATTCTGCGAGCGAACATCCATGTCCAAATAAGAATTGAACCGAATATTATTGACCAAAACATCTCCTGGTTTTTGCCCACTTGGATCAATGGTGACTGTCAGTGTGATCGTGTCACCAACTGGTAGTGACTCTGTCGTCACTAAAAATCCTTTGGCTTTTGAGATGTCAGAATTACTTGAATACAGTGTCCAATCGTTAATATCATTAGGATCAGTTGTTTCACTCACTGTCTCATTTGTGAAATAGATTTTTGCATTTGGATCATCAACCGCTACTTCTGTCACCTTGTAACTTCCGTGGAAGATCGTGCCTCTTGAGTCACCATCATATGGAAGAACATCGCTGATTCGAACATCTTTAATCGGTTGTGCAGATTCGTTTTTCGTCGTCATCGTATACTTGATAGCATCGGTTACTCCAACTGGTGTATCATCACCAACTTCAATAAGTTTTTTGTCACCAGTTTTGCTGACGATTACTTGTTGGATCAATTTTTCTTTGAAGGTATCCGAAGAGGAACGAATTGTTTCGTCGGTTTCATCTTTCACCGACGAATCACCTGATCGCCACATTTCTCCAACAGTAGATACTGTTAAGTTACCGGTAAAACCACTGGAATCAAAACTAAGCTTTGGAAATTCAGAAGCTGCTTTGAAATTAACTTCTACCCCAGTTGTCAATGGCATGTCTGAGAAGGACCAGCGAAGTTTTGTCGTTCCGTCCGCATTATTTGTAATAGTCGGTTCTGGAAGACTATTTCCTTTTGCATCCTTACTAGAATTTGCTTCGTAATGGATGCCTTTGGGTAATGTAGTTGTCAATGCACCGTCATAGTCAACTGTGCTTGTTCCTGTCAATGTTCCAGTTACTTTAATAGAAATCGTTTCAGATGTATCATAAAGTTCTTTTTCAACTTCTGTCTTAGTTAAAATACTGAAAGGATTCACATAAGCTGATTCACCAAAAATACAATAATAGGTCATCGGAATAGAGGTTGCTACTCCATTAGAATTATATTGGGTTGGGAGGTATGTCCCAGTCGTGCCAGCTAAAGGATCATAGAGAACATTCCCATTGTAATCTTTAAATTGATGCGTACTCAACAGGACTAACGGGTTACCTGCAGGCGTAATATTACCAGGTTGCTTTTGAATAACTGTCAATGGAATTCTCGGCATACCTTTCCACCCTGTCGGGACCGATGTTTTTACATAAGCAGCAACGGCAGATATTTCTCCTCCACTAGCTACAGCCTCTTCTGGTGTGGCATACCAGTTGTACAGTTGCTGTGTCACGCTAAAAGATTGGACTTTCATCGTTACAGGAGCAGTATTTGAAAAATTCTTCGCAACGCCATACATAAATCTAGGTTTATCAGTAATAGGATCAACAGTAGAGGGTCTTGAAGTATCATATTCTAAAGCACTTGGATCCCACATTAGTATAGTATCTTCTTCAAAGACGGCATCATTGGTTGTACCGATGAAATCAAAAGCAACGATTGAATCGCCAGAAGACAAGCGGGCATTTCCTGTGTTAGTTGAAATACTAGTTTGATTTAGTGATAAATTAGTCAACCAACTATGCATATCAGAGGTGCCAGCTTTTGCAAATACTGGACCACAAACATACGCCCCGGATGCTGCGACAATGTTAGGATATGAAATACTTGAATTGTTGGAAGTTGTCACCCCATCATAGGAAACAGAATCCACATAAAAGCTCATATCGTATCTATTCCAATTGTTTGCTCGGGCAAGCGCTTCTGTTTGGGTACGGTCCCAAGACATAATGAGCTCTAAACTCGAAAACGCTTTGGATGAGCTACTAGTGGTTCTATTTCCAGTCATGAGGTACGTATATGGATTGACCACCCCAGCATAGTCGGAGTTAGTGACATTTCCATTCGTGGTAACATTAAAGTTACCTGATTCATAGACACCAATCTCTTCCAGCACTCCTTTTGGTTGTGTGGAATAAATCTCACCAGTGCTGGCGTTGGGAGTCGCTAACGGTGCAGTAAATACATTGGTATTTACCGTCCCAACGTTTTTGGTAAATGCTTGTGTCCGCTGATAAGTTGCTGGTGCATAAGCTCCGATTGAGTAATTAGTGTACTGAGCAGTGGTTAAATTATTCGTCGTGGAACTTCCATTAACTTGATACGTTCCCTTTTGCTTAATTGTGTAAGTAATGGGTCCACTTGGAAAAGATGCTCCTCGATAATCGCCGGTAGCTCTTCCTTCCAACGGACGCAAGATTGTCACTGCCCCTACATCGTATGCATCTAGATTAGCGTTGCTTCCACCAAATACTTCTGTTCCTTTTTTTCTATCCCCAGAAACCAATTGAATTTCTACTGATGGTTTAGCAGAAACTGTTGTCTGTGGAACAGCAAATTCAGAATCATACACATTGTTGATAGATTCAGTTATACCACTTTCCAAATTTTCAGCATCTATTATGGTTAACTCAAAAGTCGGTTGCATCACCGTCCCATGCTTTGCATCGAACACATTTACTACGACTGGCACAAAGATCTGCCCCGTATCACTAATGGCAGATTCCATGACACCTTCCGAATACTGGGTACCATCACCTGCTCCCGTATCAACATAAGTCCCGTTTGCAATTTCTCCATTGACTTGCGGTACGCCATTACTATCTTTGGTAATTGCATTAGGAAGAGTCGCTTTCAATCGATAACGAATATTGGTGTAATCTTGATCTTTCGTACTATTTTGAATCGTAAATGAAACAAGATAAATCACTTGATCGTGAGAACGAACAATGGTATTCGTCTCATTCGAGTCATACCCAGGATTGTCATTTGTATCAAATGTTGCTGTTCCTGTTTTCAAACTAATTTTGCCTTCTCCCATTTGAATAGGAGAACTAGCAGTAGTTCCGATTTCCTCTGACGTCGCTTCACTAAAGTAGACAGGTTTATTTAAGGAATCTTTAGAAGTGTATTCCTTATTTGTCAACTCTTGCAAACTCTTATCCGTCACAGTTGTTGGAACAACGATCACCTCCGCATTTGAATCCTCATTAGCTGAAGAAGAACCACTATCATCTGCCTTTAACGTAGAGGCAGACGGAATAGCCCAGATAATCAACAAAGCGAGTACAACCGGAAACAGAACGGCGACAAGTGTATTCAATTTAAATTTATTCATTCCTTAAGTCACCTCATTCTTTCCTTCTGAACTCCTCTTAGTTGGTTTGACGTTTTTTATCAATCACTACTGCAGCTGTACCAATCGTGATGGCGCCAATTGCAATGGCGATCAACAAGGTCGTTCCAGCGCCCCCGGTGAATGGTAAATCAGTCTTCGTTTCATTGACGATGGTTGCTTCAATGACGTCATTGGTTTCACTTGCTAGATTCACTGTGATTTTTTGTGGTGCTTTCAACAATTCATAGCCTTCTGGGGCTTTTGTTTCAACGACCCAGTAATCGCGTTTGATGTCTTCTTTAGCAAATGTTGGCTCAGTACCAATGTCTTGTTGTCCGTCACCGTCTGTGTCGGTATACCAGTTCAATTCAAGACCGTTAAATTCTGCAAGCCCTTGATCGTTTGACGTTGCTTTTAATAATGTGACGCCAGTTGGTAATTCAGGAGTTGTTGTTCCGTCATTATTCAAAGTGTACGTTTTGCCATCAGAAGCCAAGAATTTGTTGGCTTTGGCATCTTCTTCACTGGTTGCAAGATGGAATTCCGCACCTGCCAATAATTTTGCTTCATCTTCTGCTGTTTTCTTAAGATCGAAACCACCAGTGTAGTATTCTGGGTCTTCTTCTGGTGGAGAAGGAACTTCAACTGGTTTAAGACCTGGACTCAAATAGTCAACATCCATGTGGTTGATGATGGTTCCATTAAAGTCTTTATCGGTATGGGTTTCAAAAACAACTTGGATCTTAGTATCACTGTTAGTTGCAACTTTCTTCATACCAGCTTCTGTCAAGCTAACAGCAACAGCTTTTGCATTTTCAGATTGGTCAGTGATTGGACCTGCAGTCACATCAGTACCGTTCAATGTAACGGTATAATCCGTTCCTGGTTGAAGCGCTACCCAGTCACCAGTATCGGTCTTCGTATTAACTGTTAAGCCATCCAATAAAATCTTTTCGTTCAGCGTATCGCGAATCGTATAGTAATCAGCGTAAATTTCATCGCCTGCTTTTACTGGAATATCCGCAATTTGAGTACCATCTTTGTCATAGACTGGTGTAATGACCATGTCTTGTGACGCAACTTGATACAATCCGCTTGGAAGAGATGCGTTGGCTTCCCATGTAAAGTGGTTGCCCGCTTTGTTTGAGAATCCTTTTCCTTCTTCAACCGTCTTATCTGGTTCAAGTAGCGATTCCATCAAGTTTTTCGGTTGTACTTCTACGTTATAAATCAATGAGCCTAGATCATCACGATCCGTTTGTGGTACTTGCACAAAGAATGGATCTGCTGGTTTTGCGACAGCAGGAGAAACACCACGGTCATCTTCTAATTCGGTAACTAGATAGATACCGTCTGCTGCATTACCAGTTCCCAAGTCAGCTACAACAGACCCATCTGCGCCGGTCGTCACTGTTTGAGCAGTAAATGTAGTATCAATCGTGTAATCTGTTCCTTCTTTTTGAACAAGTGGATTCGTTAACGCCGCATTGCCAACTGGTTTTACACGTTGAATAAGGAATTTGATCCCTGCTAGCGGTGTCTTCGTAACATCTTCTTTTTCCCCGTCGCCACGGTCGCCAAGCTCAGATAAATCTTTCACTTCATATTTCCAAAGGGTAATGGAACGATCAGTTGTGTTATCTGCAACAGGTCCGGTCGTTGCAGCATAAGCAGAAACAGATCCCACAACGGGCACAACGATGCTTCCTGCAGTGAAAAGTGACGTGGCAATAACAAATTTGGTTATCATTTTTTTCTTTGGTTTCATTATTGAACCTTCTTTCTTATTCTTATCTAGCAACAAAACAATCCAACATTTTTTCAATCTACATAATAATCACTCCTAAAGTGCCTCTTGATTTACTATGATTATGAAATAAATCAGCTCTGAGTAACTGACAAAATCAGCCTGGAAAATTTTTATTTCGGTCTTATTTGGCATTGAAAAATTCTGATTATTTGTGTGAATTCGGCGATGAGAGCGGCTTCAATCGTCAGTGATAGCAGTTTTTCTCCAAAATGTTGGCATTTTGGCTCTCAAATTCCAAAAAAACTGGCACAGCTTTTTAAAAGAAACTGGGTTCTCCATTGGGTCTTTAAAAGAAAAGGACAAAATTTTGATAAAAATGCTTATCTCCTGTCGCTTTCTTCTGAACAAACAAAAAAAACCGCTAGAATTAGCGGTTTTAAACAGAAATTTCTTTTGATTTGAATAAAAAAAGATTGAAGGATTTTAGGGAAAGGAAGGGTCTTTAGTTTTTAACTGACTCCATTTAAGGGCTCGTCACAAGTTGTTTATTTTTTCAATTCAATGATATCTTCTCGCACGCCGAGAAACAGATAGCTGATAGGTTTACCTGCTTCATCGACAATCTTAAGAAGTTTGGTATTACGTTGCTCTGTCCAGCCATTCTCTGGTTTATGGCTAAAAAGATACCCTGCTTTCTTGAGCTCCATTTCCAACTCTTCTTGTGAGAAGGCTTGAATCTCCAGTTTATGGTACTGAATAGCAACGGTCTGCTTTATATTTGGATAGTATTCTTTTCGATCAAGAAAATGGGCATTTTGTTTCTGAATCCACTGATCATAAAATTTCTGCCATTCTTCAGCATTTTTTATTGTCATCGTTTCAATGTCTTCATAGAATAAGCTGCGCACACATTGTACCTCATCACTAGGAGCTAAATTCTGTGTATCATCTGAAATGTACTCTTTAAAAAAGTCATAGTCAGAGCTAGTTTTTGTCTTGGGAATGATTTCCATCTCAAAATGATAGAAGGGATAAATCAAAGTATCCTTATGGGTTTCTGAAAATGAATCTTTGCAGAAAGATACTGTTGTAAAAGACATTTCTCGTTCTTTTTCCTGCTCTTTTGTAGATTCATTACTCCCTCGATATTCAAAATAGCACTTATGCTTTGTTGCATATTCTGTTAATTCTCCTAGTGTGTTAAATGGATAAAAATAAAGCCTTTTCCTAAAAACAAACTCATATTCTTGATTTTGCTTCGTTCGATTTGCAGTGAAAAAATTTTTCTTATCTAGTAAGTAGCAACTTTCTTTTCCCCCTAATTTTTTATACCATTCATTCAACTCCAGAACATTTTGGATGCTCATTTCTTTTATATCTTCCATATATAATCTTTGCACTGAAATCGTTCCTTTCAATTACTGTTTTTAATCCCCTACTTTAAATACAGGATAACTAGTCAATACTCTGAAGCCTTTGTCGCTAGTAGAAGGCATTAGATATAGTTGATTGTTGTATAATGGAGATACAGGAATATTACTTTGTGTAAAACCTCTCCCTAGCTTAACGGGGGTTTCAATAAATTGCCCTTTCTGTTTACCTACATTCTGAAAAACTTCTGGATGTTTAAGCTTGGTCATATTGATGGCAATCAATGCTTCCACTACCCCATAGTAAGTTGAACTAAATAGGAGGTTATCTGTATTCAGACGATTTTTTAAGTAAGTATCCGACTTCATTACATGTTTTTCAATTGTATGTCCTCGTTTGTTGCCATATCCTTCTAACTCGTCTTGGACTAAGTCTTTAAAAGTATACCATTCATACTCGTCATCAATATTTTCTATTTTTAATGCATTTAATTCTGCCAAAATCTTATTGATAGCCAATTTACTGGCACCTGCAGCAGATTTTCGGATATCATCTGGGATAACACTTTTAGGCAGTTCTTCTCCAGTTTCGGTGTTTTTGATTTCACCCGTCTCATCGTTTACTCCATAGGTTTTCCCCTCATAGGAAACGATCCCGTGGTAGGTGAATTTTTCAAGCTCTTCCCAACTACCAGTTTCAAATTCTCGAAAAATAGACGGGGTTGTTAATTGTAACTGATTGGTATGGATCAGATGTGCTGCATAGTAAACGACCAGCGTTCCTGCCATCGCTAGAAGTAAGGTTGACCCGGTAATCACAAATCGCTGTTGTGGACCAAAATTGACTATTTGAGCATCTGTATAGAACTGACCGTTTCCTACATATTGCAACGGCGCCGAAAGGGACGTACTTCCTAATGGCAGACTGCCAACATTAGGAAATGTTTGCTCTCTTAAATTAGTGCCCAATAAGTAGTTTTTACCAAACATTGCATCTAAAACTGGATGGCTTCCTCGTGAGGTTCGCCAAACTGAATTTAACGTATTTGAAACACTTACTGCTGTTGGTAATTGAAGCGGTCGATGGTGAGGAGCATATATGTCGGTCAATTCTTGATGAAACACACCATTTAAGTAGATATGTGTTCGCTCTGGATTGGTATCAATTGAAAGCTGGAACTCATTGAACTGGTGACGCCTGATTTGTAGCGTTGTTTCAGCTGTAATATCCGTCATCGCAATATAGTAGCTGCCAGCAGGTAAATCAAGGGTTAATGTATTTCTTCCACTTTGTAAATAACTTCTTTCAAAAACTTTAGTTCTATTCGAATCAAAAATGGCTAGTCTTTTGCTTTTAGACCCATTTATTTCAAAGTCTAATCGAGTGACATCATTTAGATTCATTAGAAAGTATTGATTTCTATTTGACTTGCGCCCTTCTTTAAAAAAATGCCATGTTCGAACTTCATTATTCTGTTTCGCAACATATAGATCAATTTCCGAATCGTTTACAATCTTGATCTCATTATCTGTCCAATATGTTAACCAATTCAAAAAATAGTTCAAACTTTGCCCCCGACAGGGGTCTTCACTTTTATTCCTATCGTAAAATCGGTAGAATTCTTCTTTGAATTCAAATTGTATCGCTGGTTTTTTTATTCCCACTGTGCCTAATTGTCTGGCTGTTCCTCGTTGTCCGCCTAGAAGTTCATAGTACATGTGCTCGGTATTCGTAAATGCTCTTAATACTCCCGAGTTATTCGTAAAAAGCCTTTTCGCATAGGAATATTTTCCATTCGATGATTTTATCAAAAAATACAAGTCATCATTTTTCAACGTATGCATGGTATCTGTTGACAGAATATCTATATCGATTGAGTCTTCCGATGCTATTTTTAATCCCTTGGTGTAATCTATTGTGTCTGGCTCATACTTCATGTTCAAGTTATTTTCTCGAACAAAATACTCTAAGTCCCATAAGCGAGGATATTTGACAATCGATATTTCAGTATCTGACCAATACATTATCCAGTTCAAAAAATAGTTTAAACTTTGCCCCCGACAGGGGTCTTCACTTTTATTCCTATCGTAAAATCGGTAGAATTCTTCTTTGAATTCAAATTGTATCGCTGGTTTTTTTATTCCCACTGTGCCTAATTGTCTGGCTGTTCCTCGTTGTCCGCCTAGAAGTTCATAGTACATGTGCTCGGTATTCGTAAATGCTCTTAATACTCCCGAGTTATTCGTAAAAAGCCTTTTCGCATAGGAATATTTTCCATTCGATGATTTTATCAAAAAATACAAGTCATCATTTTTCAACGTATGCATGGTATCTGTTGACAGAATATCTATATCGATTGAGTCTTCCGATGCTATTTTTAATCCCTTGGTGTAATCTATTGTGTCTGGCTCATACTTCATGTTCAAGTTATTTTCTCGAACAAAATACTCTAAGTCCCATAAGCGAGGATATTTGACAATCGATATTTCAGTATCTGACCAATACATTATCCAGTTCAAAAAATAGTTTAAACTTTGCCCCCGACAGGGGTCTTCACTTTTATTCCTATCGTAAAATCGGTAGAATTCTTCTTTGAATTCAAATTGTATCGCTGGTTTTTTTATTCCCACTGTGCCTAATTGTCTGGCTGTTCCTCGTTGTCCGCCTAGAAGTTCATAGTACATGTGCTCGGTATTCGTAAATGCTCTTAATACTCCCGAGTTATTCGTAAAAAGCCTTTTCGCATAGGAATATTTTCCATTCGATGATTTTATCAAAAAATACAAGTCATCATTTTTCAACGTATGCATGGTATCTGTTGACAGAATATCTATATCAGTTGAGTCTTCCGATGCTATTTTTAATCCCTTGGTGTAATCTATTGTGTCTGGCTCATACTTCATGTTCAAGTTATTTTCTCGAACAAAATACTCTAAGTCCCATAAGCGAGGATATTTGACAATCGATATTTCAGTATCTGACCAATATGTTAACCAGTTCAAAAAGTAGTTTAAACTTTGCCCCCGACAGGGGTCTTCACTTTTATTCCTATCGTAAAATCGGTAGAATTCTTCTTTGAATTCAAATTGTATCGCTGGTTTTTTTATTCCCACTGTGCCTAATTGTCTGGCTGTTCCTCGTTGTCCGCCTAGAAGTTCATAGTACATGTGCTCGGTATTCGTAAATGCTCTTAATACTCCCGAGTTATTCGTAAAAAGCCTTTTCGCATAGGAATATTTTCCATTCGATGATTTTATCAAAAAATACAAGTCATCATTTTTCAACGTATGCATGGTATCTGTTGACAGAATATCTATATCAGTTGAGTCTTCCGATGCTATTTTTAATCCCTTGGTGTAATCTATTGTGTCTGGCTCATACTTCATGTTCAAGTTATTTTCTCGAACAAAATACTCTAAGTCCCATAAGCGAGGATATTTGACAATCGATATTTCAGTATCTGACCAATATGTTAACCAGTTCAAAAAGTAGTTTAAACTTTGCCCCCGACAGGGGTCTTCACTTTTATTCCTATCGTAAAATCGGTAGAATTCTTCTTTGAATTCAAATTGTATCGCTGGTTTTTTTATTCCCACTGTGCCTAATTGTCTGGCTGTTCCTCGTTGTCCGCCTAGAAGTTCATAGTACATGTGCTCGGTATTCGTAAATGCTCTTAATACTCCCGAGTTATTCGTAAAAAGCCTTTTCGCATAGGAATATTTTCCATTCGATGATTTTATCAAAAAATACAAGTCATCATTTTTCAACGTATGCATGGTATCTGTTGACAGAATATCTATATCAGTTGAGTCTTCCGATGCTATTTTTAATCCCTTGGTGTAATCTATTGTGTCTGGTTCATACTTCATGTTCAAGTTATTTTCTCGAACAAAATACTCTAAGTCCCATAAACGAGGATATTTGACAATCGATATTTCGGTATCTGACCAATACATTATCCAGTTCAAAAAGTAGTTTAAACTTTGCCCCCGACAGGGGTCTTCACTTTTATTCCTATCGTAAAATCGGTAGAATTCTTCTTTGAATTCAAATTGTATCGCTGGTTTTTTTATTCCCACTGTGCCTAATTGTCTGGCTGTTCCTCGTTGTCCGCCTAGAAGTTCATAGTACATGTGCTCGGTATTCGTAAATGCTCTTAATGCTCCCGAAGAATTCGTAAATAACCTTTTGGCATAGGAATATTTTCCATTCGATGATTTTATCAAAAAGTACAAGTCATCATTTTTTAAAGTATGCATCGTACTCGTCGACACAATGTCTCCGTGAGGATGAACATCGCTTGTTACAATAAAATTTTGCGTATAATCAATATTTCCCCACTCACTCTGAAAACTGTTTTTTTTATTTTTAATAGAATCCGTTTGACTTGATACAGAATATGAAGTTTCATTAGTGTCTGAATGAACTTCTCGACTGTATTCTGAATTGTCTGTATTGATTTCAAAACTGCTAGTCATTTCAGAATCAAAACTATGTTCGCTTGAATTAGATCCTACTTGTTTTTCTTCACTAACCCCTTCAACATTTTCTTTTGACTCTTCCGATTGTTTGTTTTCCTGCGATTCTGTACTAGTCGAAAAATCGTGATTGGTTTCTTCTCTAGAGGATGTACTTTGTTGTGAAGATTCAAGTGCTTTTTGATTTGACTGTTCTTGCTTTACTTGGTCCTGATAATCAGTAAATAGATCTCGAATAATTATCGTTTCCTCTAAATCGGAAAGCAATTCAGATAAATCAGCTGGTTCGTTCAAATACAGGTCGTACCAGGTTTCATCAAAAAAACCATACCAAGCATAGTTGACGATAATAAAGGTCATAGGTGAGGTTGGTTTTGTCGTTCTACTATGATTTTGGATAAAGTCAGCTACTTCTGATGGTGCTAGTTGCCAACTGCTTTCATCAATCAATTGATGAAAATCCCCATCTCTAAAAACGGGGAAATATTTTTGGTAATCCAACTGTCCTTCTACATAAAATCGAATATTGATTGGATTTAAAAATACCCAGTCTTCCTCTTGAAAAATCTCAGACAGTTGCTCTTTCTCAGTCGAGAAATCTACTTGTTCTGTTGGCTCAGATAAAAAGTAAATTCCTCTGCTTGTTTCAATTTCCTCTGCTACAACGATGGATGCTGGTAAAAAATAAGGAATCAATAACCCCAATACACTCCATAAAACCAACAAACGCTTTTTCATTTTTCATCTACTCCCACTTTGAATCAGTTTATTCATCCTGTCCTATTCCTATGGCGAGTAATTTTTTTGAATATTCTGAAAAATGTACCTATTAAAAATTCTAATTTTCTATGTATTCCATATATTTTGCAAAACCCGATTCACATTGGTTATCCAATGTTCTTTCCATAACCTCCTTGTATCATCCTCTTTTCGAACTAAGAAAACCATTGACACAGCCATAAAACATTGTACATCGACTGCTGACAATGACTTAAAGTTAATCCTATATTCACAATAATTATAGTATTTCGGTATTTATTTGTCAAAAAATACTTTTATTTTTATTTTTTACAGTAAATAACGACCTATTTATTAACAATAAACTACTTCCGACACCTTAAATTATGTGTCAAAATCGATCAGTTTCTTTATATATTTATCCGCTTGATTTCTATGTTTAATAAAAAATTTCTAATCAAGAATCACGCTTTATTCCTTCGATTTGCGTACTAAAGAAAGTACATCAGTAAAGGATCGCACTGTTTTGTAAAAAAGTTTATAAAAAAACCCCGCTCAAAGAGCGGGGCTAACGTTGTTGCAAACGATTGATTATTTGTTTAAAGCGTCTTTTGCTTGGTCAGCTAATGCAGTAAATGCTGTTGCATCGTTTACAGCCAAGTCAGCTAACATTTTGCGGTTGATGTCGATTTCAGCTAATTTCAAGCCGTGCATCAATTTTGAGTAGCTTAAGCCATTCATACGAGCCGCTGCGTTGATACGAGCGATCCACAATTTGCGGAAGTCGCGTTTCTTTTGACGACGATCGCGGTATGCGTAGTTGTATGAATTCATTACTTGTTCTTTTGCTGTTTTAAATAGAGTGTGTTTAGAACCGTAGTAACCTTTTGCTAATTTAAGCACTTTTTTACGACGTTTACGAGTTACTGTTCCACCTTTAACACGTGCCATGTATAATTCCTCCTAATATGAAAATCGATAATTGTTTGTATACGTGAAGCTTGGGTTACGCAATTATTTCATGCGTGCTAGTTGTTGACGGATACGTTTGTAATCGCCAGCTGAAACCATTGAAGCTTTACGCAATTGACGACGTTGTTTTTTTGTTTTGCCGTGGAAACGGTGACTGGTAAAGGCACGGAAGCGTTTCAATCCGCCGCCGCCAGTGCGTTTTACGCGTTTTGCTAATCCGCGGTGTGTTTTTTGTTTTGGCATAACTAATTTCCTCCTCAAAATCTTTCGTTATCTGACTTTAAACTGAAACTCAGTGAGTCATTATTTATCGTTTTTTGGTGCTAATACTAAGAACATACTGCGGCCATCCATTTTTGGCTTTTGCTCAACAGTTGCCAAATCAGCAGTTTCTTCCGCCAAACGATCTAACACTTTCTGACCAATTTCTTTATGGGTAATGGCACGGCCTTTGAAACGGATCGAAGCTTTCACTTTGTCCCCTTTTTCAAGGAATTTACGTGCATTACGCAATTTTGTGTTGAAATCATTGACGTCGATCGTTGGACTTAAACGAACCTCTTTAATGTTGATTACTTTTTGTTTCTTACGAGCTTCACGGTCTTTTTTCTGTTGCTCAAAGCGGAATTTCCCGTAATCCATAATTCTTGCTACTGGCGGCTTAGCATTTGGTGCCACCAATACCACATCAAGGTTTGCTCGTTCTGCAATTTGCAATGCTTCAGCTTTACTCTTTACACCAAGTTGTTCGCCGTTTTGATCAATCAAACGCAATTCACGTGCACGAATGCCGTCGTTTACCATCATATCCTTTGCTATGGTCATTCACCTCCGAGTTTTTTGAGAGAAAGAAAAGCTTGTCGATTCGAAATCAGACAATAAAAAAACGAGTTCTTCACGAACCCGCACGTACTCCACACAAATAAATGGTAGGAATCCTATTCTGCCCAGCGATATCTTCACTCAGGCGAGAAGCGGGTGCTTCTGCTTTTATTTCTCAACTTTTATAGTATACTGTTTTTTTCTCTTATTGTCAACAGTTTTCATGATTGTTTCAAAAAAAAGCCGGAGCATACGCTCCGACTTTCGTGTTTCTTATTCTGCTTTCAATGCAGCCATCGTGATGTAGTTGTATGGTTGGTTGAAGTGAGGCAAGAAGAAGATATCTAATAGCTTCATCTTGTCGATCGTTACGCCTTCTTCGATCGCTAGTGAGAACATGTGGATGCCCATTGCGATTTCAGATGTACGTGACGCCATTTGTGCACCAACGATGCGGCGTGTTTCTTCTTCATAGACGATGCGGATCTTAACTGTCGCATTTTCTTTCATGAAGCCTGGTTTTTGGGTATCTTCGTAATCAGAGTATTTCACTTTCATGCCATTACGTTCGGCAGCTTCGACTGACAAGCCAGTTGAAACCATGTTGTAGCCGAAGATCGAAATCCCGTTTGATCCTTGAACACCTGTTGATTCTAGAGACGTTCCGCCGATATTATGGGCAGCGACGATCCCTGAACGTACGGCATTCGTTGCTAATGCGATATACGTTGTTTGTTGCAAAGCATTTGAGTACACCGTTGCACAGTCACCGACTGCGTAAACATCTGCATCGCTTGTCCGTTGATGGCGGTCCACTAAGTACGCACCGTTAGCAAACAATTCCAAATGATCTTTGCCTAGCTCGTTGTTTGGTAAGAAACCGATCGCGTTGATCACGAGATCAACTGGGTATTCGCCGTTGTCTGTTACAACTGCTTCTACTTTCTCTGTTCCTTTGTATTCACGTGCTAATTCACCGAAATGCAATTCAATGCCATTGTCAGCTAAGTTTTTGTCCATATCTTCTGTAAACCATTTGTCATAGTAGTTTGGCAATGCCCGTGTCGCTGCATCAAAAAGCAACACATTTTTGCCACGGCGTTTTGCTGCTTCAGCAATTTCAACACCGATGTAACCAGCACCGATAACGGCAACGTTTTTCACGTCTTCTGATGCTAACTCTTTATCAACCGTTTGTCCGTCTTGGAATTTTTTCAAGAAATGGATGTTTTTCAAGTCACGTCCAGGTACTTTTGGTGAAATCGGTACAGAACCAGTTGCGATGACAACTTTATCATAAGATTCAACGATCGTTTCACCATCATTGGTTACAGCGTGCACTTCTTTTTTCTCAAAATCGATATGATCAACCACTGTTTCCATATGGATTTTTGCACCTTTTGCTTCAAAATCTTCACGTTTTGTATAGAACAAGCCTTCGTATGAATCGATTTGACGTCCAACCCATAAAGCAGTCCCACAACCTAGGTAGCTTAAGTTTGTATTACGGTCGATCATTACGACCTCTTGGTCTTTGTAGTTATCTAATAGTGTATTGGCAGCAGCAATCCCCGCGTGGTTTGCACCGATAATAACTGTTTTTGTCATGGAAAATTTCCTCCTTTTGTTTACATTGTCATTATAGCTTGCTTGTGAATTTGAAAACTATCAACTTTTTCGCGATTTTAAAAATTTATGACAGTTTTTCGTTGATATACGTCACTTTCAGCGAATCAAGTTTCTATATCAAAATTATTTTCGTCTTGCAAGCAAAAAGATTGTGAAAAATTATGTATTTAAACCTAAGGATTTTCCTTGTTATAAAAGCATTCTGCAAACCGATTGAATAAATTTCACAATATTCTACTGCTTTTTCGTACCTATTGCGGCAGCGATTCGCCGTGTTATACTGAAGAGAAAAACAGATAGGATGGGATCTTGATGAAGAAAAAAATCGTATTGCCACTACCGCCCTTATTGTCGGCATTAGAGCCACAGGATTTTTATTTAGAAGAAGAACTGCTTTTCGAAAGTGCTTTCTTCGAAGGCGGTGACTATAGCTATGATGCTTGCAAAAATCTCATCTTGAAGCAATGTCATTTCAAGAAAGTGACGATGCAAAAAACACGCTTGAGTCAATGGGAATGCCAAAACGTTCTTTTTGAGAATTGCGATTTTTCTAATCTGGAATGTTTTGGCGCCAGCTTTCATCGGGTTCACTTTAAACAATGCAAATTGACCGGCACCAATTTTGCGGAAAGCTATTTCCGTGACTGCACCTTTGAAGATTGCGTGGCGAACTTTGCTTCTTTTAGCAACACCAATTTACGGACGATGCTGTTTCGTCAGTGCCAACTAAACGACAGTGAGTTTTATGAAATGGATTGGAAACACTTGACGCTACAAGAAAACCAGTTGAACAATAGCAACTGGTTTCACACAAAATTAGCAACTTTAGATTTTCGGACCAATCAATTTCAAAAGATCGCGTTGTCCTTTGAACAATTGCGGGGGCTAACGGTCGATCAAGAACAAGCCTTGGTCATCGCCGCCGGTCTAGGTTTGGTGATCGATTAACGAATTCTGCGCCATAAAGCAATCAACATCCAGATGGATAACACTAAACTGATCAATAAGGCAATCCCCCAACCGAAAATACTATTGGTAAAAGGCAGTGGAACATTCATGCCAAAGAAACTGGTGACGATGGAAGGCACAGTCAATAAGAGGGACCAAACGGTCAAAAACTTCATGGTATCATTCAAGTTATTGTTTAACAGATTATTGTAGGTTCCAGATAGTTGCTCTAAAATTTGAAAAGCCAGCAACGTCATTTCCACTGCCTGTTTGGCTTCGATCAGGGCATCATCCAGCTGTTCCCGCTCGTCATCATCCATCAAGCGATAAATGGATAACGCTTTGATCTGCTCCAAGAGGACCGCATTTTGTTTCGTGGCAGACACTAAAAAGACTAAACCGACTTCCAAATCGGACATTTGCAGTAAGTTTTTATTGGTTGTTTTTTCCCGTAGTCGCTGATTCAAGCGAATCCGCTCACTATTGACTTCTTCGACTAACGGAAAAAACGTGCCAGAAATCAAGAACAAGCTTTGAAACAAAAAGTGCAGCGGTGTTTGCTGCGGGTTTTGCAGGATCAAGCGCTCCATCATCGGAATCACATAACGGGTATCATGGGAGGCAAAAGTAAAGATCTGCTTCTTTTTTAAAATAAACGTCATTGGGCTGGTCTCAAAATGATTGTCTCGCTTTTCTTGCTGAGGTACGTTGAAAACCAGCAGCAATGCTTCTTCTTCGGCATCGTATTCGACTCGTGCGCGTTCGTTTTTATCTAGAGAATACGTAAGCATCTCATCCGACAGATGATATTGTCTTTGTAGTGCCATCACGCTTTTTGCGTCTTGCTGGTCGACTTGAATCCATTCATAGTTTCCATCATAAAAGACATGTTTGTTTTCCACAGTCCATCCTCCACTCTTGCTTTCTTCTATTATAAAAGAAAACAGCCAGAAGCCCAATCAAAGGACTTTTCTGGCTGTATCGGCTATTGCTATTTACGGGCGTCTTTCAAAGCATCTTCCACCATTGTTAAAACGGCCTGTGCCGCTTGCGGGTCTTCGACAAAATTGAATTGATCGCCATCGATCTGGATCTTTGGACTCTCATTGTATTCTTCGTACCATTGATCGTAGCGTTTGTTCAACTCTTTGTAGTAGTCGTATAACGAAGGATCAAAGGTCAACTGCTCATATTCCCGCCCACGTTTTTCAATACGCTCCAGCATCGTTTCAAAAGAAACGCGAATATGCACCAAAAGATCTGGATGCTTTTTGTGGGCTGCATACGGCAGCTCTTCCAACATATTGGCTAACAATTCATCATAGACTTTGACTTCGGTATCGGTTGCTCGCCCAAGGTCCGCATTTAAATGGAACAACAGTGAATCCTCATAAATGGAACGGTCCAAGACGTTATTGTCGTCTTTCATAGCTTGCTTGATACTTTCAAATCGTTTATTTAAGAAATAGATTTGCAGTAAAAACGCATATTTATTTGGATCTGCATAAAATAATGGTAACACTTCATTGTCATCGATCGATTCATAAAAGGCTTGACTGCCAAAATGATTGGCGATCAATGCGGTCAAACTTGATTTACCGGCACCAATCGTTCCTGCTAATACGATCACGCTCATATCCCCCAACTCACTCATCACTAAATATTGTATGTTGCACTTGCGATATCAACTATACAATACTATATCTTGTGCCGTCAACTGAAACTTTTAAAGCACAGATCAAGAAGTTTTTCAATAAAAGTTTAAAGATTTTTGCTTTTTTTTGAAATCTCATACGGAATGCTTAACGAAAGAGCCTTCTTCTAGTAAAATAGGAAAGGATCTTTAATTAAATTGTGTTTTTGTCAGGAGATAGTTACAATTGACTGACAAACGATAAATGAATCATGTGGGGTAAGCTCCCTAGAGAAATGAGGAAAATAATGTCAATTGGTACTGGCATAGCTACAGGAAAAATCATCTTAATGGGTGAACATTCAGTTGTTTACGGTGAACCAGCAATTGCTTTCCCTTTTGCGGGAGCAAAAGTACAAGTCGAGATCACAGCAAATGAAACAAACACCTTGATTTCAAGTTACTATCACGGTCTGCTTGAAGAAGTCCCCAGCCACTTAAAAAATGTCAAAGACTTGCTGCATCGTCTGCAACAAGATTTCCACACGGGTCCTTTTGCAACCTCCATCGTCAGCACCATCCCTTCTGAACGGGGAATGGGTTCTAGCGCGGCGGTCGCTGTTGCATTGACTCGCGCTTTTTTTGATTGGATCAAAAAAGATTTTACAAAAGAAGAATTGATGACCTATGTCAACTTTTCTGAAAAAATCGCTCACGGCAATCCTAGCGGGATCGATGCTGCGGCAGCCAGTGGGACGGATGCCATTTACTTTATCAAAGGGCATCCCATCACTTCGTTTCCCCTCACGATCGACGGTTATCTGCTCGTCGCTGATACTGGCATCAAAGGGCAAACGAGAGAAGCTGTCAAAAGTGTCGCCCATCTTTTTGAAACCAGCAAGCAGCTGGCCAGTCAAGCGATCCAGCGTTTAGGGATCGAAACCAAAAGAGCCAAAGAGGCAATTATAGCCAATCAATTAGAAATATTAGGCGAAAGCATGAACAATGCCCATCAGGCACTGCAGCAGTTAGGGGTCAGCAATCAGCAACTGGATCAGTTGGTTTCCTCAGCATTGGCACACGGGGCTTATGGGGCGAAGCTGACCGGCGGGGGCCGAGGCGGCTGTATGATTGCACTAACCAAAACGAAGGAACAGGCTGAGAATATCAGCCGTATTTTATTGTCCGATGGCGCTCGTGCGGCATGGATACAAGGATTAGGAGTTTATGAACATGTATAAGGGAAAGGCTCGTGCCTACACGAATATCGCATTGATCAAGTATTGGGGAAAACAAGACGAAACCTTCATTTTACCGATGAACAATAGTTTGTCCCTGACCCTCGATGCTTTTTACACAGAAACAACGGTGGCTTTTTCACCCGATTTTACGCAAGATCGCTTTACATTGGATGGTGTGGTGCAAACAGACGCTGCCACCAAAAAAGTTGCGGACTTTTTGGATCTGGTACGAAAAAAAGCGGACTGCCCGTGGTATGCCACGGTGGAAAGTCAAAACTTCGTCCCAACCGCTGCTGGACTTGCCTCTTCTGCCAGCGGATTAGCGGCATTGGCGGGTGCCTGTAGTGAAGCACTGGACTTAAACTTGTCGGAGCAAGAGCTATCCCGTTTGGCCCGTCGCGGTTCTGGTTCGGCTTGTCGGAGTATCTACGGTGGCTTTGCTGAATGGCATCAAGGTACCGATGAGACTTCTTTTGCCACCCAAGTGCCGTCGAATGGCTGGGAAGAAGAATTGAGTATGATCTTTATCTTGATCAACGCACAAGCCAAAGAAGTCTCCAGTCGTGAGGGGATGCGCCGAACCGTTGAAACCTCGAGCTTTTATCCAGGCTGGCTTTCTGCCACTGCGAGCGATCTCGTGAAAATGAAACAAGCGATTGCCGAAAAAGACTTTACTGCTTTAGGTGAAACGACCGAGGCCAACGCCTTGAAAATGCATGGAACGACCTTAGCCGCCGAACCACCTTTTACTTATTGGTCTTCTGAATCTTTACGAGCTATGGAATGTGTCCGAATGCTGCGAAAAAAAGGATTGGCTTGCTATTTCACGATGGATGCTGGTCCCAATGTCAAAGTTTTATGCCAAAAACAAGAAGAACAAACGATTTTACGTGAATTAAGTGCTCACTTTGCCTCAGAACAATTAGTAACTGCTCATGCGGGCAAAGGATTAGCCTTTTTACCGGTGGAAGAATCTTCCCCTATCAACTAAGAAGCCATTAAGAAGCCATCGATTAGGAGTGTCGAAATGATTGAACTATCCGTTCCTGGAAAACTATTTATTGCTGGTGAATACGCCGTTGTCGAACCTGGTCATCCTGCAATCATCGTTGCCGTTGACCAATTTATCACGGTCACTGTTGAAGAGGCCCGTAAAAACGGCAGCATCCAGTCTGCCCAATACAGCGACCTGCCGATTCGCTGGACGCGTCGTAAAGGCGAATTAGTCTTAGACCACCGAGATAACCCGTTCCACTATATTTTGGCAGCCATTCGTCTGACGGAAAAATATGCCCAAGAAAAAGGCATCCCCCTTTCCTTTTACGATTTAAAAGTGACCAGTGAACTGGATAACTCGAATGGTCGCAAATATGGCCTCGGTTCCAGCGGTGCCGTGACTGTTGCCACGGTCAAAGCATTGAATCTGTACTATCAAATGGACATGGATCGGTTGACCCAATTCAAAATTGCGGCTCTTGCCCATCTCGCTGTTCAAGGCAATGGGTCGTGCGGTGATATTGCGGCCTCTTGTTATGGCGGCTGGATCGCTTTTTCAACCTTCGATCACGACTGGGTCTTAGCCAAACAAAAAGACCATACCTTAACAGAATTGATCGCTTTCGATTGGCCAGGATTATCGATCCGTCCCTTGACGGTTCCGAAATCTCTTCGACTATTGATTGGCTGGACAGGCTCTCCTGCCTCCACCTCTGATTTAGTGGATCAAGTCTATCAATCCAAAGAAGAAAAAGAAAACGCCTATGCGGCCTTTTTAGCAGCCAGCAAAGACTGCGTCAATCGATTGATCGACGGCTTCTTAAATGAAGACAGTCGCACGATCAAAAAAATGATCACGGAAAATCGAAAGCTCCTGCGGGAGTTGTCCGCACTGACTGGTGTGCCGATTGAAACTCCAGCACTTAAAAAGCTTTGTGATCTAGCAGAAAATTATTGTGGTGCAGCCAAATCTTCCGGTGCCGGCGGCGGCGATTGCGGTATCGTGATCGTTGACCAAAAAACCGGTATTTTACCATTGATGAGTGCGTGGGAAAAAGCCGAGATCACCCCATTGCCGCTGCATGTTTACCATTACCGGGAGGACCTATCATGAATCGAAAAGATGAACATGTTTCCTTAGCAAAAGCGTTCCATAAAGAACACAGCAACGATTTTGATGCAGTTCGCTTGGTTCACCAGTCGTTTCCACAAATTGACGTGGCTGATGTGTCAATTGCGACGACTGTCTTTGACCGCTCATTTTCCAGCCCTTTTTTCATCAATGCCATGACCGGCGGCAGTGAAAAAACCTTAAAAATCAATCAAGAGTTAGCAGAGATCGCACAAGCCTGTGAGTTGATGATGGCAACCGGCTCCGTTTCGGCTGCCTTAAAAGACCCAAGTGTCGCCGATTCTTTTCGTATCGTCCGTAAAGCCAATCCTGACGGCTTCTTATTAGCCAATATTGGCGCGGGCAGTCCCGTTGAAAATGCACAGCGGGCAGTGGAGCTCTTTGGTGCCGATGCCTTGCAGATCCATCTGAATGCACCGCAAGAATTAGTGATGCCAGAAGGCGATCGTCAATTTAGCCAATGGCTGTCCTTATTGGAAAAAACGATGGCTTCTGTTGCCGTTCCTGTTGTCGTCAAAGAGGTCGGCTTTGGGATGTCCCGTGAAACGATCCAGCAGTTACTGGCGATCGGCGTACAAACGATTGATGTTGCTGGCAGCGGCGGCACAAGTTTTACTCAAATCGAAAATGCTCGTCGAAAAAAACGTGAATTGGCGTATTTAGACACCTTTGGTCAATCCACAGTGATTTCCTTGCTGGAAGCAAATGAGATCCAACAGCCCTTTACCCGCATCGCTTCAGGCGGAGTTCGGGATGCTTACGATATCTTCAAAGCACTTTGCCTTGGTGCCGATAGCGTAGGACTATCCGCCACGATCCTCGTGCTGCTTTTGTCAAAAGGCAAAGAAGAAACCATCGCCACCTTACAATCATGGAAGGAACAGCTGCAGCTGCTCTACACAATGGCAGGACAGACAAGCACCAAAGACCTTACCAAGGTTCAGCTGATTTTTTCTGGTGCTGTCAAAGAGTGGTGTGAAGCACGTCAGATTTCCTTAGCAAAGTATAGTTTGCGTTAAGCAATCCAATCGCTGACTACCACATCAAATAAGTAAAAGCAGTACAATTCGTTTTTTATTGTACTGCTTTTTTTGTGTTCTTTTTTCTATAATAGTAAGTTTCCATTTATCATTTGGATAGTAATGTTATTTAATCGCTACTTGATAATCACTTTCATTATCAGGTACGTTGTTTTTTTACCATCTTGTTTTCGAATGTGCTATGCTCAAGTTGAGGGAGGAACAATCGATTGTTTCTTGAGAAAAGGATCGGTTTTTCATTCCTAGACTACATTCAAAAGGAGGCGTTTCTTATGAGTAAATCAGAATCGTCGGCTGTTTTTTCAACGATCGCTTGTTTGCTATTGATGGCAACTGGCTTTCTTATGGCATCTTTTTCCATTCCTTACAGCTTTGTCCCTTATCTGTTAGCGATTCTTGCTGGTGGTTGGAAACAAACCTGGGAAGGCACGCAAGAATTGGTGCACGACAAACGGTTGAACGTCGATCTATTGATGGCATTAGCCGCCATTGGTGCCTGTATCATTGGTCATTGGTTTGAAGGGGCGATGTTGACCTTTATCTTTTGTTTGAGCGGTGCCCTTGAGGAATATACGACCAACAAAAGTACGCGAGAAATCAGTTCATTAATGGCACTGCAACCAACGACTGCCTTAAAAATGATTGAAAGTGGCGAGCTCGTCGAAGTACCAGTGGAAGCCCTTCAGTTAAAAGATACGATTATGGTGGCAAAAGGCAGTGCGATCCCAATCGATGGTATCGTGATCCAAGGAAGCAGCAGCGTTGATGAGGCGGCCATCAGTGGCGAATCCATTCCTGTCGAGAAACGTTTAGGCAGTGAAGTCTTTGGGGGAACCATCAACCTCGGACAGCCATTGTACATTGAAGTTACTCAAACGAGTGAAAACACTCGCTTTGCAAAAATCATTCAATTGGTGGAAGAAGCACAGCAAATGCCAAGTCAAACGGCGACCCTGATAGAGAAAATCGAACGGATCTATGTGCCGATCGTCTTGATCGCCGTCCCGCTAATGATCGTTTTGTGTACGTTTTTCACGAATTGGGGGTTCCAAGAAAGCTTTTATCGCGGCATGGTCTTACTGGTGGTGGCATCTCCTTGTGCTTTAGTCGCCTCTGCTACTCCTGCGACCTTAGCAGCCATTTCTCACGCTGCTCGTTTAGGCGTTTTATGCAAAGGCGGACAAGCCTTAGATGCCTTTGCCAATGTCAAAGCGATCGCTTTTGACAAAACCGGAACGCTGACTCGTGGCAAACCTGCTGTCACTGATGTCCATCTGTTGCTGGATGAACCCTTTATTCCCCAACTGATCGTCGGGATGGAAAAACAATCAAATCACCCATTGGCTGAAGCGATCTTGGCGTATTTTCATGATGAAAAGCCGTTGGAATTAGCCGTGGAAGAACAAGCGGGGGTCGGTCTAGCCGCCACTTACCAAGCTGCCCATTGGACGATTGGAAAAGAAGTCGATCTAACCTCTGTTGCTGCCAGTGAGCAAACCCGCATCCACGAATTGAAAGCAGCTGGAAAAACCTTGATTTATATCAATCGTGACCGTGTGTTAGCAGGGTATTTAGCGCTATTGGATCAGCCCCGTCCTGAAGCTCGTGAGAGTCTTGCCTACTTCAATGAGCAGGGGATTCACACGACGATGCTGACGGGTGATCATTTAGGTACTGCTAAAGTGATCGCAGCAGAAATCGGCTTGTCTGACTACGAAAGTGATTGCCTGCCTGATGAGAAAACCACTCGGATCAAAGAAATGAAAGAAACTTATAAAATCAATGCGATGGTCGGTGATGGGATCAACGATGCCCCCGCCTTAGCGACCGCAAGTGTGGGGATCGCGATGGGCGAAGGAACCGACGTCGCAATGGATGTGGCGGACATCGTCTTGATGAAAAATGATTTGCTGCGCTTGGTCGACAGTCACCGTTTGGCTAAAAAATTACAGCGGATCATCAAACAAAACATCGTCTTTTCTATCAGCGTCATCTTGTTGCTGATTGCTTCAAACTTCCTTGAATTTCTCACGCTGCCTCTAGGGGTCGTGGGTCATGAAGGAAGCACGATCTTAGTTATCTTAAACGGGTTGCGTATGCTTTTGCCATTACACAAAGAAACACCCCATCAAGCCAAACCAACTCGCAAAGATTGTGATGATTGCGTCTTGTATCAACAGTCTTTGCATACGTGATCACTACTTGCATTAGAAAAACGCCCGTTGTTGGCACTTCACTAGAAGTCCATCAACGGGCGTTTTGCTGTTTTTTCCTATTTATGCGTGATTGGCAAGTTGTTCCGTGTAGAGTTTGCCATCGTACATCTTAAAGAATGGATAATAGCAGAGAATGGAAACCCCTAAGTTGATCAAAGCGATCAGGATGGCTCGGAAATCACCGCCGGTTCCTAAAAACGCCCCAATTCCGACTGGCGAGATCCAGGGAATGCCAGTAATGACTTTATCGACAAAGCCAAATGAGCTAGCAAAGTAAGCAATCGTGACGTTGATCAAAGGGGTTACGATAAAGGGGATGATCAAATACGGATTGTAGACGATCGGTGCCCCGAAGATCACTGGTTCATTGATATTAAAAAGTCCTGGTAAGATCGCTGCTTTTCCTAAGACTTTGAGCTGTTGTGATTTTGCCACAAACAGCATCAATAAAACCAATCCAAGCGTACTTCCTGCGCCGCCCATAAAAATATACATGTTCACGAAATCCCCAGCAAAAATATTATTGGCACCATCGATATTTTCCGTTAGAGCCACCAACAGGATGGGATTGATGAAACTATTTTTAATAACAGCCGTCCCATGAACCCCCACTGCCCATAAGAGATGGATAAGGAGCATAATCACGATGATTCCTAACCAAGAACCCGTCAACTCTTTCACGAATTCAAAGGGTTTGGACAGCAATCCGTGAAGATCCGTGTGGAAAACCGCCAGTACTCCGTTGATCGCCACCATCAAAAAGGCGATCAAAATCGCTGGGATCAATGACGCAAATGCTTTGCTGACTCCATCGGGAACTCCTTCAGGCATCTGGATGGTGATCTTTCTTCTTACACAAAAACGATAGACCGACGTAGCAAGCACTGCGGTGATGATCCCAATAAAGATGCCTACCCCGCTAAAGCGTGTGATCCAACCGCCTATGGCGATTCCATTGTAAACAATGGCAGTTTCGCTTTCTGACTGCAGCAATTGAGCTGCCCCGTCGGTAATGTCGACTTGAATGATCGTCATTAAAAAGGCAAACAAACTTAATAACGCCCCTACAAAACTGCTCATAGTCAAATGATCTTCTTTATGATAAATCTCAGTTAAATAATACCCTGTTGCTAAACAATAAAAAACAGCAATCGAGCCGACAGACATCGTGGTCACGACACTATAGAGCGGTGAAAATCGTAAAATCGTTTGTTCGAAAAAGCCAGCCAGTGGTGGAATGATCTGCGGTAAATTATTGATGATCAAAAAGATCGATCCGACGATCGTAAAAGGGACCGTAATGATCCCTGCTTGCATGATTGCGCGAATAAAGCGTAAATTCGCCAACTTATTCAAAGGCGGCATCAAACGCGTTTCTAAAAAGGTAAAAACACTTGTCATCGTTACTCCTCCAACGAAGGGATCGCCCCTTCTTCAATCAGCTTTTGATACCAATAAAAGCTATCTTTTCTCACTCGTTTTTGTTCTTTTTCCTGTGCATCATTGCGATCCACGTAAATGAAGCCATACCGTTTTCGAATCCCCTCATGTACACTGATCAAATCAATGGCAGACCACGGACTGTATCCGATCAGATCCACCCCAGCATTGATCGCGGCTAAGCATTGGCTGATATGCTGCGACAAATAATCGATACGGTACGGATCATGAACCGTGCCATCTGCTTCTAGATGATCTTCTGCCCCTAAGCCGTTTTCGGTAATGATGATCGGTAAGTGGTAACGATCATAAAGAGTCTGCAACGTCGTTTTCAGCCCCAAGGGATCGATGGTCCAATTGAAGGCATTTTTCTTCAAGAACGTATTGGTGAACCCTTTGTAAAAACCACGCTCCATAATGTCTTCACTTTGCTGATCGCTGATACCGTTTTTCATATCCCCAGCTTCCGTCGGCTGCTCCACTGTCACTGTGGTGTAGAAGTTCATCGCGACAAAGTCAGGCAGAGCCCGTTTCATCAACGCCTCATCCTCCGGACCAAAGTCAATCGTGAGCCCGTTTTGGTTCAAATAATCTTGAAAGACCGTGTTGTAACGACCGAAGCAGGCAAAATCAAGGTAAGCCCAGTTCCGGACACTGTTGAAGTACAACGCTGCTTGGTTGTCTTCTGGTCGACTAGTCGCCGCATAGACCAACGAAATATTCGGCACCGGTCCGATTTTGCCATTCGGAACGATTTCATGACACGCTTCGAAAGCATATTTTTCAGCGATCATCAGGTGATGAAATTGCTGGTATTTTTCTGATAATGGAATTTTTTTCCCTAATATTTTTTGATCCACCAGCAGCATGATATTTGGTTCATTGATCGTCAGCCAGTGCGTCACTCGATCCCCATAGGCTGTAAACAGCGTTTTGGCATATGCGGCAAATGCCTCAACAGTGCTGCGTTTTGTCCAGCCGCCTTCGTCTTCCAATGCTTGCGGCAAGTCAAAATGGTTCAACGTCACAAAGGGCTGAATTCCGTGTTTTAGCAATTCATCAATGACATCGCTGTAATGATCCAATCCTTTTTGATTGACGGTACCGCGCCCTTCTGGTAAAATTCGCGACCAAGCGATCGAAAAGCGGAAAATTTTGATCCCCATTTCTGCTAACAAGGCGATATCCTCTTTGTACTTGTGGTAATGGTCGACAGCCACTGTAAAATCTGCGATCTCATGGTTGTCTCTTGGACGAGTATCTTGGACACTCAGCCCCTTACCGTCGGTTTGATACGCCCCTTCGGTTTGGTGCGCGGAAATCGATGCTCCCCACAAAAAATCGGTTGGAAATGTTTGTTTCATATCGTACTCCTTATCCTAAATAAGATGCGTTTGACATCTTAGAATTATTGCTTGCATGGCAAAGACAATATTCTGAATTATCTCTTATTTTTCGCGGTAACGCAAAAAATAACTCCTGTCAAGTAAGACCCTCTTGAAGAGCTGCTACTTAGACACAAAAAAAAGCAAAGTCCAGTTTCCTAGACTTTGCTTATGATTTAGAAGTAGCAGCTTATTTTTTCTCTGCTTTGTCTTCGTTCAATAGTGCTTTTCTTGAAAGGTTCACACGACCTTGTTTGTCGATTTCTGTAACCTTCACTAAGATTTCGTCGCCTTCTTTGACAACGTCTTCCACTTTGTTGACCCGTTCGTTCGCAAGTTGTGAAATATGAACTAAGCCGTCTTTGCCTTTGATCAAGTTGACAAACGCACCGAATTTTTCAATACGGACAACTTTCCCAAGGTACACTTCGCCAACTTTTACTTCTTTCGTCAATTCTTCAATGATCTTGATGGCTTTTTGGATCATTTCTGCATCAGCAGAAGCAATCGAAACTTTTCCGTCTTGATCGATATCGATTTTCACGCCAGTTTCATCAATGATGCCATTGATGGTGTCGCCGCCTTTACCGATTACATCTTTGATCTTCGCAGGATCGATTTGGATCATTTCGATCTTCGGTGCGTATTGGCTTAACTCTTCACGAGGAGCAGCCAATGTTGATGTCAATTCATTTAAGATTTCCATCCGCGCTTTTTTCGCTTGATCTAATGCTTCTGTCAAGATTTGTTCAGTGATTCCTTGGATCTTGATATCCATTTGTAACGCAGTGATCCCATCTTTGGTTCCAGCAACTTTAAAGTCCATATCGCCAAGGTGATCTTCTAAGCCTTGGATATCAGTTAAGATCGTGTAGTTTTCACCATCAGATACAAGTCCCATTGCGATACCTGCAACTGGTGCTTTGATTGGCACCCCTGCATCCATCAACGCTAAGGTTCCTGCACAAATACTTGCTTGAGAAGAAGAACCATTTGATTCTAATACTTCTGCAACTAGACGGATTGTGTAAGGGAAGTCTGTTTCATCAGGAATCACTTGTGCTAAAGCACGTTCGCCTAATGCACCATGACCGATTTCACGACGTCCTGGTGAGCCAGCACGACCAGTCGAACCAACAGAAAATTGAGGGAAGTTGTAATGGTGGATGAATCGTTTTGATTCTTCAACCCCTAATCCATCAATGATTTGGTGTTCACCTAAAGGTGCCAACGTACAAGCAGACAATGCTTGAGTTTGTCCCCGAGTAAATAGACCAGAACCATGAACACGTGGCAATAAGCCAACTTCTGATGCCAATGGACGGATTTCGTCTAATTGACGGCCATCCGGACGAATCTTGTCGATGGTGATCAATTCGCGAACCACATCTTTTTCAAGATCTTCTGCGATTTGTTTCACTTCTTTCAAGAATTGTGCTTCCTCTTCATGTCCAGCAAATTTTTCTGCATATACTTCTTTCACTGTGTCTTTGACTTTATCGATCTCGTCTTCACGAGCCAATTTTTCTTCCGTCATAACAGCAGTTTTCATTGTTTGGTAGTAGCCGTCGAAAATTTCTTTTTTCAAGTCAGCATCTACTTGTAACAATTTGACTTCCATTTTTGGTTTGCCCACAGCTGCGACAACTTCTTCTTGGAAGGCAACCAATTCTTTGATAGCATCAAAACCGAATAATAACGCACCTAACATGTCTTCTTCAGAAACTTCTTTCGCTCCTGATTCAACCATGTTGATGGCTTTTTTCGTTCCAGCTACTGTCAATTCGATATCGGTTTGTTCTGCTTGTTCTACTGTTGGATTCAAGACGTATTCGCCATTGACCCGACCGACATCGACACCAGCGATCGGTCCGTCAAACGGGATATCTGAAATAGATAACGCTAAAGAAGAACCTAACATTGCTGCCATTGCAGGCGTACAATCTTGTTCAACACTCATTACGATGTTTGTAACTTGTACTTCGTTACGGAAGCCTTCCGCAAACATTGGACGGATCGGACGGTCGATCAAGCGGGCAGTCAAGGTTGCTTCCGTACTTGGACGTCCTTCACGTTTGATAAAGCCACCAGGTACTTTCCCTACGGCATACATTTTTTCTTCGTAATTGATCGTTAATGGGAAAAAGTCGGTATCTTTTGCTTCCTTAGATGCAACCGCTGCACTTAGGACAACCGTATCACCATAACGAACCAATACAGCTCCGTTTGCTTGCTTGGCTAATTGGCCAACTTCTACTTCTAATGGGCGGCCGCCCCAAGTTGTTTTGAATACTTGTTTTTCTGTCATGTTCTGCTCCTTTTTCATCGGATCCCAGCAAGTCACTACTAAACAAATGAAAAAATCGGAATGTCGTTCCGCTGCTTTCATTTGGTTAGTAGGATGCTGCTTACAAGGACCCAAAATTCTTTTTGGCTGCGCTTTTTGATTCACCAGTCAAAAGGCCGCTATTTCGGTGTTTCACTTTTTAGATGGCTCAAGCTTACCTGTCAGCCTGCATCACCTGTTTTAGCCGACAATGCAGTCGCAGTGATTCCGCTGCTTGGTTACTACGTTCGCTGCTCTCGCCTAGTAGGTTTCATCATCTGCTCTGTGCGGCTTGCGCCGCTCAGTCGCAGTGATTCCACTGCTTGGTCACTACGCTCGTTGCTCTCGCCTAGTACTATTCATCATCTGCTCTGTGCGGCTTGCGCCGCCCAGTCGCAGTGATTCCACTGCTTGGTCACTACGCTCGTTGCTCTCGCCTAGTACTATTCATCATCTGCTCTGTGCGGCTTGCGCCGCCCAGTCGCAGTGATTCCACTGCTTGGTCACTACGCTCGTTGCTCTCGCCTAGTACTATTCATCATCTGCTCTGTGCGGCTTGCGCCGCCCAGTCGCAGTGATTCATAGCAAAAAAGTGAGATTCGGGTTGAACCTCACTTTTCTTTGTTTGATTAACGACGTAATCCTAAAGCTTGGATTAATTCGCGGTAACGTTGTACGTCTTTTTGACGTAGGTAAGCTAATAAGTTACGACGATGTCCAACTTTTTTCATCAACCCACGGTATGAATGGTGGTCTTTTTTGTGCATACGTGCATGTTCGTTCAAATGGTTGATTTCTTCTGTTAAAACAGCGATTTGAACTTCTGGAGAACCAGTATCTCCTTCATGACGTGCAAATTTGTTGATGATTTCGTTTTTGCGTTCTTTTGAAATTGCCATGTTTTTCACCTCTTTTTCTTTTTCCCCTGCGACTGAGTAAAACGTTGGTGATTCGTTAAACCAAGTAACAGGTACTGTGCTTTTCACACGTAATTACTTTACTTGATTCTAAGTAAAAAAGCAAGTTTATCTACCTATTCTTTTCGTTTCTTTTGAAAGCTCCTCCAAAACTTATGTTATACTTAGGATACTACTCTATCTAAAGGAAGTGTAAGGATGAGCGTTCTTTCCCGAATCGAGAGCATGAAAAATGAATTATCGCTTTCTGAGAAGAAACTCTTCGCATTCATGGAGGCCAATCCTGAAAAAGTGCCGTCGATGACTGCGAGTCAATTAGCAGAAGCCACTGGGATCAGTGCACCAACCGTTGTACGTTTTGCGAAAAAAACCGGCTTTGCTAGTTTGACAGATTTAAAAATACAATTATCTGCCGAATCCGGCTTGCGCCACAATGCCAATGAGCATTTAGGTTATGCCGATGTTGAATTAAACGAGCCCTTTCATGCCATCACCTCAAAATTGAGCCACAATGCCCAGGTGACCATGAATGAGACGGCCCAATTATTAGAAGAACAGCTGATGTTGGCTGCCGCTGAACTGATCGCGACTCGTGAACGCATTTTTGTCTGCGGAATCGGTGCTTCCTCATTGATCGCACAAGATATCCAACAAAAATGGACTCGTTTAGGCAAGATCGTCGTGTTTGAAAATGACTACAATCTCTTGTTGCCGCAACTTGTCAAAAACGAGAAAAAAAGTCTGGTCTGGGTCATTTCCAACAGTGGACACACGCCTGAGATGGTTCACTTAGCCGAAATCGCTAAAAATCTTGGCGTTCCGATCCTGTCACTCACCCGCTTTGGCAGCAACCCGTTGACGAAGTTGGCGGATGTTCCCCTGCAAGTGTCCCGTTCCAAAGAAGCCAACCAGCGGAGTGCCGCTACCAATTCAATCATCGCCCACCTATTAGCGGTCGATGTCCTTTTCTATGTCTTTTTAAGTAAAAATGAAAAGCTGGCACGAAATATCTATGCGTCACGCCAAGCCATCGCTGATTTTCGTGAGAAGTATTTGTAAAATGTTAGGGAGCTATAGCCTCCTACTCTTTATTAAAGCGATGACTCTACCCATTGATGAAACGTTTTTTACCAATCAAAGACAAGAGGCTGAATGTCATCAGCCTCTATTTTTTATGCTAAGCAATGATCCCCGTTGTAGAATGAACTGGACGTTGCATTCATTCTTACTCCGTCTCGCTATATAAAATCCGCTCCTGTTTTCTCCTTGCTCGCGACTACTTTCCTCATTGCCCCTCCTCCAAATACGAGACTACCCACGAATCAAATAGTTTTTGATACGCAGCTTTTGGGCGGTCTTTTTCTTGATACACCTTTTGTGCGATGGCCGCTTGGAGCCAAAAAATCGCTTGGATCACTTCACGACTAGTCTGAGCCTCAGGTACATCCGCCCAGACGGATAAAGCGATCGCCTGTGTTTGTGCAAGCTGTTCCTGTGCAACTTGTTGTCCATTGGCAAACGTCGTCAACTGGAATTCATTGCTGATTTTTTCGTAGGTTGGATAAGTATAGCCTGCCGCTTCTCCTAAGACATAATAGAAAAAATTATCATTATGATTGATCATGGTATAGCCTTTTTCAAAAAAGACATCTGCCGGCGCCATATTCTGGTTCCAACGGGTCCAATAGGAGATTTGGCAATTCTCTGTCAACGTTGTCTGCTCTTGGCGATTCAAGCGGTAAAACCCATCATTCCAGACCCGCACAACAAAGCCGAGACTTTCAACAAAGGCCGCCAGCTCATTGACGTAATCAATAAAGACTTCGATTCCGCTAGCTTTTTCCCCATAGCGCTCGCGGGCTGCTTCGACCATTTGCGGAAAGTTTTCTAAATGATCAAAATCAATAAACTCATCGGCACCAATATGAAAATAGGTGCTGTCTTCAAACAGTTGCGCATATTCCCGATAAACTTCCTGAATAAAAGCTACCGCTTCTGAATCCAAAATGTTCAGTGCTCGATCATCACGCGTGCCATCGGCTGTCGGTAATTGCCACTCGGGCTTTTGAGCCAACACTTGCCGCAAATGACCAGGAGAATCAAAGTCCGGAATGATGGCAATGCGATGTTCGTGGGCATATGCGATCAATTCACGGATCTCTTGTTTGGTCAAATACTCCTCCGAAACGATTTCTGGAAATTGCTCTGATTCAATGCGAAATCCTTCATTCTCGGAAAAGTGTAGCTGTAGATGGGTAAACTGGAAACAAGCCATACTACGAACGACAGCTTTTAAATCCATCAAGGAGTAAAATTTGCGA
The DNA here is from genome assembly GCF_058135755.1 of Enterococcus sp. R12. Lineage (NCBI taxonomy): Bacteria > Bacillati > Bacillota > Bacilli > Lactobacillales > Enterococcaceae > Enterococcus > Enterococcus sp. R12. The sequence continues at coordinate 3,078,619 of NZ_CM176874.1, forward strand.
CCAATATCGATCATTAAGCAACGTTCGGGGATAGCCGCCGTATAAGAACCTTCCCGCAATTGATCAGTAAAGAAATCTCGCCAATATTTCGTTGTAGCAGGATAGACCTTCTCAGGAGTTGAGACAATGATCTGTTGCTTCTCAAAACGAAAATCCGCATCAAGTGATGGCCTGAGAACGATTTGGGGTTGGTGGTCTGGCATTTGCCAGCCCATTGTTGCAAAAAGAGCGGTTGCTTTTTTATAATCTACGAATTCATTGTGTGCTTCATTCATCTTCGTTTCTCCCAGTACAATTAATAATTTGTTCCCTTTTATGAAGGTTCCTTTCTATCATAACACCTGATTATAAGAACGTTTTCATTTTGAGAGATTTCTTAATAAGTACTAGTCAGAAAAGCCTGTCCTGTGTATGTTGGTTAATTGCCTATTCAAACGATCATCCCAGTAAAGCCAACAATTCTCATGTAGTTGTCGATCGATTCGTTATAACTTTTCTGGAAGGATGTGAATGGGAAAAAGAGCCAGCTTCCCAATGATATTTCGCTCCCCTACACTACTACAAAAGAAAAATCAGCTGAGCTGCAATTGGCCTTTACTATTGAAACAGTCCCTGCTCCAAATAATCCACCAACGGACCCAAGTACTTTTTATCTGTCCAATCACAATCTTGTCCGTTGGCTTCCATGAGTGCCTTCGTCTGTGGGTCATAGGTGTGCGGCGCTTTCTTAGCCGCAGCTTTTCTTAACATTTTCACTAAGTTTCGTTCAAAGAAATTCATTTTGCTTTCCTGCCATTGTCCTCTGCCGTAAAAAAGGGGGATGTCTTTTAGCGGACCCGTGAGATTCTGTTCTCTGAGTTTTTTCACAACATCTTCTTCAGGAGCAGAGGCTCCCGCACAAAAGATAAGTATCTCTTTGTCTTTTAGCTGGTTGGTATTCTTTTTTAAAAAGGACAGTCCAGCAATACCCGAAGCATAGATTCCCCCACAGAAGATAATTGTGTCATAATCCATTACTTCAGCTATTTTCGCTTTTGGGGTTTCTAGGCTGGAAAAACCTGTTGCATCTTGAAGCCAGTGGACATACTTTTTGACAGCGCCGTATTTCGATTGATAAACAATCATGCCGTTTTTCATGGGGGAACTCCTCTCTGCAGTTAGGACTGCACCTTATGGTTTTGTGCCAGCTATTGCTTGTTCTAAAAACGTTTCGTACGCTTTTTCCTGTTGTGCATAGATTTCATCTAGTGGAATACCGGGTGTCGTTACTGAGAAAATCGTACCGATTCCGATCGTGTAAATGAGCATATGCATGTGTAGCTGTTTGGCGGTTTCTATACTGATAGTCAAATCGACGGCAATCCTTTGGGCTACTTGAGGATTCGTCTCCAACTGATACAGATCTTCTAATGACGAAACATTCGCTCTTTTTTGTAAGACAAAAATACTCAAAATATGGGGTTCTTCTTTCGCCAATTGCAAATACGCGTGTCCGGTACTGCGAAACAGATCCTGGGGGTCGCTATGGGCTTCTAGATACGCTTGTAAAAATTGCCGTGCTTTCTGCTCTACTTCTGTTCGCAGGCCCTCCATATTGGTGCAGTAACTATAAATGGGCTGGACTGAACAGCCTAACTTCTCGGCAATGTTCTTGACGATCACGTGCTCCATACCGCCTTTTCGAGCAATCTCAAAGGCGGCATCAACCACCATTTCCTTTGTTATTCGTTGTTTCGGCATTCATTGCCCTCCCTAAGCACAAGTTGCGTTATATAAACTCTTTATATAAATCGATTATATTATTTAGTTCCTTCGAAGTCAATTGGGTCCAGGCCACTATCCCTCGCTCTTTCTATTGAATAAAGAGTTGTCTATTTCTCAAAAATCATCGTTCATAGGTTGTAAATCTTCCGTTACTTTCCAATGATTGCTGGCTCTTTTATCCGCACAAAAAAGGTACAGCCCACAGAAAAAGGCTGTACCGTAGATAATACGTATGGACTCTTTTACACTCGAAGCTGCTACACTTCTGGGGTGTCCTCTGGTGGCGCTTCGGGGATCGGTTCTTCCTCTTCATACAAGGAGGAAACCCGCGTATACCATTCAAACACATGGGTAATGACCACTTTAGCTGCCGCATACACAGGAATCCCTAAAATGACCCCAACAAGGCCAAACAGTTTTCCTGAAGTCAAGAGGACTAACAGGATCGTGACAGGATGAATCGACAACTCGTTTCCTAGAACTAATGGCGAAATCAAGCGGCCTTCAATGGTCTGCTCAATGACAAAGACGATCAGCACTTGGATCAGTAACACGGGTCCACCGACGATTCCTAAAAAGACCGCAGGGATCATGGCCAAAAAAGATCCTAAATAAGGGATTAAATTTAGAAATCCCGCTGCAATCCCCAGTGTGATGGCATAATCTAAGCCAATGATACTAAACCCGATCATAAACATCACTGCGACCGCAAACGCCACCGTCAGTTGTCCCCGAATATAGGAGGATACTTGATCGTTCATCTCTTTTAAGACGACCAGTGATGGCTGGCGCATTTTGGTTGGCAGAAATTTAACAAAATAAGGGGCTAGTTTACGGCCATCTTTCAGTAGGTAGAACAAAATAAATGGCATGGTAATGACCGCTAAAACGATCGTTGCAACGGCGCCGAAGAAACTGCCTAGATTTTGAATCGTGCTGCGGGAAAGGTTTTGGACGATATCCGTCAAAGAAGAAATCAGCTTCTCATTGGAGGCTTCGATCTGCTCTTGGACTTGCGAGAAGATTGGATCAGAGAGAATCTCATTCACCTTATTCTCGATGATCGTCAAGTAGCCTGGCAAATTATCCGCAAAGCTCATGGATTGCTCTTGGATCTTAGGGATGATCACCACCACACCCCAGACGATCAGACCAACCACTAAAATAAAGAGACCAAAAATACTGTAGATTCGTTTGATTCCCTTGCGTTCTAAGTAGTCGACGGTGGGGTTCATCAAGTAATACAAGATCCCCGCCAAAATGATTGGCAATCCGACGATGGCTAAAAATTGCCAGACGGGTTCAAACAAATACGACACTTTCGTAAAGAGCAGCAAAATCAAGAGAATCAATAAAATGACCAGCAAGCTGGTCACTGCTTGATTGTTTAAAAACCATTTCCAAAACCAGGAATGCGGCTTTTTCTGCGTTTCTTTCATAACATTCTTTGCCTCCTAGTCGTACGTCACCTGCATGCCGACTTCTAGTTTCGGCAGAACAGTTGGCGTTAAATAAATCGCACTTGAAAGCTGATCTTCAGCCGGCACTTCGTCAAAGACAAAGGTCACATGCTGGATCGTTTGCAGGATTTGGTTTACGACCGTCCCTACATATTGGACTTGATAGGTCTGATCACCAAAAGTGATCTGGTCCCCTTTTGTGACGACTAACGCTTGCGAATCAGGAATCGTTTGAATGACTGAATATTCTCGCAGTGTGTCGGTCGCTTCTTCCCCAAAAAAGATGATCATTCTTTCTTGCGAATCGATCGCTTGTGGACCGATTTCTTTGATCGTCCCTTTTTTCATATGACAAACTCCCCTTTCTATCTTCTTGTTTATTATAACATAAAGAGTTTTTCTACCCGCCCAAAACCGCATTCTATGGTAGAATTAAATAGGAATGAAACTATTAGGAGGTTTTTTTATGTTGCAAACGATTTATTTAGGTACGTACACTCGTCGCGAAAGTAAAGGGATCTATTCGATCGCTTTAGATACGGAAAAAGGAACACTGACCGATTTGACCTTATGCGCGGAAGAAAAAAGTCCGACTTATCTTGCCCGCAGTAAAAAAGAAGCAGTTTACAGCGTCACAGAAGTAGATGGCAACGGCGGCGCAGCTGCTTATACCCCAGACTTTACCTTGCTGAATACCGCAACAGAAGAAGGCGCACCACTTTGCTATGTAGCAGTTGATGAAACCCGTCAGCTTTTATATGGTGCCAACTACCATAAAGGTGAAGTGAATGTTTATAAAATTCTAGAGGATGGCAGCATCGAAGCAACGGACAGCATCTACCATGATGAACCCGTCGGCTCTCATGAAAACCAAGACAAACCTCATGTCCACTATACTGACTTAACACCAGACCAACGTTTAGCAGTTTGTGACCTTGGAACAGACCGGGTATATACTTATGATATTTCAGAAGATGGCAAACTGACAGAAGTTTCCGTTTACGTGGCAGAAGACGGAACTGGTCCACGTCACTTGGTCTTCCATCCAAATAACCAATACGCTTACTTAGTGGGCGAATTAGACAGCTCATTGACTGTTTTACGCTACAATGAAGCAGATGGCAGTTTTGAGAAAATCCAAAAGGTGCCAACGATCCCTGCGGACTTTACGGATTTCAACAGTGGCGCTGCGGTACGTATCTCGAACGATGGCCGTTTTGTTTACAGCTCAAATCGCGGCCATAATTCAATCGCTGTTTTTGAAGTAACCAATGAAGGCGCTGGCCTGACTTTTGTTCAATCAATCTCGACTGAAGGCGACTTCCCTCGCGATTTCGATTTGGACCCGACAAACGATTATCTCGTTTGTGCCAACCAAAATTCTGATAACCTAACGTTATACAAACGCGATGAAGCCACTGGCAAATTGACTGTCTTAGAAAAAGACATCTACGCACCAGAATGTGTCTGCGTCTTATTCAAAAAATAAAGTTTTGGAGGATTCCCCCATGTTTGATAAAACACCAAAGGAACTTGTGCTCAAAGATTTTTCTAATATCTACAATAAATGTCAATCAACCTTTGAACTAGTGACGAGCCGCAAATACAATGAATCATTGGTCCTATTAACGACTGCAGAAACGTATGCGATCGCTGAAAAAGCCTATATTCGCTGCGATACTGCCAAAGAGCTGCAAACAGCGGAAGTCATTGCTTTCTTTGATGCTTTTGAGATCTATTATTTTGAATTAAAACAAGTCCTTTTTCATGATGACGATGATTTTGTTTCTTTAAAAAATCGTTTAGAAAAAATGAAAGACACTTACGAAGCATTGACAGCCTCATTTCATTTGTTATGATGAAATCAAATCAAATGTGAAAAAGGTGACGTTATGAACCAAGAACAAGTGTTGGATCGTTTACGAGAAGAATTGGCCATGCCGTTTTTCGAAGCAAAACTAGAAGACAAAGAGTATTCCGAAGAAGACTATCAACAAGTCAAAGCGGATTTGGTAAAATACTTTGATGACTATGTACGCAATGTAGAAAATTAAGAAACAGCCTGCGATGATTCCTTCATCGCAGGCTGTTTTACTGTTATAACGTCACTAGAAAGTTTTGATTCGTCGTAGCTTCGATTTGAGGATGCTGTTTTAAATAGTCAGCAATCAGTTCCGTCATATCGACTTGAATCTCACGAACGATTTTTTCGGCAGAAAACATGGCGTAGTTGCCACCACCTACTGCACGGTATTGGTTAATGACGATCTCTAATTCTTGATCCATCGCAATGGCTTTTTCTTCAAAGTCCAAGCGGGTGATTCGCTGACCGACGGGTTGACTAAGATCGATCGTATACTCGATGCCTTCATACATATCGTAGTTATAATATTGCGGTTTTGGCTCAATAAAAGCAGGATTGAAGACGATCTGACCGTCAACAACGGCTAAATAATCCGCCGTTTGTTCTAAAGCGGCTTTTAATTCGGCACCTGTTATTTTGACTACAGCTAACGTATTTGGGTAAATATAATTAGTGATCACATCTCGCATCGTGATGGTTGCGCCAAAGCCTTTGCCTTCATTGTTGAAAAGAGCAGTACCAGAAATTTTGGCGCCGCTGGCAGCCATCTGAACATGATTGATGAATTCAATATAAGGATGCTCTTTCAAGCGTGCCCCCATCGGATCGGTGATTCGCATATCCCCACTGACTTTGCCTAACGGCTGATCTAGCCAGGTTTGTAATTCTTCTTCGATGGGTGCTAACAAAGCCAACGTCTCTTGATCTGGGACAGCATCTGCAACAGGGATCAACGCAGCCGTACTGTTTGTGACATGAACCCCTGTCTGATTTTTTTCAACCGTCAATTCGATGGCGCCGATAAAGCTTCCACGATAACCGGGCTGTACAACGGGGACACCATTGATTTTTGTGGCGATCTCACGGTGCTGGTGTCCTGTGAAGAACGCATCGATTCCTGAGACTTCCTGCAATAATTGATAGCCCTCATTTTCACCAGTCAATAATTCGGTCGGTTCTCCAGTGACTAAATCACGCTCGAAGCCGCCATGGTAGCTGACGACAACGATATCGGCTTGTTCTCTTAAGTAAGGCACATAGTTTTTCGCTGTCTCAACGATGCTGACAAACTGCATCCCGCGAATCGTCGCAGGCTGTTCCCAATGAGGAATATATGGCGTCACCATTCCTAAGATCGCGATCTTTACCCCTTCTTTTTCAATGATGGTGTAAGCTTGGCCAAAGAATGGTTCTCCCGCTTCATTTAAAATATTCGCTGCGAGTACTGGTGTTTGGTAGCTGGCGATCGCTTCTTGCAAATAAGACAGACCATAGTTGAACTCATGATTGCCTAAGACATGGACATCAACGTCCAGGTGGTTGACGACAGCGGTCAATGCGGCAACGGAGTGCTGGCTTTTGGCGATGTAATAGCTTAAGGGCGAGCCTTGGATAAAGTCGCCATTTTCGATCGTTACGACCGGTCCGGTGGCTGCTTGACGTAGCTCTTTCATTTTGGTAGCAACTTTTGCCACGCCGAATCCTTGTTCCGTGTCATCGGCAAAATTGGTTGGATAGACATAGCCATGCATATCGCTCGTTTCTAAAAACGTGATTTTCATTCAAAAGACTCCTTTTCCCCTCAATAGACCAAAAGGGCATGCGCATAAGTCGAAAACCCTCGAAAGCCAGCATTTTCTGCTTCCTTGTGTCTTCAAACCTTATGGCACAAACCCTTTTGTCTTTCATTCTCAGGTGTTTCCCTGATTATACCCTATTTTGACGAAGAAATTCAGAATTATTGGTTCCAAGCATCTTCTAATTGTGGTTTTGCGTTTTCAATCAATTGATCGACATCTTGATCTGTATTAGACAAAATGTTTTCCATGATTGAACGCATTTCATTGTAAGCAGGATCAGCATTTTCAATCACTGGGATCGAGAACAATTCTTTGGTTGCATCTTCTAATTTAGCAGCGACTTTTGTTTCAGGATTGTTTTTGTATTCATCGCTTTCCAAAACAGATTCAACAACTGGCATGTAGCCGGTATCGATCGCCCATGTTTTTTGCGCTTCTGGCGAAGTTAAGTATTTCATGTATTCAAAAGCAGCGGTGCGTTGCTCTGGTGTTGCGCTGTTGAACATATACAAGTCAGTTCCTTGTTGCAAGTTGATTGGTTCTGGACGAGCTGCTACGTCATATTCAAATTTGCCTTCGGTATCTTTTTTAACAAAGCCTTCCCCTGCGATTGAGCCGACATACATTGCGACTTGCTCATTGGCAAATGGTCCAGACAAGTATTGATCAGAACCAGCGATTCGGAAGTAGCCGTCTTTGACACCATCTAGGTAGTAGTTGATGACTTCTTTTGATTCATCGCTGTCTAATTGCAAGTCTTTGTCAAAATCAACGCCTTGATTTTTCATTGCGATGGCATAGTAGTTGTTTAATGAGTCAAAACCAGCACCTACGACTTCACCGTTTGATTTTTCGTAGATTTCTTGAGAAGCTTCTTTTAATTCTTCCAGGTTTGTTGGTACGTCAATACCATACTCGTCTAACATGTCTGCATTGTAAAACAGCATTTCTGTAGATTTGTTGAAAGGAATCCCGTATTGCACGCCGTCGATTTGTGCACCATCTAAAAGGGCACTGCGGATCTCTTCTTGGTCACCCCAACCGATAGTATCATCGTTGATGTATTCGCCAAGGTCAACTAGCATGTCATCTTGGGCAGCATTCCATAACCAACCAGGATATGCTTGGGTGATAGTTGGCAGATCTTTTGGTGAAGGCAAGGTTGAATTTACCTTTGCTTGCAGATCAGAGTAGCTTGATTGATTTTGCAATTCGATCTTGATGTTTGGATTTTCGTCCATGAATTGCTCGGTCAATTTCGTCAATGATTCTTCTTGCGCACCATTCATTGCATGCCAAAAGGTGACAGTCGTATCTTCGCTTAGTTCTGTAACGATTTCATCACTTTCCGTAGAACCAGATGAATCGTTGTTGTTTCCACAAGCCCCTAATACCAATGTCGCGGCTGCAGCTGCTGCAAATGCAAGTTTCTTTGTTTTCATTTTTTCCTCTCCTCTATCACTCTAAAATAATTTTTTCACCGCGTTGCGGCAATATTCTTTCACCATACGGATTCACCAGATTTTCTGGTTTCAGCGTATGGATTGGAACCAATCGTTGGGGCTCGATCCATGCAATGATCTGATCTAAATCAGCTGGTTTCGCATGTCCCGAGTTTGGCAAACGGACAAATTCGATCTCCAGTGCTGCCAATTGATCCAAAAAGACTTGATAAGCTGGATCAAAATCGCCTAACGGCTGCGCATCACTGTGAATATACAAACCACCCGTCTGCAAGTTTTCAAAATGCGCGACCGCTTGCCAAAGGTACTGGCTCGTGTCGGCACATAATGCCTGATAAGAAATGGCGAAGGCTGGATCGAGAGTCGCTGGTACTTGATCATCGATCGTATAGAACGGTACATCTTTATTGAAAATTTCTTTCAACAAAGCAGCTTGCGTCGCCTCTAAAACAACCGTCCGCGGCGCGGCTTCAACAAGCGCCATAAAGCGCTCGACATTGGCTGGATAGCCATTGAAAGTAATTTGTCGTTGGGGATTTTCTTTGACCAAACGCACGAAGGTCTCGATCAATTCTGTTTCACTTTCCACTGTGATCGCTTTGGGGTCCGGTTCTCTTTCTGGAAAGCTGATGCTGACCCCTTCCATCATCAATAGATCCGTGTGTTTGGCTAACTGACAGAATTCTTTGGTACGCTCTGGATGATAGCCATGCAAACGCAAATCACCGGTATAAGCGATAAAATGATCTGGCGTGCGAATCAACAAAGCTGCCGCACCGTACGCATCATGATCGACTGGAATGATCTCGACTTCGATTTCCCCGACCCGAATCACATCATGGGGTTCTAAGCCGATCAATTCACGGACAAAGCTTTTTTCTTCATGAGGAACGGGCAGCAAGAAGTCCCCTTTTTGATTCAACACTTCGAGGATCGCTTTGGTTTCCTTCAAGGTGTACATAGGAATATTTGGGTCTAAAAAGTTGATCATCTTGGAATGATCCAGATGGGCGTGGGAAAGAAAAACTGCTGTTTCTTGGTATTCTTTCGTTTCGCTTCCTTGGTACGTGTAGTCTAAGCGTGGATCGTAGACATTTTTCAGTTCTGGTATCCAGCGATGCGCAACTAACGTTTGTAATTCTTCATCTGGTAAGGGTGTTTCTGGATGATACTCCGAACCGAAGTCAAAAAAGATATGGGCATCTTTGTACGCAACTTCGATGACGGTCCCTCCAATCGTTAAGATCCCGCTATGAAAGGTAATCGTCGTTTTATCCTTTGATGCCATCTTTAGCCACTCCTTTGATAATTTCTTTTCTAAAGATCAAGTAAATGATCAGAATTGGAATGACGGTCAAGGTCGCTGCCGCCATTTGTAAATGAACATCGCTGCCGCTTTCTGTGGTAAAGGCAGCCAACCCATTATTTAAGAGGCGGTATTTTTTCTCATTGGTTACTAGCAACGGCCATAAGAAGGAATTCCAGCTAGAGATGAAAGTCAAGATCCCGACTGTCACCAAGGCTGGTTTTGACATGGGGATCAAAATCCGCCGAATGTAAGCCAAATCGCTAGCACCGTCGATTTTGGCCGCTTTGTAAAAGGTATTGGAAATACTTTGCAAATAACCGTTTAAATAATAGATGTAAAAAATACTGGTCAGAAAGGGAATGATCAACGCACTATACGTATTCAATAAGCCCATTCGCGCAATCGTATTGTAATTGGTGAAAATGATCGATTCATAAGGAACCATCAATAACGAGATCATCAATCCGATAACTAACCGTTTGTATTTGAATTCAAGACTAGTCAATGCAAAGGCAGCTAGAATCGCAGTGATCAGCGTCGCGATAGTCGTCACCGCGGAAACGAAGACCGTATTAAAGAAGTAGCGTAAAAACGGTGCTCGGGTAAAAACTTCCCCGTAGTTGCTCCACTGGAAAGACTCTGGCATGATCGTCGGTGGAATACTGGTTGCTTCACTGTAGGTCATTAGACCAGCTAAAATCATATAGACAAAGGGAAACAGCGTGATCACTGCTAAAATTGCTAAAAACAGCATCGAAACAATCGTGACAATTTTTTTCATTCGTTTATTCGCCCACTTTCTTCAAAAGTTTATTTTGGATAAAGGTGACGAGCAAAATAATGATGAACAAGATCACGGTTGCCGCCATTGCAATCCCCGGACGTCCGGCGATATGGAATTTGTCATAAATATAAAAGACTGCCGTGGTTGCACTGCGGGCGATCCCTGGCTGTCCGCCAAACAAGGCATATACTTGAGTATAGACTTTAAAGGCACTGATCAGATTGACCGTTAACAAGAAGGCAAAAGTCGGGATCAACTGCGGAAAGGTGATTTTCCGAAAAATCTCGCCATCGGTGGCGCCAAACATTTTTGCGATTTTGTAGTGTTCTTTGTCGATGTTGCGCATTCCTGCCAACAAGATAATAATGTTGAAGGCGAGGCTCGTCCAAACGCCAAAGATGATCAAGGTCGTCATACTCATATTGACATTATCCAGCCAGTTGACTGGTGGAATGCCGACAAGACTCAACAAATAGTTGATGATCCCGTAAGAGCCATTGAAAAAGTAGCGAAACACGATCCCGATGGCAATCGTACTCGTGACATAAGGCATAAAAAAGATCGTTTCAAAAAAACTTTTGTATTTGACTTTTTCAAAAATGATCCACGCAATCGCTAAAGAAAGGATCAACGCGATCGGTACGACCGCAAAAGCAAAGAGCGCCGTATTTTGCAGTGCTCGAAAGAAGACTGGGTCCGTTAAAACCCTTTGATAGTTCTCAAGCCCAGCATACTGTTGGTTAATCAAGGTTCCTTTTTGGAAACTCATGATGAAGGAACGAAACAGCGGATATACACTGAATAAGAAAATAATGACCAATGAAGGCAGTAAAAACAGCCATGCTTTCGGTTGGTTCTCAGGGTTATAATTTTTTTTGAACATTAGTAGACCCGCTCTCCTTTTTCATCAAAGATAAAGGCTTTTTTGTAATGAAAATCAAATGACACTTGCGCGCCTTCTTCAATGATTTCTTCAATACTAACGATCGATTTCATATGTTTGTCAGCCAGATCAAAGTTCAAGATTCGTTCTCGTCCGATCAGCTCCACACTCTTGACTTCCGTTTGGAACAAACTTGCTTGCAAGGTGGTCAGCACATCTTCTGGACGAATGCCTAACGTGTATTGGCCGTCTGTTAATGGTTTCTTGAAGCGAAGGTCGGTAAATCGGTCAACTGGTACAGTGAAGGCAGGATGGATCATTTGGCCATCTTTGACTTCTACTGGCAAGATGTTGATGATTGGATTACCGATGAATTTCGCTACAAAAAGATTGTTTGGTTCTAAGTAAAGGTTTTGCGGATCATCATTTTGTTGAATGATCCCCTCGTTCATCAAGATGATCTTATCACTGATAGAAAGAGCTTCTTCTTGGTCATGGGTCACGAAGATCGTGGTGATGCCCACTTCTTTGACTAACCGACGGATCTCTTCACGGATCTTCAAGCGCAAACGGGCATCTAAGTTACTTAATGGTTCATCCAGTAGTAAGACTTCTGGACTTTGCACCAAGGCACGCGTGATCGCTACCCGTTGCTGCTGTCCGCCAGAAAGGGTTCCTGGTTTTTTCTGACTTAACTCTTCAATATTGGTCAGTTTCATGAACTTTTCAGCAATTTTCTGTGCTTCGTTTTTCTTGATCTTTTTCTCTCCGACTGTCAGTGGAAACATGACATTTTCTAAAACAGTCATATGGGGATAAAGGGCATAATTCTGAAAAACAAACCCGATATTGCGGTCTTTTGGCTCGGTCTTAACAACGGAAGAACCATTAAAGCGGATATCACCATCGGTGGGACTCAACAACCCCGCGATCAAATTCAATATCGTCGATTTCCCACAACCACTTGGTCCCAACAAACAAACCAAATCGCCTTTTTCTATTGTAAAATCTACTGCTTTCAAGGCTTCAAACTTATTATCGAAAACCTTCTTCAACCCGACTACTTCTATCAAAACTGCCCCTCCATTTTCTCTTTTTCCTCCGAATAGTTGACTGGCATTTCAAGTCACAAAAAAAACGAACTCTTGATGTTTCGGTCAAACGCTCAAAGAAATTCGATTTTAATCATAACAAACGAATGTTTTTATTCGATACCATTATTGTAAATGTTTTGTAAAAATCATTGGGAATTATGAAAGAATTTTTAATTAATTTACCTTTTAATGAGAAAACAATGAGCCAAACAACGCAGTTTCTAGCCAGTAAACACGAACATTTTAACGTTTTTAGAAAATTTTCAAGAAAAACGGGTAAAAATTATCAATCCTTTAGTATCCATTGATGTTAACACTATTTTTACGCGACTTTTTGTCCAAAAGCACCTTTAGTAATTGTTTACTAAGACCATCAGTATTTCTTCTTTTAAAATAACAAAAAAGGATGATTATTTAAAAAACAATCATCCTTTTTCATTCTATCCTTCGCCTCAGTCACCCGTCAGCGTCAGCAATTTCGTTGAAACTTGCTCAAGAAAATAACGGTCGTGTTCAATGATTAGCATAGAAGGCTCCACCAAATGGATCACTTCCTCTAATTGCTTCTGATTGAAGACGTCCAAATAATTTAGCGGTTCATCCCAGATAAACAATTCTGCTGGTGTCGCTAATGATTTGGCTAGTTCCACGCGTTTACGCTGCCCCATGCTCATTTGCTGGATCGGCGTTTGAAAGACAGCTCTTTCCAAGCCAAGCTTTTTTAAGTTATTTAGCAGATCTTGATAATTCAAGCCATGCTCTTGGGCAAATTCTGTCAGCATCCCACAGTTGTCCTCGTAGTTTTGTCGGACATAACTGATGGTGATTCCATGGGCTGTTTTGATCGTCCCTGTCTGCTGTCCATCGAAAGTACCTAAAATACTCGCAATCAAACTGGACTTGCCAGATCCGTTGGCCCCTTGAATCCCCAAGCGCTCTTTTTGACGGATCGCAAACGTCAGCGGTTTAAACAAAGGCTTCTCATAGCCGAGCTGAAAATGCTCTGCTTCCAGCAACACATCATGATGGCTAACAAGCGGAGTCATTTTCAGAGGATCAATCCACTCAATGTCTTTTAACAACGCAGACTTGTCTTGAATTTGATCTTCCATCCGTTTAACGATCGCTTTCGAGCGCTTCATGGTCCGTGCCGCTCGGGCACCGATCGCCCCCGTATCATAGATTGCCCCGCTGCCTTTTTTGGTCGGCGACCCTAATTTGTCCCGTTCGCGTCCTCGGGACCACTCCGCTTTCTCGGCTGCCGTCTGCTTCAAACGACCGATTTCTTTTTTCAACTTGCTGTTTTGTTCTTGCTCATACGCATCTTTTTGCTGCTTTTGCAGCTCATAGACTGAATAATTCCCTTTGTACAACACCAAGCGGCTTTTTTCGATCGCCAATACATGATCGACGACTTCATCGACAAACTGTCGATCATGGCTCACAACAATAAACCCGTTTTTTTGCTGCAAATAGCGGGCAACATGTTCGCGAGCAGTCACATCCAAATGGTTGGTTGGTTCATCGATCAAAGGAAAATTCTCTTCATCAACGAACAACCGCGCCAACAGGACTTTCGTTTGCTCTCCGCCAGATAAAGTGGCAAAGGGCCGCCAAAGAACTTCTGGATCAAGCTGCAGCAGGTTCAATTCCCGTTCCAAACGCCACTGCTCAAATTCGCCAGATTCCTGTAAAACAAAAAGCGTCAGTTGCTTATCGTCAGCGACAGGTAAGGGAAAATAAACGAATTGCTGCTCATGGGTGATCGAGCCGCTATAAGGCAATTCATTGAGCAGCAGACGCAGCAAGGTCGTTTTGCCGCGACCATTTCTGCCAATCAACCCTAATTTCCATTGTGTATCAAGGTTCAAGTTGGCATCCTCAAAAAGCAACCGTTCTTGGCTGTCAAAGCCAAAAGTTAAATGATTAATACTGATATTCGACATAAATATACCTCGTCTCTATTCACGGAATAGAGTAGACCTAAAGCTATTTTCAGAATCAGTTTTTAGAGGTACACAAAAAGATCCCCCATCGAAAAAGTCAACCAATCCTGAAAATCTGCAGACTATCCCCTTGGAGGAACAGTTTCATGCAGCTTTCAACAAATTGGTTAATTTTTCAATGGAGGATCCCTCATTTCGTTTAATAGTGCCCTAAGTATAGCATTGATCGGCAAAAAAGCGCAAGTTCAGTACCCCCTGCTGCTTTTCCTTTATATTTTCTTCACAAACTAAACCCGTTATCGCTGGAAACGTTTCATTAAAAAACACTTGAAACACAAAAAAACCATCAGGTTGGTTAGTCCTGATGGCAAAAGGAGTAAAATGAAAAATAAAAAGGTTGTTGGTTGTGAATTCATTATACCTCCGATAAAAAAACTTTACATGTGAAAAACATAACAGTTAAATTAAATAACTCTTGTTTAACTTGAATGTTTATCATTTTTTTAACAATAAAGCCGTCATCCGTTGAATGGCAAAAGAAATTTCGTCGGTTGCTTCATCTTGCTTGGCTTCTGCCGCATCAAAGGCTTCTTGGTCGATTTTGTTATCGAGACTCAAAATCATCTCATCACAGCCAGCAACATATTTCATATACGCCCGTTCGAATTTTTTATGGATCCCCATCACATTCGCTGGGGGACGCAATTTGCTGATTTTTTCCAGCATCAAGCGGTATTTGTCCGTGCCTTCTTTAAAAATTCTGGTAATCTCAGCTAGCCGCTCAGGTGTTACCTCGGCTTCTTTCTTCTCGTCGATCGCTTTGCGGATCTCTTCATAATTGGGATTCATTTTCTCCCCGATCGCTTCTGTTTCTTTGACAAGATCGTTGATTGTTTGTACATAAAAACCTAAGTTTGGTCGCACAGTGGGTCCCCTACTTTCTTTGTTATTATCTCCTATTTTACCGTTTCTTACTGCAAATGAAAAGGTCAAGTAACAGCCGCAGGGTTTATCGAAAATAAGCCAGCAAAAAATGGCCTGCTGCCCAGGGAGAAGGACAGCAGACCATTGATTGTTTTTCCGTTTATTTTTGGCTTATTTGCGTCCCATTGCTCGTTGGATCGCTTTGACGATCTCAACGACTGGAATGATCGCAAAGGAGGCGCCTAAAACGATGCCCCATTGATACAAGTCAAGGTGTGCAACACGGAAGATATCATTTAATCCTGGCACGATGAAGATCACCAGCATCAACGCAAAGGACAATAGGATCGCCCAGTTGAAGGCTTTGTTTCTAAATGCCCCTACTTTAAAGAGCGACTGATGGATCGATTTGACGTTGAAGGCATGGAACAACTGCATCAATCCTAACGTGGCAAAGGCCATCGTTAAGGCATCGGCATGGATCGCATCGTACGTATTGTGAACGGGCCATTGGATCGCTGACCAATAAACGAACAGCACGGTTGCCGCTTCTAAGATCCCTTGGTAGATGATACTGCTCATCACACCACCAGAGAAGAAGTTGGAACTGCGTCCCCGCGGTGCATGTTTCATTAGATCTTTTTCAGCAGGCTCCATTCCTAAAGCAATTGCTGGGAATGTATCCGTTACTAGGTTGATCCAAAGCAAGTGGATCGGCAATAGCGAGTCCCAACCCCACAAGGTTGCTAAGAACAAGGTCAAAACTTCCCCTAGGTTAGCGGCTAGCAAGTATTGAATCGCTTTTTGAATATTGGAGAAGACTTTTCGTCCTTCTTCCACTGCTACGACGATCGTAGCAAAGTTGTCATCTGCTAGGACCATATCGGAAGCACCTTTAGAAACTTCGGTACCTGTGATCCCCATGCCGACACCAATATCGGCTTGCTTCAGTGATGGTGCATCGTTGACCCCGTCACCAGTCATGGCAACGACTTTGCCTTCTTGTTGCCAAGCTTTGACGATGCGAACTTTATGTTCAGGTGATACCCGTGCATAGACTGAGTAGTTCGCTACCTTTTGGGCAAACTCTTCTTCGCTCATTTTATTGAGTTCAGCGCCAGTCAAGACGGCATCATCATCGCCCGGTTTGATGATCCCTAAACGTCCCGCAATGGCTTCAGCTGTATCGCGGTGGTCTCCGGTGATCATGATTGGACGAATCCCAGCTTCTTTGGCTAAACGTACCGCATCGGCTGCTTCTGCCCGTTCTGGGTCGATCATTCCGACTAAGCCAGCAAAGACCAAATCATTTTCGACGATTTCTGATTCTAAGTTTTCTGGTACTTGGTCTACATATTTGTAGGCCATCCCCAATACCCGCAGTGCTTGTTTTGCCATATCGGTATTGTTGAATAAGATTTTTTCTTTTTCTTCATTGGTCATCGGCAGCTCTTGGCCGTCCAATAGTACTTTTGAGGTTCTGCCTAGCAAGACATCTGGTGCGCCTTTGACAGCAACTAAATAGCGGCCGTCTTCTTGTTGGTGGATCGTACTCATAAGTTTTCGGTCAGAATCAAATGGCAGATCTGCTACCCGTGGTTCTTGATTGACAAGATCTCGCACATGGAATCCTTGATCCATCCCGAATTGCACCAATGCGGTCTCAGTCGGATCACCGATCAAGTTGCCTTCTTCACCAAATTTTGTATCATTGGCAAAGTTCATGACTTTTAATGCCATGTTGTCTAACGGAATATCTTCTGAAGCAGCATGTTGCTTGTCATTGACATACAATTTTTCCACGGTCATTTGATTCAACGTCAACGTACCAGTTTTATCAGAAGCGATAATATCGGTTGCCCCAAGGGTTTCAACCGCTGGCAATTTACGGATCACTGCATTTCGTTTCGCCATTACTTGCGTACCTAAGGCTAAGATGATCGTTACGATCGCTGGCAGCCCTTCTGGGATCGCCGCTACTGCTAATGAGATCGAAGTCAATAGCATGTCGACCCATGACGTATTGTTAAAGATCGTTCCAACAAAGAACATGATCACTGCAATGATAATGATGGCGATCGTCAGGAATTTTCCTAGTTCATTTAAGTTACGCTTCAATGGTGTTTCGGTTTCTTGGGCGCTAGCCAGCATGCCAGCGATTTTCCCAACTTCAGTTCCCATCCCTGTATTGACCACGACCCCTTTGCCGCGGCCATAGGTCACATTACTGTTTGAATATGCCATATTGACGCGATCGCCGATACCGACATCCGTCCCTTCGATGACGGTCAATTCTTTTTCGACTGGTACGGACTCACCGGTCAAAGCAGCTTCTTCAATTTTTAAAGAACTTGCTTCTAAAAGGCGTAAATCTGCCGGTACGACATCGCCAGCTTCTAATAGGACAATATCCCCCGGCACCAATTCATCGCTCTTGATGGTGACGGTATGACCATTACGCAACACATTGGCATTTGGTGTAGACATTTCTCTTAGTGCTTCGATCGCCTGCTCCGCCTTCGCCTCTTGAACGACACCCATGATCGCGTTGATAATGACAACTGCTAAAATAATAATTGAGTCCACGACTTCATGGGAAACGACTGCTGAGATAATCGCCGCCGCTAGCAAAACAATGATCATTAAATCTTTGAATTGTTCAAAGAATTTTTGTACCATCGATTTCTTTTTGCCTTCTTCTAATTCGTTGGGACCGTACTCAGATAAGCGTTTTTGTGCTTCATCGTTCGTTAATCCATTGGCATCTGTTTGCATTTCTTCCAGAACATGCTGCGCTTCTTGCGCATAAAACGCCTGCGATAGCTGTTCCTTTTTGTTTTCTTCTGACATGTTTCTCCTCCTTTTATATTTACTCTTCCTTTATTGTACATGATATGAAAAAAAATAGACTTATGTATGCACTGTCTAAGCATACATAAGTCTCACTGTTTAAGACAGCACCAGAAATTTCTTTCAGGATGGTGATACTGCCGCAGATAAAATCCGCCAATTACTCCCTCATGTTCATGTCAATAACCTACATTATACAAAAACTTTTCAGGTCTGGCAATTTTAATTTTGCTGAAACTAGCAGAAGGATTTCTCCTAAGAATCAGGCGATGATCGAACCGTTTGGCATGCCTTTTGGTGCTTCCACGATTTGCAGACGACCGTCATTGTCTTCTGCTGAAAGGATCATTCCTTGGCTGACTTGTCCCCGCATTTTCCGCGGTTTCAAGTTAGCAACGATCACGACTTTTTTACCGATCAAATCTTGCGGTTCTGGATAAAATTCAGCGATCCCCGATAAAATTTGACGATCTTGATCATCTCCCGCAGCTAAGCGGAATTGCAGCAACTTGTCGGCGCCTTTGACTTTTTGACAGTCAACGACTTCTGCCACTTTTAATTCGATCTTGTCGAAGTCTTCGTATTTGATCTCGGCTTTTTCGGATTGCAATGTGGTTTCTTCTGGATTCCATTTGACTGTTTCTTCTGGACTTTGCGTCCCTTCAGCCATTTTCTTTTGGATGTAGGCTACTTCTGTTTCAAGTTCCAAACGAGGGAAAATCGGTGTGCCTTTGGCAACGACTTTCGTACCGCTTGGAAATTCACCAAAGCGTAAATCTTTCAGATCCATGGCAACAGAAGCCAATCCTAATTGTTGGAAAATATTGGCTGGTGTTTCTGTCATCACCGGTTGCAATAAGATCGCAACGATGCGTAAGCTTTCCGCTAAATGAACCATTACACTGTTTAATTCAGCACGCTTTTCTTCTTCTTTGGCTAATACCCATGGTTGAGTTTCGTCAATGTATTTGTTGGCACGGGAGATCAATGTCCAAACTTCTGACAATGCCGTACTGAATTCCATTTTATCCATGGCTTCATGGTAACGACCAACCACATTGGCCGCAGTCGTTGACAGCTCGCTATCAAAAGGCGTCACTTTTGAGGCATAATCTGGGACTAAGCCATCACAATATTTATTGATCATAGCGATCGTCCGATTCAACAGGTTGCCTAAGTCATTGGCTAGATCGTAGTTCAAACGAGAAACGAAATCTTCTGGTGTAAATACACCATCGCTACCAAAAGGAACCGCCCGTAAGAGGTAATAACGCAACGCATCTAAGCTGTAGCGCTCCACTAACATTTCTGGATAAACGACATTGCCTTTAGATTTCGACATCTTGCCGTCTTTCATCATCAACCAGCCATGGCCAAAGATTTTTTTCGGTAATGGCAAGTCTAATGCCATCAGCATGATTGGCCAATAGATTGTATGGAAACGCACGATTTCTTTCCCAACCATATGCACATCAGCTGGCCAGTATTTTTGGAACAAGGAATCGTCGTCTGAGCCATAGCCCAATGCCGTAATATAGTTGGATAACGCATCGATCCACACATACACCACGTGTTCAGGGCTAGCAGTGACTGGGATGCCCCATTTAAAGGTCGTTCTGGAAACAGCCAGGTCTTCTAACCCTGGTTTGATGAAATTATTCAGCATTTCATTTTTACGTGATTCTGGTTGAATGAACTCTGGGTGCTCATCATAGTATTCAACCAAACGATCGGCATATTTGCTCATGCGGAAGAAATAAGAAGATTCCTTCACCAATTCTACCTCATGACCGCTTGGCGCTTTACCGCCGATGACTTTGCCCTCTTCATCTCGGTAAACTTCTGCTAATTGCGTTTCAGTAAAGTATTCTTCATCAGAAACGGAATACCACCCTTCATATTCACCAAGATAGATATCTCCTTGATCAAGCAATTGCTGGAAGATTTTTTGAACGGCTTTTTTATGGTAATCATCCGTTGTGCGGATAAATTTATCGTAACTGATGTCTAGTGTGTTCCATAGTTTCTTGACGTCAGCTGCCATTTTGTCGACGTATTCTTGCGGATCTACGCCAAGTTCTTCTGCTTTTTTCTCGATTTTTTGACCGTGCTCATCGACACCCGTCAAATAAAAGACATCAAAGCCCATCAATCGTTTGTATCGTGCTACCGCATCACAAGCGATCGTCGTGTAAGAATTCCCGATATGCAGCTTGCCGCTTGGATAATAAATTGGCGTCGTAATATAGAATGTTTCTTTTTCAGCCATGGACGCAAGTCCTCCTTTTCACTAGTAAAGTGTATACTTAGGTAGTATACAGTTCGCAACCCAAAAATGCTATAATTTTAATCAAAAAAGCGGATAACCTAAGACCTTTTTCCATGGTCTACAAGGAACAAAGGAATCGCTTTGGTCCTTAATACGCAGCAAATAAACCAGCAGATTTGAGCATTTCTTTTCTACTAGTTATCATAGCGCAGATAGCCGTTCACTTCAATGTTCTAGGGGAAGAATCTTGCTTAGATACAAAGGGTGCTAGTGAGGGAGTTGCTTCTTTTTTCTGATCGTTTTGTGTCTTCCAAGCGGCAACTAGCGCTTATTCGATCATAAATTCTATCATCAGCGTTTGTGGTCCCTCTTCTTCAATGGTCACTTCTTTGATCAAGCGATAGGTTCCTTTCGACAAGGTGCCAAAATACTCCGACCAATTGATTAATAAAGTTGTTTGACTGTGGGCAGAGGCATAAAGACCGATGTCTTGAAAAACCACGTCTTCTTTAAAAAGGAGTTCCCGCCATTCATCCCCCTCGAAAACATCCACTGCAAAATAGTTGTCGTAGATCACCCTCTGATCGGAATGATTGTACAGTTTGAAGCGTCCGGATGTTGCTGTGCTGGTTTCCACTTCCAGACGAAGGGTTGCTTGTTGAGGGAATGGGGGCCCCATAAACGTATCGGCAGGGATTCGATTGACACTTTGCCCAACCATCAAATCCGTCGGCTGCTCTTGCAGCTGACGGAAACGGGTACAGCCACTAATGATCAACAACAGCAATAGAAAAACGAGAAACTTGATTGTCTTCACCTCTTTGTCCCCCCTCTCGAAAGAATTCTCTGCGGCTCACCTTCTTTCCTCTAGTATACCTATTTCGTGCCTTTTCAGCAGCATTTCTAGTCATTTATTGCTTTTTTTGAGAAAAAGGATCTGAAAAAGCTTCTTGCAGACGGTCTTTGATTAACAGGTGCTTCTTTTGCTATAATGAGGAAGACTTCACTTATAGAAAGGAACGCTATGACTCGAAAAAACAAACAGCATTTTTTGCTTTTAACTGTGCTTTCTGTGGGACACTTGCTTTTTTCAACCACAAGTTACCCCTTTTTGTTTGCGTACTTCAATAGCCATGATTATGCTGCGCTCTTTGCAACAGCGATGGCAGTCCTCCGTGTGCTTTTTTTGCTCTGGATCGCTCTTTGGGGCTATTCAGCACTCAAAGAACACCCGCCGTCTTCTTGGCTTTATCTCGCATTATTTTTCCTTAATTTGATCGTTCCTTATTTTTTCCGTTAAGGAAAACCGTCGCGTTCAGCTACTTACTTTATCTAAGGCAGGAGAAACCAATGAAAGAATTTACCTCAAAATCAGCTGAAAAACACTACTATGAAAAAGAAGCGTCAGAAGCAGAGTTTCTTACATGGTATCAGGCGCAAGATCAGCCGAAATACGAGAAACCTTCCGTAACCGTCGATATGGTTTTGATGTGTTACAACAAAGAAGAAGAACAATTAAAAATTGCGCTGATCCAAAGAAAAGGCCACCCTTTCCGTAATTCTTGGGCATTGCCGGGAGGCTTCGTCAATCCCAATGAATCGACGGGGCAAAGTGTGATCCGTGAGACGCAAGAAGAGATCGGGGTCACCATCTCCAAGCAAAACATCGAACAGCTGCATACCTTCAGCACCCCAGATCGCGATCCTCGCGGTTGGGTGATCACCGTCAGCTATTTGGCTTTTATCGGTGAAGAACCCTTAAGTGCCGGCGACGATGCGAACCAAGTACGCTGGTTCTCTTTAGAAAGAAAAGCCAATCAAATTTATTTGACCAGCGGCGAGATCGAGATCATTCTTGACCTAGTGACTGGCGCCTCTGTTGGAAAAGATACGTTGGCTTTTGACCACAGCGCGATCATCCTCAAAGCTTTCAAACGGGTTGCCAACAAGATGGAACACGAGCCACAAGTGCTGCTCGTGTTAGGCAAAGACTTTACGATCACGGAAGCCCGTAAAGTATTCGCCAAGTTTTTAGGGATCGATTTTAAAATGATCGATCATTCCAACTTCAAAAAATCCATGCTCCAATATTTTACGGAAGTTGGCGAAAAGCCTGTCGGCATCGGGCGTCCCTCAAAGATCTATCGCTTAAATGACGCATTTTTAGGTGACAAAATGTAAAAAAATACAACCCCCTGTCAGACCGTAGTTTGGCAGGGGGTTGCTGGTTAATCATAATTAGTGAACGTGGTTCCTAGAAACAAAAATCAGAAAGATTTTTTCTATACCCTAGGCGATCCCTGGCGTTCCTTCCAGTTCAAGCGGCTCAGCTGCTCATTTCGCCTGAGAGCCGTTCTAGCTTCTGTTGGTCCTGCGTATCCAACGTGACAAAACGCAGTTCTTTGCCGTACCACTGCGCTTTGTACTGGATTTTGCGAACGAATTGATGCCAATCACTGATGCTGTAATGACCAGCTTTTAAAACCGTATCTTCTGCGATTTGTTCCAAATAGATCGTATCGTACTGTTTTACGAGATGGTAGCTGACTTGATCGATGAATTCCCGCTTTTGACAGCAGTGAAAACGATAAAGGCGAGCGACCTTTCCTTTTAGCTTCTGATAATTTCGCGCCTGGGTCAAAAGGATTTTCTTCCGTTTGACCGCCGTCGCTTTCACCTGAAGTTTGCGTTCTGCTCGCGTCAGCTTTTGCTTCGTTTGGATGGCATGCTCACAGGTGATGGGTATCGGCTGGTTGGCTTTGACCAACTGCTGCGGATCATAAACAACAGCGACAGAGGCTTGCTGCTTCGGCAATGGCGGGATCTCTTCCAAACAAAGGATCGAGATGTAAAACTCTTCGTTGTTTTTTGCTGAGATCGTTGCCGATTTGATCTTCCCTTTGATCGCCCGATGCTTTTTTACGGGAACCAATGTTTTAAGCTTTGGCAGCTTGATTTGATCGTCTTCAAAATAAATGGTGTGCTGCTGATTATTGGTGGTATACGATTGCCAGATACTTTTTTTGGTTTTCATTTTTGGAAAGCCAGCCCGCTTTTGAAAGTAATTTCGAAACGCTCGGTCCAGATTCCGTTGTGCATTCGCCAATGCCAAACTATCGGTCTCCTTCAAAAAAGGATACTCCTTTTTTAGTTTGGCTGGCGTCAACCCTTGCTTTGCTTCATTGTTGGCCAGCTCCTCCATCTTTGCCTCCAGCAGTTGATTGTACGTAAAACGTACACAGCCGAAGGTTTCGATGAAAAACTGTTTTTGCTGTCCATTAGGATAGATCCGAAATTTGTATGCTTTTAAAACACCCAGTTTCATCTCCTCCTAACACTCCCTATACCTTTGACGCTAGTTCCCCTTTTTTTGTGCTAACTTTTCTTGATAGATCTTGGCTTCTTTTTTCGTGGCATAAACGAAATGTCCTGGTGCGATCTCTTCCATTGCTCGTTCTTGGTTATCGTTTGGTTCGCTGACGTATTTGATCCGTTTGCGTTGACGCTCATGGTCAGGATCTGGCAGCGGAATCGCTGATAAAAGACTTTCAGTATACGGATGGACCCCGTAATGATAGATTTCATCGCTGGTGCCTACTTCTAGCAGTTTGCCGTTGTGCATCACGCCGATCCGATCGCTGATGTGTTTGACCATCGATAAATCATGGGCGATAAACAAGTACGTCAATTTATGTTCTTCTTGCAGATCTTGCAGCAAGTTGACGACTTGGGCTTGGATCGAAACATCCAATGCCGAGATTGGTTCATCACAGATGATGAATTTTGGATCGACGGCTAACGCGCGGGCGATCCCGATCCGCTGACGTTGTCCACCTGAAAATTCATGAGGATAACGGGTCCCGTGACTTGGGTTTAGTCCGACGGTTCGCAAAAGTTCATCCACCCGATCATTGCGTTCTTTTTCATTTTTGGCTAGTCCGTTGATATCGATCCCTTCGGCAATAATGTCCCGAACTTTCATCCGTGGATTCAAGGAAGCATAAGGATCTTGGAAGACCATTTGAACTTCCCTGCGAAAATCAGCCAGTGGTTTCTTGCCTTTGATTTTCATAACATCTTGTCCATCAAAAAGAACTTCGCCTCCGGTAGGGTTATTCAAACGAATCACCGTCCGTCCAGTCGTCGATTTTCCGCTTCCGGATTCACCGACTAGACCAAAGGTTTCTCCTTCATAGATTTGGAAGGAGATATCATCGACGGCTTTGACTTCGTCTTTGCGGCCAACGTTAAAATATTGTTTGAGATTCTTTACTTCAAGTAAAACTTTTTCCAACCGTTTCTCCTCCTTTAGACAGATGCCTGAGTATTTTTTTCTTGGAATTTTTTCCAGCGAATCAAGATCTCATCCGGCGGAGTCACTTTCGGTGCTTGCGGCGCTAATAGCCAAGTGGCCGCTTTGTGCGTCGGTGAGACGTCAAAGAATGGCGGTTGCTGTTCAGCATCGATCTGCAAGGCAAACTCGTTCCGTGGATAAAAAGCATCGCCTGTTGGCGGATCTAACAAATCTGGAGGTGAACCAGGAATCGCGTACAAGCGATCGCCTGTTCCTTCTAACGTCGGCATCGAACCTAACAAGCCCCAAGTGTATGGATGTTGCGGGTTGTAGAAGATCTCTTCTGCGGTCCCCACTTCGACGATTTTCCCACCGTACATCACGGCCACCCGATCCGCCACATTGGCAACGACCCCTAAGTCATGGGTAATGAAGACGATGGACGAATTGATTTTCTTCTGGATATCTTTTAATAACTCTAAGATTTGTGCTTGGATCGTTACATCCAATGCAGTCGTTGGTTCATCTGCAATCAAGATCTGCGGGTAACAGATCAACGCGATCGCAATGACGATCCGCTGCCGCTGACCACCAGAAAATTGATGCGGATAATTTTTCAAGCGTTTCTCAGCATTCGGGATGCCGACAAGGTTCAATAGTTCCAACGCTTGTCGCAAGCCTTCTTTTTTACTGATTTTGTTGTGCTTCATCAATGATTCTGCCACTTGCTTGCCAATCGGCATCGTTGGGTCCAATGAAGTCATTGGATCTTGGAAAATCATGGCGATTTCCTTGCCACGGATTTTTTGCAGTTCTTTTTCGGATTTTTTCAAAATGTCCGTCCCATTGAAGAGGATCTGGCCATTATCGACATTGGCATTGCTGGCTAACAACCCCATGATACTGCGGGTCGTCACGGACTTGCCGCTCCCAGATTCGCCCACGATCGCCAAGGTTTCTCCTTTGTATAGATCGAAACTGACATCGCGGATCGCTTGGACTTTCCCAGCAAAGGTGTCAAAAGAAATTTCTAAGTTTTTCACTTCTAAGACTTTTTTCATAGCAATCACTCTTTCATTTTCGGATCAAAGGCATCACGCAAACCGTCTGCCAGCAAGTTGAACCCAATCATAATCACAGACAAGGTCACAGCTGGTACCCACATTTGGTAAGGCAGGAACAAGAAGGTTTTGTAGCCATCGCTTAGTAACATCCCTAAAGATGCTGAAGGTGGTTTTAATCCTAGCCCAATAAAGCTTAGGAAGGCCTCGAAGAAAATCGCCGAGGGAATACTGAACATCATTTGTACGATGATCACGCTGGAAATATTCGGTAATACGTGTTTCATCGCAATCTTGAGGCGACTTTCCCCCAGCGTCGTTGCGGCTAAAACGAATTCTTGATCTTTTAGTTTCATCGTTTGGGCCCGTACGATCCGCGCCATTGGAATCCAGTTAGTGATCGCCATTGCTGCCACGATCGAGAAGATCCCAGGTTCAAAAACCACCAACATCAAGATCATTACCACCAAGTTGGGAATACCAGATAAGATTTCTAGAAAACGTTGCATCACATTATCGATCCGTCCACCTAAAAGACCAGAGATCAGGCCATAGGTTACACCAAAGATGATGTCAAGCATTGCCGCGATAAACGCGATCAACAAGGAAATACGTGTCCCTACGAATAGACGACTCAATAGGTCACGACCCAAGCCATCCGTTCCTAAAAGGAAATACGTCCCGTCAGGAACATTGGCAGCTGCATACTTATCTACTAGCTCGCCTCCCACCATCGCATAGCCGTTTAAGCCATTGATGTTGATACCAGGAATTTTCGGCGGCAGATTTGTAAAGGTTACATTTTGCGCGGTTGGATCATGCGGCGAGACAAAAATCGTAATGATTGAGATCGCGATAATGATCAGCAACAAAATGATTGAGAAAACAGCGGCTTTGTTCTTTTTCAGACGACGCCATGAATCTTGGAAAAACGTTAATGAAGGGGTTGCGATCGCTTCACGCTCTTCATTGGTATTTTTTTGTAACGGTTGAAATTTGGCTGCATCGATGGCAGCAACATCATTTGCTGTGTAAGGTTTCTCTGCCATTAGCCACGACTCCCTTCTGAAACTCGGATCCGCGGATCAACGATTCCATATAAAATATCAACAACAAGAATAACAAAGACCAACATCGCGGAATAAAGAATTGTTACCGCCATGATCGTTGGATAGTCATTGGTCATGATTGATTTTACGAACTGTTCACCGATACCTGGGATCGCAAAAATATTTTCTACGACAAGAGAACCCGTCATCAAACCGACAGCTAGCGGTCCTAACAGCGTCAATAACGGAATCAAACTATTCCGCAAACCATGCTTGAAGGCAATTTCCCAGCGGCTTAACCCTTTTGCTCGTGCCAACTCGACATAATCACTATGCAGCACTTCCACCATCTCGGTTCGAATAAACCTGGCGGAATCCGCTAATGGCGACATCGCCAAGGCGACGGTCGGTAGGATCGTGCTGGCAAAAGTCTCCCACTTAGCAATCGGTAAGATCCCTAGTTTGATGGCAAAAATGTATTGCAGCAACACGGCAAAGACAAAGTTAGGGATCGAACGTCCTAAGATCGCCACTAAGGTAGACGTTGTATCGATCCAAGTATTTTGTTTCATCGCAGAGATCGTTCCTAAAATGATCCCAAAGAACGTACCAAAGATGATCGCTTGTAGCCCTAGTTGCAGTGAAGGTCCGATTCTTCCTGATAATAAATTCGCTACTGGCTGGTTTTTAAATTGGAAAGAGATCCCAAAGTCACCTTTTAGTAAATTGGTCAAATAAAGCCAATATTGGGTAATGATCGGTTTGTCCAATCCTGCTTGCTCATTTAGCAAGGCAATTTGTTCTGGACTTAATTTTTCAGCATTCGTATATGGTGTTCCTGGCAAAAATTGCATCAAGAAAAAGGTGATCGTGGCAATCAGCCATAATGTTAAGACCATGTAGAACACTCGTTTCAATAAATATTTCAAAAAGCTGTTCACGCAGTTTCCCCCTTAAGTATTTTGACTTCTATTCAATAATTATGTAAATTAACATAGTACGAATCATTAAAAAGGAGTCAGATCATGAAAATAAAAAAAAGTAGTGGGCTCATACCCCTCCTATGCCTCGCAATTTCTGGCGGATGGTTAGCCATAAAAAATGAATTTTCCATAGCAGCTCTTTCAGATGCCCTTTTCTTGTGGGCGCTGTTCTTTTTGATCATTGGCGGTTTTTTATGGGTATTTGCTTCTGGTTTCTTTGACCATTTTCAATACTCCATGAAGAAAGCTTTTTCCAAAAATAAAACAGATTATCTGAAATTATCCCAAGTCGGCAAACAGAGCTACGCCTTTTGGTTATGGCCTGGTGTCTTCTTGTTATTCCTTTCATTGCTCTTTTTAATGATTGCTACTAGTTAATTTCATTCTTATAGTTTTACTCATTGAAATGAGAAGCAAAAGGCTGAGACAAGAAATTGTCCCAGCCTTTTCTTCGGCATTTCAAGTCAACTACTCGTGATTATTCGATTGATGTCCACTTGTAGTCGTATTGTGCGCCCGCTGCGTGAGCAACAACACCTTTGACTTTTGTTGCACGTAAGTGTGCTTCCGCTTTTTGATAAACTGGAATGACACCTTGTTCATTCATAATGATTTTTTCTGCATTGACTAGATCTTCCCAACGTTTGTCAGGGTCATTGGCATTGGTTGTACCCGCTGCTTCAACGGCTGCATCGTATTCTTCGTTGCTCCATTGTCCACGGTTGTATGAGTTGCCTGTCGTAAACAAGTCAGTAAAGCTACTTGCATCGGCATAGTCAGCACCCCAACCGCCCATTACTGTATCAAAATCACCAGCGTTTGAACGATCCAAACGAACAGAGAATGGTACTGGACTTAACGTGACTTTCACACCGTCCAATGTTTTTTCGATCGTATCTTGCAAGTACTCAATGATTTTCTTCGTTGAGTCTGTATCAGAAGCTAAGATATCAAATTCTAATGAATCGATCCCTAATTCTTCTTTGGCTTTTTCCCAATGTTCTTTGGCTTGCTCTTCATTGTATTCAATGACGCTGCCAGCTGCTTCCGTGAAGTCCGTATGATCGCCAGGGCTGAAGGTCATACCTTCTGGTACCAACCCAGTTGAAGCAATCGAACCATCCCCTAAGATCGATGTCACTAAGGCATCACGATCGATCGCATAAGAGATCGCTTTACGTAAGTTTTCGTTACGGAAAGGTGAATCTTCATCACGTTGGTTCAATTCTAGGTAAGAAGTCGTTGCTTCTGGTTGAGAAACGAAGGCTTCATCGTTAGCCATTTGTTGCGCTAATTCACCTGTTAGGATGACATCATCTGCTTGTCCATCTTGGAAAAGGTTCAAGGCAGTTGAGGATTCCTTCACGACGCTTACGTTGATCGTTTGTAATTTAACAGTATCTTTGTCCCAATATTGGTCGTTCTTTTCATAAGCCCATTCCGTATCCGTTCCTGGTCCATCAAACCCAGTCAAGACAAATGGTCCATTGTAAACGGCATTGTCACTGGTTGACGCATATTGATCGCCATTTTCTTCTACCACTTTTTGATTTTGTGGGAAGAAGGATGGGAATGCTAATAAGTAGTCAAAGTAAGGTGTTGCTTTTTCTAGGGTGATTTCTAATTCATAATCCCCCACTGCTTTGATGCCTAGCTCTGATGGATCCGTATCGCCTGCTGTGATGGCATCTGCGTTCTTAACTGGTGAAAATAGATACGCGTATTCTGATGCTGTTTCAGGTTTGACTGTCCGTTGCCAACCATAGACATAATCCGCTGCTGTAACAGGGTCACCATTTGACCATTTCGCATCTTCACGTAATTTGATCTTGTAAGTCAGTCCATCCTCGCTGACTTCAGCTGCTTCAGCTGCACCAGCAGGTTGTGGTGTACTGTCAGCATCCAAACGATACAGTCCTTCATATACATTGTTCAATGCACTGAAGCTGATCGTATCGGTTGCTAATGAGAGATCCGCACTTGGCATTTCTTGTGAAACCACTACGTTAAACACTTGTTCTGCACTGCTGTCACCGCTTGCTGCTGTGTCATTGCTTGAACTATTTGTTCCGCCCGTTGTACAACCGGCTAACGCCACGCCACACACAGCCACTAAACCATAGGCCCATTTATTCTTCATCCTGTCCTACCCCTTAATTGAATTAATTTTCAGAATAATCATGCGATTTCTGAAGTTAGATAAGATTTTAATTAATAATTATTAAAAAAGCAATCCTTTTTTCGATAAAAAACACCTCTGACAGAAAGTTTTCTTGGTATTTACTTACCTTACTCTCATCAAACATTCGTTAAATGCTATTTCTCCTTTCTTTATTTATAAGAAATAAAGCAAAAAAAATAATAAAAAAACATGGTTAAATGTAACTTACATTCATTTTCTGTCTTGCTTTTTCATTTGATCCGTCAAAATGAGAAATGTCTGATAGAAGGGTAAACATACAGAAATCGCCAATGATTTTTATCAGAACAGACCAAAAAAAGACCTGATTGCATGCTTGCTGATCAGGTCTTCTCGCCTTAAAGACATTTGTTTCATCCCCGAAAGGATGTCCTTCAATGATTAATGGATCGCGCCGCCAATTGCTTTTAGATCTTCTTTGTCGGCATAATCAACGATGGCTTCCACCGCTGCAGTCAATCCTTTGGCGATGTCTTCGATGCTCATTGCAGGCTGTCCTGCTTTATCGACGACTTGCTGAGGAATAAACGGCACGTGGATAAAACCGCCCTTCATTTCAGGGTATTTTGTATCAATCATGTATTGTACTTGATACATGATGTGGTTGCAGACGAAGGTTCCAGCAGTATTAGAAACGGCTGCCGGTATTCCTGCTTTTTTCATATTTTCTACCATTGCTTTGATCGGCAGTTGTGTGAAGTAGGCAGGCTTGCCTTCTGTTTGGATCACTTCATCGACGGGTTGATTGCCTTCATTATCAGGAATCCGGGCATCGTCCACATTGATCGCCACTCGTTCTGGTGAGATGGCAAACCGTCCACCCGCTTGGCCAATGTTTAAAACGACATCTGGGTGGATCTCTTCAATTTTCTCTGCGACGATCGCTGCTGATTTCCCAAATACAGTGGGGATCTCTGCTTTCACAATCTGTGCACCATGAATTGTATCTGGCAACAATTTCACTGCTTCTAAGGCAGGATTGATTGCTTCTCCGCCAAATGGATCAAATCCAGTAATTAATAGTTTCATTTCCATCATCCTTCCCTCTTTGTTTTACCACTAAAATGCCCAAAAGTACATTAAAGCGATGTGGATCACTAACAACAAGAATGCAATTGGGGCTTGTGCTTTAATGACGCCATTGGGGTCTTTCATCTCTAACAAGGCCACTGGCAATGCGTTGAAATTGGCTGCCATCGGAGTCAGCAATGTGCCACAAAAACCAGCGGTCATTGCCAACGCACCAGCAACGACTGGGTCGCCGCCTTGCGCCATCACAAAAGGTACACCGATGCCTGCAGTAATAACGGTAAATGCCGCAAAACCATTTCCCATGATCATAGTAAAGATCATCATTCCTAAACAGTAAGCCACGACACCGATAAAACGATTGCCTTCTGGCACGACACCAGAGATTCCTTGAGAAATCACATCACCGACACCAGCAGCGTTAAAAATGACACCTAGTGCTGCTAATAACTGCGGCAAGATACCGGCAGTTCCGACTTGACGAAGCATCCGATCGGAATCGTCCAGCACTGTTTTCGGTTTAGCGGAAGTCAACACGACTGCCAACAAGAGCGCTAAGATCGATGCGATCCCGATTCCAACTTGGCCTCCTAATGGTGTATAAGAAATCACCACAGCGATCAATGCTAAGCTGATACATGGCACGAAGATCGTACTACCGATCCGTTTAGCCGATGCTTCTGCTTTTTCATCATCCACGTCCACGATTTTACCAATCTGCACTTGTTTGAAGAAGGTCAAACAGCCCATCAAAACGATCAAAATCCCGTCCACAAGATACGGCAAGAAATTCCCGAAAGCAAAGACGATCCCTAGCAGTAACCAAAAAGCAGAGGTGCCTAATCGGGTGGGATGATCCGCTTCACGAAAAACCCGTACAGCCGTCATGATCGACAGCAATCCGATCAAGATATAAAAGAATTCCAGTAATCCGTTAACGATTCCTTCCATCTATTTGTCCTCCTTCTTGCCATATTTTTTTGCTAATTTACGATCAAAGAGCAAGTTCGACAATGTAGCAATGACTAAGACGATCAATGCGATCGGCAATGAGGCTTGCGCGATCGAACTAGCTGCCACATCGTAGCCAAGAGATTGCAATGTTCCTACGATCAATAGCACACCAGAAGCAGCCACAAAGGTATTTTGGGCAAAGAAATTCCCGAAGTTTTCGTTAGCGGCAGCCCGAGCTTTGATTTTTTCCTGATCTTTTTCATCCAGTTCCCCAAATTTGTTTTCCCCAGCAGCTTGCGCCATCGGGTTAACGATCGGGCGGATAAATTGTGTATGTCCTTGGATCCGAATAGAGAAAAAGCCAGCAAGTTCTCGAATAAACAAGTACAAGCTCAAGAACTTCCCTGGTGTTAAGCCTTTGATCTTTTCAATCAATATGACTGCCTGCTGCTTCAAGCCAAAACGTTCTGACAAGCCGACCATCGGTAGTGTCAGTAAGAACAGTGTAACGAGTCGATTATTGACAAACGCTTCTCCTAACATTGTTAAAAAATCAACAACAGAAATCCCCGACACAAGCGCGGTGACAAAACCAGCAACGATTACGACAGCAATAGTATCTAGCTTCAGCAAAAAGCCGACTAAAATAACTAGAATACCAATTAATTTAATCCATTCCATCAAATCATCCTTTCACGATAAGTTATTTTTAATGGATACCAGCTTTTAGTATAATCTATTTTTTTCTTGTAAAACAATGTTTTTTGAATTTTCTTTCGAGGAATACGCTTTCTTTAATGCGTTTTTTAATTACTTAGATAGTAAATAACAAAAAGAAGAACTGCGCTTGTGCAGTCCTTCTTTTGCTTTTTGCGTTTAAGAAGCGGAGGCTTCTTTTTTCATTTGTTTGCTTCGCAGCTGTCCGCAAGCTGCGTCGATATCTGTCCCGTGTTCTTTACGAATCACGCAATTGATACCGTTTTTCTTTAAAATGTCATAAAAGGCTAACACATCAGCTTTTTTACTTCGAGCGTATTGGTCATGCTCACTCACTGGGTTATATGGGATCAAGTTGACGTATGACAATTTCTTTTTATCCTTCAATAAAGCTGCCAACTGACGGGCATGTTCTGGCCGGTCATTGACATGATCCAGCATGATGTACTCAAATGTGATCCGACGATTTGTTTTTTCTAAATAATAGTCGACCGCTGCCATCAGCTTTTCAATCGGGAAACTCCGATTGATCCGCATCATGGAGGTTCTGACTTCGTTATTTGGGGCATGCAGCGAAATCGCTAGGTTCACTTGCAAGCCGTTCTCCGCAAACTCTCTAATTTTATGCGCTAAGCCGCTGGTTGACACAGTAATATGCCGCGCGCCGATCGCTAAGCCTTTCGGGTCATTGATGATCTGTAAGAAATGCATCACATTGTCATAGTTATCAAAGGGTTCGCCAATCCCCATGACCACCACGTGAGAGACTCGTTCCCCCTCATTGCGTTCATCAAAATAGTGTTGTACTAACATGATTTGAGCCACGATCTCGCCTGCCGTTAAGTCTCGTTGCTTCTTTAATAACCCACTGGCACAAAACGTACAGCCGATGTTGCAGCCGACTTGGGTCGTCACACAAACGGACATGCCATATTCTTGACGCATCAAGACCGTTTCAATCATGTGATTGTCTGGCAATTGGAATAAATACTTGACGGTTCCGTCACTGGCTTCTTGTACCACCATCTGTTTCAGGGGATTGATCACAAAGGCTGCCGACAGTTTCTCAATCAAAGGTTTCGGTAGATTGGTCATTTCTTCAAAGCTGGTTACTCGTTTTTCATAGAGCCACTCCCACACTTGGTTGGCACGGAATTTCTTTTCATTTTGTTCAGTTATCCACAAAGATAAATCTGATTTGGTAAGTCCATAAATCGATGGGTTCACTTTTTTCCCTCTTTTCAAACTAGTCGCTACATACTATAACTGAATTCTTTGTGAAAAGCAACCGTACATTGGCTGTTCTTCAAAGCATTCTAGCCCCACGCTTTTGTGGTATTCCTCTTTTTTGAAGATGCTCTTTCTTCCATTCATTGAATCTGTATCCATAGGAAACCTCTCACAAAGACCTGCATAAAAAAAACAAGCAGTGACAGAACCTGCTCCGATGTACGAAACAAAGCGGCTCTTTCCTGCTTGTTTTCATGAGGGGGCTGTTTCCTCGTGCGCATTACTTTCATTACATGATCACATTTCAAAAGAAAGCACTCTGCCTTCTTTGGCGGTCAACATGCCCCGTTGCGGCGGCTGCAGTTGCAAATAAAGTTGTAGCGACATTTCTAGTATCAGCTCTTTGTCTCCCTGCTGAAAAACGCCGTAATAATGTGTCTGTTCCCGCTTTTCTTCATATGTATGACTCACAAGATAATATCCTTGTTCCATGGTTTCGTTGCGCTTTTTTGTTTCTGAAAGAAAACGGCGAATATGTTTATACGTAAAGAAACTCAATAAAATGACAACTGCTATTAATACTACATACCCCATTGACAGATTTACACCTCGATCGTTGATGTGGCAAAGGTCGGCTCAACACCAATACTGATCATCAAGGCAGCATCGACTTCACACATCACTTTATCGTCTAAGTGACAAACCTTTTCTTTCAAACGGCTTTTGTCGATCGTGCGAATCTGTTCCATCAAAATGACGGAGTCTTTGCCAATCCCTGTGCAAGAAGCGGAAATCCCAATATGCGTTGGTAATTTCGGCTTCGCCATTTTTGCCGTGATCGCCGCAATGATCACAGTGGGACTGAAGTGATTCCCCAAGTCATTTTGAATGATCAAGACTGGACGTATCCCGCCTTGCTCCGATCCAACCACTGGTGAAAGATCGGCAAAATAAATATCTCCCCTTTTTACCATAGGACCACCCTAACTTTTATATTCTCGCGGAACCCTTGCTGAAAGGGTACACGCTACTTCATAGTGAATCGTTTCTAACTGGTCTGCAACATCCTGCATCGTAATTTGTTCCCCATGATTCTCACCGATCAAGGTGACTGGTGTACCGACAGCAAATGCCCGCGGCAAACGAATCATCAATTGATCCATACACACTCGACCGACGATCTCACAACGCTCGCCTTCTACTAAGATCGAGAAGCCTTGCATTTTTCGTAACCAGCCGTCAGCATAACCGATAGGCACGGTGCCGATCCATTCCTGACGTGGAGTGATATATGTTTCACCATAGCCAATCCCCGCTCCTTTTTCAAGTAATTTCACTTGTATCAGTTCAGAAACGAGCGAAAGCGCTGGTTTTAAGGAAAATGGTTCGCTCAGCGCATGACCTGATGGGTTCAACCCATACATTGCGATCCCAAAACGGACCATATTTCCTACTGCTTCTTGGTGCCATAAAGAGGTTGCGCTATTGCCTGTATGTATATATGTCGGCAAATAGGGCAAAACAGTTAAGACTTCTTTAAAACGTTGGTGCTGGGTTTCCCAATAGCTCGTGTCTGCTTGATCCGCTGTGGAGAAATGGGTAAAGATCCCTTCCCAATCAAAAGAGGGGTGATCTTCTAACCAAAGAACGGCTTGGCGCACTTCTTCGACAGTCAAAAAGCCGATTCTCCCCATACCAGTATCCACCTTGATATGCACTTTAAGCGGCTTATTTAGAGGGTTCTCCTCTAAATAAGCGCCTGCTTCTATCAGCCAGTCCATCGAAGCGACTGGAAATGACAAATCATAGGTCGTCAGCAAGGCAATATCACACACGTTCACGACACCTAAGATCAAAATCGGGTCAGTGATCCCTGCTTCTCTCAATTCGATCGCTTCATCGATCGTCGCAACGCAAAAACCATCTGCGCCGCCTTCTTTGGCTGCAAGAGCGGTTTGAACCGCTCCGTGTCCGTAACCATTCGCTTTGACCACCGCAAAAAGAAATGTCTCGCTTGGTAAGTGAGCAATCTCATGTTTGATATTTTCGGTAATC
The DNA here is from genome assembly GCF_058135755.1 of Enterococcus sp. R12. Taxonomy (NCBI): domain Bacteria; kingdom Bacillati; phylum Bacillota; class Bacilli; order Lactobacillales; family Enterococcaceae; genus Enterococcus; species Enterococcus sp. R12. Next base: position 3,114,600 of record NZ_CM176874.1, read on the forward strand.
GCAGTTGTATCAATTATCGCTTTCGTTGGTCTATGGTAAGCAACCACCATTTCCAGTTCCTTCTTTCTACTAGTGCTTGATCAGACGAACAAATTAAGTTGGTTTTATGTAGTCGGCTGTTCGTCCATGAAGTATCAAAGTCTTCTTGACTGACAGACTACTTCAACTTGGTTTATTCACTATCTAGTACTTCTAAAATAATTTGTGCAAAAGCAGTATCATTTGTATGGGTGATACTGACAAACGTTTTTTCTAAAGGATGCGGTGCTTTAGTGACGATCGGGGCACCGAATTCATTGGTCAAGACTTCAATATCATGAAAAGAAACTTTGCCGATCCCTGTCCCCCAAGCTTTCGAGAACGCTTCTTTGCAGGCATAGCGCCCGCCAAGGAACTCTACCTGACGTTTCAGCGGCAAGCGTGCAAATAATTTTGCTTCCCTCTCTGTTAAAATACGCGTTATAAACTGAGGTTTTTTTTCAATTAATTCTTTCATTCGAGGCAGCTCGACTGCATCGATCCCGATTCCTTTGATCATTCTTTTCTCTACCTTCACCTAAGATAGGGTTTTCCAAATTGGAAATACCCCTTGTTCAGCTAGTTACCATTCTACCAAAAAAATGGCGAATTACCATTCAAATCTGACGAGTTTATACGGAGATTAAGATTTTTAATCGTTCGTATTTGTTTTTTATATAAAAAAAGACCTTGCAAGTTTCCTTACAAGGTCCACAAACTTAATTAGTCTTGGTTGTTTCTGATTACGAAACCACGTTTTTTGTCGTTGCTGCGGCGATTGTTTTTACGGGCACCATCTTTTGAATAGTTGCCGCGGGCTTTATTGCCGTTGCCGCCGCCACGGTTCCCACCGTTTTCTTTGCGGTTACGATTGCCGTTGCTATTGTTGCTGCGACGACCATTTTTGTTGAATGATTTTTTCCCTTGAGGCAATGGACGCTCTGGTGTGATCTTCACTGGTGCTAAATCAGCAGGATCTTTTGCCATAGTTTTTAGAAGCAATGCTGCTAAATCTTGTGCAGAATAACGTTCTAATAGATCGTCGGCTGCTTGCAAGTATTTATCTAAGCCATTTTCATCCAATTTGGTTTCAACAGATTCGATTGCGGCACCTAATTGACCTTTGAACGCTTCTTTTTCGGTCGGTGGGCGCATTGGTGTCATCCGTTTTTTCGTTAAGTTTTCAATGACGTGCAGATAGCTCATTTCGTTTGGTGTAACGAAAGTCACAGACATTCCACCTTTTCCAGCACGGCCAGTACGTCCGATCCGGTGAACATAGCTTTCAGGGTCTTGAGGGATATCGTAGTTGTAAACGTGTGTAACACCAGAGATATCTAATCCACGAGCTGCAACGTCTGTGGCAACTAAGATATCTAGTTGACCACTCTTGAATGAACGCAAAACGCTCATTCGTTTTTGTTGAGAAAGGTCTCCATGAATGCCTTCTGCTTTATAGCCGCGGGCTTCTAAGCCGCGCGCCAATTCATCGACACGACGTTTCGTACGACCGAAAACGATGGTCAATTCTGGCGTTTGCACATCCAATAAACGAGTCATGATATCAAATTTTTCGTAGTCTTTTGAACGAACATAGTATTGATCGATCAAATCAGCGGTCATTTCTTTGGCTTTGATCTGTACATGTTCAGGCTCTTTCATGAATTTCACGCCGATGTTTTTGATTGCTGGCGGCATTGTTGCTGAAAATAGCAATGTTTGACGAACATCTGGTACTTGGCTGATGATTTTTTCAATATCTTCCAAGAAGCCCATGTTCAACATTTCATCCGCTTCATCTAATACAAGCGTTTCAACGGTGCCTAATTTCAAGGTGTGGCGGTTGATATGGTCTAACATACGACCTGGTGTACCAACTACGATGTGGGGACGATCTTTTAGTTGACGGATTTGACGGCCGATATCGGCTCCACCGTAAACTGCTTGTACACGAATTTTTTTGTCTTTACCAAGACGGTACAATTCTTCTTGGGTTTGGATCGCTAATTCACGGGTTGGGGCAATCACTAATCCTTGTAGTTGATGGTTCGTTGGGTCAATTTTTTCTAACATTGGCAAACCAAATGCGGCGGTTTTACCAGTACCGGTCTGTGCTTGACCGATCACGTCTTTGCCTGCTAAGGCTAATGGAATCGTTGCTTCTTGGATGGGTGTTGCTTCTTCAAAGCCGGCACGCTCAACAGAAGTCAATAATTCGTTGGATAATTCTAGATCTTTAAATTTCAAATGGATCCTCCTAGGCTGGTCATCTTTTCGATGCCTGTTTTTCTATCATCGAAGCGTAGGTTAGTTCTTCAGAAACACAAGAGTAGTCCCATTTACTCTTATCTTTCTCTCGGTACCGAAAAACCGCTTCACGAAGGCATTATAAAAGGCTAAAACAAGTGTTGTTTGTCTCAGCCATCATTTTATCTCAAAACGTCAATGTTTTTTACAGTAATCATTCTGTGCTTCATCTTTCGGCGTTAGATAAGTATAACACGCTTTGAAAGTTTCAGCAAGATTTCAACTCCCTTTTACATTCCTTTTAGTGCATCAACGACTTCACTCAGGCCCATGCCATTGCTGCCTTTGATCACTAGGCTATCGGAAGGTTCTAAAGTTTCTATTAAGGAGGCGATCAGCTGTGGTTTTTCATCAATCGCAAAATAGCGCACCTTGTCAGCAAGGGCAGTGTTCGCTAGTCGTTTTTGCAATGCCTGCATTTCTTTGCCATAAAGGAAAACTAGCTGGAACGAATCATCCAAGTGTGCGGCCATCTGCTCGTGCATTTGTGCAGAATCTGGTCCTAATTCAAGCATATCTGCCAATACGGCGATCCGTCGTCCTGCTAAAGGCAATTTGCGGAAGCTATCCAATACCAGACCCATGGCCGTCGGATTGGCATTGTAAATATCGCTCAAAATCGCTGCCCCATTACCAGCAGTCACCCATTGGGTCCGATTTTTCGTCAATTGAAAATGCGCCAAGCCTTCCTTGATCGCTTCATCTGCTACACCAAAATGACGTCCTATCCCAATCGCGATCAAGGCATTTTTGACATTATAGCCGCCTAAGACCGGTAAGGTAAAGGTCGTACCTGCTACCGTAAAAATCGTCTGATCTTGCGATTCCTCCACGATGTCTCCTTGTAGATCTCCCTCAGTTAAGCCAAAAGTTTCAATGGTCTGCGTTAAATTGGGAACAAAGGGCTCTAACAATGGTTCATCAGCTGGCATCATAAAGAAGCCGTCTTTTTTCAATCCTGCGGTGATCTCCATTTTGGCTTTGGCGATCCCTTCTCTGGACCCTAAGTTTTCAATGTGGGCTTCGCCTATCAACGTGATAGCAGCAGCGTCAGGTTCTGCTAAGCGCGAAAGGACTTCGATTTCACCTGCATGATCCATTCCCATTTCTAAAATCAACACTTGGGTATCTTCTGGCGCATGCAAGATAGTCAAAGGCACGCCTAGTTCATTGTTGTGGTTGCCTTGGGTTTTATAGGTCTGGTACTTTTGGGTCATGACCGCTTCCACCATATCTTTGGTGGTCGTTTTCCCGTTACTTCCAGTAATACCGATGATTTTCGGTGCAAGCTTTTCTTTATACGCTCGTGCCAATTGTTGAAACGCTTTGACGGTATCCGTGACAGGAATCACAAGGATGTCTTGCGGCGGTTCGATCGTAGGGTGGCTCCACAGTGTGGCGATCGCCCCATTGTCTTTGGCTTGTTGGGCAAATTCATGTCCGTCACGGGTCCCCGCTAAGGGAACAAAGAGACTGTTTTCTTTGATCAGACGGCTGTCGAATTCCACAGAGGCAAGTGGCGTTTCATTTTCAATTTGCTGACCAAATACGGCAGCGGCTTCTTTTACAGTAAAATTCATCAGGTTCGCTCCTTTTTCCTAAAAAAAGAAAGCACAAGATCGCTTCAAGTATTTTCCTTGAGTTGAGCTGGCTTTCTTCCTGCTATTTATTCTGCTTCGTTTTCTGTTGCTTCTACATTGGTCAAGAACGAACGTCTTTGATTGAAACGATTCATCCCTAATTGGATCAATTCTTCGATCAAATCCCCATAAGGCAAGCCGGTCTTCTCCCATAGCAGTGGGTACATGCTGAATTCAGTGAACCCTGGCATCGTGTTCAGCTCATTTAAAAAGAGCTCATTTTTATTGGTCAAAAAGAAATCACAACGGCTCAATCCGCTGCCGCCTAACATCGTATAGGCTTTTTTCGCAAACTCTTGAGCTTTGGCTTGTGTTTCTTCTGGAATTTGTGCAGGAATCTGCATCTCGATTCGGTTGTCAATGTATTTGGAATTGTAATCATAAAAGGCAACATCTTTTACGATTTCTCCCGGCATTGTGGTCCGAACGTCTTCGTTTCCAAGAACGGCTACTTCGATCTCACGGGCTTCGATTCCTTGTTCAACGATCGCTCGGGTATCGTAGCGATACGCTTCTTGTAGCGCATTTTGCAGTTCTTCACGGTTCTCGGCTTTCGAGATACCGACACTTGAGCCCATGTTGGCAGGTTTGACAAACATTGGATAAAGCAGACTGCCTTCACATTGATCGAAAATCTTTTTCGGATTTTCTTTCCACGCATTTTTCAAGACTGGTACATAGGGAACTTGCGGAATCCCCGCAGCTTGCAAGATATACTTGGTCATGATTTTGTCCATCCCACAGGCACTAGTCAAGACACCGGCTCCGACATAAGGCATTCCGATGGTTTCTAAAAACCCTTGGATCGTGCCGTCTTCGCCGTTTGGTCCGTGAAGTAAAGGAAAGACGATCGCGTCTTCTTCGTAGATTGCCCCAGGTGTAATTTCTTCCCCTTTGGTTTCTTCATTGGTCAATGCCAAAGTATCTGGAGACGTTGGCGCCTCAGTCAATAATGGGCCTTTTAACCAGCGTCCTTCTTTGGTGATCATTACTAATTGAACTTGGTAGTAATTATAATATACAGCATTAACAACTGAAAAAGCGGATAACAGTGATACCTCATGTTCTGCACTGCGTCCCCCGTATAATAAAATGATTTTCAAAAGAATTTCCTCCTGTATTCATTGATTCTACCAAACTAAGTCTTCCACATTTTAGCACAAAATCGACCAACCGGCATTAAATCTTGCAGAAATTTCTTTAAGCTTACACAGTCGTTAGTTGAATGTTTTTCATTTTGTCAGTACTATGAATATATCACGGCACGTTTAAAGAGGTGGGACCTATGACAGAACAAACCGCTCCTTCTAGAAAAGGACGATTAAAACAAATCGTTCAAGTCTTTTTGAAATACAAAGTCGTTCAAAATATCAGCAAACAGCAGCACCCCGAAATGGTGCGTCAAGCGTTTGAAGAATTAGGACCAACATTTATCAAAATCGGGCAGATGCTTTCGGTCCGCAATGATCTACTTTCCAGCACCTTTGTCGATGAATTCAAGCAGCTGCAGGACAATGTCAAAAGTGATCCATTTCCCAAGGTCAAAGCACTGCTGGAAGCAGAACTGCAGCAACCGCTAACGGAAGTTTTTTCCGCTTTTGATGAAATTCCAGTCGCCTCAGCTTCCATCGGACAAGCCCATCGAGCAAACTTGCTCAGCGGCAAAGAAGTGATCGTCAAAGTACAGCATCCAGGGATCATTGCGGCAATTCAAGTGGATCTCGATCTTTTTGAAAAAGCCCTGCCGTTGGTTCGCGCAATTCCAGAAGCCAATGTGGTGGATTTAAAAAGCGTGCTAAGCGAAGTCCGACGATCACTTGCCAATGAAACGAATTTTTTGCAAGAGATGAAAAACGCACAGGAATTCTACCGCAACAATCACCAAGATCCGCAGTTGGCATTGCCAAAAGTTTATCCCGAATGGTGTACCCAAAAAGTATTAGTCATGGATTACATGGCAGGTGAAAGCTTGAATTGCTTACTGACCCGCAAAAATCAAGACATCGTATATGACAATCAGTCCGTGAAAGCCGTGAAAAAACAAGTGGGGACGCTATTAGTCGAAAACTTTATGAAACAAGTCTTTGAAGATGGCTTCTTTCACGCTGATCCGCATCCTGGCAATCTTTTCTTGCATGTCTTCACGGATCAAGCCAACCGCCCACAACCATTTCAAGTCAAGCAGCGCGTCGGTGTCCTCGGCGGGGTCGATTATTCGTTGAAATGGCAAGAAGAAGCTGTCATGCCGCCTTACCAAGTGATTTTCTTGGACTTTGGGATGATGGGTCATTTGGATCAGTCTTTACGCAGCCGTTTAGCCGATGCGTTGATTGCTCTTTATACCCAAGACACCCAAGAAGTCGGTAAAGCCGTCTTGCGGTTGTGCAACAGCAGCGGCAGTTCCTTTGACGAAGTCGCCTTCTACCAAGACCTGCAAAAATTTGTTGAAAACTACTATAATATGCCGCTAAAGGATATCGACTTGCAAAAAGTGATGGCGGAAGTCATCACGATCTGCCATGATAACCAACTGCAGATGCATCGAGACATCACCTTGCTGATCAAGGCTTTTGGTACCTTGGAAGGTGTGATCAAAGCCTTAGATCCCGAATTATCAATGATGGAAGTCACTCAGCCTTTTGCACAAAAATATTTCCTACAGCAGCTGAGTATTGAAGACGAGGTGAAAAAAAGCGCCTTGGCAACCGCAAAAAGCTTGCGGGCACTTAGCCATCTTCCCGATCGGACCTTGGCTGTCTTAGACACTTTTGCGACTGGTAAACACCGATTGAATCTAGAGATCCGCGAACAAAAACAGCTATTGGACCGCTTTGATCAGATGGTCAATCGACTGGTGATCGGTATTATTCTAGCTGCGGTCATCCTTGGCTCTTCCTTATTGGTGGTCGCCAGCCCGCAACAAGGAGCCTTCGTCCATCAGATGGGAATCTTCGGATATACCTTAGCATTTTTCGCGATCGTGGCTTTAGTCAGCAAATACTTCTATGATCGTTTTCGCAAGAAATAAATAAGCACCTTCAATTCCCGTGGTTCATGCAGAAGCTGGGTCTTGAGGGTGCTTATTTTGCAAGGGTCTGTCGCAATTCGTTTTCAAAGATTCGTTTGAAGGCTTCCCGATCCTCTTTCGTAAAGGGCTTCGGTCCTTTTGTACGCTTGCCTGCTTTACGCATCTGCGCACCTAAGTAGCGTTGTCCAAGTAAAAAATCGATCGTTTCTGGCAAATACTCTGTGCCGTTATGGTGAAAAACCCGCGCTTTTTTCGGCAAGACCAAAGAGGCTAACCCATAATCTTGGGTAACAAGAAAATCACCGGGCTCTATTTCCTTCACGATTTCATAATCCGCACGATCCGAGCCTTTGTCGACATAGACAAAGTGAACATGGGCAGGATAATCTTTGGTCGTGTAATGATCGACACTGGTGACGATCACCACCGGCAGCTGATATTGCTGAGCCAGCTCAATCACTTCGTTTTTCACTGGCGATCCATCGCCGTCAATAAAAAGCCGCATCTCCACACTCCCCTCACAAGTTTCTTCGTTTACAATTACTTCTATTGTAAGAGGAGCAAGGCGAAGATGCAAGCAGACTTTACAGCCGTTTCCTTGAGGATGTATTTAAAGCCTCAAGAAGAGCAACTGCCTCCGCCCTAATAACTAGCAGCTACCCTAAGCAAAGCTTATCCTTCAACTTTAGAAAAGGCTCGCTCTTTTAGCTCATAAACGACATCGCAAGCCTTGGCTACTTCTTGCTCATGGGTCACTAAGATAATACATTTTTTTTGCTCATGAGCAATTTCTTGAAACAGTTTGACGATCTCTTTGGACGTCGTTTCATCCAAGTTTCCAGTCGGTTCATCCGCTACGATCAGCTCATGCTCACAGCACAATGCGCGAACGATCGCCACCCGCTGCTGCTGCCCACCCGATAATTGGGTCACTTTTTTCAGTGCCAGCTCTTCCGTGATGCCAACTTTGGCTAAGTTTGCTAAAGCGTAGGCCTTTTTATCGGCTTGCTGCGACTTCGCGATCGCCATCGCTGTCACCACATTGTCCAATGCCGACAGATAAGGCAATAGATTATAGGCTTGGAACACGATGGACACATCTTTGCGGCGGTACTCCCGCAGCCCGATTTTTGCTAACGTTTCTTCGTTGTAGAAAATCTTTCCTTCTTTCGGGGTATCTAGGCCTGTGATCAGCGACAGGAAGGTCGTTTTCCCCGATCCGCTGGAACCTAAGATCGCATACATCTTGCCAGGCTCGAAGGTCAAGTCAACGCCACGAAACAGGGCTTCTGCTTCGCTTTGATACCAATAGCCTAATTGTTCTGTTCGTAATGTCATGTCGTTCCTCCTAAGAAACCAAGATTTTTTTCGGGTTCAGCCGCAAAATGCCCGCCGACGAGAGTAAGATCGAGCCAAAGCTGATCCCTAGACCGAGTAATGCCAATAGACCAATTTGTTGAGGGGAAACGGTAATTTCTAAGGACTCCACTTCTGCTGATTGGGTGAAGGATGGGAAAGAACCGCCACGGTTACCGCCCATTTGCGGCATCTCTCCGCCTCCAGGTCCAGCGTTTTCAGCAGCTGCCTCATCCGTCGTCGTTTCGGTTTGCTGTGCCAATAATTGCTCTCCGACGGCATTACCGACAAGATTGCCGCTAGCGGCCGCGATCCCTAAAGCAAATACCATGCAGACAAAAATCTCTGTGAAAAACTGTAGGATCACTTTGGCTCGTGACTCGCCTAAAGAGAGCAATACGCCAATCTCATAGCGACGTTCCCGAATCGACATCATCACGATCAACGTCAAAATAATGATACCGGCAGCAGCAACTAACACAATAATATTTTTGGCAAAGCTCGCGACATTATTCAACGGTGTCAGCATCGATTGATACATCTGATCATTGGTTTGGATGCTATAGGTTTCTGTATCGATCAATCCTTCTGCTTCTTCCACGAATGCCGTCATTTCAGACGGATCACTCAAGGTATAGGTTGCTGAATCAATGGTGTCCTCATTGCCGCTCAACGTATTGGCAAGGGTATAAGAGGCAATGATCGTGTTGGCTGGGTTGAGAAAGTTAAACATTTGGCTCATGCTGTTGCCAACTTCACTCGTTTCATAGATTCCTTTGACCGTCACTTCTACTTCATTGTCCTCTGCATCAGTGATTGAAAACGTATCTCCGACCGCTAAATCATTCGCTTCAGCTAGTGAGGATTCAATCAAGACTTGGTTTGTGCCTTCGTCCTCAGAAGTAATTCCTTCTCCATCCGTGATCGTCGCTGTTCCTTCCGAAAAAGTCGTATACGCCGCACTGGTTGATACGCCAGTGATTTGGAAATCACCTGTACTCATACTCCCACCAGGCATACCTCCTGGCATACCGCCCATTTGCCCCGACTCGCTGCTATCGGTTGCTTCTGACTCTGTCGAGGAGTCACTGCTAGAGATCGGTTCGATCCCGCTGACGGCATCAGCCGAGGTACTGACTTCAAAACTATATGAAGCAACCCCGTCTAAATCAGCGATTGCTTGGGCATCTGTGATCGCTACAGGTGTCGATTGAAAACTCCCTGGATTTGGACGTGTACTCTGGTCATCGCTGTCAGATGAAGAACTTCTTTGCTGAAAAGCCTGCTCACGGTTGGCTTGCAACGTCACGGTTGCGCCGACACTTTTCTGAGCATTTTCAGTCGCTACTAGCGCTGCACTGCGAATCGTCAAACCCGCCAATACAAAAATCAAGATTGCAGAAAATACGGCGATCAGCAGCAGACTCCGGCCTTTTTTCGCCCATAAACTTTGGAGCCCTCGTTTCAAAAAATTCATCTTTGTTCCTCCTGAATGGCAAATTATTGTATTTCGACTATAAGAACCTTAGCTTAAATTGAACTTAAATCTTCCCCTGATTTTTCAAAACGTTGGAACAGACCGCAGCTGTCTTCTGCGATCTGCACGTTTTATTGATGACCCCCAGGGAATGATCGAGGAACCTTCAACTAACGGCCAAAGCCGCCGCCCATTTGATTGGTTGTCGCTGTCGCTCCTGATTGGGTCAAGTTGGCGATCGTTTCCGTGACGGGCAACGTTCCTAATTCCGTCCCATCACTAAGGGTCCCACCAGCATAATAACCAGAAACAGCTTGCGCATCATTCGTTCCCCCACTGACCAATGTATAGCTGCTATCCGTCAAATCTGGGCTAGAAAGAACCACATGTTGGTAGCTTTTACTTGGTGCATAGGACAAGATCGTCTGTCCTTGACTATCCTTTAAGGTCACAAGGGTCTCTGCTGCTTGGGTTTGATCGAAACTGATCCCGATCGACTGTTGACTTCCCCCACTGACATTCATGGCCATATCGGTCGTACCAGCAGCTAACAAGACACCGCCAGTGATTTCAAACGTCCCGTTATAATCCAAAGCGCCATTGCCACCGGTCGTTGGACCATTTACGATGACGACCCCATCACTCATAGTGACATTGCCGTTACTGTCCAGGCCATCCCCTTCGGCATCGACCACCAACGTCCCACCAGTGATTGTGATTTGTTTGCTGTCATCTGCGGTATCGCCACCGCCAGGACCGCCACCAAAGCTGTCTTGCCCAAATTGGCCAGTGGTTTCCTCTGTATCACTGCCGCCACCGGCATTGATCCCGTCATCGCTAGCCACGACGTGTGTCGTACCACCAGCAATCGTGATCACACTTGCTTCTAGTCCTTCATAGGATTCTTCGATAGCAATCGTCCCATCGGAGATCGTCAATTCATTGTCCGCATGTATGCCGTCGTCACCACTGTTGGCAGTGATCGTACCACCTGTGATGTTGATGGTATCGTTGGCATGCAGGCTATCATCTGCACTATCGATCGCAAAGGTACCGCTGCTGATGGTCATCACACCGCCAGCTTTCAATCCTTTGTAGCTTTCATCCGTCACTAGCGACTGACTTTGTGCCCCGTCAGCCGTTTTGATCGTGAGATCGGCTGATTGGATGCTTAAATTTGTTTCTGCTTGGATGCCATCACGCCCACTTTGGATCGTAAAGGTACCGCCATCGATCGCAACGTAGCCTTTTTCCGCATCTTCCGAATTATTCGCTTGGATGCCATCTCCTTCAGTGGTGTTCAGTGTGTAGTTCCCTGCCAAGATCGACACGGAATCTTTTCCTTTGATGGCATTGTTTTTCGCTGTGATCTCAATCGTGCCACCAGCAGCTAAAACCAAATCATCTTTGCTGCGCAGCCCGTTGCTGTAATTTCCTGTGATCACCAACGTTCCATCACCGTTGATGGACAAATCTTCTTTACTATAAAAAGCGGCATCTGGTTCCGTCTCACCTTCCGCCAAGGTGTAGCTGCTGCCATCTATCAGAGTATTTGTCGTATCACTGGCTAAGGTCGTGATGACTTTTTCTGCTTGTTCGATGACGACTGCCGCCCCGTCTTCATTGGTGATCGTGACACCCGCAAAGATCAGATGGACTTTTTCTTCTTTATTGACGTTGACAACCAGTTGACCATTACTTAAGGAACCGCTGACGACATAGGTACCAGCTTGCGTGATCGTCACCGTTTGGTCTTCCACTGCAACGCCATCAACAGCCGTCGTATCGCCGTCATTCAATTCAAGTTGCGTGGCGGTCGCCTCATCGTAGGAGGCATCCACGTCTTCTTCTTCGTAACTGCCATAATAGTCCGTAGCATCATCAAGAGTCGTTGCAACGTTGGTCACTGCGGCAGAACCTGAAACAGCCGCTGCAGAACTGGAGCTGCTGCTCGTGCTACTACTATCGGTTTTATCGGTTTGCCCACAAGCGCCTAGGAGTAGCGATGAGAGTAAGAGCGGATAAATGAGTTTTTTCATAAGAGGTTCCTCCTTCTACAGCTCATCGCGGTTAGCGGTGAGCTTGCCTAAAACAACGGGTAAATTGCCATTACGAACCCGAACTTCATCAATGATTTGTTTTTCTTGCGCTTGGTCTTTTAACAGCAACTGATAACGCAACTCATATAAGCTCCCCATCGTGGTCGTTCGAACCGATGTCAGTTTGGCAGAATGCGTATATTTTTCAAAGAGATCATCGAATAGTTGCGGATAATCCAAATCTTCTGGAATCGTGACCTTCAGTTCTCGTTCACTCGTGGCTTGTCGATCGCCAAAGGGTACCGTGTATAAAAGGGTCAAGAAAAGCGCCACGATGATGGAAAAAATCACGACATAGCCGACGTAGCCCATCCCAGTTGCCAGACCGATCCCCATCGACCAAAAGACGCTGGTGATCTCTCTAGACCCTCCTGGAACCGAGCGGAAACGAATCAAACTGAAGGCGCCTAAGATCGCCACACCTGTGCCAAGATTGCCGTTGACTAGCATGATCACGGATTGAACGAGGATCGGTAAGACCGCCAAGGTAATGACGAAGTTTTTTGTGTAGACATTGCGGATCATATGGATCGCCGCTACCAATATTCCTAAAAGCAATGAGGCGGCGATACAGATCAATAAGCTACGCCATTCCAAGGTGCTCGTATCGCCAGAAAACAGACTAGATAACATGTAACCATTCCTCCTTCTTGAACAAATGCCGTTGATACGTTTGGGCATATTTTGAAAAGCTACCTTTGCGCACGCTGTATTTGTTCAACAGCTCCACAAACCATAATGGATAAGCGCCGAGGGCTTTCACTTCCATCAACACCCCGATTTCAAGTGCTACCAGCGCTCCCTCACTGCCAGAACCGAACATAAGATCATAGGTGCGAAAGCGAATGTTTTGGTCGAATGTCACGCGAAATTCACTATCATCATCAATAAACAGCGACAAGCGATCATAGGCAATCAACACTTTCGGCAGCAAGTCTGGGTTTTGCTTAAATAGCCAGTGAATCTCTGCAGCGATTTGCGGTGCTTCTGCCATTGACGGCAAGACCCCTGTTTGCAACCAGCCGCAATAGTCAGCATAGGGCAGCGGGATTCGGCGTTTGTAGACCACGCCATTGACTTTCTTTTTGATCTCTAAAAAAATCAACTGCTGCTCTGTCGGTATGCCATAGCTGCGGACCCGAAATTTTTCTTTGTATTTCGGTTTGTCCATCGAATGACGAATAAATCGGTAATCGTGGGTATCGTAATACAAGGACATAATCGTGTGCTGCCCATATTCATCGATCGCCATTCTTTGCTGCAGCTCAGCAAGAAATGCAGGAAATTGCTCCTTGGCTATTAAATATTTTGTCTCTTTTCTTTGAAAGACTTTTTTCAATTTCATAAAAATGTTCCTCCCTTGAAATCCATGCACTGAATTTACGGCAGCTATCTTAAATGCAGCTTAAGGCAAAACAGTTTTTTTAAGCATTTTTTATGCTATTCGTGCTATTCTTATCCTTAAAGAGGTGGGAACATGATTAAACTATTAGTGATCGAAGATGACAAAACATTATCTGATAATATGAAAGAAATCGTCAGCGAGATCGGTGACGTCACACAAGCCTATGATGGCAGTGAAGGCTTATACGAGGCAGAAACGGGGATCTATGATTTGATTATTCTCGACTTGATGATGCCAGAGATGAACGGTTATGAGGTGCTTTCTGCCCTAAGAAAAAAAGGACTCCAAACACCCGTCCTGATTTTAACAGCCAAAGACGGCTTAGAAGACAAAGTGACTGGTTTTCAAAAAGGGGCAGATGATTATTTGACCAAGCCTTTTTATCGGGAAGAATTATTGATGCGGATCAAAGCGTTGCTAAAACGCTCCGTAGGTTTGTTCAATGAAAATACCCTGGAATATAACGGATTGCTGTGCAACCTTGGCACCAATGAGGTCAGTTACCAAGGGCAGCTTTTGCCGATCCAAGGGAAAGAATTTGAGCTGCTGCTTTATTTTCTACAAAATAGAAACATTATTTTGACTAAGGAACAGATTTTTGATCGCATCTGGGGATTTGATTCAGAAACGACCTTGACTGTCGTCGAAGTCTATATGAGCAATCTGCGGAAACACTTGCGCCAGACAGGGATCGACAAAGAGATCCGTACGTTGCGAAATGTCGGCTATATTATGCAAGGAGCCTAGTCTATGAATAAAGAACGCTCTAAGAGACAACGGCTGCACTCCTTTCTCCTAAATGTCAGTGCCTTTGCGTTGGTTTTCTTACTTTTAGGAACCATCGTCCTCCAATTGTTCAACCAATCGGCTTATCGGCAAACCGACATTTCTTTGGAACAAGCAGTCAAAGATACCCGCTTGATCCAAGCAGAGATCAGCGCTTCGCAATCCAATCTAGAGGTATTGCCACCAGATAGTGCCATGCCAAAGATCCCTGGGACCAATCGCTTCAATACCCAGTTGATTCTCTGGTCTGAAGACGGTGAGATATTAAACAAGCAGACCTTGGGCGGCCGCTTTTCACAACTGGCAAGTTTATCTTTAGATACAAGCCACTTAGACAGTATCACATCTTTTTCAGTGGTAGATCAGTCCTTGTCAGAGGAAGAAGAGACCCTTTTGTTTCGTTCGATCACCACCAAAGCACCAACAAATGATGCTGGTGTCGGCTATATCCAAGTCTTGGCGAACACTAACCAAATCAAAAATGCGATGAACAATTTCCAAACGATTTTGATTTTATCGATGATCTTTTTCTGGATTCTTTCGATCGGGATCAGCTATTTGCTTTCCAGCTTGAACATGCGCCCCATTTTAGCCTCCTGGAAAAAACAGCAGGAATTTGTCGAAAATGCATCCCATGAGCTGCGCACACCATTGACGATCATTCAAAACAGTCTGGAACGCCTGTTTACCAAGCCCAATCATACGATCATTGAAGAATCTGAAAGCATCGCCCAAGCGTTAGCGGAAACTCGGCGGCTGACTGGATTAACGGCGGATTTGCTGACGATCGCCCGCAGTGATTCCAATCAATTGCTTTTGACAAAAGAAACCATCGAGCTAGCTCCTTTTATCGATGACTTAGTCAAACCTTTCAAAGAAATTGCCGAATTGGATCAAAAACACTTTGTTGTCGAAAACTTTGCCAAAACGACCGCTTGCTTTGACCAAAAGAAAATCCATCAAGTCCTCGTGATCCTCCTAGATAATGCCTTAAAATATACCAGCAGTGGTGATAAAATCACCCTCTTATCGGAGATTTCTAACAAGCAATGGCTGATCGAGGTCAAAAACACAGGACCAGCCATTTCCGATGAAGAAAAAGCCCGTATCTTTGACCGCTTCTACCGCGAGGATCGTTCCCGCTCCAAAGAGACCGGCGGCTATGGTTTAGGCTTAGCGATCGCCAAGCAAATCGTTGAAGAGCACAAGGGACAAATCCAGGTCAAAGATTTGCAGCCACGAGGGGTTATTTTTCAGATTCGTTTACCTAAAGAAGGATAAAGGAGAAAAACAAATGCAGGTCATCACCCTTAAAGAACACCCTGACTACTTAGCAGAAGCCATTCGTTACTTCCAAAAACAGTGGGCTGGTCCCGACTCCCTCATGGTTTATGAGGATAGCCTGACCCATAGTTTTTCAGCAAATCCTTTGCCGCAATGGCTGCTGCTGGTCAACGAAGAAATCGCAGCAGACGGACGTTATCAAATCATCGGCTGCGGTGGCTTGATCCCCAACGACTTCATCAGTCGGATGGATTTAACCCCTTGGCTTTGCGCCTTGTATGTGGACCCTTTGTGGCGTGGCCAAGGCGGTGCCCGCCTTTTGATCGAAACAGCCAAGCAACGTGCTGCTGGAGCTGGTTTTGATTCTCTGTATCTATGTACGGATCTTTCTACTTTTTATGAGAAATTTGCTTTTGAACCGATCGGAACGGGCTACCATCCTTGGGGAGAGTCTTCCACCATCTATCGCTGTTCTCTCACCTAAATGAACAAAAAAAAAGCTGTGAACAAAAATGTTCACAGCTTTCTTTACTCACAGTACTATTGCTAGTAGAATACCCTATCTCCACAAAAGGAATATTCCGACACCCTACAAATCCGGTAGGTTGCTTACGCGGTGTGCCTCTGCTATCAATCTGGTCAGCTAATGCTAGACCTTCTCGACTCGTCGCATGAGGATTACTTTACCATAAAACTAGTCGGAATACTACTGTTTTTTATAAAATTAAAACTGCTGATAAGCATTTCTCAAGAAAGAGTGCCTATCAGCAGTTTTTCATGAATCAATTGTTACTTTTCAAATAGAAACATTCCAATTGATGGATAAAAAAACTTAGGATAAGAAGGTCGCTACTTTGGTCGTAATCAAATCGATGGCTACGTGGTTTTCGCCGCCTTCTGGTACGATGACATCGGCATACCGTTTGGTCGGTTCGATGAATTGATGATACATCGGTTTTACCACCGTCAAGTATTGTTCGATCACAGAATCCAATGTCCGGCCACGTTCTTCCATGTCACGTTTGATTCGGCGAATGATTCGAATATCATCGTCTGTATCAACATAAAGTTTAATATCCATTAAATTACGCAATCGCTCATCTTCTAGAATCAAGATCCCTTCCAAGATAATGACTTCTTTGGGTTCTTGAATGATCGTTGCTTCGCTGCGGGTATGCGCGACATAATCATAGACGGGTTTTTCGATCGTTTGATATGCAAGCAGCTGTTGCAAGTGATCGATCAACAAATCAGTATCAAATGCAAAAGGATGGTCATAGTTGGTGTTCAACCGTTCTTCAAAGCTCAGATCACTTTGGTCTTTATAGTAGGAGTCTTGTTCAAGCATCATAATAGAATGATTGGGGAAATGATTAAAGATCGCCCGACTCACGCTTGTTTTTCCACTACCTGATCCACCTGTCACACCAATAATAATGGGCTTGCCATTCGTCATTCAATTAACCTCTTTCATCTTAAAAAATTCACACTGGTTCTATTATAGCGAAAATTCGGCAAATTACTACTGTTTCTGTAGAATCAGTGCTGCAATAAAGGAAGTAATTGCTGCAAACGTTCGATCTCATAAGTAGGCTGAATCTCACCACTGTTTTTTTTCTTTGGATTGAACCAAATCGTATCGATCCCTGCCAGTTGTCCGCCTAAGATATCTGAAGTCAGTGAATCGCCAATGATGACTGTTTCTTGTTTTTTAACGTTTGGTATGCGAGCAAACACATAGTCAAAATATTCTTTCATTGGTTTTTGATACCCTGTATCTTCTGAAACAAAAATATCACGGAAATACGGCTTTAATTTGGCATCTTCCAAGCGGCGATATTGGGTTTCAGAAACCCCGTTCGTCACCACGTATAGGTCAAAATGCTGCGCCAACTCCGCTAAGATCTCATCACTGTTGTCTAACAGTTTATGTCCTTCATTTAGAAATTCCCGATAGGCCAATTCAACTGCTGGACTATCGACCTGAATGCCTTGCGTTTCAAAAAACAAACCGAAACGCTCATTGATGACTTGGTCTCTCGTGATTTTCCCTTGCTCAAACTGCTGCCACAAATCATGATTGATCGTTTGATAGCTTTGTTTGCGCTCTGGGGTCATTTCCAAGCCATGAGCTTCAAATAGTGCTTTTAAGGCTTGATCTTCGGTATCTTGAAAATCGAGGATCGTGTCATCGACATCAAATAATAATGTTTTATACTTCATTTTCTCCCTCTTTCTCAGCGGAAATGCGCCGCCAGTCCTTTTAATTCTTCTTGCGTCAGCGAGCGATAGCTGCCCACTGCTAAATCATCTGGTAGAACTAGCGACCCCATCGCTGTTCGTTTCAGCTGAATGACTTTTTTCCCTCGGGCTAAAAACATCTTTTTCACTTGATGGAACTTGCCTTCAGCAATTTCTAACGAAACAAAGGAACGAGCCGCTCGGGCATCGATGATCGTTAGGGCAGCTGGTTTGCAAGTGACACCACCATGAAAGGTGATCCCTGTGGCAAATGCCGCCACATCTTCAGGAGTCACCAAGTCATTGACCACCACTTCATATCGCTTGGTCACCTTTTTCGTGGGATGCAGCAAGTCATAGCCTAACTGACCATTCGTCGTAACTAATACCAACCCTTCCGTGTCCCGATCCAATCGACCGACGGCATAAAGATCTGGGTGCTGGTCCTTTGGTGCAATCAAATCGATCACTGTCTGGTGCTGTTGATCAACATTCGCTGTAACAACACCATTGGGCTTGTTGACGATATAATAGCGTTCCTGCGTCTCCAACTGCCGACCCGCAACGATGATTTGATGGATGGCGCTATCGACATTGCGCTCAGGTCGCCCTTCAATCCTTTGATCCACGAGGACTTTTCCTTGCTGAAACAACCGTTTCATCTCTTTACGAGAAGTATTCAATTGTTGCTCGATCACTTTATCTAAACGCATAAATTTTTCTCCATAGTGGCTATTATAGCTCAGGATCTAATGAAAGGAAACTGCCAGGATTTCAAATGATTTGACTTTCTTTGTCTTTTTGCGTAAGGTTAAAGAGTAAAGTAAATATAGTTTCTCATACACAGCGTTATGACCTGGTGGAGAAAAGTTGAACCAAAACTTTCTGGGGCAGTTGTGTACACAACTGCCCTTTTGCGTGTTTTCACTCACGTACCACTTAATGTGCAGAGTTAACAAAATTTGCTTAAAAAATCTCGTTATTAACGAGAAAATTTTAGGAGGAATTGAGTTATGTCAGTATCATTAGAAGTTACGAAAAGAGAAGTTCGCCCACGTTCTTTACGGAACAAGTTGCGCCACGAAGGAAAAGTACCTGCAATTGTCAATGGGTACAAAGTAGAAAGCACACCGATTGCTGTCAATGCAGCAGAATTAGAAAAAATCTTGCGTGAAAATGGATTGAATACCGTAATCACGATCAGTTTAGAAGGCAAAAAAGTCAATACACTGATCAAAGAGTATCAATCAGATACCTTCACACGCAATTTAACCCACGTTGAATTCCTATCTGTCGATATGAATGAAGAAACAGAAGTAGAAGCAGAAGTAACCTTAATTGGCGAATCTGCTGGTGTCAAAGCTGGTGGTGTTCTAGCACAAAACTTGTATACAGTCGTTGTATCAGCAACACCAGACAAATTGCCTGAACGTGTTGAGATCGATGTAACGTCATTAGAGATCGGCGATTCATTAACAGTGGCTGATCTGCCTAAGAACGACGAGTACACGATCGTGACCGATCCAGAAGAACAAATCGTTGCGGTTACTGAACCACAAGAAATCTCTGAAGATGAAGAAGCTGGCGAAGCTGCTGAACCAGCAGTTATCGGTGAAGACGAAGAATAATCATAGAACATCGTTCTTAAGATCGCGTCTTCAATCAACAGACACTTCTAAGAAATGCAAGACTCTTGAAGGGCTTTTCCTTTAAGAGTCTTTTTCATTCTTACGAAGGGCTGGTGAGCTGCAACTGACTATTTTCCACTAAAAGACGTCATGGGAAAGCTTGGTCCAGCCAACCCATCAAATTTTTAAGAAAATAGTTAAAATGCGTCGCTGACCAAAAAGAAAAGCAGAAGTAGTTGCATTTTTGACGGTTCTTCATTATGATAAATAGACAAATTTGATGTTATTGGCAAGCCTACTTGAAGGAGGGGTTTTTATGTTTGAAACATTTGATGATCACCGCAGCCGCTACGCTTCTGGCGGGATTGTTCAAACACTGCCTGGCGAACTGATCGATAGTATTTGGTTAATCATCGATCTCGATTTAAAAGGGTTTATTCCGTTGACAAATCTGCTCACCTTTGAAGTCCAAAACAATCACGGTCGTGTCACACTGCTTTTTTCTCAAGCACAAAGTCAAATCGAACTCGGCGTTGATCTGCCTTACCGTTATTCCGACCTCTATCCCCAAAAAGTCTATGTGTATGACGATGGGCAGCGGCAAACGATTTTATTGCCTAGCGAGACTCGTTAACAGCGCTTCGTGTTTCTCTTTTTATAACGATACTTACATAAAAAACCACCCTTTTTATTTTAAAAGGTGGTTTTTTTTGATTCCTTCCTCTCATTTAATTCTATATTATAAAAGGTTCGAGCAAGCAACCAATGAATCCCCCGTTTTTTATTACGTTTTATTGACTATTTTTTGTATGTTAAAATAACGTGTGAAGTTCCCTTATAATAAGGACAGTTGCAAAATTCAGCTGAAAGAGGTGCCTAGTTTTGAAAAATATCCTTGAAAAAGATATTATGCAAATGCTGCGTCTGTCCACGATGCTCTTGAGCGAAAATCCCCTTCCTTTGAATAAAGCTGCTGCCGACCAAAATCTTTCCGTCAAAACGATCCGTCGGCTACTGTCCAGTTGTTTAAACGAGGACCCTTCCTTCCATTATGATGTGCAGCAAGGACACATTCGTGCCTTTCATGATTTGCAGCAGCCCCTAGCCAGCAAAAACTTCCCCCATACAGAAATGCTTGCTGCATTGTTTAATAAAAGTACAAACTATCAGTTGCTCTTGTTACTGTTAAAAATGCCGACCATTTCCTTTGCAGACCTCCACAAGCGGTATTACCTGAGCCCCTCCAGTTTGCATCGGCGCTTTTTGTCCTTTTCCTTTTTTTTGGCACCTTATCGTCTAAGGATCGACCGTCGCAGTTTTCCTTTGATTACTGGCAATGAACGGCAACTGCGCTATGTGATTTTTCGACTCACCCTCTTAGCAAGCCCAACGCTTTCTTCTAATCAAGCGTTTCAAGAACTGAAGCAGATTCATCAGTTGCGGGCAAACGCTTTTTATCCCAACACCCCCGCCACGTTTACTCAGCAAGTTTATCCAACATGTTTTGTGCCGCGTTTTTATTTAGTTGGTGAACGCAGCTATTTATTTTTGTGGCAACAACTGCTAGCACTGGAGCCTTTTTATGTGCCAACAGAAGAAGCCTTCCTTTTGCGACGAATCATCACGCCGATTTTGTCGGAGCATCCGCTCCAGCAGCCATTAGAAGTGCTTTTGTCGAAAATTTTCCAAGCCCATCTTTTGGGCGCCTTACTGGAAGGCAATTTATTTGTCTATCCGCCACTAAATCCTTGCCTATCTGAACGTTCCCAACGCTTGGTCCAGGCTTTTTTGACTCAGCTTCCCCATTACGAAAAACTCTTAAAAAAGCATCCCGAGTTGCCCTTACTCTATGAATGCATTTGGCAAGAGCTCTCTTTTTTCCAACCGATCATTGCCTTTCCGCAAAAAAAAGAGCGTCCGCTTAAGTAGCGACACGCTCTTTTGAGGTTCATTTAGTTGGCAGTGAATTATTTTGCGTCAGCATCAACGATTTTCACTGAACCTTGCCATTGTTCTTCCACAAAGTCTTTGATTTCGTCTGAATGCAGCACTTCGATCAATTTCTTGATTTTGTCGCTATCTTCGTCACCACTGCGGACAGCGATCACGTTGACATAAGGCGAATTATCCGCTTCTAATAAAACAGAATCATCCGCTGGGTTCAAATCGATCCCGAATGCGAAGTTCGCATTGATGGCAATTAGGTCTGCTTCGTCGTTTTGATAAGCAGTCGCCAAAAGAGATGGATCGACGTCATGTTTAAATTCTAAGTTTTTCGGATTTTCAGCAATATCATCAAAGGTTGCCGTTTCTGTATCAACGCCGTCTTTTAAAGTGATCAAGTCAGCATCTTGTAAGATCGTTAGGATACGACCCCAGTCAGATTCAGAAGTGGAAGTAAGAACCGTTGCACCATCTTCTAGTTCTGAAATATCAGAGATTCGTTTTGAGTAAAGACCCATTGGCTCGATATGGATCGCACCAGCATTGACAAAATCATAGCCATTGTCTGCGATTTGTTTGTTCAAGTAAGGAATGTGTTGGAAGTAATTGGCATCGATATCGCCATTTTCCAATGCTTTGTTTGGCAACACATAATCATCGAAGGTTTTGATTTCAAGATCAATGCCTTCTTCTGCTAGTAAAGGTTTGGCTTGTTCTAAAATTTCCGCATGAGGCGTAACTGATGCACCGATCACTAATTTTGTTGATTCTCCCTCAGCCGCAGATGAGTCAGAGCTTCCTGAATTTGAGCCTGTGCCACAAGCTGCTAAAGCGGCAGTTAACAATAAGGTTGTTGCAATACCAAAAATCTTTTTCATATCCATTTCCTCCCATATTTTCCACTTTTTGTTCTTCGTTTCATTTACCGTTTATCGGTGGCTTTCGCAAGGAAATCGCCGATTCCTTGGATAATGAAAACGATAATTAAAATAATCACTGTTGCAACAAGCGTAACAGTGTAATTTCCACGTTGAAATCCTTCTTGCCAAGCCAAAGCGCCTAGCCCGCCGGCACCGATCGCGCCTGCCATGGCAGTATAACCAATCATTGAAATCGTTGTGACTGTCAGTCCTGAAATCAATGCTGGAACACTTTCGGGAATCACGATCTTGTAGATGATCTCCCAGTAACTAGCACCCATCGCTTCCGCTGCTTCAATCACACCAGGATTGACTTCACGAAAAGCAATTTCCACCATCCGAGCATAAAACGGTGCCGCCGATAAAACTAATGCTGGGATCGCTGCTTTTGCCCCTAGGAATGAACCGACTAATAATGTTGTAAACGGAATGATCAAGACCATCAAAATCATGAATGGCGTTGAACGAAAGGCGTTACTGATGATGGAAACCACGTTATAGAAAATGTTGGCTCCCGCTGTTTGTTTACGCCCTAGTGAATAAAGCGCCAATCCTAGAAGTAAACCGATCACAACCACTAAAACCATGGAGAAGAAAGTCATAAACAAGGTGTCTAAGGTTGCTTGCTGCATATTGGCCCAGTCGACCTTTTCAAAATTAAAATAGGTTTCTACAAATGACTTATCCACGTTCAATCACCTCCACGCCTACTTGCTGCTCTTTGAAAAAGGCGATCGCTTTTTCGATCTCACTTGCTTCACCTGTCAATAAAACCGTCAAGCCGCCAAAGGATCCCTCATTGGTTTGTTGGATCTTTCCGTAAACGACATTGACATCGATCTGAAAGCGACGAATCGCTTGTGAAATCACTGGTTCATTGGCGTTGTCTTGTGTAAAAGTCAAGGTCACTAAATGCCCTTGCGGATTTTCTCGTAGGAAGGCTTGCCGTAATTCTTCAGCATCTTCTTCTGGCTCCAAATCTTGCTGAACAAAACGTTTGGTCACTTCCTGCTGTGGGTTACGGAAAACCGATTGTACTGACCCTTCTTCCACGATCTGCCCATGCTCCATCACCGCGACCTTATTACAGATTTTGCGAATGACGTTCATTTCATGGGTAATCAGGACGATTGTCAAATGCAATTTTTTATTGATGGAAAGCAAGAGATCCAACACTTCTTCTGTTGTTTGTGGATCTAACGCACTCGTTGCTTCATCACACAGCAAAATTTCTGGTTCATTCGCTAATGCACGAGCAATCCCGACTCTTTGCTTTTGTCCCCCAGACAATTGTGCCGGATAGGCATTTTCCCGTCCTTCCAACCCAACTAATTTAATCAGCTCTTGCGCTCGTTGACGGCGTTTTGCTTTTTCAACGCCAGCCAACTCCAATGGCAATTCAATGTTTTCCGCCACCGTTCGAGACCATAAAAGATTAAAGTGCTGAAAAATCATGCCGATTTTTTTGCGGAAGTTTCTCAATTCTTTGTTTTTCAATGCCAAAATGTTTTGACCGTTAATGACTACATCTCCCGCTGTCGGCAATTCTAGGCCGTTCAACAAACGTACTAATGTACTTTTCCCAGCACCAGAGTAACCGACGATTCCGTAGATATCGCCTTTTTCCACTTGCAGTGAAACATCATTGACGGCGTGGACAGCCGTTTGCTTTTTGCCGAATGACTTTTTTACATGCGACAATTCGATTAATGCCATGTTATTCCCATCTTTCCTCTTTGGTTGGTTAAACACAAAAAAAGCTTTCATCCTCTGTACATTATACTGTTACAAAGGACGAAAGCACAACTTCCGCGTTACCACCTTGATTTACTGTCGATTCGCATCAACAGCCTCGCTCAGTACTTGAATTGCTTCGCATACTGCTGCACTGTAACGGGTGCCTCCCGTGATAGGCTTGTTTCCACTCACCTATCATGCTCAAAGACCATCTTCCATCCTCTCTCCGTTGCCCATTTGCACCAAACAGGGCTCTCTGTGTACGTTAAGAACATGTACTCTTCTTTTCAAAGCATTCATTTATTGAGCAAATTATAGCAACGTCTTATCCGACTGTCAATTCTTTTTGAAAAAATAGTCGTTTTTACAGGTTTGACTTACAAGGCTTCAAATTGACTTGGGTCAACCTCTTTGAAGCTGACTAGCCAAGCGTTCATCTCGTCTTCATCATTTAAGGTATCAATCGATTGATCAATTTTTTCATTTACGGAAGAAATCACGCCCGTCAATGGACTTGGAAATTCACTGACTGCTTTTTCCGCTTCCAGCTCAACAAGGGTCTCTCCTTGTTTTAAAGCAGTTCCTGCTTTTTGAATCGAAGCAAACGTGACCGCACCAAGTTCTTCTTGCGCTTCTTTTGTTAAACCGACACAATATTCTTTCCCGTTAAACAAAACCCACAAATTATCTTTTTTTCTTAAGCATTTCTTTTCCATGATTCTAGTAAGACTCCTTCATATTCATTTTCTTTAAATCCATTAATCAAAAAGCGGTCGCCGCTAACCAGCAGTGGGCGCTTGATCAACATACCCTCGGTTGCCAGCACATCGGCTGCGTCTTGGGCAGTCATGGTCGGCACTTTTTCTTTTAATTGCAATTCACGGTATTTCATGCCGCTTGTGTTAAAGAAACGGGTTAACGGTGCTTCGCTTGATTGGATCCAAGCCAGCAATTGTTCCGGTTGAGGCGGTGTAGCTACCATATCGATCGCTTCAAAGGGAATCTCGTGCTCTTCTAACCAACGCTTCGCATTTCGGCATGTACTGCATTTTGGGTACCAATAAAATGTAATCATGTGAACTCCTTAAAGTGTTTTTGGTGCGGTCTCAGCTTGATAGCGCATCGATAAAATCAAACCGATCCCAATCATATTGCTTAATAGGGCAGATCCTCCTTGGCTAATAAACGGCAGTGGAATCCCCGTCAACGGTAAGAGACCGATATTTGCGCCAATGTTTTCGAACACATGGAAGAGAATCATCATAATGATCCCAGTTGCCAAGTAGGCATAAAATTCATTGTTGGTATCGAAACATACGCGGATCATTCGGTAAATCAAAATAAAATACAATAAAATGACAAACGCGCTGCCAATAAACCCAAAATTCTCACCGATCACCGAAAAAATCATATCGGATTCTCGGACTGGTACATACACATCGCTGACATTAAATCCTTTCCCAAACATCCCGCCAGAGGCGATCGCCATCAGAGCATACGCCAATTGGAAGGATTGCCCTTGGGTATCATGAAAAGGATCTAGCCACGAATCGATACGGGCGAATTGGTATTCTTTAAAGATTCCTGTATTGTACAGAAACTCGCGACCAACATCGGTAGTCACTAAGAAAATCGTTCCACCGCCGAGAATCACAAATGCCGCAATCACTGGCACGATGATTCGCCATGAGATCCCTGACATCAAGAAGACCCCACCGAAAATCGCTAGAAAGACCAACATCGTACCAAAGTCATTTTGTAAGGTGATCAGGATCAGGACTGGGATCGTGACGGCTAACATTTTTGCAATCAGTAACCCATCTGTTTTCAGATCCCGTTCCCGATGCTTGACATTGTGCTGCGTGACGACCAACGCCAACATCATGATATAGGCGATCTTCATCAATTCTGAAGGCTGCAAGGTAAAGGGACCAAAACTAAACCAGTTTTTCGACCCTGTCGAGGCAGCCATCGTCCGGTTGTAAAATTTCAGCAGCGCCAACATAACGGCTAGCCCAGCTCCATAAATATAGGGCGTCAATTTCCAGAGCCATTTTGATTTGATCTGCATGATAATGATCACGGCAACAACGCCTAACACATACCATAAAGCTTGAAACCCTAACATTCGCAGCATATTCGGGTTATTCGGATCGTGTGTCAGCGCCACATACAGGGACGCCAAACCAATCAGACATAATAAAAATACGGGTAGAATCACACCGTAGTCAATTCGATTATCGTTCGTTTTTATTCGTGAATTTTCCATGTCCACACTCTCTTCTGTAGAATCTTTATCCATTATAGTGATAATTGAGGAGAAAAGAAAGGATTGTCCATGAGCATTCACAAAAAATTTAGAAACTTTAATGATTTTCGGGAAAAGAGGGTTAAAAACAATCCAAAATTGTTTAGAATTACAACGAAATAATCGCTGAATTCGTCCATTCTTCTTATTAATCAAATACCTTGTTCTATGTGTTCTTCTTTATTTTTGATAAATCTTTGCTCTATGTAACAGAATAAAGCAACTTTAACTCCATGATAGATCCCCGCCTAGTTTTCGTTTCAAATAAATAGCAACAAATGACTACTTTTTACAAAATATAAATTGATATACGACAATCGTATTTACCACATTAATGTGGTAATGAAATGTTATTTACGCCACCATATAATTTCACTAGAATACAATTAAGGAAGCGCTTCCGGAGGTGAACGAATGATTTTAAGTAATCGAGAACAGCTACTGTTGCAATTGCTATTAGAACAAAAGGAGTTTCGCCCTGCATCTTTTTTTCAAAAGCAGTTAAATGTATCCCAAAAAACGGTTTATAACAATTTAACGACTTTAGAAAAGAAACTAAAAGATTCGGGACTAGCTATCAAAAAAGTACCAAGAAAAGGAATCTTTTTATCTGGTTCTGAATCAGCGAAACAGAATGGATATCGATTGTTAGCAAAAAAAGAGACTAAACTCGAACTATTTTCACCTAATTATCGTAAAATCTTTATTTTCGCTAACTATCTGTTTTCAGTAAAGCCAATGCACTATCAGGAATTCTCTGAATATTTTTATATTAGCAACCAGTCAATAAAGAAAGATGTTGATGAAATCGTTGCTTTCTGTCGATTCCATCACGTATCTACAAAAATGACTACTAGCGGACTCAAACTAACCTCAGTTGAATCTGCTACTCAAAACGTATTCAAATCTTTTTTAGAGCAGTATACCGACGCCAAAGCCAGTGAAAATCTTTTGGTCAACAATCTCTTTGACTCTAAGGTACTCGATTTAACGAAGAAATTTGTCTCAGATATGTCTCAAACAATCGGCCATCCAGTCAATAATTATTCTATTGAATCCTTGAAGCTTTCATTGCGAATTTTTCTTTCAAGACTTCTTATAGATAAACACATTGAAAAACAAGAGCATCTAGTATTTGACGAACTTAGACGAATGAAATTCTATATGATCGCGGTTGATTTTTCTGAAATGATCCAACACCAACTACCTGTTCAATTTAGTGATACAGATATTCAATATGTATGTTCCCTGTTATTAGCACACGGTATCGAACCTTTTGGACAAATGGATGAGCCTCACGAATCTACTATCACAAATTGTACGAAACAAATTATTCAAAAAATGTCACATATGTTAAACGCAGATCTGACACAAGATAAATTATTACTGCAAACATTATTGGCTCATATCGTTCCCATGATCCATCGATCAAAGACAGGAATTTTATTGAAAAACCCACTGATAAAAAGTATCAAAAAACAATACTCAACAATGTATACATTGACCAAATATGCAATTGGAGATTTAGAGGAGCGATTTCAAATCTTATTAACAGAAGACGAAGTTTCTTTTCTGACGATCCATTTTCAGTTAGCCTTTGAAAAGATAAAAATTACTAACCATATACTAATTGTTTGCCAATCAGGTTTTGCTACATCGGAGTTGATTTTTAACCGTATCAAACAGACGATCGCTGCTGATACCGTATTGGAGATCATTCCTTTAAGTAAACTGGCCAGTACATCTCTTGAGACTGTTGATCTGATCATATCAACTATTCCATTGGACATTACAGCACCGCCAGTTATTTATATTTCGCCGCTTCCTACTACCGAAGAAATAGGAAGAATCTCAGCAAAGATATCTAATCTTAATGAGAATGAGAAAAATTTTTACTCAAAAAAATACCAGAAAACGACTTTATTACAAAAATATTTAGATCCTACTTTCCTTTTTGTCAAAAAAAAGTTTCGAACAAAAAAAGATGTACTGGATTTTTTAGCAGATGATTATCTGAAAAAAAAGCTTGTTACAACAAAATTTAAGCATTCTCTATTTGAACGAGAGGAACTAGGAAGCACTGGCTTAAAGACGGGAGTAGCCATTCCACATGCTGATCCACATACAGTGAAAGAAACAAAACTTGCTTTTCTCACCCTCGATGCGCCAATTACTTGGGGAGACACAAAAATCCAACTAATTGTTTTGCTTGCGATTGCTGAAGAAAACATGATCGAGGCAAAAGAGTTGATCGCTTCGATTTACGGATTGTTTAACTCAGCCGAAGAAATTCAATGGATCGTTAATAGTCAAACGCAAGAAGAACTGTATCAAAGATTGTTAAGAGGAGGAAATTGATCATGTTTTTTGATCACCAAATCGTGTTACTTGAAAAAGATTCTAAAACAAAAGAGGAAGCTTTTCGACTATTAGCAGACGAACTCATCAAAACTCATTGTGTAAATGATCAGTTCTATCAAAATATCGTACAGCGAGAAGAAACCTTTCCTACAGGTTTAAAAATTAACGGCATTGGGGTAGCGATCCCACACACGGACAGCAAATTTGTTTTACGATCCCAAGTCGCTTTTATGTCACTTGCCTCTCCCCTTTCATTTATTGAAATGGGTTCACAAGAAAAGAAAATCGATGTATCCCTGTTGTTCATGCTTGCACTGAAGGAACCACATGAGCAATTGGGTATGCTGCAAAATCTTATCTCTATGTTTCAAACACCCGGGGTTTTGGAAGCCCTATCCTCAGTAACGACTAAAGAAGCGTATCTTTCGATTATTGAAAAAAATGGACTGCAATAAAAAGGAGGAACAATTATGTTAAATGCATTACAGTGGTTCGTTGATCTAGGTTCAATCGTTGTTTTGCCGATTTTAATTTTTATTTTTGGAATAATTTTGGGGACAAAACCTAGCAAAGCCTTTACTTCAGCCTTAACTGTTGGTGTTGGGTTTGTTGGATTGAATTTGGTGATTGACCTTCTAAGCAGCAGTTTGGGTCCCGCAGCACAGCATATGGTTGAACGTTTAGGATTAAATTTGACAACGATTGATGTCGGATGGCCTGCCGCAGCGGCAATTTCTTACGGGACGATTTTAGGAAGTCTTGCGATTCCGATTGGTGTGGTCCTAAATGTTCTACTCATCATTTTAGGGCTGACTAAAGTATTGAATGTAGATATTTGGAATATTTGGCACGCAGCCTTCATCTCTTCTCTGATTTATGCCCTCACTGGAGATTTTGCAATGGGAATCGCGGCGACCGTCATCTATTTGATGATGATTCTTTTAATGGGAGATATTTTAGGTCCGATCATTAATAAGTTCTACGGATTTCCTAATATTACTTTTCCTCATGGTACCGCCGCACCAGGATTCATCTTTGCACTACCGATGAATTGGCTCTTTGATCGTATTCCAGGACTAAAAGATTGGAAAGCAGATCCAGAAACCATTCAGAAAAAATTTGGTGTCTTTGGCGACTCTACTGTTATGGGCTTTTTGATTGGTCTTATCATGGGAATACTTGCCGGATATGACACAGCAGGGGTCGGCCAATTAGCCGTCCAAACAGGCGCTGTGATGGTTTTGATGCCCAAAATGGTGGCTTTACTGATGGAAGGTCTAACGCCTATTTCTGAATCTGCAAATGAATTCGTCAAAAAACGGTTTCCTGGAAGAGAGCTTTACATCGGTATGGATGCAGCATTATCGGTTGGTCATCCAGCTGTCCTTTCTTCCTCATTGCTTTTAGTTCCGATCACTATTTTGTTAGCCGTAGTTCTACCTGGCAATACGACCTTGCCTTTTGGTGATTTAGCAACTATTCCCTTTCTGATTTGCTTGATGGCTGCTGTTTTTGGAGGAAACATCATTCGAACAGTAATTGCTGGAACGATTTATATGGTAAGCATTCTATATATTACTTCGTGGGCAGCACCGCTTGTCACTACTGCTGCTCGATCCGCAAACTTTGATCTACAAGGAAACTCTATGATCACTGCTATGGCTGAAGGTGGTTTATGGACCACATTCCTTTATGTCGGCTTAACCAAAATATTAAGCTGGGGCGGTTTAGCCATAATTGGCATCTCTGTTTTGTTTGGATTGATTTATGTAAATAAAATTCGTCCCAAGAAACAAACATCGAAATAATAGGAGGAAATGATAATGAAAAAATTACTGATTATGTGTGGTACAGGTGTTGCAACTTCAACAATTGTAACAAATAAAGTAAAAGAATGGCTGAAAGAAAAAGGATTAACTGATCAAGTGAAACTGTATCAATCCAAAGTGGCAGATGAGATGAATAAAATTGATAACTATGACATCGTGGTGAGTACAACGGTTGTTCCAGACTCAATCAAAGATCGTGTAATTATGGGGCTACCGCTCTTAACAGGGATTGGTACAGAAGAGATGTACGCGGAAATCGAAAAGAAAATCAAAGAGTAAGGAGAATGCCCTATGTTGGTCACAACAAAAGAACTATTCGCACATGCAGAAAAACACAACTATGCATTACCCGCAGCAAATTTTTTCGACTTAACTAGTGCAAGAACATACGCGGAAACTGCTGAAAGTTTGAACAAACCTTTGATATTGGCCTTCGCTCAATCCCATATGAACATGTTGACTTTAGAAGAGGCTGCCATGATTGGAAAATTTTTAGCAAAAAAAAGCACTACACCTATCGCTCTGCACCTAGATCACGGTACCGATGAAGAGGTCATCAAAAGAGCCATTCATTTAGGTTTTACTTCCGTAATGATCGACGCTTCTGAGGAGTCATTCGAAGAAAATGTCCGTCGGTCAAAGGAGATCGCCGATTACGCTCATAAAAATGGTGTCGTTGTTGAAGCGGAAATCGGGCACGTTGGGTCGGAAAACAGTCTGGAATCAGCCCTAAATAGTCAATCTATTTACACAGAACCTTCTGAGGCTGTTGCATTTGCCAAATTAACCGGTGTTGATTCGTTGGCAGTTTCTATTGGCACCTCTCACGGACATTATCAAGGGATACCCAAAATAAATTTTGACGTTTTAAATGAAATACACCATGCCGTCAATGTTCCTCTTGTTCTGCATGGCGGATCCTCTTCTGGCGATGAAAACCTTGAAAAATGTGCCTTAGAAGGTATCCGTAAAATAAATATTTTTACGGACTTCGTCACTGCTGCTATGAATGAAATTCACAAAAATCAACCAAATGACTATTTCGATCTACTTCACTCAGCAAGCAATGGAATGTCCAAGACACTCGAGCACTATTTTAAAGTCTTTCATACCAAATCTTATCGTGAAGGAGAAAGCTAATGAAAAAAAGAACTTTAAGAACGCCGTTCTTTGTCGTCAATCCCAAAGCCTATCTTTATGGAAAACAAGCATTGGCATTGGCAAAAGCTGCTGATGAGTTGTCGTCTTTATATGACATCGACATTCTATTTACTGTGCAGCAAGCAGACGTTTCTCTAATTAAACAAGCAACAACATATTTATTCATCACTGTTCAACATTTAGACGGAATCGAAATCGGTCGAGGAATGGGTTATGTTTTACCCGAAGCAGTGGCAGAAGCCGGTGCTGAAGCTACCTTTTTAAACCATGCTGAACACCCCATGACATTGCAAGAACTGACGAAAGCGATGCAACGCTCAAATGAATTGGGAATTTTAACAATTGTTTGTGCGAATTCATTGACTGAAGCAAGATCCGCAGCTTCCCTAAAACCCGATGTGATGGTTTGCGAGCCAACAGAACTAATTGGAACAGGACAAACCAGTGATCTTCAATACATGACGGAAACAAATCGTGTTGTTCGTGAAATTGATCCAGAAATCCTAATTCTGCAGGCAGCTGGTATATCTAGTGCTGTCGATGTTGAAAAAGCTTTGTCGTCAGGGGCTGATGGCACTGGTGGGACAAGCGGCATTGTGCAAGCAGAAGATCCAGTTCAAACCCTTACAGAAATGATCAAACAAGCGGTGAAGTATAAAAAGGAGGATTAACACTGTGAAATTTTTAAAAGAGCAATTGACGTTAACTTCTAACGGGAATCGAGTATCTTACCACAACATCACAGAAGAAGTGAAAACGATGGTTGAAAAAAGTGGAATTTCAAATGGAATCTGTCTCGTACAGTCTCCTCATACGACCTGTTCGGTTATCTTTGAAGAATACATGCATGATACAGACTTTAACGGAGATGAATTTCTTCAAGTTGATTTAAACCGAATTCTCGATAAGATTATTCCTCGTGAGTTATCAGAAAATACCGATTACCGTTATCCTGGACCAAAGCATTTAGAATTTTTGATGAGTCTGGACGATCCAAACTACCCAACAGATCCAGCAACGATTTTAAACGGCGATGCACATATTCGCTCGAGTTTTTTCGGTGCAAGCGAAAGCTTTATTTTAAGTAACGGCAAGCTAGAGATCGGTTCAGTAGGCTATATCTATTTTGTTGATTTCGATCAAAATCGTGTGCGAAATAGGACATGCCATGTAATGCTAATGGGCGAATAAAAACAGTTACCGGGTAAACCAGGAAAAATTGAGATTACTTATCGCATGCAAAAGAAAAACCATGAATCCTCTAAAAGAAGATTCATGGTTTTTCATTTCTTATGCCAGCTGCAGGATTCGAACCTGTGACCTACGCGTTACGAGTGCGTTGCTCTACCAACTGAGCTAAGCTGGCGTTGTATGGCACAAAGAAAATTATATGCAAAAACGGTTGTTTTGTAAAGAGGTCTGCTGAAAAAAATCTACTTACTGAAATTTTCCGAAAATTGTGATATAATAGAAGTATCAAGGAGGTTTTTACATGGCAACATTTGGTAAATTCGAAACAACAATTGTCCCGTCACAAGAAGGTTCAACGTTTGAGGTCGCTACTCCTGTCATGTTCACGTTCCATGGGAAGAAACAAACTGGTACCATCACAAAGCAGTTGAAAAACTCTGCGGTGGTCGAGCTGAACGAAACCCCAGAAAACCAGAAATTAGTTTCGCAAAGTAATGGTGTATTGATCATCAATTACAAACAATTAACCAAACTATAACCCGTTTAATGCAAGGAGAAAATCAGTTGATTTTCTCCTTTTTTCATGGTCTGATTTTTTAAAAAGCACAAAAAAGCCATGGAAGAAGATCGAACCGTTTTGGCTGTCGATCTTCTTCCAAGGCATCATTGGCGAGGCAAAACTTCAGTTGCCTTTGTCTTATTTGTATTGATTTATTTTGTACCGAATAGACGGTCACCAGCATCGCCCAAACCAGGAACGATATAGCCGTGTTCATTTAGGCGTTCATCAAGATTTGCAGTATAGATGTCAACATCTGGATGGGCATCTTGCAATGCTTTCACGCCTTCTGGTGCAGCAACTAAGCAGACGAATTTCATGTTTGAAGCGCCGCGTTTTTTCAGTGCATCGATCGCCATGATCGCTGAACCGCCCGTAGCTAACATTGGGTCAACGATAAATAATTGACGTTCATCGATGTCTTCAGGTAATTTTACGAAGTATTCGTGTGGTTCTAGCGTTTCTTCATCACGGTACATCCCGATATGGCCAACTTTTGCGGCTGGGATCAATTCAAGGATACCATCAACCATGCCTAGACCTGCACGCAGGATCGGAATGATCGCTACCTTTTTACCAGATAGTGTTTTTTGTGTTGATTCTTCAATTGGTGTTTCAATCACTAGATCTTCAAGCGGCATGTCGCGAGACACTTCATACGCCATCAACATTGCGATTTCATTAACAACTTCACGGAAAACCTTTGTTCCACAGTTCTTGTCGCGGATCATTGTTAATTTGTGTTGGATCAGCGGGTGATCGATTACTTGAAATTTACCCATTTAAAAAAATCTCCTTTGGTTTTTCTCTTATTTTAAAGCAAATCGGCTCTTGTTACAACCATCTGCCACAGGCAATACTGCTTTTCCTCAAAAAAAGGATTGTGTTAGAAGGAAGGAGACAAGACGGCATGAAAAGCGCCTCTGCGTTCATTCTAGCCCCTTTTTCACTTTCGGTGATCAAAGAGCTGTAGCGCAGGAAAAACGCGTGAGACGTCTTGTCTGACCTTAACTTCTGTCACAGTCCCCTTTTATTTATTTTTATAAAGTGGATAGTTGTCCGTCAATTCTTTGACTTGCGCCGTGACTTCTGCCAAAACGGCTTCATCATTTGGTTTTTCTAAAACTTTGACGATCAATTTCGCCACTTCGACACAATCTTCTTCTTTAAAGCCGCGACTAGTGATCGCTGGTGTCCCCACGCGAATTCCACTCGTTTTGAAAGGACTTAATGATTCGAAAGGAATCGAGTTTTTATTGACGGTGATATTGACTTGATCCAGCAAAGCTTCTGCTTCTTTGCCGTTCAAATCAAAGCCGCGCACATCGATCAATAATAGGTGATTGTCTGTTGCACCAGAGACCAAGCGGGCTTGTGGTGCTTGGTTGAAGACTTTCGCCATTGCTTGTGCATTGCGGATGACTTGCTCAGAGTACTCTTTGAACGACTCATCTTGTGCTTCTTTAAAAGCAACAGCTTTCGCTGCGATCACGTGCTCTAATGGGCCGCCTTGGATACCAGGGAAAACGGCACTATTGATTTTTTTCGCTAAGTCTTCATCATTTGTTAAAATCAAGCCGCCTCGAGGGCCGCGTAATGTTTTATGGGTCGTAGAAGTCGTGATGTCCGCATAAAGAACTGGGTTTGGATGAAGACCAGCCGCTACTAAACCAGCGATATGCGCCATATCCACCATCAATTTTGCGCCAACTTCATCAGCGATTTCACGGAACTTCGCAAAATCGATCGTACGTGAGTAAGCACTGGCACCAGCAACGATCAGTTTCGGTTGATGCTTACGCGCCAAAATACGAACGACATTGTAGTCGATGACTTCTGTTGCAGGATCAACACCATAACTAACAAAATTATAGGTCTTGCCGCTGAAATTCACTGGTGAGCCATGAGTCAAATGACCGCCTGCGGAAAGATCCATCCCTAATACTGTATCGCCTGTTTCGATCAACGCTAAATAAGCTGCTGTGTTGGCTTGAGAACCAGAATGCGGTTGAACATTGGCATATGCCGCACCGAAAATACTTTTCGCCCGTTCAATTGCTAAGTTTTCTACCACATCAACAAATTCACAACCGCCATAGTAACGACGACCTGGATAACCCTCAGCGTATTTATTTGTCAAAATACTACCTTGCGCAGCCATTACACCTTCTGAAACGATATTTTCAGACGCAATCAATTCCAAATTGTTTTGTTGACGATTCGTTTCTTTTTCGATCGCTTGCCACAATTCGGGATCAAACGTTTGATAATCCATGCTTACAACACCCCTTTACCTTAATGGTAGCATTGTATCACATTTCTTCATAAGCTACCTATAATGAATTCTGGTTTTTTGCTAATTTTCTTGAAAGAAACTTTGATTTGCAGCTTTTTTCAACCGATTCATATAAGCAGCCCCTAAGCCGCTTTCTGGAAACGTGGGTGCAAATAAGACATCTAACTCAGCAATCGATTCATCTAACGCCCGTAAACCAGCAAACAGCCCTTTTGTCGCGGCTTCCACACTGTCATCAAAAAATAAATAGATGGCTGCAGCTTCAAAGCGGACTTGCTCGGCGATCGTTGGTCCAGCTAAAACCCCTATCTTAAACTGCTGTTCTTTTGCCCAAGCCATGGCTGCCGGCCAATCTTGGTCATTGACCATCATGACGTTGGTATTCGGTGCATAGTGCTTGTATTTCATGCCCGGCGCTTTGGGTGCTTCACTTTCTGTTACTAGGTGCTGATCGACGAGGACTTTTGTTTGTAAAACTGCTTCAAGCTGTTCTTTAGAGATCGCACCAGGACGTAAGATGATCGGCGGCGCCGTTGGGTCACTCAAATCTAAGACCGTTGATTCGACACCGATCTGCGTCACCCCATCATCCAAGATGCCAGCGATTTTGCCTGCCAGATCATGCTGAACATGCGCAGCTGATGTTGGGCTTGGTTTACCAGATGTATTCGCGCTAGGACCAACCAATGGCTGTTGGGCTTGCTTGATCAACGCTAACGTCTTGGTGTTGTTTGGCATCCGAAAAGCCGCTGTGGATAAGCCGCCAGTAACAATGCTAGGTAAACTGTCTTTTTTGATCGAAAAGATCAAGGTTAAGGGCCCAGGCCAGAAAGTTTCCATCAATTTATCAGCAAAAGGATGCTTGTTATCCACAAACGGTTCCAACTGCTCTGGCTCGGCAATATGAACGATCAAAGGGTTGTCACTAGGTCGCCCTTTGACTTGATATACTTGCGCAACAGCCGTGGGCAA
The DNA here is from genome assembly GCF_058135755.1 of Enterococcus sp. R12. Classification (NCBI taxonomy): domain Bacteria; kingdom Bacillati; phylum Bacillota; class Bacilli; order Lactobacillales; family Enterococcaceae; genus Enterococcus; species Enterococcus sp. R12. The sequence goes on from NZ_CM176874.1 coordinate 3,151,147, forward strand.
AAGCGCGCTAGCCCCTAGTCCATAGACGGTTTCCGTCGGGAACGCCACCAATCCCCCCTCAGCTAAAATAGCTGCTGCTTCGTTCAACTGTGTTTGATCAAAAATTTTTGTTTCCACAATTTATCCACATCCTTTTTTGAGAAGTTTCCACACTTATCAACATTTTCTCGTTTCTTTTCCACATTTTGTGGAAAAGTCGTTTGTCAAGTGTGGATAACCCTGTTTATAACTCGGTTTATTTAGAAGTCGTTCATTTCATAAGGTTTTTGCAATTTTTCTGTAGCAAAAAAAATTTATTTATCCACATCTTGTGGATGACTGACGAACACCATCCGGTCTTGACCCGCAAGATCTTTTACTACGGTGACTTCTTTGTTGGGAAAAGCGGCTGCAAAAAGCTGTTGAACAGCTAACCCTTGCTGAAAGCCGATTTCTAGCGCCATTTGCCCGTTAGGCGCCAAACAATTCGGTGCTTGCTGTGCCAATTGCTTATAGATCGCCAATCCTTGTTCTTGAGCAAAAAGCGCCATTTTAGGCTCTTTTTCTCTTACGCTGATATCCATCAGCGGCCACTCTTCAGCGCTGATATACGGCGGGTTGGAAACGATCAGATCCCATTGCTGATCTGCCACGGGTTCTAAGGTATCTCCTTGGAAAAAGCGGATCTCTGCGTCTAAGGCTGCCGCATTTTCTTTAGCAACGGCTAATGCCTCTGCTGAAAGATCCACGGCACTTACGGCCCACTGCGGACGTGCCAATTTTAAGGCAATGGCGATCGCTCCAGTACCTGTGCCGATGTCTACGACTCGCAGCGGCTGATCTGCTGGTAATTTTGCCAAACACTTTTCCACCAGCTCTTCGGTTTCTGGACGCGGGATCAAGGTTGCAGGGGTCACTTTTAAGCGATGCCCATAAAATTCTTCATACCCTAATAAATATTGCGGTGGTTCATGCTGCAGCAGCTGCTCAAGATCTGCTGCGATCTGTGCCTCATCTTCCCTTAAGATGGGTTGGTCCATCTGCAGCAGCCAATCGAGTTGCTGCCAGTTTTTTCGCTGTAAAAACAGGTATTGGATCGCATACCCGTCCAGCCCTTTCGTTTCTAAAAAAGAAGAAGCCCGTGAAAGGACTTCTCGATAGGTTTTAGCCATTTTGCATCTCATCTAATTTTGATGTTTGATCGTAAACGATCAGTGCATCAACAATTTCATCGAGTTTTCCAGCTAAAATTTGATCCAATTTTTGAATAGTCAACCCGATACGGTGATCTGTTACGCGGTTTTGCGGGAAGTTATAGGTGCGAATCCGTTCAGAACGATCGCCGGTACCCACTGCTGATTTACGGTTTGCGTCGTATTCACTTTGTGCTTCTTGCTGCATTTGGTCATAGACCCGTGCCCGCAAGACTTTCATCGCTTTCTCACGGTTTTTCAGCTGTGAACGCTCATCTTGCATCGCAACAGCGATCCCTGTTGGCAAGTGCGTCAGACGAACAGCAGAAGCTGTTTTGTTGACGTGCTGACCACCAGCACCAGAGGCATGGTAAATATCGGTCCGAATATCTTTGTCTGCGATATCGATTTCGACTTCTTCAGCTTCGGGCATAACCACGACCGTTGCCGTAGACGTATGGATTCGGCCTTGTGATTCGGTAGATGGTACCCGCTGCACTCGGTGGGCGCCGCTCTCATATTTCAATTTTGAAAAGACGTTGTCGCCGGTGATCATCATGATGACTTCTTTGTAGCCGCCGATCCCAGTGACGTTGGCATCCATGACTTCGACTTTCCAGCCTTGGTTTTCCGCATATTTTTGATACATATTGAAAAGATCGCCAGCAAATAAGGCTGCTTCATCGCCGCCTGCTGCACCACGGATCTCCATGATGATGTTTTTGTCATCATTCGGATCTTTTGGCAATAACAAGATTTTGATGCGTTCTTCTAAAACATCTTTTTCTTTTTTCAAGTCAGAGAGTTCTTCTTTGGCCATCTCTGCCATTTCCGCATCAAGGTTTTCCCCAAGCATTTCTTCGGTATCCTTGATTCCCTCAACGACTTCTTTGTAACGACGGTAGACTTCCACCGTTTCCCGTGTATTGGCTTCTTCTTTTGAAAGCTGCATGAAGCGTTTGGTGTCAGAGATCACGGCTGGATCACTAAGTAATTCGCCTAATTCTTCGTAACGGTCTTCGATTGCTTGTAACTGATCGTACATTGATTATTCTCCTTCTTTTTTCATTCCCGGGTGAAAGTAATGTTTGCGGCAAACAGGATAATACGCTTCGTTACCGCCGATTTGTACTTGGTCGCCCTCGTAAACGGGTTTTCCGTCGATATAGTGCAAGTTCATGGTTGCTTTTTTATGACAGAACCAGCAGATGGTTTTCATCTCTTCGATTTTATCTGCGTAAAGCAACAAGTATTTTGAGCCTTCAAATAATTCATTGCGGAAATCATTTTTCAAACCAAAGGCCATCACAGGGATACCTAACTCGTCCACGATTTTGGTGAAAGCCAGCACGTGATGCTTCTTTAGGAACTGTGCTTCGTCGATCAAAATACAATAAGGTTTGTAACCGAGGTCTTTGATCAAATGGAACAGATCCGTTTCATCAAAAATCGGGATCGCGTCTCGTTCTAAGCCGATGCGGCTTGAAACATTTCCCACACCGCTTCTCGTGTCCAATCCACTTGTCATGATCACGACTGGTTTGTCTTGTTCTTCATAGTTGTGAGCAACTTTCAGTATCTCGATCGTTTTCCCACTATTCATTGCGCCATATTTAAAAAAAAGCTGTGCCATCTCGCCCATCCTTCCTCATACTCCTTTGGTATTATACTTGAAAAAGGAGAATTTTTACAGACTTAAATTCGACACCTGCCGCCTTTTACGCAAGAGTTTTACGAAAAATTAACGGATTTTTTGCCGCCGCCATCTCTTACTAGTTTCTGGCTTTTTGAGCAACTTCTGCCAATACTTGACTAGCCAGCGGATATTCTGGATTTTCATTCCCATTGATATCCGTTGCAATGATCACAAAACCAAGCTGCTGATACAGCGTGATTGCTGCGTGGCTCCAGGTTTGCGTATGAAGATACATCGGTTCGTTGGCTGCCTCCAAGACAGAAACGACTTGCGTGACCAAGCCGCGAGCGATCCCTTGACGTTGAGCTTGCGGCATTACTGCTACCCAATGGACTAGTGGAACCGGTGTGCCGTCTTGCTTGGCTTTTTTCCAAGCGGTAGCCGTACCGACCGGTGTACCTGATTGATCAAGGGCAAAAAACATTCGTTGTCCTAGCTGTGCTTGCTCGGGCATAAATTCCTTTTCAAAATACGCCAATGCCTCGGCCTCATTGTCAAACTCTCCGACGGATGTTTCAATCCGTGCCCAGTGCCTTTCGTCTCCTATTTGGTAGCTGCGTAATGAATAGTTATCGGATTGAACAGGCTGGATCGGTGTGCTTTTGTACGCTCGTTTCATCCAGATTTCTGCATATGGAATTGATTTATCTAACATTGGTTGTGCCTCTCTTTCTCATTTTGTTTTCTCGTAAAGAACTCATTTTCTGTTTTTTTCCTTCTTACAAGCATATCTCTTGTTTTTCTCTACTAGAAGCATACCATAGAAGCAAAGGAGGAATACCTATGAAAGATACGGCAATTTTTGCTGGCGGTTGTTTTTGGTGCATGGTGAAACCTTTTGACTCGCAGCCAGGCATCCTCAAAGTGGTTTCTGGCTTTACTGGCGGCCATGTGCCTAACCCAACCTACCAACAAGTAACGACAGGAACCACCGGTCACACCGAAGCAGTTGAGATCACCTTTGATCCTGAGGTCATCTCTTATGAAGAATTGGTTGCCATCTATTGGCAGCAGACAGACCCCACGGATGCGTTTGGTCAGTTTGCCGACCGTGGTGATTCCTATCGTCCAGTAATTTTTTACAATAGTGAAGAACAAAAAGCGATTGCGGAAAAATCAAAGGCGCAGTTGCAAGCTAGCGGCCGCTTTGACCGTCCGATCGTAACGAAGATCGAACCAGCAGAACCTTTTTATCCTGCAGAAGACTACCATCAAGATTTTTACAAGAAAAATGCAGCCCATTACAATGCTTATAGCGAAGGTTCCGGTCGAGCTGGCTTTATTCGCCAAAACTGGGCCTAACATTTTTGGAGCATGCCTCCCGATTCATCATTAACAGCCGATTTGCTCCCAAGGCAGATCGGCTGTTTTCTGTTTCTTTTGCCAAAAGGAAATTGACAGTCAGGGCATTTTCGCGATACACTGATTAGAAAATTCTGACGATTATAAAGGAGTGTTTGTTTGATGTTAGCCAATGAAGTCCGTCCAGGTCCTAATCGATATATTACTGGCGATGGGGTCTTATCTGATTTGCCAGAGTATTTAAGTGAGTTCCAAGAAGTTGCTGTGATCACTGGGGAGCAGTCATTCGATGTGTTTTCAGCCTATTACCCCCATTCATTTGACTACCCGATCTACCGCTACGATGGATCATCGAGTTATGAAAATGCGCAAGCCTTAGCTGAAGCGATCCAGCAAGCGGATGCCGTGGTGGCAATCGGCGGCGGCAAGGTCGCTGATACAGCAAAAATCACCGCCCAAACCCTTGGCGCAGAATTGATCGTGATCCCTACATTGGTTTCCAACTGTGCACCCTTCACCCCGGTGATCGTCGCCTATTACCCTGATCATACGATTTGTAAAATCGACTATGCCAAAAAAGGTGCCTACATGACGATCGTCGACACCCGTTTTTTACTAGCCACACCCGTTGATTACTTTATCGCTGGGATCGCTGATACGTTAGCCAAATATTATGAAATGGAAGCCATCGTCCGCAACATGGCAGAAGACGACAAGACTGCCTTAGTACGGCTAGGTTTCCAAAGCGCTCTTTTGATCAAAAACTTGTTGATTGCCGATGCGATCCAAGCTGTCAAAGACCTAGAAGTCGGGCAGCTGACCCCCGCCTTCGCCCGTATCACCGATGCGATCATTGCTTTGGCAGGCGAAGTTGGTGGTTTTGCAGTCGAATTTGGCCGCACATCTGGTGCGCATGCGCTGCATGACGGCTTGTCTTATTTGAGTGAGACCCATACCGTCTTGCACGGCAACAAAGTCGCCTACTGCATTTGGGTCCAGCTTGCCTATACCAATGATTTTGATGTGATTGAAGAATTACGGCCATTTTACGAAGCTTTGCACTTGCCAATGAAGCTGAAGGATCTCCACGTGACACGCCTTGATCGGGATTACTTCGCCTCGGTTCTGACCTATGCTGTCAAAGAAGAAGAAACCTTTATTTTGATCGATCCTGCGATCACACCCGAAAAAGTCTATCAGGCGATCGAAGCGGTGGAGGCGCTGTAAACCGTACACATTGCTAAACAGCTTTATATCAAAAAAACTGTTTCCCTAATACATTTCGGAAACAGTTTTTTTATTTGATCAAACAGACACGCAGTAGCGATCCTGGCTGCCCATATTCTTAGCGGGCGACAGCAACTGGCGCATTGCCCATCACTGCACGACTTCACCCAGCAACCCGTTTTCTAAACAGTAATGATAAATGCCTTCCTCGGCTACGTGACCGATCACTTCATCGGCGATTGCTTTTAACTCGTCCGAAGCATTATTCATTGCGAGACCCCAGCCGACTGCCTCCAGCATCTCAATGTCATTGTTGCCATCCCCAAAGGCAATGGCTTCAGATTTATCCAAGCCATAGTAAGCCAGCATTTTGGCAATGCCGCTTCCTTTTCCGCTGCTGGCTGGAATAATATCGACTGCGCGATCCCACCAGGCGGTGATTTTCGCCTCCGTGGTATTTGCCATCACTTTGGCGTAGTCTTCTTTCCCTGAGCCAAGCATCACTTGGAAAATGTCTTGCTGCTGGATCACCTCATCAAAATCTTCTGCTACGATCACTTCTTGGTGGGCAAAGGAAAAATACTCAACTAAGTCAGCATCTTTGCCATTGGCAACCGTTCGATCCTTCGTTGCGATCGCTACTGGACGCTTGAGGGCCGTGGCATTTTCAATGATTTGCTGAACATCTTTTTTAGGAATGGGGTTTTGGTGGATCCCCTCGGCTTGATTAAAACAATACGATCCGTTAAAGGTCAAAAACGCATCGAAGGTCACGCCTTCAAATTGCGGCAACGCGATGGGACTTCTGCCAGTCGCAATGCACAACAGGATCCCTTGCTTCTTCAAGGCTTTTAATGTGGCTAACATTCTTTCAGAGATTTGCTTTTTGCTCATATCGATCAGTGTGCCATCAACATCGAAAAAAATAATTTTTACGTCTTTCATGATACTCCCCATTTCCGTCTCGATTTTCAAAAAATTTGATGCGCTTTTTTGTCCGCTTTCTCGCTATTGTTCCGTGCGGATCGTCGCTGCTATCTTTTTCTTCTTTTATCTTCTCATAAATTGCCAGCGTTTTCTTCTGAAATCGTGAAATCCTTACTGATGTGCTTCGAGTTTTTAAGTTTCTTAAGCAATCAAGCTGCCGCAAGAACCACAGCCTGATCGTGTCCTCTAACCCAACGGCCCTTTCCAAAAGCTTTTCCTTGCACAATTTCTGCTGCTCATGAATTCTATCCTGCTTTCTTTCAAATCTACTTGGTTCTTTGGTATACTGGGGATAGTTTATTTAGTGAGGGGATTTTTGTAATGAACTTTACCCGCTTTGCCCGCTTGACGCAGCGCAGGAGCAAGACGTTTATTTCCCAGAATGTGTCTTCAATCCAAGTGATTGTTTTTTATTATATCGTGATGACGGTGGTCTCTTTGGGGCTTTTTTCACTCCCCTTCTTTCGAGAACCCGGCTCTCATGTCGCGTTTATCGATCTGTTCTTTATGGCGGTCAGCACGGTCAGTGTCACTGGGCTGACTACTTTTCCGATCAATGACGTGTTTAACGACCACGGGGTCATCTTATTGGAAGTCCTCTTTCAAGTCGGCGGTTTAGGGATCATGATGATTTCGACCTTTTTTGCGATCGTCTCACGGCGCAAAATCAGTTTAAAGCAGCGCCAGTTGATCATGACGGATATGAATCAGCCAAAGCTTAGTGGGATCGTTCGGATGATTCGAACGACGTTTACAATCATCTTGCTTTGTCAGGTGGTAGCAGGCACGATCTTTGCTGTTTATTTTCATCTTTACGGCTATTATGACAATTGGCGAGATGCGATCTTTTATGGATTTTATCAAGCGATCTCTGCTGTGACCAACTCAGGGTTTGATGTGACGGGCAATTCCATCTTGCCGTTTTCTCATGATTATTTCTTCCTGACGTGTATCATGATTTTGATTTTTATCGGGGGGATCGGATTTCCAGTAATTATGGACTTTCGGGAATGGGTCCTTTTTAAAATGAAAAAACAACGCCGCCGCTTGCCGTTTCGCTTTTCATTATTCACAAAAATTGCTGTTTTGGCTTTCGTGATCCTCTTTGTCGGCGGTACATTAGCGATCTTTTTCCTTGAGAAAGATTATTTGTTCAAAGATTACAGCTTTAGCGGTATGTGGATGAACAGCATGTTTTATTCCATGACAACGCGGAATGCTGGCCTACAGATCCATGACTTAGGCAACTTCCAAACCACGACGTTGATCGTTTTCTCCTTGCTGATGTTTATTGGTTGTAGTCCCAGCTCTGTTGGTGGGGGGATTCGGACGACGACCATTGCCATCATTGGGCTGTACCTCTATGCCTTCTTGAAAAGTGAGGACAATATCAATATCTTCGGTCGCCGGATCGATCAAGATGACGTCCGCAAATCAGTGGTGGTCTTCATGCTTTCGATGGGCATGTGCTTCTTTTGTGTCTTATTCTTGACCGCCATCGAGGATATCCCTTTGATCGCCATCATTGTTGAAGTTTCCTCGGCATTTGGAACCACAGGGCTTTCTTTAGGAATCACGGGCGATTTATCAACCATCGGCAAACTCGTGATTGCTCTTTTGATGTTTATCGGCCGTGTCGGTATGCTGTACACCTTGATGTTATTCGTACCAAAAGAAACACGTGACTTAGGCTACGAGTACCCAACGGAAAAAATCATTATCGGTTAAAGCAGCAGCAAACCTGGCAGAAGGTTTGCTGTTTTGCTTTTCAAGCCTTTGATCATCGCAAGTAAAAGAGCCATTTATCAGAATGGTCTTTGCAGAAATTTAAAGAATCGCAAAAGCAATTTAACCTTTTTCTTGGTATATGGTATGATAAATTGAATTTGCACAATGAAAGCATTCGCTCTAATGGAGGGTTACATTATGGGAATACGAAGTCATCTGGCTGTTTCAGTCGGTAAGACCTCTCAATGGGTATTAAAGAACTTTTTCAAAGGCGGCTCAAGCCTGCCTGGTAAATTAGCATTAAAAGTTGATCCACATATATTAGATCATTTGGCGAAAGATTACCAAGTCGTCGTGATCACAGGCACCAACGGCAAAACATTGACGACTGCCTTAACTGTCAATATTTTGCGCCAAGAATTTGATGAAGTATTGACGAACCCCACCGGCGCCAATATGGTCCAAGGGATCGTTTCAACCTTTCTATCGGCACGCCCTAAAAAAGGTAAAAAATTTGCGGTTTTAGAAATCGATGAAGCCAGTCTCAGCAAAGTAACGAAGTACATCAAACCGGAATTGTTCGTTTTCACTAATATTTTCCGCGATCAAATGGACCGTTATGGCGAGATCTATACGACCTATAAAATGATCGTTGAAGGTGCCGCAAACTCACCAGAAGCTACGATCCTCTGCAATGGGGATTCGCCACTGTTCAATTCGGTAGCAACTGTCAATCCGCGGAAATACTATGGATTTGATCATTTGCCAGATGAAGAGCAGATGGCCCATTACAATACGGATGGCGTGTTGTGTCCTGAGTGTCATCACATTTTACACTATAAAATGATCACCTATGCCAATCTTGGAAAATACTACTGCCCAAATTGCGGCTTCCATCGACCAGAATTGGATTATAAACTGACGGAAATGACCGCAATGGACAACACCTCTGCTGACTTTGTGATCGATGGCAACGACTATCGCATCGAAGTTGGTGGGATGTACAATGTCTACAATGCGCTGGCGGCAACTGCGGTTGCGGAATATTATGGCGTAGCACCTGTAAAAATCAAATCTGGTTTGGCCTATGACGAAAAAGTCTTTGGTCGTCAAGAAGTGATCCGCATTGGGGACAAAGAATGTACGTTAGTCTTAGTTAAAAACCCTGTTGGTTTGAACCAAGTCATCGATATGATCGGCCTGTCGCCCTATCCTTTCTCGCTAGTCAGCTTGTTGAATGCCAACTACGCAGATGGGATCGACGTCAGCTGGATTTGGGATGGCGACCATGAAGCGTTTGCCGATATGGGGATTCCTCAAGTGATCGCTGGTGGTGATCGTCACAAAGATATGGCGTTGCGGCTAAAAGTTGCGGGGATCCCTGAAGAAAAAATCATTGAAACCCCTGAACTTGATGACGTTATCAAGCAAATCGCAGACTTACCAACAGAAAAAGTCTATATTTTAGCGACTTACACTGCAGTCTTGCAGCTACGCAAAAAGCTTGCGGAAAAAGGCTATATCAAAGGAGGAATGAGTCGTGACTAAGTATCAACTGAATGTTGCCCACTTGTATGGAAATCTTTTGAATACTTATGGCGACAACGGCAATCTCTTGATGCTGCGCTACGTGGCCGAAAAACTAGGCGTGACCTTCAACGCAGAAGTCGTCAGCATTCACGAGCCCTTCGATCCTGAAAAATATGATCTCGTCTTCTTCGGTGGCGGACAAGATTTTGAACAAGTGATCGTTTCACAAGATATCCAATCAAAAAAAGAAGCCCTGACCAGCTATATCGAAAATGATGGCGTCATGCTGGCGATCTGCGGCGGCTATCAATTGCTGGGTCATTACTACATCGGTGCCAACGGCGAGAAAATCAATGGGATAGGTGCCTTGGATCATTACACCTTAAGCCAAGAAAACAATCGGTTCATCGGTGACATCGTGATCCACAATGAAGAATTCGATGAGACCTATTATGGCTTTGAAAACCATAATGGCCGTACTTTCTTAGGTAAAGGGGAAAAACCATTGGGGAAAGTCATCCAAGGACAAGGAAACAATGGCGAAGACCAAACCGAAGGCGTGGTTTACCGCAATGTGTTCGGCTCTTACTTCCACGGACCGCTCCTTGCAAGAAATGAGCATTTGGCAGAGCGCTTGATCCGCACCGCCCTTGCCAATCGTTATGGCAACGTCGAAATTTAAATACACGTACGTAGCAAACAAACCTGTGTTTCACAGGTTTGTTTTTTTTTGGGAAATTTCCCCGCAGTTGCCACTTCTTCTCTTTGTTTGCTTCTACGTTCCTATGCTGCCTCGCTTTATTGTAACCGCTATCTTTCTTTTCTATACTGAGGTTGTAGTAAAAATTGAAAGGAGATGTTAAGAAATTATGATGGAAAAAGTTCAGCGGTTTGGCGGTGCGATGTTTACCCCGGTCCTCTTGTTTTCCTTTTCAGGGATCATGGTCGCGCTGTGTATTATTTTTAAAAATCCGATGCTTGTGGGGAGCATCGCCACTGAAGGCTCTACTTGGTACAACATTTGGACGATCATTGAAAACGGTGCGTGGACAGTCTTCAACCAAATGGAATTATTATTTGTCATTGGATTACCGATCGGTCTCGCAAAAAAAGCCAATGCGCGAGCGGCAATGGAAGCCTTTGTCGTCTATATTACTTGTAATTATTTTATTTCTGGCATGATCGAGTACTTTGGTAACTTCTTCGGTGTCAACTTTGCAGCTGATCCCGGCGGTGAGAGTGGCTTGAAAATGATCGCTGGCATCAAAACATTAGATACTGGTATTATCGGAGCAATTTTTATTTCGGCAATCGTCGTCTATCTTCACAACAAGTTTTTCGATACGAAGCTGCCTGATTTTCTCGGAATCTTCCAAGGCTCTTCCTTTGTCGTGATCCTCGGTTTCTTTTTAATGCTGCCAGTTGCTTTTTTGATCGCATTGATTTGGCCGAAAGTCCAAGCTGGCATTGGGTCCATGCAAGGGTTTCTAGCAAGTGCTGGGGTCTTTGGGGTCTGGCTCTATACTTTCTTAGAGCGAATATTGATTCCCACAGGTCTCCATCATTTCGTGTATACCCCCTTTGTTTTTGGTCCCGCTGTCGTCGAAGAAGGAATCTCCAAATACTGGATGGCACATTTACAAGAATTTGCCCAATCCACCAGACCATTGAAAGAGCTTTTCCCTGAAGGGGGCTTTGCTTTACATGGCAATTCTAAGATCTTTGCTGCACCAGGGATCGCTGCTGCTTTTTATTTCACAGCCAAGCCTGAGAACAAAAAGAAGGTCTTAGCGATTTTGATCCCTGCCACTTTAACTGCCGTTTTAGCTGGTATCACTGAGCCATTGGAATTCACCTTCCTCTTTATCTCACCACCCCTCTTTGCGGTGCACGCTGTTTTAGCAGCGACCATGGCGGCAACGATGTTTGCCTTCGGGGTCGTTGGTGATATGGGGGGCGGCTTGATTGATCTGTTGGCGAAGGTCTGGATTCCGCTATTTCAAAATCATCGCAGTATGATCTTCACGCAGCTGGTGATCGGGTTAGCCTTTACTGCCCTTTATTTCCTTGTTTTCCGCTTCTTGATCCTCAAATTTAAGTTAGCCACACCAGGACGGGAAGAAAACAATAGCGAAGTCAAACTGTACACCAAAAAAGATTACAAAGAAAAACAAGCCAACACTGGTACGCCAGTGATTGCTGGTGCCAATCGCTACACCGAACAAGCCGCAGTCTACTTAGAAGGGTTTGGCGGTCGCGATAATATCGATAAAGTCACTAATTGTGCCACTCGCCTAAGAATCACCGTTAAAGATCAAGACCAAGTGCTGCCAGATGACATCTTTAAAGGCGCTGGTGCCCATGGTGTTGTTCGCAACGGCAACGCCTTCCAAGTGATCGTTGGCCTGGATGTGCCACAAGTGAGAGAACAATTCGAAAAATTATTAGCTGTATCAGACTAAGGAGGAAACAAAAATGAAAAAATTTTCAATCGTGATCGCCGGAGGCGGCAGTACCTTTACCCCAGGAATCGTCTTGATGCTTTTGGAACACTTGGATCGTTTCCCGATTCGCCAAATCAAGTTTTACGACAATTTGGAAGAACGACAAGAAAAAGTTGCACAAGCTTGCGAGATTTTATTGAAAGAACGCGCACCAGAAATCAGCTTTTTAGCAACCACTGATCCCGAAACCGCATTTCAGGATGTCGATTTTGTGATGGCGCATATCCGAGTTGGCTTGTATGCGATGCGCGAAAAGGATGAAAAAATCCCTTTGAAATATGGTGTGGTCGGCCAAGAAACTTGTGGTCCTGGCGGGATCGCTTATGGGATGCGTTCTATCGGCGGTGTCTTGGAGTTAGTCGATTACATGGAAAAATATTCCCCTGATGCATGGATGTTGAATTATTCCAATCCTGCAGCGATCGTCGCAGAAGCGACTCGTAAATTGCGCCCTGATGCCAAGATCATTAATATTTGTGATATGCCAGTGGGAATCGAAGAACGGATGGCGCAAGCGATCGGTTTAGCTTCTCGCAAAGAGTTGGTGGTTCGCTATTATGGCTTGAATCACTTTGGCTGGTGGACAGATATACGAGACAAAGCTGGCAATGATTTGCTGCCGCAGATCCAGGCACATGTGGCAAAATACGGCTATTCATTGCCAGAAGAAATCGAAGCGAGCCAACATGCTGATGCCAGCTGGATGCACACCTTTGCCAAAGCAAAAGAAGTGTACGAAGTTGATCCATCCACTTTGCCAAATACCTACTTGAAATATTACTTTTTCCCTCAAGATGAAGTGGCGCACACCAACCCATCTTTTACACGGGCAAATGAAGTCATGGCTGGCCGCGAAAAACACGTCTTTGGTGAATGCCAACGCATCGTAGAAAATCAGACAGCGACTGACACCACGCTTGAAGTGGATGAACACGCCAGCTACATCGTGGACCTTGCACGAGCGATTGCTTATAACACGCAAGAACGGATGCTGTTGATCGTGCCTAACGAAGGAGCGATCGTCAACTTTGATGAACAGGCAATGGTGGAAGTACCTTGTATCGTCGGCAGTAACGGAGCAGAACCAATCACACAAGGCAAGATCCCTCGCTTCCAAAAAGGATTGATGGAACAACAAGTCGCCGTAGAAAAATTAGTCGTGGAAGCTTGGGCAGAGGGTTCTTATCAGAAGCTATGGCAAGCACTGATTCTTTCAAAAGTGGTCCCAAATGCCCGTGTAGCCAAAGAATTACTCGATGAATTGATTGAAGCAAATCAAGCCTTTTGGCCAGAATTACACTAGCCAGCGTTCTTCGCCTCCCCTCCTGGCTTTTCAGCTATACTTAATCCATAAGGAGGGGTTTTTGTGAAATTACAGTATTTGATTCAACAGCACCAATCGGAGTTAAGTGAACTTGATCGTGGCATTCTAAACTACATTCTTTCCAACGGCGATACCGTTCTATCTATGGGGATCGTCGAGCTATCCGAGCAGGTTCACGTCTCAAAGTCATCTATTTTACGGTTGACGAAAAAACTTGGTTTTTCTGGCTATTCCGAGTTCAAATATTTTTTACGGCATCAGCAAGAACAGATAACAACGATTTCGCAGCAAAAAACGATTTTTGAAAAACAACAAGAGGATATTTTCGCCACCCTCAACTATTTAAAAACGGTAGACTTAGCTGCCCTCAACCGCTTGTTTGACCGCAGCAAAACCATCTACTGCTACCCAACTGGGTTTTCCCAAAAGAAAGCACTGGAGGAGTTTTCCAAAATGATGCTTTCTATGGAAAAACGAGTGATCGTATTGCCGAACAAAACGGAATTTGATATGGTCATGCCGATGATCACTGCCGAAGATTGTGTGATCATCGCCTCACTCAGCGGCGAAACAGAAAACGTCAAAGAGAATCTGACGACTTTTGCGATTCGTCAGATTCCCGTTTTGACATTGAGTGCGCCAGGAGATAATTATTTTGCTCGCCATTCAACGTTTCACCTGACCTATTATTGCGATTTTTTTCAAATCGGTCGCAAGAAAATCCCTAGCCAGTCTTTGATCGGACTGAGCTGCTTGATTGATTATTTGATCCGTTCCTACGGACTATTCACTTTACAGGAGGGCAACCATGACTAAACGTAAATGGGCGTTTCCATTGATTTTACTGAGTTATTGGCTTTTGATCGCCGGTGCTTACTATCTTTATCTTTCCTTGACTGCCTTCAACCATGGGATGACCTTTGCCCAGTACCTCAACTCGCAACCGTTAGCCGCTTTAGGGGTCTTGTTAAGTAGTCTCCTTTTGCTGCAAGGGGCTTGCCTGTACTTTATTCAACGGTTTTCCATGAGTAAAAAAGGCCTTTTGGGACAATATTTATTCCTGATCTTCTTCCAGCAGTTACTGACAGCGAATGTCATCGGCGCAGGACTCGTCTTTTTTACAAGAAGAAGTCTTTCGAGTCAGGAGGAAAACGCAACTTGGGGCGAAAAGAGTTTTACCTATGGGGCATTAGCATTCATTCTTTTATTGAGTTTATTCTTTTTCCTCCTTGTTCGATCAGCGATTTAACTTCCCCAAAAAGAAAAGCAGTGCCAGTTGGCACTGCTTTTTTGCTATCGTTTCTGCTAGTTTGGCTCTGTTTTTGAAGCAAAAACCACTTTGATTCCAAAGTGATCGCTGACGATCGGAGTACGCGTTCCGTCAAAAACGACTTCATATTCCGTTGCTTGCAGGTCATTGGATGCAAAAACATAATCGATCCGCAATGCTTCTCGATTGTCTTGCCAACCATCAATGGCTTTAACGACAGAGGCTTCACCGATCGTTTCGGCAGCCGTTAAAAAGCTGTCTTGCAGCTGTAAGGAGCTGTCAAGGACGAGTTGATGACCAGAACTGGCCGCATCGTTGTTGAAATCTCCTAGGATCAATAAGGTATCTGCCCGTTCTGCTAAAAATGCTTCTGTCTGTTGCCACTCGTAGGCAAATTTACCGTCTTGCCACCAAGAAAAATGACAGCTAACGACTTGTACGATCTGTCCATCGGCTTCAGTCACGCCGCTCAGGTTTTTGCGTGTGGTATGATCCCAGACATCCGTGGCTTGTGAAGCAAGGTATTCTTTGGCAATGATGGGCTGTTTGGACAATAAGGCATTGCCTTCGTGGTAAATGTCATAGCCTACGTGACTGTAGGTCCATGACCAGTAGTAATCACAGTCTAACAGTTGCAGTTCTTCCACTAGGCGTAAAGCAAAATTGTCCTCCTTGATTTCCACCAGCGTATCTGTGGGGCAATAAAGCCCATCAGGAACGATGGTTTGAGCAGCGATCGTTTGGTTGACTTCTTGCAAGGCGATGATGTCATAGTCGCCTGTTGCGATCTCTTGTGCGATCATCTTGCATTTTTCGAGCTGATTTTCTTCTAACCAGCTATGGGTGTTCAATGTTAATACCTTCATGAATAAGGCTCCTTCTCTCGGTTTGCTTGTACGATTCCTTTAAAAAATAAAAGAGAGCGGGTCAACAAAAGAGTCGACCCGCTTGTCATTTTATTATAGTTTTACGATTCCAACAACTGCGGCTGCTTGTTGCTTACCGATTTGGGTCAATTCAAAGGAATCGATTTGATCGCTGTTGGTCAACACTACAACGATGGTGGTGTCTTTGCCAGCAGCACTTACTGCAGCGAGGTCCATCTCCGCTAACTTGTCACCCACCGCCACTTGTTGTCCTTCAGTGACAGCTACCGTAAAGGGGGCACCGTTTAAGTCAACGGTATCTAAGCCCATGTGAACCAATACTTCGATGCCTTCATCAGAAAGCAAGCCAATCGCATGTTTCGTTGGGAAGATGTTGGTGACTTTCCCGCTGATTGGTGCGACAACTATCGTCTGCTCTGGGCGCACGCCATAACCGTCACCCATCATTTTTTCCGCAAACACTTGGTCTTTGACAGAGGTGATCGGCATCACTTCTCCAGTGGCAACGGCAGCTAGTTCAGCTGTCACGCCTTGGCTTTGGTGGGTAGTGGTTTCTACTGGTGCTTGACTAGCAGTCGGTTCGGGAATCGTGACACCAGAATCTAAGATATCTTGAATGTCTGATTTTAAGACATCTGCTTTCGGTCCATAGACTGCTTGCACACCGTTGTCTTTTACGATCAAGCCTAAAGCCCCTGCGGCTTTCCATGCTTTTTCATCGCCGACCGCTTCTCGATTTTTCACAGAGACCCGTAAACGGGTCATACATGCATCAACGTCGGCGATATTTTCACGTCCGCCTAATAAATGAATGATTTTCACGACTTGCGAATCTGGGTTCAAATTGCCATCCGCCGAAGCTGTTGCTGGCGCATCGCTGGCTCCTTCTGTTTCGTAGTTGCCGTTTCTACCTGGTGTTGCAAAGTTGAATTTTTTGATCAAGAAGTTGGCCAAGAAATACATCCCAACACCAAAGACGATGGTCACTAACACAAAGTTGATCAAATCTTGTCCTAAGCCGGCATTGATCGCCATTGGGGTACGGGTCAACAACTCGATATTCCCAAAAGAGTGGACCCGTAAGTTGACGATGTCCGCCATCGCAAACGCAGCCCCTTGTACGACTGCATAAACGATGTAAAGCGGTACAGCAGCAAACATAAACATGAACTCCAACGGTTCCGTTACCCCTGTCAAGAAGACAGCGATAGCAGCTGATAAATACATAGAGGTATATTTGTGCCGTTTGTCCGCATCGACATTGCGATACATGGCATAAGACAAGCCCATCAAGATCCCAGATGAACCAATCATTTGTCCAACTTTAAAGCGGGCAGGAACAAAGTTTTCCAATAAAAATTGATATTGTGACGTATCGCCAGCATTGCGCATGTTCACTAGATCCGTTGCCCAAGCAAGCCATAATGGGTCTTGTCCAAAGACTTGGGTGCCGGCTTGTGCGCCAGAAAGAATCGTGTAAGTTCCACCTAATTCGGTGTAATTGATCGGGATCGTCAACATGTGATGCAGCCCAAATGGTAAGAGCAGCCGCTCCAAGGTTCCAAACAAGAACGGTGCTAAAACGGGCGCACTTTCTTGTGATTGCGCGATCCATAAACCGAAGTTGTTGATGCCTGCCTGAATGTAGGGCCAAACGATCGATAACACTAATGCGACGACTACTGAACGGGCGATCACTACGAAAGGTACGAAGCGTTTGCCGTTAAAGAAGGAAAGCGCATCCGGTAATTTGCGGAAATTATAGTATTTGTTGTAAGCTGTTGCTCCCACAAAACCGGCGATGATCCCAACAAAGACACCCATGTTCAAAGCAGGTGCTTCTAATACACTAGTAAAGAAGCCGTCGATCATGATCTTCGTCCCAAATAACGTATGGGTAAAGGCGCCTTCTTCGGTTAACATCGCGCTCGTCACGCCAAAGATCGAACCAGTGATCCGATTGATCAAAATAAAGGCGATCCCAGCAGCAAATGCCCCACCAGCTCGCTCTTTAGCCCAACTACCACCAATAGCTAATGCAAATAATAAATGCAGGTTCCCAATAATTGCCCAACCAATGTTTTCAATGACGCCTCCTGTAGTGATCAAAAATGCCCAGTCGGCATTGATCATTGGGATCGTTTTCCCAATACTGATCATCAAACCAGCGGCTGGCATAACAGCGACAACCACCATTAGCGCTTTTCCGAATTTTTGCCAAAATTCGAAGCTCAATAATTTTTTCATCTTCCTTCTTCCTTCCCTGAATCGATTTACGCAATCGGTTTCTTAATGATTTCATTCTAACGGAGAAAAAAGATTTTGTAAACCCAGAAATATCAAAAGGGATTCTATTCGCTTTTTCACCTTTATATAACTGGATCTCTCTTTCTCGATGTTTCCTAACAGGAAATTCTTTAAACGCAACAACTTTCACTTGACGATGCAATCGTTTGCGCTTATGATAGAGATATCAAAAAGATTCTGGAGGGACTTTCATGAAAAAAATCCAACGATTGTTCGAGATCGATCCATGGAAAATCGCGACATCTACCTTAGATAAAGAAAATCGTCGACTGCAAGAGTCGCTAACAAGTATCGGGAATGGCTACATGGGAATGCGCGGCAACTTTGAAGAACAATACAGCGGCGATCATCACTTAGGTACTTATATCGCTGGTGTCTGGTACCCAGACAAAACCCGTGTCGGCTGGTGGAAAAACGGCTATCCTGATTATTTTGGCAAAGTGATCAACGCGGTCAACTTTATTGCAATGGACCTATTTGTCAATGACCAATTAGTCGACTTAGCAAAAATCAGCCCAAGTGATTTCCGTTTAGAACTAGACATGGAAACCGGGATTTTACGCCGCAACTTTACCGTCACTTTGGCAGGCGCCACCGTAAAATTCTCTTTTGAACGCTTCTTGAGCATCGTAAAACGCGAACTTGCCCTCATTAAGATGGACGCTGAGATCATTGAAGGCGACGCTGAGATCAAAGTCGTTTCTAAACTAGATAACAATGTCCATAACGAAGACAGCAACTACGACGAACGTTTCTGGGAAGAATTGGCTCATGGCCAAACCGAAACCTTCCATTATTTGACCACTCGGACCGTAGAAAATAATTTTGACATTGAACGCTTTACTGTCACTTCTGCTATGCGTCATAGCCAAACACCGATCGATTCCGTGAAAAGCGAGCTTTGCGTTGCTGATACCTTTGCCTTTTCTGGAACAGCCGGTGACACCTTCTCATTGATCAAAGAAGTCTTGATCGTTACGAGTCGTGATGTTCCCGCTCATGATCATCCAGCAAAAGTCACCGAATTAGGCACTTTATACAAAGCAGATTACGATGCATTGCGTGCAGAACAAGTCGCTGCTTGGAAAGCCCGCTGGGATTTAGCCGATGTGATCATTGAAGGCGATGCTGCAGCGCAACAAGGGATTCGTTTCAACCTGTTCCAATTGTTTTCAACCTATTATGGCGAAGACGAGCGCTTGAACATTGGACCGAAAGGCTTTACTGGTGAAAAATATGGCGGTGCGACTTACTGGGATACCGAAGCCTATGCAGTTCCATTGTATTTGGCATTAGCAAAACCAGAAGTGACCCGTAACTTGTTGAAATACCGTCACAACCAATTGCCGCAAGCCCATATCAATGCGCAAAAACAAGGCTTAGCAGGTGCCCTTTACCCAATGGTGACCTTCACTGGGATCGAATGCCACAATGAGTGGGAGATCACTTTCGAAGAAATCCACCGAAATGGTGCCATCGCTTATGCCATCTACAACTATACGAATTATACTGGCGATACAAGTTACCTGAAAAAAGAAGGATTAGAAGTGTTAAGCGCGATCTCACGTTTCTGGGCAGATCGTGTCCACTATTCAAAACGCCAGCAAAAATACATGATCCATGGCGTTACAGGACCAAACGAATACGAAAACAATATCAATAACAACTGGTACACCAATAAAATGGCTACTTGGGTCTTAGCTTATACCTTAGCCAGCTATGAAGCCTTCAAAGACGAAGCGACTGTCACGATCTCTGACGAAGAACAAGCCAAATGGCAAGACATCATCGACAATATGTACTTCCCAGAAGACCAAGAGCTTGGTGTGTTCGTCCAGCATGATACCTTCTTAGACAAAGACTTGATGCCCGTTTCCGATCTTGATCCAAAACATTTGCCGTTAAACCAAAATTGGTCGTGGGATCATATCTTGCGCTCTTGCTTTATCAAGCAAGCCGATGTTTTGCAAGGTATCTACTTCTTCGGCGATCAATTTAGCAAAGAAGAAAAACAACGGAACTTTGATTTCTATGAGCCGATGACAGTGCATGAATCTTCCCTTTCTCCAAGTATCCATGCGATTTTAGCAGCGGAATTAGGCATGGAAGAAAAAGCGTTGGAAATGTATGAGCGGACTGCTCGTCTTGATTTGGACAATTACAACAATGATACCGATGATGGCTTGCACATCACTTCTATGACCGGCAGCTGGTTAGCGATCGTTCAAGGTTTTGCTCAAATGAAAACTGATCACGATCACTTAGGGTTTGCGCCATTCTTACCTAAAACTTGGAGCCGCTACGCCTTCCACATCAACTATCGTGGACGTCTGCTCTTTGTTTCCGTCAATGAGTCAACGGTGACTTTGAAGAAAATCAGCGGTGAGGCATTGCCAATCAAGTTGTATGGCAAAGACTATGTTTTAGAAGACGAAATCAGTACAGCGATCAACTAAACAAGCCTTCTGAAAGAAGAAATGTCTGCATTTCTTCTTTCTTTTGATTGGCTCTACCCTTGTGCCGACACTTTGTGATACTATAAGCTAAAAAAGGAGGGAAATCAGTGAGCATTACGGTCAAAGATGTCGCCAAAAAGGCTGGCGTCGCTACATCCACGGTTTCTCGTGTCGTAAACGATCATCCCAGCATTTCTGAAGATACCAAGAAGAAAGTGCGCAAAGTAATGGCAGAAATGGGCTATGTCCCCAATCTTGCGGCTCGAAATCTCGGCAAACAGATATCCAGTGCCATTGGCGTGATCTTGCCGCCTCTTGATTCGAAAGAACGACTAGGAAACCCCTTTTATTTAGAAACGATCGAAGCCATCAATGAAGAGGCCCGCCATCATCAAATGACGGTTGCAGTTGCCTCCGCCCGTGACTTTGCTACATTACTAAAAAACGTGGAACGGATGCACCTGCAAAAACAAGTAGATGGCTTTATCTTGGTCTATTCCGATGAAAAAGACCCCATCATCGACTATCTGGTCGAAAAAGAAGTCCCTTTTACCTTGATTGGTCAACCATACAGCAATGAAGACAAAATCGTTTTTGTCGATAATGACAACCAGTTGTTAGGCAAGCAAGCAACTGAGCATCTGATCGCCCAAGGGCATACGAAGATATTATTTGCTACCAATACGACCCATGAAAACCTGTATTTCGAGCGTTTCTTCGGCTACCAAAAAGCCATGATGCTGGCAAATCTCCCCTTTTATCCAGCATTGACCTTTGAAAAAGCGGAAGATTACGTCACGTTTGAAGAAACGATCAAAGAATCCCAAGCAACAGCCATCGTCGTGATCGATGATCTGTTCGCTGTGCGGATCATTCAATTAGCAACGATGTATGGCTACAAAGTCCCCGACGACTTATCCATCATCAGTTTCAACAATTCGATCTTTGCTACTTTGACCCATCCGTATTTGACTAGTATCGATATCAACGTGTTGTCCTTAGGAAAAATCGCTACCGAACGGCTGATGGCGCAATTGAATCACGAAGATTCAAACGGCGTACAGCTGGTCGTACCACATAAGCTGATCAAACGAGAAACGGTCTTAAACCGCAACCAGTTGAACTGATTCGCTGGGTCTGATCCACTTCCCCTTACATGCAAAAGCACCCGCTGTCCCTAAGGATAGCGGGTGCTTTTCATATTATTATTTATACTCTTTGCTTTCCAGGCGGAACAATGGACTCATTGGTGTATTTTCATGAATGCGGCGAACGGCTTCCCCCATCAATTCAGCACAAGAAATGTAGTGCAGTTTTTCTGGATGGCGTTCTTCGCTAGTCCAGCAAGAATCGGTGACACAAATACTTTCAATCGCTGATTGATCCAAAATTTCTTTAGCAGGCGGTGAAAGCAAGGCGTGAGAGACACAAGCATACACTTCGCTGGCACCAGCTTCCTTCAACAAGTCTGCCGCTTTTGCCAATGTATGGCCGGTATTTAAAATGTCATCAACCAAAATACATTTTTTCCCAACGACATCACCGATCACATAGCCGCCATCGGCTTCATCTTGATCGACGATCGCGATCGCTGTATCTAAGTATTCTGCCAAACTACGGGTCCGTTGGACACCGCTGTTTTTTGGTGAAACTACGACATAGTCGTCACCGGTCATTTTTTGTTCGCGATAGTAATGGGCAAACAATGGGATCGTAAAGAGATTATCCACTGGGATGTCGAAAAATCCTTGAACTTGGACGGCATGCAAATCAAGCGTCAAGATTCGAGAAGCCCCTGCTTCCACCAGCATATTGGCAATCAATTTTGCAGTGATCGGCTCATGCGGGTTGGCGGTTCGGTCTTGCCGTGCATATGCGTAATAAGGCAAAACGACATTGATGGTCTTCGCACTAGCCCGTTTCATCGCATCGATCATGATCAATAGCTCTAAATAGTGATCATTGACGGGTTCATTCGTCGATTGAATGATATAAATATGGTCGCCCCGCACACTTTCTTCGATATTGATGGCAATCTCTCCATCACTAAACTGTGTCACTTTTGACTTCCCTAGTTCTGTACCGAAAACTTTCGCAATGTTTTCTGCTAATGGTAAATTTCCATTTAAACTAAAAATTTTCAACGAACTATCTTTATAACTTTCGCCCATGATTGCCTCCAATGAATGTGGTTGTTTTCTTCTATTCTAGCACAAAGTGACTGTTTTTTTAACCGTCTCGTTCAAGGAAGTGTGACGGTACCGTTTACCCAACTGGCGGGAATCACTTTTTTGTAGTTGCCCCAGTTGTCATGAACTTTAAAATAGCGTTCTCCGCTGGCGGTTTCAGCGTAGGCGTAAGCCACGACCCAATGATTGCCATACGTGCTGCCTAAAGGCTTCAAAATACCGATGATCACCGGTTTGCCTTCATCGATTCGTTTGCACGCTCGATGCCAGCCGCCAACAACAGTCGCACGTCCGCGGTAAGGCAATTGGAATTGATCGAAAAACCGAGTCAATCCATGACTGACCTGCCAAGCGATCGTCGGCAACCCATGAGGCTGAATCAGCACCCGCAGCATTTCCGTCACTACTGTCAGATCCCGCTGTTTTTTTCTACGAAACGCTTTCGGGATGATCGTTTCATCGATGTAATCTTGATAGTAGGCCAAAAAGACGGCTGCCGCATAGGTGCCGCATAAATACCCTGAAGGAGTGACCCACTGCTTATACGGACGAAACCGCTCTTCGGCGATCCCTTTCCACTCTACTTGTTCCATCTCGTTCACCTGCCTTTTTTCTTATTATACCTTAGATTCTCCTCCTACTTGGATCAAAACCCTTTTTCGTCTAGAAAACTTTTCTTTGCGTCCTTACAGATTTTGTTTCATAATAGTAGAAAGCGAGAGGAGCGAAAGACATGACAACCTTGTTAAAAGATGATTTTTATGACTATGTAAATGGCGAGTGGCTGGAGACCGCTGTTATTCCAGCAGATAAACCCGCTACGGGTGGATTCCAAGATCTCGTTGACGGAATCGATTCCTTAATGATCGCAGAATTTGAAAATATGGCACACGATCCCCATGCTACGCCAAAAGGCCGCATGAAGGATGCTGTGGCTTTTTACCGCTTAGCCAGCGATTTTGCCCAACGAGAGGCAGCGGGCGCTACTGAAGCAAATGCACTATTAGCAAAAATCGAAGCGTTGCGTTCTTATGAGGAATTGAATCAGCAACTGGCAAGTTTCGTTTTAGAGGGCATTGCCTTGCCTTTCCAACTAGATGTCGATGCAGACATGAAAAATGCGCAAATGAATACTTTGTCGGTCTATCCGCCTGCTACTATTTTGCCGGATAAAACTTATTACACAGAAAATCCCCAAGCAAGCGAAATGCTGCAAGTCTACTTTGAGATGGCCGTCAACGTTTTAGTTGCTTATGGAAAAGACCAAGCAGAAGCGGAATCGTTGGTAGAGCAAGCGATCGCTTTTGATAAATTGATCGCCCCTCACGTCCGCAGTGCGGAAGAAAGTGCGGATTATAGCAAAAATTACAATCCTCGCTCCTTGGAAGAATTTGCAAAGCAAGCCAGCAAGATCGATTTTAGACAACTCTTGACGGCCCTTTTACCAGGGACACCCGAAGAGCTGATCGTAACGGAACCCGCTTACTTTGAAGCCTTTGACATTATTGTTTCTGATAGCCATTTTGAACTCTTGAAAGGCTGGATGATCGTCAACCAAAGCTTGCGCTATACTAGCTATCTGAGTGAAGAATTGCGTCAGTTAGGCGGAACCTACAGCCGCTACTTATCAGGGATCGATGAAGCGGCTCCCCAACAAAAAGCGGCTTATTACTTAACGATGGGTCATTTTAATCAAGTGATCGGTGATTATTATGGACGCAAATACTTTGGGGAAACGGCGAAAAAAGACGTCAAACACATGGTGGAAACAATGATTGCTGTCTACCAAGAGCGTTTGCGCAACAACACGTGGTTAAGTGAAGAAACCCGCCAAAAAGCGATCATCAAATTGAATCGTTTAGGCATCCATGTCGGGTACCCTGATCAAGTTCCTGCCATTTATGACCAATTGCATACCGATGAAGAGAAAAGTCTGCTGGCAAATGCCCTGCATTTCAATCGTTTGTTCCGAGAAGATGCCTTCAAAAAATGGCAGCAGCCCGTGGATCGCGAGGAATGGGAAATGTCCGCCGCTACCGTGAATGCCTACTATCACCCATTTAAAAACGTGATCGTTTTCCCAGCGGCAATCTTACAAGCACCTTTTTATAGTTTGGAACAATCCACCAGCGCAAATTATGGGGGGATCGGTGCGGTCATTGCTCATGAGATCTCCCACGCCTTTGACAACAACGGGGCAAAATTTGATGAATATGGTAATTTAAACAATTGGTGGACAGAGGAAGATTTGGCCCACTTTGAACGCTTAGCTCAAGCGATGATCGACGAGTTTGATGGACTGCCCTTTGCCGGCGGTACCGTAAATGGAACGTTGACTGTTTCTGAAAACATCGCCGATGCAGGCGGACTAAGCTGTGCGCTAGAAGCAGCGCAAAAAGAAAGCGATGTTTCTTTAGCAGACTTCTTCACCAATTGGGCGAAGATCTGGCGTACAAAAGCCAAAGAACAATACCAACAGCTCTTACTATCGATCGATGTCCACGGACCAGCGAAACTACGTGCCAATATCCAAGTTCAAAATATCGATGAATTCTATACAACCTTTGATATCAAACCTGGTGACCCTATGTACCGTGCACCAGAAGATCGTGTGCAGATCTGGTAAACAATAGCGTAAGAAAAAGACAAACCATAGATAGCTAGGGTTTGTCTTTTTGCTATGGATTTTTTAGAAGTGATAGATGAACGAGACAACTAACGAAAGAACCCCCAGAAGAATATGAATGATACCTATGCCTACGAAAAAACAAAGCAAGACATGGTACATCCTGCATTTTCTATCTTCATAATAAAAGGCTTTATAATAGTCGAATGCCAATACACACCGCAGTAAAACATAGAACATCATAAAAAAATGAAGAAAGTAGAGCCGTTCCAGATGGTAGGTGATTTTCTCTACCGGTATCGTTCGCGATAGTAAACCAATCAAGGGATCGGCAGTGAAAATCAAGATAAAAAAACCAGCCAAGAAGAAGAAAAAGTGCTCAATTCCAGCGAGATGCTTTTTGTATTCAGGAACAAGCTCATGACGGTTTAAACTTGAAGTTGTATTCCAGGCTAGTATCATAATCATTGCACTCACAGCCGTTAACCCAATCTCTCGAATATCTGAAGTTCCAAGAGTTCCAATACGTCTGATTGGGGGTCTATAAGGCCTGAGTGGGAATCTATGATATTTCTCAAAAATTATTGCGCTCCCAAAGATTACATAATCAATGATGGAATAGATCTTCCCTTTTCGCTGATAACTATCAAGGGGTTGATATCTTTTTTTCAACACATTAAAAACCTCCTCACAATTTAAATAAAGCAATCCTGTAACAAACTTATTCGATTGAAAGACAATCTTTTAATCAGCTGAGTCTTGTCTTTTGCTAATGGATTTTTTAGAAGTGATAGATGAACGAGACAACTAACGAAAGAACCCCTAGAAGAACACGAGTGATAACTATGCCTACGAAAAAACAAAGCAAGACATAATACATCCTGCATTTTTTATCTTCATAATAAAAGGCTTGATAATAATCGAATGCCAATACACACCGCAACAAAACATAGAACATCATAAAAAAATGAAGAAAGTAGAGCCGTTCCAGATGATAGGTGATTTTCTCTACCGGTATCGTTCGAGATAGTAAACCAATCAAGGGATCGGCAGTGAAAATCAAGATAAAAAAACCAACCAAGAAGAAGAAAACGTGCTCAATTCCAGCGATATGCTTTTTGTATTCAGGAACAAGCTCATGACGGTTTAAACTTGAAGTTGTATTCCAGGCTAGCAAAAGTATCATTGCGGTTACAGCTGTCAACCCAATTGCGCGAATATCTGAATTTCCAAGAGTTCTTATAGGTCTAATCGATAATCTACGAGGCCAAATTTGGGAGCTATGATATGCTTCAAGTAATATTGCAGCCCCCATAATTATATGATCAATGATGGAATAGATTTTTCCTTTTCGCTGATCACTATCAAGGGGTTGATATCTTTTTTTCAATACATTAAAAACCTCCTCACAATTTAAATAAAGCAATCCTGTAACAAACTTATTCGATTGAAAGACAATCTTTTAATCAGCTGAGTCTTGTCTTTTGCTAATGGATTCTTTTAGAAGGGGTGAATAAATGAGAAAAATTAAGTAAGAGCTGCACGAAGAATACGAATGACACCTACGCCCACGAAAAAACAAAGCAAGACATAATACATCCTGCATTTTTTATCTTCATAATAAAAGGCTTGATAATAATCGAATGCCAATACACACCGCAACAAAATATAGAACATCATAAAAAAATGAAGAAAGTAGAGCCGTTCCAGATGATAGGTGATTTTCTCTACCGGTATCGTTCGAGATAGTAAACCAATCAAGGGATCGGCAGTGAAAATCAAGATAAAAAAACCAACCAAGAAGAAGAAAACGTGCTCAATTCCAGCGATATGCTTTTTGTATTCAGGAACAAGCTCATGACGGTTCAAACTTAAAGTTGTCTCCCAAGCTAGCAAAAACACCATTGCGCTCACAGCCGACAACCCAATCCCACGAATATCTGATCTCCCACGAATTATAGGTCTAATTGGGGAGCTATGATATGTTTCAAATAATATTGCAGCCCCCATAATTATATGATCAATGATGGAATAGATTTTTCCTTTTCGCTTGTATAACGTCACTTGATCCGTTTTCCCCAATACAAAGCCCCCTATTCTATTCATAAATGAGTATATTTTTGAAAAAACTTTTCCTATGGCACTGAGGTATGGACGTAAACTCCGAAGACACTATTTGCGAAATAAAAAGTTTATGGACATGATCCACATATAGAAGAGTGCACCTCCTACTAGAAATAAAAAGCTGTATACATAAATATAGCCCATGTAGCATTTTCTTTTTTTGTAATAAAAGGCTTGATAGTAGTCAAAAGCGAATAAACACCGTATCAAAGCGAACAGTAACATACGTAGATTGAGAAAATACAATCGATCTAAGTGATACATAATCTGTTCCAAAGGTAGTTGGTTTCGAAAAAGCAAATGATTAATTAAGCTTTCTGATCTGAATAAAAGCAAAATAAAAGAGACGAGTAAACCGAGAAAAAAGCTGATTTCTATACTATGTTTTTTTTCTTTAGGAATGTTTTTATGCGCATTCAACAAATAGGTCTTATAAAGAGAGTAGGACATTAATACGCTAAATAAGCCACCTACCATATACTCGTTCGTCCCCGGAATATGTAAATACTTAGGAATCGTAAGCGGAAAAGAATGATATGCACTAAAACAAAGGGCTGAGGTGATCACTAGATAATCAATCAAAGCATACAATTTTCCTTTAGTTGTATCATCGTCGAATATCTTGAATTTTTTCACTTCCCTCCTCTTTTAGTAAGCAAGGTTATCTGCTTAGGGATACCTCCAAAAATTAAGACGAAATAACTAATCCTACATTTTTTAAACAAATTAATCAAATTTAAATAAAATAACTAATTTTTGTCTTTTTATATGATAAATTTAACTTGTATAACACGTGTTGTCAAACTTTAATTATGAGGAGGAATTGAAATGAAGCAAAAATATTCAGTTATATTGTTACTTGTCGTTTTACTGAGTGGTTTTTTCTCACCAATCACGGCATATGCTGTCAGTGAGAGTGGCAATTTTGCAGATGTTCCTGATGACCATTACGAAAAAGCGAATCTATTGGTCGCCCTTGAAGAAGAGCTAGTAGAAATCGGTTTATCTTTGGAAATCTTTGCTAATACGAGTATCGATTTTGAAAATTTACAGTACCAGTCACTATTGCCAGCAGAGGAGCGTTCAGAAAGAAATTTACCAGCTGTTACGCCGGTCGTTCCTTTTGAGTTTCCTAAAGTCAAACAATTTGCCACTAGAATTTACGGGAACAATCCCACCAATGATCAACTTATGCACACATTTATGCTTTATTATTTTGATGTGCATGATTATGAGCGCAATGCTGGGCTGGTGGGTGACAGACTTCCCCTTCGTTACTACCCTGAGTATTACACCTTCAATGACACCAACGCTTACAATGCCTTTCTTAGAACCACTACGGGAGCCAAGTACTTGAATTTTGCGTTATCATCTTATAATGCGGTAACTAGTCTTAAAGATTATTTTTCAAATCTAGATATCTACAACCTTAAAAATCATGTCTCTAACGTAAAAAAATCCATTGCGGGATATAAGAACGCTGATGAATTGAAGTCTATTGCCGAGGACCTCTTTGAATATTTCACTGAAGAAAAATTTTCATTAGAATCCATAAACTCCCCAGAAAAATTCATGGAAGAAATTTCCAAGATGATCGATACACAAGAAACCATTGATCAAGCTTCGAAAAAGGCTATAAAAGGGATGTATGACACCGTTTTAGACTCTGTCTTTCTTTTACTCCTGGGTGCAAATCCAATTGGGATAGCGGGAATCGCTACCATGTATGTTACCGCTATGGCGACAATGTACGTATCTATTATTGATCTTGCTGCCATCAATACTTTAGCGGGTACGCGAAACAGCCGGCTAAACTTTAGACAGCTTAATAATTGGGGTATGTGGTAGCAAATAAAAATCAATTTGTTACATAACCCACCAATTAATATATAAAGAAGGAGCCTTCGAAAATCAATTGATTTTCGAAGGCTCCTTCTTCTATCGTTGTTTATTTCTGTAAAGCTTTTTTCATCATACTGATCACAGAATCAAATTGGGAATGCTCATTGACGACTTGATCGGCTTTTTGCCGATTGGGGCGGTCTTTTAGAAAGTCGAAGATTTGGTTTTCATTCTGGATGCCTAATTTAGCCATAAACTCATCCAAGTTCTGAAAATCCG
The DNA here is from genome assembly GCF_058135755.1 of Enterococcus sp. R12. Classification (NCBI taxonomy): domain Bacteria; kingdom Bacillati; phylum Bacillota; class Bacilli; order Lactobacillales; family Enterococcaceae; genus Enterococcus; species Enterococcus sp. R12. The sequence goes on from NZ_CM176874.1 coordinate 3,180,597, forward strand.
TATACTTTTGTAAGAAGTCATTGTTCAACAACGCCTTTACATCAAGATCCCCTTTTTGATACGCTTGATAAAGGCTAGTCAGTTCACTGAAACTGAAATTTGCTTTTAATTGATCCATCCATCCCATTTATGCTTCCTCCTTTGCAGAAATGATTTTCGCGCCTAGGGTATTTTCAAAATGGCGTAGTGCCCATTCATGTCCGACCGCGTCAAAGCTGGCAACGGTATCTGCATCGATCACCAGTTGGTAGCCTAAATTATAGGCATCCACTGCTGTATGCAAGACACAGATGTCGGTACAAACGCCGGTCAGGTACAATTCCGTAATCCCTCTTTCCCGCAGACGGATGTCCAAGTCGGTACCGCTAAACGCGGAGTAATGACGCTTGTCGATCCAATAGACATTTGGCGCTTCCTGATAGTTTTCATAAAGCGGTGCTAGACGGCCGTAGAGATGTCGCCCCGCACTGCCCGCAAGATTGTGGGGTGGGAACAAGCGGTTTTCAGGATGATAGTTGTCTGTTTCCTCATGACGATCAATGGCAAAAACGACATACTCACCGGCTTCGATAAAGGCTTGCGTCCGAGCCACTAAGGCAGCTTCAATCGCTTGCCCAGCAGCACCCGTGGTCAATCGTCCCTCATCTGCAACAAAATCAAACGTATAATCAATGGATAGTAATGCTCTCATGCTTTCTTCCTCCTCTTACGAATCGGCTCCCCTGTTTTTTAAGTTACTTTAATGTTTCAACGAATGCCAACACCATTTCAGCGGAACGCTTGCCAGCTTCTAAGATAAACTCATCAAAAGAGACGGTTGCTGCGTGGTCGGCGGTGTCGCTGATCGCGCGCACGATCAAGAAAGGAATATTGAATTGCTGCGCGGTCTGTGCGATCGCGGCGCCTTCCATCTCACAAGCCAAGGCATCTGGAAAATGTCCTAAAATCTCCTGTACTTTTTGCGGGTCATGAATGAAGCTGTCACCGGTAACGATCAGTCCCTTTTTCACGGTATGATGAGTCGCTTCTGCGGCTTTCGTCATCTCACTGATCAAATAGCGGCTGGCTTCATAATACAAAGGCATCCCACCAGGCAGCTGGCCATATTCATAACCAAAGCCCGTCACATCGACATCAAAATAGGCCACTTTATCTGAGATCACTAAATCCCCTACTTGTAAACCGGCACCGATCCCACCAGCTGATCCAGTATTGATCACCATATTGACCCCGTATTGTTGGATCAATAAACTAGTGGTGATCGATGCCAGAACTTTGCCGATACCTGAACGAACGACGATCACTTCATGATTGCCGATACTTCCTGAAATAAATAGTGCGCCGCCGCGTTCCCAAGAAAGCGGTGAAATCAACTGTTCCCGCAACGCCTTGATTTCTTCCTCCATTGCACCAATAATACCAATTTTCATGTGTTTGCCTCCTACTTCTCGTTTATTTTTCATCCTTTAAAATGAAAAACAACAGAAATTCCCACGTATCTACTGACGTGTTTTTCTTCTTTCATGATAAACTAGTTTTGACGAAACGAACAGTTTTTTGTCATTATAAAAGGAGGCACTTATGTCTGAAATTTTCAACGCCATGGCAGCAAAATACGATACCCCTGAACGGATCGCGTTAGCACAATTAGTCACCCAAACCCTTGAACCTTATTTTAAAGACAACCAGCATCAAACTCTGATCGATATCGGCGGCGGTACCGGCCTAGTAAGTCTGCCCTTAGCAGCTTATGTCCAGCACTTAGCCATCTGGGATACTGCCCCTAACATGATCGAGGTTTCTGAAAAAAAAATCAACCAACTGCAGCTGGCCAATGCTTCTGCAACTGTCCACGATCTGCTGCAAGAATCCTTACAAGCAAAAGCAGACGCGGTGCTGCTATCTCTCGTCTTGCTGCATATTCCTGACACAGCCGCTATGATGGAAAAACTATACGACTTGCTACAGCCAGGAGGAACCTTTTATCTAGTGGATTTTCTCAAAAATCCCGCCGTGTCTCACCCGCTGGTTCATAATGGGTTCGATCCTGCCGCATTGACTCAACTGGCAGAGACGACTGGGTTTACTGCCACTTCCTTTACCGTTTTTCATGAAGCGGATCATTTGTTCATGAATCAGCCAGCTGCCATGTTTTTAGCTATTTTGAAAAAGCCGACCGAATAACAAAAAAGCCGCACTTGCAGAAGATGCAGGGGCGGCTTTTTCTTAGTACTAGATGAATCACAACAAAAAGATCGCTAAACCAACGACGACTAACAATAAAGTGACGATCACAATGGCTTTCATTAAAAAACGGTTCAGATCCCGAGATTTCTGGTTCTCACCGGCACGGGTCTTCGTGATTTCTTTGTTTTTCTTGCGCACTTTTCGGTAGTGGTTATCAATTTGTTTTTCTTTTTGTTTCCATTCTTTCTTGCTTTGCTTTTCTACGATTTGCTGATTGCGTTCAGCTGCCGCTTGTTCTTCTTCGCGTCTGCGTCGAAGCTCACTGCGGGTGATCAATGGTTCTTTAGGCAAGTCCGTTCCTCCGTTTCAATTCCAGCAACTCCCAAAATTGGATCGCAAACACGGTCTTCGCATCACAGATCGTTCCATCAGCGATAGCGGCTTGTGCTTGCTCTAAGGTCAATTCATAGACTTCCAGCACTTCATCTTCGTCTTGCGGTAAGGGATTTGTCACTTTTTCCAGCTCTTTGGCATAATAGACGTGCAAGAGCTCATTAGCAAAGCCTGGTGAAAGGTACATAGAAGAAACGTGCTCCAGCGTTTTTGCACGATAGCCAGTCTCTTCTTCTAATTCCCGGGCGCCAGTCAAATCTGGACGAGCACCTTCTCCTGGATCGATTTTTCCTGCTGGTATCTCTAAAATCACTCGCTCTAACGGTTTTCTGAATTGACGAACGAACAGCATTTTGTTCTCACTTGTCAAGGCGATCACGGCAACACCACCAGGGTGAAAGACTAGTTCGCGTTTACTGGTCCCGCCATTTGGCAAGGAGACATCATCAACGACCACATCAATGATCTTGCCATGGAAAATTTCATTCCGTTGGATCGTTTTTTCTTCAAAATCTTTAAATTCTAACATCTATCGACACCTAACTTTCCTCATACGTCTTATCTATCAAACACTTTAGCATAATTTAGAAAAAATATCTTCTTAAGAAATAGCAAGAAAGCTTATGAATTTACTAAAAATCGGAAAATCCACCCCAAGTCTGATATTTTTCTTTTAGTGAACATGCTAAAATAAAGATGTCGAATAACCCAATCTACTTGTCCAAGAGATTTTTAGGAGGAGGAAAAATGAAAAAAAACATCTGGCTGATCGTTGGTGCGATCGTCCTCATCAGTATTATTTTTAACGTAGTAGGCGATTCATTTGCGAGCCTATTATTAATCGTCGGTGCGATTTTAGTCTACGTCGGTATTAGAGGGCGTAAAGTTCCAGCAGCCGATCCACAAGTTTTGCCTTCTTTAACGAGAGAACGAGAAGCCCATTACTTGAAAAGCGGAATGACTGCTCGTGAGATCGAATTGTTCCGTGAAACGATGAATCAGACGAAACACCAAATCGATAAATACCAAAAAAATATCACTAGCAATAACAAGTTAAAAGCCATTGACTTGCGTCACGATGCCTTGCGTGCCTCAAAAGCTCTTTTCAAAGAACTCGTGAAAGAACCGACCAAACTGCCTTTGGCAAGTCATTTCCTTTATACACACTTGCCCAACATGGTCGATTTGACCGATAAGTTCATTGAAATCAATAGCCATGAGATCAAAAGTCGTGAGACCTATGATAAAATCGAGGAAAGCACCCAAATCATCGAGCAAATGGCTTCCTTGATCGCCAAAGACTACTCCCAATTTGTAGCAGACGATCTTGATGACATGGATGTTGAGTTATCCATTGCCAAACAAAGCATAAAACGAGATAATGAATAGGGATAGATTCTGATTGGCAACAAGAAAAGAATCTAAAAAAAATCTAGCCCAGGCTAGATTTTTTTCGAAAGCAGACAATTATTAGGAGGAGTTATTATGAGTGAAACACCAAATCAAGTAAAACCCGTAACGGATACGCTTGACGATTTATTGAACAACCCATTTTCAACCCCTGTCGACACTTTGACCACCACTCAACAAGCGGAAATCAGTCAGCTGAAAGAACAGCAAACGGCACCGCGTTTGATTGATAAATTACCGCCAGAGCGTCAAGCACAGGCCCAAGAATTAGCCAGCAAGATCGATGCGACCGACCAGCAAGCGGTCATCACCTATGGTGCAGCTGCCCAAACCAAACTTGGAGAGTTTTCCCAATCCATGTTGAACCATGTCCAAGCAGCTGATATCGGCCCTGTGGGCGACTCATTAACGGAGTTGATGTATCGCTTGCAAGAAGCCAATCCAGACGAACTGCGTGCAGGGGAAGGCAACTTATTCAAGCGAATGTTTGGTAAAGTAAAACAATCCATTTTTGAAATCACCGCTAAATACCAAAAAATCGGTGCCCAAATCGACAAGATCGCCGTCAAATTGGATAAAGAAAAAGACGGTTTGCTAAAAGACAACATGATGTTGGAACAGTTGTATCAAAAGAACAAAGATTACTTTGATGCATTGAACATCTACATTGCCGCTGGCGAGTTGAAGATGCAAGAATTGCAAACCAAAATCATTCCTGAAGCCATGAAAAAAGCAGAAGAAACGAATGATCAAATGGACGTACAGATCGCCAACGATTACACGCAATTTCTTGATCGTTTAGACAAACGGACTCATGACTTGCGCTTGGCACGTCAAATCACGATCCAACAGGCACCGCAAATTCGCCTGATCCAAAACACGAACCAAGCGTTAGCAGAAAAAATCCAAGCTTCTGTCAATACAGCGATCCCACTATGGAAAAACCAAGTGGTCATTGCCTTGACTTTATTGCGTCAAAAAGATGCAGTTACGGCACAACGCCAAGTTTCTGAGACCACCAATGATCTATTGAAGAAAAACTCAGAAATGTTGAAAGTTTCTGCTATTGAAACAGCGAAAGAAAACGAGCGCGGCATCGTCGATATCGAAACCTTGCAAAAAACACAAAACGACCTTGTGGAAACGATCCAAGAAACATTACGGATCCAAAAAGAAGGAAAAGAAAAACGTCGTGCTGCCGAAGTGGAATTGGGTCATCTAGAAGAAGACTTGAAAGACCGCTTATTGGATTTAACCAGCAACAAGTAAACGAAACGCCACACATGAAAGAAAGCCCCTCTTTGGTGACCTGAATGGTCAGCCAAAGAGGGGCTTTCGATGTTGAAAGTAGGAACTGCATTGAGCGTCTACCTATTTTTTCACCAACTCTAATGGTGAATCGATTTGTTCAGCGACTGTTTTTCCTTGGAAATGGTCAAACGCTGCCTGCAATGCAAGGCGGCCCATTTCTTCTGGTTTTTGAGCGATCGTTGCCGTCATTCTACCTTCTTCGATGGCTTTGAGTCCGTCTTCAGTACCGTCAAACCCGACAATCACTACGCCTTCTCGGTTTCCCATCGCTTCGGCTGCCCCTAAAGCCATTTCATCGTTTTGAGCAAAGACGCCTTGAATGTCATTGTTGGCTTGGAGGATATTTTCCATAACCGTTAATCCTTCTGCTCGATTGAAGTTTGCGGATTGCTTTTCAACAACATCTAGTTTGTCTTTGGCATAATCATCAAAGCCTTTTCCTCGCTCTCTGGTTGCAGAAGCGCCAGGGACGCCTTCAAGTTCTACCACTTTTGCGTTTTCCCCTAATTGTTCGAGAATAAATTCTGCTGCCATTTTTCCACCTTCTTCGTTATTGGAGGCAACCGTCGTCAAAAGCGTTCCTCCATCGCTACTACGGTCGATGGCAATAACTGGGATGTTGGCATTATTAGCGGCTTCAACAGCTGGGACGATAGCAGCAGAATCAACGGGATTGATCAAAAGCACATCCACGCCTTGTTGGATCAAATCATCAATATCATTGCTTTGCTTGGCAGTATCATCTTGGGCATCAACAAAGCGTACATCGGTGTCATTTTCCTCAGCCAATTGATTGATCCCCTCTTGCATGGAAACAAAAAATGGGTTATTGAGGGTGGAGATCGATACACCAACTGTCAATTCTGAAGCTGCTTTTTCCTCACTTTGTGTCTCACTACTGCCGCCGTTGTCCAATGTTGCCGCTCCACATCCAGAAAGTACCAATAAGCCTGCTGCCAATAAAAACATTTTTTTCATAATAGATCCTCCTATTTTTTATTTCCTTTTCCGATCCAGTAACACTGCAATTACGATCACGATCCCTTTAACGATTTGTTGATAAAAACTTGAGACACCCAATAGATTTAGACCATTGTTCAACGTACCAATGATCAATGCCCCGATCAACGTGCCAAAAATTCTGCCTCTTCCACCAGATAAGCTCGTACCACCTAAAACGACTGCTGCAATCGCATCCATCTCATAGGCTTGCCCTGCTGTTGGTTGCGCAGAATTCAGCCTAGAAGTGATGATCATGCCACTGATTGAAGCCATCAATCCAGAGATCGAATAAATGATCAGTTTTATCTTATCGATTTTCACCCCAGCAATAAAAGCGGCCTTTTCATTGCCACCGATGGCATAGGTTTTTCGTCCGAAGGCGGTGCGATGAAGCAACAAGAACAAAAGAAAGAACACGAGAAACATCAATACGACTGGAAAAGGAATCCCGAAAAGATACCCACGACCAATAAAGCTGAATAGAAAGCTGTCACCTAGTCCAGTGATTGGATTTCCATTGGTGTACACTAAGGTAGCGCCCCGATAGATCGTCATCGTTGCTAAGGTTGCGATAAACGGCGCCATTTTTCCTTTTGAAATCAGTAGTCCATTCAACGCACCAAGGATCGCTCCACTTAGTAACCCAATCAAAATAGCGACTAAAGGTGACACCCCATTGGCCATCATTCCTGCTGTCAAGGCACTGGAAAGTGCCAAGGTGGACCCTACAGACAAATCAATGCCCCCAGTCAAAATGACAAAGGTCATTCCAAATGCAATAAAGCCATTCGCTGCGACTTGCCGCAAAAGATTCAACAAATTACTGGGTGATAAAAAGCTTGGATTTAAGGCAGTGACAGCAGCCACTAGAGCAATCAAAGCGAGTAAAGGTCCCAATTTACTAATTGATTCCGAGAGTTGTTTTGTTTTCATACCACTTTTTTCCATATTAGTTTCCTCCTGTCGCATACGTCATGATCTTCTCTTGTGTGGCTTCTTGCCGAGAGAGTTCCCCTGATATTTTTCCTTCGTGTAAAACAATGATGCGATCGCTGACACCTAGCACTTCTGGTAGATCACTAGAAACCATCAAAATCGCAATACCACGTTCCGCTAACTCATTCATCAGCTGATAAATCTCTCGTTTGGCACCTACGTCTACTCCGCGTGTCGGTTCATCTAAAATCAATACTTTTGGTCCGACACCGATCCACTTCGCCAAAACCACTTTTTGCTGATTTCCACCAGAAAGCTCGCTGGCTAAATTCTGGGCACTCATCGTTTTGATGCGTAAGCGCTCGATCATTAACGCAACGAAACTGGCTTCAGTCTTGCTATCGACCATGCCTGTTTTGACAAAATTATCAATGCTGGGCAAACTGATATTATCGGTCAGGGAAAAGTCTAAGACCAAGCCTTCCGTTTTCCGATTTTCTGTTAGAAAGCCAAAGCCATTGGCGATTGCCTTTGAAGGCGAAGAGTTTTTCACTTCTTGCCCTTCGACGATTAAGGTACCGCTTTCAATTTCATCTAAACCAAATATTCCTCGCATGACTTCTGTGCGTCCAGCACCCATTAAACCTGAGAACCCAAGGATCTCACCTGCTCTGACTTGAAAATTGATGCCTTGGTAAACTTTAGAAGCTGCTGTTAAATTTTTTACTTCAAAAACGACTTCACCGATCTGCGCTTGTTTTTCTGGATAATAATCAGCTAACTCTCTACCGACCATTTTCTTCACGACCTCTTCCATCGTCGTATCCTCCGTCTTTTTCGTATCGATCGATAGACCATCCCGCATCACAGTGATCTTGTCACTTATTTTGAAAATCTCCTCCATTCGGTGAGAGATATAAACGATCGCTACGCCGTTTTCTTTCAAGCGACGAATGATTTGAAACAAATTATTAATTTCCTTATCCGACAAGGCAGCAGTCGGTTCATCCATGATCAACACCTTGGCATCAGTCATCAGCGCTTTCGTGATCTCGATCATTTGCTGTTGCCCGACTGAAAGTTCATCCACTTCTTTTTGAAGGGGGATCTGAATCCCTAACTGTTCAAAGACTGCCTGCGCTTTGCTTGCCATTTTCTTCGTATCTAGTAGCCCAAAGGTGGTTTTCAATTCCCGATTCAAGAACAAGTTATCCAACACAGTCATCTGTTCCCAGTTATTCATTTCTTGATGGATAAAGCTCACACCGGCTTGTTCGGCTTCCTTCGGATCGGCGTAGTTCGTTTCTTTGCCATCGATCAAAATCGTCCCTGCATCTTTGGCATGTAACCCAGTTAAAATGTTCATCAACGTTGACTTGCCTGCCCCATTTTCTCCCATTAGGGCATGGATTTCTCCAGGGTACAATGTTAGTGAGACATCTCTTAACACTTGATTCTTCCCAAAGGATTTCTCAATATTGCTCATCTCGACTTGCACATGATTTCCTCCTGTCTCTTTAGAAGATAACGGCTGCTTGTAAAATAATGTTTGAATAGGGTGTCGCTTCCCCTGTTCGAATAATGGCTTTGCTTTCCTTTGTTTCTTCTTTGAATGCCTCATGTGGAACAAAACGAATCGGAACATTCGGGAACGTTTTTTGAATCAATTGCCACTGCTCCGCATTCTCCGTTTTTATTTCCTCTGCTAAAACGATCGCCTCGACTGCCATCTCTTGTTGCATTACTAATAACACCTCTTCAAAACTCGGACTACCTAGTTTTAATGCCAGATCGATTTTTTTCACCCCTGTGGGTACTGGCAACCCCAAGTCCCCGATCGTAAGCTGATCGGTGTGGCCTAAATCCGCCAATAATTTGTCGATCTCACTATTTAATGCCCCATGCTTCTTCATACAATGGACTCTCCTTCATTTCCTTTAATGTAGGCATTCCGCCTTGAGCACCATATCCTTTGACGGAGATTGCTGCTGCTAAGTTGGCAAAGGCAATGGCGTTTTCTAAGGGAACACCTGCTAAAATCCCTACTGCTAATGCACCATTGAAGGTATCACCAGCTCCCGTAGTATCGACCGCAGCAACTGGAAAGGCAGGAACTAAGACCTCGGACTTCCCATTATGGAAAATCGCTCCTTTGGCACCTAGGGTAACGATCAATCGATTAGGGTAGGCTGCTAAAACGTCAGCAAGCTTTTGATTGGGGAAAAGTAACTTAAACTCATGTTCATTAGGGGTCAGATACCCCACCTTAGATAACATACGCGGATTGAGCTTTCTCGCAGGTGCTGGATTATATAAAACAGGGATTTTTGCTTCCCAACACCAGTCGATGATGGCTTCATTGGCTTCTTGGGGAATCTCGTTTTGCAAAATCACTAAATCAGCCTCTGTGATGTTTCCTTTTATTTCGGAAAAGCGAGCTAAATCAAGCGCATTATTGGCGCCAGGTATGACAATGATGCTATTGTCATTTTCATGCAAAATGATATGCGCGGCACCAGATGGAAAATGTGTAACGGGTTCCACATTCTCCGTAGAAACGCCGTTCACGTTTAAGTTTTCGACGATTTCATTTCCGAAGCGATCGGTTCCTACATGGCCTAGCATTGCTACTTCTGCGCCTAAACGGCTAGCGGCGATGGCTTGGTTTGCTCCTTTGCCGCCAAAATTCGTGTCAAATTTTTCCCCAAAAACCGTTTCTCCTTGATTGGGTTTCACCTTCGTAGTGACTACAAAATCTGTTGCCATACTACCAATGACGATGATCTTATTCAATTGGCGTTCCTCCATTTCTTACTGTCTCTCTTTCTTCTAAATGAACAGGAAGGATGATTTTTTTCTGTTCAATAAATTGATCGTTGATCAATGCAAAGAGCATTTCTGCTCCTTTGTAACCTACTTGATAAGCAGGCTGATGGATCGTCGTCAAGCGTGGCACCACCAATTTACTGATGGGAATATCGTCATAGCCGATCACTTGAAGTTGTTCTGGGATCTTTACGCCATGATGATAAGCCTCTTGCATGATGGCAATCGCATGGGTATCACTTGGGGCAATCACACTATCGACAGTGGGATGTTCTAAAAAAACTTGTTTCGCTGTCAAGGTCGCATCCTCTAAGAGAAAGGATGTGGATTTCACTAGTGCATAAGGAACTTGTGCTTTTTTCAATGTGTATTCAACACTCAATAAACGATCCCGAGCACGGGTGACAGATTCAGGCCCAGCAATCACGACTACCTTTTTGGGGTCACCTTTTAAGATCGCTTCAGCAGCAAGTTCGCCGCCTTGAAGGTCATCCGAATAAACCCCATATTCGACATCTTGATCGATCCGATCCAAGACGACCGTCGGAATATTGCTTTGGGTACGATTTTTATTTTCGACAGCGGAAAGAATCCCCGCCACATTGTTTTGCTCAAACGCACGTAAATATTCATTGGCTTTCTCATTGTCTTCTTGAATGTTGCCAAGGATGACTTGATAGCCTTTTTTTTGTAGAAAGTCTTCGACGCCTTTGGCTACTAGCGGAAAAAACGGGTTGGATATATCAGGAAGTAGCAAACCAATCAATTTTGACTTTTTCTGATACAGCGAACGTGCGACTTCATTGGGGGAATAATTCAATTCATTGATCGCCTGATGGATTTTCTCACGGGCTTTTTCGCTCACATAGCCAGTCCCATTCATGGCTCTTGAAACTGTCGCCACGGAAAGTCCAGCTAAATTGGCGACATCTTTAATTGTTGGCATGTTGCTCCCCTCCTGTGTAACCGATTACACACCTATCATAGCCGAACTTTGTGAAAATTGCAAGGAGAAATAAAAAAACTTTTTCCCCTTGGTGTCCCCTTCTCCTAAAAAATGCGTTTTGCTGCATAAATAGCCGCATTTCGAGAAAGCGAGACTTTCTCGAAATGCGGCAAAAGATTTGATGAGCGCAGCGACATATCTTTTATTTCCTAACGGTAAAGCTCATTTTTCAATGAAATGAAACTTCAAAGTGATTGACGCCGTCTTGATCCACCGTCAAACTGATTTGCGCCTGCAGCATTTCTGTGATGGCTTTGGCGATGGCTAAACCTAACCCATAGCCACCGTCTTGATGGTTGCGAGAAGGATCCCCGCGGTAAAAGCGATCAAAGACATAGGGAATTTTTTCTTCAGGGATCGGGCAACCACTGTTAGAGACTTGCAGCACCGTTTTTCGTTGGCGTTCAACGAGTGCCACTGTGACGGTTTCTCCAGTAGGTGTATATTTCAAGGCATTGTCTACCAATATCATGGTCAATTGCCGCAAGGCTTGCTCATTGCTTTCAAGACTCACCTGTTTAGCGATCTGTTCCTGATAGTGGATCCCTTTTTCCAGTGCAATGGCCTCCATGCTTTGATAAACACTTTGCACGACTTGACTGGCATCGATCACCGAACGCACGACTTCTTGCTCGGCACTTTCGAATTTGGTCAGCATCAATAAGCTATTTACTAGCTCATCCATCCGTTCGGAACCTAACTGGATGTTTTCCAGCCATTTCATTTGGCTTTCCAAGGTTTCTTCTGGACTGCCAGCTAATACCTCAGCATTGACTTGAATGATCGCCAGTGGTGTTTTCAACTCATGGGAAGCGTTAGAAACAAACTCTTTTTGTTTGCGCCAAGCCAGCTCAACTGGTCGTAAGGCTCGATTGGCGACATAAAAGCTAGCGATATAAATACTGGCTAAGGCTAAGACCCCGATGAGCAAAAGCGTGGTTCTTAAGTTGCTTAGACTGGTTTTGTAGTCGGTGACATCAAAGAACAGCACTTGATAAAATGGCTCGTAATTATTGATACTGGTGGAATATTCCCCCGTCGAATCATGATTGATCGAATAATGACTAAAGGAAGTCACCAAAAAGAGCGCATACCGCCAGTCTCGGTCATTTACCTTCACTTCATTGGGAATCTCCTCTTGTTTCGTTGCGGCATCGACCAAGGCTTCATAAAGATCACTCTCATCGACACCCTCATCAATACTTTGAATCACGACATCCATTTGATCCACGTCGACTAGAGCGATCTCTCTGAACTCACTGGTACTATTCGTGATGGTCAATATCATTGGATACTCTGGGTCTGTCAGTGACTGTCGGGTCTCCTCCTCATCCAACGGTACCGCAGCTAAGGTGTTGGCTTCTTGCGAGATCAATGATTGGATCTCGTTTTCAATTTGGGTGGCATTCAAAATATAGATAAAGGTAAAGGCACCTAAGACAATGATTGAGATCAACGCCATATTAAACCACAGCATTTTGTTCCGTAATTTTTTTAACATGGCGGCTCCTTGCTCTGCAAAATATACCCCGCATTGCGGATCGTGCGAATGCCGATATCCGCTTCAAGCAGCGTCAGTTTTTTCCGCAGTAAAGACACATAGATCTCAACGCGGTTTTCTTCCACATCGGGATCAAAGCCCCAAATCTTATTGATGATGGTTTCTTTTGATAAAATCACTTTAGGTCTGGATAAAAATAGCTCCATCAGTTTCATTTCTTTGGGTGACAGCACCACTTGATTGGTCGTCGTAGCCAACTGCAGCTCATTACGCGCCAAGACCACGTTGCCAAATGCTAACTGGTCTTCTTGATAATCCAAGTCTTTTCTTCTACTTAATGAACGAATCCGTGCCAGCAGCTCTTTCATTTGAAAGGGTTTCGTCAAGTAATCATCTGCCCCTGCATCCAAGCCGAGCACTTTGTCATCAACTTCGCTTTTGGCCGTCAACATAATGATCGGCGTGCGAATATTTTGCTTGCGTAACGTCTTTAGCAATGTGATCCCATCTATTTTTGGCAGCATGATATCCAAAACGAGAAGGTCATACACCCCACTTGCTGCGTAGTCCAACCCAGTCTCGCCATCATACGCCAAATCAACGGAATAATGCTGTTTTTTCAATAAGCTGGCAACCGCTTCTGCGATCGATGGCTCATCTTCTACGAATAAGATCCGCATCGGTCAGTCCCCCTTTTACACTCATCATTTCTTTTTTTCAATCACTTTTCGGTCAGCACAATCATTCCTGTAGGATCATTCCAATTGTTCTCCAATAAACCGTTCTGTTGAAACGATCCGCACGTGTTCGCTGGATTGATGAATCCACATGTGTAGCAACAATGCTACCATACCGCTTAACAAAAAGACAAACAGCTTTTTCCTAAGGTCTTGAAAATTCTCTTGATGACGCATGGGTTTCCTCCTTTTTGCAGGTCATCGATAAATCCGCTCGGCTATTCTGGATCAGTAGCCGCTGGGGCTGTCTGATTGCCTAAGCTGATATCGAAGGTGATCGTATCTTCTAACGGTAAAAACTGATTGAACTTGCTCATCCCCACGATTGTCCCGTAGGGTTCTGCTGAATTGACATAACGGACTTGATAGCTGATGTTCGCCCCTTTTGAACGGAATTCATCAAAGAAGAGTTTTTGCAGATCCCCTTCAAGGAGCTCGCTTCGACGGTAATCTTTGATATACGGTTGACCTGCCGAATAGACAACTTCAATGCCTTGGTCATCTTTGCTGGTTAAGACGGTCCCGGCGGTCTCACTTTGCGAGATCAATTGTCCGTAGGGCAGACTCTGAGTAAACTGCATCCGCATCCGCACAGTGACCCCCTCAACAGCGGCCTGGGCATCATCTGGTAAAATCGTTGAAAAGTCAGGGACGGTGACCCCTTTCCCTAGGGAAATCGTTACTTGAAACGCATCCCGTTTCGCGATTTTTTCTTTTGGTGCCACGCTTTGTTCAATGACTTTGCCTTCTTCCACAGTATCCGAAGCCTGTTCTTTGATTTCAAGCTCCAGCTCATGGGCTTTCCCCCATGTTTCTACCTCTGCACGGGTTTTATCACGAAAGTCTGGTACTTCAATATCTTTTTCAAAGGTTTCTTCGCCTTTGGAATAAAAGACTCGTCCGACATCTCGACGATGATAGTTTTCTTGCGAGACTTCTTTATTGGTAAATTCTACTCGAATCGGTGCTTTTTCCTCGATCTCATCGTGGTATTCATCGACGATCGTCAAATTGCTGGCTTGATTTTTTTCGATCCACTCTGCTGCCTCGTCCCTCGTCATTTCCATAAAGTCTGGCAATGCCAATTTCTCTTCTGGATCTGGGCCTTGGCTCACCGTTAGATGCAGGGTGCTTCTTTTTCTGACTCGACTTCTGGCGGCTTCTTCTTGGGCGATCACTTGATTGGCTGGGGCTTCATCATAGGCAGGCGTCACATCGATCGCAAGATCATGTTCCGCCGCCCATTCCCTGACTTCTGAGATCTCTTTGTCCACAAAGTTATCCAGTCGGACGTACGCCAATTGGAAAAATAAAAAGCCGCTGAGTAGAAGTAGCCCGAGTAACGCACCAAGCCCCAGCAGTCGTTTTTTCCGCCGTTTCTTTTTGAAGGAGGGATCGTGTTCGATCCCCTCTTCTAAGGAAGCTGAACCTTTTTCTTTGCGGGAAGCACGGGAAGAAGGTGCTTTAGCTGTAGCTGATTCCTTGTCTGGCTCTTTCGGTTCTTCTTCAAACTTCGATAAAAAATCACTCATAGGCCGTCAACGCACCTTTTTTCAAATAAAATGTCTGATCCGACTGCTTGGCAATTTCAGTCGAATGCGTCACTACGATGATGCACTTGTTGTGTAAAGTAGCTAAATCTTTAAAAATATCCACGATTTCTTGCTCCATGCCTTCATCCAAATTTCCCGTCGGCTCATCGGCTAAAATGATATCAACATTGGTCGCTAAGGCGCGAGCGATAGCGACCCGCTGTTGCTCCCCACCGGAGAGCTGATTGACGAAACGATCGGCTTTCGTGGAGGTGATTCCGATATAATCCAGCAAGCGATACGCAATTTGATCGTGTTGATCGGGAAGCTTGTTGTCTGAGATCGCCATCGAAACAAGGACATTTTCTAATGCCGTCAAATAAGGGATCAAGTTGTAACTTTGAAAAATCAAACTGATCTTGTTGCGGCGATACTCTTCATAGCCGATCGTTTTGATATTTTTTCCTTCAAAAAATACTTCCCCATCAGTTGGTTGATCCAATGCGCTGATCAAGGAAAGAAAGGTGGTCTTTCCTGAGCCTGATTTCCCTAAAATCGTGTAAAATTTACCCTTTTCAAAGGAGATATTGGTTTTATCTAAAATCTTCCGACGATTCTCACCATCTTGGTAGTAATACGTCATCTCTTTGGTTTCTAAAATTGCCATGTTCTTCGCTCCTTACAGCATGATTTTTTTCGGATTCAAACGTAATATATATAACAGCGGCACCACTGCCGAAAGCAAGATCGTCACGATCCCGGTCGCTAAAAAGACAATGATATAAGACAGGGTGTATTGAACGCGAAACGCATCATTGATCGTTGCTTGATCGATTTTCGGTACGCCCACAAAGAATTGCTCCACCCCTGCTTGATTTGCTTCTAGCATACTGCTGGATAACAAAGATTCAGAAACCATCTTGCCCAGCATATTCCCTGTGACCAAGGAGATCAGCATTGCACTGACACCAATCAACAGGAGTTCGAGCACGATTTGTGCAAACACGTATTTCCGTCGTTCCCCTAACGAAAGGTAGATGCCTAACTCATATTTACGATCTCGGGTAAACAAGACAATGACCAAGGAGATAATAATCAAGGAAGCAATCACCGCAATCACTACGACATATGAGGAAATCTGTGATAAGCGATTCATGCTGGTTCCCACGCGGTCATACTCATCCGTAGATGCATTGACCTTATAGCCATTTGGCAAGAGCGGTGTCACCTCTTGTTTGAATTGCTCTGCATCTTCTGGTTGATTCAAAATAAATTGCGGGGTGAAGTAATCTTCACCCGAACCGAAATCTGTCGCTGGAAACGCCGCTTGCTGTCCCGCACGTTCCTCTTCAACAATCGTTTTCACGGCATCATTCGGCATATAGATACGATTGAAGGGCCGGTCATCAAATGCAAACGAGCTGGCCATACCATCTTGTCCTTGATTATTTGCTTTTTCTAAGCTGGTATTTTTAAAGATCCCGACGATTTCGATTGGGTAATCATTGCCTTTTTGCTTTTCAGGGTCCATCCCTGACGAATAATCGACAAACTGTCCATCTAAGACCATAGTGTCCCCAACGGTCAAGCCGTTTTCCTGAGCCATCTCTTCCGATATCAAGCCCACACGTTTTCCGGTGCGCTGTTCCTCTTCAGTAAAAAAGCGTCCCTGTGTTAAATCCACCGTATCTTCTTCAAAATCCAACGGCTTTAAGAGATTGGTTCCTGTTAAATAAACCCAAGGAGATATTCCTCCGAAAATCATGACATTGTCGTCGTCCTCTTCAGGACTAAAACGATAAGGTTTGAAGTTTTCAACAGCAATCGTTGCTTCTCGCAAATAATCGTACTGCTTGACCTCGGAGCGCTCACCGATCTGTTTGATCAGCTCCTCTGGCAACGGCTGAATCTCCTCCATACTTGCACTGCCATCACTATTTGCCATCATCGCTTCATGATCGACTTCAATCGTTGCCAGCGAGCCTAATTGATTTTTGATCTGCTTTTCGACATTTTGAGTCGATTGATTGACCGCAATTGCGCCAGCGATCACATTTCCTAATATCAGAATAACAGCAAACAATATCGCAGATTTCCCTCGCTTTCTCGTCACACTCAACCATGCTCGTTTCATATAATTCAATTGCCAACATCCTCTCTTTTTTTCTCTAACAAAAGCATACTGGATGAACCTTTAGTGAATCTGTCATTTGCAATTTTTTTCAAAAAAAGCAGAATCGTAGGGAACGTTTGATAAAAAAGACTGTCGTTTCAATGATCGACTCAAGCATTCATCAGAATGTGAATGACAAAAGAACATACCTCCCAAAAGATTTCTTTGGGAGGCTATGCTATAGTTAACAAAAAAAGACAAAGACCACATCTGGGTCTTTGTCTTTTCGCTATCTTATTCGTCGATTTTCTCATTTAATTCGCTGTTACGATAGCCATATACAAAATAGATTGCGATTCCGATCACTAAAGAGATCCCAAAAACGATCCAGGTCGCCGTTTGCAGACGGGTCATCAAGAAGAGACAGCTGGCAACGGACAACAAAGGCAATAACGGTACTAGGGGTACTTTAAATTCACCTTTAGCAGGTGGCCCCATCATCTTCCGCAGCTTGATGATCCCTAAGGACATTAAGATCATATACGACAATGCCGCAATGTTGGTCAATTCTGCCAAGATATTCAACGGGAAAGCTGCCGCAAAGAAGAAAGCAAAAACACCAGCGATGTAGGTCGCTTTCTTTGGTGTTTTATGCTTAGGATCGATGGCTTGCATGGCTTTTGGCAATAACCCATCTTTACTGATGGCATATAACAGACGCGCCAAAGAGTACATCATAGCGATCGTCACTGTTAATAAGGTCAAGATCGCCCCTACGGAAATGATTGATCCGACCACTCCATGACCGACATAACGCATCGCAAAAGCCACCGGATCATTGACTCCTAATTCAGCAAACGGCACGATTCCCGTCATGATCAGTGTGACAATGATATAAAGGACTGTTGCGATCGCAATGGACCCAATGATCCCCCGAGGGACATTTTTCTTTGCATCTTCAACTTCTTCCGCCGCCATTGCGACGGCATCAAAGCCAAGAAAAGCAAAGAAGACTAACGCTGCACCATTAAAGACGCCTGAAAAACCAAAGGGCATAAAGGGCTGCCAGTTGTCTGGTTCCACGAAAAAGGCACCAAAGACGATAAACAAGAGGATCACGCCGAATTTCACCCATACCATGGCATTATTCAAACGCAACGCTTTTTTCGCTTCTTGGCTGACCCACAAGGTTACGAAAATAATGACTAAACCAGCAATCAGATCAATGTAGGTCCCCTTGCTTGGATCATAACCGCCCGTCAAAGCGGTTGGTAAATGGATATCCGCACTGGCCAAGAAGCCTTGCACATAGCCTGACCAGCCAGATGCCACCGAAGAAACGGCCAATAAGAACTCGCAAATCAAAAACCAGCCTGCCAGCCACGCGGTAAATTCACCAAAAACGACATACAGATACGAATAGGCGCCCCCTAAAACAGGGATCCGAGAAGCAAATTCCGCAAAAGAAAGCCCTGATAACACAACAACGATACCAGCTACAACAAAGGAAAGAATCAATGCCGGTCCGGCATACTCAGCAGAAGCAGTCCCTGTAACAACAAAGATACCTGTGCCGATAATGGCGCCGATCCCCAACATAATCAAATCTTTTAACTTCAACTCTTTTTTTAAATTCGTCACACTTTCCCGTTGTATGACTTTTTTTCGAAATAAATCCATAACTCCTCCTCAAAAATATAAGTTTATGTTGCTTTCATATACCCCAGCAAAACACCACCGATAATCACCAGCAGACAACCAATCACCACATAACGCAGTTCTTTCTTGGTTTTCTTTTCGCCGAGAATAAAAATCCCGCCTAGCGTTGAAATGATGATCCCCATCTGCGACAATGAGAAGCCCACCGCGAGTCCGACTTGCTGAACCGTGATCAGCATGCAGACATTTCCGATGCCCCATAACAACCCTGACAAAGTATTTTTCCCTACAAAACGGTCGACCTTCGTCTTTCTTAAAGCAAATAGGCTGGCACCGATCAGCATGCCGACACTTTGTGGCAAAATAATCGCCAAGGGGTCCAATCCTGCCCAAGTAATCAAAATCGTATAGGCGCCGTAACCGATCGTTGATGAAATCAATGCCCGAAATCCTTTAGGAAAATCAAGCATCTTGCTGCCAGCTTCTACCGGACTTTCGCCATCTTGACGAGCGGTCAGATACGCCCCGATCACCAACAAGATCAATGCGCTAACACCTAGTGCATAATCGCGGGTCTGTGTCCATTCTGCAAAAAACAATGCACCAGCGACTGTATTTAAAATCAGCTGCATGCCGGTTGAAAGCGGCAGTCCAACAGACACACCTAAATATTTCATGCCATGGAATTGACCATTTTGACCGACGGACCAAAAAAGACCAGACAAAAGACCGATCAAAATCACCTTTCCATCAATCACTGGCATCGTCACAAAAAATACGACCAGAGAAAAGAAAAAGGCACCAATCGTCATTCCAAGCGTTTGCTGGTTCGCATCCCCGCCAAGTTTGGCACTTACTAAACCAATGCTGCCCCACGCAAACATTGGTACTAATGCAACGAGTATCTCCATTTCATTCATCCTTACCATTCAATTTTAAACACAGGCTTTAGTGTATCAGTGAAAACGTTCTAGGGACAAGTGATTTTTGTCAAAAAACACAAAAAGATACTCGAAAAAAAGCAGATTAGCGTTTTTCCTCATAATAACTCAACAATGGAAAGAACAGCGTCATGGTGGTTCCTTTTCCAACTGTCGACGAAGCCGTTAGCTCGATGCCTAATTCCTTCGCCAAACTTTTCGCTAAAAAGAGCCCCAATCCCGTCGAGTGGGTGTCCGTTTGGCGCCCATTTTCGCCCGTAAAGCCTTTATCAAAGATGCGCCGCATGTCTTCTTTAGGAATGCCAATCCCACTATCTTGCAAGTGGAGATAGGTCCCTTGGGCATCTTTTTCGATCCGAATCGTCAGCTGCCCATTTTGTGGTGTGTACTTCACGGCATTGCTGACCAGCTGTCGAAAGATAAAGCCGAGCCATTTTTCATCGGTCAACACTTGCTGATCCTCGCCTTCAACGGCATAGTGCAGGTTCTTTTGGATAAAATAATTGGCCTGACTGCGTAAAACTGGCTGGATGACGGCTTTCAATGAAATTTCTTGCACCAGATAATCTTTTGAAAAGCTGTCCAAGCGGGCGACGTATAAGACTTGCTCGACGTATTCGTTCATGCGGTTCAATTCATTTTCTAGTAAGATGAATTTTTCATCGGGAATATCAAATTCGATCGAATGCAAAAGCAATCGTGATGCAGCTAAAGGGACTTTGATCTCATGGACCCACGAATCGATGTATTCCTTTTGTTCTTCTTGATTGCTGACGACTTGCTGCATCAATTCTTGGTGCTCTCGGATCAACTGATTGATGTAGGATTCGATCCGTTCTTCTTCCGCCGAGCGTGCTCCTTGCAAGTAGTTTTGCAGCAAGCTGTCTCCAGGCTTTGGGGTGATTTTTTGCCAAAAACGCCGCTTAGATAAGTAGCTGACTGCTAAAAAGAACACCATCAAGACACTTTGCATCAAAAAGAGATAGCCGACTGTGCCCCAATCCATCGGGGAATGAGGAGTCAGCCAAAAAACTAAGACCGTCAACACGAAAAAGACTAGCCAACCGATAAACAGCAGCCAACGATCTTTCAAAAAACTGCGCAAAACTCGCCACTTTGTCATGGTACGATATACCCTTGACCAACCTTGGTCTCAATGTAGCCGTTCATCCCCGCTTGTTCGATTTTTCGTCGCAAACGATTGATATTGACCGTCAAGGTATTGTCGTCTACAAATCGCTCGTCATCCCATAAGGCCCGCAAGAGTTTTTCCCGACTTAAAATCTTGCCGTGATTTTTCATTAAAATATACAGCAGGCGGTATTCGTTTTTGCTAAGATCGATGCTTTCGCCATTGATATACATGCTGCTGTTGTCGATATTGAGGGTCAAACCGTTATGCACTAACGTTTCACTGCTGCTTTCTACATAGTTGTAGGAACGGCGCAGCAGCGCATTGATTTTTGCAATCAGAACGTCGATCTCAAAAGGTTTTGTCACAAAATCGTCCGCTCCCATATTCATGGCCATGATCATATCCATATTGGTATTGCGGCTAGAAATAAAAATGATTGGTACTTTGGAAGCTTCGCGGATTTTTTGACACCAATAGTAGCCATCAAAAACCGGCAAGTTGATATCCAGTAAAATCAGTTGGGGCTCTTGTTCTTCAAAGTCAGTCAACACTTGATGGAAATCCGTCGTGCCAAAGGTCTCAAACTGCCATTTTTCTAGTTCTTCGATAATCAGTTGGCGAATCACCGCTTCATCTTCTACTACCATTATTTTTGCCATATCCGTGAATTCCCTCACTTTGTGTAATTTTCTCCTCTTTACTTTATCAAATATCAAAAACGAATGCGAACATTAATCGCCGTTTTTAGCAAACCCTAAAAAACCTCGCCACTGACGGTAGAAGCCAGTGGCGAGGCAAAGCAAAAATGTCTATTGGGTTATTCGATGATCTCTACCGTCTCGATCAGTAATTTACCGATAAACAATAAGATTCCATCGAAAAAAAGCACACTCATGTTGACACCTAATAACATCGATAACCGTTCAACGACATCGATTTTTGGTCGTTTGTTCAAGTAACGAAACAAGAAAAAATTCACACCATACGTCACTGCCATGATCAGCAGCATCAAGATCACCATTTTAGTTCCCTGCTTTTCTTCAAATTTTTGGTTGCTGTGCTAAAAACTGTGTCAGTTTGCTTTGATCGATGGCTTCATACTGCGATAGGAAGCGACCGATCGCTTGAACGACTGCCGGTAGATGACCCGCTTCATCATTTTCGATCTGCAGCACCAGCAGTGGTTCGTGCAGACTCATTCGCAGCAAGAACCAGCCTTGGCCATAGGGCGCTGTCAAGTTGATGCGAATGCCTTCCTCATTTTCTGGATCGATCTGCCAGCCTGGAACCAAATGATCGGCTAAATCCGCGATCACTTGGCGACCATAGTCTTGATAGTCGGCTTGTTGGATCGCAAAGCGCAATTCTTGGGTCTCGTCGGGTTGTTGCAACGCCGCGATCAGCTCATCCAGTGTCGTGCCTTGCTGTTGCAATTGTGGCAGCATCATCAAGAGCTTGGCGATCACGTACGCCCCGTCATCTAAAAAGAAATTTTCTTTAAACGCGGCATGCCCGCTGGTTTCGATGGCTAACTGTGTGTCCAGTCCTGCTTCATTCAATTCGATCGCTTTGTTGATCACATTGCGGTAGCCAGAAATATAGCGTACTTGCTGCCCTCCCAGTGCTTCGATAAAGGTTTTTAAATGATTAGAGGTTGGCGAATTGGTGACGATACGCGTGCCAGGGTGTTCCGCTAAGATGATCTTGCTTAATACAGCGATCATATTGTTGCGGTTCAAGGGCTCACCGCTTTTGGTCACGACGGCCGAGCGGTCGACATCGGTATCGAAAATAATGCCTAAATCAGCTTGTTCCCGCAAGACGGCTTCGCGAATACTTGCCATTGCCTCTTTATTGTCTGGATTCGGGATATGATTGGGAAAATGCCCATCCGGTTCTAAAAATTGCGAGCCATTCGTATCTGCTCCCAGCGTCAGCAATACTTTTTCAGCAAAAAAGCCGCCGGCACCATTGCCTGCATCAACAATGATCTTTAATCCAGCCAAAGGTTTTTCCTCATTGGTTCCCATCCCTTGGCGAATTTTTTGCAGTAGATCTTGGGCATAAGGCGTCAGCAAGTCTTTTTGCTGATAGCTTCCTTTTTCCGCTGCCTCATGAACGGTAGTGTGGGTCAAAATATAGTGGATATCCGTTTTTTCGGCACCGCCTTGGCGGCTGAAAATTTTTATTCCATTAAAGTAATAAGGCAAATGACTCGCTGTCAGCATCACACCAGCATCACAGTCGAAATCCGCAAACTGTGTACTCATAAACATGGCAGGTGTCGTTGCCAAGCCGCAATCGATCACTGCCACGCCTTCTTGCTGCAGCTGTGCCATCAACACTTCTTGCAGTGCTTCGCCACTCAAGCGACTGTCACGACCGACTGCCACGCGAAAAGGACCGCTGCCCTTTGTTGCCAACCAGTTGCGCAAGCCCGAAGCAACTTGCCGAACCGCTTGCTCTGTCAGTGTCACCTGCTCTTTTTCTGTTGCGATCGCAATTCCTCGAATATCAGAACCATTTTGCAAATCAACGATGTTCATTTCCTCCACCCCTTCTTGTAACCGGAATCAATTTTATTATACCAGAGAAAAAAGGAAATGATATTGCTTTTTAGTATTTTTTACTATAAATAGTTTGCTTCCCTTACTCTTTAAACGGAATCCCTTCCAGTTGCAGTAGTCGGCGTTTGGTTGCTAACCCGCCCCTGTACCCAGTCAAGCGACCGTTTTTTCCTAACACACGATGACAAGGAACCACGATCATCATCGGGTTACGCCCCACTGCATTTGCGACAGCGCGGACAGCAGTCGGTCGTTGAATGCGCAGCGCCAAGTCACTATACGTAGTGGTTTGTCCATAAGGAATTTGGGTCAGTGCATGCCAAACGGTTTGTTGAAACGGTGTCCCGACAAAATCAAACGCAAAAGTAAATGTCACTGGTTCCCCTGCAAAATAAGCTTGCAGCTGCGCTTCAATTACTGGATCAAGGTCAGCTGTACTACTGATTTCAGCCAATGGAAAGAACTTGAGTAATTCATGATGATCCTGCTGCCGACCAAAATAAACTAGCCCTTTTTCCGATTGGACCACTTCATACCACTCATCATCTAAAACGATCTTTGCCAATGCTAGTTTCATGTTTTCACCTCATGGAATCCATTTTTCGCAGCACAACTGCTGACGTGCTGCCGCCGTTGTGCGGCTGTCTCAGTGACAGTATACCATTTTTTCGAGCTGCGCAAAAAAAACCGACTGGCTTACTGCCAATCGGACGTTGCAAACAAGGGAAAAATAGGTAGATCGCCAGTCGCTGCAGCTTCAAGCCGTAGCCATGGCAGGATCAATCCAATTCGATTTTTCCAGTATAGAGCTGATAATAGGTGCCTTTTTCCGCCAATAGCGTTTCATGAGTCCCCCGCTCAATGATACGGCCATGATCCATCACCATGATGGCATCGGAGTTTTGGATCGTAGACAATCGATGGGCAATCACAAACACGGTCCGTCCAGACATCAAACGGTCCATCCCTGATTGGACGATCCGCTCTGTACGGGTATCGATGCTTGAGGTGGCTTCGTCTAAGATCATCACTGGCGGATCAGCGATCGCTGCCCGCGCAATTGCCAACAGCTGACGTTGCCCTTGGGAAAGCCCTTCGCCATCGCCCGTGATCACGGTGTCGTATTTTTCTGGCAAGTGGTTGATAAACATGTCGGCATTGGCTAATTTCGCAGCTGCCAGCACTTCTTCATCACTAGCATCCAGTTTTCCGAAGCGAATATTCTCGCGAATCGTTCCAGTAAACAAATGGGTGTCTTGCAACACGATCCCTAAGGAGCGGCGCAAGGATTCAAGATGGATTTTTTCAATATTGATGCCATCATAACGAATCTTCCCGTCTTGGATGTTGTAGAACCGATTGATCAAATTGGTGATCGTTGTCTTACCAGCACCTGTGGCACCGACAAAAGCAACTTTTTGCCCAGGCTCTGCATACAGATTGATATCATGTAAGACCAGTTGATTGTCGACATAGCCGAAATCAACATCTTCAAATCGCACGTCTCCCGTCACTTCCGTATAAGTAATGGTTCCATCCTCGTGGGGATGTTTCCACGCCCACGTGCCTGTTCGTTCTTTGGTTTCAACTAGCTGACCTTGCGACCATTTGGCATTGACCAGTGTGACGTAGCCATGATCGATTTCTGGCGTTTCATCTAATAGATGGAAGATCCGCTCGGCACCAGCTAACGCCATGATCACAAAGTTGATTTGTTGTGACACCTGGCTGATAGGACCATTTAATGAACGGCTCAGCTGCAAGAAAGAAGCGATCATCCCGACCGTTAGGCCAGAAACACCATTGATGGCAAACAGGCCCCCAATGATGGCGATCAAGACATATTGGACATTCAGTAAGTTCATCATGATCGGCATCAAGGTATTGGCATTGACATTGGCTTTAGTGGCACTTTCTTGTAGTTGGTCATTTAAGGCATCAAATTCTTCCATGACGATTTTTTCATGATTGAAGATCTTGACGACTTTTTGCCCGTGCATCATTTCTTCGATATACCCGTTGACAGCGCCTAAATCTCGTTGCTGTGCGCCAAAGAAGCGGCCGCTGCGGCGAGAAATGATGCGGATCACATTCAGCATCAAAATAATCGACAGCATCACGAACAAAGTCAATGGGACACTGATGGAGAACATGGCGATAAAGACAGAACAAAAGGTTACCGCCGCCATCATCAAGTTGGGAATACTTTGGGAGATCATTTGGCGCAACGTATCCGTATCGTTGGTAAAGTGACTCATGATGTCGCCATCTGAGCGGGCATCAAAGTAACCGACGGGTAGAGACTGCATATGCGTAAACATTTGGTCACGGATTTTTTTCTGCGTTCCTTCACTGATCTTGACCATCATAAAGTTATAGATCAGTGCGGCCAAGATCCCAATCAGGTAGATGATCGCCATTTGAACGATCGCCCGAAACAAGCCGCCAAAATCAGGATTGGCTTGCCCTAAAAGCGGTGTGATATGATCGTCGATCACGACTTGTAAAAACAACGAACCGCGAACGTTGGCAAAGGCACTTAATAAGATCATAACAACGACGAATAGGAGTTGTCCTTTGTAGTCGCCAAACATCGTCCGCAATAAGCGTTTCAATGTGCGCTTGGGATTTGCTGCTTGTCTATTCTTCACCTTCACCAAATCCTTTCTGCTGCGAATGGTACACTTCTTGATAGATGGCATTGTTTGCCAATAATTCTTCATGGGTACCGATGCCGTTGATTTTGCCATCATCCATTACGATGATCCGATCTGCATCTTCGATCGAATTGATCCGTTGGGAAATAATGATCGTCGTCGTTCCCGGGATTTCTCGTTTCAAGCCTTCACGAATACTGCGGTCGGTTTTGGTATCGACGGCACTGGTAGAATCATCGAGAATCAAGATTTTCGGTTTCTTCAACAAGGCACGAGCAATCGTCAACCGTTGTTTTTGTCCACCAGAAACATTGTTTCCTCCTTGTGAGATCTGCGTTTCATATTTATCAGGAAATTCTTGAATGAAGGGATCGGCTTGTGCGATCGTTGCCACGCGCTGGATCTCTTCATCCGACGCCTCTTCATTGCCCCAACGTAAATTGTCGTTGATGGTGCCGCTGAAAAGGACATTGTTTTGCAAGACCATACTTACTTGGTCCCGCAATGCTTCTAAATCATAGTCGCGAACATCATGACCGCCGACGATGACACGCCCTTCGATCACATCATATAAGCGCGGGATCAGCTGGACGAGGGTGGATTTTCCGCTCCCGGTCCCGCCAATGACTCCAATGACTTCCCCGGATTCGATACGCAGATTTGCATCCGTCAGCGCCAGCTTGTTTTTGTCATTGGCGTAACTAAAGCCGACATTCTCAAAAACGATGGAGCCGTCTTTGATCTCTTTGACAGGATCGGCGGGATTTTTCAAGTCACTTTCTTCATCTAATACTTCTACGACCCGTTCTGCCGACGTTCGTGCGATCAAAATCTGCACGAAAGCCATCGACATCATCATCAAGCTCATCAAAATCTGCATCGTGTAGTTGAACATGCTGACTAACTCCCCAGTGGTCAGGCTGCTTTGTTCCACGATCAGCTGAGCACCAAACCATGACAGGAGCAGCATACACGTATAGACAGAAAATTGCATCAATGGCATGTTGAAAGAGACGATTCGTTGCGCAAGCGTGAAATTCCGATAAACATCGGTGGACACTTCGCCAAACAGTTCTTCTTGCTGTTCTTCCCGGACATACGATTTCACGACGCGAACCCCTTGTAAATTTTCTTGCACCACATTATTCAGGCGGTCATAAATGCGGAATACTTTTAGAAACAGCGGGTGGGCAAAACGTATAACTAAAGCCAGGCCAATCGCTAAGATCGGTAAAACAACCAGATAGATCGTCATAAGTTCTGGACTGATGGTGCTAACCATTGCAAGTGAAAAAATCAGAACTAACGGACTACGGACCAGAATACGAATAATCATTTGGTAAGCATTTTGGACATTGGTCACGTCAGTGGTCAAGCGGGTGATCAAACTGGAGGAAGAAAAGCGGTCAATGTTTGAAAAGGAAAAATCTTGGATTCGGCGAAACAGATTGTGCCGCAGGTTGCGGGCAAAACCAGCCGAAGCGATCGCTGCCGTTCGTCCGCCAAGCGTTCCTAAAAGTAATGCGATCAAGGAACATAAAAAAAGCAAGCCGCCATCTCTTAGAATCACACCGGCGTCTCCTTTTTCGATCCCTTGGTCGATCATCATGGCCATGATCAGGGGCATAATGACATCTAAGGCAACCTCTCCTGCTACATACACAGGGGTCAGCAAGCTGTCCTTCTTATAGCTGCCAACATTCGCGAGTAATTTTTTTATCATTTGTTTCGTCCCTTCTATAGATGGCACTGCGGAGCCATTTTTTATCGTTACCATCAAGTTTACTTTATCGACCCAGCGATTTCAAGCGGCTCGCTTGTGTTTTTTTTACAATTAGTAAGTAAAAAGCACCCTTCCAAAAAGAAGGGTGCTTGCTTTTTTGATGCGGTTTGAAAAAGCACTTAGTAAGGATTATTCGGTAGCGTTTGAACCAGCGGTACTGATCGGTTCATCGACATCGTCACCGCCATCATCTGCCGGCGGTGTTTGGGTACTGCCTTGCAGATTGCCGCGGCTGATCCCGATGGTGATCCACGTTTCTAGGGGAATAAACTCGCCGTAGCGGCTCATTTCAACAACGGTTCCTTTTGGTTCCGCCGAATCGACATAGTAGATTTCATAATAGACATTGGCGCCTTTTGATTTGTATTCATCAAAGAGTAGTTTTGGCAAGTCGCCTTCCGTTGCTTGGAAACGGATGTCTTTTAAATATGGTCGGCCTAATGAGTAGACGACTTTGACGGTTGGCAAAGTATCGCTTTCGCTGTATTCTTTGCCTGCTTCTTCCGACTGGCTCAAGAAACTACCATACGCCACTTGATCGGAATAGACTGTGCTGACTTGCAGCGGGATTTTCGATTCTAGTCCTTGGGCTTCTTCGATCGTGTATTGTGAAAAATCTGGAACGGTCAATGCTTGGCCTTTTGAGACCTTCACCACAAATTCATCTTTTTTCGCGAGTTTGCTGCCTTTGACTGGTTCTTGTGAAACCACCAGATCCAGGGCGACACTGTCAGAAAAGACGGTTTCTTCTTTGTATTTCAAGTCATTCTTTTTCGCCCATTCAGAAGCTTCACTCTTGGCTTTGCCCGTAAAATCAGGTACTTCAATATTTTTTTCAAAGACTTCTTTCCCTTTTGAATAATAGACACTCAAACGGTCTTTGCGTTTGTATTCCGCCAAATCAAGCTCTTTGTTGGCCGCCTCTTGTTTAATAAAGGCTTCTGCTGCTACGCTGTCGTCAAATTGTTCGATCAAAGAGAGGTTCTCGGCTTTATTGCTGGCGATCCATTCTTTTGCTTCGGTCACTTGCATCGCTGAAAAATCTGGCAGCTCTAAGCGTTCTTCAGGATCAGGCCCGAGACTCGCCGTCAGCGTCAATGTGGCACCCTTCTTGATCTTTTTGTCAGGATCAACACTTTGGTCAATCACTTGGTTGACGTCTTTGTCAAAATCATATTCTTGCTCTACTTTGATAGCGACGCCTTCTTCCATGCCCCACGTCCGCGCTTCTGACAGATCTTGGGCAGTGAAATCTGGCACCTTCACATGGGTCATTTGATAGTAGACGATCCCAATCACGGCAACCGCCAAGGCGGTCAGTAGGGCAATCAGCAAGATTTTTTTCTGCTTACGCTTTTTGTAGGTCGGATCAAATTCCGTTTCTTCTTTCCCAAACCGGCTGACTGGTTCCTTTGATGCTACCTTCTCCGTCGAAGAACTCGCCGCTTTTGCTTCAGTCGTCTGTGTTTGTTGACGGGCTGCCGAACGACTCAGTGGCTCACTAGCGGTCGACTCTTCTGATTGGTGAACCGTCGTCGGCTCTGCTGGTTTGCCCGCTTGCTCCGCGCTACTTGCGTTTTGATCTCCGACAGGTTCGCTGGGTTTTTTCTCGTGATCGGGCGTGGGTTTCTTTTTGCCATCATAGTTGTCCGGGCTAAAATTTGATAAAAAATCACTCATGTTTGCTCAACACACCTTTACGTAAATACAATACTTCATCCGCTTGTTGAGCGATCTCGTTGGCGTGGGTCACGACGATCACACATTTGTTGTGGACGTGTGCCAGCTCTTTAAAGATATCGATGATTTCTTGTTCCATTTCTTCATCCAAATTCCCGGTTGGTTCGTCTGCTAAAATGATATCGACATTGGTGGCTAACGCCCGGGCGATCGCTACCCGTTGTTGTTCCCCACCAGATAATTGATTGACGAGACGATCGGCTTTTTCTTTAGTGATGCCTATATAATCCAGCAAATTGTACGCCACTTCTCGTTGATTGTCTGGCAGCTGATTTTTCGTAATCGCCATCGGCACTAAGACATTTTCGACTGCACTCAAATAGGGAATCAGATTATAGCTTTGGAAAATGATACTGATGTCGTCGCGGCGATAATTCTCATGCCCGATTTTTTCGATATCGGTGCCTTCATAAAGTACTTGACCGCTTTTCGGACTATCCAACGCACTGATCAAGGATAAAAACGTCGTTTTTCCCGAACCAGATTGTCCTAAGATGGCATAGAAAGTCCCTTTTTCAAAAGAAACAGAGGTCTCTTTCAGTATATAGCGGCGCTGATCGCCGTCTTGGTAATAGTAATCGACTGCTTTCGTTTCTAATAAAGTCATCGTTGGTTCCTCCTACATCATGATTTTCTTTGGATTCAAGCGTAAAATATACAATAGCGGTAAAATCGCTGAGAGTAAGACAGTTCCTAGACCTAACAGCAGATACGTGATGATGTAGCCGGCTGAGAAGGATACTTGATAAGCATTTTTGATATCCATGTAATCAATATTAGCTGCCATCATACTGCCATAATAAACACCGCCCATCTCATTTTGATTGCTCATCCAATCGTTTTGCATCAAGGTATTTGAAACGGCACCACCTAATAAGTTCCCGGTCACTAAGGACAATAGCAGTGCGGCTAAACTAACCAGCAAGACTTCAATCACGATCTGACCAATGACTTTCCCACGACTTTCCCCCAAGGAAAGATAGATGCCTAATTCTTGTTTCCGATCTCGTAAGAAAAGCAAGACCACTAAGGAAATGATAAAGATGGTAGCGATCGATGCAATGATCACGATGTAATTTGCGATCACTCCTAAACGAGTAAAACCACCGGCGATCTGCTCGTATTGATCCGTATTGGCAACGACGCGGTAGTATTGGGGCAATAACGCACCAGCTTCTTGTTTAAAGGCTTCGACGTCATCCGTTGAATTTAGGACAAAGACCGGTTGATAAAAGTTATCTGCATCTTCATCGATTGTTTCACCCCAAACCTTCTCTGCTTGAATCTTAGTGTAATCGAGGACTAGATTATTACTAGCATAAAACGTATTGATTTGATCCATCACTTGCCATATCGTATCGGAGTTTTGACTACCACTTTGATCCGATGAATCATTTTGATTGCTCTGATCTTTTTTAACTACCGAAAAAATTCCAGCGATCGTCACAGGATAATCAAAGCTGGCACTGTTGCTGTCATCACTAGTTTCTTCTGTGCCATCGTTTTCTTCGTCATCCACGATCTCGCTTCCACCGCCCATCATGATATCTGTCCGGATATCCCAAACCAACTGATCACCAACGCTCAAGTTATTCAGTTCAGCAACTTCTTTACTGATCAATACCGCATTCGTCAGTTCATTTAAATCTTTTTCCGTTAGGCCTTCGCCTTCATCGAGACGAATCAACCCTTCTTGCATATCTATTGGCTGTGTCAAATTGCCGCCTTTCAATGTGAAATATTGACCGCCCATCTGTATTGAACCATCTTCTGGTACATACGCTTTCAGTTCTTTCGTTTCTAAACTGCCCATCATTTGATAGTCATATTGTTTGACATAGCTTAACTGACCGATTTGCTTATAAACATCCAGCGCTGGTGGTTTGGGATAAAAATCCTCTTGCGACCGTTCTTCCTCCGAAACATCCGCATGGTCTTTATCAAAACCTTCCCAATCCATTTCCACCGTAGCTACGTTCCCCATTTTGCGTTTCGTCTCTCGCTCCACGTTGGCAGTGGATTGTTGAATTGCTACAGCACCAGCGATCACATTGCCTAGAATAAATAGAACTAAAAATAAAATAAATGATTTCCCTTTTCTTCTGGTGATACTTTTTAATGCACGCTGCCAAAAGTTCATTGTTTTTTCCTCCAGTGACATTATTTTTTAACAATTATTCCATACTTCTCCCTCAAGAACAATCGCAATAAAGGGGCGTTTTTCGAATTTTAAATATTAAAAAACGAGTACAAACGATATTTCCATTTAAAAACCCTTATAAAAGAACAAGAAAAAGATGTTAAATAACAAATAAAAGAATGGGATTTTTGCTAACAGTTTTGTAAGATTTCCCGATTTCAACTTAAATTTTACTTGGATTCCATCAAAAATGCTTGGCGCTTTCGAGAGTATAAAAAAACGAAGGAATTCTCTCACTCTTTCCCAGCGAGAAAATCCTTCGTTTTGTATCACTTATTTTTCTTTCGTATCGATCACAATCGTCACCGGGCCATCATTGACCAAGGCGACTTGCATATCTGCACCAAATTTTCCAGTAGCAACAGTGATCCCTTCTGCTTTTAAGCCTTCATTAAAAGCTTCATAAAGCGGGATCGCAATACTTGGCGGTGCCGCTTGAATGAAGCTGGGGCGATTGCCTTTCTTGGTCTCCCCATAGAGGGTGAACTGTGAAATACTCAAGACGGCGCCATTTATACTTTCCAGTGACCGATTCATTTTACCTTCTTCGTCTTCAAAAACCCGCAGATTTTTGATTTTTCTTACGAGATAAGCCACATCGTCGCCTGTATCCTCATGGGTGATCCCCAATAAAACCATAAACCCTTGTTGGATCGCACCGACGATAGTCTCCTCAATCGACACACTTGCTTGACTGACTCGCTGAATCACTGCCCGCATTCTTTCTCATCCCTTCGTACGTCTGACGCTGTAAACATCTGGAATCTGCTTGATCTTATCAACGATCGATTTCAAATGAGTCAAATTCTGAATCGCCACCGTGATGCGGATCGTTGCCATTTTGTCTTTGTTGGTTTTGGCTTCGACACTCACTAAGCGCTTCGTGACAGTGTTGACTGTCTGTAAGACATCATTGAGCAACCCAGAACGATCATAGCCGTAGATCTCAAGATCGGCATCGTATTCTTTGTTGATGTCGGTGGCATCTTCCCACTCAACATCGATCAAACGGTTCGCGGCGTCTTTGTTTTGAACATTGGGACAATCGCTACGGTGGATCGAGATTCCTCGGCCTTTGGTAATGTAGCCGACGATCGAATCTCCAGGGACCGGATTGCAGCAGCGGGAGATACGGATCAACAAGTTATCGACCCCTTCAATGACAATGCCGCCTTCGTGACGAACCTTCATTTTTTCTGGTTCTTTTTTCGTCGGTTGATTGATCATCTCTTGGACTTGCTGCTTTTGCTTCTCGATTTGTTTCTCGCGCCGTTCTTCTTCGGTCAAGCGGTTGGCTAGCGTTGTGGGACTAACTTCCCCATAGCCGACAGAGGCAAATAGATCATCTTCTGTTTGGTAGTTGAACCGTTCGCAAGCTTCCGCCATTTTGCTTTTCGTCAAAAATTCTTTTGGCACAAAGCCCATATCTTGTAAGGTACGAACCACTGCCTCATGCCCTTTGATGATGTTTTCATCACGATCTTGGGCTTTAAAAAATCGTTTGATTTTGTTCTTCGCTTTGCTGGTAGCCACTAGTTTGACCCAGTCGCGGCTTGGACCAAAGGAATTTGGTGAGGTCAAGATCTCGATAATGTCCCCATTTTTTAGCTTGTAGTCCAATTGGACCATCTTGCCGTTGACCTTGGCGCCGGTGGTTTTGTTACCGATGTCGGTATGGATGCTATAGGCAAAATCCAGGGGACTGGAGCCTTGAGGCAACTCCGTCACATCACCTTTTGGCGTAAATACATAGACTTTGTCGCTGAAAATATCGCCTTTGACACCTTCCATAAATTCAGAAGCATCATAGCTTTCATCTTGTAGTTCCAAGATTTCTCGGAACCAGCCAACTTGTTGGGTCATCTTGTCGGCTCTGACTTTTTCGGTCTTGCCTTCTTTATAGGCCCAGTGCGCAGCAACCCCAAATTCAGCGATCTCATGCATTTCATGGGTCCGAATTTGGATCTCGACAGGATTGCCTTTGGGACCAATGACCGTCGTATGCAGCGATTGGTACATGTTGGCTTTTGGCATCGCGATATAATCCTTGAACCGCCCAGGCATTGGTTTCCATTTTGTATGGATCGTTCCCAAAACCGCATAACAATCTTTGATGGAGTCAACGATCACTCGGATCGCCAACAAATCATAGATTTCATTGAACTGTTTCTTTTGGTCTTTCATCTTGCGATAGATTGAGTAAATATGCTTTGGTCGGCCATAGATCTCAGCATAGATATCTAGTTCCTCGGTGGCGATTCGAATCTCTTCTACGGTTTCAGAAACGTAGGATTCCCGTTCTTCTCGCTTTGTCTGCATCAAATGCACGATTCGGTAATATTGCTGTGGATTCAAATAACGCAAAGAAATATCTTCTAATTCCCATTTGATGCGGCTGATCCCTAAACGATGAGCCAATGGGGCATAGATTTCCATCGTTTCTTGGGCGATGCGGCGCTGTTTGTCTTCCCGCAGATGTTTCAACGTACGCATATTATGTAAACGGTCAGCCAGTTTGACCATGATGACCCGTAAATCTTGCGCCATGGCGATCAACATTTTCCGATGATTTTCTGCTAATTGTTCTTCATGAGATTTATACTTGATCTTACCCAGCTTGGTCACGCCATCCACTAGCATCGCTACATCGGCACCGAATTCTTCTTTCAGATCGGCTAACGTCACATCGGTATCTTCGACGACATCATGCAAAAAACCAGTTGCAACGGTATGAGGATCCATCTGCAATTCTGCCAAGATCCCCGCAACTTGGATTGGATGAATAATGTAAGGCTCGCCGGATTTACGGAATTGTTCTTTATGGGCTTCTGTCGCGTAATCTAATGCTTTTTGGACAAAGGCAACATGCTCTTCACTCATATAATGAGCGACCAATTTGATGACATTGGGCCCGGTCAATATAACTTCTTTTGCCATTCATTCCGCCTCCTGCTTTTCTTTTTTGTGCTATCAAAAAGGCAGACAGAAGTCGCTGTTAACGTTTCGTCACGCACCCAAAGCCTTGCGGACAAACGTTCTAAGCATGGGACTCCTGTCTAACCTGCAGTTCTTATATAGTAGTATTATTATACAAATTTTTCAGCTATTTTTCAATCGCTGTTGTTCAAAGCACATCGGGCGACGGCTGGTCCTTAAGCAATTCTTCAAAAACATGATACGAAAGCCCGATTTTCTCAGCGCCAGCAGCCTTTAGTGATTGCAGCGCTTGTTCATCTACTGTGTCAGGATTGATCTGGATCGACAGTTGACTGCCGCCATCTAAGGAAAACAAGCTCACGTCATGCAATGCTTCTGCTAGTGGTTGTTTTTGCCCTAACACAATCTTTGGCCAAGCTTCTTCTTTCAAGCGTTGTGCTACTTGGATCTTCGTCAATTCATTCATGATCTCGGTTTGCACAGCTAAGCGGATCTCTCCTCCTGTCAAGGTCAAGGAGCGGATCGTTTCAGTCAGCTCCGCAAAGCCACGATCATTTTCCATGAAGGAAGAAGCTGGCAGCCAGACTTCCAAAAAATCGGCGCCTTCCATAAACGCCCGACCAATTTCAAACGCCACCTTTGCCAGTGTTCCTTGGGCAAGGGGGTAATCGATCACTGCGCCGATTTGTAGGGAAGAGCCTTGTGCCAAGATTTTCGCTCGCCGAATGGCACTAGGCAAAACGACGACTTCCTTTAAGGTCGTCTTATATTGATTGATAAAATCCTTCAAGACCCAGTCGGTCAGATCGGCCGTCAACAAACGGACACTGATTGCTTCTTGGTTCTTATTCATCAACTCACATCCTCTTTAATTCCGTTAGCACACTGACAGCACTTAAAAAATAAAACGGTGCTGTTTCTGTTCGTAAAATTCGAGGGCCTAACCCGCATAATTTGGCGTTGTTTTGCTGGGCTTCTTCGATTTCGGAGGGGGTCAGACCGCCTTCTGGACCAAAGATCGCTAAAATTTTGCTGCCAACAGGCAATGCGGTGATCACTTGCAGCAGCATCGCTGCTTCTCCTTGTTTGGCTGATTCTTCATAAGCCACTAGGACCGCATCATACTGACTGAGGCTTTGCCAAAATGCTTTGGCGTTATCCAGCAGCGTGATGGCTGGCGCGATCTGCCGTTGGGATTGCTCCGCCGCTTCTTGGGCGATTTTTTGCAGCCGTTGCTGCTTTTTCTGTAATTTCTTTTGATCCCATTTCACGACCGAAGTTTGTGCAGGAAAACCGATAAAGGCTGCCGCCCCCAGCTCCGTTCCTTTTTGAACGATCAAGTCCAGCTTGTCGCCTTTCGGGTAGCCGCTAGCGATCGTGACCTGCAGCGGCAATTCCTTGTCCTGCTGTTCTTTTTCGACTTCCTCTAAGTACACCGTTTCTTCATCGGCTTCTTTGATCTTGGCAATGATCGCCAAATGATCCTCAAACACTAAACCGACTTTTGCCCCGGGAGTCATGCGCATCACTCGGATCATATGGTGGAAGGGTTCTCCCGAAACGGCAAACACCGCTTTTGCTTCATAAGGCTCCTGTAAAAAATATCGCTGCATCTTACTCTACCTCTGGTTTTTTAAAGGCGATCGCATACCAGTCTTTTTGATTGAACAATTGATCGATCTCAAAGCCTTGTGCGATCATGGCATCGATCACTAATTGTTTTTTCGTCTCAATGATCCCAGAAACGATCAAGGTCCCTTCTTGCTTCAATAGACGCCACGCATCAGGGATCATCAATAAAATGATGTCCGCTAAAATATTGGCAACGATAAGATCAGCAGGGACCGTCACTCCTTGCAAGAGATCATTGGCCTGCACGGTCACATCGTGAGCAATGGGGTTCATCGCCATATTTTCTTGGGCGGACCTCACAGCGACTTCATCTAGATCATAAGCGAACACGTCTTTGGCACCTAAATATTTACTGGCGATACTCAACACGCCTGAGCCCGTCCCGACATCTAAGACGGTTTCACCGCCTCGCAAGTAGACTTCTAGGGCTTGTAATGTCAAGCGTGTCGTAGGATGCGTGCCGGTTCCAAAAGCCATCCCCGGATCAAGGGTGATGATCTTTTCCTCTTCTTGCAGCGGTTGATAGTTTTCCCAGCTCGGCACGATCGTCAGATAGCGGGAGATACGGACTGGATGGTAATATTTTTTCCAGGCCGTCGCCCATGCTTCTTCCACGACCTCGCTCGTTGTGATGGTGTTTTTGCCGATCGCCAAACCATATTCTGGCAGACGGTCGATGGCTGCTTTGATCGTCGGCAGCACTTCTGGTAAAAAGATCGTCTCTGGGAAATAGGCACTGACTTGGGCGCCTTCTTCTAAGGTCGTATAGGTTTCTTTATCCAAAATTTCGCCATACGCATCGCTTTTAAAATTTTCGATATCTAAAACGTCCTCGATCGCTACCCCACTTGCTCCGTGTTCCATTAAAATATTGGCGACTGCTTCCACTGCTTCGCTAGCTGTCGCTACGGTTACTTCATTCCATTTCATGTTCGTTCTCCTTAGTAACTAGGGTACGGGATCATGGTTTCCCCAGCTCCCGCTTGATAGTTCGTCATTTTCTCCACAAATTCTTCTTCGTTGAATCGCAATTCAAAGATCGCTTCTTCACTGTCATCGTTCAAGAAATCAAGTAGATCGCTTTGGCCTTCTTCTAAAATTTCTTGAATGTAATCAACCAATCCGTCTAACAAGGCTTTTTGGATCCCTTTTTTCCCTGCATAAGGGATCGTCGCTAAATAATCTTCTTCATCAAACGTTGATTTTTGTGGATCATACAGCAAAATCACATCTTCAAATTCAATGATCGCTTCTTCTGATGCCACACCTTGCGCATCGTCGATCTGCACGTGGTGAGGATTTTCGGCAAACAAGCGCAGCACCAATTCGATCGTATGATTTTTGGCATCCCAATCGATCGCCACATCATAGTCGGTGATTTTTTTCGTTAATCGCTGATCTAAGTAAGTCAATATCGTTTCTTTCGCCATCACTATTCCTTCTTTCTTAACACCATCCATGGTCTTGCTGAACAGCGGTTTTTCGTATATTTGTCAAATACGGATTGCCAGCCACCGCAAAACGAAGCGGCATCTGGGTCCATTCCCCTTTATTTGGGATACCGATCCGAGGCAATGCCAAAATTTCTTTTGGGGTACGTCGGCGCTCAGGAACCAAATGCAGTGGGCTTGTAAAAATCGATTCTCCATAAAGCTCAGCGGGGATCTGCAGTGCCTGTACCAGTTTCCCGGGGCCGTTGGCTACATCCGGTCCTGTTTTTTGTCGTTGTTGTTCCATCAAGGCGATCCCATCCACCGGTTCTAGCCCGCGAATCATGATTCCTTGCGGGATGCCTTTTGGCTGCGTAATAAAGTTGACGATTCGATGCGTATGCATCGTATATAAATAAATCGTACCTGGTTCCTGATACATCGCCCGAACCCTTGGTGTGTTTCGCATGCCCACACTATGAGCCGCCAAATCATCGGGACCTAGATACGCTTCACAATCCACGATATACCCACCTACTGTTCCTTCTGGGGTCTCATGTTCCAAATACATTCCTAATAAGGCACGTGCGATGGTCGTTGTCGGCTGTGTCGCAAAAAGTGCCATTAATTCATCCATTCTCATCACCCTCTTTATTCTACACAATTCTCGGCGAACTTACTATCTTTGACTACAGAGTTACGACGATCTCAACGATTTCTTTTCAACGAACCTGATTTTTGCTGACTGAGTGGAAAATAAGCGCCCTTTTGTTTCTGTAAAGACGCAAATCAGCTTGTTTATGAGAATATACGTTCTTATGTTATACTTACAGGAAAAGGAGAGGATCGTTTTATGCAGCAGCCACTTGCTTATCGAATGCGGCCACGGAACTTAGATGAAGTCGTCGGACAGCAGCATTTGGTTGGCCCGGGGAAAATCATTCGCCGAATGGTCGAAGCCAAAATGCTTTCTTCGATGATCCTATACGGACCGCCGGGAACCGGAAAAACCAGCATTGCCAGTGCAATCGCCGGCTCGACACGCTATGCGTTTCGCATGCTGAACGCCGCCACAGATACAAAAAAAGACCTGCAGATCGTGGCAGAGGAAGCCAAAATGAGCGGTACTGTCATTTTACTGCTTGATGAAGTCCATCGACTAGACAAGACAAAACAAGACTTTTTACTGCCCCATTTAGAAAGCGGCAAGATCATTATGATCGGTGCCACGACGGAAAATCCCTACATTACGATCAATCCAGCGATTCGCAGTCGGACACAGATTTTTGAAGTCAAACCGCTCCAAGAAGAAGACATTTTGACCGCCATTGATCAAGCCTTAGCAGATGAAACTCGCGGACTTGGATCAGAAACCATCGTATTGACCGATGATGCCCGCTTGCATCTCTCGCGAGCGACCAACGGCGATTTACGAAGTGCGCTAAACGGCTTAGAGCTCGCTGCTCGTTCCACCCCAAAAGGACCAGATGGCATTATTCATTTGACCTTAGCGATCATCGAAGAGTGCGTCCAGCGTAAAGCATTGACCCACGATAAAGATGGGGATGCACACTATGATGTGATCTCTGCTTTTCAAAAATCGATTCGCGGCAGTGATGTGGATGGTGCGCTGCATTACTTGGGTCGTTTAGTAGAGGCAGGCGATCTGGCGATCATTTGTCGGCGCTTGATGGTCATCGGCTATGAAGACATTGGTTTAGCTAACCCAGCAGCCGCTGCTCGAACCGTCAATGCTGTGTTAGCCGCTGAACGCTTGGGCTTGCCAGAAGCTCGGATTCCGTTAGCCGATACAGTGGTCGATCTATGTCTGTCACCAAAATCCAACTCTGCCTACATGGCATTGGATGCAGCGATCGCAGATATTCGCAGCGGTAAAGCTGGCGATGTCCCGGATCATTTACGAGACAGTCATTACAAGGGTGCCCAAAGCTTGAATCGGGGTGTCGGCTATCAATACCCACATAATTTTGATGATGCCTGGGTCGATCAGCAATACTTACCTGATAAGCTGAAAAATACTCATTATTACCAACCAAAAGCCACTGGTAAATATGAGCAAGCCTTAGGTCAACGGTACCAACAATTGCAGCAGCGAAAGAAAAAAAACTAGGTGCTTAGAAAAAATAGTAACTTTTTGGTATCGTTTTCAAACAACTTTATTGCACCTTCGTCATTCCTATGCTACTATAAGGGTGGGAATTCTGTGATGTACGAGTTGTCCCTTTTGTGTGTTGACCGAACATTTTTATTGATATCTTGGGATCCGTCTTGTGTCAATGCTGGTAACATGCCTTTTCCTTTGGTAGTTCGAAGCTTAGACCGTGGAACCCACCTGCTAGAATTTGCGGGATCAATACTATGGGAAAAAGAACGGCATCAACGGATATTACCCATTCTTTTTAGAATGTGCCATCTGTTTTTAACAGATGGCTTTTTTGCGTTTTCTAACTGATAGCAACAGTGAAACGTCCTTGCCTGACATCAGAGTAAGGGTGGCTTTTGCTATTCTTTCTAGGGTTCGCTATACTAAACTTATCAACTTAGGACAGGATGGCGTATGTTTATGATTCTTCTATTATTTACGATCGTGGCACTCGTATTATTCGGCACCAGTTATTTGCTTTATGCCAAACAAGCGATTTTTTTCACTTTGATCCCTACCACCGAGGCGAATAAGGTCTTCTTAAAAACCTATAGTCTCATTCATTTCCTTTTAGGCGTGGTGGCATTGGTTGTGGGCTTTGTCGATAAGGAGCTGATTGCCTTGTTTTATTTGGCTTTATTGCTGCTCTCTTCCGCATCTTTCAGCATCTTGCTGGCACAAAAAATGAAAAAAAAGAAAGATTAGGTTTTCTTTTTCCAGAAAAAAGCATTACAATAAAAGTAGAAGATAACAGATGGGAGTGTTTCTTATGTTACAACAATATCAACGAATCATGGTAGCCGTCGATGGGTCTAGCGAGTCAGAATTAGCCTTCAAAAAAGCCGTGAACGTGGCACAGCGGAATGATTCTGAATTGGTTCTAGCACATGTGATCGACACTCGTGCCTTTCAAACCGTTTCTTCTTTTGACGGCATGCTTGCTGAACAAGCAACCGAAATGGCCAAACAAACCTTGAAAGACTATGAGGATTATGCCCGCAAGCATCAAGTAACTGCGGTCAAAACGGTGATCGAATACGGCTCGCCAAAACCGATCATTGCCAAACAATTGCCCGAAGATCACGACATCGATTTGATTATGATCGGTGCCACTGGTTTAAATGCCGTGGAACGAATCTTTATCGGTTCCGTTTCTGAATATGTCATTCGCCATGCCGGCTGTGATGTGTTAGTTGTACGGACAGACCTAGAAAACAAAGTCCCAGCAAAAGACCACACGAAAGCTTAATAGTGAGACGACCTGCCGCTGCTTGGCAGGTTTTTTTGTACAAAAAAAACCGTGACAAAAGCAAAAGAGGCAACGAGCGCTCAGGTCTCATTGGTCTTTTTGACTTTGGTCACAGCTCTTTGACAAGTCGGTTATCCAAACTTGTACAGCAAAAAATGAAAGCAAAGTAATAGGTACTCCTATCTAACCATGTTTCCGCTTGATTGTAAATAGTTTTTCTGAATTTTCTGAATAAATAGTTAATTTGCCCATCCTTAAATAAAAAAAGCAAAGCGTCGCTTCCCTTAGGAAAAACGACGCCAAAATCTATGGTGATAATGGGCTATCCAAAGGAAGCTGGTCAAGAGGATCACAAAGAAAACCGGACCATTCAATAACCAAAAATCAACCGAAGTCGCAGCAAAGCCGTAAAGGATGATAACAATGATGGAAAGAAACAGCGTTGCGATCGTTCCAATGGCTAACCCAAGACTCCCCGCCCCTCTCGTAAACAATTGACTGATGTTGGTCCAATCCAAAAGCAGCAGCCGATAATCACGAGCAAAATATTTCAAGCACAAAAGAAAACTGCTCCAAAGTGCCCCGATTAGAAAAGAGACAGCCAAAATCAGCGGCATTCTGAATAGAAGGACTGCTGCCAGCACGATGACTGCCGTTAAGCTCAGCTGCAAAACGACGCCAAAGCGGAATTTTTCCCGCAAGTAGCGCTTCATCGATAGCGGCAAGGAGCGGACAAACAAGAAATTCTCCTGATCCAGTGAGATCAAATTACTGATAAAAGAAGTCGGGTTGACCATCAATGCTGCCAAGGCGATCCCCGCCACAAAAACGACACCGATAAACCGCTCATCCAATTCACTTAACTGAATCGCTCCTGTAAACACAAAGGACACTAAGAAAATGATGGGCATCAGCAACGAAGAAGAAAAGACTTGCATGATCAAATTCGGATCTCGGATCAACTGCGAATTGTAATTAAACAACAGCTGTCCCAAGCCTTGATTGGGTTTATGCTTCCGACGAACACTCCCTTGGTTGGGCGCCGCGGCTGCCACTTGCTCATAAAACTTCGGCAAGATCAATCGATAGAGGGCAAAAAGCAGCACGCCTGCTGTGGCGATGATCCCTAGCAAGCTAAGCAAACCATTCGTTTGAAACGGTGCCACCATCACATAATAAAAGGGCAATAAAAAGCTGATCGCTCCCCGATCTACCACGTCTGTCTCATAAGTATTCACCTGATTCATCATTAAGACCCCGATCACAACAACCAGCATCGTCACGCCTAGCAATAAACTAGTGACCAATTTTTTATGCTTCAAGAAAAACTTCGTTCGTGTCAGACTGAAGACGATCAAGCTACAAATGCTGAAGATCAAGACTAAAAATAAGCCGAACAGCAAGAATGCCCATAAGATCGTCAGCAAGAAAAAGACATTTGCCCGAATCCCTGTCAGGAGAAATAAGACCAACAGAGGAAAAATAAACGGCGCAACGGTGAGAAATACCACCACGATCTTTGCCAGAAAAATTTCACTCTGTCGAAAGGGCAGCGGCAAATACGCTGGCAGATCTTGACTCTCGAAAAAGACATTGTAAATGGACGAAATCCCTTGGGAAAAGCCTAAGATCCCGAACAAAGCGACATAAGCGGTAAAAAAGCCTGGCATCTGACTAAAATCCAATGTGATCATCGTCAACCCATAGACTAGCAGAAACACTACCCCAGAAAACGCATATTGAAACAACAAATAACTGGTCAAGGTCGAACCAGCCTTGCCTTTTTTGCGAGCTTTGTCTGTCAGTTGGGGATTGGCATACCGCAAATTAACGGAGGTCAGAGTCAGAAATTGTTGTTTTCGCATCTACGCTTCCTCCGCTTCTGCAAGAATCGCTTCTTCTTGACTTCTCCCAGTCATTTGCAGATAGATCGTTTCCAAAGAAAGCGACGGATGCTGTGCCAGCAAATCTGCCACTGAGCCATTGTACAGCAGCTCGCCTTTTTTCAAAATCGCCAATTGATCACACAACTGCTGGGCGGTGTCTAAAACGTGGGTGGAAAAAATCACGGTCTTGCCCTTGGCAGCATGCTGTTTCATCATTTCTTTTAAATCATACGCCGCTTGAGGATCTAAGCCTTGCAACGGTTCGTCCAAGATCCAAATGTCTGGATCGGGGATCAATGCCCCAATCAGCAGCGTTTTTTGCCGCATTCCATGGGAAAAGCTGGCGATGGTCTCTTCTTCATGAGACAGCATATCAAACAAGCGCCCTAATTTTTGCAAACGCTCGGCCTTTTCCGCTGCTGGCACCTCATACGCGGCGGCAATCAAGTCCCAATACTCCCCTGCCGTTAGCTGTAAAAACAAATCTGGCGTGTCCGGCACATAAGCAATTTGTTTTTTTATCGCTTCGCGATGTTCCACGAGGGATTGGTCATCAAAATAGATTTCCCCACTCGTCGGTTGCAAAATACTCACTAAGCTTTTGATCGTGGTAGACTTCCCTGCTCCATTGTGTCCCAGAAAGCCAAAGATCTCCCCTTGACGGATCGTCAGGGAAAGATCAGACAACGCTTTTTTTGGTCCATACTGTTTCGTCAGATTTTTGATCTCAATCATTTTCCTGCCTCCTTATTCCATACCTATTGTTATCTTACGCTGAAAAGCAGGAAATGAAAAATGTTTATTGCCATTTTTAACAAATCAAT
This sequence comes from Enterococcus sp. R12, assembly GCF_058135755.1. NCBI lineage: Bacteria > Bacillati > Bacillota > Bacilli > Lactobacillales > Enterococcaceae > Enterococcus > Enterococcus sp. R12. Next base: position 3,224,355 of record NZ_CM176874.1, read on the forward strand.
TGACAGGAGCTGTAAAAACAAAGATAATAAGAGCACTTTAGGGGAGTAGCACATGGATCGTTCCATGATCTTAGATCAACAGCAAGCGGGAATCCGCTGGTTTAAGATGTTTCTTGCAAGACCTAAGTGGCAAGGGGCCGCTTAGGTCTTTTTGCAGTTTAAAATGGAGGGAAAACAGTCAATGAGTTCAAGTAAAATGAAAAAAGTGACCGCCGGCGGACTTTTAGTCGCCATGGGGGTGGTCTACGGTGATATCGGTACGAGCCCGCTTTACGTAATGAAAGCCTTGGTGGAGGACAATGGCGGACTACGCACCTTAACACCCGATTTTATCTTAGGCAGCGTCTCGCTCGTCTTTTGGACGCTAACGCTGTTAACGACGATCAAGTACGTCTTGATCGCATTAAACGCGGATAATCATGGAGAAGGCGGGATTTTCTCCCTTTATACTCTCGTTCGTAAAAACAGCCGCTATTTGATTATTCCAGCAATCATCGGGGGCGCAGCCCTGCTAGCAGATGGCGTGTTGACGCCAGCCGTGACGGTGACCACTGCCATCGAAGGATTACGGGGGATTCCAGTCTTTTTTGATCGCTTCGGCAATGATCAATCGATCATCGTCGGCATCACCTTAGCAATCTTATTGGTCCTCTTTGCCCTGCAGCGTTTTGGGACTGAGTTTGTCGGCAAAGCCTTCGGACCGATCATGCTAGGCTGGTTCACCTTCTTAGGCATCGTCGGTGTGATGAACTTTGCTGGTGACCTTTCGGTGATTCGCGCCCTTGATCCCCGTTATGCAATCAATCTGCTCTTTAGTCCCGATAACAGTGCCGGTCTCTTTATTCTCGGCAATATCTTTTTGGCAACGACTGGTGCGGAAGCCCTCTACTCAGACTTAGGTCACGTGGGCAAGAAAAACATTTATGCCAGCTGGCCCTATATCAAAATCTGCTTGATGCTGAATTACTTTGGTCAAGCTGCGTGGTTGCTGCAAGTCTATCAAAACCCGACTTATCAAGAAATCGAAAACTTGAATCCATTCTTCCAAGCGTTGCCGCAAGGGTGGACAGTCTTTGGCGTCAGCTTTGCCACACTCGCTGCCATCATTGCTTCGCAAGCCCTGCTGTCTGGCTCCTTTACCTTGGTTTCTGAAGCCATCAAGTTGAAACTATTGCCGCGGATGCAAATCATCTATCCGGGGGCGTCTATCGGGCAAATGTACATTCCTGCCTTGAACACCTTGCTGTGGATCGCCTGTTCTGGCGTGGTCTTGTTCTTCCAGACCTCTACTCGGATGGAAGCTGCTTATGGATTGGCCATTACGGTAACGATGTTGATGACCACTATTTTGCTGTATTTCTACTTGCATCAAAACAAGAAGACCCGTTTCTTGGCACCATTCATCACGCTCTTTTTTGCAGCGATCGAGGGGATTTTCTTTATCTCCAGTGCGACCAAATTTTTCCATGGCGGTTACGTTGCCATCTTGTTAGCCAGCGTGATCATCGGCGTGATGCTGATTTGGGAATGGGGCAATCGTATTCAAGAAAATGCTGCCGAAGAAGTTGCGCTTTCTACCTACATCCCTCAATTGAAACAGTTGCGGGAAGATGATTCTTTGCCCTTATCTCAGACGAACGTCGTCTTCATGGTTCCTAAACTGCAAGACGATCAGATCGGTCAGCAGTTCATCTATTCCATTTTAGACAAACGGCCAAAACGTGCCAAAGTGTATTGGTTCGTCAATGTGGAAGTCACCGATGAACCCTATACGAAAAAATATGAAGTTTCGATGGCAGATACCGATTTTATCGTTAAACTAAAGCTTTATCTCGGCTTTCGGGTGCCGCAAGAAGTCAATCTCTACATTCGCCAAATCATTCAAGAATTAATGAAAGATGGTCGCTTGCCGCTGCAGCCGCAACGCTACTCCTTAACGCCTGGACGCAATGTGGGCGATTTCCAATTCGTGATGATCGAAGAAGAGCTGTCGAATGCAACTGCATTAAGCAAATGGCAGAAGCAAGTCATGCAGACGAAGCTTTTTATCAAACGCCATACCATTTCACCTGAACGCTGGTTCGGCTTAGAATACAGCGATGTGGTTCATGAGACCGTTCCATTAGTCATCGGACAGATGAAAGAAAGCTCCCTGACAGAATTACGCATCGAGGAACGCTAAGAAACCGCCAGTACTGGTTGAACTTTCTGATACTTTCAGGTACACTGAAAAGACAAAGACACAAAGGAGGGAAAACTACCATGATGCGCATGACTAAAATAACAAGTAATGAAAATTACCAACGATACCATATCGCATTTAGCCATGCAATTGGTTTTACAGTTGCTGTTGACGGGACGAGTCTGTCCAAAACAGTGAAATTCACGTAAAATCAATGGCCATCTCAAGGTATTTTTCTCAAGAAAATCTGAGTTTAAATAACGATGGCCATGGGTATCCATGGCCTTTTTGAGTGGTCTCAAGGAGAGAGATCATGATTATACAAGCAATTGCTATTAAAAAAACCATCGGCGGGAATCCGTTATTTGAGGAGTTAGCCTGCCAAATCGAAGCTGGGGAAAAAATTGCCCTAGTCGGCATCAACGGAACGGGCAAATCAACCTTTTTACAAATCTTGACTGGCAGTGAAGGCGTCGATAGCGGCGTTATCAGCCGCCAAAAAGGCTTGAGGATCGGGACGGTCGAGCAAGAGCTGACAGTTTCTGAAGCAACCGTTACCCACTACCTGCTCCATTCTGCTGCTACCATTCAAGAACTCAAACAGCAAATGAGCCATTACGAAGCCTTGATGGCAGAACCCGATACTGATTTAGAGAAGTGTCTGATCCGTTATGGCGAGCTGCAGCAGCGCTTTGAAGAGCTGGGCGGCTATGGATTGGAAGACAGAATTTCCGCGATCTTACAAGGCTTAGGAATTCCCCATCGACAGAACGCACGCTTAACAGAGCTTAGCGGCGGTGAACGGGTCAAAGTCGCTTTAGCCAAAGTGTTAGTTGCCGATGCTGACCTGCTGTTACTGGATGAACCAACCAATCACTTGGATCTTTCCAGTATTCGCTGGTTGGAAAATTATTTACAGAATACGAAAAAAGCGGTTCTAGTCGTTTCGCACGATCGGCACTTTCTCGATCAAGTCACCACCAAAACCTGGGAACTGGAAGAAGGCGCCTTGGTTGAGTATCCTGGAAATTACAGCCGATTTCGTGTCTTAAAAGAAGCTCGCTTGGCGGAGCTGACCAAAAATTACGAACTGCAGCAAAAAGAAGTCCAGCGGCTGAAAGTCATGATTCGTCGGTTTCGTCAGTGGGGCCATGAAGGAGACAATGAATCCTTCTTCAAAAAAGCCAAAGAATTGGAACGCCGCCTAGCGAAACTTACACTGGTCAAACCGCCAGCGCCCCCGAAAAATCGGCTGCAAGGCTTGGCAAATGGCGGAAAATCAGGCAAAGAGGTGTTCATCGTTCGCGACTTGCACCAGCAATATGCCGATCAGCTCCTATTCAAAGACAGTAGTTTTGCAATCTACCGTGGGGAGCATCTAGCCATCATCGGCGACAATGGTACCGGAAAATCAACCTTACTCAAATTACTTCTCGGTGAGGAGCTTCCTAGCGGCGGCACTATCAAGCGCGGCAGCAGCTTACAAATCGGCTATTTGCCCCAACAGCTGCAGTTTGCCGATCCTGAGAGTCGCTTGTTGGCCTACGTACAGACGTTGACAGGAAACGAAGAGGCTGCTCGTCGGCAATTGGCCAAAAGTGGGTTTTATCAAAGTGATGTGGCCAAACGAATCAAAGATTTATCTGGTGGTGAAAAAATCCGTTTGGCGTTACTGAAACTCTTCTTAGAAAAAATCAACGTCCTGATTTTGGATGAACCAACCAATCACCTCGACAGCTATGCCCGAGAAGAAATTGAAGAAATGCTGCAAGATTATCAAGGGACCCTGTTGGCGGTCAGCCATGACCGCTACTTTTTACAGCAGCACTTCCAAGAAGCCCTGGTCATTGCACAGCAGCAGATCACGCGCCAGTCCCTGAGCCCCTTGATTGACTAAGAGATTGATTCGCAACAAAAAAACTTGATTTTCCTACCGTATGCATGGGTTATTCAATCCATGCATAGGCGGAAAATCAAGTTTTTATTTTTTGATCAATGAATGTTGCCGATCAAGTTGCGGATCGGTTTTCTAGCTAAATACAAGATGATGCCGACAACAACGGCTACTCCGCCGACGATGCCATAGTACATCCCTTCTGTTTGCGGTGTATAGAACCGAGCGATTTGCGCATTGATGGCTTGTGAAGAAGCGTCTGCTAACAACCAAATCGCCAAGGTTTGTGCTTCGAAGGCTTTCGGCGCTAGTTTGGTCGTCACCGACAAGCCCACCGGTGAAAGACACATTTCCCCTGCAATCATGATGAAGAAGCTCAATACCAACCATAATGGGCTGACCCGTTCTTCTACTCCAAACAAGAGGCTTGGCAGCATTAGCAATAGAAAGGACAAACCGGCTAAGACTAAACCGATGGCAAACTTCACTTCTGTCCGTGGCTGACGAGAGCCTAGTTTGGTCCACAACCAGACAAAGACAGGTGTCAGTAAGACGACAAAAAGTGGATTTAAGGTTTGATACAAACTTGCTGGAATATTGATGCCGAATAACGTTGATTGCGTACGGTCAGCGGCAAACAGTGCCAAGATCGATGAGCCTTGTTCTTCCAATGACCAAAAGACGATCGCTGACAAAAACAGCGGAATGTAGGCCAACACTTTTTTCTTTTCATCTGGTGTGACATCTTTCGAACGCAGCATTTTGGTAAAGTAGTAGATCGGTAAGAAAATACCTAGAACACTGATAAAGTTGATGAAGAAATCAACCGTCAGATGGCCAGTTGCAGCTGCTGCACCAAACAACACTGCCAATGCGAGAAGAACCAGAACGACTGCTCGGAAGAAGGTTTTCTTTTCGGCTGCCGATAAGGGATTCGTTGGCGCGATCGCTACACTTTTCAACGTGGTTTTTCCTTGCACATAATACTGCACCAAACCGATGAACATTCCGATAGCAGCAATCGAAAAGCCTAAGTGGTAGTTGACCTCTTGTCCTAAGATCCCGACGATGATCGGTGCTAACAAGCCGCCAATATTGATCCCCATGTAGAAAATCGAGAAACCAGCATCCCGACGGATATCGTCTTTGCTGTATAAATGCCCCACCATACCCGACACGTTGGATTTCAAGAGTCCGGTTCCGATGACGATCAGCATCATGGACACAAACAACGCTGGAATCCCTAAAGGTGTTGACAAAACGATGTGTCCTAACATGATCAAGATCCCACCGTAAAAGACGGATTTATTTGATCCTAACAGACGGTCCGAGATCCAGCCGCCAACAATACTTGACATATACACTAAGGAACCGTAAATCGACATGATCGATACAGCCGTTCCTTTTGGCAACCCTAAGCCGCCGTTGGCAACTGCATCGTACATGAAGTACACCAAAATCGCCCGCATACCATAATAACTGAATCGTTCCCACATTTCCGTGAAGAATAAAGTCGACAGCCCTCGCGGCTGACCTAAGAATGTTTTTTCTTTTTCCATATGTAATGGCCCCTTATAAAAATTAATGAAAATAAAATAGCGGAATTTTTCTGAAAATTCACAAATGCCAGTTTATTCCCATTTGGCAACTTTTACAAGGGTATTTCCCTGAGAACATCTTGTAAAAAAGGAGGGAAATTTAAATTAAAATGAAAACATGATGAGAAACGTTCCAAATAAGTCTAGTATAAAACAATTCCTGTATTTATAATTATTAAATATTTTGTTATAAAAATTAGAAAATGGTCTTCACCAATTTTTCTCTCTAGCCCCATTTTGCGGACTTTCCTACAAAAAAACACATGCAAGCATTTCTCTTGCATGTGTTTCAGCTTCTATTCTAAGGAAGGTTTTCGCTTAGCCGCGTAAACGTTCCACATCGCGAGCGATCATTAATTCTTCATCTGTTGGGATCAAAAGTACTTTGACTTTTGACTCTTCAGTTGAGATCACTAATTCTTCGCCGCGTTTTGCATTTTGATCGGCATCTAATTCGCAACCAAACCAAGTCATGCCTTTGATAACTTCGCTGCGGACGTGGGCATCATTTTCACCAATACCGGCAGTAAAGACGATCGCATCAACACCGTTCATAGTTGTGACATAGCCACCGATGTATTTACGGATGCGGTCAGTAAAGACGTCATAAGCAACTTTGACTTCTTCTTTGTCGTAGTTTGCTTCTAGATCGCGCATGTCGCTGGAAATACCAGTTAAACCTAATAAACCAGATTTTTTGTTTAAAACATCCACCATTTCATCGATATTCAAATCTAATTTTTCCATTAAGTAAGGCAAAACAGCAGGATCGATGTCACCTGAACGTGTGCCCATCGTTACACCAGCTAATGGCGTGAAGCCCATTGATGTATCTACTGATTTTCCGCCGTCAACCGCAGTGATCGACGCACCGTTCCCTAGATGGCAAGTGATGATTTTTAATTCTTCGATTGGTTTACCTAACATTTCTGCTGCACGCTCAGAAACATAACGGTGGCTTGTACCGTGGAAGCCGTATTTACGTACTTTAAATTCGTTATAGTACTCTAATGGCAAGCTGTATAGATAATTGTGTTTTGGCATCGTTGCATGGAAAGAAGTATCAAAAACAGCGACACTGATGATTTCTGGCAAGATTTTTTTGAAAGCAGTGATCCCCATCAAGTTTGCTGGGTTGTGTAATGGCGCAAATTCAGCCAATGCTTGGATGCGTTCCATCACTTCGTCTGTGATCACAACTGAATCAGGGAAATCTTCTCCGCCGTGAACGACGCGGTGACCGACGCCAGTGATTTCATCATAGGCACCTAAAATGTTTAATTCGATCAGTTGATCCAATAACATTTTTACAGCTACTTCGTGATCGTTGATGTCGATGATTTGTTCGAATTTTTGATCTTCCCCATATTTGATGGTAAAGATAGAATCTTTCAAACCGATTCGTTCAACGATTCCTTTAGCGACAACTGTTTCCTCTGGCATTTGATATAATTGCCATTTTAAACTTGAACTTCCAGCATTGATTGCGATTGTTTTTGACATGATGATCTCCTTATCCGAATTATATTACAGATTTGCTGCTTTCCAAGCCGCAAATTGTTCAAAAAGTTTTGTGATGTTCTTTGGTTCTTTCAGTGAGGCTAGCTTGACCAGCAAGACTTCGTCTGCTTGTTTGCTTGTCCCTCCATGGTTTTGTAAAAGCAAAATACTTTTACGTGAATGTTCATTTTTAAAGAGTTCTTCAGGAAGCTGAATCATTCCTTGCAAATAAACCTTTTCTTTCAGCCATTTTTTCAAAAATTCACTCTGTTCCGTTTCCAAGAAGTTGCTTGGTACTAAGAACAAACCGTAACCGCCAGCTTTGACATAGTTCATCGCTTGTTCCATCAACAAATGATGGGCGTAACTGTGCCCTTCTGGAGCCGCCGTAATGAAGCTGCGGGCTTTGTCATCTTGTGGGTAATAGCCCACCGGTAGATCGCTGATCGCCAGATCCATCGGTTCGATCAAAAGCTCTTGCAAGCCATCTTGGTGGAACAAATGCAAGGGCGCTTTGGTCCATTCGCCAGTTGCAGCTGCGATCGCCAACAAGGTTTCGTCAATATCCACACCGGTTCCTTCTACTGGACGCTTCGCTAATTGCAGATTCAGCAAGACTGTCAATAAGAGATTCCCCATGCCTACCGATAAATCAAGAAGTTTCACTGGTTGGTCGGCACTACTCAACTGCTCGATCAAATAGACGAATAAAAACCCAAGACTATCTGGTGTCAGTTGGTGATTGGCCTGCAGGCGCTCCGTTTGGCTGCCTTTCAACAAAACCAACTGCGCAAGCTTGCGTTTTTCTTCTGCCGATAGTTCCATTGCTCGAATTTCTTGATAGATGGTTTCTAAACGAGCAGCAGTTGCTTCATCTGGTACCCCATCGATCACGCGAACTTGGTATTGATCAACAAAATTTTCGATCGTCTCTACGTAAGCATCAAAAAAAGACGTTTCCAATGCGTTTTGAAGCAGTTGGATCGCTTCAACGGTCAAATGAAAAGACGTTTCCATTTTTTCTGCGGACATCTTGCACCTCTTTTCAAAACTATAACAACATATATACCTGTTTAATTTTAGCCGATTCATCCAAAATAATCAATCGCTTTCGTTTAGAATAATTTGTGAAGCTGTAAACATTCTTTTTCTATTTCTGTATGAAAAAGGATGGTCGAAACAACCATCCTTTTCCTGTACTATTCTTCTTGGTCATCTGTGTCTATTTCAGGCTCTTCTTCGGGTAACAAAAAGGTAAATGTAAAGCGGCGGCTTTTGACATGGCACTCGATCTGTAAGAGTTGTCCTTGCCGTTCATAGGTCAACTTTCCTACATTATAAAGTCGTGACCCTTGATCTGCCAATTCGTTTTGCAAGAATTCCGCATGAAACAGTTCGCTCATGATGCGAGCTTCATAGGTTTCAATGGTTTTTGTATAAAAAAGGGCTGTTGTGCGGCTGTTTTCTAACACTAGCAATAACATCAAGCTCAACAGCTGCACAAACAACAATGCTGTGAGTAAAATACCGCCTTTATGCCGCCTCTTGTGTGTGAATTTTCCATTGTCCAATTTTCTGCTCTCCATTCTCAAAGGAAACGGTAAAGCGGATCGCTGCGCCAATTTTCTCAAAAGACACATCCGTTACTTCTGTCAATAGTGGTTGATACCCATTGTTGTCCCGCTTTCGCAGCACGCGATTGATGCGATCGATGGTGACCGAATTATTTTGACTGCTTCTCAAATACAGTGTGGTCTCACTGACCGATAGATAGGTACAGGTACTTAATTCCCGTTCCAGCTGAAACAAAAACACATGCCATTCTTGATCTTTGCGAGCCATGATCTGCTGATTGACGGGTGCGAGGTGCTTAACGATCCCGCTGATCAGCAATAAGCAGATCGCCAATACCCATAAAGACAACAGACACTCCAACAAAGTAAAGCCTTTACTCTTCATACACGATCTCCCAGAGCTGCTCGCAGCTTTGGATGCGTGCTTGTTGATGCTGCGCTGCTTGCCAAAAGCGAACTTGATAGACTGCCTGACGCTGCGTCGTGTAGGTAATGGTTGACGCATCAAAGGAGTGGTTCTGGACTTCTTCATACAGCACCCGCAGCATTTGGGCTTTTTCTTGCAATGCCGCACTTTGCGTCAGTGAAGCGGTCTGCATTGCTAAAAACAGTAACACACAAGTTGCCAAGACCCCAAAGCCAATCAGGCTTTCTGCTAAGATGAACCCACTATTCAACGATTTTTTCATAACGGCCACTCCCAAATAAAAACTTATAGCTGATGGTTTGCTTTTTCTCCTGCCAATAGAAAATGATCCTTCGCAGACTGCTGTTGTTGCCGGATTGACTACTAAAAAGAATATCGGGAAACGCCTGCATCGCTAGTTGAGGAGGAACGTCGATCTTGGTGACTGGCTCAGTTGCAGCGCCGTAAAATGAAACAGTTGGTGTTGGCTCTGCTTGATAGATTGCTCGGGTTTGTGTGTTATCGATGATGGCCGATTGCTGCAAGGTATAGAGTCCTTTTTCTAAGCGAGCACAAAAGCCGAAAACTTCCGCAGATCGTTGATAGTACTCGATAGCCACGACGGGGAAAAAGAGAAAGAGACTACTGACCAAGAGTACCAAGAGACTTTCCATCAAGGTAAACCCAGAAAATCCCCTAGTGCCATTGTTCTCACTTTCTCTGCTCATAAATCGCATATTGTTCCTCAGATACATACCCTTCTGCAATCAATTCTTCTTTCGAAGGCACCCGATCTTCATTTAGACGAAAGAGTTCGATCTGGGTTTCCACTACTTTCACGATCGCCGCATTTCCTTTCTCATCAATGATTCCTCTTTGATTGGCAAGATTTGGGACAAACAACAAAACCAAAATACTGATCACTAATAAAACGACTAGCATTTCAACCAATGTAAAGCCTTTTTTGACACGCCAAATCCCCTGCTTGCGAGGAGATGCTACTTTCTTTTCTATCATTCGATCACTCCTTGGATATTTCCATAGATTGGTAAAAACATAGCGGCATAGATCCCAACGATCATTAAAGCAACCAACAAAAAAATCAGAGGCTGAACCCAGTGAATGGCTTTTTCGATTCGTTGAAACAAGCGTTCCATCAATAATTGACTGTATAAAAAAAGCTCTTCTCCTAACTTTCCTCGTACTTCTCCTTGAAAGACGATCAAAGAAAATTCGGGTGTGAGAAACGAGAAATGACGAAGTTTTTCTGGGAGTTCGCCCCCAAGTGTCAATGTCACTCGCAGTTCTCGTGCTAATTCTTGGATCAAGGTAGCTTTATTGGTGTGCTCCATACACTCGATGATCTGTTGGATATCTAACCCTTGCTGAAACAACTTGCCCCATTCCAATGCGAAAAAACTCGTGTGATAACTCGTGTACAATGCTCCGAACAATGGCAGGTGGCTGAAAAACACAGCTTTTTGCAAGGCAGTGCGGCCGGCAAAGACCCAGCGGCTGATCACAAAAAGCAGCACACTTAACAACAAGAAGAGGATAAGTACTGTTGGTGCCCAAGTGATGGCGCGAATGCCCCAATGACCTTCGTCGATCATGCCAGAGGCTAGCAATTGGGGCAATAAAAAGCGGTGCATCCCAAAAAGCGCAGCTATTAAAAAGACCAGTAACAAAAGCGGATAGGCAGCTACTTTGTACAGCAGCTGTTTTTGCTTGTTGACCAATTTATGGTAGTCGACCATCCGCCGCAAGGTCGCCGTGAGATCCCCATGATTTTCTGCTAAATGAAGCTGACTTTTTTCAGTAGCCGATAACGACAACGGCGCTACCGCTGCTGCAAAGCTTTGCCCTTGGGCGAGATGGACAATTAGCTGTTCGATCACAGGTTCAGAAAACTGGCGGCTGCGCAGCAGCACTTGGAGGCTTTCTTGTAGGGAAAAGCCACTCTCCAATAACACCGTGAAGGTGACTAAGAGGGCTTCAGTCGCACGGCGTGGTAGCTGGGGCTTCTTTTTCATAAACTTCATCGCTGATCCACCCACTTTCTTTCACTTGTTTTAATACCTGCTGCCACTGTTTTTCCACTTGCCCCTCATAAAAGTGATATGCCAGCAATCCATGAGGTTCATTCGCTTCATTTGGCAACAATCGCTGATAAATGATCCCTTGCAGCGCATGTGCCAGACGATCGTCTGTCCCGAGCAATTCCAGCAGCCGCGTCTTGGTTTCTGCTACACCTCGGGCATGGATCGTGGCAAATACTCGGTGACCTGTCAGAGCGGCTCGTACAGCGGCTTGCGCCGTTTCTTTGTTACGAATCTCGCCGATCAAAAGCAGGTCTGGACGATGCCGCAAGGACAAGCGAATCAATTCATCATAGTCTTGTTCGATCTTCAAATTGGTTTGCAGCTGTAAAAAGCGCGGCTCCTCGATCTCCACAGGATCTTCGATGGTAATGATTTGCCCCTTGGTTGCCCGAGCTAATTGATACATGAGGGTCGATTTCCCTGAGCCAGTGGGGCCAGAAAACAAATACAGCCCTCTTTGTTTGGTTGCCTGTTGGATCTGCTGGACGTCTTCTGCAAAAAAATAGCGCAGGTGCTCCTGAGTCAAAGGATAAAGAAACCGCATCACGAGACTTTCACGCCCTTGGTAATCACCGACTGTGGAGATGCGCAGCCGCTGCAGCTGATCGCCTAACGGATAACTGACTGCTCCTAACTGAGCTTTGCGTCGTTCTCCCACCTCCATTCCTCCTAAAAATTTGAAGCGAGTGATCAGCTGCTGGGCTTCTTCGTTGGTCAGTACTTGATAGGTCTTTCTGAGATAGCTTTTACTGAAAAACACCTCCATCTGTGTACCGCTCGGCAAAATGGCCAGATCCTGCATGCGTTCTTGTCTGCCATAGTGAATCAACTCATCTGAGAATGCTTGAATATCCACGACTTATCCCTCCTAAAAAGAAATACGCAAGCCTTTTGAGAATAGAAAAAAAAGACGAAGCAAATTTGCTTCGTCTTTCGTCTCTTCTTTATTCCTGCGGGTCTTTTGCCACAAATTGGGCTTCCACCCGATAGATTCGCTGCCCGCGGCTTGAGAATTTTTCTTCATATTCCGTCATGATATTGTTCTCAAAGGTACTGTTATGCAGGTCCAACCAAACTTGTTTGATGATCATGCCATATTGAGAAAAGCTCGCTAAGGAATACTCAAACAATCCTTGGTTGTCCGTTTTGAAATGGATTTCGCCATTAGGTCGTAAAATTTGCTCGTCCACCGCTAAAAAGGCTTTAGAAGTCAAACGGCGCTTCTCATGCTTCTTCTTAGGCCATGGATCAGAAAAATTCAAATAGATCTGGTCTACTTCATTGTCTTCAAAATAGTTGGTCAAAGCCGAACCATCCACATGCAGCAGCTGCAAGTTTGGGATCTCCTGCTCGATCATTTTATCCAGTGCGATCGAAACGACACTGATCTGCATCTCTACCCCAATATAATTGATTTCGGGATGAGCTTTCGCCATTTCCGTAATAAATTGACCTTTTCCCATGCCGATCTCGATGTGTAGCGGATGATCATTGCCAAAGCGTTCATGCCAACGCCCTTTCCATTCGGTAGGCTCTGCAACGACGTATTGTGGATGAGCTTCAATCAGCTCTTTTGCACCTGCACGTTTTCTTACTCTCATGTTTCTTCCTTTCCGAAAAAACAAGATGGAACCAAATTGCCTCGCTCCATCTTCTCTTCATTCACTATAAATTCGTTTTAATTGTAAAATCTCTGCATTCATGGCTTTGTAATCGCCCCGCAGATAATATTTTTTGACCTCTTGCAGCATACTCAACAATGCATACCAATAAATTTTTTCGATCACTTCGCTGCTGCTATGGATACCGTATCGCACCAGCCAATGGGACCAGCTGGATAGCGGCACATAGTGACCTAAAATAGTCCCGATATCGATTGCTGGATCTGCAAACATCACGGAATCCCAATCGACTAAATACAAATAGTTTTGACAAACCAGCCAATTTCGATAATTGACATCGCCATGGACGACCGCGGCTTTTTGCTCGTCAAAAGCTGGAATATTGGCTTTTAAATACTCGGTAACCAAATGAATAAAACGGTTTTGAGCCACCGCAGAAGGCAGCTGATCTTGATAATCCATCAGCATTTGTTCAGGCGATCTGACTTGTCCGCCGATTTTGCTTAGCATCTGTGCCAGCGTTTTTGAATGATGCAAGTGATACAACACATCAATGACGTCATTTCTTTGGCCGATCTCATCGGGATCTAAGACCCGTCCATCCAGCCATTCTTGTGCGGAGAGCGTATCCCCATTCCCCGTCCGTTTCGTCCAGACGAGTTTGGGTGCAATGCCCTCTTTAGAGAGTGCCGCAAGCATCGGGGTCGTATTTCGTTTGATAAAGACTTTGTCGTTGTCCTTGAGCCCGATATAGGCTTTCCCGGTGTCGCCTTTGATCGGCCGCATACGCCAATCTTGATCCAAGCGAATATCCATCCTAGCTTCTCTCCTTATTTCGCAGTACCTCTTATTCTAGCTTCCTAAAGGGTTGCCGTCAAGCGCATATGCGTTCGCTTTTTGTAAGAGAGGTTTCCTGAGGATCAGGCGTGCATTTTCTTTAATCGCCCTGGCAAGTAGATGCCTAAAAAAAGACCCGCAAAGAGGAAGAAGCCCACAAAAGCGATGCCCCCTTGCCAAACAACGGGCAAGCGCAAGCAACAGATCACGCCGAAAAAAACAGTCGTCACAAGCAAAAGTGACCCGATAATTTTTTTGATTGCTGCGGCTTTTTGTTTTTCTGGCACGGGATACAAATGGGTCAAAACCATGTATTGAAATTCATTGATCAAAGGGATCAGTTGGAAACCGATCAGATAAAGAAACAAGCAGCCGATCAGCAGACTGATCCAAAGCTCATCGACAAAGAATAAGACGAAGCCACCAATCAAGGATAATCGGACATAAAGACCGCCGTATTGCCCACCACGAATCACTCGGCGCAAGTAAAGATAAAGATACGTATTGCTTTGGGCTGGTTTGATCTTTGCCAGCAACCAGTCGAGGTATTTGCGTCGTTTGGCTTCCGTCGTGATTTGGGGAACATCTGTAAACAAGTTGATAAATCGATAGATCCGTAATAAGCGCAATTGCTCGGCTTGGATCATATAGTCCCAATCCAAGAGCTGACGATTAGATTTCACGCCAAAGAGGAACCAGATTGCTTGGAGGATACTGATCACCAACCCTAGCCAAGGTGCTACATAAATACTGGCAAGTGTGGCAGCTAACGCACTGGCGAACCAGATTCCTCGCTGCTGTTTGACTTGCTGCTGTGTTTCTTGATACAACCGAATCCGCTGCAGTGAAAGATCACCCAGTTTTAACAGCCACATCATTCCTAAAAAGAAGGGAAAGGAAGCAAATGTACTGTTTGCTGTGACCACGACTAAAGGCATCGTTGCTCCTACGGCTAAAAATAAGACCCCAAAGGGCAGCCAGAGGGAATAACGCAGGGCTTGACTGAGGTAACTTCTCATTTGCCCTTCTTTGGCTAACAGAAAAATCAAATCTGCCGGTTTCGTCAGTGTCGCTAAGCGTCCCAGCGGTAAAACGAAGAGCCAAACAGCGACCACGATGATGCCGCCTAATGGAAACGGCCGCGGCAATGTTTTTAGCAATTCTGAATAATACAGCCCCAGACCTCCCACTAAGAAGGTGCTGATCAAAGCAAAATGATCATTGAAGACATAGCGCAAATAGCGTGTCATCTGTTTTTGATGCCGCTGTAAGCGTTGCGAGAAAAACTGCTTCATGCTTGACTCTCCTTTGTCAGTGCGAGGTACAGATCATCAAGGGAGGCTTCTGGTGCTTGAAATTGGCTTCTTAGCTGCGCCAATGTCCCTTGTGCGCGGATCTCACCGTTATGCAGTAGGATGAATTTGTCACAATACTTCTCTGCGGTTGCTAAAATATGGGTGGACATCAAAATTGATGCCCCGGTTTGTTTCATCTCATTCATCAGTTCCAATAACGCATTGATCGCTAAAGGATCTAATCCTAGAAAAGGTTCATCAATGATGTAGACGCTTGGCTCAATCAAAAAGGCACACAGCACCATGACTTTTTGTTTCATCCCTTTTGAGAAGTTTGCTGGGAACCAATCGAGTTTGTTTTCTAAACGAAAGGTTTTTAATAAACGCTCCGCTCGCTTCATGGCTTCTTCTTGCGGAAGATCATAGGCCATCGCTGTCACTTCAATGTGCTCTCTTAAGGTCAATTCTTCATATAAAGATGGGGTTTCGGGAATATACCCGATTTGTTTGCGGTATTGCTCTGGGTTCTCCTTCAAGGTCAAGCCATCGATCGTGATCGTCCCGCTGTGAGGTTGCAGTAACCCTATGATTTCTTTGATCGTCGTGCTCTTCCCTGCCCCATTCAAGCCAATCAGACCAACGAGATCACCATCGCCGATCGTAAAATCAATATTTTTTAAGACTGGCAGCTGGTTATAACCGCCTGTCACATTCGCTACTTGTAAAGTCATTCTTTTCCTCCGATTCGCCTAATTACGGCTTTCTGTCAACGTAGGCTCTTTTTTCAATCCGCTAGCAAAACCGTTGCTTATTTTTCTTTATTCGTGACTTGTAAGATAAATTCGTTTTCTCCCACTGTAATGGTTTCTTGCGGCAATTCTTGGCTGCCAAAGCGTTCTTGCCACAGTTGTGCATCACTCGCTGGAAAAATGACCATTTGGATCGCACCGGCGGCAAGACGGGTGGTAAAGGCTTGAACAGCAGCAGGTTCAGCATAGGAAACCAGACTGATCCTCAGCTCTTCTTTTTGATACCCTTGGTCGATCGCCCAGGTCTCAACGGCTGTCTCCAATTCACTCTGCACCGTAGGGTCCATCGCTGTTTCAGTGACGATGGCGGCATTGACTACTTCTTCTTTTGGACGCGTTAGCGAATAGGTGATCGAACCTGCGAACACCATAAACAGCGTGATCGCAATCAACCATTCTTTATAGGCATAAGCCAAGTAGCGGAGCTTCGCTGAAGTCGTTGTTTTTTTCTGTAAGGTTTCTTTGATGATCGGTTTCATAGGTTCCTTCTTTCCAATTGATTTCTGATATTAAGTCTAGGGTTGTTGGAATCTAAATGCAAGCGTTTCTCGCTCGCTTTTCGCATTTCTTTAAAAAAGCGCCTTTGTTGAAGGAACAGTTGCCTTGTTCCGACTTTTTCAAAGAGGAAACCAGACGAAAAAAAGCAAAATATGGTAAAGTAGAGGTAATAGATCAAGGAGGTTTTTTTACAATGGAAAATTGTATTTTTTGTAAAATCAACAATCGTGAGATCCCTAGCTACAAAGTCTACGAGGATGAGCAAGTTTATGCCTTTTTAGATATTTCCCAAGTCACCCCTGGTCATACATTGGTGATTCCCAAAACCCATGTGACGGATATTTTTGAGTACGATGAAACGTTGGCAGCAGCGGTTTTTGCCCGCATCCCTAAGATTGCTCGGGCGATCGAAAAAGCATTCCCTGAGATCGAAGGCTTAAATATCATCAACAACAATAAAGAATTGGCGTACCAATCGGTCTTCCATTCCCATGTCCATTTGATTCCTCGTTACAGCAAAGACGATGATTTCAAGATCCATTTTGGCAATCACGCAGACAATTACACGGGGGAAGAACTAGCGGCAATCGCCGAAAAAATTGGAAAGCAGGTGGACTAAATGATCGGCAATTTTCTTAAAGGACTATTATTCGGGTCCATCGCCGGCGCCTTAGGCGGTTTGCTTTTTGCACCGAAAAGCGGCAATGAAACCCGTGAAGAATTGATTCGCTATTTAGATGACACGACAGAAGCGACCTTAGAATTCAATGACAGCGTCAAACAGCTAAAAGATGCCGTAATGGTGACCCGCAAAACGATCGACGAAACGATCCCTGTTGTTACGGAGTCTTTCACGAAAGATTTGGAAGCCTTCAAATTCCAAGCCCAACCGCGCCTTGCTCGGATCAAGACCCAAATGGAGCAATTGAATCAACACATTACGACGATTCAAGCCCAAAGCGCAGAGGATGACAAACAAATCGAAAATTTGTAGTTTTTATGAATTTTGTTTGAAACATCCACTGTTTTCTTCCCAACCATTTCTAGAAGTGGTATAGTAGGTGCAGTGATTATTATGAATCTTTTTAGAATTAGGAGTGCTTAAACGAATGAAGAAAAAATTACTTTTAGTAGCAGTCAGTGCAATGAGTCTTTTTGCATTAGCGGCTTGTGGAAACTCAAGTGAGGAAATCGCAACAATGAAGGGCGGTAAAATCACTGTTCAAGATTTTTATGATAAAGCAAAAACAAGTTCAGAAAACCAACAAGCGTTGCGTCAAATGATCGTCTTAAAAGTCTTTAATGAAAAATACGGCGATGATGTGACTGAAGAAATGATCGACGAACAATTCAACAACGTGGCTGAACAATACGGCGGTAGTGATTCTTTTGAATCAACCTTGACTGCTTCTGGTTATACGGTGAAATCTTACCGTGCAGAATTGAAAGAACAGCTTGCGTTACGTGAAGGCTTAAAAGCCAACATGGATATTACTGATGAAGAAATGAAAACTGCTTGGGATTCTTTCCACCCAGAAGTAGAAGCACAAATCATCAAAGTAGCAAGTGAAGATGATGCCAAAGATGTCTTAGAAGAAGCGAAAAAAGATGATGCTGACTTTGGCGAAATCGCTAAAGAAAAATCAACGGATGCAGCAACAAAAGAAGATGGCGGAACGATCAAATTCGATTCTACGTCAACTGCTGTGCCAAACGAAGTGAAAACAGCCGCTTTTGATTTAAAAGATGGTGAAATCTCTGAAGTGATTTCTGCAACCAACACGTCGACTTATACGACGGAATACTATATCGTGAAAATGGTGAAAAACCAAGACAAAGGCAACGATATGGATAAATACAAAGATGAACTGACTGAAATTGCTCAAAACACGTTGTTGAATGATTCAACCTTTATGGCAGCAACGATCGGTCAAGAATTGCAAGCAGCCAACGTGAAAATGAAAGACTCTGACTTAGCAGACTTGCTTTCTGATTACATCACAGCTGCCGAAACAGAAGATTCAACTGCTGACTCTTCTGCAACGGATGCAACAGACAGCTCTGCAGCAGATTCTTCTGCTACTGAGGCAACCGATGATTCTACTGCAACAAGTGAAAGTGCTACAGATTCTTCTGCTGAATAAACGAAAAAAGAAGTGCCGTCATAGCGGTGCTTCTTTTTTTGTGCCGATTAGATTTCTATCTACGATTCAACTGCTTTTTCCAGCTGCTTTTTCCAGCAGCTAAAAAAACCACGCTAAGCAAGCCTAGCGTGGTTTTTGTTCTTTCTATCATTCACTTTGATCGATCAAGCTGCAACATCACTGCTACACTTCTTTTGGTACATAAAAACTCCGATTGTCCATGCCAAAAATTCGGTCTGTGTATTGACCAGGTTCTGTCAGGCGGATCGAGGTCAGCATCATTTGCATGGAAGCATCCAAATTATCGATCTGATGGAGGATCTCCGCTTCCATTATGCGGGGCCGAACAGGTGACCCATATTCTAACAAGCCATGGTGGGCTAAGACCATATGCCGCAAAACAACGATGTCTTCTTGTTTGTCATCAAATTTCAAAGCAATACAGGCTTGCGTGATTTCTTCATCCACTAAGACCAAATGCCCTACTAGATTCCCCGCTAAGGTATATTCTGTCGTCATGGGACCTGTCAACTCGATCACTTTTCCTAAATCATGTAAAATAATGCCCGCATACAGCAGTGACGCATTTAATTCAGGGTATTCTTTGACGATCGCTTTTCCTAAGCGCAGCATAGTTGTCGTATGATACGCCAATCCACTGGCGAAGGCATGGTGATTGCGCTTCGCAGCTGGAAAATCAAAGAATTCCTTTTTATACTTGTTCAACAAGAAACGGACGATGCGATTCCAGTGAGGATTTGTGATCTCAAACAAGGTTTGACTGATTTCTTCTTCCATCTCTTCTTTTCGCAAGGGCGCTTTTTCCATGTATTGGCTTGGTTCGTGGGGTTCTTCCGGCTTCGCTAAACGCAAATGCATGATTTTGACTTGCGGATTGCCTTGGTAAACTTCTCGTTTCCCATCTAGTAGTACCACTTTTCCGGGTTCAAAACGGGCGATTTCTTCATCTGATGCATCCCAAAACTTTCCATCGATCGTGCCAGATGTATCCTGAAACGTGAAGGCAATAAACTTTTTGCCGTTTTTCGCGATCCGTACATCGGCATTTTTGATCAGTAAGAAAAGTTGAAACGTTTCATCAACAGTTAATTCACGAATTTTTTTCATGGGCTTATTTGGCCGATCAGCCAAATCTTTCACTTCCTTTACTCAGATCCTGGATAGGCTGCTGGTACTTCTGATAATAGCTTACCATTTCTTGGTCAGAAGACAAACAAATTACTTGATAACTTTGTCCAAACTCTTTTAATAGTGCTGCGAAGCGTTCCTTACGAACACTGTCATAATGCAACCAACCATCATCAATAATGATCGGGCACAACGGATGATTTTTTTGCAGCGCTAGATAACCGAAACGTAACGCCATGATCAACTGATCCTTCGTTCCTGTGGACAAGTCAATGATCGAAAAGGTCTCGCTGGCATTTGCCGCTACTAACAGACCATTTTCCAGAAGAATCTTTTGATAACGTCCGTTTGAAAGCTGTTCAAAATAAGTCGAAGCGGCTGACAATAGCTGCGGCAATTGCTGTTCTGACAATTCAGTCGTGACATCCGTCAAAATTGAAGCCGCCAACTGACGACTGCCCCATGCCACAGCGAGTTCTTCAATGACCGCCTTCAGCTCACTTTCTTCTTGATAAAGCTGATTCAAGGTGCCGTTTTTTTGACTGGCTGCTGCTTCTAATTCCAAGCGTTGTTTGTGCTCCGTCAACTGCTGCATTTGTGCCTGAAGCTGTGTTTGCTGCTGCTTGATCTGGTCTTTTTGCTGCAGCAATTCTGCTTGTGTGACTGGTTTGGGATAGATCGGTGTTAACATCCCCGCCAATTCTTCTGCTCGCTGCTGCGTGCGCTGCGCTGCTTCCCATTGCTTCAACCAGAGGCTGATTTCTGCAGGGTGATCTAACCCTTGCTGCTGCAAGAGCGCACTGGCTTGGGCAAACAGCTGGTCGCGTTCGTTGCGGGTACGGGTCAATTGTTGGGCCAATAACGTGCTAGGTTGTTGCAACCGCGAAAGCTTGATCGTTTGCATCTCTTCATGAAACTTCTGCAACATCGCCGCTTTTTCTAACAAGGTTTTGTTTTGCAGCGGCAGCCACTCCGCATACGGGCGGAATTGCTCCTCAAAGGGGGCCAATTCTTCCGTGACCGCTTGCCGTTCTTGATAGGCTTGCTTGCGCTGCTGCGAGTAGGCTTGATAGCTAGCAACATCTTCATCATAGGCGAATAGATACGACTGCCAGTTTTCCACCGGCAAATCACCAAAAAAGGGTGTCAACGCTTGGTGGGCACGGCTGATCTGCTGTTGCTTTTGCTGCTGTTCATTTTCCAGCTGTGCCAACTCTTCGCCCAGTAGATCCAACTGCATGAGGACCGTCTGCCATTCTTGCTTGATGCCTTGCTGCTTGTTTGGTGCTGCTTTCATCAGCGGCAAAATACTGCCGATGATCGCTGCGATCCCCGCGATCCCCGCACCTAATGCAAGCCAGCGCCAGGGACTTGGCAAAAAGATACCGATCACTGCGACTAGCCCACCGACGATCCCTAGCGGCCATAGTGGGCGAGAAACGGGCTTGCGGCCAATCAATTGAGGATGCTGCTGTTCTAAGCGGGCCACGGTGGCTTGCAAAGGTTGCGCTTTTTCTTCTAAATGCCTCATGCGCTTTTCGAGCTCTTCTAACTGCACACGTTCTTGCAGTAAACGTGTGGTTTGTTCATGGATCGAAGCCGTTACTAGCGGCGGCGATTCTCTGCTCCACTGGCGCTTTTCAATCAAGCGATTCAACTCTGTGATGGCGACAGTTTCTTGTTGATTGGCTGCTGCTTCACGATCTGCCAAACGCGCCATCGTCACTTGCTGCTGCAGCAAGTGATTGATCTGATGCTCGTGATCAAGGTAAAAGAAATACTTGTCTGATTCTTTTCCTTGCTCCAACTGATCTAATTCGGCTTCTTTTTTGCGAATTTCTTCCGTCAGCTGCTGATACTGCTGATAAAACTGTTTGATGGCTTGGACTTGCTGAGGATCGGCTAGCGTATCTGCTGGTGCCATTTGCTGCCACTCTTCATAAAAGCCCCAGTGACTCAGCTGTTGCTGATTTTCCTGATAAGCGTCATTCAATGCTTGATACTGGTGCCGCAAGTCTTGGATCTGTTCTTGCAGCTGGGCGATCTGTTGATACTGCTGTTGGATGCGGCTTTCTTCGCTTTCTTTTTCCGCAATCGTTTTTTGCAGTTTTTCTAATTGTTTTAACGCTTGGTTCAAAGGCAGCTTTTGCCCTCGTGGCTTGTATTGCTGCTGATTGATGGTTTCATATTGCGCCACTTGCTGCAGCATTTTTTGACTGCCGCTGATCCCTAGAGAAATCAACGCTTGGTGCAGCTCATTTTCTTCTAGCTTATCGATCTGGGTCAATTGCTCTTGCTGAAAAGTAAAGACATCGAAGAACAATGCTCGATTGAGGGGCTGCAGGTGTTGTGCCAGCCATTGCTCATCGACCGTCTGGCCAGCGACATGGACTTTGGCACGACCACGGTCCACTTGCCGATAGCGTTCCACGATCACTTCGCCGAAGGGTTCCAGCGCCAACCATAACTTGCCACCGTAAGCAGCACCGTTTTTGGGGGTATAGTCTTTTTTCTTGGCTGTCTTTTTCGGAAAGCCAAACAAGATGGCGGCAATAAATTGATACAACGTCGATTTTCCGATCTCGTTGTGCCCAAAGAGCAGCTGATTTTGCGGATGAAAGGCAAAGCTTTGTTCATGGTATTTCCCAAAACCGGTAATCTCTGCTTTTAAAATTCTCATGACTGCTCCTCCCATTGAAAGTCGTCTTTCAACAATTGCTTGGCTTGCTGCAAGACTTCTTCTTGAAATGATTCATGGGTGATCCCCCGCTGGATCAGTGGATGCTGCAATAGATCCGACAATCGGTCCGCAAACATCTCTGGCGACTCATACATCGCTAAAAACTGCAGCATATAATCTTCTGATACCGCCAATGCGATCTTGTCTTCATTGGCTTGCTCGACTTCAAGGGCATAGATCACTTGCAGCGGCTCTGTTTGTGCCAACCGTTCATTGAGGTAGGTCAGCCATTCATTTTTTTCCGCAGCTGGAAACCAATCTGGCGGCAGCTGCTGCACATCGGTCAACACCAGATGCAGCAAGCGCGAACGAGGGCTTTTTAAGCGCTCGATGATCGCTGGCAATACGGCATTCGAGGCAGTCACATCCGCTAAGGAGACCACTTGCTTTTGCCAAGCGATCTCTGCGATCTCCAAGCGCTCGATCGTTGGTCCCTGCGGTGATAAGTCTGCCAAAATCACCCCAGTCGCCTGTTCTTTCTTGGTCTTTCCTTGAGGTGTGCCGGGATAGAGAATCGGTGGCTGCTCTGAGAGCGTCTTAGGTACATGGATGTGCCCCAAGCCCCAATAATCATAGCCTTTTTGCTTCATTTCACTGATTGAAAAGGGGGCATACCGTTCACCAGCTTGGTCCCCGTGGTAAAGCCCAATATGGTAATCCACCGCTGCTCTTGCAGGAAATTCTGTTACTTTATTTTCAGTGATCCAAGGATGTTGGTAGCTAAATCCACTGATTGCATAGGTTTCACCGTTTTTCGTTGTTCCTTGAACCGTTTGAACTTCTTCTGATGAAAAGAGAATGACATTTTCTGGAAAAGCAAACCAATACCGTTGCGGATCATAATAATCATGGTTGCCGAAAATCATATAGACAGGGATCTGTGCTTCCCCTAGTCGTTGCAGTTGGGCAAAAAAGTCATGCTGCACTTTTAGACTCGGCCGTGCTTGATGGAATGTATCCCCAGCCAGCAAAACAAAATCGACCGCTTTTTCTAAGGCAACATCCACCAAATTACGGATGATTTTTTGATTGATGGCAGGGAGTTGGGTCTTCACTTTTTCAGATAACAAATGAACCCCTTCAAATGACCGGTCGATATGCAGGTCTGCACTATGTAAAAATCGCATTTCTTTCTCCCTCCTTAATGCTTCTATCATAACATTTCTCAGGCATTTCGTCAGCAAAATACGAAAATTTGTTCGCCTTTTTCATAAAAAAAACCAAAGAAG
The DNA here is from genome assembly GCF_058135755.1 of Enterococcus sp. R12. Taxonomy (NCBI): domain Bacteria; kingdom Bacillati; phylum Bacillota; class Bacilli; order Lactobacillales; family Enterococcaceae; genus Enterococcus; species Enterococcus sp. R12. Next base: position 3,247,934 of record NZ_CM176874.1, read on the forward strand.
CGATTTTGAAACTTCTTTGGAAAAGGCTCTTGCAGTTGCAGCCGATTGCTCTGAAGATTCACTTGCTTCTTTGGTCTTTGTTGGTTGGCGATTACGCTTCGTATAGATCTCTTACAGGACCCATGATGATGCGGTTCAAGTCATTAGCTACTAAGCTGAAGGCTTGCTCTTTTTGCATCAAGTCAGAAACAATGCCGTCTTGTTGAATTTTTTGCGATAATTCTTGGGCTTTTTGCGCTTCTTCTTCTGTCATTTCTTCGCCAGCCATCATTTTTTGTTGCAGGCTTTGTTGCAACTCTTGAAACTCTTTGAATAACGCATACGCTTCTTCATTTGCTTTCAAGCGGTCGAAAGAACCTTTCAAATCTTGAAACTGTTCTGACTCGCGTAATTCACGTTCTAATTGGTTTGCTGTATCATAAATATTTGCCATTTTGACGCCTCCTCTTTTTTTCTAGTATACCATTCTTCTCAGGTTCTAGACTAGCAGTTGCCTAATTCCTTTAATTTCCGCTGATGGAATTCCACAAGCCGCCAAACAGTTCTTTCGTTCCTTCTTTGATCTTGCTGCCGAATTCCTTCATACCTTCTTTGGCGCTTTCGGCAAAGTCATCGATGGTTTTCTGCCAATCATTGCCATTTTGTGACGTACTGCTCTCAGGATCTGGTACTTCATCGGCTGCCATCAATTTTCCACCTGTCCAATAAGCGTCTGCAACTTGGAATTGGGTGCCTTGACTATAAGGCAGTAAGCTTTCGGCCTCTGCTTTGAATATTTTCCCAACGACTTGTCCGCTAGTTCCCGTTAAGTAATGATCTTCACTCACATGTTCAAATCCTAGCCAGGTTGAAAGAACCATATCAGGGGTATAGCCGACGATCCATTGGTCATTGACCTTAGAAGCATCAAAGTTGGTCTCTGTCGTACCCGTCTTACCGGCGATCGTAAAGCCGTATGGACTGGCACTAACACCCGTCCCGTTAGAAAAGGTGCCGAGCATCATGCTCGTCATTTTATCAGCGGTCTCTTTAGAAATCACCCGTTTGCCTTGCACAGACGTATTGTCAACGATCACGGCACCAGTTGAATCAACGATTTTGGTGATCAAATGCGGTTTGTAGTAATACCCGCCATTTGCGAAAACGCCATACGCTGCTGCCATCGTCATGGGTGATTCCCCTTTTTCCAAACCACCTAATGCTAAGCCATAATATTTGTCGGATTCGGTCAAGGAAAGTCCAAACTCTTGTGCTTTGCTGTACCCACGATCTAAGCCGATCTCATGCAACAGCCAAACTGCTGGCAGATTCAGGCTTTGGGCGAGGGCTTGATACATGACTGCTTCGCCAGCATAGGTCCCATCAAAGTTTTGAGCATCATAAAAATCGAGGGGCTCGTCTTTCAGGATGCTATCGGGTTCAAACCCAGCTTCTAGGGCAGGGGCGAAGACGCTGATCGGTTTGATCGTGGAGCCTGGTGAACGTTTCATTTGCGTGGCAAAATTAAAGCCTCTAAAGACGTGCTCGCCACGACGACCCACCACCGCTTGCACCCCACCGGTATTCGGATCAAGTGCGACAGAGCCTGATTGCACCATCGTACCATCAGCGGCATTTTCAGGGAACAAGGCATCGTTTTTATAGGCAGCTTCCATTTGCGCTTGGTAGTTTTGATCCAGTGCTGTATAGATCTTGTAGCCGCGATTCATGACATCATCGGCGTCCAACCCATAGGATTCGGCTTCATCGATGACCGCATCGAAATAATAAGGATACTTATAGCCAGATTCTGAATTGCCAAATCCATCATACAGTAAATTAGCTAAGGCAACTTGTGATTCTTGGTCAGCAACGGACTGGTCCAACTTGCCGTTATCCACCATCAAACTCAAGACGGTATCGCGACGGTTCGTGGCGTTTTCCAGATTGTCGATCGGGTTATAGATCGAAGGACCTTTGAGCATCCCCACCAACGTCGCAGCTTCTCCCACGCTTAGTTCAGAAGCATTGACACCGAAATATTTTAGCGAGGCATCTTGAATGCCCCAAACCCCGTTACCAAAATAGGAACTGTTCAAATACATTTCCAAAATCTCATCTTTAGAATATTTCTTCTCGATCTCGATCGCTAAGAAAAGCTCCTTGGCTTTTCGACTAAAGGTTTGATCCAAGGACAGATAGGCATTTTTGGCAAGCTGCTGGGTGATGGTACTTCCCCCACCGCCTTCGGCACTGCGGTTGACCAGCATGCGCAGGGCTGCTCGAGCGATCCCCTTGATATCAAACCCGTGGTGATTATAGAAGTTGCGGTCTTCGGTTGAGATCAAGGCGTTGACCACATCACTGGAAATGGCATCAAGAGAAACGTACGTGCCTTTTTGCGAGTACAACTGCCCTGCTTCATCGCCATTGGCATCAAAAATCACCGTCGATTCTTTCAGACCTGACTCTAATTCACTGACTTTCGTATTTTTGGCGATATAAAACAAATACCCGCTCATGATTAAGATAGCAACTAAACTAAGTAAAATAAAAATTTTATTTACGTGGTATTTTTTCCAAACCCGCTTGCGCCATTGATGAAATTGCTGCAAATACGGTTTTAACCAGCGCCAAAAGGTCAGCCAACCGGTCTTTATTTTGTGAAGGATGTGTTTCCAATCCATTACTTCACGCTCCTTTGGTTAAGTGTAGCATAAATGACTTTCTTTGTTATACGGCTCTAGACGTAATTTCATTCGAAAAGAATGCTTTATTATTCTAGCATTGAATGCTCTGTTTTTTATTGTTTTTTTTATAAGAAAAGCTTAAAGATGCTATAATAGTCGGTAGCGAACAGCAAAGAAAGGACGTTTTTATGGAATACACCATGACTTTACCCGAAAATCACCCGCCCATGCCGCTTCGCGATTTGTTGGAACGGGAGTGGCTCGTCCCACGAAAAGTGCGCCATTTTCTGCGCACACGGAAAAATGTTACCGTCAATCAGCAGCCCGCGATGTTTCATCAAGAAGTTCGTGGCGGCGATCAAATCACTTTGATCATTGAAGACAGTGATTACAGCTATCAGCCGATCCAGTTAGGCCAAGCAGACAAAGTCGACGTACTTTTTGAAGATGAGCACTTATTGGTGCTGAACAAGCCTGCGGGGGTCAAGACGCACCCCAATCAGCCATTAGAAGCAGATACCCTATTGAATGATGCAGCTGCTTACCTTGCGCCGAAACAGCAGCAGCCTTATGTGGTCCATCGTCTAGACAAAGAAACCAGCGGTGTCGTTTTATTCGCAAAAAATCCTTTGGTGTTGCCGATCTTGGGTCGAATGTTGGAAAACAAACAGATTTTCCGCCGCTATCAAGCCACAGTTTGGGGCAAACTTACGCAAGATCAAACGATCGCCAAAAAAATCGGTCGTGACCGTCACGATCGTCGCAAGCGGATCATTGACCCCCGCAACGGTCAGTCAGCCGTCACCCATGTAACCATCGCCCACACCCAACAAAAGACGACCGATGTGTATTGTGTGTTAGATACGGGGAGGACGCACCAAATTCGCGTCCACCTTGCCAGTATCGGTCATCCAGTCGTCGGTGACCCGCTTTACCAAAACAAACCAGCGCCGCGTTTGCTGCTGCATGGCTATGAATTGCATCTGGAGCATCCCTTTACCAAAGAACAGTTAGTGATCATTGCTCAACCGGGCTTGTGGTAAACAAAAAAAGCATGACGACTTGAGGAACCCCTCTTGTCAGTCATGCTTTTTGGTTTCAGATGTTTTTTTCAATGTTTCTACTCGATGCTTTGGCTTATAGCGGTAAGTAAGCTGCTGGATCAACGAAATCTGACCACAACGTCTTACTCAATCCAAAGTGCAAATGGACGCCAGTCGAGTTTCCAGTCGTCCCCATCGTACCGACTTGCTCGCCAACTGCAACGGTTGCCCCCTTCGAGACACTGATAGCTGTTAAGTGAAAATAATACGAGTAAAAGCCGTTATCATGAGCCAAAATCACGTAATTCCCCGTACTTGGACCATAACCAGCATCTTCTACCTGACCATCCCGAGCGGCGACGATCTTCTCCCCCGCTTGACCTGTAAAGTCGATCCCGTCATGCTGTGTCCCAGAAAAACCAGTTGGGTCAGCTCGAGTACCAAAACCGCTGGAGATCGACACGGCGCCCGTGATTGGCAGTGAAAATTCACTGGCTGCTGCTTTCTCTGCTGCTTCTTTGGCTTTTTGTTTTGCTTCTTCAGCGGCTTTTGCTTCTTTGTCCACTTTTTCTTGCAAGTCTTGTACTTGCGCTTGCGTTTGCTGCAGCTGCTCTTGTTGGCTCTGCAATTCTTCTTTTGCTGTTGCTAGTTGTTCTTTACTATGTACTAATTGGGCTTGCGTCAAGGTTTGGTACGAAGTGATTCGTTGCTGTTGGGCTTCTTTTTCCGCCAATTGTTGGTTCACTTCCCTTAAAGCCGCTTGTTGTTCACTAAACTTGCGTAGTTGTTGGATCGTGGCTTGTGGTCCGTCGACTACCAGGCTGCTTGGCGCTTGGCTTTCTTGATGCTGGGCTTTTTGGTCATTCAGAGCAGCGATCTGCGTTTGAACTTCCTGGCTTTCTTGTGCTAATTGGGTTAATTCTTCCTGATAATCCGCTAATTGACTTTCCAGCGCTGTGACTTTCTGTTGGCTAGTGGTGACTTCCTCTTCATACGTTGCAAGTTCTGCAGTCAAAACCGTCAGTTCCTCGGTGCTCTTCGTTTCAGCAGCATAACTGACAGCTGGCTGGAAAAGCGGCAACGTAAGGGCAAGCAATAAAAAAATCTTTTTCTTCAATGAGGCAACTCCTTCTTTTTTTTAGTAGCTTGGCTACTTTAACATGCTTATTCATGAAAAAAAAGAGGGTTTTTCCAACAGTTTAAAGTCTATTGTTGCAAATTTTCATGTAAATTACCTATAAAACGGGCTTTTTTTACAAATATTGCAGCCGAATAACAACTTTTATAAGAATTTCTTTAGCTCGCCAATCGTCTTATCCTCGCTCTTGCAGCTTCGCCAATTCCTCAGACGTTAATTCCCGATACTCGCCTAATGCCAAATCATCTGGCAAGGACAGCCCGCCCATGCGAATCCGTTTCAAATAAACGACTTCTTTTCCTACTGCATGGACCATCCGTTTGACTTGATGAAACTTGCCTTCATGGAGGATCAGTTTGATCTCGCTGCGCATTTCGTCTTCATAGACGTTGAGGATCTGCAGCTCAGCCGGCAAAGTCCACTCGCCGTCTAATTTGATGCCTTTGGCAAAGATTTTTTGATCCTCCGCTGTCATGATTCCCTCGACTTGGGCATAATATTCTTTTTCCACATGCTTTTTAGGCGACAATAATTGATGCGCCAATCCGCCATCGTTCGTAATCAGCAAAAAGCCTTCGGTGTCTTTATCCAACCGTCCTACTGGAAACAGATCTTCGCGAAATGCTTCTTCGGAAAACAAATCTAAGACCGTCTCTTCATAGGAATCGACAGTTGCCGAAATCACGCCGGCGGGTTTATTCAGCAAATAATAAAACTGGCTTTGATAGGCGATGGGTTCCCCCTCAAAACAAACGGTATCTTGTGTTTCTTGTACTTGTGCTTTGTCACTTTTGATGACTTGTCCATTGACGGTCACGAGCCCTTTTTTGATCAACTGTTTCACTTCTTTGCGGGAGCCATAGCCCATATCCGCTAAAAACTTGTCTAAACGCATCGGTTTCTTCCTTTCATATAAAACAGCCGCCAAGGTCTCACAAAGGAGGCTCAGCGGCTGCTTCTGGTTTTATTTGATGTGTAATTTCTGGCGTAAACGAACCATTGATGAGCCGAGTAGTTTTTCAGCTAAACGCAATTTCAGCGCAATGTAGATGTATACACTGCCGCCGACTCCTGCTACTAGCAAGCTCAAGATAAAGGCTTGGACTTTTCTTTCAGAGCTCAAGACAAGCCCAAAGAGTTGGCGAGCGATCAACGCTGCGATCACCATAATGATCGTCATCGCGCCAATCAATAATGTCCGTCGCAACGTCAAGTTTACATTGAAATGGCCTTTGCGAATCATTTTGCGAATATTCAGCCAGCAGACGATCCCTAAGGCAATCGTGGTAGAAACCAATGGACCGTAGACTTGGAACAAACGAATCGCTGGATACTGCAAGATCACTTTCACCAGTAACCCTACAAAGAAGAAAACAACCGCTTCTTTGTTGTGGTACATCCCTTGCAGCATACTCGAACTAAGCATAAACAAGCCCAAGACCAGACCAGAAAGACAGGCAGCGACTAAGACGCTCGCCCCTAACGCATCTGGACGATAAAACAAGGTGTATAGAGGATAAGACAGTACGATCATCCCAAAAGTCGCTGGAAACATTACAAAGGAATACAATTGCAAGTTGTTGCTGATCAATTTGGCTAAGTTCTTTTTGTCTTTTTTGGCGACTGCTTCACTGATCAAAGGCAGTCCCGTTGAAGCCATGGAAGTAGCTAATCCGATAACCACCATCGTCAGCTTATCAGGGTTGCTGCCGAAAATCGCCATTAGTTCTAAGAGCTGATCATTTGAAAATTCGGTAAAACTGCTCATCATTCGAACAAAGGTGTACTGATCCACCAATTTTAAAATCGTGATCCCTGAGCCTACGATAATAAAAGGGATCGCTTCTTTGATGGTCGCTAAAACCAATTCTTTGGTTTGCAGCACCGTTTCTTCTTTGCTCATATCGACTAAAACATCCATCCGCACCCGCTGCTTTTGGAAGTAATAGCCTAATACCAAAATGCTGGCTAAGACACCGATAAAGGCGGCAAAGGTCGATTGCGTCACGGCTGCCGTGTATTCGCCTTCGATGACCCGCATAATGATGAAGGTCGCTAAAAGCATATAACAGACACGAGCGATTTGTTCAACGACTTGCGAGATCGCAAAAGGTTTCATGTCTTGGTTTCCTTGGAAATACCCTCGCATGACACTCATACAAGGAAAAACCAATAAAGCAATACTCAATGAGCGCATCGCAGGAATCAATTCTGCGCCTCCGCCTGAAGCCGTTGCCAACCATGGGGCTGCCAAATACATGATTCCAGCGGTCACCACGCCAAAGCCTGCCATCAATTGAAACGCTCGTAAAAAGAGCTTCTGACTCGTGCGGTATTCTTGGCGAGAATTGTAAAAAGAAATCTGTTTGGCAATTGCTGAAGGGATCCCCGCAGTGGAGATCATTAAAAATAAGGCGTAAACATTATAGCCCATTCCAAACAACGCATTTGCTTTATCCGCATTTGCGCCCATCCAATAATACCAGGGTAAAATGTAAATAGCGCCAAGCAAGCGTGAGCCGATATTTCCCATCGTCATCCAAGCAGATCCTTGAGCCATTTTTTCTTGTGTAGTTAATTCTTTTGACACTGAACGCATGTGTTTATCCATCGCCATTATCTCCAACTTTCTACAAACATATCCCTTCCATTTTAATTCGAAAAAGGGTTGGTCGCAATCTATTTTTGCAACATCTTAAAGTTTCTTCAAAATAAGGAGAAAAAAAAGAAAACTTTTCCCTCCCAAACGGCGGTTTTTAGGAGTTATGCTATAATAAGAGAAATCTTTAGAGGAATGAAGGAGAACAACGATGCAAAAGGAACTCATTACCGTGCCACAGATCCGCAAGCTCTTATTGCAGGAAAACCTATTGAAAGAAATCATCACCCCCACTGATTGGGTTTATACCGTGCCGCAAGAAATGACTGATCTTGCCTTTACCTCATTAAGCTACGACTCGCGAACAGCCGATGCGGCGACGCTTTTTTTCTGTAAAGGGGCTTCTTTTAAAGAAAGCTACCTGGCTGCCGCCATTGACCAAGGGATTCAGTGCTACATTTCAGAAACGCCCTATGACAACTTTGCAACTTATGGAATCATCGTCACCGACATTCGAGAAACGATGGCAGTGATCGCTCAAGCGTTTTATGGCCATCCTCAAGAACAGCTGGTGACCATCGGCATCACGGGAACAAAAGGCAAAACCAGCTGCGCCTATTTTGCTCGGGCGATTTTAGCAGAATCGACGGGTCAAAAAGTAGCATTCTTTTCATCTGAGGAAAACTCAGTCGATGGAAAAACCTTTAATGAAGCAGTGTTGACGACCCCCGAAACACTGGATCTTTATAAGATGATGGCCGAGGCTGTCGCAAACGGCATGACCCATCTTGTGATGGAGGTTTCTTCCCAAGCCTATAAAACCAAACGGGTCGCCGGTATTACCTTTGATATTGGCGCGTTCTTAAATATTTCGCCTGATCACATTGGACCAGTGGAACATCCAACTTATGACGATTACCTTTACTGCAAACGGGAACTGATCCGCAACAGCAAACAGATGATTTTGAATCGCCAAAGTGATCACTACCATTTGCTGCGAGAAACTTGTGAAGTCCATCAAGTTCCTTATATCACCTACGGACGTTCAGACGCCGATTATGTCGTCCAAGAAGGGACGGATCTAAAAGGCTTTGCGCTGTCAGCTGCTTCTGATGTGTTGCAAGTCTCTGGGGAATATCAACTGGGGATCTTAGGTTCTTTCAACCATGAGAATGCTGCAGCTGCGATTTTAGCTGCCTGCTTAGCGGGTGCCTCTCGTGAAGACGCTCAGAAAGTCCTGCCGACAGTGATCATCCCTGGACGAATGATCGTTTTAGAAAAAGAAAATGGCGCAGTCATGATCGTTGACTATGCCCACAATTACCTTAGCTTCCAATCATTAAGTGAACTTGCCCGCCAATTGCGCCCAGAAGGCCGCCTGCTTTTTGTCACTGGCAGTGCTGGCGGCAAAGCCCAATCTCGCCGAGCAGATATGGGACGAGCGCTAGGAGAATATGCGGACAAAGTCTACCTGACCAGCGATGATCCTGATTTTGAAGAAGCAGCTGCGATCGCAAAAGAAATCGCAGCTGCGATCACCAATCCTGAAGTTGCCATCATTCATGAGATGGATCGGGCTCAAGCCGTCAAATCGGCGATTGCTGAAGCAGACAGTAAGGATATCGTGATTATTGCGGGCAAAGGCGCCGAACAATACTTGAAAGTCGCTGGAAAAAAAGTCCCTTACATCGGTGACTTGACCTTAGCGCAGCAGCAAGCCAAACACCAATAGCAACAAGTTGCCTCAACAAAAAAACTTTCAGATGATTTAACAGATCATCTGAAAGCTTTTTTTCTGCGTGACTAAGGTTGTTCGTCTTCGTAAGTCTCATAGACATAGGGTGCGCCATCATAACGGAATTCTGTTGAAATGGCGGCGTCAAGGTCTTCGGTAAACATTCGTTTGCTGAAAGGAAACAAAAAGACTTGCCCTTCTTTGGCATCTTCGGCTGCTAAACGATAAAACAGCTCTTCTTCTGTTAATTGTTGATTCAACTGTTCTAAGACATCGGCAGTGACTGCCTCTTCCTCATAGCCAGGTTTGGCAATCCGTGCATAATCTTCAAAAAAAGCCGACTGGCCTTCAAATGATTGATACTCCATGTAAGTCCCCTCTTTCTTTTCTCTTACTTTATTATACGAGAGTCCGCGAGGATCAGCGAATAATATGATCGGTCTACAGGGGAATTTTTACTCTTCTGGTGCTTAAATATGTCAGAAACATTTCAAGTGTATTACGAATCAATTATTTGACAAAATCAGATTGAACACGCATCCAAATTTTGTATAATGATACATAGAGACTATAAAAGGGGCAAATGTAATGAACAACGCAAAGAAAAAAATTTTCGTCGGTACTGGTGCTGCAATTGGTTTTGTCGCAATCGTTGCTATGATGGCTCAGTTCATGATTTCCAATCATCTATTTGGCGGAAGTGATGCTTCATCAGAAATTTTCACTCGCGCTACGTATCCAAACGGCTTTCTACTAGTGATCTTGATTCCATTGGTCGCAACAGCCGCTTTGTTCTATGGGATCATTCGCAAAAAATAACAAAAAAGTGTTGCTGAGAACTACTCAGTAACACTTTTTTTCTTTGTCGTCACCAAAAAGCTGCCTAACAGACCCTCGATCTGCTAGGCAGCTATTTTTTAGCGTTTAGTTTGCAACGATATTGACCAATTTGTTCGGTACGACGATCACTTTACGGATCGTTTTTCCTTGGAGCTGTTCTTGGACAAGTTCGTTTTCTTGCGCCAATTGTTCAAGCACTGCTTTTTCGGCATCCGCTGGCACCATTGCTTTGGCGCGAACTTTGCCGTTGACTTGAAAGACGACTTCGATCTCGTCTTCCACTAGGGCACTTTCGTCATAGGTTGGCCATGGCACATAAGAGATCCCTTGGTCATTCCCGAGGATCGACCATAGCTCTTCCCCGATATGCGGTGCGATCGGAGCCAATAGCTGCACAAATCCTTCGACATATTCGTAAGGCAAGGCATCGGCTTTGTACGCTTCATTGACAAAGACCATCAATTGGGAAATCGCCGTATTGAAGTGCAGCTGCTCAAAATCTTCCGTCACTTTCTTAACGGTTTGATGGTAAACTTTCGACAATTTGCCATCGTTGAATGTCGTGATGCGGTCACGCATTTTGCCATTTTCATCGACGATCAAGCGCCACACACGATCCAAGAATTTACGACTGCCTTCAAGACCATTCTCATTCCAAGCGATCGATGCATCCAATGGTCCCATAAACATTTCATATAGACGCAAAGTATCCGCACCGTATTGATTGATGACATCATCTGGATTGACGACGTTGCCGCGGGATTTTGACATTTTTTCATTGTTTTCCCCAAGGATCATCCCTTGGTTGAACAATTTTTCAAATGGTTCTTTCGTTGGCACGACACCGATATCATACAAGAATTTATGCCAGAAGCGAGCATAAAGCAAGTGCAAGACAGCGTGCTCTGCGCCACCGATATAAATATCGACTGGCATCCAGCGTTTCAATTTGTCGTAGTCTGCCAAAACAGACTTATTATGAGGATCGATAAAGCGCAAGAAATACCATGAACTTCCAGCCCATTGCGGCATCGTATTGGTTTCACGACGTCCTTTTTTTCCAGTTTCAGGGTCGGTGACATTGACCCAATCTGTGACATTGGCTAATGGCGATTCACCAGTACCGCTTGGTTTGATATTGTCGGTTTTTGGCAAACGCAACGGCAGCTGATCTTCAGGAAGCGTCGTAGTCGTCCCATCTTCCCAATGGATGATTGGGATTGGCTCTCCCCAATACCGTTGGCGAGAGAACAACCAATCGCGAAGACGATAGCTGACTTCTTTTTTCCCAACGTGGTTTTCTTCCAACCATGCGACCATTTTTTCGATGGCTGTCTCTTTGTCTAGCCCATCCAAAAAGTCTGAATTGATATGCAGTCCATCTTCGGTATAGGCAGATTCTTCCACGTTGCCCCCTGCCAATACAGGAATGATCTCTAAGCCAAATGTTTTGGCAAATTCGTGGTCACGTTCGTCATGGGCAGGAACCGCCATGATCGCACCTGTTCCATAAGAAGCCAAAACATAATCGGCGATCCAAATCGGGATTTCTTTACCATTCACGGGATTGATGGCATAGGCACCTGTGAAGACACCAGTTTTTTCTTTGGCCAAATCTGTTCGGTTCAAATCAGATTTTTTCGACGCTTCTTCTACATAGGCATCAATGGCTGCTTTTTGTTCTGGTGTAGTGATTTGGGCCACTAGCTCATGTTCTGGTGCCAATACGGCGTAGGTCGCACCAAACAAGGTATCTGGGCGAGTCGTAAAGACGGTAAAGTCTTTTTCCATCCCTGCCACTTTAAACGTAACGTTGGCTCCGACCGAACGTCCGATCCAATTGCGTTGCATTTCTTTGATGCTTTCTGGCCAATCAACTTCTTCTAAATCGTCCAACAAACGATCAGCATACGCTGTGATTTTCAGCATCCATTGGCGCATCGGTTTGCGGATCACATCGTAGCCGCCCCGTTCGCTTTTGCCGTCAATGACTTCTTCATTGGCGATCACGGTCCCAAGCTCTGGTACCCAGTTTACTGGAACTTCGGCTTCATAAGCTAACCCTTTTTCATAAAGCTTGGTAAAGATCCATTGCGTCCACTTGTAGTACTCGGGATCTGTCGTATTGATTTCACGATTCCAGTCATAGCTGAATCCTAGCGCATTGATTTGACGGCGGAAGGTCTCAATATTTTTCTTCGTGAATTCCGCTGGATCATTTCCAGTGTCTAGTGCATATTGTTCGGCAGGCAGACCAAAGGCATCCCAGCCCATTGGGTGCAGTACATTGTACCCTTGGCTGCGTTTGAAGCGGCTCAAGATATCCGTAGCTGTATAGCCTTCTGGATGTCCGACATGTAATCCTTGTCCAGATGGATATGGGAACATATCTAGCGCATAAAATTTTGGTTTGTCCGGCTCATCATGGGTGTTGAATTCATTTTTCTTTGCCCAATATTTTTGCCATTTTTTTTCGATTTCTTTGTGATTGTAATTCACGATGGACTCCTCCTAAAAAATTGGTGTTTTGCTCGTCAAATCAACCAGCAAAACTTAAAAAAAGTCCTATAAAAATCGCTATGATTTTTATAGGACGTTATCAACGTGGTACCACCTAAGTTTATCTGCTCCTCAAAAAAGCAGACCTCGATGTTTTAACGGCCATCGCCGTATCTGCCTAGCCAAATCAGGTTCAGTCAGATATCACTCGAAGACGAGTTCGAAAGGTGTGCTGTGCATTTCCACCAACCATGCACTCTCTAAAAGTCCCACCGTACTTCTACTATTCCTTCTCAAACGTGAAAGTTTCTTTGCACTTATCCTAACAAAAATCATTAGGAATAGCAATCTATTTTACCCTAACTGTTTGTCCTGGGTAAATAAAGTTATTTTGAATATTGTTCCATTGGATAAATTGATCCGTCGTGATGCCGAACTTATCTGCGATCCCCCAAACAGAATCCCCCGATGCGACCTTGTACGTACCATTTGTCGCTGAAGTGCTGGTAGTAGCTGCCGTGCCGCCTTGCTTGACGACCACCTTTTGTCCTGGATAGATAAAATCATTTTTGATGTTGTTCCAGCTGCGGAATTGGTCCATCGAAATCCCGTGTTTATTGGCAACTGACCAGACTGAATCACCAGAAGCCACCGTATAGGTGTTGCCTGCAGCACTGCTGCTGGTTTGGCTGCTGACGGTCGTGCTCGTCGTTGTACTTGTACGGGTAGAACTACCGCTGACAACCACCTTTTGACCTGGATAAACATAGTCGTTTTTAATATTGTTCAAGCTACGGAACTGATCCATCGAGATGCCATGCTTGTTAGCGATCGACCAGACTGAATCGCCAGCTGCTACCGTGTAGGTGCCGCCACTGCTTTGGCTAGCCGTTGATGCCGTGCTGACGGTCGTAGTACTGCTGGTATTCGTAGACGAACCACCGCTAACGACAACTTTTTGACCTGGATAGACAAAATCATTTTTGATGTTGTTCAAACTGCGAAATTGATCCATCGAAATGCCATGCTTATTGGCGATCGACCAAACGGAATCGCCAGAAACTACGGTGTAGGTATTGCCTGATGTAGTTGCTGAAGCATTGCGATTGACGATCGATACCGTTGAAGTTGCCGAAGTACTTTGGGCGCTGCCGTTGACTTTCAAGGTTTGTCCTGGATAAACAAAATCGTTTTTGATATTGTTCAAACTGCGCAGCTGATCCATGGAGATGCCATGTTTGTTGGCGATCGACCAGACTGAGTCGCCCGAAGCGACTGTATAGGTTTGACTGCCGCTCGTGCTGACAGCTGATGTCGTGGTCGTCATACTCGTTGAAGCACTGGCTGTGGCGCCACCACCGGCATTGCCAGAAGCTGGCGTGTCATATTTCGTCAACCCAAATTGCTGGATCACGGCATTCAGTGAAGAGGCATAGTTTGGTGCAGTCGCATAACGGCCTGCTAGCCATGCGGTTGCATCAAGATATGAAGTCGTATTGCTTTTCCAAGCGCCAGAATAATACGCGACACCGCTTTGTAAAGAAGTTGAGCGTAAAGTACGTGCGTTATCTTCAAATGATTGCGTGTAAGATGGGTAACGCTTAAAGGGTTCATTCATAGTCAACCATTGGTTGTTCAAATATTCTAAGGTACTCATATAAACGGTTTGACCGTTATAGCTGCCTTTGATTCCGAAAAGATTGTAATTCGGTGCTTTTGATAAGCTGCTTCGGCCCCAACCACTTTCTAAAATGGCTTGCGCTATCATCACAGAAGCATATAGATCGTTGGCGTTTGCCACAGGTTGGGCGTACGTAGCGATTTCAGCAATAAACGCGGAAGTATTCGGCGCGGCAAAATTGCTAGTAGAAACTTGGGCAATCGAGGTCTCTACGGCTTCTGCTTGAACCGATGACACCAATGGAGCTACAACAGAGCAAGCAGTCAGTGTTGTTCCTAAAACAACTGCACTTTTTTTGATCACTCGATACTTATCGCCCGATTGGTCTGCTTGACGATGTACTTTTCTTGATTGACTCGTGTTCATGTCCGTTATTCCTCCGTTTTTTCCTTATAGTGAACGTAGGTTTAGTATACAATTTCTTAAGAATTTATAAAAGGTATTTGAGCCGATTTCAGAAACTGTAAACTCTTTGTAATCAAACGAACATTTATTGCAATGAAGCAATTGGCCTGCTCCCGATAAACGTATCGCTTGCTCAGACGAGTAACCCCTTGCTCGTTCCCTGCTTTTTCCGACTTGTGATAAATGCTATAATACCTTCTAGATGTCTCTTTGACTTAATGACAATAATTGACAGAAATTCTCTAGAAACGAGGCTTATCCATGCATAAAAAACTTTATTTTCAATTTGCGGGCAGTTGCTTTTTACTGCTGTTCGTTTTTCTCGGCTATGTCGTGAAATTTTACCCTACTTGGTTGGTCTCCTTTGACGAAACCTTGACTCGCATCATCCGCAGCGGCTACCCGTTTTGGACACCGTTTTTTCTATGGGTCACAAAATTTGCGAATCCTACCACGATCATCTTGCTCTTTCTCGCTGTTTTAGCTGTCTTAGTGATCAACAAGTATTATGCTGAAGCTATATGGCTCAGTATTGGTACCATCGGGATTGCTGGGCTCTTTAATCCATTGATCAAACTGGTCTTTTTACGGGAGCGCCCAACTCTTGAACACTTAGTCACGGAATCAAGTTTCAGTTTCCCCAGTGGACACTCGACGGGCAGTATGATTTTTTATGGAACCTTGCTCTTCTTGGTCCCAGTTTTCTTCAAGCAGCCTTTTTGGCAATGGGGCATTCGCCTTTTGCTGGGCCTTTTGATTGGCTGCATCGGCATCAGCCGTATTTATGTTGGTGTGCATTTCCCCAGTGATGTGTTAGGCGGTTTTTGTGTTGGCCTGTCTTGGCTGCTGTTGACCTATCCGTACTACTTGCAAAAACGCTTTGTCTGGCGCTTCACGCGTAAACAATTATAAAAGAAGGTAAAAAAATGAATCCATTTCCTTATGCAGAAGATAAAAACAAACGATACCATTCGTGGAACTTTGCTTTGCGGCAAGAATTTGGCGAAAAAATCTTTAAAGTCCCCATCGATGCGGGCTTCGACTGCCCCAATCGTGACGGCACCGTTGCCAAAGGCGGCTGTACATTTTGCAGTGTGTCCGGTTCTGGCGATATGATCGTAGCTCCTGAAGCCCCACTGCCAGAGCAGTTTGAAAAAGAGATCGCCATGATGCACAAAAAGTGGCCACAAGTGGACAAATACATTGTCTATTTTCAAAATTTTACGAACACCCACGCACCGGTGGCAGTGATCCGCGAGCGCTTCGAGCAAGTGCTGACACTACCTGGTGTTGTCGGGATCTCCATTGGGACCCGACCAGACTGCTTACCAGAAGATGTCGTTGACTATCTAGCAGAGCTCAATCAACGCTTTTATTTATGGGTCGAATTAGGACTGCAAACGACGTTTGAAACCACGAGCAATGCCATCAACCGCGCCCATGATTATCAAACTTACTTAGACGGCGTCGCCAGCCTGCGCAAACACAATATTCGTGTCTGTACCCATTTGATCAATGGCCTGCCAGGCGAGACGATCGAGATGATGCAAGAAAATGTCCGCCGCACCATTCAAGATTCTGATATCCAAGGCATCAAACTGCACCTGCTGCATTTGATGCGCAATACTCGGATGCTGCGGGATTATCATGAAGGACGTTTGCAATTGATGCGGCGCGATACCTATGTGTCATTGATCTGCGATCAGTTAGAAATGATCCCCCCAGAGATCATCATTCATCGCTTGACAGGCGATGCACCATGGGATTCTCTGGTAGGTCCAATGTGGAGTTTGAAAAAATGGGAAGTCTTGAATGAGATCGATCAAGAAATGCTGCGCCGCAACTCCTATCAAGGAAAATTCAACGTGCGAAAGGAGCCTGTCAATGCTGCCGACCGCCATGCGCTATAGCCACACCCTTTTAAAAGAAGTTCTGCAACCGGGACAAACCGCCGTTGATGCCACGATGGGCAACGGCTTCGACACGGAATTACTGGCTTCCTTAGTTGGCCCAACTGGTCAGGTGTTTGCGTTTGATATTCAAGAACAAGCCCTGCAAGCTACCAAAAAGCGGTTGGCTGAAAAAGAGCTGTTGGCGCAAGTCCAGCTGATCCATCAAGGCCATGAGACGTTGGCAGATGTTGTGAGTGGTCCGGTTCACGCCGCCATTTTCAATTTAGGCTACTTGCCGAAAGGGGACAAAGCGATCATCACGCTGCCTGATACAACGAAAACGGCTTTAGAAGCTTTACTGACACGTTTAGCCCCGAAAGGTAGAATCATCCTCGTCTGCTATTATGGACACGCTGGCGGCGAAGCAGAGCTGAAAGAAGTACACTCCTTTTGTCAGCAGCTGCCGCAAGAGGCATTCAATGTCCTTTCCTATCAATTTATCAATCAGCGCAACCAACCGCCGATCTTATTTTGTATCGAACGAAAAAACCATCAGTCCTCGGCACGTTAAGGTGTCGATCGACTGATGGTTTTTTTATTCACTAAAAAGCCATTGCAGGACTCGTTGGATCCATTGATCCCAGAAATTCCAATCATGATCCCCAGTTCCCGATTCAAACGTTACGGCTAGTTTGCGTTTTTGCAGCTTATCCACCGCATATTCACTTGCCGGATACAGCTGATCCTCGGTTCCGCAGCTAATAAAAAAGCGCGGCGCTGTGCTTGGATCGATGGTCTCAATCAGATGGATCAAATCATTTTCTGACCCTTTGAATTGCTCTAATGGTCCAAAAATTCCTTCCCAATAAGCTTGGCTTCGCAGCTGCAGCAAGGAATCCATGCTTTCAGCCAGCGCTAATGCCCCAGACAAAGACGCTACCGCCGCAAACTGGTCAGGCTTTCTCAGCCCGAGTTTTACTGCCCCGTAGCCCCCCATCGAAAGCCCAGCCGCAAAAGTTTTTTCTCGTTTTTGCGTCAGCTGAGGAAACAGCTCATGGCAAATCTGTGGTAATTCTTCGGCGATAAAAGTCCAATACTTCATCTCATAGGTCGTATCGGTATACCACCCCAGATCAGTAGACGGCATGATGACCGCTAGTTGATACTCTGCGGCATACCGCTCGATCGACGTCCGTCGCTGCCAGACACTATGATTTCCGTTCATCCCATGCAATAAATAAAGCACCGGGAGATCTGTGCCCGTCGATTGGCTTTGCGTGCCGATTTTTTTCTTGGTACTTTGAGGCAAGATCACATCGATCATTACCTCCATTTCAAGAACATTTGAATAGATATTTGCTTGTAAAAAAGCCATACAATCACCTGCGATCCTTTTTTTATATTGTACCAGATTCTCGCGAAATCGTGCAGGTCAAACCAATCGCTAGCACAATAAGTAAAACACCGATCCCAAAAACCCAGTGTAGACCGCTATAAAGAATCTCCCGTAATTGCCCTAATAATGCGGTTGGCAGCTGGCGCGCAGCGGCTGGATCTACTAGCTGATTCATGACACTGCTATCATTGACTTGTGCCTGTGCTAAGTCTACGCTATTACTGGTGTTTAAAACGATACCGAAGACCGCTACCATGATGGTTTGCCCGATCGTTCGCAACAGGGTATTGAAAGAAGTCGCCACGCCGACTTGTGTGGGGCCAACGCTGGTTTGGGCAGTAACCGTACAAACCACCATCGTTGCCCCTAACCCGACGCCAGTAATAGAAGAAATGACCAAGAACAACCAGAATGACGTCTGTGCTGGTGTCAAAAACAGCCACAAAGCACCGGTAGCCGTGATCAACAAGCTAACCGTCAAGACCCAGCTGACACTGTGCTGTGTCAACCAACGGCTGGCTAAGAAGGAACCAATCATCCATAAAATCGACAACGGTGCCAACACAAGCCCGCCAATCCCCGCACTCATGCCTAAGACTCCTTGCATCCACATTGGGATATAAACATCGATCCCCATCAAGAAGCCGCTAGCCAAAGCTGCTACGATATTGACCACCACAAATAATTTTGAGTGAAACAGCTTCAGATCAATAATCGGATCTGCTGCTTTTTTCTCCACCCGAACGAAGCCGATGAACATAAGGACAGAAAAAACGAACAGACTGAGGACAGGCAGACTCACACCATAATCTCCCAGCAACTGGAAGCCTAGCAGGAGCCCTACTAGTGTCAACATCAACAAGAGACTGCCTGCATAATCAATGTTGACTGCAGCAAAGGCCTTTTTTTCTTCATGAAAATAAAACCAAATCAAGGCAATCAGCCCTAATCCAATGGGTACGTTGATAAAAAAGATCCAATGCCACCCGATCGTATCTACGATCAAGCCACCGGCTAAGGGACCAACGACACTGGCGATCCCCCAAGCCGTACTATTGAGCCCTAAGACTTTCGCCCGCTTTTCAACGGGATACAGGTCCGCAATGATCGTTAGGGCAACGGGCATCATGGCACCTGCGCCTAATCCTTGCAACGCTCTGGCAATGATCAACGTCAACATCGTGTTGGCCATCCCACAAAACGCCGACCCGATAATAAACAGCAAAGTCCCAAATAAAAAGACTGGTTTGCGGCCGATATTATCGGCAAACTTGCCGTAGATCGGGGTCAACATCGCACTGGTCAAAAGATAGATCGAGAAGACCCAGTTCATGATCTCGATCCCTTTCAGTGAACTAACGATGGTAGGCATCGCTGTCGTAATGATCGTTCCTTCGATTGCGGTCATAAACGTTGCGACAAAAACCGCAATGGTGACTAATTTTACATTGGTTCGCATATAACTCCTCCTTTTACTCCAAAAAAAAGAACCTCTATTGATAGTCATCAATAGAGGTCGCCTCTTTTAATCCTTCACACTTGCCAAAAGTGCCGCCACCTTGTCGGTGCGTTCCCATGGCAAATCGATATCTGTACGACCGAAATGTCCGTAAGCGGCAGTCTGACGATAAATCGGACGGCGCAAATCTAACATTTCAATAATTCCTGCTGGTCGCAAATCAAAGTTTTCCCGTACCGCTTGGATCAAGCGCTCGTTGCTGACGGTTCCTGTGCCAAAAGTGTTGATGCTGATCGAAACGGGCTGTGCCACACCGATCGCATAGGCTAATTGTACTTCCACTTTTTTGGCTAGCTTTGCTGCTACGATGTTTTTGGCAATGTAGCGAGCCGCATAGCTGGCTGAACGGTCAACTTTGGTTGCATCTTTTCCAGAAAACGCACCGCCGCCATGACGTGCATAGCCGCCATAAGTATCAACGATGATTTTTCTGCCAGTCAAACCGGCATCCCCTTGAGGACCGCCGATCACAAAACGACCAGTAGGATTGATATAATATTTTGTCTGCTCGTCTAAAAGATCGGCAGGGATCACTTCTTTGATCACTTTTTCGATGACATCACGGTGGATCGTTTCATTATCAGCCGCATCATCATGCTGGGTACTAATAACGACGGTGTCCACTCTTTGTGGTTGATCGTTATCATCATATTCAACGGTTACTTGTGATTTTGCATCTGGACGCAAATAGCTTAGTTCGTTGTTTTTCCGCAACTCTGCTAAGCGACGTACCAGCCGATGGCTCAACGCGATCGGTAAAGGCATCAATTCAGGTGTTTCATCAACGGCAAAACCAAACATCAAGCCTTGGTCGCCGGCACCGATATCTTCTTTATCCGTTTCTCCACGACTTTCTAAAGCATCGTCAACGCCTTGAGCGATATCTGGTGATTGCTCATCGATCGCTACCAAAACAGCAACCGTATCGCCGTCAAAGCCGAATTTTGCTCGTGTATAGCCGATTTCTTTGATGGTTTCTCGGACGACTTTTTGAATATCTACATAAGCAGAAGTAGAAATTTCTCCAAAGACTAAAACCAATCCGGTAGTAACTGACGTTTCGCAAGCGACCCGTGCCATTGGATCTTCGGCAAGCAACGCATCTAAGATGGCATCACTGATTTGGTCGGCTACTTTGTCTGGGTGTCCTTCTGAAACGGACTCTGATGTAAATAAGTGTTTCTCTGTCATTTTTGTATTCCCCCTAATATATGTTTCGGTTACAAGGCATCTTCGCAGCTGCGAATCCTTTCGGGAACTTGCAACGGACTGATTATAACAAATTTTGACTGCTCATGCTTGAAAAAATGATAAAAAGATCATTTTTGGGCAATAAAAAAACACTCTCAAGAGTGTTTGCATGATCCGTACGGGATTCGAACCCGTGTTACCGCCGTGAAAGGGCGGTGTCTTAACCGCTTGACCAACGGACCAGTTTAAAAATGTAATGGGCCTAAATGGACTCGAACCATCGACCTCACGCTTATCAGGCGTGCGCTCTAACCAGCTGAGCTATAGGCCCCAAATAAAAAATGCAAAGCGGGTGACGAGAATCGAACTCGCGACAACAGCTTGGAAGGCTGTAGTTTTACCACTAAACTACACCCGCATTCCTATGGCGCGGGACAGAATCGAACTGCCGACACATGGAGCTTCAATCCATTGCTCTACCAACTGAGCTACCGAGCCAAAAACAACGGTCTGGACGGGACTCGAACCCGCGACCTCCTGCGTGACAGGCAGGCATTCTAACCAACTGAACTACCAAACCAGAAGCTTTGTATTGCTGCTTTGCCGTTAAACAAAGCAATTGCGGGAGCAGGATTTGAACCTACGACCTTCGGGTTATGAGCCCGACGAGCTACCAGACTGCTCCATCCCGCGATAAGTAATTACTTTACAGTAATTAAAGGACTGTGATTCTTTTGCTCGCAACAAAAGAGACAGTTAAGGAGGATAAGGGATTCGAACCCTTGCACGGTTTTACCCGCCTGACGGTTTTCAAGACCGTTCCCTTCAGCCGGACTTGGGTAATCCTCCAAAAGTAAAAAATGATCCGTACGGGATTCGAACCCGTGTTACCGCCGTGAAAGGGCGGTGTCTTAACCACTTGACCAACGGACCAATAAAAAACGGAGAAGGAGGGATTTGAACCCTCGCGCCGGTTTCCCGACCTACACCCTTAGCAGGGGCGCCTCTTCAGCCACTTGAGTACTTCCCCAAATGTATGACTACATTTTGATGGGCCTAAATGGACTCGAACCATCGACCTCACGCTTATCAGGCGTGCGCTCTAACCAGCTGAGCTATAGGCCCCAAAAAATAAAAGCTAAAGCGGGTGACGAGAATCGAACTCGCGACAACAGCTTGGAAGGCTGTGGTTTTACCACTAAACTACACCCGCATGGCGGTCTGGACGGGACTCGAACCCGCGACCTCCTGCGTGACAGGCAGGCATTCTAACCAACTGAACTACCAAACCATATTTAGCTTTTATTGCGCTTTTGAAAACAAAAGCAATTGCGGGAGCAGGATTTGAACCTACGACCTTCGGGTTATGAGCCCGACGAGCTACCAGACTGCTCCATCCCGCGATAAGTAATTACTTTACAGTAATTAAAAGACTGTGATTCTTTTGCTCGCAACAAAAG
>NZ_CM176874.1:3275000-3542500 GCF_058135755.1 Enterococcus sp. R12
ACGACACGAGCTGACGACAACCATGCACCACCTGTCACTTTGCCCCCGAAGGGGAAGCTCTATCTCTAGAGTGGTCAAAGGATGTCAAGACCTGGTAAGGTTCTTCGCGTTGCTTCGAATTAAACCACATGCTCCACCGCTTGTGCGGGCCCCCGTCAATTCCTTTGAGTTTCAACCTTGCGGTCGTACTCCCCAGGCGGAGTGCTTAATGCGTTTGCTGCAGCACTGAAGGGCGGAAACCCTCCAACACTTAGCACTCATCGTTTACGGCGTGGACTACCAGGGTATCTAATCCTGTTCGCTCCCCACGCTTTCGAGCCTCAGCGTCAGTTACAGACCAGAGAGCCGCCTTCGCCACTGGTGTTCCTCCATATATCTACGCATTTCACCGCTACACATGGAATTCCACTCTCCTCTTCTGCACTCAAGTCTCCCAGTTTCCAATGACCCTCCCCGGTTGAGCCGGGGGCTTTCACATCAGACTTAAGAAACCGCCTGCGCTCGCTTTACGCCCAATAAATCCGGACAACGCTTGCCACCTACGTATTACCGCGGCTGCTGGCACGTAGTTAGCCGTGGCTTTCTGGTTAGATACCGTCAAGGGATGAACATTTTACTCTCATCCTTGTTCTTCTCTAACAACAGAGTTTTACGATCCGAAAACCTTCTTCACTCACGCGGCGTTGCTCGGTCAGACTTTCGTCCATTGCCGAAGATTCCCTACTGCTGCCTCCCGTAGGAGTCTGGGCCGTGTCTCAGTCCCAGTGTGGCCGATCACCCTCTCAGGTCGGCTATGCATCGTTGCCTTGGTGAGCCGTTACCTCACCAACTAGCTAATGCACCGCGGGTCCATCCATCAGTGACGCAAAAGCGCCTTTCAACTTTCTTCCATGCGGAAAATAGTGTTATACGGTATTAGCACCTGTTTCCAAGTGTTATCCCCTTCTGATGGGCAGGTTACCCACGTGTTACTCACCCGTTCGCCACTCTTTTTCTTTCGGTGGAGCAAGCTCCGGTGAAAGAAAAAGCGTTCGACTTGCATGTATTAGGCACGCCGCCAGCGTTCGTCCTGAGCCAGGATCAAACTCTCATAATGATTTGTTTGAATGACCATACGGTCATTAAGCTCATAAAAATTAACTTTGCTAGCTATTGCTTGCATGTATTTGTTTCAATAAATTGAAACGTCCTACACATTGGTTCGTTTGCTTGCTTTGTTCAGTTTTCAAAGGTCTACCGTGCTGTGTTAGCAACTTTTATATCATATCAGAGTGACATTTAATTGTCAACTCTTTTTTAAAAGTTTTTTTCGCTCGTTGTTTTTCAACTTCGTAGCGGCTGTCTCAGCGACTTAATTAGAATAACAAATGATTTGTTATTTGTCAACAACTTTTTTCAATTAATTTTGTTGATCTATCAACATCAATTAACTATTTTAAAATTGCGACTTCGTTATAATATCATCTGTCGAGCTGTGCGTCAACTACTTTTTTTCAATTCTTTTTAGGAATTCATTTAGTCATTTGGCACATGTAATAATATACCAACTAAATCCCTTGCGGTCAATCATTTTCTATGGCTTTTTTCAATTTTTACAAACCCGTCTAATCGCATTGGATCCAGCTTTTATCGTTCGCATTTAATCCGTTTTCTGGCAACTTTCGTGGCGTTTTTCCCTCTAATTCCTCGCTGTTTTTCTCCCTGATCCAGCAGACAAGAAAAAAAGCCGCCCACCTCTTGCGAGTGGACGGAGTTTTTTTATCTCATTGTTGGGAATAATAAAACGTCGCGAATCGATTGCGCATCTGTCAACAGCATCACTAAGCGATCGATCCCGATCCCTAATCCACCAGTTGGCGGCATACCGTATTCAAGTGCTTCTAAGAAATCTTCATCCACCCCATGGGCTTCATCATTTCCTGCTTCACGCTCTTTTTCTTGCCCTTCAAAACGTTCTCTTTGATCGATTGGGTCATTTAGTTCCGTGAAGGCATTCGCAAATTCACGACCAACAATAAATAATTCAAAGCGGTCGGTAAAGCGTTCATCTTCTGGATTCTTTTTCGCTAATGGCGAAACTTCCACTGGATGACCGAAGACAAAGGTTGGCTGCTGTAACGTTTCTTCAACAAATGTCTCAAAGAATTCATTGATGATATGGCCAACAGTCATGGCATCATTGATTTCGACATGATGTTCTTTCGCTAAGCTGCGGGCTTCTTCAACGGACATTGGTTGCCAGAAATCAACACCTGTTTGATTTTTGATTGCATCGACCATATGGATTCGCGCAAAGTCGCTAGCTAGATCGACTTCTTGTCCATCGTATTGGATCGTTGCTGTGTGCAAGACTTTTTCAGCAGCATTACGGATAATGCCTTCGGTCAGATCCATCACATCTTTGAAATCTGTATATGCCGTATACGCTTCTAACATCGTAAACTCAGGATTATGGGTCGTATCGATGCCTTCATTTCGGAAAACGCGGCCGATCTCATAGACTTTTTCCATGCCGCCCACGATCAATCGTTTTAAGTGAAGCTCAAGAGCGATCCGTAAATACAGATCCATGTCTAAGGCATTGTGGTGGGTAATGAAGGGACGAGCCGCTGCACCACCTGCTTGATTATGCAATACTGGCGTTTCGACTTCGATATACCCATGACCGTCAAGGTAACGACGAATTTCGCTGATGATTTGGCTTCGTTTCATGAAACGATCAAAGCTTTCTTTATTACTGATCAAATCCAAGTAACGTTGACGGTAACGTTGTTCTACGTTCGTCAAGCCATGGTATTTGTCAGGCAATGGACGCAATGCTTTTGATAAGATCACGATTTCTTTGGCTTTGATGGTCACTTCACCGGTATCGGTCTTCATGATTTCACCAGATACGCCGAAGAAATCACCTAAGTCTGCGTGTTTGAATACTTCGTAAGGTTCATCCCCTACTTGGTCTTTACGTACATATATTTGAATACGGCCTTCGCGGTCTTGTAAATGCGCAAAACCAGCCTTACCTTTTCCACGTTTTGTAACGATTCTTCCTGCAATGCTTGCTGAAAGATTCATTTCGGCTAATTCTTCTTTGGTTCTTTGATCAAATAACTCATGTAACTCGGCAGAATTATGGGTGCGTTCGAATCGCTTGCCAAAAGGATCAATGCCTTCTTCCCGTAGTTTTTCCATCTTTTCACGGCGAACCAACATTTGATCATTCAATTCTTCTTGTGTTTGTCGTTCCTCTGTCACGAGTTTTCCTCCATTCTTAACTTGGGTTTCCTTCTTATAATGCCAATGATGACGCAAAAAATCAAGCCGAACTTTCGAATCGACTTGATTTGTTTCTTATTCCTTAAGAGTTGCTAGCGGCTGTTTTTCGATCTTTTCCACAAATGCATCTAATAAATCAAAAATCGTCTGCTTATCTTCCGCTTGGTTAATTGCCGCTTTGACTTTGGCTGCCCGCGAAATACCTTTTAAGTAGTACGCAGCATGTTGACGAAATTCTCGCGAAGCGATTTTTTCCCCTTTTAGCTCAGCCAAACGTTCTAAATGAAGTTTCGCTGTCGAAATTTTTTCTCGCGGTGTTGGTTCTGGCAATAACTCGCCTGTCTCCAAGTATTGCTTGGTGCGGTGGATCATCCATGGATTGCCTAACGCTGCCCGTCCGATCATCACTGCATCTGCACCGACTTCTTCCAACATTCGCTTGGCATCTTCAGGGGTTTTGACATCGCCATTGCCCATAAAGGGAATCGTGATACTTTGCTTCACTTGTTTCAACACGTCCCAATCTGCCGATCCTTCATACATCTGTACACGGGTTCTGCCATGCATACCGATCGCTGCGGCACCCGCTGCTTCTGCGGCTTGGGCATTTTCAACCGCAAAGATGTGCTGCTCATCCCAGCCGATCCGCATTTTGACGGTAACGGGCTTGTCGATCGCACTGGAAACAGCATGGACCATTTCATAAACCTTGTCGGGATCTAAAAGCCACTTCGCACCAGCTTCTGCTTTGATGATTTTGTTTACAGGACACCCCATGTTGATATCAATGATATCGGCAGTTGTGTTTTCTGCGACAAATTGCGCTGCTTCTACTAAGGATGCTTTATTCCCACCAAAAATCTGAATACTAAGAGGATGCTCGGTCTCGTCAATAAATAGCATCTCAAGGGTCTTCTTGTTCCGCAGTTGAATCCCTCGATCACTGATCATCTCACAGACGACTAAACCCGCGCCAAATTCTTTGACTGTCACACGAAACGCAGAATTGGTGATCCCTGCCATTGGCGCAACGACGACGCGATTAGGAATCTCAACCGACCCGATCTGCCATGTTTGTCTATCTTTCACTTACGCTTCCGCCTCTTTCTTCAATGCCGCCAATTCCGTTTCATCAAAATGATACTTGTTGCCACAAAACGAGCAGACTGCCTCTGCCCCGTGGTCTTCATCGATCATCGCTTGGATCTCATCAGCCCCCAAGGTAATGATCGCCGTCGCAAATTTTTCTTTCGTGCAATCACAATGGAACTGGACTGGCATTTTTTCTAGTACTTCGATCGTCGTATCTGGCAACAATGTCGCTAAGATCTCTTCTGGTGATTGTCCTTCATCGATCAAGGTTGATACTCGAGGCAATTCTCCCAAACGTTTTTCGATGGCATCAATGATCTCTTCACTGGCACCAGGCATGATCTGCAGCATAAAGCCACCGGCTGCCCGAATCGAATCATCGGTTTCTACTAATACACTCAGACCAACAGCAGAAGGAATCTGTTCTGACACTGCTAAATAATAAGTAAAGTCTTCCCCAAGCTCCCCAGAGACGATCGGTGTTTGTCCAGAGAAGGGTTCTTTTAGACCTAAGTCTTTGATCACGGTAAAGATCCCTTGGTCACCCACTGCGCCCCGAACGTCCAATTTTCCTTGAGGGTTCAACGGCAGACTGATCTGCGGATTTTTTATGTATCCTTTTACGTCCCCACGGCCATTGCTGTCTACGACGATTGCCCCAGCAGGACCATTTCCTTGAATTTTGACGGTCAATTTGTCTTCCCCTTTTAAGGTACTGCCTAATAACAAACTTCCCACCATCGCTCGCCCTAAAGCAGCGGATGCCGTATTCCATGTTTCATGGCGTCGTTGTGCTTCGGCGATCGTTTCTGTTGCCGATACTGCATATGCTCGGACGAAGCCGTCATATGCTAGTGCTTTTACTAAATAATCCTTCATCTTGATTCTCCTTTTTATTCATTAATGAATCATACTAGGAAGCGCCGCTTTTTTCAACTGAATGTGTTTGAATTTAAGGAAAGTCTTCTTAAATAGAAACAAAAAGGCACCGAGTTCCCTCGGTGCCTTGATACGTCTTGTTTTAGGCGTTATCATCTTTGTTTTCTTGATCAGTCGGTTGACTTTCGCTATTGCGGCGAACGTCTTCCAATTGTTGATCAAAATCGTTTGATGGTGCATCTTCGCTGTGTTTTTCTGCAGCTTGCTTCTCTGCATCTTTTTCTTCCAGCGCACGTTTCGCTTCTTCAAACGTTTGAGCTTTTTCACTAGGATACTCAGAGCTTTCGGTTCCTTCAGGCATTTTGCCTTCTTCAAACAAGGATTTGATTGCTTTGGCATCTAATGTTTCATGTTCAAGCAGTTTTTCAGCGATCAATTTGTGCTGTGCACGGTGTTCTTCAATGATTTCATGGGCTTTTTGATGAGCATCCATTAAAATCTTGCGAACTTCTTGATCGATTTCAAAAGCAACTTGTTCAGAGTAAGCTTTTGTTTGACCATAATCACGACCAACAAAGACTTGATGGTTTCCTTCATATTGAACTGGACCTAACTTGTCACTCATTCCATATTCTGTCACCATGCTTCTTGCAAGCGCAGTTGCTTGTTCAAAGTCATTGGAAGCACCCGTTGATTGTACACCGAAGATGATTTCTTCAGCCGTACGACCACCAAGCAACCCAACGATTTGTTCAAACATATCTTCTTTGGTCATCAAGAATTGATCTTCTTTCGGCAAGGCGATCATGTAACCACCCGCACGTCCCCGAGGAATAATCGTTACTTTGTGTACCACACGGGCACGACTCAAGACTAACCCAACAATGGTATGTCCTGCTTCATGGTAAGCAACCATTTCACGTTCGCGTTTGTTGATGACCCGGTCTTTCTTCGCAGGACCAGCGATCACGCGGTCTTCTGCTTCATCGATATCTGAAGCATCGATTTTTTTCTTGTTACGACGAGCAGCAACTAATGCCGCTTCGTTCAAGACGTTTTCCAGATCCGCACCAGCAAAGCCTGGTGTTTGTTGGGCAACGACTTTCAAATCAACATCATCTGATAAAGGTTTGTTGCGGGCATGGACACGGAGGATCGCTTCACGACCTTTCACGTCTGGACGACCAACCAAAATCTGACGGTCAAAACGACCTGGACGTAGCAACGCTGGATCTAAAACATCCGAACGGTTCGTTGCGGCAATGACGATCACGCCTTCATTCCCATCAAAACCATCCATTTCAACCAACAACTGGTTCAATGTTTGTTCCCGCTCATCATGTCCGCCACCCATACCGGCACCACGTTGGCGACCGACTGCATCGATTTCATCGATAAAGATGATGGCTGGTGCATTTTTCTTCGCTGTTTCAAATAAGTCACGCACCCGGCTTGCACCGACACCGACAAACATTTCAACGAAATCTGAACCAGAGATCGAGTAAAACGGTACGCCAGCTTCACCAGCAACGGCTTTGGCTAGTAACGTTTTCCCGGTTCCTGGAGGCCCCTCAAGTAAGACACCTGCTGGGATACGAGCACCTAATTCAACGAAGCGTCGAGGATCTTTCAAGAATTCCACGACTTCGACAAGCTCTTGTTTTTCTTCTTCTGCACCGGCTACGTCTGAAAAACGCACGCGGTTGGCTTTTTTATCCGCTTCTTTGGCTTTTGATTTGCCAAAGTTCATCACACGGCCGCCACCGCCACCGCCGCCACCTTGTTGGCTCATCATCATGTAGAAGAAGAAAATGATGATCACAAGTGGTAAGAAGCTAACCAAAAGCGATAACCAAATGCCGCTGTTGGATTCTTCTTCGATCGTGGTTTTGACCCCTTCTGCCGAGGCCAAACTGGTGACTTCGCTTAGTGTGGAATCATTCGGTAAAATGATCGTTGAAAAGCGGGTCGAACTCGCCTGTGTATTACCTAAAACAGACAAGCTGTTGTCATTGCTGACGGTTTGTTCTTCATTGTATTCACCCACGATTCGATACACACCGTTAGCGGGTTGAACAGTAAACTGTTTGATCTTCCCGTCTTTCAGCTGCTCTGTAAACGTGGAGTACTCGATCGTTGGGGTCTGCTGATTGCCATTTCCAAAAATGAAATATACGACCATGACCATCGCCAACAAGACAAGTACATAATATAAGGTATTTTTTACCATACCGTTATTTTTCTTATTCATGCGTACCTCCCTGGCTATTTTGTTTTATCAATCCTGACCATTTAATTGTATCACAATTGATTTAGAACAGTCACTAATTTGACTGATAAACACTAGGTTTTAAGACGCCAACGTAAGGTAAGTTTCGATATTGCTCTGCATAGTCCAGTCCATATCCAACAACAAACTCATTTGGCACATCGAAGCCGACATAATCTGCATCGATCTCAACGACACGACCTTCTGGCTTATCTAATAACGTTACGATTTTCACTGATTTCGCTTTACGGTATTTGAATAGATCCACCAGATAAGCCAATGTGCGACCGCTGTCAATGATGTCTTCAACGATCAAGAGATCACGGCCCTCAACATTTGTATCTAAATCTTTGATGATCTTGACCTCCCCAGATGAAATCATGGCATTGCCATAACTTGAGACATCCATGAAGTCTAACTCCAAGTAACAATCCATCTCACGAACGATGTCTGCCATGAAAGGAACGGCACCTTTCAGCACACCTACGACTAGAGGATTTTTATCCGCATAAGCCGCCGTTAATTCTTGACCAAGTTCCACACAACGATTTTTGATTTCGTCACGGGAAATCAAAATTTTCTCAATATCTTTATCTAGCATAAAGTTCTCCTTCCAACTCTTACTCCTGGTATTTATAAAGAAGTATGTAGTGTATTTTATCAGTTTCTGGCGCAATACTCAAATAGGAAAATGTATGAGGTAGTAAGGCAATCACCTCTTTTTCAAGGTTTGTGACGACCCAACTTTTTTCTCGCACTTCATTAGGAATTTTTGAATCGATAAAAAAACGACTGATCTTTTTGGTCAGACCACGCGCCAAGCGGATTCGGTCTCCCGGCTGGCGCTTACGCACCACCAGCTCAGAGGAATAGTTTAGCGGTAAATCTTGGGAAAACTCTGACCAATTTGTGATTTTTTTGGGAATATGCTGTTCATTTATCGGAAAATACCCAATCCATTCCTTTTCAGAAAGATAGATCCCCTCCCCTAAAACCAGTCGCTGACTAACTTCTGTCAACGGCGCTGCAGGCTTTTGGGGAACAGTAACAGGTTCCAATAACAATTGGTCATAACTGCGCCGTAGCTGCCACTGTTTGTGCAACGCCAATTGCCATTGCCCTTTCTTTTCATCCAGCAGACGCAATACCTGCGGCAGCTGTTTTTGATTGAGGGGCTGCTTCGTGAAAGCCTCTGCTTGCTGTAAAAAACCCGCATAGAAAAAATAGCGTTGCGCTGGCGAAAACGTCGGCAGCTGTTGCAGATCGATCACTAAGCGAGCAGCTTGCTGTTGAACGAATGCAGACAACCATTGCTGCTGCTCTTGTTGGATCAGCTGATTGGCGAACTGTACTTCTTCAGAAAGCTGTTGAAAATGCGGCAGCAGCTGCGGATTTTCCGCTTTTAAGGCTGGCACTACTTGCTGGCGTAGTCGGTTTCGCAAATACAGCGGTTCGTGATTGCTTTCGTCTTCAAAGTAGGGAATCTGCTGTGCTTGCGCATAGTCGTAAATCGCTGCCTTGCTGACAGTAAGCAGTGGACGCAACAAGATCCCTGTGTGAAAAGGCTGCTGCTGTTTCATCCCGCCAGCCGATCGCAAGCGACCTTCTCGCATCATCTTCATCAACATCGTTTCTACTTGGTCATCACTGTGGTGAGCAGTCAGCAAAACATCATAGCCTTCTTGAGACATGACGTCGGCAAAAAATGTATAGCGAAAGTTTCGAGCGCTAGCTTCTACGCCGGTTTCTGGCGGATTTTCCCAGCACCGTTCATAAAAAGGAATACCGCGTTCTTGGCAGTACTGCCGTAAAAAAGCCGCTTCCTTGGCAGATGCTGGACGCAATTGATGGTTCACATGCGCCACACCAAAACATGGCTCTTTTTGCATTTCAGGAAACAACTGACAAAAGATCTGCAACAAGACCATCGAATCGACGCCCGTCGATACCGCCAGCAAAAAGCGGCGTTTTTTTTCAGGATCGATGGCAGTGAGTTGCGCTTGAACGGTTTGAATGACCATCGTTTGACCTCCTTCTCATTTGGTAATCCCACAAGAAAGAAAGCTGAAACAAAACGAACCAACAGTTTTGTTCCAGCTTTTTCCAACTTGCTATTCATGTTTAGTTACGGCGTCCGCCGCGGCCACCGCGTTTTCCTTCTGTATTTCGACGTAATGACGAAAGACGATCATCACTATCTTTTAGAAAAGAACTCATCAATGAATCGAAGTCTTGTTTATTTACATTCGTATTTTGATTGCGTGAAAAAGATTTTTTCGGATTTGGTCGATTGAATTCTTTTTTCGGGTATTCACGTTTTTCTTCCGGTTTATCTTCTGCTTTACGGATCGATAGGCCGATTTTTCCATCGTTGCCGATTGCCGTAACAAGTACTGTCACTTCATCCCCAACAGACAACACGTCGTGAATGTCTTTGACGAATCCGTTTGATACTTCACTGATATGCACCAAACCAGTTTTCCCTTCACCAAGATCAATGAACGCACCAAAATTTGTAATACCAGACACTTTGCCCTTTAGTTTCGCTCCAACTTCGATTGACATATAAAAAATGTTCCTCCTAATTTTTACCCATTTAAAATAATTCAAACTACTGCGCTGAGTAGGTATGACATTGCTTAATCTTGTGACTCTGTGGATGATGATTCTTGTCCGCTTTGCGAAGAACGCTCATTGGTGTTTTGAGAATCCGTCCCGTCTGGCAAGACTGGATAGATTTTTTCGCCATCTTTTGAGTAGAAGAATCGGCTGCGGGCCAATTTTGCCACATACTCATCGTCTTGCAGCAAGGCAACGTCTCGCTCCAGTGAAGCCACCTTTTGTTCTGCCTCTTTTTGTTCGGCGACTGTTTCCGCCTTATATTCCTTTAGCTTTTGCAGGCGCATTTGATCGTTGAACATTTGAATCCCTACGATCGCAAATATCGCTAATGCCGCCACGAAAAACGCCACCAGCCGACGTCGGCGAAACACGACTTGCCGCCGCTCTTTTTCAAACTTGGCAAATTGCTCTTTCGCATAATCGGTCTGCAATAGTTCTATTTTTTTATTTGATTCTTTTGCCACCTGAACTCGCTCCCGTCGCTGTCTTTGTTTTTTACATTATACCAACATCCGCAAAGCTTGTCTAACTGAAAATGCCGTAAAAATCAAGCATTTTCTGAGATTCTTTCCTCTGAAACGATCTCATACATTTTTGCAGCGTCTTCTTTTTTCGTCGATTCATGCAATTCATTGACTTTTACTTCCAAGACCTTATTCCCGAATTGAATGCGCATGGTATCGCCTACTTTGACGTCACTGCTTGACTTGGCTAATTTGCCGTTGATCTGAATGCGTCCCTTGTCTGCCACTTCTTTGGCCACAGAGCGACGCTTGATGATGCGGGAGATTTTAAGAAATTTATCTAATCTCATGTTTTTCACCTCTTCTTAATAGTTTCTTTCCAAATGGAACTAACAGCCATTCGCGAATCGTTAACAATTTGATTTTGATCGCTGCCCCGATAAAGGCTGCGCCTCCCAGACCGACACCGCCTAGGCAAAAAAGCAGTGCCTGTAGTCGATGGGTCAAAGGACCGTTCAATAAGATCGCAACGAAGCTATAATATAAGAATAGCACGCTTGCCATGATCCCTAAACAAATAAATAGTTTTTTTCCATAATTTCCTTCATGCCAAAAGTGATTGATGCTGCTTTTTGCTCGACGCTGTTCGGAAACCACAAAACAGCATAAGGTCGCGCCTAACCCCAACAGCGTACTGATACTCGCTCCTGCAGTCCCATAAGAAGCAGTCAGCGGCCACATCGATAGACATTTGATCAAAAGACCGATCCCCGCAGCCAGCAAGCCGAAGGTATAGGTATTGCGACTTTGTTGAATGCTTTGATAGGCTTGGATCGTCGCCATCAGAGCGATGGAAAAGACAAACAATACCAGCGCCGCATTGCCAGAACCGTCTTTGAATAAGGCAAAGTTAATATAAGGCAGCAAAATCGCTAAGCCCACGGCGGAAGCCGAAGCAATCCCGATCGTCAGGCGCAAATACATTTTTGCCGACTTTTCAAACAGCTGCTGATTTTTCACCGTCAAATACTTGGTCAACGTTGGCAAAAACGTCGAGCTTAACGCCATCGCCACCACAAGACCTAGTTGGACGAGGGGTTGTCCGCGATCATAGATCCCTTTTGAAATTCGGGCTGCTTGTGCCGTCATCCCCCCCGCTTCCAGCGCATTGGTCAATAAAAACGAATCCGCTAACTGGAACAAGATCAAATAGCCGCTATAAATCGTCAACAGACCGCCTTCTAAGAAGAACCGTTTCTTCAACGAGGCGGATAAACCAGCGGGATTTTCTCCTGTACTGGTGACTGGTTTATGCCATAGCGATAGGCGTTTGCCGTTGATTTGTCGGCTATAATAACTTAAGATCCACCACGCCGCAAGGCCCCCGACTAAGGCACCCATCATGGCGACAGTCCCCGTTTGATAAATCGTCCAGCCCAATTGCTGGAAAGCTGCCGCAGCACCTAAAATCACACCAACTCTAAGCAGCTGCTCTACGACTTGGGAAACTGCTGTCGGCACCATTTGCAAATTTCCTTGAAACATTCCTCGATAAAAGGTCAAAGGCGGGACAAATAAGAAGGTAAAAGAAACGACTCGAATCAAGCCCGACAGTTGGTGGTCCCCCATCACTTGTGCGATCGGACCAGCAAATAAAAAGGTCACCGCCCATAAACCGATCGCAGACCAAAGCACGAAAGGCGTCAACGCTTGCAGCCGTTCCTTGCTTTTCAAAGGATCGGGTTCTTCAGCGACGATGCGGGAGATAAACTGTGGCAACCCTGACAACGCTAACGTCATCGCCAATCCATAAATCGGATAGACTTGTTGATACACATAAAACCCTTCGTCCCCTACCAGGTTCTGAAAAGGGACCCGATAAACGGCACTTAAGATTTTTGCGATAAAGGAAGCGATCGTTAAAATAAACGCCCCTTCCATCGTACGCTTCAATTGTGATTTCGGCATCCCGCTGGTTCCTTTCTAGCCTTGGCTGGCGTATTTTTGCTCCCGTAACGCTTTGACAAAATCTTGGATTTCTAATAGCCAGGTGCTTTCCTTCATCACTGGCGGAATCTGTAATTTGATGGTCATTTGCTCATGATCGACACCCATCGTGGCTTTTAATTTAGTAGCTTTCAATGCTTCAAACAGCTGCTCCACCGAATAATTTTTCGTGCCGACTTTACTCAAAGTAAACGACACCGTCTGCTGCTGCTTGCGGATAGTTTCTAACAAGGCACGATCGCCGTTCATTTTGATCTCGCCCACCGTTAAGAGATGCGCCACTTCTACAGGGTATTCACCGAAACGGTCTAACAGATCATCTTGAAGTTCATCAACTGCTTCTTGGGATTCCAGCTCACGAATTCGTTTGTAGATCTCGATTTTTTGCCGTTCGTCTTCAATATACGAAGTCGGTAAGTAGGCATCGATCCCCAGATCGATCTCGACGGTCGTTTTTTCTGTTTGGGTATTTTTCCCTTGTTTACGAGTGACTGCTTCAGAAAGCATTTGCGAGTACATGTCAAACCCGACTGCATCGATAAAGCCGTGCTGCTGCGCCCCCAATAGATTTCCCGCTCCACGAATCGAAAGATCTCGCATCGCGATTTTGAAACCTGAACCTAACTCGGTAAAGTCCTTAATGGCTTGCAGGCGTTTTTCACTGACTTCATTCAACACTTTTTGCTGTTCATACATGAAATACGCATAGGCGACCCGATTGCTCCGACCGACACGGCCGCGCAGCTGATACAACGTCGAAAGCCCCATGTAATCGGCATTTTCCACAAACAACGTATTGGCATTGGGAATATCCACACCGGTTTCAATGATCGTCGTCGTCACCAACACATCGTATTGCCCTTCAATAAAGTCAAACAAGGTGTTTTCCAATTGGATCTCGGTCATTTGCCCGTGGGCATACGCGATTCGTGCGTCTGGCACTAACGCCTGCAGTTCTTCGACTTTCCGCTCGATCGTATCGACACGATTATAGAGATAAAACACTTGACCTCCCCGTGCCATCTCCCGTTGGATCGCTTCTCGCACCGCTCCTGGATTCATCTCCATCACATAGGTTTGGATCGGGTAACGATTTTCTGGTGGTGTTTCGATCACAGATAGGTCCCGTACCCCCAGCATCGACATATGCAATGTTCGTGGGATAGGCGTTGCCGTCAACGTCAACACATCGACTTGCGAACGCAGTTGTTTCAAGCGCTCTTTGTGTTTGACCCCAAACCGTTGTTCTTCATCGATCACCAACAAGCCCAAATCAGCAAACTCGACATCTTTTGACAATAATCGGTGGGTCCCCACCAAAATATCGACTTGCCCTTTGCGCACTTGCTCGATCGTTTCATTCTGCTGTTTTTTCGTCCGAAAACGACTCAGTACCCCAACATTGACGGGGAATCCTTCAAAACGATCGACCATCGTTTCATAGTGCTGCTGCGCCAAGATCGTTGTCGGTACTAAGAAAGCCACTTGTTTGCTTTCTTTGATCGCTTTAAAAGCAGCCCGCAGCGCCACTTCTGTTTTCCCAAAACCGACATCCCCGACTAACAAGCGGTCCATCGGCTTTTCTTTTTCCATATCCCGCTTGATCTCTGCCGTACTGCGCAGCTGATCATCAGTTTCCGAATACGGAAAGGCATCTTCAAATTCTTTTTGATAGGCATCGTCTGGTTGAAAAGCATAGCCTTTTTCTGATTCGCGTTTGGCATACAATAAAATCAAATCATCTGCGATGTCTTCAATTTTAGCCGTCACTTTGCGCTTGGTCTTCGCCCACTCGCTGCCACCTAATTTATTGATTTTCGGTGTTTTCGATTCGGAAGCCACATATTTTTGAATCAAATTCAATTGAGTGACTGGAATAAAGAGCTTGTCTTCGTTTTGGTACAAGATCGTCATGTAATCTTGGTGGACGCCATCGACTTCTAAGGTTTCCATGCCAATGTACTTCCCGATCCCATGATTCGCATGGACGACATAATCGCCCGCTTTTAACTCATTGTAGCTTTTGAGCCGTTCCGCATTAGTGACATTTTGCCTGCGGGCTCTTTTTTTGTTCATCTTTTGGAAAATTTCTTTTTCCGTAACCACCACTAGCTTGTCTTGCGGCATTTCAAAGCCGCTTTGCAAACGTTCCACCACGATTTGGGTGCGTCCTGTAAACAGGCGGTCTTGTTGCGTCTGCACGGCATAGATATCATGATCTCGCAGATCTTGCTCTAACTTCTTGGCCCGCTCTTGGTCACTGACCAGAAAAATCACCGTCTGCTGCTGCTTCTCCCAGCGATCGATTTCAACTTTCAAGAGACCCATTTGGCTGAAAAACTGCTGCATCGGCCGGTATTGGAATTGATGGATCGCTTGGAAGCGAATGTTCCCCATTCCTTTTTGGAATAAAGAAAAGAAGCTGGTCACAAAGGTTTCTTTTTGCAGCAGCTGATGGACATCGATCCCGAATTGCTGTTCAGAAAAGACCCGCAGCTCCGCTAATTTTTGGGTATGCCACTCCGCCTCTTCCCGTTCGATCTCACGATTGGTCTCCATGATCCGAGCATAATCATCGATCATCAAAAAGGCATCTTCAGAAAAATAATCTAAGACACTCGTTTGCTGACGATACAGTAAATCCGTGTAGTAACGGGCACTTTCACCAGGAATCCCTGCTTGCCATTGAGAAGCCAACTGGCCAAAATAATCTTCTAAAAAGGCGCGATCGGTTGCTTCTTTGGTGACTGCCAACCGTTTGTTCAATAATTCTTGCAGCTGCTTTTGCCCCGCAGCTAAATCTTCCGCTGAGAAAACCAATTCGGTAGTGGGTAAAATAGCCACTTGCTGCAGCGTTTCCACTGAGCGTTGCGTTTCCACGTTGAAAGAACGCATCGAGTCGATTTCTACATCGAATAACTCGATCCGTACGGGATATTCGGCGTTTAATGGATAAATATCGAGGATGCTCCCACGAATACTGAATTCGCCAGGTTTGCCAATCATTGACTGACGTTCGTAGCCCATCAAAATCAATTGTTGCGGCAAACGCTCTAAATCGATCTCATCGCCGATCTGCCATTGAAATTGATTGGCTAACCAGGTTTTCTTTTCAGGCAAATACTTTCGCAAAGCCGCCACCGGCAACACATAGATCCCCGTTTTCCCTTGAGAAACAGCATTCAGCGCTGCCACGCGTTCTTCTCTGGCTTCTGGTGAAGAAAAAGCCATTTCGGCTGACAACACTTCATCCACTGGAAAAACATAGACATCTTCCGTCACATTACGCAGATCTTCGGCTAGTTGATTTGTATAATAGAGATTTGGGGTCACGACGATCACTTGTTTTTGAAATGCCTGATACACACCAGTGATCGCTAATGTTTTTGCCGATCCAGCTAGACCGGTCAGTAATTGCCGGGGGGCCTGTTCACGTAAACCTGTATGCCAAGCCGCCACTGTCGGCACTTTATTTATTAATTCAATTAAATCCATCTCGGCCCTCCTTAGTTAAATCGATTCATTGTGGCAAGAAAGTCGCCGTTGGTCAAGTAATCACTACTTGCCTCAACCGCTTTATCAATACTTTGTAAAACGATGGGCAGATCGTCTTTTGCAAAAGGACTCAGGACATGATTGACCACGGTTTGTCCTGGACGTGGACGATCGATCCCGATTTTGATACGGTCAAAGACTGTTGAATCCAAATGAGCGATCAAACTCTTGATCCCATTGTGGCCACCTGCACTGCCTTTTTGGCGCAAACGAATTTTCCCTAATGCTAAATCGAGGTCATCATAGACCACCACTAGTTCTTCTTGGTAGATGCCAAAATAGGTCATCAACGGGCCTACCGCACGACCGGATTCATTCATGAAAGTTTGTGGTTTGACCAAAAGGATTTTTTCACCATTCAAGAAAAACTCTGCCACCTCTGCTTCAAAAGCCGACTTTTTAAAGGTTGCTTGGTACTTTTGTGCCAACGCATCCACTACCATAAAGCCAACATTATGTTTGGTTTTTTCATATTTTTTGCCAGGATTTCCCAAGCCTACAATCATTTTCATTTTTTATTTACGCTCCATTATTTCTAGTTTCAAGCTGATTCTTCATCTATTTTATCGGTTTTCTTATCCAAACACAAAATACTGGGCACACAAATGCGCCCAGTTCTTTTGCTTAGGTAATTATAACACGAAATGGACTGTTATGGTGGCACCCTCTTGCTCAGTTTTTATCTTTCTTAACGAATCTTAATAAAACCTTGATATATCTTCTTTTTGACGTAATAATAAAGAAAGCATTTACAACTGAAACAGCGATATTTTGTGTAATATTGTTGTGCAAATCACATGACAAACATACTTGAAAATGGTAGGATGATAGCGAGTAAAACAATTATGCGGAAGGAATGATACACAGATGACTGCAAAAACGAACAAAAAAGATCACCAAAAGGTAATTCTTGTTGGAGACGGTGCGGTTGGTTCTAGTTACGCGTTTGCGCTGGTGACCCAAAACATTGCGCAAGAAGTCGGAATCATTGATATAAATACAGCAAAAACAGAAGGCGACGCAATTGACTTGTCCCATGCTTTGGCATTTACTTCCCCTAAAAAAATCTATGCCGCTTCTTATGAAGATGCACATGATGCTGATTTAGTCGTTATTACTGCTGGTGCGCCTCAAAAACCAGGCGAAACCCGTTTAGACTTAGTTCATAAAAACTTGAAAATCAACCGTGAAGTAGTTACCCAAATCGTTGATTCAGGCTTTAACGGAATTTTCTTAGTTGCAGCAAACCCAGTCGATATTTTGACTTATTCTACTTGGAAATTCTCAGGCTTCCCGAAAGAACGCGTTATCGGTTCAGGTACCTCATTAGACTCTGCCCGTTTCCGTCAAGCATTGGCTGAATTGGTCGATGTCGATGCCCGTAACGTCCATGCCTATATCTTAGGGGAACACGGCGATTCAGAATTCCCTGTTTGGTCTCATGCCAACGTAGCTGGCCTACAAATCTATGAATGGGTCAAAAACAACCCAGACATCGATGAAGAAGCAATGGTCAACATTTTCTTCAGTGTTCGTGATGCAGCCTACACCATCATCGAGAAAAAAGGTGCGACCTTCTACGGAATCGCGGTAGCCTTAGCACGGATCACTCGTGCGATCTTAGACGATGAAAATGCTGTTCTCCCATTATCTGTGTACATGAACGGCGAATACGGCTTAAACGACTTGTATATCGGTGCGCCTGCAGTCATCAATGCCCAAGGGATCCAAAAAGTAATTGAGATCCCATTAACAGATGGTGAAAAAGACCGGATGGCCGCTTCGGCAAAACAATTAAAAGATATTCTTGATGAAGCTTTTGCAAAATTAGATGCGGAAGACAATCAATAATTTCTTTCCCCTCGTGTTAAAGAGTCAATTTTAGTTAGTCAATTATGCAACTGAACGAATTCTCCAGCTCACTCTTTTTCAGAACCCTTTGATCAAGATGGCTTGCTGCCGATTCGTTCAGTTTTTTTATCGTAAGAAATGCGTTTCTACAGCTTGCCTAAAGATAGTTTAAGAATTTTCTATTTTTCATGGAAGTTTTCATTTGCCATATTCGCTTTCCCGTGGGAATATGGTATGATTTAAGCGTTATTATCTATTATGCCATTAGAAAAAAGGAGTAGTTGAATGACTCGTTCAAACAAACATACTGACGCCAAGAATAATACGAAGAAAATTGTTCTGATCGTTGTGGCCGCTTTACTCGTAGTGATCGCTGGCGGCTATACCTACCGAAGTACATATTATGCAAACCGTTTTCTACCAAAGACTGAAATCGATGGGATCGACATCAGCAACAAAACCGTTGCCGAGGCCAACGCCCTGCTGCATGATCGCTATTCACAAGAAGACTTTACTATCAAAGATGGTGATAGCGAATGGAAAACAGTCAACCTTGCTCAATTTGGTTTGCAGACGGATTTCACCGATGAGCTGCAATCGTTAAAAGATGAACAAAATCAGTGGAGCTGGGGAATGGCTTACGTTTCGGCTGCCGAAGAAAAGAAGCTAGACAATCTCTCAGTAGACCAAGACACCTTGACTAGCGAAACCAACACGATCCAAAAAGAACTCGAAACCTTAAATGAAGATCGTACCAAATCGGCTGATGCCACGTTGGAAAAAGGCGAAGACGGTTTTTCTATCAAACCAGAAGTTGACGGCGATGCCATCGATGTTGACAAAGCAGTGGCAGACTTGCAAGAAGCCATCGTCAGCGGCGAAAAGGAACTGAATCTCGTTGATTATGTCACAAAACCAAGTGTGACCGCCGATGATCCAGACTTAACGAAAGAAATGGATTCGTTGAATAAAATCGCCAAAGTAACTGGCAATTATACGATCAACGGAAATACGTTTCAAATCCCAAGAGAAACGATCATGGATTGGCTCTCTTATAAAGACGGCAACACAACGATCGACGAAGACAAAGTACGAAGCTATGTCACATCGATCGGCGAACAATACAATACTAGCACCAATTCTTCGACCTTCCAAAGTACCAAGCAAGGCGAAGTGACAGTCCCAGCCGGTACTCTTAGCTGGACGATCCAAACCGATGCGGAAACAGAAGCATTGATCGAGGCGTTAAAAGCAGGCGAAGACTTCACCCGCACACCGATCGCTCAAGGAAGCACCGATGCCGGCAGTCCGCTGTTTGGCAACACCTATATCGAAGTTGATCTAAAAAACCAACACATGTGGTATTACAAAGATGGCGAATTGGTGTTGGATACAAAAATTATCTCTGGGAAACCAGCTACACCAACACCAACTGGCGTCTTCTATGTCTGGAACAAAGAAGAAGATGCAACCTTGACTGGTGAAGATTATGCGTCCCCTGTTGATTACTGGATGCCCATCGATTGGACTGGTGTCGGTATCCATGATTCTGATTGGCAGACGGAATACGGTGGCGATCTTTGGAAAACCCGTGGTTCTCACGGCTGTATCAATACTCCGCCAGGCGTGATGAAAGAATTGTACAGCAAAGCCGAAGTCGGGACACCCGTGATCGTGATTTAATCAAAAAAAGAATCAAACCTTTTTATAGACGAACCAAAAGCTGCAAAAGAAAAATCTTTTGCGGCTTTTTTGTTGTCTCCCAAATGTTCCTATTTACAAAGAGCGGTTTAATAAATATACTTAATTAACTACTTTAATTAATAAGGAGAATCATTTTGGAAAAAGTCGTTTTTATTGATCGTTCTACTTTGGCTGGAAATCTGATCAAAATTTTCGCCCGCAACATCCAACTGCTATCCGAGGATCAAATCAGCGTAACTGTTGTGACACCAGAACGTCTGGCGAATTATCGTTTTGCGCAAGAAAAACTCGTTTTGGTCGATCCCTTGCTTTCTTTAACAGATCCGATGATCAAGCAGGCCATCCCACCACGCATCAAGCGCCTTTCGTTTCCCGTCAATCATTACAGCGGGATGAATACTGAAGCCATTCTAGAATTGATCCAACAAGCATAACAAAAAAAGCGTGCAGAAACCAAGCGTTTCTGCATGCTTTTTCTCACTCAAACTCAGCTCTGCGAGACAAGTGTCTCTTCTTGTTCCAGCAAAACAACGGGTTCCCCTTTGTCTTGCAGTGCAGCAACGTGCATCGTGCCCCACTGGCAAAGAGTATCCAATAAGCCGCCTAAGGTTTCTCCATATTCACTCAAGGAATACTCAACTTTAGGTGGTACTTGATTATAGGACTTGCGAGTAACGATGTCAGATTCTTCTAATTCCCGCAATTGCTGGGTCAACATTTTTTGACTGATGCCAGGGATCTTCCGCCGTAAATCACTGGGACGTAATGCCCCATGGCGTAAATTACAAAGAATGATTGGTTTCCACTTCCCGCCGATGACATCCATGGTTGCTTCAACACCGATATTATAAATTTTTTCTGCCATTTTTTTCACCTCATTACGCTTGATACCACACAAAGGTTACCAAAAGGTGGGTATCAAACAAAAAAGTACGTACTATACAGTATTACCACCTCATTATATGATGATACCAGAAAAAAATAAAGGAGATGTTTTTATGATCGAAAAATTATCAGATACCGTCACCCTGAACAACGGCAGTGAAATCCCCGGGTTGGGGTTAGGTGTCTTTCAAATCCCTGAAGCTGACACAGCAGAGGTCGTGAAGCAAGCGATTATCAATGGCTATCGCTTGATTGATACAGCAGCGATTTACGGCAATGAAACAGGAACAGGGGCAGGAATCAAACAAGGCTTACAAGAAACGGGGTTGGCTCGTGAAGAACTCTTTGTCACTTCCAAACTTTGGAACGATCATTTAACTTATGATGAAACGATCCACGCCTTCAATGAAAGTCTGGCCCGCTTAAACCTCGAGTATCTCGACTTGTACTTGATCCATTGGCCAGGAAATCAAGCATTTCAAGAGTCCTGGCGTGCTTTGGAAGACCTCTATGCGGCAGGAAAAATCAAAGCGATCGGGGTCAGCAACTTCCAGATCCATCATCTGGAGCAATTATTGGCCATTGCTAAGGTCGTTCCTGTTATCAATCAGATCGAGCTGCATCCCAAACTGACGCAGCAAGATCTGCGGGCTTTTTGTGGCGAAAAAGCAATTGCGATCCAAGCTTGGTCGCCATTGATGCAAGGCAAACTGCTGAAAGATGACACCGTCTTGGCGATCGCCGATGCACAGCAAAAATCAGCGGCACAAGTGCTTTTACGCTGGGCTATTCAACAAGGGATCTTAGTCAATGTCAAATCGACACACCCCGAGCGAATGATC
Source organism: Enterococcus sp. R12 (assembly GCF_058135755.1). Lineage (NCBI taxonomy): Bacteria > Bacillati > Bacillota > Bacilli > Lactobacillales > Enterococcaceae > Enterococcus > Enterococcus sp. R12. The sequence continues at coordinate 3,296,444 of NZ_CM176874.1, forward strand.
GCCAATGCAGCGATTTTTGATTTCTATTTATCAGAAGCTGACATGGCCCGCTTGAACGCATTAAATGAAGACTTACGAGTGGGTCCAGATCCAGACACATTCGATTTTCATTAACCAAACGATATACTAAACAAAACCTTAGGAGGAAGTATAATGACAAACACAAACACAGGCTTTTCAATGGTTAACCATGTGGGAATCACCGTCAGCAATCTCGAACATTCCATCCAATTTTATGAAGCATTAACGGGAAAGAAAATCGCCAATCAAGATACGATTGGCGGCAAACGCATGGCGCAAACGCAAGGATTAGCAGATACACTGATCAAATATGCCAATCTTCATTTAGACAATCTCAACATCGATCTTTTAGAATACGTCGAACCAAAATCCAACAAAGCCAGCTATTCCAATGAGCAAATCAGCGCGATGCATCTTTGTTTTGAAGTCGAAGCTATCGATGAAGCCGTTGCACGTCTAAAAGCCATTGGCGTTGAACCTGACGGCACCCCATCGTTTTTGAAGCACAAGACGGCTTGAAAAGCGGCTTTGGGACAGGCGTCGCCTACTTTACAGATCCAGACGGCACCAATCTTGAATTGATTGCACCAAAAGGCCCTTTTCAACGGGGATAAAAAAACGGATGGCGCTGCAAATCGCCATCCGTTTTTTTGCTAGAAGCACGTATTTTTCGATTGTTCCCCTTCATAGAAGCGTTCATAGCGGATACAATAAGTATGTACTCCTCTTTAGCGGCTTCACTTACTTATCCAACAAATCGCACGTGAAAGGTAGTGATCTCGATCGATATTGGACTTTTGTTGTTGATTTTTACGGGTATTTTTTTCATCGTCTTCTGGTGCTTTTACCGAGAAGAACCCAATTATGTATTCGGCTTTCGCACCAAGCGCAGTACAGCCAGTGTCAGCAATTGGCGTTTTGCCCAGCAGTGGTTCTCCTTGTTAGCGATGCTCTTTCTAGGCGGGGTCGTTTTATTGCAGCGCAACGAGCTGATCGCAGAGGCTTTTTACCAAGTAGCCGTTTTTGGCAGCTATCTTCTAGCAGCGCTACTCGTAGAAACGGCACTGTATCTCAAAGATTCACGCACAAGCACCAAAAAGTAAGACAAAAAAGACATTCCAGCGAATGTCTTTTTTCTATTGTTTATTTTGATGATGGATCGTGATCCCCAACACCAAGGCTAAAATCCCTGAAACCACCCAGATGGTGCGGTGGAATAAGAAAATCCCTAGCAAGCTGCTTAAGACTGCACCAAAAAAGAAGCCGCCGATGATCAAGGAAATAGAAATAATCTTGGGCGTCACTGATCGGTCCTTTTTAAACCAGCGCATGTACACATAATCAGCCAGTGAACGTAAGTTGCCGGTGGTCATCGTGGTGGCATAGGGCATCCCTGCCAATCGACGATAGGCGGCATATTGAATCGCTGCAAAAAAAGATAACCCCGAATCGATCATGACATTGGGTAATGATCGAGCAAAAAAGCCCAGAACCAAAATACCGATTGCTTCAAAGATCAATGCGGCATTTTGCCAAACGATCCAGCCCCCTGTCGGAAAATGATGCTGCAGATAATTCGTCACTACGATCCCCACTAAAAACATGAAGATTGGTGGCAGATATCGAAAGGCTTGTTCAAACTGCCCCGTTGAAAGATTGATCCCTAACAAAATGACATTCCCCGACTGCATACTTGCAAACACTTCCCCGTGAAACAAGTAGGTATACGCATCTAAAAAACCGCCCGCCATAGCAAGAAGAATCCCCACCGGTAAACTTTCATGCACGACAAACTCCGATTTGCTTTTGACACTGCTCAAACTTTTTTCCATTGGTTTCGCCTCTTGTTTTTATACTTTCTGACAGCTTACTGCTTAAAAAACGCCGACAACTCGTTATGTTTTGCGGCGTTTAGGTGACTTTTTCGATAGCTGACAAATCAACCACCCCAAAAGAACGGCGGTCAGTGCTCCAGCTGAATCCAGCATGACATCTTGAAAAAGCGGCGTCCGTCCTCCCGTCAGCATTTGATGGTATTCATCGATCCCAGCGTAGCCGGTGGCTGCCAACCAAGCAAAAAAAGCGGCTAGCCAATAGGGCGTACGGCGATAAACGAGAACGAAGAACAAACTGCCCCCTAAGACAAAATAAGTGAAGAAATGCGCACCTTTGCGAATGAAAAATTCCACAAATGAGAAATAGCCTTTTTCCGCAATACTGATCTCCGACCCAGCATAGGAAAAAGAGATCGTCTCCAACCAATCTTTCAATGGTTCGTTTTTTAAGATACGTGAAAGCAACCCGATTTGAGATTGCTGCTCATAGGTTTGTGAAGAGCTGATAAAGAGGATGACCATTACCGCAATTGCGATACAAAAGTAAAAGTTCGGTTCTTTCAGTAATTTTTTCATAGTTTTCACTCCTCATTTTCCTATCTTACCATTTTCATTTGGTGATGCAACTGTTTTTCCAGCAAACCGTGGAGACATTGCACACACAAAAAGAGTGCTTCCGTCAAGTTTAGAAGCACTCTTTCTTTTTAAAAATAGCCATCGGTATGAAAAGCCGTCACCCGTTTGGTTGTGAGATCTTTGGGCTTGTGACGTTCAGCTTCCTCAACGATTCTCAGGGCTGTTTTGCGTTTTTTTCTCCAGTAAATAATGACGAACCCATCTCGTAGCCTTCTACATAATGATTCAACCGCTCGACGACCTCTGCTGCCGCTTCTTGTGACGGCGTGATGATCAATAAAATATCAAACCCTGCAATCGTGCCGACAATTTCTGGCAGCTCCATTTCATCAAGATAATTGGCGATCACATCGGCGCCATTTTCAGCCGTATGAACGACAACTAAAAAGTCAATCTGCGTAATCTTTTTTAGATACTCATACATCGAAAACGCAATTCTGTCTTCTAGATCCTGCTCTTTGGATTCAAAAATTGAATAATACGGTCGCCCATTTTTGGCATACGTTTTAGCGATGTTCATTTCCCGCATGTCTCTAGAAATCGTGGCTTGGGTAGCTGAAACATTTTCTTTTTTTAATAAATTCATCAATTCTTCTTGAGACTCAATCCGATGTAGGACAAAAAGTTTTTTGATAATTGCTTGTCGCTCTTTTTTTTTCATTTACTTGATCCGCTCCTCTCAAGTCGCCTCGCTTACTGAAATAGTTGATCCGTCTCGTTCACTTCTTGAGACCCAGCTTACAAGAACAACATCGAGAAGATTAAAATGGCAAGATTGGAAATTCCGATAACCAGTAACGGTTTGCGCATAAAGCGAGTCCAAGTAGAATAGTTGACCCGCGCCAGCTCCAATCCGCCCATCACGACGCCAGAAGTTGGTGTGATCAAATTCACTAATCCGCAACCAGCAGTAAAGATCATGACCATGACGTTCGGATTGAGTCCGATGCTTTGCGCCAAGGCACCCATGATAGGGATCGATACATATGCCAGTCCTGAAGTCGATGGAATCAAGAACGATAAGAGCAGATACAAAATATAGGCGCCAATTACGAACAGGACAGGTGATAACCCTTCTAAAAGATGGGAAGCCCGATCCAAAATAAACAGATCCAAGTACGTCGTTTGCATAATGTAGGAAGCCCCCCGTGCCACAACGATGATCAAGACAACGGATAAAATGTCTTTGACCCCATCGATAAAGTTGGTCACGATTTCTTTTTCTGAGAATCCTTGAATCAACGCAATGATGATACTGATGTAGAAGAACCACATGGCCAAATCACCAAAATACCATTCACCGAAGCTATTGCCGGTCAAAAAGGCGGTCCAACCGTCAAACACATGGATATCAAAGTCGCCCCAAGGAATCAAGGAAACCACCATGATCACAAAGGATAAGCCAAAAATCGTCAAAATCAGGCGATGTTTTTGCGTAAACACCAAGGCTTCGTTCGTGTCTTTGACAAAATGTTCTTCCATTTCTTTTTGCTCTTGCAGCGATAAGATCGTGGAGCCTTTGTCGGCTTTGACTTTTTTTGCATAAGACATCACCACAAAGATACAGTATGCGGTCGTGACTAACCAAAGCAATGCCCCGACTACTAAGATCGTTCCATTGTTTGGGGCAATATCGATGCTTCGCAAGGCATCCATCGCAACGCCGGTCGCAAAGGGGTTGACGGTGGAGCCAATCACGCCGGCACCAGCCCCCAGCATAACGGTTCCTGCTGCGACGATCGTATCAAAACCTGATGCCACCATCGTTATTGCTAATAAGGAATAAAAAGGAATCGTTTCTTCCGCCATTCCATAAGTGGAGCCGCCGATCGAAAACAAGATCATTAAAATCGGAATCAAAATCAACTCATTGCCTTTGAGTTTTTTGACCAAATGCTGAATACCGGCTTCCAAAGCGCCTGTTCGCGTGACGATATTCAAAAAACCACCCAAACAGAGAATAAACACACAGATCTCGATCGCATCACGAAATCCGTTAAAAGGCGCCATAAAGAAATCAGAAAACTTGGCACCGACGACTTGGCTGACCATCTCTTCTTGCCCTGCTGGTAATGAAGGTGCAAAGGGCTGACCGGCTAGTAGCCAAGAAGCGACCGTCAACGCAATAATGATCAGAAATAAGATACTGAACGATGTCAGCGACTTTTTTTCTTTTTGCTTTTTTTTCATCTTCGTTCCTCCTCTATTGAATCAATCTTAGGAGCAAATTGCCAACAGCTAGTCTGTCTGTGGTCAATTCGCAACATGGGAAAAATAATCTTTGTCATAAATAATGAGTTCTTTGTAACGATAATAAATCTTTCTTTTATGCACGAGCGCCTTGATGGTTTGACTGACCGTCTCGCGCGTCGTTCCACTGTATTTAGCAATATCATTGATAAAAACTGGAAAAGGAATGCGAATCTGCTCTCCTTGTGACTGTCCGTGCTCGATCATCAAGAGACCAATCGTATTGATGACTCTTGTCTGCGCGCTAGAGGTGACACAGTACTCCACTCGGCGTCTTTGCTTCTCCAACTGCTGGCTCATTTGCTGATTCAGCCACAGCAACTGACTTGTAGATGAAACAACCAGCGGTTCAAACAGCGACATCGCTGCAAACTGCACGACAATGTCTGTTGCAGCGAATGCCGATACATCATAGTTGTCTCTTTCAAACAAGCCAATCAAAGGAAATAACTGATCAGGCCCAACAAAATCTACATAACAATAGGAATCAGTTCCGTCGGTTTTTTCGATCCGTACGAGACCTTCGATCACATGGAATATCCGATCTCTTACGTCGCCTTCATAAAAAAGCACTTGGCCTTTTTTGTACGTACGGCAGTATATATGCTCCTTCAATCGCTGTTGATTTTCTTCTTCCAGCCATTGAAAGCTATTCGCTCTTGTTGATGGATCTTTTATTTGGTAGTCGATCATTTCTCTCACTCCAATGTTTTGGACTTGCTTTGCTACTTCGCTTATTTCCAGGTGATCTGTGTACCAGCGTCTTCAATTTCTGCCAGCTTATCTAAGGAAGTAATCACTGCCCGTTTTTCCGTGCCCATTTTGACAAAATTCAAAGCTGCTTGTACTTTCGGTAACATGCTTCCCGGTGAAAAATGTCCTTCATCGACATAGGTTTCCAATTCAGCGGCGGTCACATGATCCAACCACTGCTCATTTTCCTTGCCAAAGTTCAAAGCGATTTTTTCCACGCCCGTCAAAATGATCAGCTGATCCGCATCGACTAAACGAGCCAATTTTTCAGAAGCAAAATCTTTATCGATCACGGCTTCAACCCCCAGCCCATTATCTAACACGGGAATGCCCCCGCCGCCTGCGCAAATAACGATCGTGTTTTGTTCAATCAGCGCCTTGATGCTGGCAACTTCTTGAATCGCTTGTGGCGCTGGACTGGCAACGACTTTCCGCCAACCACGACCAGCATCTTCACGATAGATGGCATCTGTTGCCGCCATGGCTTTTTTGGCAGCTGTTTCCGTTAAGAAAGGACCGATCGGTTTGGTCGGATGGGCAAATGCTGGATCTTGGGCATCGACTGTAATTTCCGTCACCACTGTCACTACCGGCTTAGCCATTTGGGCTTCTTTCAACTGGATTCTCAGCTCATTTTGTAACCAATAGCCAATACTGCCTTGCGTCATTGCCACACAGGTATCTAAAGGCATCGCTGGGTTTTTGCTAGAATCACTGGCTTGTTGCTGCAAAACCAAATTTCCCACTTGAGGCCCATTCCCATGGGTAATGATCAAATGAACGTCTTTTTGGATCAGGGGAATTAAATACTCGACGGTCTGTTTAAGCCGTTCTTTTTGCCCTTTGGCACTGGCATCATCTGCTAGGATAGCGTTGCCGCCAAGGGCGACAACGATCGTTGGTTTCTTTTCACTCATCTGCTCACTGCTCCTTCTTACACTCTAGGAATAAAGAGATCGCCTAAGGTTACTGCCATGATTGCTTTGATCGAGTGCATTCGGTTTTCAGCCTCTTCAAATTGACGGCCCCATTGACTGCGGAAAATGTCGTCTGTGATCTCCATTTCAGAAATGCCGAATTTTTCTTCGATCATTTTTCCATACGTCGTATTCGTATCATGGAACGCTGGCAAGCAGTGAAGCACGATCAAGCCATCGTCTTGTTTTCCAGTCGCCATTACCATTTCGCGGTTGATTTGGTAATCTTTCAACAGCTTCACCCGTTCTTCAAACTGGTCTTCTTCCCCCATTGAAACCCAAACATCGGTATACAGAACATCGGCATCTTTGACGCCTTTTTGAATATCGTCTGTTACCATCAGCTGACTGCCAGATTCTTTGGCAAATTTGTTGGCATAGTCTGTCACTTCTTCAGCTGGGAAAAGTTCTTTTGGTGCACAGATGCGAACATTGACACCTAAAATCGCCCCCGTCACTAACAAACTATTCGCCATATTGTTTCGGCCATCGCCCACATAGACTAACGTAATGTTTTCTAATGTACCGAAGTTTTCTTTGATCGTCATGAAGTCAGCGATCATTTGGGTTGGATGCCATTCATCGGTCAAGCCATTCCAAACAGGAACGCCAGAGAATTTGGCTAAATCTTCAACGACTTGTTGGCTGAACCCGCGGAACTCAATGCCATCAAACATACTGCCTAAAACTCTGGCGGTATCTTCAACGGATTCTTTTTTGCCTAGCTGGATATCATTCGCACCTAAAAATTCTGGATGGGCACCAAGATCGATGGCAGCCGTCGTAAATGCCGCCCGTGTCCGAGTCGACGTTTTTTCAAATAAGAGGGCGATGTTCTTGCCTTCCAAATAGCGATGAGAAATATTTTGCTTTTTCAACTGTTTCAAATAGATGGAAAAATCAATAAGGTATTCTAACTCGGCTTTCGTAAAATCTTTTTCTGCTAAGAAGCTTCTTCCTTTAAATACTTGTTTCATTAGTAATTCCTCCTCTAGATTAAATATCTTCTCTGATAAATGGCATGCTCATGCAGCGAGGGCCGCCACGGCCGCGAACCAATTCACTGCCGGAGATTTTATGCAATTTGATGCCGGCTTCAGTTAACTTTTGATTGGTGATCGTGTTACGGTCATAGACCACGACTTCACCAGGTGCGATCGTCAAGGTATTGGAACCGTCATTCCATTGTTCCCGAGCTGCAGCGACCAAATCGTTCCCCCCACAGCGAATCAATTCCACTGCATCTAATTCTAAGTAGCGGCACAAAATGTTTTCTAACGTATCTTTTTCTTCTTTGATGGTTACGCCATCCCCGTCACGTGAGATTGAATAAACGGTCAGTTCGCCTTCAATTTCTGGATGGATCGTAAATTTGTCATAATCAACCATTGTAAATACCGTATCTAAATGCATGAATTTGCGTTCTTGACCAATATCAAAAGCTAAGACGTACTCAAAACTTGGTTCATGTTGGAACACATTACGAGCCAACTGTTCAATGGAAGTGGCATCTGTTCGTTGGGAGATCCCGATCGCTAACACTCGTTTTGACAGAACCAATTCATCGCCACCTTCAATTCGTGTTGGCTGATCACGGTCATAAAGCAAGTGCGGTGGCTGTTGTTGGAACATTGGATGATGAGCAAAAATGTATTTGCCATACAACGTTTCACGACGTCTTGTTTCTGAATACATGCGATTCAAGGAAACCCCGTTACCGATCGTCGCAAACGGATCGCGAGTGAAATACAAATTCGGCATTGGATCGATCAAAAACGGATACTGGTCATCCACAGCACCAGCTAGGCTTTGACTATGGGGCAATTTCAATTCATTTTTCGCTAGACCTGCCATCGTTTTATCGATGAATTGACGGTTATCTTCAAAAGATAAGAAATAATCGGTAATTTCAGCAATGATTTCTGGGCTTTGTAACGTTGTTTCTTCTAAATATTCCTTGATAAACTGCTCTTTGATTTCTTGACTAGTTAACGCTTCTGCTGCTAAATCTTCTAAATACAACACCTCCACATTATTATTACGCAATACATCGGCAAATTGATCATGTTCAGCCCTTGCTTGTTCCAAAAAGGGAATATCATCAAATAACAAGCGATTTAAATGATCGGGCACGAGATTTTCTAATTCTCGACCAGGGCGATGGAGCATGACTTGCTTCAAGCGGCCGATTTCTGAAAAAACATGAATAGCATTTGACATTTCTTTACATCCTCCTTTGTTTTGATTACGCCTACATAGTACAAGAATGTATGCGCTTACCAAGCGACGTATTTCTCCTTCATTATGCAAAGCATTTGTCATTATGCAATAAAGAGTGAATATCTTCTTGCGAGCGTTTTTTTACTCGTTGTTATTTTTTTATATGTAATATTTATTCAGCAATTTTTAAATAAGAATTTGATGAGAATGAAAAAATGATCGATTTTGTTCTTTTCTTTGATTTTGACGTCCCCGACCAATGCAGGCAAAGCTTGCGAAAGACAAGAACTTTTTCAACCGACAGCTTTCCTTTTTCGATTAAAAAAATCCGATGGTTGCGACTAAATGTGGCTATGCTATACTTAATAAGATCGTAGGAAAAGAAAGGGGTTTGATAGGAATGACCTATTCAATCAATTGGGATCTAGAAACAATTTTTCCAGGAGGCAGTGATTCTGTTCAATTAAAAGAACGCATGAGCCAGCTGGAAGAAGAAATCAAAACTTACCGTGAAAAAGTTGACGCTTGGGCACCAAACGCTACAGACAATGCGACAAAATTAGAGGAATTAATCGAACTTTCTGGCACAATCAATCAGGGATTTTCACAATGTGGCAGCTTTATCAATGCCTTGCTTTCAGCGAATGTCAACGACAGCAAAGCCAAAATCCTGACAGGCGACCTCTACGCAAAACTGCCAGCATTGCAAGCAGCACAAACCGTTTTCTCGAAAAAATTGACAGAAATTTCTGAGGATGATTGGACTGCGTTACTTACAGCGGAAAACTTAGCACCAATCGCTTTTCGTCTAAGCGAGATTCGTCGCGACGGCAAAGAATTGTTATCTGAAGCAGAAGAAACCATCATCAACACGTTAAATTTAGATGGCTTAAATGCTTGGAGCCAACATTACGATACGATCGTTGCCTCGATCGAAATTCCTTTCCTTCAAGAAGACGGCACGACGATCAACTTGTCCGCTGGTCAAGCCTTCAATAAAATGATGGGTGATCCAGATCCAGAAGTTCGTGCACGTTTATTTGACACTTGGGAAAAGACTTGGGCAGAAAAAGAAGACCTCTTTGCAGATACCTTGAACCATTTAGACGGCTTCCGCCTTTCTACCTTCAAGCTTCACGGTGTCACTGATTACTTGAAAGAACCATTAGAATACAATCGTCTGCAAAAAGCGACATTGGATGCTATGTGGGGCACGATCCAAAAGAACAAACAGCCGATCGTTGATTTCTTGACCCGCAAAGCCCAGCTTTTCGGCAAAGAAAAAATGGAATGGCAAGATCAAGATGCGCCGATCATCCTTGGGGACATGGAAGAAAGAACCTACACCTTTGATGAAGCAGCTGACTTTATTTTGACCAACTTCCGTAAGTTCAGTCCGAAAATGGCTGACTTTGCCCAAGTTGCTTTTGAAAAAAGCTGGATCGAAGCAGAAGATCGTCCTGGCAAACGTCCTGGCGGCTATTGCACCAGCTTGCCAGAAACCAAAGAGTCACGTATTTTCATGACCTACAGCAATTCAGTCAACGAAGTAGCGACGCTTGCCCATGAGTTAGGTCACGCGTTTCACAGCAGCGTTCTTTGGGAGCTACCAGAATTAAACCGCAACTATGCCATGAACGTTGCCGAAACAGCAAGTACCTTTGCTGAATTGATCGTTGCTGATGCAACCCTCAAAGAAGCGACAACGAAGGAAGAAAAAATCAATCTATTGGATGCCAAAATGCAAAATGCGATCGCGATGTTCATGAACATCCATGCACGCTTTATTTTTGAAAACAGCTTCTACCAAGCCCGTCAAAACGGCTTAGTTTCAGCGGAGCAAATCACGGAAATGATGACAGCGGCGCAAAAAGAAAGCTATGCGGATGGGTTAGCAACTTATCATCCACATTTCTGGGCAGCCAAATTGCACTTCTTTATTGATGATGTGCCGTTTTACAACTTCCCTTACACCTTTGGTTACCTCTTTAGCATGGGGATCTATGCGTATGCCAATGAAAAAGGGTCTAGCTTTGAAGAAGAGTACATTGCTTTATTGCAAGATACTGCTTCAATGACGACGGAAGAACTGGCGCAAAAACACCTTGGTGTTGATTTAACAAAACCAGACTTCTGGCAAGCAGGGATCGATATGGTCCTAAAAGATGTTGACAGCTTTATGGAATTGACTGAAGACTATATCTAAAAGAAAAAACCCTCTTCCAACACGACGCTTGGAAGAGGGTTTTTCTATCAGGCATTCAATAAAGTTAAGCCAATCGTTAAGTAGCCTGCGTACAGACACCAAATCAAATAAGGAATAAACAAGTACATTGCTTTTTTGTCGATGCGAGCAAAGAGGATCATACAAATAATCACTGATAGGACTAACAAGACAATAATGACCGTTCCTGCCCAGTAAGCATTCCAGCCAAAGAAAACGATACTCCACAAGAAGTTTAGTACTTGCTGGATCGCAAAGAAGATATAGGCATTCTTTTTAAGCGCTGGATTGACTTTGGCTACGATCAACAGATACAACGCTGTTCCCATAAAGGCATACAAAATCGTCCAAACGATCCCAATGATCCCACCAGGAGGGGCTAAAAAGGGTTTTTCCATTTGCGCATACGTTCCAGCGATGTCTCCTGCAAACAAACTCGAGATGATTCCTGTTGCTTCGATGCCGATCACACAGACCAGCCAAATCAAAAATTTCATGTTCTCCACTCCTTCTTTTTTTCATGACTCTCTCATTTAATCGTACCATCGAATCGAAAAAAAGCAGAATAGAACGCTTAAAAAAAGAAACGCCCGTGTGGACGTTTCTTTCTTGTTCCTTTCAATTTATGCTGCTTGCTCCCCTTCTTGGGCTTCTTGCTTGACTAGGCCTGCATCATAAGAACGAGCGAATGGGAAGTAGATCAAAAAGGCAACCCCTGCACATAAGAACGCACAAACTGCGGCTTTCCAATCGCCTCCACTTCCAATGAATGCGCCGATACCGATTGGAGAAGGCCATGGCATTTGGGCGATCATCGGTCGAATGATCTCCAATTCGATCGCAAAATAGGCAATCGATGCGGATGCCATCGGTGCTAAGAAAAAGGGAATCGCTAAGAAAGGATTATAAATCAAAGGAATCCCGAAAATCAACGGCTCGTTAATATTGAATAAGGCTGGAATGATCGAAGCTTTTCCTAACACTCTCAATTGTTTTGATTTTGCCAGATAAACCAAGAATAAAGCGAGACCTAGCGTTGCTCCTGAACCTCCGACGGTCACATACGCATTGTTAAACTCACCAGCTAATGCAAAATTGGCGCCCTCAGCATTGGCTGTCAAATTACCTAAGGTGATTGGCGTCAATACAGAGAAAATGATATTTGCGCCATGGATTCCTACTAACCATAATGCACTGACTAAAAAGTAAATCACCATCAACCCTAACCAACTATTAGTCAAGTTCGTCACAAACCCAAAAGGCACGGCAATGATTTGGAAAATATCCGTTCCCGCTGCAACCAAAGCCCCATTGATAATAAGGACCGTGAATGCGACGACAAAGGCAGGGATCAATGCTGTAAAGGCACGGGCGACTCCCAATGGTACTTCTTCGGGCATTTTAATGACCCATTTTTTTGTTACACACAAGCGGTACAACTGAACAGCCAACACCGCCATGATAATACCGGTAAATATCCCGGTCGTTCCTAAACGCTCCACCCCGTCGCCACCGATCGCCCAGCCATTGATGATGGCATTTTCTTGATCGGTGATTCGTGACATGCTGCCATCCACGATCATCAATTGTGGGATCGACATGAAAAAGGCAAACATCGATAGTAACGCCCCACTCATAGGCGCAAGATCCAACTCTTCTTCTTCCGCATAGATCTTGGTGTATTCATAGCCGAGAACGATACAAAAATATAATGCCAAAAGTCCCATTGTCGTGCTGTTTGCCAGCATATACAAATCACTGACTCTGAAAAAAGTATTATTGAAGAAATCTTCTAAAAAGGTAAAGGTCTGCGGCAATACATTGATAACTAAAAACATCGAGCCAACGATCGTAAAAGGAATCGAAGCCATCCCAGCAGCCATGATGGCACGTACGATTTTGAACTGTGCCACTTTTCCTAACGGTCCCATGACGGCCGTTTCTAAGAGACTGAACAACTTGCTATTTGATTGTTCCATAATGTAACTACTTCCCTTCAATGAGTTTTTGGTATTCTTTAATATATCCATAATACGTATCTTTTTTGCGACGGATCTTATTGACACGCTGCAAACATAACGCAGCTAACATTAGCCCCACACTAAGCCAGAGTGTAAGAATGCCTCGATTGATCGGCGTATTTTCAAGAAAAGGAAAAACGAATGAAAACAGATGAGAGAAGCAGCAGATGGCGATTAACAGGAGATTCATCGTCAGTTGACAAAGATAAAACAAGCGCGTCCAGCGCAGTTTTCCAGCTATTTGCTCTGAATAGCTGCCATAAAGACGCACGTATTCCCCGATCGCCGAAATGGCCAAAATCAGCAGTGCCAGCGGGAGGATCAAGAGTACGGCATTGCTGACCATCGCTGCTAAGAACCAATAAAGATTTGCAAAGAAAAAGACTGCTAATACATACCTTAGAAATAAAAAGCGGTGAAACCGAAACGTTTTTTCTGCCATTTTTTTCTGCTGTTCTCGATTGGTCATTTGATCCCTTCCTTTCTACCGCTCTCGCTGGTATAACGCTAGCATTTCAATCGCCACTTCTCGCAAAGTCATCGTTGTCATTAGATGATCTTGTGCATGGACCATGATGATCTCCATGTCGATTTTTTCTCCGCTGGCGTATTCTTGTAATAAGCCCGTCTGTGCTTTGTGGGCCTCTACTAGTGCTTCGTTTGCTTGATCCAGTTTTGCTTGTGCTGCTTCAAAAGTTCCTTGACGCATCTCTTGGAATGCTTCATGAACGATCGTCCGAGCATCTCCGCTGCTAAGAATAATTTGAAAGGCTGTCTCTTGTAGTTTTTCTGATTCCATTGTTCTTTCTCCCTTACATATGCGATAAATGTGTTCCTAGGTGATACCCGATAAAGCATTCCATAAAATGTTCAAAATCACCACTAGCTATGAGTGCATCTTTAAATGACTCATCTTCAATGATCGGTACTAACAGTTGGCTGATTTTGTTCAATTCTACTTGCCCCAATCGATCAGGGGAAAGTAAGAAAATCAGCTGGATCTGGTCATGCTCGTCATCCCATTTTATGCCTTGTTTTAGTATAGCAACGGCCGCATAAGCATCATTGGTGATCGGTTCAATGGGGTGCGCCACCGCCAAATGATCGGAAAAGGCTACTGAGCTATAGGCTTCTCGTAAAGCAAGCTGCTTGCCTAGCGCTTCTTTCACCGCGCGCTTTTCCACGCTTTCGATCCTCGTCAGCAGCTGGTCCAAAACAGCCTCTTTATCGGTCTCTTCGGCGAGCCAAAGAAAAAGTTCTGGGCGAAAGCTAGTCTCAATCAGTTCCCGCTCTTTGTCAGACAAGGTCTTCGGTCGCTGTTTCAGAACGCTACGGTACTGTTTTTTCGTTTTATACTGTTTCAATTGGCGATTGATTTTTTGGATATCTTTTTTATCTAAAAAAACACTGACTGTGACGATGGGGATATTTAGAACCACATCTGGTACTTTGATCGATGAAATGATCAAATCGATCCCTGCTAGTTTTTGTTCACTGATTTCGTAATAGCTGATCATCTCTTCAATCACGAGTTTTGAACCAAGTTCGTGTTCCAAACGATTTTTTAACATTTGTGAACTACCGATTCCTGTTGCACAGATCACTAAGACCCGTGCTTTTTGCTGATTCGCTAAGCGTTCCATCGCAGCAGTCAAATGGATCGTCAAGTAGGCGAGCTCTCCTTCAGTCACTTTGTAGGGGGCAAAGAAGGGAACATCAGAAAAATGCCGAATCGTTAGCTGAAAAAAGTCACTGTAATCTTTTTTGATGGTCTCTAACAAAGGATTTTCCATACTCGTACCGTTATTCAATCGTTGCAATAAGGGGGTGATATGCATCATCAGCCCATCTATCAATAAGGGATCTTCGGCTAAGCAAAAGCCCGTTTCTTGATCGATCTTTTGTAAAACGACTAGCAGCTGTTGTTTGACCTCGTTATCGTCTAAATCGATCTGTTCACGAATGGTTTCAGAAACTAGTTTGTTTTTTAAATGAATGGCGATATAGAAAGCCTCTTCCGGTGGCAAGACGATGCCCATCTGTTGGCGGATCTTCTCGACGATCTCTAAAGCTGATTGGTATTCCACTTCCTGCGCTAAGTTTGCCTCTTGTGGATGCAGCTGGATCTCAAAGCCCGCCTGCAGCCGTTTTATTGCTAGACCAATATGAAGGACGATCGTATAGATCATAAAATCAGAGAGTTTCAAAAAATACTTGCGGCATGTATCCAAAACGATGATCACGATTTCCTCGATCGCTATCCCCTCTAATAGATGTTTGTACATGGAAAAGGCATACAAATTGTCTTGCAGGCGATTCATGAAAAAGTAATTCATGATGAAATGCCGTAGACTATTTTCAGATCCTGCAACGTAGATCCCCTGACTGGTTCGATGTTTCAACTCGATCGTATAAGGCTTTAACAATTGCTTGATTTCAACGATGTCGTTGGAAATCGTTGAACGAGAAACACATAGATCCGCCGCCAAGTCATCAACAAAAACAGGCTTTTGCCCAAATAACAATTGATTTAACACAAAATATTGGCGGTCATTGGCTTCATTGATCGTCGTAAGGTCGGCAGCTGTTGGTCTGGTGTTGGTTTTCTCAGTATAAAAACGATCAAAGGAACGCTGGTCGGTGATGTTTAGCCGATAGCCCTGCCCTTGCTTGGCACAAATCTGACCAAGCTTATGGTTCTTCAAGATAAGCCCCAACCCTTGAACATACTTGCGCGCAGTCCGATCTGAAACCCCCAGTTGCTTTGCGATCTGTTTACTACTGGTATACGTGTTACGATTTTGGTAAAGCATTTTTAGCATGATGATCTCTTTTTTACTCAACATTTTTCATCAACCTTTTTCATCAACCTATTCTCATGAAGCTTTTTGTTTGAACGACTATTGTATATTTTGCTCCACCACAGCAGCTAATTTTTCAATGCCCATCGGTATCGGCACATAAGCTTGGGGCGGAATATTTACGATGGGTCGTTGGTACTTGATGGCAGCTTTTTCAAGATTCGCAAAGTACATTTTGGTTTGCGGGCTGACTAAGTATAAGTCGTATTCATCTTTGGCGATCGTGGCTGCTCCTTGAGAGGCAGACGTTGCATCTAGTTCAATTTCTTTTCCTCGCTCTTTAAAATATTCCGTCGTTTTTTTGGCAATGACTGATGAAGACATACCGCCTGCACAGATGATTAATGCTTTTTTCATATAGTTTTCCTCCTTAACGATGACACTCTATTTCACTATCTATGTTCAGTAGTTGCTAAATGATGGCGTGGTTCTGACCATTTTTCCGCTGAATAAAAAAGTTGCTCACTGACTTAGCATTGCGATGGGTTGATACTGTCATCATAATAGATAGCGCTTTCTTTTTGAACACAAGGTGTTTCCTTATCGATGCGGAAACAAACTAGATGCGTCTATTTGATTTTACAAGAATTCCCTTCAAAAAATGATCGAAAAAAAAGCTTTACTTGTCTTTTGTCCAAGTAAAGCTTTTTTAATCATACGCTCTTTGATTGTTTTTCTTCAAACTTCCGTCGTTCATTTTCCACATACTTGTATAGCGCCCCGTAGCGGCTGCGGTAGCCTTTTTTCCATGGCTTCTCTTTGCCGCAAAAATGTAACAAAACAGTATGCTCGATGACCCAATCCAAACTCCATTCCCCTAAACTGATCGTTTCATAGGTACGGTTTTTTCGTACGTCATAGTTGTAGAGCTGATCGGGGATCGCCAGCACCCGATCGCCGTACAACCCATTCAAAATGTCTTGATCTGGCAAAAAGAGGTTCAAATGATTTTTCTCAATGAACGCTGCGATCTCTGCTTCTTTGACCTCTTGCCGCAGCTGGTGCACATTCATCAGCAAAACGCCTGAATTATAGTAGCCTTCCGACTCATAATTGCGCAAACGGACTTTATTGATGACTGTTGTTACTTCTGTCAGCTTAGAATGACTGGCGGCGGCATACAGAAAATCCCCTAACGTCAGCTCATACAAGGGGCGCAAATCATTGATGCACAAAATATCCGCATCCAGATACAGGATTTTTTCCACTTGCTGCGGCAAGTAATTTTGTGCCAATAATCGATAGTAGATCGACTCAGGGTAGCGATCACTGACTGGCGCCGTTTTAAAAATCGAGCCAGAACCGATGATGATGGGATGATAGGTCATCGCCAGCTTTTGACAAAAAGCCTCCAGCTCTGCAGCATGGCTCAATTCTTTTTCTTGTAAGACATAGACATCAAAGGATGCTGCTGTCGTATGACGTTTGATTGAATATAACGTTGTTTTTAATTGTTCACTGAATCGATCATCAATCGCAAAAAGTAGATTCATGCTCTTGTTCACTCCTCTGTTACTGGCTGCGTGCAGGTTTTTGGAAAAAATCGATCGCTTTTGCACGCAGCTTCTGTTCTTCTAGTATACCCGATTTTTGGTCTTTCTTTCAGTGAAACACCCTTGCCAGTCGAACCCTTGCTTGGCAGACGCCAAAAAAGCTGTTCCATCCATGGGATGAAACAGCAAAGGATCACTTATAAATGATTGTGTCTTAAAAACAGATCAGCGGATCGTTGCAAAAGCTTTTGACCACAACAACAATTCATCTAGCATATCATTGACACCCGCAGCCATGTGCTCACCGGGTTTGAAGGTACTGAAATTTTCAAAATCAGTAAATAAGTTGAAGGCTGGGTTGGTCCGCACGGTGGCAACTTTTTGTTCAGCTAATACGTTGCGCAATTGTTCAGCGGCCCGAATCCCACCGCCAGAACCGTAGCTGACGATCCCAGCAGCTTTATCAAACCATTCTTCCCGAGCAGAATCTACGGCATTTTTCAAGGAAGCTGCAAAACCGTGGTTGTATTCTTGCACGATGAAGATATAGCCATCTAACTCAGCGATTTTTTTGTTCCATGCCAGGTTTGGCTCAGCCGTTCCCATAAACGGTAAATCAAATGCTTTTACATCAACGATCTCAAACTGATGCTCTGACCGTTGATTAGCAATTTCTTGAATATATGCTCCGACTTGCGGACTTACGCGTCCTTCTCTTGTACTGCCTAAAATAATACCAAATTTCATGATAGGTTCCTCCTAAGATTGTTTTCGTTTGTTTTTTTAACGATTGGCAAATGTGTCTGCCCAGTCCAATAATTCCGTCAACATGTCGTTCATTCCTGCAGTCATATGCTCGCCAGGGGTAAAGGTGGCAAAGTTTTCAAAATCAGTAAATAAGTTGAAGGCAGGATTGGTGCGCACCGTGGCTACTTTTTGTTCCGCCAAAATCAAGCGAACTTGCTCAGCGGCACGAATCCCTCCTGCCGAACCATAGCTGACGATCGCTGCTGCTTTGTTGAACCATTCCTCTCGAGCGCTGTCCAACGCATTTTTCAAGGAAGCTGATATGCCATGATTGTATTCTTGTACGATGAAGATGTAGCCGTCTAACTCAGCGATTTTTTCGTTCCACGCTTGGTTCACTTCACCTGTCCCCATAAATGGCAAGTCATAGTCTTTGATATCAATGATTTCAAACGAGCGGTCGCTATGCGCGCGTGCTGTTTGTAAAACATAATTGGCTACTTGCGGACTCACGCGGCCTTCTCTCGTACTGCCAACGATGATCCCGATTTTTTGCGCTTTTTTCTTTTCAGGGGTGCGATACACCTCTTTCATTACTTCTTTTTCAATTATTTGTTCTTTTTTCCCAAATCCAAAGACCATTCTTTTGTACTCCTTTTGTTGTGGTTTCTTTAACGATGGACTCAGCATACCAAACTTACTTTTAGTAAGTCAATCATTCTGCTTACTTTTTGTTAGAAAAAAATCTCAGCTGCTTCTTATTGACATTCGTTCGGTACCGAACTATAATCAACTCATCGATATCGTTAGGTACCGAACGATAAACCAAAAGGAGTGTACACCATGAGTACAATGACCGACCACTTAATGAAACAGCTTCGTTTTATCAGCGAAGCCAGCAATGCCTTTATGAGTCAAAACAACCAGCGCCTTTCGGGACAGCAACGTGTCCTGGCCGTTTTAAATTTAGAAGACGGCTTGGTGCAAAGTTATCTTGCAGAAGTCTTAGACCTACGGCCAAGCTCTCTAGCGGAACTATTGAAGAAAATGGAAAATAGTGGCGATATTCATCGCAAAGAAGATGCTGCTGACAAACGGATCAAACGAATCTACCTGACAGAAACTGGAAGAAAAAAAGCGGAAAAATTACTAGCACAAAAAGAAGCCACCAGCAGTCAGTCGTTTTTTGCTGGGCTCTCAGAGGAGGATCAAACCGAGTTTGCTCGTCTGCTTGAAAACATCGCCGCTGGGTGGGAGACGGACTTCCAACAGCAGGCACAACGCTTTATTGACCCAATGGATCGTTTGCAAGCCATGCAAGAGATTCGGGAAGAAATGATGAAGCAATGGGGCGGAAATTGGCAAGAAATGACGAATGACGAGCGCCGAAAAATGAGGCAACAAATGAAAGATACTTGGCAAGAAATGGGCGTTGATGAGCGACGCAAAATGAAAAAACAGATCAAGGAAGCCATGCGGCAAATGCCGTTTCCTGGACATCGCGGCATGGTTGGCAATCGACCATTTGAGCCGTTTGGGCCGTTTGGGCCATTTGATAGTAGCGAGGCGAATGATCCACGGTACACATGGGTAAAAGGCAACTTTTTTGATGCCTACGGGTTTAGACAAGACCGCAAAGCAAGACCGACTTCCGCTTCTAAAGACGAAGCAGCCGAGGAGGATTGGCAGGATTTCTAATAACACCTAATTAAAAAGAAAAAGCGGTGAGCCATCTTGCTTGCTGCGGAGGAAAACGAATGGAAACAACGACACCAACAGTGAACAAAAACAAATTTAAAATGAAAGACTTTATCCACCTGATCGTCAGTGTCAATCCTAAGAAAGGCTTGTTTCTTTTAGGGATGCTCTTTAGCCTGATCACAAGTGCCGCCAGTTTGGTCGTGCCGCAGCTGACGAAAACACTGGTCGATGCCAGCGGCACCCCCACGTTCAGCACCTCCATGCTGGTCGTTTTGATCCTAGCCTTTGTGCTGCAATTAGGCGTAGGGACTTTAGGCGGCTTTCTCTTGCGCTATGTGGGAGAAAGTGCTGTGAAAACGTTGCGGGAACGTCTTTGGAAACATCTGCTGCATTTGCCAGTCAGCTATTTTGATGACCACAAGTCGGGGGAAAGCAGTTCGCGACTCGTCAATGATACGTCAGTGATCAAAGAACTAGTCACCTCGCAATTTCCCAGCTTTGTCACTGGCTTGATCCAATTGATCGGTTCGATGATCATCTTGTTTTTGATGGACTGGAAGATGGCTGCGATCATGTTCAGTGCGGTGCCTTTGATCACCTTGATCATGTGGCCAATCGGCAAGATCATGTCGAAACTAGGACGCCAGTTGCAAGCAGCGACCGCCGATTTCAATGCGGACGCCAGCGAAAAGCTCTCGGAGATCCGTTTAATCAAAGCCAGCAACGGAGAAGCCAGTGAACAAGAAAACGGTCGGCGCAACATTGGGGCAATTTTTACCCTCGGGGTCAAGGATGCGAAAGTCAGTGCGATTTTGCAGCCAATCATGACGACGGCCATGCTGGGCTTACTCGTAGGAATCCTCGGTTATGGCGCGATCCGTGTGCAAGCCGGCACCTTGACGAGTGGCGCATTGATCGCTTTTCTACTGTATCTCTTTAATATTATTGCGCCTGTGACGACGTTTGCGATGTTCTTTTCACAAGTCCAAAAAGCGATGGGTGCTACGGAACGGATCCAAGAAATTTTGGATACGCCGCTGGAGCCGATCCAGGCAGCACCCAAAGCCGCCATCGATGGAGCAATCCTACGGGCAGAACAAATCGATTTCAGTTACGATCCCAAACGGCCGATTTTGCAAAATATTTCTTTTGAAGCCAAACCCAACACCGTGATTGCTTTTGCAGGACCAAGCGGCGGCGGAAAATCCACGATTTTTGCATTACTGGAACGCTTTTATGAACCCACCAGCGGGCGCTTGCTGATTGGAGATCAGCCGATAGCTGACATTGATCTGCAAAACTGGCGGGCACAGATCGGCTATGTTTCCCAAGACAGTGCGGTCTTTGCTGGTACGATTCGGGAAAACTTGCAATACGGATTGGGCCGAACACTGTCAGAGGAGGAATTGTGGCAAGGGCTGGCATTGGCTTATGCCGATCAGTTCGTCCAAGAGTTCCCCGAAAAACTAGAAACACAAATCGGCGAACGCGGCGTCAAACTATCTGGCGGGCAAAAACAACGGATCGCCATCGCTCGAGCATTCTTGCGGGATCCCAAGCTGCTGATGCTGGATGAAGCGACCGCCAGCCTAGATTCTCAGTCAGAAGAAAAAGTCCAGCGGGCGTTGGATCATCTGATGGAAGGGCGTACGACATTAGTGATCGCCCATCGCTTATCGACCATCGTGGATGCCGACCAAATCTACTTTATAGAAAAAGGCACCATTACCGGTCAAGGTACCCATGCACAATTGATGAACAACCACCCGCTTTATGCTGCCTATGTCAATGAACAAATGATCAACTAATCGAAAAAACTGCTTATTGACGGATAAGCAGTTTTTTTCTATTAGCCAACGGCTGAATGTTGCTTCTCTTCACGCGTCCCAGGCATTTGATTTACTCGCTGTAATTCTTTCAGCACCTGATTTTCTGCCCGCAAAAAATCCCGTTCGCTTTGGGCAGTAGCAAGCTTTCCTTGATAAACTAAGACTTCTTCTTGGTAGGTTTTAGTGGTCTTTTGGACTTCTTCTTCTAACTGATCGATTTTATGGGTCAATTCTTGATTGATCTGTTCATATTTTAGGTAAAGCTTCTGGGCATTTTCGATATTCGTTTGTTCCAAATTCGCTTTGCTGGATACTCGGGTAGCCAAATAAGTAAGTACACCAGTAATGAGTGACGGCAAGACAACTGTTACGATCGATGTATCCATGATCCTCCCCCATTCTTTTGATACGATTCATATCATCTGTTTCCAGTATAAAAGATACGATTCGTATCGTCAACTAATGTGATATTTTTTATATCGAATAATACAAAAATAGATACAAATTATATCTAACGTGCTATACTACAAAAAAGGAGGCGATCACTCATGCTTGGCGAACGGCTAAGAACACTCAGACTACGAACCAATCAAACCCAACAGCAGATCGCAGATCAACTGGGAATCACCCGCGCAGCGTATTCTCATTTCGAAAATGATCGTAACGAACCCGATGGCGAGACCATCGTCAAACTCGCGGAGATTTTTCAAGTATCCACCGATTTTTTATTAGGCAGACAAGTCCCGGCAGGCTTTACGCAGCCCTCTGCAAAAGTTCAAACCGTTGCGGCCCATATTGATGATGACGTCACCGATGAGCAGATGGAAGATATCCTCAGCTATATTGAATTTATAAAACAGCGGCACGCCCAAAAGGAATGATGGAAATGGATAAAGTAGAAGAACTGATGGCCGCCTACCCAGACTTGCACTTTATTTTCGATAAAAATATGCCTGATGGTCAGCAAGGATTGTACATCGATCACCATATTTACTTGAACCCTGACCAGTCACAAGAAGACCTCTTGAGCACCATCGGTGAAGAAATCGGTCATTATCTGACCAGTGCTGGCGACATTACCGCCCAAGATACCAACGAAAAACGCAAACAAGAACGCAAAGCCCGCGACATTGGTTCTGCGATCGTGGTCACGCCCTATGATATCATCGCTTGTTTTGAAGAAGGCTGCAAAACATTGGCGGCATGCGCTGATTTTTTAGGGGTTCCCCCACAAACCTTCAAAGACGCGGTCACCTATTATGCCCGACGTTTTGACGGTATCAAAACCGAAGAAAATTATACCTTGTTTTTTCATATCGACGGCACGATTGAAGTTGTCAAAACCTTTGGCAATCAAGGCTAAGCCTTTTTCACACAAAAACAGACGTTCCTTTTCTGCTGCTAAAGGCAGCGTTGACGGAACGTCTGTTTTTTATCCTTGCATGTTGACCCGCATCAATACACGGTTCGGTCGATAGTTTTCTGAGGATTGATGAACCAATGCACCTTCCTCAAAACGATACAAATTGTATCCATAGCGTTCTTCAAAACGGACCATCCCATCGCCTTCATCTTCCCCGACAAACGACATACTTGCCACAGTATAGTAAGGAATCCCTGCGATCGTTCCCGTAAACGCATGATGGGTATGTCCACTGAGAATACAAGAGATTTGATACTGCTGCAATAATGCCACCAAACGATTGGCACCGGCCCATGCCGGCGTGCTTGCTTGGTCGGGCAACAAATGATGGTGCGTCACAAAAACGATCTTTTTCTCTTTGAGCTGCGCCAGCGTGGCTTGCAGCCATTCAAACTGTCGCTCATCTACGATACCGTCGGCATAGCCATAGCAGGAATTATCGAAAGTCACGATCGCCAATGTCTCCGTTTCATAGACTTGATTAAAAGGTGTATCACTGGCGGTTTCTACTGACTTGCCTTGCCAGCCTTGGCGAAAATGCCGTTTGATATCATGATTACCTAGCGTTACTACGATGGGCACTGAGCCAAAGGCTTTTTCTAAATATTGCTTCAAAGAGGCATAATCGGCAGGCGCGCCATCTTCGGTCAAATCGCCGCTGATCACCACCAAATCGATCGCTGCTCGCGCCTTGGCATCTTGGATACACTCTTCAAGAGGAATCAAAGGATTTTGCATGGCTGCCAGCATTCCTTGATACCCTTCTTCACAAGGCAGGTAACTTTCTCGAAAATGGATATCTGATATATGCAATACATTCATAGGTTTATCTCAATTTCTTTCTGATGATTCCAGTCAACTGGTCTAATAAGAAGACGGTCACAACGACGCCCAACAAAATAATACTTACCTTGCTCCAGGTTCTGGTTTGAATAGCAAAAATCAATGGTGCACCGATCCCGCCAGCACCGACTAACCCTAATGTTGCCGCACTGCGGACCGCAATTTCAAAATGATTCAATGCAAAGGAACTATAGATGGGTGCTAAGTAGGGGACCCGCACGAAAAACATCGTCTGCCAAAAATTGGCACCGACTGCTTGCATCTCTTCCGTCAAGCGCTCATCCATGGCTTCCATTTCTTCGGTAAACAACTTGCCCAGCATACCGATCTGGTGGACACCGATCGCCATAACTCCAGCAAAAGGTCCTGGACCTACCACACGGACAAAAATAATCGCATAAACCAGCTCGGGAAATGCCCGCAAGATATTGCAGATCATTTTGCCGATTTTTGCGACCCAGGGTGTCGAGGTCCATAGGTTGGCGGCACTCAGCAAGGTCACTGGAATCGCGCAGACTGTTGCAATCATCGTTCCTAGACAAGCGATCCCGATCGTCAGTAACAACAAGCTCCACAGATCTTCCCCACTGCCGTCATAAAAGAAGGACCAGTCTGGCTGACTCAGCCCTTGCAAGACATCTCTTCCCATCGCTAAGGAAAAGGTGCTTAATCCAGAATAATCCAGCGTCGCAGCGGATAAAACTAGTAAAACAGCAAAGAGTCCCCATAACAGCCAAGTCGTTTTCTTCACTTCTCTGATCATCATAGGAAAGACCTCCTTACCCGCTCACTGAGAAAATCAACGATCGCTACTGTCAGCAAAATCGTCAAGATAATGATCGAGACCCGCTCATAATTCAACAATGCCAATGAGGCGTTCAAGATTACCCCGATCCCGCCGGCACCCACATACCCTAACACCGTCGAAGCTCGAACATTGACTTCAAAGGCATAAAAAGTATAGCTGGCAAACTGGCTGATGACTTGGGGAATGATCGCCCAAACGGTCACTTGAAATTTATTCGCTCCTACCGCTGCTGCTGCTTCGATCGGCGCAAAATCAATGGTTTCGATCGCTTGGAACATCAGCTGTGAAACCATACCAAAGGTAAAGACCGCGATGGTCAAAACACCAGTGGCTTCACCGATTCCAAAAATCGCTACGAACAATGCCGCCAACAATAGATTGGGGATCGTCCGCACCAGACCTAAGAGAAAACGCATCGGCACCGAGACCCAACGGCTTTCTGTCACGACTGTTGTCGCCAACAGACTCACCGGTATCGCTGCGACTACTCCTAAAACGGTGCCTAAAAAGGACATCTGCAATGTCTTGATCAAGGGCATCATCAGTTGCGGTAGATAACTAAAGTCTGGGTGCAAAAAGCGAGCCATGAAAGCCGTCATCTGGCTGCGATTCGACCACACTTGTGCAAAATCAGCCCCTGTGATCCAGGCACTACTTTGAAAAAAGAGCAGCAATAAAAGAACCAGCAGCAGGTGTTTGTACCAATTAAAATGAACTGTTTCTTTCAGTTTCATCGATTTCTCCTGCCTTTTCTTCAAAAATTGCTTTGCCATAGATTTGTTCTAAACGCTGATCTGTCAAAGCGGCTGCGTTGCCGTCAAAAACGATCGCACCTGCTTTTAAGGCAATGATCCTTGTCGCATACTGACGAGCCAAGGGAATCGAATGCAGATTGATGACAATCGTTTTGCCCATTTCTTGATTGATCTTCTTCAGATCCTCCATCACTTTCTCTGTCGTGATGGGATCTAGTGATGCCACAGGTTCATCTGCTAAAATCACCGGCGCTTGTTGGACCAAGGCACGGGCGATGGATACCCGCTGCTGTTGCCCTCCACTCAACTGGTCGCTTCTCGTTTGCAGTTTGTCTGACAAGCCGACAGTCGCTAGCGCTTCTTTCGTTCTTTCGTAGTCTTCTTTCGTAAACAACCCTAAAATACTTTTCCAGGTCCCGTAATACCCCAAACGCCCAGACAAAACATTTTTTTGAACGGTACTGCGTTTGACCAAATTGAAGCTTTGCGAGATCAATCCGATTTGTCGACGAATCAAGCGCAATTCTTTTTTATTGGCTTTCGTGACTGATTTGCCGTCTACCCGGATATCTCCTTCAGTGATTGGCACTAAGCGATTGATTGAGCGTAAAAAGGTACTCTTACCAGCACCGCTCAAGCCAATAATGGCCACAAATTCACCTTGCTCAATCGTTACATCTATGTTCTGTAATCCTTTGACCCCATTTGGGTAGACTTTGGATACATTCTCAAAAGTTATCATCTGTTTTCTCCATTATGTAGGGACCGCGGCAAAGTTTCCCCAATCGGTCACGGTCTATTTCACTAAAAAATGCACTGGTACTGCGTATTCCACCTATTCCCCTAGTAAATCGCTGCACATCTCCGTGTCCCGTTATCCTTCTACCGCAATCCCTGATTTTTTACTCTGCTGCTCGTTGTGTATAATCGCGAATGGTATCGTAAGCAGAATCTGCTGCTTCTTCATACCCTTGGTGTCCCCACAAGCTCATTGCTTCGGCACCCTCTTCATCATCTGCCATGTTCAAGAACACTTCTTTGATCTGCTCTTTTAGTTCAGCATCCATTGATGGTTGGACGGCAATGGCGTCATTTGGAATATCCCCTTCAGTCAAGTAAAGGACTTTTAGGTCTTTGAATAAATCGTTGTCTGGAAAGCTTGATGCAAAGACATTTCGTGCCCCTTGGAACACAAAGGCGGCGTCCATCTGACCATTCAAGACTGCAGTGATCTCACTTGGAATATCATTCACCGTCGTTAATGTAGCATCCGTCGTTGGATCAACTCCTGCATCTTTCAACTCGGCAACTGGGTAAATATAGCCGCTGGCAGAGTTTGGACTCAATGTGGCGATTTTTTTCCCTTTTAAGTCCGTCAATTCTGTCATATCGCTATCCGCACGGACCAAGATTTCCCCTTTGAAGGTATTGGTTTTTTCCCCTTCTAATGGCAAGCCCGTCTCTGGATCATAAGCACCTAATTGAGAAGTCAAAATCGCTTCAGCTGCATCCATGTCTTTGGCTTGAACATAAGCGGCTGGCGGCATGATCCCTAAATCAACTTGTCCAGAAGCCATCGCTTCTACGATCGTCGAATAATCCGTTGCTAACGTTACTTCTACTTCACGGTCTAATTTTTTTGATAAATACTCAGCAAACGGTTTTGCTTTGGCTTGCATCGAGCCGTCATTATTGGTCGGTACGAATTGTACCACCAGCTTTTCTTTTTCGGCTGCGGCACTGCTGTCGCTGCTGCTGCTCCCATTCCCACAGCCGGTCAATGCGGCAACTAACGCAATTCCTAACATTCCTTTAACAATTCGTTTCAATGGCATTTTTTCTCCTCCTAATGGTTTGACGCTTTCTTACATTCAAATCATACCAAGTATCCCATCAAAATGAAGTGACACATGTCCTATTTTACCTTATTTTTACATACAATTTACATTAGATTTTATTTATCGTTCGTGTTGAGTCGAAAGGGGAACTAAGCTATACTTAAAGAAAACCATTCAGGAGTGGCTGATTCCCATGAAAAAAATCGATGATACCGCACGCCTCAGTAATTACATTGACACATACGATCTGCAATCTTATATGGACAATGATTTGTTAGCGATGGCCACTTTGCATTCCTTTGAAAAAGAAGAGCACCTGATTCGAACGGGTACGACTTCTGAATACTTGTATTTTCTCGTAGAAGGAACCGTGATGGTCTATTCCTTCTCTTCGGATACCCAAACGATTTGTATTGATTACGCCAAGCCAGCTGCACCTTTAGGAGAAGCTTCCTCTTTATGGGAACTCTTGCCGAAAAGCAGTGTCAAAGCCGCTTCTGCTTGCGTCTGTGTCTGCATCCCTTTGAATCGCTACCGCAACACCTTGCAACAAGACGTCCGCTTTTTGCAAACCATCTGTCAGTTGCTCAGTTCCCGCTTGAATTCGGGGATCAACTTAGCGAATTCATTGACGGAACCTGTAGAGACACGGTTGGCCAAATTTATTCTTGCGCATCAAGAAAATCAACACTTCTCCTTCCAGTTGACCACCTGTGCGGCGATCTTGAATGTCAGCTATCGCCACCTGCTGCGAACCTTTACCAGCTTTCGAGAAGACAAGCTGATTGAAAAACAAAAACAGGGCTATGCAATTCTCGATTTCCCCGCTTTAGAGTCGCTTGCCGAAAATTTAAGCCATGTGTAAGGATCAGTTCCCAAGAATGTTCGGGTTTTCCCTGAGTAGGCATTCCTGATGTTGGTCTTGCTCTTAACTCGCGCTGTGACAAGCGTTTGCCACCGAAGAAGGCAAGCGAGACCGGCAACTGCGCCTTATTTTCTTACAAAAAACCCGATCCTTGCTGATATTCAGTCGAGGATCGGGTTTCTTTTGCTTATTTTACGATGGCTAAGAAGTCTTCTCCTTGCAAGACATCGGTTTGGTTCATATCCATCACATCTAAATATTGCGGGGTGTTCGTCACAACGATCGGTGTGATCGTGGATAAGCCAGCTGCTTTGATCGTATCTAGATCAAACTTCACTAACAAATCGCCGCGTTTGACTTGATCGTCTTGTTTAACAAAGACCTCAAAGCCTTTGCCGTCTAGTTCCACAGTATCCATACCAATATGCATCAAGACTTCGGCTCCATCCGTGGTGGTCAAACCAACGGCATGGCCAGTAGGAAAGAGCGTCGTGATGGTGCCATCTGCTGGCGCATATAAAGCCCCGACGGTCGGTTCGATAGCGATACCTTTTCCTAATGCACCCGAAGAAAAGACTTGGTCTTTGACTTCTGCTAAGGGAACCACTTTGCCTTCTAACGGACTGCTGAGGACCACTCGTTCTTTAGACGAACTCTCTGTGGGTGCTGCTGGCTCTTTCGCTGGTGCTGCACTGGCATCGGTTGCTGGCTGATCTTCAAAACGTAAGAAGAAGGTCAAGACAAACGCGGCGCCAAAAGCGATAGCCGTTCCGATCGAAGCTGCGATCAGACCACTTAGATCTTTCGTATCTTGTGGGATAAAAGAAGGCAGGCTTAGTAAGCTGACTAACCCAAAGGTATAGTTTTCGACTTGGCTGAAGCCAATAAAGGCTCCCCCGATGGCACCACTGATACACGCGGCGATAAATGGTTTTTTCAATGGCAAAGTCACCCCATACACCGTCGGTTCTGTGATCCCAAAAATTGAGGTGATCGTTGAAGAAAGGGCCAACCCTTTCAATTTCACATTTTTTGTCATAAAGAACACTGCTAGCGCTGCACCCCCTTGAGAAAGGACGGCTGGCAACAGCATCGGCACCATCGTATCGACACCGGTTTGACTGAGATTCAACATCATGATCGGTACAAAGCCCCAGTGCATGCCAAACATCACAAAGACTTGCCATAAACCACCCATGACAGCGCCAGCGATCAGTGGGCTGAAGTGGTAAATGCTGTCGTAAGCACTACCTAACAAGTTTCCTAAAATCGTTCCTAGTGGACCGACGACAATAAAAGTCAATGGCGCCATGATCAAGAAGACCGCTAAAGGTACACAGATGATCTGTAAGAAGCTAGGAATGACTTTTTTAAAGAAACGCTCCACATAACTTTGTAAAAAGACCGCTAATATAATCGGAATGACGGAAGACGTATAAGCACTCGCACCAATAATGACCGGAAGGCCTAAGAAACTCAACGTTTGCCCAGCCAAAGCGGTAATGTCTGGATGAACCAATGCCATCGCTAAGGAAACCGCTAGAAATTCATTGGTACGAAACTTCTTCGCTGCAGTAAAAGCCAACATCACTGGTAAATAAGTAAATAATCCATCGGCAATCGCATACAATACAGTGTAGACCCCAGAATCAGCTGCTAACCAATTCAAGGTGACTGCCAGCGTCAAGAATCCTTTTAAGACCCCGGCACCTGCCATTGCGCCTAAAAACGGCGTGAAGATCGACGAAATAATATCCACCAGTTGATTCAACAGGTTGCCTTTGTCGCCTTTGCTGTCTGCTTCGCTGTCGAAGTTCGCTACTCCATTCAATTCACGATAGACATCGCTGACATGACTGCCAATCACCACTTGGTATTGTCCGCCGCTTTGAACGACTTGGATCACGTCGTCGTCTTGATTCAAGCGTGCCGTATCCGCTTTGTGCTCATCTTTTAATTTGAAACGCAAGCGGGTCGCACAATGCACCACGCTGTTGACATTTTCTTTGCCGCCCACCGCATCAAGGACGCGAACGGCAATTTCTTTATTTGAACTCATTTTTTCAACACTCCTTTTTTTAATAAAAAAACCCAGATTGAAAAAACGACCGTCTAACGAGTTTTTTCCTCGCTGACTGTTGTCTTTTCAATCTGGGTATTGCCTGCCTGACAGTAACAATCCGTTAATGATTGAATGTTAATTGGTTTGATCATTGACGACACGTTCGATGTGGATCGTTAAGTAGATCATTTCTGATTCACCGATCGATTTGTCGTAGGTTTTGATCAAGTACTCGTTGATCCGTTGGACCGTTTGAAACGCTTTAGGGTACTTCGATTGCACAAGGGCAAATAAAAATTCATCTTTTTCCCCCGAAAGTTCATCGCTTAAATAACGCTGCGCAAAATACTGCAAATGCGTGGTGATCCGTTGATAATTCAAGGAATCTGGGTTAAAGACTCGTCCATAAAAGCGACTGATGATCGCCAGTACGTCACGTACGATTTCTACCGCTTGCATCGTGGTTTCCATCGTGCCATTGGCTTGTTCGCTATTGACGATATGAAAGGCGATAAAGCCGATCTCCGATTCTGGCAATGTAATCCCGAAGACTTTTTCAAAATAAGCAACGGCATCTGCTGCAACCGCATACTCTTTTGGATAAAACTTGCGGGTCTCAAACAACAATGGATTCGGCAGCTCAATGCCTTCACGTGCCCGAACCAGCGCATAATGGATATGGTCGGTCAGGGTCAAATAAATATTTGGCGACAGCTCGATCCCCAAGGATGCTTCCGCATCATCCACCACTTGCTTGACAGCTTCGACTTCTTCCACAGGAATGTCTGAAAACAATTGCTGAAACTGATTTGCAGTAAAGGTATCCTTTAACACAAATTCTTTTTCGACAAAGGCTTCATCCACTGGATCGCCGACTTTTTTCTTAAACGCAATGCCGCGGCCCATATAGATCACTTCCTGACCGGCATCATTGGTCGAGATGACGACATTATTATTTAAAATTTTTCCAATAATCATCGCTTTCCCTCACTCCAAAATAAAAAAACCTAGAATCTCCCCGTTAGCGCGCTGCGGTCAATTCTGGTTTTGCCTGCCGAACAGTAACAATCCTTGTAACTGAAAGAATAATAACACACCCCTGTGGCAGATGCAACCCTTTTCAAACAAAATTTCTACAACGGGTTTTTCCTTTGTTATACCATTGAAGGGTTCTCCTTGCAACATCCTTTACTACCTAAAATGATTTGTTTTTTAATAAAAAAAGGAACGGCCCAGCTGCAGCCATTCCTGATGTATCAGAGTTGCTTTCTTTGCTGTCCCATGCGCCGCTCTTTCATCGCCGTCCCTAGCGTACCATAGGTGAAGACCGCGATCCCCAGCCAAATAAACGCAAAGGCGGAAAATTGGGCCAGTGAATAGGTTTCGTGAAACAAAAAGATGGCTAACAAAAGCATGATCGTCGGGTTGACGTATTGAATAAACCCAAGCGTAATGTAAGAAACATTTTTCGCGGCTTCCGCAAACAGCAGCAGCGGAATAGCCGTCACGATCCCAGCACCCATCAATAAGAGATTGGTTTGCAAGGGATAATTCATAAAGCCGACGGTTGAAAATCCTAAAATATACACGAGCGCAAAGGGGAAAATCACCATCGTTTCGATCGTTAACCCAGTAACCGAACTAATGGGGATCCTTTTTTTGATCAAGCCATACGTACTAAAGGAAAAGGCCATGATCAGTGAGGCATAAGGAATCGTTCCTGTTTGGATCGATAATAAGATCACCCCGATACTTGCCAGCAGACACGCCAGCATGCCAGTACGACTAAGACGTTCCTTCAAAAAAACGGTCGCTAACAAGACATTGACTAGCGGATTGATGTAATAGCCTAAGCTGGCTTGCATCACGTGGCCCGCACTCACCGCGAAGATAAAGGTGAACCAGTTGATGGAGATCAGCACAGAAGCTAAAACGATCAGTCCAGCAAATGCTTTGTTCTTCCACAGCAGACGTGCTTCTTGTAAAAATTGCGTTTTCTTCCCAGAAAGCACGATAAACAACACCATAAAAACAAAGGACCACACGATTCGGTAGCACATCGTTGCTAATGGCGAAACCCCAACGATTATTTTCCAATATAGTGTGACCAAGCCCCACAAGACATAGGCAGACAATCCAAAATAAACGCCTTTATTCTTCATTTTCTCCCTGATTTTTTTCCATTAAAGCAAGCCTTTAATGAAAAAAAATACTCCTCCTAAACCATAAGTTATCTTATTATATCGAATTTTTTGGTTTTTCATAGAGTTTCATGAAATAAATCAAGAAAAGCACCCTTCAAAGAAAGGTGCCCCTCTTTATTCCAGTGGTTCTTCTGCCCCTTCTAGCCAAACGGCTTCTGGCTTCTGATCACGAATCAAGAATAGCCCCGTTGCAAACAGCAGTCCAGAAGCGATCGTCATCAATAAGAAAGAAACATTCATCCCATGAAGCAGTGCACTTGTTCCTGTTAAGGTCGTGCTTTTTTGCGCCACACTATTCATGATCCCGACAAATAGTGCTGTCCCGATGGCGCCTGCCACAGTCCGCAAAGAAGTCAATAACGCTGTTCCATGCGCCGTCAGCTGCGGCGGAATATTTTTATTTCCCCATGTCACGAAGGGCATCAACAAACAACCTGTGGCGGCACAGCGCAGCATGTTCAAAACCACTGCTACCCAAATACCCGTGTGCATATGGATAAAATACATGCCGATGTTGCTCAAGACCAGTGAGCCGCCGCCAAAAAGCGTCAACAAACGGATGCCGACTTTGTCATAGATTCTCCCAGCCACGGGACTTAAGAAAGCCGAGACCAGAGAGCCTGGCAAAACGACTAATCCCGAGATCGTCGCTGATTTGCCTAAAATCGACTGCACGTATAGCGGCATCAGCATCGCCGAACCCATCAAGACCAAGTAAAGCATGATACTGCCAAAGACACTGATGGCATACTCTTTTGTTTTTAAGACCCGCAGATCCAAAAATGGAGTTTCCGCTCTTAACTGACGGAAGACAAAGAAGATCCCTGCTACCAAACCGAGCCCTAAGGTTCCTAAAACGGGTAAGCTGAAAAAGCCATAGCTGCCGATATTGCCAAAACCTAAAGTAATCCCACCAAAGGCGAAGGCACTCAAAACAAAAGAGGTCTGATCAAATTTGCTGTTGCTTACTGGCAACACATCATCAAAAACCTTTATGGCCCAAATCAGTGAAATCAAAACGATCACGGCAACGATATAAAAAATCGCATGCCAGTTCAAGCGGTCCACGATCACCCCAGCAAGAGTCGGTGCGATCACGGGTGCCGCGGTGATCGATAGTCCATACCAGCCCATCACGACACCGATACGATTGATGGGATAGATCGATAAGAGGATCACTTGCGCCATTGCGGTCAAGATTCCATTGCCTACGGCCTGCAAAATACGAGCAAGCATCATGACTAGAAAATTGGGAGCTGCAGCACAAAGCAGCAAGCCCACCAACGCAATTCCTAAGGCAGCGAGATACAGCTTTTTGGTTGCCACACGATTCATAAGATATGCCGTCAAGGGCATAACGATCGCCATCGCCAAGGAATAACCGCTAGTCAGCCATTGTCCCGTAGTGACGGAAATCTGCAGGTCAGTGACGATGGCGGGTAAAGCCGTCGTCAAGGCAGTCGCCAACATGGATACGGCAATACATGTAATCATTAAATTAATAAAAATCAGCGTCCGCTGACGTTCCGTTCGTTGGACTGTTTCACTCAATCAACGTCCGCCTCCTTCTCAAGATAAAACTGTTCGATTTTTGCTAAGGCTTGACCAAAGGCTTGTTTTTCTTCTGCCGTCAAATAGGTCAGCATTTCTTGGTGCGCCTTACTGCGTTTTTCTTTCATTCGCTGTGCCTCTTCCTTGCCTGCTTCCGTCAGCGAAATCAGATGGCTGCGTTTATCTTTCGGATCGACTTCTTTTTGGATCAGCCCTTTTTCAGCCAGTTTTTTTAGTAGCTCGCCAGTGGATGTCGAGCGAATCGCTAAATACGCGGCGAGATCTTTTTGGGTCAACGTCCCTTTTTCGTCCAATACCAGTAGGCAATTGAACTGTCCCCGACCTGGCATAAAACGCCCATATTTTTGTTCCGCATACCGCCGATTTAATTTATACACTTCAAACAATCGTTCCACGATTTCTTGTTCGGAAACCATCGACCTTCAGCTCCTTTCGCCTCTTCACTATTTAGATAGGTACCTAGTTAAAAGTCCGCTCTCCATTTTACATAGGTACCTATCTACTGTCAAGAAAGGATTGACAATGAGAGCGGGTACAGCAACCAAAAACAAAAAAAGCATTGAAACTTACGCTTCAATACTTTCCTCGTGGTTCTTTTTCTCAGCAAACTCTGCCAGCAGTTGCCGAACTTCATCCGTTGATTTAGTATTCATCAATTTTGCCCGCAAATCACTGGCTCCAGGGAAGCCTTTGACATAGATTTTAAAGAAACGATGCAATCCTGCGATCGAGCGTGGCACCATTTTGGCGTAATGGTCCTGCAAGTCTAATTGCAGCTGCAACAAGCCTAATAGCTCTTCTGAGGTATGCTCTTTCGGTTCTTTTTCAAAGGCATAGGGATTCTTGAAAATACCCCGACCGATCATGATTCCGTCTACGCCATATTTTTCTGCTAGCTCTAAACCTTTGGTACGATCAGGGATATCGCCGTTGATCGTCAGCTTCGTTTGTGGGGCGATTCTATCCCGCAAGGTAACCACTTCAGGAATCAATTCCCAATGAGCATCGACCTTGCTCATTTCTTTGCGGGTTCGCAAATGGATCGAAAGGTTGGCGATATCCTGTTGCAGGACATGGGTCAACCAAGCTTCCATTTCTCCTAGTTCGGTATAGCCCAAACGAGTCTTGACACTGACCGGCAGACCGCCAGCTTTGGCTGCTTGGATCAGCTCAGCAGCAACTTCTGGTCGCAAGATCAAGCCGCTGCCTTTGCCTCGTCCGGCAACGTTTGGCACTGGGCAGCCCATATTTAAGTCGATCCCTTTAAAGCCCATCTCCGCTAAGCCGATACTCATCTCACGGAAATACTCTGGCTTGTCGCCCCAAATGTGGGCCACCATCGGTTGCTCATCTTCGGTGAAGACTAAACGTCCTCGCACACTGTCGCGTCCTTCTGGATGGCAGTAACTATCGGAATTGGTAAATTCCGTAAAGAAAACATCTGGTGCGCCGGCAGCTTGAACGACATGCCGAAAAACGACATCGGTGACATCTTCCATTGGTGCTAGGATAAAAAAAGGCTTCGGCAATTCAGCCCAAAAATTTGTTGTCATGATTTACGCTCCATTTCTTTGTCCAAGGATCTTCTTTTATGACCCCCACTTGCAAAACAAACCCCATTATACTAAGAATGCGTCAAAGAAGCAAAAGAGCAAGACGACACCCGTCGGTGCTTCGCCTTGCTCTTTTGCAACAGACGCTTAATACTGCCGAATAACTGGCGGTTCGTAGGCTTGAATAAAGGCTTCAAGCTCCTGGGTTGTTTGCGCAAAGCCGATTTTTTCGCGATCGGCCTGCGTCAAGAACTCATTTTCCACCATGTTGTCATACAAGGCTATCGTTGCGTGGTAAAAGTTGTTCACATCATAAAAAGCACACGGATTCGGGTTTTGACCGATTCTTGACCACGAGATCATCTCCGTGATTTCTTCCAGCGTACCCGGACCACCTGGCAGCGCGACAAACGCCTGCGACAATTCGAACATTTTTCGTTTTCTTTCTGACATCGTCTCGACGACATGGAGTTCGGTCAATCCAGGATGTGCTAGTTCCCGATCCTTTAAAAAGGTTGGGATCACCCCGATCACCTGACCGCCATTTTCTAAGACAGCATCTGCCAATACGCCCATCAAGCCTGCTTTTCCGCCACCATAAACCAGCGTATTTTTTCGTGAAGCGATCCACTGCCCCAATTCTTGGGCGGCTGTTGCAAAACTAGGTTCATTACCGACACTGGCACCACAATAGACTGCAATTTTCATAAAACTCTCCATCATCCTTCTCAATCATTTTGAAATAGTATATCATAATTCTGATAAAGGTTCTGGGAAAGGATGGGAAAAAATTTATGAACATTGAGGAATATCAACGATTTATTAGTGACTTCTACAAAGCCCGCAACTGGTATCAATATGATCCGTTTATTCGGGCGAATTTTTTAGCAGAGGAAGTCGGAGAAGTGAGCCGTGCCATTCGGACATTGGAGATCGGTCGTGACCGTCCCGATGAACAAGAAGGCTTGCCAGAAGAAAAACTGGCAAACCTGACGGAAGAATTAGGCGATGTACTGGATAATTTATTTATTCTCGCCGATAAATACGATATTTCTCTAGAGACGATCATGCAAAAACACAAAGAGAAGCTATTGTCTCGCTATCAAATGGACCACGTGACAAAAAAAAACAGCTAACGGGCTACTTGTTGCGGAACGGGCAGCGGCAAAGGTTGCTTTTCCCAAATACAAAAAACCAACGTTTCTGTGGTCGTACGGCCAGTGAAACGTTGGTTTTCTTCTATTATATAAAAAGTTGGTTCTCCTTTTTATGGGAATAGAGGTGTTTATTGTGCCATTTGCTCTACCAGTTCTTCCAATCCAGTCAAGGCTTGGTAGCCGTAGCCAAAGAGATAATTGTAGTCCATGCTGTAGACTTGTTTGTTTTTGATGGCTTTCATGCTGGAAAGTTTGTCATTTTTGTACAAGCCTTCAATGATTTCTTGACCAGAAACACTGCCTTCGATCGTTGACCAGTCACCGACGATCAAGACATCGGGATCCGTTTCGATCAAGGTTTCGACACTGACTTCTCCTGAATAGTCTTGAAACACATTGTTCAGTTTGATCATGTCAAAGTTGCTGTTGAAAAAAGATTCGTCCTGAGCGGCATAGACACTGACCACACTTGGATCAGACATAAAGAGATGGGCAAAGGTTTGCTCTTCTTTGTCTGCTACTTTTTCTTCCAAGGCACTCTGGCGATCCTTTAATTCTTTTTCAAAAGCAGCGGCTGCCTCAGGGACATTGAAGAGCTTACCAAGGTTTTCAATGTCTTGATAAACGGAATCAAATGTTGCACCAGTGACAGAGGTTTCTTGGACGTAAGTCGGAATGCCCATCTCGTTCAAGGAATCAACGGTGCCAACGCCCCAATCTTGATTATCGAAAAGTCCCCCGCGGCCAAAAATCAAATCCGGATCCACACTGAGCGCCGTTTCTTTACTGATATAGTCGCTGCCCAGGTCGTTGAGTTCTGCATAATCAGCAGCAACTTCCTCATCAGCGGCACCAAAGGTTGCACCGACACCCGCAATCTGATCCTTGAGGCCGAGATGCAGCAGCAATTCCGCTGCTGGTCGTGTGTTGGCTAGGACTTTTTTTGGTGCCTCATTAAAGGTTTGGTCCTTGGCAGTCCACTGCGTGCCGCCCTCTGCTTTGGTGTAGTTGCTGATGGTTAAAGGATACGTACTTTCTACCTGTGAGGAAGAAGCCGAAGTTCCTTCATCCTTCGCATTGCCGCAAGCGCTTAATGTAAAGACTGCCAATCCTACCCCAATCATTTTTCCCCATTTATTCATCTGTTTGCTCCTTTTCAAAATAATAATGAAACCCTAATCCGCCTGTGATCGGATGATGGTAAATACTGCATTTCACGCCATAGATCTCTTCGATCAGTTCTTCTGTCAGCAGCGTTTCTGGTTCGCCATACCCTACGACCCGACCATCTTTTAAGGCATAGATGATGTCGCAATAGTTGGCTGCTTGTTCCAAATTGTGCAGCGCCGCCAACAAGCCAATCTTCAGATGCTTGACGGTCTCTAAGATTTCCAGTTGATATCGGATATCCAAATGATTGGTCGGCTCATCGAGAATCATAAATTTCGGTTCTTGGGTGATGGCACGAGCAAGGACGACCCGCTGTTTTTCGCCTCCTGATAATGAGAGGTAGCTGCGTTTTCTGTAGGCACTTAACCCTGTTTTGGCTAAGGCTTCGGTGACCAGCTCATGATCGGCTTTGGTGTCTTGTTCCAACAAACCCTTGTGGGGCGTGCGGCCTAAAAGCACCATCTGTTCTACTGTTAAATCAAAGCTCAACTCATTGAACTGACTGACGACGCTGACTTGCTGGGCGACTTTTTTTTCGGAACTTTTCAAAATATTCATCTCACCCAAATAAATGTCGCCGCTGTCAGGTTTCAACGTTTTGTAGATAGCTTTTAACAATGTAGATTTGCCGCTGCCGTTGGAACCAATCAAGCCGACAAATTGTCCCTGTGCGGTTTGGACGGAGATGTCTTTTAGTATCTGCTGATCCCCGATCGTCAGATTGAGCTTTTCAACTGCTAATTTCATTCCGTCACCCCCCAAAGTTGTATTGCCGTTTGACAATGATATAGATAAAGATCGGTGCGCCAATCAGCGCTGTAATGATCCCGATCGGCAGTTCGACTCCTTGCAGGGTCGAGCGGGCGATCACATCCGCCCAAATCAAAAACAACGCGCCTGTCAAAGCGGTCAAAGGCATCAACAGGCGATGATCCGACCCGCTGACTCCACGTACGATATGAGGAATGATCAAGCCGACAAAGCCGATCATACCAGAATTCGCAACGATGATACTGGTTAATAGCGCTGCTAGCAGCATGTAAAAACGACGATAGAAAGTCAGCTTGACTCCTAAGGTGGAAGCAACTTCATCTCCCAGCAAAAGCGTATTCAAAACACGGTATTGCGTCAGGAAGAACAGCGTGATCAAAGAAACCAGAACCACGATAAAGCCTAATTTGTTCCAAGAAGCCGAGGCTAAACTGCCCATCGACCAAAACGCCACAGTCTTCATCCCTTCTGCATTGCTAGCCAGATAGATGATCAAGTTTGAGACAGAGCTGCATAAGGCACTGACGATCGTCCCCGACAGCACAAGTTTTGTGGAAGTCATTTTCCCACCGATACTGGCAAGCAGCAGCACCAAAATGGTGGCAATCCCCGCTCCTGCAAAGGCACCAAACGATAAGCCCAGCTGCAAGACTAGCGCCGAGCCGCCAAAACCGACTAAGATGGCGAAGGTCGCCCCTAAGGATGCGCCAGAAGAGATTCCTAAGATATAGGGATCTGCCAGCGGATTTTGGACCACTGCCTGCATCACTGCCCCGCTGATCGCTAACCCCATGCCCACAAAAATAGAGAGCAAGACCCGCGGTGCCCGAACAAACCAGACGATATTGATGTTTGCGTCTGAAATGCCTGAAAGATCACCAACCAATCCATGGCTGATTTTATAGAAGAGAATTTGGTAAACTTCGCCAAGGGTGATATTGGCTTGGCCGTTTGCCAAAGCAACTCCTGCAGATAAGAGAATGGCGACAACTAAAACACAGCAAATGATTGTCGAAACCATCCAACGATTTGATTTAATCAACCCTACCGACATGTGATTCTCCTTTATTCAGCACGACTCCCTCCTGATTTCACAGCAAAAACAACGTTGACTGTTGCCTCGCCGCCATCATAAAAGAAGCATCTGTGCGTTTTTTCGCTTATAACAGTTCTTCTCATGAAAAGCGCCAAAGCCATGTGCTGCTTTGACATCTATTTGCAAATGAGAATCACTCTCAATGAATAGAGTCATTATAAGGAACCTTTTGTGAAATGTAAATAATTTTCTGAAAATTTCCTTAAATAAGAGTTATTCTAATGTTCGTGATTGATTGGGCGTTTTCCTCTCCATTGACCTATCGAAAATACGGTACCCGTGAAGAAGCGAATCCTTTGGCATAATAATCAAGTGTTTTTTTATGATGAAAAAAAGACAGACTTCATTTTGTACGAAGTCTGTCTCCAGTCTGATGCCTATGCTCAGGCAGGCTTGTTCTTGCTAGCTTCCCTTTGTTCGAACGTGAAACCTATGCGTTGCCAAGGATTTGCTGATTCAACGAAATCATCTCCAAAAGACCTTGAGCGGCTTCGCTGCCTTTGTTGCCAGCTTTGGTTCCCGCCCGTTCAATGGCTTGTTCAATCGTTTCAGTCGTCAACACACCAAACATGATCGGAATGTCGGCATTCAGACCAATTTGGGCTACGCCTTTCGCCACTTCATTTGAGATCAATTCATAGTGGGTCGTTGCTCCGCGAATCAAGGCACCTAATGTCACGATCCCATCGTATTGCTTGTGGTCAACGATTTTTTTGGTAATATACGGAATCTCATAAGCACCTGGTACCCAATACACGTCGATGTTTTCTGCCTTGACTCCATGACGCACCAAATTGTCTTTGGCGCCTTCCACTAACTTGGAAGTGATAAACTCGTTGAATCGTGAGACCACGATCCCTACTTTGACTGCCTCTCCCTGAAACGTTCCTTCAAATACTGTCATCGCTCATTCTCCTTTGGTTGATTAAATAGATAGGTAATGGTGAAACTTTTCTTTCTTCGTTTTCAAATAGCTGCTGTTTTCTTTATGCGCAGGCATCTCCAGCGGTACTCGTTCTGCTACCTTAATCCCTAAGCTTTCTAATTCCTTCACTTTGTCAGGGTTGTTGGTCATCAATTGAATCTCCTGCACTTCTAAGGAACGTAAAACATCGGCGGCAAACGTGTAATGACGGGCATCTGCTGCAAACCCTAATGCAATATTTGCTTCATAAGTATCCATGCCTTGTTCCTGCAGCTGATAGGCACGGAGCTTGTTCCGCAAGCCAATACCGCGGCCTTCTTGGCGTAGATACAAAATCGCACCGCGGCCTTTTGCTTCGATCTGCCGCATCGCTTCTTGCAGCTGTTCGCCGCAATCACAGCGATGAGAGCCGAAGACGTCGCCTGTTAAACACTCTGAATGGATCCGTAGTAACAGCGGCTCGGTAGTATGTTGAATCTCGCCTTTGGCTAGTAAAAGGTGTTCATTGCCGAACTCATCTTCAAATAAGGTCAATTGGAACGCCCCATAAGCCGTTGGCAGATCCACCGTGATAGGCGTGGTTCCTCGTAGATATTCCGCCAACTCATCAATGGTCAAAAATGGCAGCTGCCATTTTTCTGCTAATTTTTTCAATTCTGGGACCCTAGCCATCGTGCCATCTTCATTTAAAATCTCACAAATGTAGGCTGCTTCCACGCTGCCAGCAAGCTTTGCTAAATCCACAGCCGCTTCTGTATGTCCTCTGCGTTCCAACACGCCGCCAGGTTGAGCGGTCAATGGGAAGATATGACCAGGGCGATAAAAATCCGCAGCTTGTGACGCTGGATCAGCCAATTTTTCAATCGTCACTGCCCGGTCTTTCGCAGAAATCCCCGTACTCGTCGTCACGTGATCGATACTGATGGTAAACGCGGTGCCAAAGGCATCCGTATTATTGGCGGTCATCTCAGGCAATGCCAGCTTTTCAGCGATCGCTTGTGAGATGGGTGCACAGATCAAGCCGCGGCCATAAGTCGCCATAAAATTGACGGCTTCTGGCGTTGCGTATTCAGCGATCCCAATCAAATCTCCTTCTGATTCTCGATTTTCATCATCGGCGACAATCACTAAGCCGC
This sequence comes from Enterococcus sp. R12, assembly GCF_058135755.1. NCBI lineage: Bacteria > Bacillati > Bacillota > Bacilli > Lactobacillales > Enterococcaceae > Enterococcus > Enterococcus sp. R12. The sequence continues at coordinate 3,338,190 of NZ_CM176874.1, forward strand.
CTTTTTTTAACCATTCCACTGCTTGTTCTACTTTATGCATCGTCTGCCTTCTTTCATTTTCGTTGGTATTTGACATATTTCCCGATCATATCCGTCTCGATATTGACCCACTCCCCTTGTTTCAACTGCCCCAGCGTCGTCTGGTCTTTGGAATGGGGGATCAAGCTAACGGAAAATGCCTGTGCCGTCGTCTGGGTAACCGTCAAACTGACGCCATTGATCGCAATCGACCCTTGCGGAATGATTTCCCCTTGCACACTGACAGGATAAGCAAACGTCAAGATCAAGGCATTTTCCAACTGCTTTTTCTGGATCAAACGGGTCGTTACATCAATGTGGCCTGCGACAAAGTGGCCTTCAAAACGCTGCGTCGCTGCCATCGCTCGCTCCAAATTGACTTCGGCACCCACCGAGAGTTGTTTAAAGGTCGTTCGTTGAAAGGTTTCTGGCATGATATCCACCGTAAACGTCGTCGCTTGTTTGGCGATCGCCGTCAAACACGTCCCGTTGATCGCCATACTGTCTCCGATCTGGTAATCCGCCAGTAATCCTTCGGACGCACTGCAAGTTAGCTGGATCGTGCGGCTTTGCTTGCGGATCTCTTTGATGCGGCCTTTTTCCTGAATCAATCCTGTGAACATTCCTCTGGTCTCCTTCCTCGGATGCAAACATCTTCCCCAACTGCAGTCACCGTCACCTCTGTTAGCTGCTGCAGCTGTTTCGGGGTACGCTCACTGGTAAAACTTGCGAGACTATTGCCCCCAAGAAACTTTGGCGCCACATAGGTAATGCTTTCTTGCCACAGTCCGCTGGCTAAAAAGGCATCATGGATCGCAGCGCCTCCTTCTACGTATAGCGATTGGACCTGTCGTGCGGCAAGCTCCCTCAGCAATGAAACAATTGTCAACTCTTCCAGCTGGATCACTGACACATGAGCTGGCAAATCACTGACAGTTGTCTGCTGCGTAAAAATCCACACAGGTGCCGAATCATCGGCAAACAGTGCCAAATGGGGTTGCGACAGCGTTCGCCCCCGACGGTCTAACACGATGCGAATCGGCGGAAAGCTGGTTTCAACCGTGGTCAATAACGTGGGATCATCCGTCAACACCGTCTGACTGCCCACTAAGATTCCTTGATAGTCCCCACGTTCTTGATGGACGTTTTGCCAAACCGCTGAACCAGTGATCGCACTACGGGTTAACGCATCATGAGCGATCCGGCCATCTAAAGTGATCGCTTGCTTCAACGCCACGTAAGGTCGCTGATGCTGATGGTAAAAATTATAGTGTGGATTCAAACGGCGCACCGCTGTTTCTTCGATGCCCACCAACACGTCGATGCCCTGTTCTTCTAAAAAGCGCTTGCCTTGTCCAGCCACGATCGGGTTAGGGTCTAACTGGCCGATGACTACCTTTTTGATGCCGCTGTCGATGATCAGCTGGGTGCAAGGCGGCTGTTTTCCTTGATGGTTGCAAGGTTCTAACGTCACGTATAAAGTCGAATTGATTAGGTCTTCGGAGGAATGGCATTGTTCGATGGCGTTTCGTTCCGCATGGGGCTGCCCATAGACTAAGTGAGCCCCTTTAGCAATGACCCGTTGCTCTTTGACGATCACGGCGCCCACTAGCGGATTGGTAAAGGTTTGGTAACGCCCTTTTTTGGCTTCTGCGATCGCCAAACGCATGTATTCGTTATGCATCTTCCTTCCTCCTTTCAATAAAAAATGCCTCGTGAGAATCTCACGAGGCATAGACAAACAAGACCGGCAAAAAATCAATTTTAGACGCACTGCGCCCCTTGAAATTTTGTGGTTTTTCTTCTCCCATCCAGACTTTCACTGTCGGTGCCAGATTCACACTGGCTCCACCGCATAGCTATGCGGGTCACGGACTTCAAGCGTTGCGCTTGTCACCGTCGGTCGGGAATTACACCCTGCCCCGAAGAATACTATTCAATTCATGTGCATTTTAGCCCGACCATTTTTGTTTGTCAATAGGCCTGATTACAAGCCAATAGGAATTCCTCTTGGCTTTTTCTTTTGGCAACCCCAAAGCAGCGACAGCAGAAATCCCTTGTCGTTCCGCCATTTTCCTAAGCTGCAGCAAGGCGATTTTGCCTGAAAAAAAATACAAGAAAACCTAGGTTAAATATTTTTTCTCGAGCGAAGCCATTTATCGAACTCCGTCACGAGTAAGACGACCATCCCGGAAGCTGCTGAGATGACCCAGCCGATCAAGGACATGTCCTCCGTATGAAAGGCGCTTTGCATAAATGGAACATAGGTCAATAACAGTTGCAGAACCAGCATCACACCAATGATCACGAACGCTTTTGGATTGGTGAAGGAAGCTTTAGAAAACGCTGGTGCACTGGTACGGATGTTGAACAAATAAAAAATCTTACTTAAGACCACGATATTGACCATCATGGTACTAGCAACGGCTTCGCTGACGCCTTGTAGCAAGAGCCAGTCATGGGCGATCAAACTGATGACTGCCATCAAGATCGATACATACGCCATCTGCCAAATATCGTGACGATTCAACAATTTATTACCTGTCTTTCGCGGTTTGCGGCTCATGATCCCAGACTCTGCTGGTTCAAAAATAAACGCAAACTGGATCGTAATAGCAGAAACCATGTTGATCCACAGCAGTTGCGTCGCCTGCAACGGCAATTCTTTTTGCATCATGATCGTAAAGGCAATGATCAGCCCTTCGGCAAAAGATGTCGGCAACAGAAACAGAATGCTCTTTTTGATGTTGTCATAGATCCTGCGTCCTTCGCGAATCGCTAAGGACATGGTACCGAAATTGTCATCGGTCAAGATCATATCAGCAGAATCTTTGGCTACATCCGTGCCGCTGATCCCCATCGCTACACCGATATCCGCCCGCTTCAACGCAGGGGCATCGTTGACACCGTCCCCTGTCATCGCCGTGACTTTGCCTTTGGTTTGCAGCGCTCTGATAATGTCCAATTTATTTTTCGGCGTGGTTCGTGCAAAGACTTGATTCGTCAAGGCAGCATCTTGAAATTCAGCTTCGCTCATCTGATCCAACTCGGCACCAGTCACGACGTGAATCTCATCCGCTAAGCCAAGCTTTTCCCCAATCGCTTTGGCGGTCAGAGGGTGATCGCCAGTGATCATTTTCACTTGAACACCGGCTTGGTTCATTTCCTTCAGGGAGGCAATCACTTCTTCTCGCGGCGGATCGATGATCCCAGCGATCCCTAGTAATTGCAGCCCTTGCTCAAAAATCGTTTCATCAATGTGATCGATCGAAACTTTCTGATAGCCCACCGCTACCACTCGTTTGCCTTCTGCCGACAAGCGGCGGACATGGCCTGTCCAATAGGCTTCATCAAAAGGCGCCGCTTGTTTTTGCACCATTTCAAACAATTTATCTGGGGAGCCTTTAACAAATAGCAAGCGTTCCCCCGCAGGGTTTGCCACTAGTTTCGCCATGTAGCGGTTGTCTGAATCAAAGGGCAGCATATCCAGTTCTTGGTAAGCGGGTGCTTGCGGATAGGCAAATTGCTTATGATACAGCGTCAAAAAGGAGCCGTCTGTTGGTTCCCCATTGATCGTCCAGTGATTTCCTTCTGGGACTAATACCGTATCGTTGGCTTCGTAACCAGCTTCCAAAAACAACTGCAAGGTGTCTTGCGCGTGGACGTCCTCCTGCTTTGGACGAATTTCTCCCACCGGCGCATAGCCGTCACCCGTCACTTCATATTCCTGCTCAGCCAATACGATGTCTTTGACCGTCATTTCGTTTTTGGTCAGGGTACCTGTTTTATCCGTCGCGATCACATCCACTGAGCCTAGCGTTTCAACCGCTGGCAGCGTTTTGATGATGGTGTGCTTGTTTTTTGCCATGTCGCTGACACCCATCGCCAAAACCACCGAGGTCGTTGCTGGCAATCCTTCTGGGATCGAGCCGACGATCATGGTGACAACGGCTAAGGATAAGACAGAGATCGCATAGGTTTGCTGGAACAAACTGACGACAAATAGCAAGACCGCCACGCCCATGATCACATAGGTGATGCCTTTCCCCAGTCCATCGATCTCTTTCATCAACGGCGTTTTTCGTTCTTCCGTTTGATTGACTTCAGCTGAGATTTTCCCGATCTCAGTCTTGACGCCAGTAGCGATCACGATCCCTTTCCCGCTTCCTGACGTCACGGAAGTCGAAGCAAACGCCAAATTCCGTTGTTCCGCTAATGGAGTTGCTTCATCCATTAAGGCATCTGTTATTTTTTCCACCGAATCGGCTTCACCAGTCAAGGCGGATTCTTGGATACGCAAGTTGTCGGCTTCGATGATTCGCAGATCTGCGGGCACATTGTCACCAGCTTCTAGGAATACGACATCCCCTGGAACGACTTCGGCAGCTGGAATATCTTGACGAATCCCATTCCGATAGACCGTGGCTTCTGCTGATAGCATCTCTTTGATCCGTTCTAACGCATCGGAAGCATTCGCTTCTTGGTAATAACCGATCAACGCATTGACCAGCACGACGATGCCAATGATCACGGCATCAGAGAAATGCCCCATCAGCAGCGTTAAGATGGCAGAGAAAATCAAAATGTAGATGATCGTGTTATGGAATTGTCGCAGCAGCAACCGCCACTTGGCAGTTTTTTTGACCGCTAATTGATTCAATCCGTAGGTTTCTAACCGCTCGGTTACTTGCGCCTCATCTAATCCTTGATCGATTGACGGCACCTGATACTGTTCGATTGTTTCTGACACTGATAACTGAAACTCTTTTTTATTCATTTTTTTCTTCTTCCTTTTCTTTTTCATTGATGGATAACACAAATAAGCCCCTTATTTAGAAACTGCTCCTAAATAACGCGCTGTTGTTTGTCTCCTATTCAATTAAAAAGTAAGGCAAGTCAAAATAGTGTTTCTGCTCACCGTCACTCGAGTCGCTTGACATTCGTTTACCACCCCCTCTAAAGTTAGCAATAAGCGTAACAAACTATTTTTCCAAAGTCAAGAGTCACCGCTTTCAAAAATGAAAAGTGGCTGGCTTCTTCACAAAAAAAAAGCCACACGCCAACGATTCGTCGCCGTACAGCTCCTTCAGTACATTCTCTTCAAGCCCAAAGGCTCGCCTTAAAGCTGATCCAGTGACTCGCTGATGGGGGTTTCCCCAGCTTGGACTTTGATGACTTTTTGATAAGTTGCTGGACGTTCCAGCATTTCACCTAACAAGACGGCGACATCCTCGATGGGGAGCGCACCAGAGGTCGTTTCACTGATCTCGATCAAACTAGATCCTGGTGTTTCTTTCAACGCACCCGGCTGCAAAATCGTATAGTCTAGTGCGGTGTTGTCGATCAGCCAGCGATCAGAGAAAAATTTGGCGATCGTGTAATCCATCAATGACGCCATGCCTTCCCTTTGCCACTGTTCAGGTTCTAAGGCATAGGCTGAGCTAAGGTGGATGTAGCGCTTAATTCCTTTTGCTTCAGCGGCTTGCATCACTTTGACCGCACCATACAGATCAGATTGCAGCAAGTCTTTGCCTCGGGAACCCGCCACGAAGTATACCGCTTCCGCATCTGCGAATTTCGCCGCCATCTCTTCCGGTTCCGTGTGTAAATCAAAGAACACGGGCTTGATCGTCTCCGTTTCTGTGATTTTCTCACTGCTGCGCGCACCAGCATAAACGATGTGTCCTTGTTTTTCTAGAAAGGTGATCAATTTTTGGCCTACTCGTCCAGTAGCACCAACGACAAAAATTTTCATTTTCTTTGCTCCTCTCGTTTCTTTTTCCAACTCTTGCTAGTATCATCGTAGGACAAAAACCAAGATCCAACAACTATTCTGTTTCTAAACGAAGGTGAAAAAAGCACAGCACAAACCAATTCTTGCTGTTTTTCCCCATAGAAACCCATGTTTTTAAAAAAACACCCAAAAAAATGAAAAAAATTTTCTCAAACGATTGACAAAGCGTTGACTCTTTTGTAGACTAAGTAGAAATAATTTAAATATTTAGAAAATTCAAAATAAAGAAAAGGACGGTGGCGTATATGACCCGCACCAATGTTAGCAAACGAATTATTTTATTATTATAGTCGGGACTGTTTGATTTTATACATTCAAAGAGTCCCTATTCACATTGCATCCAAAAAGAAGAACAGCTTCTTGAGATGGAGTGTTTTTTTATACCCATTTTCAAGAAAGCGGCCTTTTACAAGCTGACACACAGATGTTAGATAGATCCAAAACGCTCGTTGACCAACTGCTGCCGATTCCCCGCGGTTATGCACTGCACTTATTCTAAAGACCCCTTCTGTTTGGACACTTGATTGGTCAAGCAGAAAAAAGGAAGGATGATTTTTTATTATGAAAACCGTCAACACGATCGCTGCTTTTGTAAACAAGTATTTGATCTACATCATGATTTTATTGATGATCGTCTCTTATTTTTTCCCGCAACCCTTCTTATGGATTCCGCCTCGTACAACGATTCTTTTGAGCATCATCATGTTTTGTATGGGGATGACTCTAAACGTTGCTGCGTTTAAAATGGTCGTCTTACAGCCCAAAGCATTCATCTTAGGGGTGCTTTTCCAGTTCACCATCAGCCCTTTGGTGGCTTACGGCTTAGCGCAGCTGTTTGGTCTTTCTTCCGGTTTGATCATCGGTTTTGTCTTACTAGGCTGCGTTTCTGGCGGAACCGCCAGCAATGTCATGACCTTCATCGGCAAAGGCGATGTCGCCCTCACCGTTTCCATGACCACGGTATCAACCTTGTTAGCGACCGTCGTTACACCCTTTTTGGTTTATGTCTTAGCTGGTCAGTACACCGAGATCTCCTTCTGGGAAATGCTCTTGTCTGTCTTGCAGATGGTGCTTTTGCCGATCATTTTAGGGGTGATCGTCCACAAACTCATTGCCAAGCACATCGAGCGATTTCTGCAATCATTTGTGTTGATTTCTTCCGTCAGTATCTTATTGATCGTTGCAGGAACTGTCGCTCGCAACGGCGCCGTCATCGTCCAATCTGGCTTGATCGTGATTTTCTTAGTCTTGCTCCATAACTTGATCGGCTACGGCGCAGGCTATGGTCTGAGCCGTGTGATGGGCGTCAGTGCCACCCAAGCCAAATCCATCATGTTTCAATTAGGAATGAAAAATACTGGCCTAGCGATCTCGTTAGCCAATGCCCACTTTGCCGCCATTGCTGCAGCCGTTACCCCTGCCGCAGTCGGCATGGTGATCCATCAAATTACCGGACCAATTTTAGCCAATCTCGTGGCCAAGAAAGAAGGAGAAAAGTATGAGTCAAAGTATCTTTTTGCCAAACTACACAATCGGGGCGGACGCCTACGAAAAAGTAAATGACATCGTAAAACCATACGGCACCAATGCCGTGATCATCGGCGGAAAAACCGCCCTTGAAAAAGCTGAAGACAAGATTAAAGCCGCTTTAACGTCAGCAGTCCAAGTGACGGATACCTTGTGGTACGGCGGCAACTCGACCTATGAAAACGTCGATCAGCTGTTAGCTACTCCAAGTGTCCAAGCCGCCGATGTTCTATTCGCCGTTGGTGGCGGCCGCGTCTGCGATACCGTCAAAGTGGTTGGGGAAAAAGCTGGCAAACCAGTCTTCACCTTCCCAACGATTGGCTCCAACTGCTCACCAGTCACCGCGGTCTGTGTCATCTATAAAGAAAACGGCGAGATGCAAGGGTTGTTTTTCCCTTCGCAACCGCCGACCCATGCCTTTATCGACAGTGAGATCATCGCCCAAGCCCCCGACAAGTACTTATGGGCAGGAATCGGCGATGCCCTCTCCAAAGAGATCGAATCGACGTTTTCAGCGCGGGGTGATCAGTTAGATTACACCGATGGGTTAGGCATCCAAATCGGCAAAATGTGCACGGAACGCTTATTGCAATACGGCACACAAGCTTTGAAAGACAGTGCCGCCAATCAGCCGTCTTATGCCATTGAGCAAGTCGTCTTGGATATCATCGTGACCACCGGCTTAGTTTCCGTCTTAGTCATCAATGATTACAACTCCGCCCTTGCCCATTCCTTTTACTACGGAACGACCGTTTTGGAAAAAATGGAAGACTATTTACACGGCGCATCCGTTAGTTACGGCGTTTTGGCCTTGTTGCAGCTCGATCAGCAAGATGCCCTCTTCCAGCGCATCTACGCCTTTATGAAGGAAAACAAACTGCCGGTTTGCTTAGCGGATATGGGCCTTAACGACACCAGCGACCTTGAGGCGATCTTAGACAAAGCAATGACCACCAATGACATCGTCCACGTGCCTTATGAGATCACGCGAGAAATGTTTAAACAAGCAATCCTAGACGTGGAAGCCTATCATGCTAAACAAAACCAAGCAGCATTGGCAGCGGCCAATTAAATGAAACCCTCCAGCAATTCGTTGCTGGAGGGTTTTTGTATGGCCTTTTTTTCGCTTCTTCGTACTTGTCCTCCTTCTTCTTTCTTACATGTTAAAAAACATGCAATCGTTTACTTTGATTTATTTTTAAAAACTTATTACTATTTTAGTATAACAAAGGAGGAGATTGGTTTGGAATTGGTTTATTTATCTGGGTTGTTTTTGGTCATTTTCTTGTTGTATTTTCTGGCAAAGAAAAATAATCGCATCAAACAGTTGTTTTCGAAGATCACGATTGCTTTTCTGCTTATTTACTTGGTTTGGCGTTTGTTTTTCACGATCCCTATGGATAGTTCTGCTTCACTAGTATTTGGGATCATTCTCTATATTGCGGAAGTCATTGGTTTGTTTGTCTATGGCTTTTTTGTTTACCTTTTTTCCAATAAGCTCTCAAAAGAATACCGCTACGAGGGGGATGAAGCAGAAGAATTCTTGCCAAGTGTCGCCGCTTTTATTTGTACTTACAATGAAGACATCAAGCTGGTGATCGCCACCGCACTGGCTGTCAAAGCCTTGAAATACCCCAACAAAAAAATCTATATCTGCGATGATGGCCATCGAGAGGAACTAAAAGAAATGGCCGAGCGAATGAACCTCGGCTATTTGACCCGCGAAGGAAATGCCAATGCTAAAGCTGGGAATATCAACTATGCCTTGTCCCAAACCAGCAGTGACTTGATTTTGCTTCTGGATGCTGACTTTATCGTCAAAAAGAACATTATTTTTGAAGCTGTCGACTATTTCCGCAATCCTAAAGTCGCATTGGTGCAATATCCACAAACATTTTATAACAAAGATCCTTTTCAATTACTGCGCAAATCCATGTACAACGAACAGGAATTATTCATGCGCTTTCTAGAACCCGCACTTTCTCGTGAGAATGCTTTGATCCATATCGGTACCAATGCCATCATTCGTCGCAGTGCCCTTGAAGAAATCGGCGGCGTTCCTACCAGCAGTATCACCGAAGATATGGCGACCGGGATGCTTTTACAAGACGCCGGCTATGAAACGATTTTTATCAATAAAGCCTATGCCTTGGGGATCACTCCTTACACTGCCAAAGAGCTGACCTCACAACGGACTCGGTGGGCGCAAGGAACGAAACAAATTTTTGACCACTTCAAACCACGCCGCTTAAAAGGATTGTCGTTCATGCAAAAACTTTGTTATTACAACTCCTATTTGTATTGGTTTACCTCTTTCCAAAAAATCATCTTTTTATTGGCACCAACCTTATTTATGGTTTTTGATATCTTTATCGTCAGAAGCAACAATCACCAATTGTTACTGTTCTTTTTACCACCTTTCATTATGATTTCCCTGTCGTTTCGGCTGTATGTCCCTAAAATCAGGAACCTGACAAGTTCCCACATCTATGATTGCTTTGTCGCTCCTATCCACACCGGGGCATTGATCAAAGAATTTATGAAATCACAGAAAAAATTCAACGTGACCAAAAAAGAGATCGTCGGCAGTAACGCCTTTGATTGGCGAACCGTCTTGCCCCACATCATCCTCTTTACTTGGATCTCCTTTGCCTGTCTGGTGGCTGGGTATCGTTTGTACCGAGGAGAAGGCTATGAATTCGGCTATATCGTGACCTTGATTTGGTCGCTCTATAACCTCTATGGCTTGTTTTATGCCATTTTGATCGGGAAAAACCGTTTTATCGAAAGTGATAGTGAAGCCTTGAGTATCGCCATCAATCGTCAGCTTTCTTATGATGCGAAGACGTTCGAGATGTATCAAATGAGTTTCAATGGCTTCCGTGTCCGTACTCATCCCGAGCAAACCTTCGTACCAGGTGAAAGTTATACCTTTTATGATGATAAACACCGCTTCACCATCAATTCGATCTGTCTGGAGGACCATGGATCCTATGTGACTTTTGCCTTCAACAATCTAACACCGCAATCTGCTGAAGAGCTTGCCAGCTACTATAGCGACCAGCTCAATGCTGCCAAACAGTTGGAATTTGATATGGAGGAAGAAGTCGCAGAAATGAATAGTTAGCCCCGCCCCCTTTGTCGCAAGAGACAAAGGGGCTTTATTGATTCCAGAAAGCTCCTTAAAGGGCAGTTCTCCATCTTCTGATGATTCTCTTCCTTTAGATAACACTCTGGCATTTGCTGCATCCTTCTCCAATGATCATTGATTGAAAGAGCCAGAACAGAATCTTGATGATGTCTCGATGGCAAATACTTTTTAAGCCTTTAGAAAATATTAAAAAGTCTGCTTTTCCTATGACCTGATTGAGCTGATACGCTTGTCACTGCTCACCCGTTTGCGAATAAAAGCGCATGAAAAAGCAATCCTTGTTATACTTATAAATAACACGAAGTCCTTAGAAAAGGAGGAACCCTCATGACCCGTTACAAACGATTTCGCTTTGTTCATTTAGGCGCTCTTTTGGTGTTGGGCTTACTCCTCACTGGCTGCAGTGCGGATACGGCACCAATTAAAGAACAACCGACTACCAACACCGCCACTTCTTCTGAACCAGCAGTTTCCTATGAAACCTTTCCATTGCCGCAACCAATCTTAGACGGGGAAACCAGTGTGTCGGAAGCTCTCTTCGAGCGGCGCTCGCAACGGGATTTTCTAGACACTGAGCTAACACAAGAACAGCTGGCACAGCTTTTATGGGCCGCTGCCGGTGTCACTACAGAAGACGGTCGCCGGACAGCGCCTTCGGCTGGTGCCTTGTATCCCTTAGACCTCTATGTTGTGGTCACACAGGTAACGGGGCTTGAGCCAGGGCTTTATCTGTATCAACCAGAGCAGCATACCTTAGCAAAAGTTCTTGCTGGTGATTTTCGGACCGCATTGGCGGAAGGTTCGTTGGACCAGCAAGCGATCCAACGGGCATCTGCCACATTGCTTTATACAGTGGTTTATGAACGACTGATCGAGCGCTATGGAGACCGAGGAATCGAACGCTATGCCTATATCGAAGTCGGTCATTCCGCCCAAAATGTCCTTTTACAAGCCCAAGCGTTAGGCTTAGGTGCTATGCCGATCGGCGCCTTCACGGATCATGAACTGACAGAGCTGCTGCAGCTGCCAACGGAAAATGAACCCCGCTATTTGATTCCTGTAGGCGTTATTGAGTAACACTGCCGACGAACGAAACCCAATTTTCATGGGACTGCCGAACTGCCGTTAGAAAACGGCAACTGGCAAGGTTGATTTTCCCAGAAAAACCAGTAGAATAGAAAAACCACCTGCAAAAACAGCAGGTGGTTTTTCGATGGGCTTACAGTTTGTATGCTCGGACTTCTTCTGGTATTTCTTCTAGTGGCAACTCTTTTACCACCGCTTCGGTGCCTGCTGCCATCGCTGTATCGTAGTACCAGCATTTGTATTTGATCGTATTCATGGTTTCTTGCAAGGCTGCCATTTGCTTTGTGACTTCTTCCAAGCGTTCATGAAACAGCTGCTGCCGTTTCTGCAAAGACGCATCGCCTTCCTCGCCCCAATCCAAGAAATTCTTGATGTCTTTGATGGGCATGCCAGTATTCTTCAAACAATCGATCACTTTGATCGTCGCTACTTCTTTTTCGGAAAACACCCGAATGCCGCCATTACTGCGGGCCAACTTCGGAAACATCCCTTCTCGATCGTAATAACGCAGTGTCGAGATGGGGATATTGGTCGTTTGTGATACTTCACCAATCGAGTAACTCACTTGCATCGCTCCTAAAAAAAATTATATTTATCACTTGACCTAAACCTAACTTCAGGTTCTACAATTAAAATACACCGCAAGCACTGTACTGTCAATCACCTATCGTCTCACAGGTTCACCATTGGCATTAGCAGGATTCGCTGAAAAAATCATTCACTGGAGGAAATACAAATGACAGAAATCAAAGAAAAAGTTATCGTAATTATGGGAGCATCTTCAGGAATTGGGGAAGCGACCGCCGTTAAACTAGCCGAACAAGGGGCAAAAATAGTGATCGCTGCCCGCCGTGAAGAGCGCATCAAAGTACTGGCTGAAAAATTAGGAGAAAATGTCTTGTATCAAACAGCTGATGTCACCAATCGCGAACAAGTCCAACAAGTCATTGATTTAGCCATGGCCTCCTTTGGTCAGATTGATGTCCTTTTCAATAATGCTGGCATCATGCCTCAAGGAAACTTGGCAGAGTTGAACTATGACAGCTGGCAAAAAATGCTGGATATCAATATCATGGGGGTATTAAACGGGATCGGCGCTGTGCTGCCCATCATGCAAAAACAACAAGACGGCTTGATCATCGCCACTGACTCAGTTGCTGGCCATGTCATTTACCCAGGTTCTGCCGTGTACAACGGGACAAAGTTTGCAGTTCGTGCAATCATGGAAGGCTTGCGCCAAGAAGAACGTGAACATGGCATTCGCTCCACCATCGTCTCTCCTGGAATGGTCTCCACGGAATTGTTTGAAACCGTCGGTAATGTTCAACTGGAAGCAGCCTTGAAAGAAACCTCTCGCGTAGAAGGCAACAGCCTAACGCCAGAAGACGTAGCAAATGCAGTGGTTTATGCCATTCAACAGCCCAAACATGTGGCGATCAGCGAAGTCTTGCTGCGCCCAGCAAAACAAACCGTTTAAGCTATTTCTACTTATCTACGAAACCTGCGACCGCTTCATGCTGGTCGCAGGTTTTTTTGTCGTCAAATCCCACCGTTTTCTTGGAAAAATTACTTGATTTTCTTGTAACACCCAATTGTCCGAGGGATGTAAACCAATGGTTGCTTTATGTAAACGACTAGGTTCTGTTGCTTCGGGGGAAATTTTTTTATACTTAGTACAAAGCTTCCGTATAAACCCGTTTGATCAGAAACAAACCGGACGTTCTCCTCATGAGCGATGAATAGCCGAGCAAGCGCGCAGCCCTACCTTCACCGTTGACTTGCAAGTACTGCCTTAGCTGTCCTCTTTTTAGTACTTGCTTTTTATAAAAGAATGGAGTGTGTATATGAATGTAAAACAGCTACTCATTATTGCCGAGCAACGAAGAAACATTACGAATCAAAAATTGACCTATGCCGAAAATTTCTTGGCTGCCGGCTACTCTGCTGCCGAATTGCTGGCAGACGAAACCTTTCTTGAATTAGAGCGAAGGGAAACCCAACTGATTGCAGAACGCAACGCCATTTTTTACGAAGAAGTCAGCCACAATTAATCCCCCTGTCCAATTGTAGGCGACGAAAAAGCGAAGGCTCAGCAGCACCTTCGCTTTTTTAACCCTCAAAGGCTTCCTTTGCCCTGAGGATCACGCTGCTTGATCGTCCAATAAAACAATCCTGCAAAGAAACCACCGAGAATCAGGAAATTCATGCCGTATAGACAGTAGAGGAAGAAAAAGTTCAGCTGCCCACTACTCCAAAAGCCCATGATTCCCACTAAAACAAGACTGTTGACGCATCCTGTCAATACACAAACCGTGCGACTGCACTCCAAGCTTTGTAATAGGTATTTTGTGATTTCATATAACGGACTGACGAGCATTATCCCCAGCATGATTGGTAGAATAGCTGGCAACAAGTCTAAAACAGCGACATTTGTAGTAAACAATTGAAAAAAAGCAGGACGAAAGACCCAGATCAGACTGGCGATTCCGACATAAGCCACGAAAGAAGAAACGAAGGCACTTTTCCCCACTGCTAAAATCTTCTGACGATTGTTCTGACCATTCGCCTCACTCGCAAAGACGGTCACTGCGTTGCCATACATCAAAGCAGGCAACCGTGCGATCATCAATCCTTGGCTGCCGATCGCATAGGCTGCCAGCGTACTGACACCCAATCGTGAGACGAAAGCTTCAAAAGCAATAATAAAGACTAAGCCTTCAAAGCATTCCTGAATCATTAAGGGGACCGCTTTTTTCAATAAAAAGGTGCGTTTTCGTGGTCTTTGTTTCAGCCCCCTGGCTAGACTTTCTCGTAAAAGAACCCCATAAATCCCCAGCAAGCACAAAGTCGCAAGCATATTTGCGATGCCACTGCCTAAGACCCCCATTGCGGGAAAACCGAGATTGCCATTTATCAATAGATAGCTAAGCAACACCTGTACCAACGCACTAATAATGGAAACGCCGAGGATGTAATTCGTTTTCTTTTCAATTTTTAAAAGACTAGTAAAAACAAACGTGACTAACGTAAGTAAAATATAGGGAGACATGATTGCAAGATACAATGTTGCGGTCCTTAGCAGCTCCCCACTAAATCCGTAGACAACCTGCAAAATGCCGCGTCCAAAAAACAGGAAAATCAAGAAAAAGCTCACGCCGATCGCGACTACTAGAAAAAGACCCGAGGACAGATAATCATTTAACTGCGTCTCTTCTCTTTGCCCGACTGCCTTTGCGCCATAAATATTAAAAGCCAGGCCAATCGCACCTAAAATCCCCGCAAAAGCGTAGAGAAATCCGTCGATCAGTGCGATCGCCGCCAACGCTTCCGTGGATCTTCTTGAAATAATCGCTAATGAAACTTGCGCAATAATGATTTGAAACAAATTGGAAGCAATCAAGGGTAATGTAAAAGACTGTATTTTTTTGTTCAAGAAGCTCCCCTCTCTCATTCGCCATAACTGCGCAACACCCACTCGCTTATTGTGATTTTAGTCACAAGAAAAGCGATCGTTGGTCGCTACATATACTCAACGACCCATCAGGCGTTTTGACGTTTCTCCCTCCATTTAACCATACAGCCTTCTCGGTGTATATTCCTTCATAATAAAAAAACAAAACATACCGACAATCTCCGCTTGTTTCCTCTATTGGTGTCGACAAGCAATCACTGATGAAGAATAAAAAGGTTCAGAAGAACATGCTGCTCTTCTGAACCTTTTCCATGGGATGATAAAAAATGCGACAAACCTTTCAAAAATCCCGCTACTTCTTCACGATCAGCTGGACGGCTTGATCGATTTTCTGCTTTTGGGTTTCCGTGTCGCTGTCTGGATTTTCCAAACAATTTTTCAAATTTTCAGCGACAATGATCCCCATAATACGGTTAACACTGGAACTGACGGCGGACAATTGCGTGATGACATCGACGCATTCTTTCTCGTCTTCGATCATTTTTTGAATCCCCCGCAACTGGCCTTCGGTTCGTTTTAACCGATTCAAGATATCTTTGTTGCATGCGGTCATCGTTTGATTTCTCCTCTCCATGCTGACATACCGCCGAGGACATTGGTCACTTGAAACCCTTGCTGGCTCAAAAACTCAGATGCCATTTGCGAACGAGCCCCTGAATGACAGATGACATAGTAGTTTTTATCCTTCTCTAAGTCGCTGATTTGTTCTGTCAGCTCGCTCAACGGTAGGTTTTGTTCTGTTTTGATGTGTCCTTGTGCAAACTCATCGACTTCTCTGACATCAAGGATCTCAAGTGGTTCACGTTTTTCTTTTTGGGCAAATTCCTCCATAGATATTGCTTTAATCATGAATAATCATCTCCGGCTTAATAGTATTATACAACGAAAAGGCACCATCGAGGTTTTGACAATTGATGCCCGCTTGTTTTAAGATGCGTTCGGCAATGTAGCTTCTCAATCCGCTATGACACGTAACGACATACGAAACGCTTGGATCCAATTCAGACAACCGATCCCTCAATTCATCTAACGGAATGTGGAGCGCTTGTTGAAAACGTCCATTATTGGCTAATTCCATCTCTGAACGAACATCCAACAACTGCTTACCGTTTTCTAAGGCATCCGTCAATTCGTGCCACTGAATATTCTCACTGATTCCTTCCGCCAGATTGATCGCTGCATAGCCAAGCATATTCACTGGATCTTTGGCTGAGCCAAAAGGCGGTGCATAGGTGAATTCCAGTTCAGGCAAGTCAAAGATCGTTAAGCCGCCTTTGATCGCTGTTGCCAATATATCGATCCGTTTATCGACTCCTTTGGCACCGATGCCTTGCGCACCGTAGATTTTTCCAGTATCCGCATCAAAAATCAGTTTCAAATAAATATCCGTCGCATCAGGATAATACCCTGCATGGTCTTTGCCTGACAGATGAACCACCTGGGGATTTAGCCCTGCCAGTTTGGCGCTGCGCTCACTCAACCCTGTGGAAGCTGCTGCAAGATCGAATACGCGCACGATCGCAGTCCCGATACTGCCTTTGTTTTTGCGAGCCAGTCCACCCAACACATCAGCAACTTGCCGACCTTGGCGATTGGCTGGTGACGCCAGGGAGATCAACGTGTCTTCGTTGGTGATTTGTTGTTTCACAACGATGGCATCACCCACCGCGTAAATATCTTTCTTGCTGGTTTGGTATTGCTCATCTACTAGGATACCCCCCCGGTGTCCCAATTCAATACCAGCACGTTTCGCCAAATCCGTTTCTGGTTGGACACCTACCGAAAGAATCGTGACATCTGAGGCCAGGACCGTGCCATCTTCCAGAACGATTTCTTGCCCTGCTTTTTCAAAAGCGGTCGCTGACTGCGAGGTCAAAACTTTGACCCCTTGCTTGATCAATTCATTTTTGACATACGCAGTCATTTCTTCGTCCAAAGGTGGCAATACGTGGGGTGCTTTTTCTACGATCGTTACTTCGAGGCCTTTTTTATGTAAATTTTCAGCGACTTCTAAACCAATAAACCCAGCGCCAATGATCGTCGCTTTTTGAGGCTTTTTGTCTTCAAGATGCGCCATGATTTGGTCTAAGTCAGGAACATTGCGCAAAGAAAAGGCGTTGGTTGCTTCTTCTAGCCCTTTGATCGCTGGTACTAGCGGTTTTGCCCCCGGCGATAAAATCAACGCATCATAAGATTCCGTGAAGACGTGTTCGCCATGTTTGACCGTCACCGTTTTCTCCTCTGGCTCGATCGCCAGCACTTCATGAAAAGGTCGCACATCTAAGTTGAACCGTTTCTTTAATGCGTCAGGTGTTTGGACCAATAGGGCGTCTCGCTCTTTGATCTCACCAGAAATGGCATACGGCAACCCGCAATTCGCAAAAGAGACAAAAGGACCTTTTTCAAAAACAATAATCTCCGCTGCTTCTTTAAGCCGACGTAAGCGCGTGGCTGCCGACATTCCCCCTGCTACCCCACCGACAATAACTATTTTTTCCATCATTACTTTCCTCCTTTGGTTGTTCCGCGCCATTGATTCATGCCGCCACGAACGTTGACCACATCAAAACCTTTTTTACTTAGGATTTTGGCTGCTTGTTTGCTTCGCATCCCCGATTGGCAAATGACTGCCAGTTTCTTGTCGCCTTTTTGAGTAAATCCAGCAACCTTATTTAACGGTACATTTTTCGCATAGGCAATGTGCCCGCTGCGGTACTCCGCCGGCGTGCGTACATCCAGAACCGTCCATTCTTTGGCTCCTTCTTTTTGTAAATCTGCTGTTGACATACTTGGTATGCGCTTAAATAGTGAAAACATTTCTTGCTCCTTTCGTATACCCCTTGGGGTATATTAAACAAGATGTTTTGCGATTTGTCAACTAAGTGATTTTCTTTAAGAAAAGAAACTTGCTGTTGCGCTGCTCCCCGCTCAATACTCTCGACAGCTGTTAGACATCTACCAATCAAGTAGCGAAAGACCCGTATCACACATTTCCCTCCCCTCGATCACAATGCTATAATAAAAGAAAAGATACATTGTAAAAATAACACACATCAAATCGTTTACTTAGCAGCTGATCGCTTTGATTATTAAAGATGATTGGCTCCCGCCCTAACCAAGATCTGACAAAAAAGCGACGCAAGCACCACTTTCCCTTGATTTATCAAGCAGCAAGCCCTGCTTTCTTGGAACCAACGAGGGTTTCGACTATGCTTAAGTCACATCAGCGAAAGGAAGAAAAGATGGAATTTGGCGAAAAAATCAAAGAAGTACGCACGAGAAATAACTTGACCCAAGAACAATTTGCCACTCAACTACACGTGACGAGACAAGCCGTTTCGAACTGGGAAAACAATCGCAATCTACCAGATTTAGAAATGCTGATTGCCATCGCCACGATTTTTGAACTCTCGCTTGATGAATTGATTTTAGGAGGAACTCAAGTGAACAAGATCACTGAAAAACTAATCAAAGACGGCAGCGAGACCCGACGCGCCAAACTCAATTTGATCACGACCTTGATCGGAACATTTTTACTACTATTCGGCTTTGCCTGCTTCTTCATCAAAGCAAGCGCCGTGGAATATATCGATCAATCCGGTATTTTACATGAAAATTTCTACCTGATTCCCGTAGGATTCTTGTTTCTATTGGCTAGTTTCGTAGTATTTGCAGGAACCGGGATCAATTATTTTCGAGCTGTTAGGAGAAAATAAATAAGAAGACGGCATAAAGCGACCCTCGAAAAGCAGATCAAAATCTGACTTTGGCGGGTCGCTCCATTTAAATTGCCTTGCTAAATTGTTTGATTCCAGTAAATACTGTACCGATACTTTATCTCCTTACAAAATCCCCTCTATTCTTCTTTCGTTTCACAAATTGATCCCACTGATCATTCCTTAAAGTGTTTAAACTATTTACGACTATTCGTCAAGCAAATATGCTTAAAATAGTATAAAAAACCAAACCAATCATTTTTTTTGACACAAAAAATGTCAGATGATAGTCTTGAAATAGAAGGTTATCACTAAGATGACCTTCTTGCTTTTGGAATAAATAATAAAAAGGAGTGTATGAAATGAAACATCTAAAAGCGTTGGTTGTCAAAGCACTAATGATTTGGGCGATTTTGTGGATTGTGTTGTCAGGGATTTACGATGTCAGTTTTATGGACTCGACGATCGTCGGTGTGATCATTGTGGTGATGATCTATGTGCTAGGCGACTTGGTCATTTTGCGTAAGATCGGTAACATTGCGGCAACGATCGCAGATGCCGGCGCAGCAGCCCTTATCCTATGGCTGTATCTGACTTATATGGACTATACAAATGACATCTGGATGTTAGTATTGATCCCAGCAGTATTGATCGGTGTGGCAGAATGGTTCTTCCACATCTGGTTGTTAAAAGCAGACATCGTGCCAGATGAACGGAAAATGAAATAATTTTGTTGATTGCTAGAATCGAACGCAGACTCTTGTTCTGTGTTCGATTTTTTTTGTTTACAAGATCGTCTATTGAAAAGCGACGCATCTTCTTGTTCCATACGTTTTCTATAGTCACGGACGATTGCCAAGATTTCTGGTTAGCTGAAACAATCGCCAAATTTGAATAAATCCCATCTTTCCATTACTATAAACGAAATCCGATCGTTTTTTGCACGGTTATACTATCAAGGAGGTTTGTATGGCAATTCATGTGATGTGGTTTAGAAAGGATCTACGCTTAGAGGACAACACGGCACTGACTGAGGCGCTTTTTTCTCTTCAAGAAAACGACCATTTGTTGTGTGTATTTCATCTCAATGACAAGCAGTTTCTCCCCAAGGCGCCAAGCCATGATTACTTTTTTAGCGCAGTTGCCCACTTTATCGAGGCTGCCAAAAAGCAAAATCTGACGATCCACCTATTGACAGGGACTTTGACAGAAGCCTTTGATCAGTTGTTCGCTTGCTATCCAGAATGGAGCCAGCTTTACTTCAACTTTGATAACCGTGGATTTGGTCGTAAACGTGATCTCTACATAAAAGAATTGGTCGAGAAAAAAGGCATCACTGTCCATTCTTTTGAAGACCATCATCTGCATCAACCAACAGAAGTCACCAAAGAGGATGGGACGTACTACAAAAAATTTACCCCATACTATAAGAAATGGATTCAATTGTCCAAACCGGTGTATCAAAAGCAGGCCCTCGATTTTGAAAAAGCCGTTCATTTTGATGATGCCCCTCACTTCAAAGCAGGGACAACACTGCTTACTAAGCTGCTAGAAAATAGAAAGACCGATTTTTCAACGATCGTTGGGGAAGACTATGCGCATAAGCAATTGCAGGCATTTGTGCAAAAGCGTTTGGCCGCCTATGAAAAAGACCGTGATATCCCTTCGATCAAAGGAACGAGCCGCCTGTCCCCTTTCTTGTCTTTTGGACAAATCTCCATTCGGAAGGTTTGGGCCGCTTGCCAAGGAATGCCATCCAGCACTGGCAAAGCGACCTTTTTAAAAGAACTGGCTTGGCGAGATTTTTATCATATGATCTACTTCAGCCATCCTGAACAAAAAAACTATGAACTCATTGAGAAATATCGAAACATGGATTGGCGAAAGAATGAAGAGGAGCTAACCAAATGGCAAGCAGGGCAAACCGGCTATCCGATCATTGATGCCGCGATGCGGCAGCTGAATCAGACCGGTTGGATGCATAACCGTCTACGGATGATCGTAGCTTCCTTTCTAACCAAAGATTTACTGATCGATTGGCGGCAAGGAGAAGCCTATTTTGCTCGACAATTGATCGACTACGACGCTGCCAGCAATATCGGCGGCTGGCAGTGGGCAGCTTCGACTGGCACCGATGCGGTTCCTTACTTTCGAATTTTCAACCCCATCACACAAGGGAAAAAATTTGACAAGGATGGGACGTTTATCAAACAATTTGTTCCCGAACTCGCCCAGTTGCCGCTAAAATTCATCCATGAACCCTACTTGATGACTGACGAAGAACAAGCCGACCTAAAGGTAGTTTTAGGCACCGACTATCCGTTGCCTGTAGTTGACCACAACGAAGCCAGAAAAAGAGCCCTCGATTTGTATAGTAAAATCGAACCATAAAAAGCTGCCATGGACTGCTCTCAAGCATTTTCTGTAAAAAAAACAGCAAAGACGGTCCTCTTACGGAGCGCCTTTGCTGGTTTTTTATGAAACTGGTGCGCTATTTTCACCTTTCTATAGTGAAAAACAAACGGCACGTCTCATCAAGTTGTCTGCTGCTGGGCATACATAAAAGAAACATTTTCCATACTGTGTTTTTTAATTAAGGTCTTGTTGTCTACTTTCCCTCTTATTTCTAGTCGCTCTAAGCACCAATCCCCTGACGATTTATAGATCAAACCCTTTACTAGCGGCGTTCCCTGCTTTTTCACGACTGGCTAGTAACGTTTCTCCTTGCAAAACTGTTCGTCTGATGAAAGGTCATCTATAGAACCATTCTGTTATAATAGCTCCATATTTGAGGATAAGGATGGTTTATATGAAAAAAATAATCGGATTCATCTTAGTCGTACTTTTAGGGTTTGTTGGATACAAAGGATATGAATATTATCAATCCACCTACTCAGGACAAACAGCTTACGCGTATGTCCCGTCTGAGATTCCGCCTAAAGTCCAACACGAAAGTAAGAGCGGCATCG
Organism: Enterococcus sp. R12; assembly: GCF_058135755.1. Taxonomy (NCBI): domain Bacteria; kingdom Bacillati; phylum Bacillota; class Bacilli; order Lactobacillales; family Enterococcaceae; genus Enterococcus; species Enterococcus sp. R12. The sequence goes on from NZ_CM176874.1 coordinate 3,359,923, forward strand.
GTGACCAGTCTCCTTGGTATTCTTACGATTACACATTAAACTTTGTAAAAGAAGATGGCAGCACCCAAACCCTTGAGGTTTCATTATCAGAAGATAACGCAAAACCCTTAACACCAAATTCTTATGTAAAAGCGGTGATCAGTGAAAAGCGTACAATAAAAGGCCCGAATGGCGTTGAAAAAGACGCAATTCCCAAAAAGGTTCTAGAGAAATTAGAAAATCAAAACTAATGATTGCAGACTCACATCTCTATGTGGGTCTTTTTTTACCTCCTTCCAAAATCAGTATTTTGAAACCCTTCTGTTATTTTCACACTTGATGTCTTCTGCTCTGTCGCGATACGTTATACAAGGATACTGGGCACATTTATCTAGCAGAAAGCTGCTTGACTGATCCCTATTCTTATTCTGTCATCAATGATAAGAGCAATTCAAGCTCCTTTTCCTTCTCATCCTTTGCAGATAATTGAAAAAGCAGCGAATCACCTATCCGTTGACTCACTGCTTTTTAACTAACAAGTAATGGCTCACACCACAAAAGAATGGTACTTAGAGTAAGCAATTTGATCGACGATCGCAGAAACCTGATTGACATCTAAATCGGCACCGATGGCAGTCACTTGATAAAATTGACCATAATTGTTGCCAAGTTGAGGGACACGGGCGTTTGAAATCAGCAAATCGTATTCTTCCTCATTGTTGTAAGGAGAAATAGTCACATTTTGTTTCCCTTTTAGTTCATTTTTTAACAAGTAAATGGAAGCATCTGCCAAAAGACTGGAGCCCATATTTAAGACCCCGATCCGTACCCGATATTCCTCTTTCGGTGATAACAGATAGATTAAAAAGACCAGACGTTTCTTGAGGTAGTTGAGTTTCGTGGGCGTAAACAAGTTGGTTGGTGCAATAATGTGTTGCAGGATGTCTGTAATCACTTGATCTCGCAAGGAATTGTGAAACAGCTTGTGGTAATAATTCAAGGTGACTCTGTCAATGGAGTAATTTACCCCATGAAAGTAATAGACTTGTGCGATCAAGGAGAAGACACTGGCTTTAATATCGATCGTCGTATGCGAGGCTTCAAGACAATAAATGGACTGGATCGCTGCCATCACTTCATCGGTAATCTCAAAGACAGGATTTTTATTGGTATACAACCCTAAGCGAAGCTCCTCGTAAGGAATTCCTCCTACCGTAACGAGAAAAAGACAGATAAAGAAGGGGACGATCTTGGCTTCGTCTACTGAACAGATGCTTTTTTTCGACACATAGGCCTGTCGAATAAAGCGACAAATCGGCATTTCTTGGCAACGATTGATTTTGATTTGTTCCTCCGGACTTAAGCTTCCCAAAGTTGTGTGAGGCGTGACTTTTTTCATGATCACAAATAGCCAGATCTTCAACTGCTTTTGTTGCGCAATCGAGAGGGTTATTTTTTTCGCTAGCTCCGCCACCAGCTCATCGATCAAAACAGAATCGATCGCTGTTTCCCCCATTTTTAAAAAATTATAGTAAAAATAAATGCGTTGCGTCATCGTTCCCGCTAGCTTTTTGTTCTTTATCTTTAATTCAAAATGCTGCAGCAGCTGATTGCACTCTGCAATCACACGATTCAGTGTCCCCACGCTTATTTTTAATTCATCGGCTAATACGAAAGCGTCATAGCCCGCATGTTGAAACAAATAATGGATGATTTGATATTTTACAGATTTTTTCAATAACGTGTCGGTCAAATCATCCAATGAGACGCTGTCGTTTACTTGCAGATCAAGGGTATAACGGTTGATTGCAAAAGAGACCTTCTCATTTTTTAGTTGTTGCTGAAGATTTTCTGATAGTTTCGTCAAGGTTGGCATCGTAATCTCTAATTCCCGACACGCATCACTTTTTTTGATATGACCCGTCGATAAATACAAGAATTTGAGCAAGATGTACTCCAATTTCAAGTCTTTATCCAGTAAGTCTTCTTTATACATGACTGTTTTTCCTCCTGTGTAAATCCTTATTCTTTTCGAATAGTTACAACCAATTTACAGAAAAAGATAGCAGTACATTTCCTATGAAACAAACAAATGTAGTAAAAACATGCCCTTTCTACACATACTTTTCCTTCACTTACTCCCCAAATAAACCAAAACGAACGAACAAAAATGCGCCCTGCCAGACGAACTTTCCTCAGAGTTTCCTCGCGACAATGTTCTCGGATTTTCTTTTTGTTTATGTAAAACATGCTTCTCTAAAAAAATATATTTAGACCATAATAATTAATACTATCACAAGCTAGAAATGTCAATAAATGAAATTATCAAGCGCCATTTTTTTACTTTCTCTTAAAAAATGACACTATCAAGTACTTACCCGTTCGTATAAGCAAAAAAATCAAAGGCAGTCGATGCAACCGCCTTTGATTTTTCTATAAACCATTGTTCATTCAGTCTTGCAAAAAACGTTTCATAAAGGGTCTTTTTATTCATTGAAAAAAGCAATGAACGGGTTTCTAGCGATACCGTTTCTTAATGTGAAAAGCCATAGGTTTGATCAGATGAAACATGACGGCTTGGTCGCTTATTCAAGCGCTCGATTCCTTCTTTCATGTCTTGCACCAGATCCATTGCCATTTGCATACTTAAATCTGCCCGGCAGACAAAGCGTTGGATATTGATATGTGATAGATTATCAGGTAATGGATAGGTAGGGACTTGCCAGCCTTTCATGGCAAATTCATCCGTCAAATCATACAGATTCCAAGAAATGTCGGCATCTTCTTTTAATTTGTAGCAGACGATCGGCAACCGTGACCCATCATTATAAATATCGAAGTAGCCCATGTTTTCAATCTCTTTTGCCAAATATTGGGCAACATCACTGGTCTTTTTGTGGATCAAGCGGTAGCCTTCAAACCCATTGCGGATAAAGGTGTAATATTGTCCGATGATTTGGCTGGCACTTCTTGAAAAGTTGATGGCCATCGTTGGCATTTCACCGCCAAGATAACTTACTTTGAAGACCAATTCTTCTGGAAGGAAATCTTTTTCTTTCCAAAGCACCCAACCGATACCAGGATAGACTAACCCATATTTATGTCCAGACGTACTGATGGAACGAACGTTTTTCAAACGGAAATCCCATTTAAGCTCTGGTTCCATAAATGGTGTGTACAATCCACCACTAGCCGCATCCACGTGGATGTAAACTTTGTAGTCGGTGTGTTTGTTGTATTCCTCTAATTTCTTATCTAGTGCTTTGATGTCATCGTATCGTCCAGTGTAAGTGATCCCTAAAATACCGACGACCCCGATCGTATATTCATCTAAATAGTCCGTGACCTTTTCGACATTGATGCTGCCATGTTCTTCATCGATAGGGATCGTCCGCATTTCAATGTCCCAGTAGACACAGAATTTTTCCCAAACGACTTGATAGGCAGAAGAAATCACTAAGTTTGGTTTTTGTTTATTGATATCTAAACCAAGTTTTTTTGCCCGATTGCGCCAAGCAAATTTTAAGGCCAATCCACCTAGCATACACGCTTCACTTGAGCCTACTGTTGACGTACCGATAAAATCAGACGCTTCTGGTGCATGCCATAAATCAGCGATCATGTTGACACAGCGGTTCTCAATTTCTGCTGTCCGTGGGTACTCGGTTTTATCAATGGCGTTTTTATCAAGGGTTTCACTCATGATTTTGACTGCTTCTGGTTCCATGTAGGTTTGACAAAACGTCGCCAAATTTTGTCTTGAGACCCCTTCATCGATCAATTGATCTTTGACTAATTCATAGGCATCCCGCGGTACCAAGGACTCTTTTGGCAATTTGTACATAGGGATCGCCCGATCCATTGCCTCATTCCCATAGATAGGTTCCAAATATTGGGCTTCTTTTCGATTTTTTTTACTAAATAACATGCAGCTCTCCTCCTCATAGGTTGTGCTTTTTATTTTTTATCGCTTGCTTTTTCACCTACGTATTTATAGATGACAAACGGTATCACGACAATTATCAGCCAGCTGATGATCAAGATGGCTAAATAGGTTCCGCCTTTTCCCGATCCGATATCGCTCGGTGGAAAGAAGGAAATAAAGAAAGAAAAAATAGAAACAAGCAAACCAACCATCGCAACACCAATTTTCACATTTTTCCCACCAGGAATATGATACGTTCTTGTTAAGTCGTCTTTTTCTTTGACTAACTTAATATACGAAAGAAACAAGAGAACATAAGCAACCAGATAGATGCAGACCGTCAAAGCCATCGCAACGAAGAAGGATAGATTGGCGCCCCCGCCGCCTAATGTCAAGACAACCGCCCAAATAGAAACAATGATGCCTTGCACCAAAACGATGTTGATTGGGACATTGTGTTGATTGACTTTTGCCATTTGTTTTGGTAGCAAGCCATTTTCAGCTGCTTCAAGCATCGCCGTCGATGGGCCAACTACCCAAGCGGCAATTTCTGCAATGACACCTAAACAGATGACCACGGCAATCAAACGAACCAGCCATTCCCCGCCGCCAAAATGATGGATCAAATAAGAATAGGCTTGGATCACACCAGTATCAAGAGACAATTGATTTTGGGGAATCGTGGCAGCCACCGTTGCTCCGCCGAGCGTATCCAAAAGAATCGTCGCTACGACTAAAATCAAAATGGCTTTCGGGTAATTCTTTCCAGGATTATCCATGTCTTTTACGTGACTGGCAGAAGATTCAACCCCTGCATAGGCCAAAATAAAGGAAACAAAAACGACCAGCGTATTGATTTTCGTAAAATCAGGAATCCATGCACCTGATCCAAAAGAAACTTTGACGGGATTCCCTTGAGCAATGTAGACAATTCCTAAGATAAAAAGAATGATCCCAGTTGCGACGATCCCCACAAAGAACCCTACTTTGGCAATCTTCGCAGTATTTTTTGTTCCGCCAAATTGCGAGATCGTGATCAGCCAAAAGATCACTAAAGTGGCAATCAGCTTCAGCCAAACATTGGTATTAAGAGCCGGCCAATTTAGGGCATAGGAAAGCGCCCCGACAATAAAGTAAATCATCGTAATAAAGCCTACCGTGATTTGGAACCATTGGAAGAAAATGGCAGCAAACCCCCATTTTCTCCCTAATGTTTTTGAGACCCAGGTATAGAGTCCCCCTTTTTCCCATCCCTTTACAGTAGCCATCTCCGCAGAGCAAAGGGCTACAGGGATAAACCAGAGGAAACCGCCGACGAGTAAATAAAAAACTAGATTCATCTTCGATGTCGCAAAGGTTGGATACTCATATACCGTCATCACCATTGAAGCAGTTATCGCAAAAAAACTCAACAATGATAGTTTTTTCTTGCTAGTATCCATTTTTTTCAACCTCCTATCGTTAGATACTATTTTTCAGCAGCGGAAGAAAGATCAATATGGTACGTATGTGTCAGATCGCCATCTGCTTTAAATTCGATTTCGATTGCTTTGATCGCTGGCAAACTTTGTTCTTGTGCTACTTTAAAGTGAATAAAGCCATCTTTGTGTTTGTCATGGGTCAAAATTTCATCATCTAAATAGTCCACAAATACTTCCGCTTCAATTTTCTTGCCATCATTCAACACCAAATATGCTTTGTCAGGTTTGATTTTTTTGTCTTTCGAATCTTCATTAAACAATTGATATTTCAGTGAAAGCAATGTTTTGTATTCTTTGTCTTTGTGTTTGAACGCTTCTACATTCACAATTTTTACATGGTTCACTAAAAAGCGAATGTGATCCCAACCAGCATTTTCATAATTCGTTTCATACCAAACAACATCTTTGACTTTCGGATCGATTCCCTTGGTAACGATTTCTTCAAAATACCCGTCATCACTCAAATTTTCACTTCCCACGATCACCTCATCTGAAGAATCACTGATCAACGTTTCGGTTCCTGACCCAGAGACCACTTCCCCTGACTCTTCCACTGTTGAGCACGCACCTAGAGTGAACAAAACGCCTACACCTAAAACGAAACCTGCAACTAATGATGTTTTTTTCATTGTAAATCCTGTCCTTTCTTTTATTATTTTTATTCCATCTCAGGTATACCATTTATCTAAAAAAAGCGAATATCTAATTTTTTATTTTAAAAACAAAAAAACGCGAAAAATACTTCGCGTTTCGGTGCTATCATGAAGTGCAGATAAGAACAATGACCATTGAAAAGAAAGGACTGAGTTTTTTGAGAGCGCTTGTGGTCGTCATAACCGCCTTTTTGTTGGGTATCAGCCCACTTTCAGCTGCCTTTTTTCTGGAAAGTACGGACGGACATACTTCTAGCGCAACGATTTCTCGGATAGCAGTTGCCCAAAATGAGCGGGCGACTACTGGGTCACAAAGGTTTGTTGGAACGCTGATGCTTCCTGATGCAAAAGACAACGCGCTGACAGCTGACGGGCATTTTTTGAAAAGATCTTCCAAGCTTGCGACGAATAGACGAGGAGCAATAGCAGCGTGTAGGGTTCAAAAAACACCAAAAACCGCACGGGGCAGCCAACTTATTCAGCGTTGCAGCTCTTTAGCCCTTACGACTTTGCGGTTAGAAAAAGCGTGTCAGGCACGGGCAATCAACCGTCCTTAGCTCTCAGCCGAGTATCTGGTGTCGTACACGACGCCTTCATCCACAGGGTTTTCGCAGTGATGGCACATAGGTAAGTCAAAAACAAATGATCCTCAAACGTTTATCCTCACGTGTATCCTAGACAAATCTACTTCCCCATCCTGAACACAAAAAATAGCCACTACCTACTCTCCACTTACTTGTGCCATCCTCTGCTTGATAAAACGATCAACATTTTTTGATTGAAAACAAAAAATTGCCTATTCTGTTTTGATCATTTTTTAGTGATCGATCATTGCTTAGCTAGCTAAGCCCCCCCAAACCTCAAGCAGCCCCCGAAACTATTTTTCGGGGGCTGCTTGGGGTGAGCTTTTCATTCAAATCGGAAAGTTTTTTGGAGGCATTGCAAATGAAGCTGACTTGATTGAGTAGCAGCCTTTCACATTACCAGCGTAATCTAAATGATGACGACCTATAAAATGATGAATGATAGACAGTCGTATATAACGACTGCTGAAAACAAAAAGCTTGCGACGATTATCTTGTTTCTAAAATCGTCTTCAATCAACCTAATTTTAGAGCATCTATGCATACAGCCCAGCAATCCTCAAAAACAAAGAATTAAAGAAACAGCTACTTGTTATCAACTTTCTTCATATAAAGAATCGGATAAGGGTTTCCTTGTTCGTCTAACTCGCTTCTTTTGTATACCTCAAATCCCATATGCTCATAAAATCCTTTCGCCTGAGGGTTCTGTTCATTTACTCCCAGTTCATTTACAGCATAGTTTTCCATCCCGTATGCCAAGAGTTTCTTTCCTAGTCCCTTGCCTCTTTGTTCATTTGCTATAAAAAGCATTTCAAGATTTCGATCCGAGATCCCCATGAAGCCAGCTGGCTCTCCATTTTCACTTTCTACGATAATCAAATGTGGCACATGATGCAATGCCTCTGGAATGTATTGCTTAATGGCTTGGATTTCGGTCTCTGACAAAAAGGTGTGCGTCGCCTTAACAGAACTCTCCCAAACTTCAATTAATTGTTGCTCTAACTTTTGATTCATACTACTTACTTCTTTTATATTCATGGATAGTCACACTCTCATCAACTTATTTTCGTTTTTCATAACAAGAACCGATTGTTTCCTTGATCCAAGTTAAAATTTTTCATCATCATCATAACATGAGATGAATTTATTTAAAATCTATGGATGAAAAATGCCTTGCTCATATAGATAACAAAACAATAATCTAGGTATGTATTTCGGAATACTAAGAGAGCAGGATATGCTTTGAAACACACCAAAAAGAAGCTTTCAATACTAATGATTTCTTAAAATCATTCTGTTGAAATAAAAATGCTTGTAGCTTTTTCTTCCCGAATAGTCGCCATAACGAACAAAATATATTCTTTTAAACAAACGATTTTAAACCACTTGCCCTAGAGTCCACTTCAGGGTTTATGATTACTTATAGAAAAGATAAGGAGAACCAACGATGAATATAAAAAAAGCAGCGGAAATGTTTGATTTGAGCGTAGACACATTGCGCTATTATGAACGAGTCGGTGTGATTCCACCTGTCCAACGCAATGAGAGTGGCTATCGGGTGTACACAACAAATGATCTAAACTGGATCTATTTAGCAAAACATTTACGAAATGCAGGATTGTCCATCGAATCGCTAATTGAATTTGCTCAATTGGCGCAAGTACGTGAAAGTCAAAATGTCGAAAAAGCTCAGAAACAGATTTTAGCCGATCAACTCGAAGAATTAGAGAAAAAGTTAGCAGCAATGCAGGAAGTAAGAGACCTACTTATTTATAAGATAGAAACGTATGATGAGCATATCGCAAAATTTAAAGCAGGAAATATGACCCCTGATAAAGTGGAAAAATTATGGGAACGAAAAAAGTAACATCTTTCACTTGCTATGGACTTAACTCCAAGGTTTAGGATAGAACATGCAATGAAAATTAGAGGAGGAAACACTATGCAAACAATCACACTCAATAATGGTGTCACCATGCCGCAACTAGGCTTTGGCGTTTATCAAATTCCTTTGGAAGAAACAGCCGAAGCTGTTTACCAAGCAATCAAAGCTGGGTATCGACTGATCGACACTGCTTCTATTTATGGAAATGAAACAGAAACAGGCGAGGGAATCAAGCGCGCCATCACTGAAGGTCTAGTCACTCGAGAAGAACTTTTTGTTACCTCTAAATTATTTATTCTCCAAGCTTCCGAAGATAAAGCAAAAGAAACGATTGAACATTCGCTTGAAACAATGGGATTAACTTATCTTGATCTCTACCTTATTCACCAACCATATGGAGATATTTATGGTGCTTGGCGCTCAATGGTTGCTGCTCAAAAAACAGGAAAATTACGTGCAATTGGCGTTTCAAATTTCAAATCAGCTAAGATGATCGAGTTTGTCGGCTTGAATGAGGTGAAACCTCAAATCAATCAAATCGAAGTGAACCCTTGGAATCAACGAGCGGAAGATCAGGAATGGCATGAAAAATATGACGTCCAAGTTGAAGCTTGGGCTCCCTTTGCAGAAGGACGCCATGACCTATTTACCAATCCGACATTAGCAGAAATTGGCAAGCAATATGGCAAAACGGTTGGTCAAGTTGTTCTTCGCTGGTTGATGCAAAGAGGGATTGTCGCTTTAGCAAAAACAGTTCGTCCAGAACGGATGGCTGAAAACATTGCTATTTTTGACTTTGAGCTTTCCCAGGAAGACATTGAAAAAATAGCCGCTTTAGATAAAAAAGAGTCCGCATTCTTTGACCACGATGCCCCCCAACAAGTGGAATGGTTTATGAATCGGATGTTAGATACTGAAAACTAATAGGGAAAACAATACAAGTCCGTTCCCCTTGCAAAAGGAGGCGGACTTGTATTGTTTCTTACTGAATGGTAGGTCGTCACTTTTCTTTGTAAAAATGAAACTGTTTTTATAACTCCGACTAGTGAATCTGCACTGATCAAGTAACTGCCTTTCATATTAATAGTGGGACCTAAATGATGACCTACAAAATGACGAAGGACAGTCATTCGTAGATAAGAACTGTGCAAAACAACAAGCCTAAAACGTTTATCTGGCCTCTCAAATTAGCTTCAGCCAATCAAACTTTAGAAGTTCTACGCACATTTCTACGGTACCATAGATTTATTTTACGCTTATGGCTATCGTCAAGAAATAGTAATCTTTAAATGAACATAACAGCTTCCAACACAGCACAAGGATAGACAACATGTAATCAAGAGATTCCCCCAATTGTTCCTGCATAAAAAACCCATCCTTTCTATCTATTAACTGAAAATGATAAAAAGACCGATCAACACAATCCCAAAAGAGATACCATCTAAAACAAACCATTCTTTTTTACCATAAGACGCCTTGGTAGCAAAAAAACAACTTATTCCATAAAGAATAAATAGGATTCCTACTGTTATAGGAAACGTTAACCACTCTGTCCAGCCATTAACAAATAAAAGAAGAATCAATGGTAAAATATAAAATAATGCATACCACTTTTTTAAATAGTGCGGCAGCTTCTGGTAATTTGAATACATCTATTTATCCTCACAATTCATTTCATATTGGTCATTTATTTCTGATATGAGCAGTAAGTACTTTCGTTATAAAATGAGACAAAACAAAGCTTAGGATGATAATCCCAAAAGTAATAGCAAAAGATAAAATCGTATTCTCCAGTAAATTAGCAAATAAGGGCAGCTTAATATACAAATAACACCCAATTGCCGCAATAATACTACCTGCTAAATAGAAACAAAGCATTTCAGCGACTGTTTTTGAAGAATGAATGTTTCGATCAACTGATGAAAAGTCGCCATTTTGAAAAGGTATTGGTGATCCAGTTTGTGAAGGATCAGATTTTGTATTCACTACGTTAAAGGAATTACTAGATAGATTGCTAATTGAATGTTGTTTTCGATTCTTTTCGTGATTGTTCATAGCTATTCAGACCTGCTTCCCTAAAAAAATTCATTATTTTCAATTCCTTCAAAATAATCTCAATACCATGATTTCATGCATTGTGCTATTGCATCTATTCAAAAAACTCTATATTTTCAAAACCAAGTCGAATCAACAGCACGTTGTAGGGTCATCGGTCCATGTTTTGCTTCATATATAAAATCTTTTGACTGTAATCCAGTACGCTCCTCAAAAATTTTCTCAAACATAGAAGAATCGTTAATGGGATCGTCATTGTGTGTCAAAGTCAATATATAATGTTTCTCTTTTGGATTACTCCAGACCCCCATATTACTTAAAGAAGCTAAATCAAGCGGTGGAGTATTAGAAGATAAATTAATCGTATACTGGCGTCTATGCAAAACATCATTTATTTTCATAAAGCACTTCCTTAATTAGTTAGTATTTCCTCAAACATTACAGATCCAAACAAACAATATTTACCTTTTCATTTAAATACAAACATACATCATATTATATTGCGTTCCTCTTAAGCATTTTTTCAAGATAAGCTTCAGTTCTTCCTATCTCTAAAATAACAAAAAACCAAATAACCACTCGAGCATACTAACAAAGGAAGCCCGATATAGAGCATACCAGTTCCTAATGGATAATTAATAGCAAGATCAAGTTGGATATTCTTAAGTTCTTCTTTGCTGATTGTGTCGAAATCTTGAATAGGGATCAAAATCGTCTGTAAAAAAAGGCCAACGATCGTCATAAAAAGGCTGATCCCAAAACAGCCAATTGCAAATTTTTTCATAAGGGTCCTCTTTTCAGCATACACTTTCTTACTGTATGTTCTTATTATACATACCAATCATTAAAAAAAGAACCTTAAAATATTTTTTAACATTAATTTTACAACAATAAAAAGAAAATGAATCAATCGGTCAACAAAAAATTGACAAGATTCAATTAGTACTATATAGTTCTATTATGACAAATTATAAACATTCAAATAAAAACAGAGTGATCGAAACAGCCGCCAGTCTTTTTCTCAAAGTCGGCTACACGTATACCAGTATGGATGAGGTCGTGCAACAAAGCGGTGTGTCAAAATCAAATGTCTATTACCACTTCTCAAGTAAGGAGGAATTATTACTAGCAGTGATTGATTTTTGGATCACTGTATACCGAGAAAAACTAGCAGACATTTTGAAACAGACTGATCTAACTTTGGAAGAAAAAATGCTGACCTTTCTAGAAAGTTTAGCTGAAGAAATTGAAGAGCGGGACTATCAAGGCAGCTGTCCCTTCATTACTTTCATTATGCAAGCACCGAAAAATGATCGGCTGGTCCAAGAAAAAATCAATCATTTTTTTGATTATTTAACGCGTATCTGCGAGGGATTGATTCAAGAAGGAATAAATACTAAAGCATTTCGTGAAGACATCAACGTCAAAGAAACGGCGGAGATTTTTGTGAATAACCTTGAAGGGGCACTCTTTTTAGCAGAAGTAAAAAAAGAGAGTCAGTATCTCACTACTACAGCCAAAAATTTATTTGAATTACTCGTTTAAGAGTAATTTTTTTACATTAAAATAGGACTGAACAGTTCTAAAAAGGAGAAAATAATGAATATTTTAATTATCGGGGCAACTGGGTTTATTGGCAAAGAAGTCGTCAAACAACTCGCAATGGAAGATGTTTTCTTAACATTAATTGTCAGAAATCCAGCAAAAGCAAGACCATTGAAAGCATTAGCCTCTGAAAAAATAGTGTTGGTAACAGGCGATTTAACAAAAGAGAACTTAGGCTTAAATGCGATCGACCAAGAACGAGCGATGAACTGCAACATGATTCTTCACTGCGGCGGTCCGATGGATATCACCTTATCAGAAGCAGCCGCGAAGCGCTCCTTTTTAGAAGGTAGCAAAAACCTCATGACCCTTGCAAAAGAAATCAACAAGAGAAACAAATTAAAAAAAATCATCCACGTAGCTGGATACATGAGCCCATTCACGGATGATTCTTCTGTCTGGGAAACGACGGATGTATTCAAAGAGGTGCATCCAGCGTTACTTGGAACCCCGCCCTATGAGCAGATGAAGTTTTTATCTGATATTTATATTCGACAAGAAGCGAAAAAGCACCATATTCCTTTAGCAGTAATCAATCCGCCAACCGTCATCGGTGATGAGCAAACAGGCAGCACCGAACAACTCGAAGGCTTTGGCTTATTTATAAAAATAATCCGAAGTGGAGCCTTACCTGTTATCCCCGGAGGAACCGACTATCGACTGCCGTTGATCAATAAAAATGTACTCGCTCAATTTATTGTCAAAACCATATTCAATGAGACAAAAGACGAAATGACGTATCCCCTTGTTGCCGATAAACACGCCGATAAAGAGATCGTTCAACTGATGGGACTGATTTCTGAAAGTCTTAATCGAAGCAAACCTCGTCTGAGCGTTCCTTTTGGTTTACTCAAGTTCGTTATGGCAGCTGGCGGAAGCAAATTAACGGGTATTCCTGAAAGCAGTTTAAACTTTTTAACCAATAGAACCTTTGACAATCGGCTGACAAAACGCGATTTTGAATCGGAACTGATTAAAAAAATAGCAGCATCAAACATCCCGCTAGCAGTAGCTGACATTGATTTTCGCTTGACCTATGGGGAAGAAAGCCTAACACCCTACACACGCATAGCTGTCGACGAAGCGACGGTCTATCAATTGGAGGGCTCTGCTACTCCTCTCGTGCTTTTGCATGGCTTATTTAGCGATGGTACCGATCTCTTTCAACTGGGACTAGCATTGAATAAGCAAACAGGCAGAAAAATTATCATTGCAGATTTACCAGGATTCGGAAGATCTCCGTTTATTAAAAAGCAACAGCTGTTGACACCATATCTTGAGTTGATACGCTCACTAAAGAATATCCTGCCTGACGGCTCTGTCTTTATCGGCCATTCTTTTGGTGCCGCCTTGTTATTAACAGCCGCTGAACAGCGCTTCTTTTCAGAGAACGATCAACTGATTCTTTTACAACCACCTATTCACAAAACCGATTCGGTCCCTGCAACATGGCTCAGTAAACTAGCTTTAAAGCATGCATCTGAACGACAATTACTCGCCTATTTCACAAAAAAAGGACTGCTGATAGACGAAGCAGCCTCTTCTAGTGAATATTTAAAAAGAGTGAAGAAGAGTGTTCGTTCTTCACGGATAGTCAACACAACACTTCAACTAAATCGGTTGTTAAAAGAAATGACCCTTCACCAAAGAATAGACCCTTCAATTCCGATCATATGGGGAACCGAGGATAAAAGCTATTTACCGCCAAGAGAAACGACTAAAATAGTCGATCTGCCATTGGGTCATCATTTTCCAATCAGCCATCCGCAAGAAACAGCTGATGTGTTGGTAGAGTTAATCGAAGGGTGATTTTAGGGAGGCATGATTTTATTAAGTACGCTAATCTACTTACGAAAATTCCTACTTAATATAATTAGTTATTGAAAGGTGTCCCTCTCTTTGATGAGAATAGTGTCAGTACCTTCCTAACATCCTCCATATAAGAAGATATGTTCCTCTATGAAATAAATTTACATGAAAAATCTATCCATAGCTCTTCTGGCGGCACGGACATCCACAATTGTTAGCTTTCCAGAAGAAACGATTCTATCAGGAGCCTGCTCTACTATTTTTGATGAAAATAGTATCGGAGTCAAAATTGGTATTATGCCAAGAGACTCTTGGTTATCGTTATAAAAAAATCAGATAAACAAAAAGTTAAGATAAGAAAACTATCTAGGATAAGTAAATAAAATGGTATCTCTCCACAATAGCTAAGTAATAAAAAAGAAGCTAATTATAAGAAACGATCCTTTGATTAGCTTCTTTCCATGTTAGAGAGAGTAATAAAGCGAATAAATTATACAAGAAATGTAATAAAATCCAGGGTATTATAGTCCCGTACACTGTATCGAATAATTTCTAAAAAATTGCATAAAGAAATTCGTAAAAGTCATTTCTGAACAGTAAATTTAATAGATTCATCATCTATATTCTGTTGTTCGGGAGTTGATTTTGTGTAATCTACATGGTCTCTGTGAAGGTTTCCATCTCTTACCTATCAAGAAAGAGAAGCTTGGCTGAAGTCTTTTTTAAATAAAATAAAGTACCCGGAAATAAATCCCGCATACTTTATTTTTTTAGATCTTACTCTTTATTCACTTTTCTTTTTTTCCAAAAGAAAATTACACCTGTCAGAAGCACAATTATGACACCTGCTACTAATTCAACTACTGATTTATTTTCATTTGTTTTAGGAAGTGTTACCTGTTTCTTACTATCAGGAGTTGTTTTTTTCTGATTCTCTTTCTCTTGTTCTGGTGTCGCATGCGTTGAATCATCTGCAGGTTTTTCTTGGCTAGGTTTTTCTTTTACTGTGACTGTAGCCGTTACCGTAATTCCATCATAACTATACGATACTTCATAGCTACCTGCTTTGCTCGGATCAACTTGACTGGCGTCTACTGTCAAGTCTTCGTACACGACTTTCTTTCCTGCTT
This sequence comes from Enterococcus sp. R12, assembly GCF_058135755.1. Taxonomy (NCBI): domain Bacteria; kingdom Bacillati; phylum Bacillota; class Bacilli; order Lactobacillales; family Enterococcaceae; genus Enterococcus; species Enterococcus sp. R12. The sequence continues at coordinate 3,375,029 of NZ_CM176874.1, forward strand.
TGTCTAATGCATTGTCAAAATTTTCTTTTGCCGTCCATTTATCTCCCACATAAATCGTGGAATCATGGACATTGATGGCTGTCATTTTCTCTTTAACCGTAATGATCGCTGTACTCGTTACACCATCATACGTGTATGTGACTTCAAAGATGCCTGCTTTACTCGTGTCGGCTTTACTGGCATCGACCGTTAGGGCTGAAAAATCAACGTCGTTGCCATCTTTATCTAACGCACTATCGAAATTATCTTCTGCTTGCCAGTTATCCCCCACGTAGATCGTGGAATCGTGGACATTGACGGCTGTCATTTTTTCTTTGACTGTAACAATCGCTTTACTGGTTACACCATCATACGTGTAGGTAACTTCAAAGCTGCCTGCTTTACTCGTATCAGCTTTACTCGTATCCACCGTTAGATCTTGGAAATCTACTGAATTACCGTCTTTATCTAATGCACTATCGAAATTATCTTCTGCTTGCCATGAATCACCCACATAAATCGTGGAATCGTGGACATTGACGGCTGTCATTTTCTCTTTGACTGTCACGATCGCTTTACTGGTTATACCATCATACGTATAGGTAACTTCAAAGCTGCCTGCTTTACTCGTGTCGGCTTTACTAGCATCGACCGTCAGATCTGAAAGTGCAACGTCGTTGCCATCTTTGTCTAACGCACTATCGAAATTATCTTCTGCTTCCCAATTGTCTCCCACATAAATCGTAGAATCATGGACGTTGACGGCGGTCATTTTTTCTTTGACTGTAATGATCGCTTTACTGGTTATACCATCGTACGTATAGGTGACTTCAAAGCTCCCTGCTTTACTCGTGTCGGCTTTACTAGCATCGACCGTCAGATCTGAAAGTGCAACGTCGTTGCCATCTTTATCTAACGCACTGTCGAAGTTATCTTCTGCTTCCCAATTGTCTCCCACATAGATCATAGAATCATGGACGTTGACGGCTGTCATTTTCTCTTTGACCGTGATAGTCGCTGTACTCGTTACACCATCATACGTATAGGTGACTTCAAAGCTGCCTGCTTTACTTGTATCTGCTTGACTCGCATCAACCGTCAGATCTTGGAAATCTACTGAATTACCATCTTTATCTAACGCACTATCAAAATTATCTTCTGCTTCCCAATTGTCTCCCACATAAATCGTAGAATCATGGACGTTGACGGCGGTCATTTTTTCTTTGACCGTAACAATCGCTGTACTCGTTACACCATCATACGTATAGGTGACTTCAAAGCTGCCTGCTTTACTCGTATCTGCTTGACTGGCATCAACTGCAAGATCTTGGAAATCTACCGGATTACCATCTTTATCTAACGCACTATCGAAATTATCTTCTGCTTCCCAATTGTCTCCCACATAAATCGTAGAATCATGGACGTTGACGGCTGTCATTTTTTCTTTGACCGTGATAGTCGCTGTACTCGTTTCACCATCATACGTATACGTGACTTTAAAGCTGCCTGCTTTACTCGTATCTGCTTTACTGGCATCGACCGTCAGATCTGAAAGTGCAACATCGTTGCCATCTTTATCTAACGCACTGTCGAAGTTATCTTCTGCTTCCCAATTATCTCCCACATAAATCGTAGAATCATGGACGTTGACGGCTGTCATTTTTTCTTTAACTGTGACAATCGCTGTACTCGTTACACCATCATACGTATAGGTAACTTTAAAGCTGCCTGCTTTACTCGTGTCGGCTTTACTAGCATCGACCGTTAAAGCTGAAAAATCAACATCGTTGCCATCTTTGTCTAACGCACTATCGAAATTATCTTCTGCTTCCCAGTTATCCCCCACGTAGATCGTTGAATCGTGGACATTGACGGCTGTCATTTTTTCTTTGACTGTAACAATCGCTGTACTCGTTACACCATCATACGTGTACTTGACTTCAAAGGTCCCTGCTTTACTCGTGTCGGCTTTACTAGCATCGACCGTCAGATCTGAAAGTGCAACGTCGTTACCATCTTTATCTAACGCACTATCGAAATTATCTTCTGCTTGCCATGAATCACCCACATAAATCGTGGAATCATGGACGTTGACGGCTGTCATTTTTTCTTTGACCGTAATGATCGCTGTACTCGTTACACCATCGTACGTATAGGTGACTTCAAAAGTACCTGCTTTATTTGTTTCTGCTTTACTAGCATCGACCGTCAGTTCTTGGAAATCTATCGGATTACCATCTTTATCCAACGCACTATCGAAGTTATCCTCTGCTTCCCAGCTATCCCCCACGTAGATCGTTGAATCATGGACGTTCACCGCAGTTTGTTTTTCTTTGACCGTAACAATCGCTGTACTGGTTACACCATCGTACGTATACGTGACGTCAAAACTGCCGGCTTTACTCGTATCTGCTTTACTGGCATCGACCGTTAGGGCTGAAAAATCAACATCGTTGCCATCTTTGTCTAATGCACTCTCAAAATTATCCTCTGCTTCCCATGGATCACCCACATAGATTGTTGAGTCAGAGACATTTATGGCGGTCAGCCGAGGCTTAACAACTATTGTTGCATCCTTGGTTAGATTATTGAGAGTATAACTAACCGTATAAGTACCCGCTGTCTGTGTGTCTACTGTACCAGAGACAATCCCGCCGTTTGCCAAAAATTCCTCATAAGTTAGCTGTTTCCCTTCTTTTGATGAAGCCTCGATAAAGTTATCAATCGGTGACCATGTGTCTTGTGTATGAATAGTACTATCTTTAATCAAAATATCGGTATAATCAATTTGCGCTTTCTGATAAACATAGGTAACAGTAAATTCACCACGTTGAAATACTCCAATAGCATTAGAAGGCAACTTACTTGTGTCTAGCTCATATCCTGGAATTTGTGGAATATAGTCGCTAGTTGAAACGTTATAGGGCTGATTTCTACTATCATCAATTCGACGTGAAGGGTAGATTTCATGACCTGATTCATCTACATACTGAATAGTTAAGTGGCTGTTTGTAAAACGGATATTGTATGCAGCTGTAAATAGGTCATTCCCGTTAGCATCTTTGTAATGAATAACCACAGTAAACCCAAAATATTCATAATCATCAGGGCTCCAACCTTGAGTGAAATTACTCCATGACATTTGTAAAGTGTTCACTCCTATTACTGGATTGCTATGTGATGAACCTGTCATGAAATATTGCTGATCCGATTTGTACTCGTAAAAATTTCCGTCATCTCCACCTAACAGAAGACGAAAATATAGTTCATCCTGTATATATTTTTCAGGAATGGGTAAATCGATTACCAAAGATTTAAACTTAAGAGGATCATATTCGACTGTTAAATCATAAGTGAACGTTTCTGAAGCTTCCATTGGAGCCATAAGCATCTTTGAGTCTTTTTTATGTATTTGATTCTGGTCAGCATTATCTTTCATACTTTCACTCGTATTGGATTCAGATGACTGGCTTTCAGATAGTTCTTTACTGTTATCCGATTGCTCCTCATTCATAGCAGCATCATCTTCTAGACTGCTTGACGTTTCATTCTCCAAAAGGTTTTCCTTAGCTTCACTTTCAGAAAATACATCTTTGTTATCAGGCGACGGTTCCTGATTTTCACTTTTTTCAAAGCTGTTCAAAGGTTCCGATAAAAGATTGGCAGCTTCTTGTTCCTGAGCAGGTGCTATTCCGAGCGTATCTGTTAATGCTTGTACTGGATTCATTACAATTGACCCAAACAATAATCCAACTAAAAAAAGGTGCATATGTTTATTTTTCATTTTTTCTCCTCATTTCGATTTAACAAACGGCATCTTAGCATTAAACTACGCGTTTTAATTTATTAAAAAAAAACACCTAACAACGGTTATTACATAAAATTATTTGCTAAATGCTATGATTTATAATGTCTATATCACAAGTGCGTAACCTACAATTCAAGGGAGGCTTACTATCTATTATTTCTTCATCTTAACCATCTCATCCTTATAATTATATAATCCAAAACTATAAACGTACTTTTTCTATTATCCTTTTTTTTTGTGCATAGGAATTTCTATTTTTTTCATGGAACTAAAATATTAGAACTGCAGACTTTGGATGCTTCTCACTAGAGAACTGACATTTTGGTATAACAGTGTACGAGAATTGTGTTTTAGAAGAAGATATATTCCATATTTTTTCATAAGCTATTGACTGTGTGGTTACCCGACACGATATACTTATCCTCAGGAGGCTACTTATGAAATTACTTACAACAAGTGAACTAGCATCATTGTTTTCTATTTCGAAACACACCATTCGACACTATATTGATATCGAATTGCTCACACCAAAGGAACGGAATGAAAACGGGTATTTTTTCTTTGATGAAGAAAATGTCTACAAACTCTATCAGATTCTCGTTTTTAAAAATATTGGTTACTCGCTTCGTTCCATCAAAACCATTTTGACCCAATCAAACATGGCACCTTTTTTTACTGAAGCCGAACAAACGATCCAAAAAAAGATCGATGAATTGCTGGCTATAAAAAATACCGTACACGCCGTTATCGAAGCCCAAAATTCCTACAAGTTAAACGAAATAAGTTTCTTCGAGAGATCCGATCGTTATTTTCATTCTTTTCCAGAATCAGTTGTGGAAAATGGCGAGGTGGATTTGATAAAAGCCAATAATATGAATCTATCCTCTCTAGATCAAATTTTTTATGTTCATCGTGAAAATGAAGATATCCCTTGTCTTGAAAGTAAAAAGGAAGAAGGGGAATTTGCTTTTACTAAAGGGACTTATGCAAGTATGAGTTTTATCGTGGAGACGGAAGATTGTATCAAACAAAATATCGACCTTTTTTTAACTGACAAACTGCTGTCTGTCAGAAATATTTCTCAAAATCAACTCTTATTTTTTGAAAACGTCTATTGCTCATTAGCCTATAACAGCGCCACTATTTTTACTGTAGAAATGAAATTGTGAAAGAAGGAATCTATTATGTATTTAGTAACAACCGAGACCATTGCAGACCAAAAAATCAGTGAAGTAAAAGGAGCTATTTTTAATGAACAAGTGATTTCCGTAAACATCGTAAAGGACGCCATAAGTGGGATAAAAGGGATATTTGGTGGAAAATCTACTACCTATTCTGATGAATATTCTAAAGGAAGAAAGTTGGCTCTCGCGGAGTTGGAACAACAAGCGTATCGCTTATCGGCAAACGCCATAGTCAATACGCATATCAGCTACAATCAATTTGTAAATTCAGATATAATGTTAATTGTGGTGACAGCCAGCGGAACAGCCGTTGTTGTTGAAGACTAGAGAATTCTGCATGTTTCTATAAAAAGCGTTTCAAAATAAAGAAAACACGGTGCGGATCACCGTGATCTGATTTATTTTCATTGCGCTTAAAAGATCATTTATTTCATTAAAAAAGCGACCGCATAAAAACGGTCACTTCTGAGATCAAATGAAAAATTCTACTATAGCGTTTGTTTTTTCCGATTTAATCGATGCTCATTTATTACAAAACCAACTATCCCTACCAATATAGCTACAACAGAAACGATTAGGTCATAGACAGTCAGGTCATGAAATCTAAGAACCGGCGCTACTAAAGTAACGAGGCTAAATAAAAACACCCGTTCACTTTTATGAAGATTTGGTTCATAAGTCATACTTGTCCAAGTGACACGAATAACGTTGTGATGAAGCAAAGACCCCCATAAAATGACCAGTACGATGAAAGTGAGAATGATCATAAGTATCGCCGTTATGCCATAGTACTTCACTTGTCGTATAAGTGAGGACACTATAGCCAAAAGTAAATAAAGACCCACCAATCCTAACCACCGCTTCTTTTTGATAGTATTCATAGTCACACCCCCTCTAGACAAGATTTAAATAAATAACCAGAAAAATGACGAAACAAGTGACGGTCAGTTCGATTATATTTTCTGTACGTCTCGTACGGCTCTTTAAAAAAATACTCGAAGCAGTCGAAGAAAATTGGGAGCGATATTTTTGGGGGATAAAAAATCCTCCTAATATTCCTACTAGGACCAAGTAGAAGGGCCAGTTCGGTGAGATCCCACGATTAAGAAAAGCCATGGCGAACGCAATCACGTAAATCACTACCTGAATAACCGTAATACTGTAAACCTTTTTTAAATCTTTCGACATCGTTGTGCCCTCCAGTAGAAGAAAAAAATCTTGATTGTAATAGAAGTGCTACGGCGTAACCGAGTTTTATAAAACTAACTGACCAGATTACAACATCCTTTTCAACCGCATAAGCTGTCAATGAAGCGAATCTGGCTCCCATTTGAAAGACTGTTGTTGGCTGATTCCCTATCCGCTATCTCTCGGTTAGCTCATCCCTGAATTTCAGGAATAGCTCTTTCGCTTGTCCTGTACTCATATTTGTCAGGTCTTTGATTTTCTTAACCATGCCAATATCATTTTCGTTTTTTGAAACATTTGTCGTGCCATTTCTTCTTTGATTTCTGCTGCTTCTTCCTTCGTTAAATTTCTGACTTCTTTTTTTTTACCAAAGAATCCCATCCTGCTCTCTCCTTCTTGTAAAACTTACGCGCTTTTCACACTAGCCAGACTGCGCACTCTTTTTTATCTAAAATGCCGTTTTCCTGTCCATGACTTGATTCCTATACCCTAATCTACCATTTCTGTCGAAATCGAGGAAATGGTTAGTACTCTTTTTTATTTTTAGGAAAGATATAAAAATAAAACACGGAGCCAATGATAATCGCTGGCGGCACCGAGATACTCAATAGTTTTAAAGCGGTGGTTAAAAGTACCCCAAATTTTTCTTGAATAGAAAGATTCATAATCCTGCTGAAGTCTTGATTGAACGAAGTTATGATCATCGTGACAAAAAAGATCAAGCAAAAACTAATCACCCCATACTTGATACTTACTTTTAAATCCTCATTGTCTTTCTTAGTTTCTTCCAAAAGTAATGTTTCTAATGAGATATCCAATTCTTCGGCTATTTTGATCATATTTTTTTTGCTAGGGTACGTAGCACCTAACTCCCATTTTGAGATCGTCTTGTCACTTACTTCTAATAATTCTGCTAGCCTACTTTGCGTTAGCTTGTTTTTTTCTCTATATTCTTTCAGCTTCATTGCTAATATCGTTTCTTTCATTTCAACCACTCCTCATCCATTTCTACCTTTCATTTTGACATAAAACCTATCATTTAACAGGAATTCTTGAAAAAGAGAGTAGAATAGAGGGGATTTTATGGCAATTTCTGGCGATTTGCCTGAAACATACTACCGAATCCTTCTTTACAACAATAGTTGCTGTGCATTCTGATATCTTCTAAATACTATCAAACCAGAAATTATAAGTATCTGTAAATAATTAAAGGAGATGCAAAAACTTCCAAGTTTTTGCCCTCCCTCATTTCTCAAGAAAATTTGTTAATAGAAGATTTTCTATCTATCATTCTTATTAGAAGAAACCAAAGTGCTTTTTCGCTTCAATGTATACTATATGATTCTATACATACACCAGCATTATAAACACCCTAAAAAAACCTAAGTCATTTTCTCATACACCAAAGTTGTGATAGAAGAATTGGATTAACGCTACAGTAGCTGAAAAAACAAGTAACAATATAGAACGATTAATTAATAGGACATTTGACTTAGGTGTGTAATATCCATTATCTAACGCTACTTTCAATAAGTTTGTAGGATGATTGTCTAAATATTCTTTCCAAAACAATTCAATTTCGTTCTTCGAATATACTTTTTTTACATATAAAATAGCTATAATATCCGCTATAAGAGTTAACTGAAAAAAAATAAAAAGGACACTTAACCAGTACACCATTGATAAGAATGGCGTAAAAAAATATAGGAGTATGAATATGAATTGAAAAAAATACGCTAGGTGACGCAAGAAAAAACCAGTTTTAGGATTTTCTTTAAAAAAATAATTGGTTTGTTTTTTTAACAATCCTTCAGCCTCTTTTAAAGACATTGAGCCAAACTCATTTGCAATTTTTTGGTAAATTTGTTTATTTCCTTTTTCATTTTGTCTAATTAGTACACCACAAGCAATGAGTAACACCCAATAACATACTATATAAATAATCATTATATTATATCCCTCACTCACCTAATCTAATAATTTAAAATTCAAAATCATCCTTGTTACTCTTTTCGAATCGATTCAGCTCTCTTATTAATTATTAGCTTATATATTCACTATATTGATACCAGATTCAATGTTGTTAGTTAATGGCAAAACTAAGGTTGATTTACTGTGACTCTGAGAATTATTACTTCTATTATTATTTTGATTAATATAAAGTGACAACGTTAGTTCATCATCATTTCCATCGAGTAAATATGATACTTCATCATAGTTGTTCAATTCATTTTTCAGTTCTACAATTAATTGTTTATCAGCAATTGAGACTTTGTTTATATTCGATCTATCAATTAGTTCTTGTTTATTATCTGTAATAACTTCTGTAAAATAATGAACTGGAAGGTAGCTAACTTCTTTTTTTGGAATCTGATTATCAACAAAGTTGAGACCATTATTACACTGACAAAAATAATTTTTGATAGTTCTTTTTCATTATTAAACCCCTCAAGTAATTAATTATCTTGATTATATAAAAAAAACATGTCTTAGTCTAGATAACAGTTTGAAGATGTAATAAAACAATACTGTAAACGATTACTGATATAGAAGGGAAATACATTATTAGGTAAATTTTATAAAGTAGTTGCATCATCTTCATAAAAAAAACACTGCACTATTAGCAATGCTCTAAGAATACATGGATTAATAAATTTTTTAATTTACCTTATCTCTCACTAAAACAAATCGATTAGTACCATCAATTTTTCGATACTCTCGGTCACAAGTTTTGCATAGATAATGTCCATTTGAGTAAAAAGAATTTCCTTTCCTTACCGTAATTTTTTCTAGATCACCACAATCGCATTCTATCCAATCAGGTGGCCAATACCATCGTTGATTATACGGTGTAACAGGTACTTTCCCTTGGTCACCGTAACATTTCCGCTCAAAAACCATATGAATCATCCTTTCATGATAAAACACTATAACTGTATATATTTATTATATAGTGTTTTTCAGAATAGACTTTTCTTGTTATAAATTTGTCTATATAAGGGCCACTGAAACATTCATGCAGAAATGAGCAATAAGGAAAGTAGCATAGATTCTAAAAAAATTAGTTTTTGGCAATCAGTAAAATAAGTTATAAAATCTTATTATAACAATGTTTTATAGTTTCAAAAAGTCATTGTCAAAATGATTCTGAATAATCATTCCCAAAAACTACCGCTATTTTCTATACGGATGTTCCAGTGTCCCCTTAAACGAGGGATAAAAAAAGGATTAAAAACTATTAAGTTTCTGACACCTTTTTTATCCTGAAATACATCTTATTTGGTGACTAATAACGGGAAGTATAAATACTTCAACTTTTTAAAACGGTTCAGAGAAAATATCGTTGGCGCACTTTAAACATAAGATAGATGCATTTTGATTCTCTAAAGCCTTGAGGGATTTTTCTTGAGCGCTATTGATTTTGGGAGGAAATTGCCATTTAGTCCAACATGTTTCATAAGTACTTATTTCTTTCTTACATCTGTTACAATAAAATTTTTTTGACTTTACATCATACATGTTAAAGCTCCTTTAATCTGTATTTGGTCATTGGTTAACCATCTTTTTTGTAATTCTAAAAGATAGGTATATCGATATAAGCAAAAACAATAAACAAACTAAGAACAAGCAGAAAAAGAGAATGTAATTTGATAATTTAAATATTTCATTTATCATAGAAGTTTTCAATAAGTTTTGAACTAACATGAATATAACAATCAGTATCAGAAAAACGAATGAGCTTCCGTTTATTCCAGCTAAATAAACCGCTGGTACTAAAAGGGAAGTGTATATTACACTAATAGCTATTGATAATCCTATAACACTTAAGTATACCAAAATTGAGTATTGGTTGTAAAAAAGTAAAAATATAGAATCTACAATTAAATTGAATAGTGAAATAGTTGCTAGAACAACTCCCATAACAGTATATCTTGATAGGACTATATCCGTATATCTAATAGGCAAAGTAGTAGAAAAATAGTACCAATCGTCTTTATGATCATCTGTGAATAATGGTAGTACAATCGATACAGAAAAAAATATACTAATAATATTAGCTATTATAAGCCCAGTTTCTTTAAATATCAAAACAGCAGTAAAGTATATGATCAAAAATGAGATAACATAGATTATTTTAATCTTATTCCTTAAGGAATAAACACAGCACATCCAGTTTCCTTTGAAAAACCTGATATATAAGATAGTAATGTATTTCTAAATACGGGATCCAATCCATTAGTTGCCTCATCCAGCAACAACAATTTGAGCTTTCGAAACAAAGCATAGGCAAAATTTAATTTCACTTTCATACCATGTGAATAATCGTTAATTTTTTTATCTTTTGGTAAGTCGAATTCCTTTATGTATGAAAAAAATAGCTCCTTGTTCCAGTTTTTAAAAACTTTGCTAAAAATAGAGTTTATATCAATAGCTGTAAATGATGCGTTGAAATGATTTTTGTCTAGAATAATGGCCATTTCTGATTTGTCTGTTTTTGTGTGCTGATCGCCCAAAAAAGATATTTCTCCATTGGACGGCTCTAAATTTTTAAATATTACGTTAAATAAATTTGTTTTCCCTGCACCATTTTCACCTATCAAACCAACAATATCCCCACTGTAGATTTTAAAACTTATGTTGTTGAGACTAAAGTCGCTCCTCTCAAAATTAACATCTGTTACTTTCAAAATTTCCTGCATAGTAATTCTCCTTATTTAAATCATTAAAAATAGTGGTGATATATGCTTCTACCAATGCACCTAGAAAAATAGCGATAATTCCTAATAATAAAATTAATTTTGTATTTTTGACGTTTGCCACATGATATTCAATACTTTTCAAACCAATAAGTGCACCCAAGAAAAAACCAAAAAACTCGATCCCTCCATGAAGTAGAACGGATACTGCACCCATTTGTAACATAATAATTAGCGGCGTATTAATGCCTCGAAGATAAGCATTAGATATTATTACAACATAGGTAACATACTTATTTAGAACACATCCGCTACATAATATAAAAAAAAATGAAATTATTGAAAAAAACTTTTGTGAAAAAGTAAAAATCATTTTCGCCCATTACTACTTCTGGCCGATCTAAGTTTATGAACATCAAACTAATAATAACAATAATAAAGTAGGTTAAAAAAAATAATGCATTAATTTTTGCATTTCTTTCTTGTAATCTTGGAACATCAGAAAAGTAACCCCTCTTAGTTAGAAAAAAAGTAAAGAATAAGCAAATCCAGGATATACCATATAGAAATAATAAGTGTAAAATCTTTTTTACTTCCTTCTATTTTTTTGTAAACAGATATGCGAGTATGATTATACTGATAATTTCAAAAGGATTGACCTTGGTTATTAGAATATTTACTAAGTGATTATCCGACTTAATTAAACTATTCAATCCTATATAAGACTCTTTACTAACTCCAAAAATGGCGCCCAGAAATGTGTTCCTTATTTAGAAATAAATCATCCATTGTTGTTCCTCCTCTAATTGGTTTTGACCATTCCTTCAGTAATTATTCAAACGTTAATTTTGCAATCTCAAAATCAAAATACGTTCCAGATACCCAGTCTACATGACCGCTATCTGTAAAAGTTTTGCGGATCACATCCTCTTCATCTTATAGTGCATGTATGGCATCAAGGATTGCCTTTGCTTCGTTCTCCTTAAAAATACCTAACTCTTCTTTTCTTTGCGTAAATTGCAGATTCTCAACCGTCGTAGCGTTACTTAAAAAGCCCATCAGGATAGAAAAATACCCTTTTTTCACATAAACTTGTTTTACTAACTCACCGCAATCACATTTTGTCCAGCTAGGCAGCCAGTATAAGCGCCGATTGTAGGGCGTTATTGGTATTTTCCATTGTTCATTCAGTTTCTTCATGCACATGAAAGATATTTTAAGTACCCGATAGATTAATAATACCGAGAAAATGAATGGTTAAATTGCAGAACAATGGTGGTACTTAGACCTTTTTTAAAAAGGAAAAGCGATCTTTTTTACCCTCCACGTTCCAGTCGGCTCCACCACTTAGGAGGACAAAAAAATAGACGTGCAATAGCACGTCTGTAGCGTCAATGATTGATATCTCACCGAAATCTTGCTATAATTACTGTGTAAAAAGGGGTTGCGCGAACAACTCCCCTACAGCACCGTTTAAGACGGTGGCAAGTTTTATATTATTTTAGTAATCAGTCAACTCGCCAAAGTTTAGTGACTGGTTACTTTTTTTTGTCGTTTTTTGCTGCAGTTAGGATGCCAAAGATAATCGTTGCGATTAAAGAACCGAAACTAATCATTAGCCCTAATGCTTCAGCTACAGACAAAAGGCTTCTCCTTTCTAAAGAGTGAACACTTACTTTCATAAGCACCACCACCTTTCAAAAGATAGCCACCGTCACAAACTTTACTGTCCTACTATTATACCAAAAATCCACGCTAAAAACCGAGATTTATCAAGGTTTTCAGCGTTTTTCCATGCGGTAAGAACGGTCTAAGTAAAGGGGAATTTTTCTCGTTTCATCGTTTAAAGGAACCATTTCCTCGTTTTATCTACTTTGAAAGATTTTTCTTACCTCAAGAACACATACCTACACCATTTTTCTCCGACCTTACCTCAAGAAATCCCCACTCCTCACCCTTCATCCTCCCAAGACAGCTCATCCAAGATCCTGATCAACTTCTGGACCTCTTGATTCAACATCGCACTCTTTAAATAGGCATATTGAATATAAAAGATTTCCTTATCTTCAGGGACTAGTGGTATTTTCACTAAGCCTTCCATTTCTTGAAACACGGGAAATTCCGTCATCAGGGTAATGCCGATATTGGAACTGACCAACTGACCAATCGTCTGAACGTCTGAAAAATAAAAGGGGACTTCTGGCTTCTTCTTTGATTTCTCACTTAAATTCTGAAAGGCGCGCATATGGGTATAGCCTTTTTCCAATAGGATAAAGGGATATTCGGCAGCTTCTTCGAATGAGATTTCCTTTTTTTCTGCCAATGGGTTTTCTTTTGACACAAAGATAAAAAACTCTTGTTGGTGCAATAATTTCACCTGCAGATTCGGGTGGACGAGGGGATTGACACTGCCCAGCAAGCTAAAATCGATTTTTCCTGACAATAGTTTCGAAAGTAATTCATTGGATCCCCCAGATACTAAGTGGAAATTCGAAATAAAGCGGATGATCTCTTTTTCATCTAAGAGTTTTGAAAAGACTTTGGAACGAATGATCGGCGGCAAACCGATGTGGGTCCGGTTGTTTTTGGCATGGTCGATGGCTCGGTCCAAGGTCACAAATTCATCTAAGATATACTGTGCATGAGCCTTCAAAATTTCTCCTTCCGTGGTCAATGAAATGGAGCGATGAGAGGCTTCTCGAGCGATCAAATCACAGCCATAATGCTCTTCCAAGCGTTTGACAGCGTAGCTGACGGTTGGTTGACTGACAGCAAATTTATGCGCCACTTGCGTAAAAGAAAGCATCTCTGCCAAAGCGTTAAAGTATTCTAAATCTCGTATATTCATCGTCTGATTTCTCCCTTAGCCGATTCAAGCTCGCATCGGTTTTGTTATAAATAATTTTTATTATACCACCGATAGTTGACTATAATTCCATGCAAGGATTAAAGTAGCTAATGGAAATGAACGAGTACTCAAAATATATCCATTGGAGGAACATAATGAAAGCACATGACATTTTAAATAACCCATTTTTAAACAAAGGAACCGCGTTTACACAAGAAGAACGAAAAGAACTAGGGCTGATCGGTTTATTGCCCCCACACGTACAAACGATCGAAGAACAAGCAGAACAAGCCTATTTACAATATGTCACCAAAGAATCCGACATTGAAAAACGTCACTTTTTAATGGAGATTTTTAATACCAATCGGACATTGTTCTACTATTTGTTCAACCAACATATCGTTGAATTCAATCCGATCGTCTACGATCCAACGATTGCTGATACCATTGAAAATTACAGCCGCCTATTCGTTGATCCTCAATATGCAGCATACTTAGATATCAATCATCCAGAAAACATCGAAGAAACGTTGAAAAATGCCGCTGGCGATCGGGACATTCGCTTGATCGTAGCCACTGACGCTGAAGGAATTCTTGGGATTGGTGACTGGGGTGTCCAAGGTGTCGATATTTCTGTCGGTAAATTGATGATTTATACAGCAGCTGCTGGGATTGACCCTGCTTCTGTTTTACCAATCGTGATCGATGCTGGGACCAACCGTAAAGAATTGTTAGAGGATCATTTGTATCTAGGCAATCGTCAAGAACGTGTCTACGGTGATGCCTACTACCAATTCATCGATCAATTTGTTCAAACGGCAGAATCATTGTTCCCTAAACTTTACTTGCATTGGGAAGACTTTGGCCGTTCAAATGCTGCAACGATTTTGGACAAATACAAACAAACGATTCCAACTTTTAACGATGATATCCAAGGAACGGGAATCGTTGTGCTGGGCGGTATTTTCGGCGCATTAGATATTACAGGTGAAAAATTAACGGATCAAATCTACTTATGTTATGGCGGTGGTTCCGCTGGTGCCGGGATTGCCAGCCGTGTCCATGCCGAAATGGTCAGCGAAGGTCTTTCAGAAGAAGAAGCCTACAATCATTTCTTTATGGTTGACAAACAAGGGCTTTTGTTCGATGATATGTCCGATTTGACTCCTGCACAAAAACCATTTGCCAAAAAACGGGCTGACTTTGCCAATGCTGGCGATATGACGCAATTGATCAATGTCATTAAAGTCGCAAAACCAACGATTTTGGTCGGTACTTCAACCAATGCGGGTGCCTTTACCAAAGAAGTTGTGGAAGCGATGTGTGAAAACACTGCTCGTCCAGTGATATTCCCTATCTCGAATCCAACCAAAAAATTAGAAGCAACGGCTGAACAAGTAATCGAATGGTCTGATGGAAAAGCCTTTGTGGCAACCGGTGTCCCTTCAGGAACGATCCAATACAAAGGGGTCGACTACCAAATCGGTCAAGCAAACAACGCCTTGATCTATCCTGGTCTAGGGTTAGGTATGTTGGCTTCAGAAGCCTCTCTCTTGACCGACGAAATGATTGGTGCCGCTGCTCACTCATTAAGTGGTTTGGTTGATTTGAGCCAACCCGGTGCACCTGTTCTTCCACCATTTGAATACGTTGCGGACGTTTCTATCAAAGTGGCTGAAGCAGTTGCCAACAAAGCTAAAGAACAAGGGTTAGCCCAAGCGCAAGAAACCGATATGGCAAAAGCTGTCCAAAATCTTAAATGGTATCCAACATACTAGGAAGGTCTGAAAAATGAATAAATTAAAAACGATGACGATTTCGGGAATTAGTCTTCCCTTGTATCTCTTTTTCATGGTTGTCATATTCAGTGCGATTGCCTTAGACAAATTGCCATTAAATATGGTTGGGATCACCATTTTATTGGTTGCCTTAGGACACCTGCTGTATTTCATTGGGGAAAAACTTCCGATCATGAATTCTTATCTTGGCGGTGGGTCAGTTTTTACCCTGCTTGGTGCCACCCTTTTAGCCTCCTTCCATCTCGTACCCACGAAAGTCATTGACGCGGTCAGTGACTTCATGGGGGGCGGTTTTGGCTTTCTTGATTTCTATATTGCCGCTTTGATTTGCGGCTCGATTTTAGGGATGAACCGTAATTTGTTGGTGAAAGCTTCTACGAAATTCATTCCCGTTGCTTTAATCACCATGGTAGTAGGCTTTTTCTCCGTCGGCCTTGTCGGTATGCTGCTAGGCAATGGCTTTGCTGATTCGGTGATGTATGTCTCTCTACCAATGATGTCTGGCGGGATGGGTGCGGGAATCACCCCACTTTCACAAATTTATGCTGATGGCTTGGCAAACGGCAATCAAGCTGCCATCTTTTCTCAATTAGCGCCAGCAGTTACTTTCGGGAATATTCTTGCCATTATTGGTGCTTTATTTATCGCAAAGGCCTTTGCTAAAACCAAATACAATGGCCATGGCACCTTGATTAATGCCACGAAAGAAGAATTAGAAAAACCAAAAATAACGCTTGATGCCCAACAAATCGGGGTCGGGATGCTGTTTTCCTTCTCACTGTTGGTCGTTGGTGCGATTTTAAGCGACTTTTTCCCTAAAATTCACGAGTATGCCTTTATGATCGTGATTGTCTTTATTCTAAAAGCCTTGAACATTGTCCCTAAGAAACTCGAAGATTCTGTGGTGATGTTCAACAATGTTGTGATGACAAATTTGACCCATGCGGTCTTGGCGGGAATTGGTTTGGCATTGATCGATCTGTCAACATTGGCTTCTGCCTTTACTTGGCAATTTGTCGTGCTTTGCCTAACCAGTGTCGTATCTATGGGGGCTGCCAGCTGGTTCTTCGGGATGGTATTGGGGATGTACCCCGTTGAAACCGCAATTGGCGCCGGTATGATCAACAACTCCATGGGGGGAACAGGCAATATCGCTGTATTGTCTGCCTCTGATAGAATGGAAATGATTGCTTTTGCCCAAATGGCTAACCGTTTATGCGGTGCGATCGTGCTGATTTTAGGTGGGATCTTGATCCGTTTCTTCTATTCTTGATCAAGAACAAAAAACAGGTGCTGCTACGCATGATGCATAGCAGCACCTGTTTTTGCATTCCTCAAACGAATTCGTCCAATTGGTTGCACGAATCAAACAAAGGTTCAATCATTTCCTCATAAAAGAGTCAAAAAGAGCAGTGCCACCGCACTGCTCTTGCGTTACTGATTCATTCAAGGGTTACAGCTTCTGAAACAAGGTTGGTGCTTGATCAGGAGACCATGTTGTGTCCCCGTAATTTGAGTGGGTGTTGATCACAACATAGTTGCTGCCTTTATGGCTCACGATTTCACCGCTTGTATACACTTCTGGTGCAGAGAAAGTACCTAGTTTCCACACACGGTATTCTGACTCCCCGCCTCCGGGTGTTTCCGTTTCTTCATTGGCATTGGTTTTCACGCTCAGCTGGTTACTAAAAGCGGATTGTTCGCCCGTTTTACTGATTGCTTTGATTTGGTAATTGTAGGTTGTGTCCGCTGCTAGATTCGTGTCTTCATAGGTTGTTCCTGTGGCTGTAGCGATTTTGATGCCATTGCGGTAAACGTCATATCCAGCGATCCCATTTGTATGAGTCGATGCTTGCCACATTAAGGACACGCTGCTGTCTGTCACGCTCATTTGGTGTAGGTTGCCTGGTGTCGAAGGGGTTTCGACTTGATTGTCTGCTGAGGTAGTCACTTTCACTGCAGCACTTTTTTCTGAAACTAACGCCGTAAAGCCGACTGCTTCTACTTGATAGCTATAGGTCGTGTTGGCTTTTAATTGCGTGTCGGTAAAGGTTGGCTCAGTAGTCATTGCCACTAAGGCACCATCACGATACACGTTGTATTCTTTCGCATCGGTTTGACCGTTCCATGCTAAAGCCACCGTGCTGCTAGTCACTCGTTCTGATCGGACATTTGCCGGTGCTGCTGGTTTTTCAGGAATGACCGTTGAACCAGAAACGTTAACGTCGATCACGTTATAAAAGGCATTTGGCGTATCGGCAACATCCCATACCGCTAAAATGACATGGTAACCGAGACGATTTTCTGGAATGGTAATGGTATGGCTTGGGCTATTGCTGGCAGCCGAACCATCGTGATTCACAGTAGCGATCAATTCCAAGCTATCTCTTGAGAGTGGCGCGTTTTGATCCCAACCTGGTTTCGTGATATAGTAATGCCATTTTGTGGTCTTGTGAGGCGCTGTATAATGCCAACTGACCCGCAATGGTCCTTGATTGATGTCTTGTTTGGTCCAACGATTGGTTCCTTGTTCATCAAGAACAAAGTCCCCGATTTGTCCGAGTCCACCATCTGCCGAAGCGATGCGACCATCTACTGGTCCTGCTTCTGGAAAGCCTTTTTTAGTTTCCAATGATTGTGGGTTTGAAATGACATTGCCATATTTTTCAAACGCAGCGCTCCACCCTAACGTATTGCGATCCAAAGACCCTTGATAGCCCCGACTGACCGGTGATTCCACATAACCATGAGCAAATACTTGTTTTCCCGTGAAGAACAAGGTCCCTCCAAGTAAGATTGCCACCCCGACCGACCATTTTACCAATGCGTTTTTCATACTCTGCCTCCTAAAATTTTTTATCATCGAATAAACCAATCCTATCCGTTTATTCATTGATTCCGATTCATTGAAAAGCAAACCCTACTGACAAAAATATTTTGTTTATATGTGAATTATAAATTATCAAATCATTATAAGATTATAATGACTAGTTTTCCGTCCTTTCAGTGAGAAATACAAAAAACTTGAAACGATTCTCCTCCTAATCACTTAAGAGGATTCGTTCCAAGTTTTTTTCTTTATATACGGTCTTTTTTAGGAAAAAACAGCCGCTTATTTCCCGTTTTCTTTCACATAGTCAGAGGATTGCGCGCCTGCTTGGCGACCAAAGACCATAATGTCGGCTACAGCATTGCCGCCGATTCGATTTTGTCCGTGGATACCGCCGGTCACTTCACCTGCTGCATACAAGCCAGTGATTGGAGTGCCATCTTCTTTCAACACTTGGGTCTTCGTATTGATTTTGACGCCGCCCATTGTATGGTGGATCCCAGGTGCGATTTGAATCGCATAGAATGGCCCTTCCGTCAGATCATAGTCCATCGCCGTTTCACGACCGAAATCTTTGTCGGCTTTGTCTGCCACTGCTTGGTTCCATGTATCTAAGGTTTTCTTCAAGGTTGCTGGATCGACATCGATTTTTTCAGCTAAGGCTTCGATGGTGTCGGCTTCTACAACTACACCTTGTTCTTTGTAGTAATCGACTTGTTTGGCTCTACCTGCTAACGCATTGTCAAAAATTAAGTAGGCATAGCTTTCTGGCAGATCTGTGATAGCAGCAGAAACATTGTCGCGGGTTTCTAATTCATTGTAGAAACGTTCCCCTTGTTGGTTCACCAAGATGGCGCCTTCTCCACGAACGGTTTCACTGATCAACATGCCTGTATCTTGAACTACGGTTGGATGGACTTGGATTTGATCCATATCAACCGTTGCGCCGCCTAATTCTTCGATCATCTTGATGCCATCGCCTGTACTTCCTTCAGAAGTCGTGCTGACATAGCCTTTCAAGTCTGGACGATATTTTTCGATCAGTTCTTTGTTGGAGCCAAAACCACCAGTAGTAACAACGACCGCATCGCCAGCGATTTCTTTTTCTTCGCCATTGATTTTCACGTTGACGCCAGTGACTTTGCCGTCTGTTTCATTGATTTTTGTCACATCAGCATTTACAAATAAAGGAATTTCTTGCTCATGAATGTTTCTCAACAAACCATCCACCAAGTACGTACCGACTGCTGAACCGTCGTGAGGACGATGGATCCGTTTCACACTGGCACCGCCGCTATAGCTGATATTGTCTAAAGTGATCCCCATTGAATCCAACCAATCAATCGCTGAAGCAGAGTTGTCTACTAAATAATGCAGCAGATCTTGATCGTTGGTTCCTTTACCACCTTTTAGGGTATCTTCAAAAAATCGTTCATTGGAATCTTCAATGCCTTGGGCTTCTTGGAACTTGGTTTCTGATGCGTTCATTCCGCCAGAAGATTTCAAGGTATTTCCGCCTGCGATCGGCATTTTTTCTAAAATGACTGGATTCATTCCAGCATCTTTAGCCGATAAGGCTGCTGCCATCCCTGCACCGCCAGCACCAACGATGACGATATCATATTGATCTTTTAACTCTGCTGGATCGGTATACTCTTGTTGGGAAGCACCTGAAGTGACTTCACTTTCTGAAGAAGAGCTTGCCGCACTGCTGCTGGCTTTTGTTCCGCCATCGGCGCCACATGCACTAAGCAACAATAATGAGGCTGCCCCAATCACCCATTTTGACCATCCACTTTTTTTCATTTGTTTCCCTCCGTTTTTCTTGCTCTTTTCTCCTCACTGATCCCCGTCATATACGATAAGAAAAGCAGCATCTTTCTTGCGAACTCTGCCAACTTGTTACTTTATTAACAATAATAAACATCTTGCGATCGGACTATTTTTCTATTCGATAGCGACAAAAACATTGTTTAAGCAACATTTTAACAGCGTTCTATTTTATTTAACCATTGTAACAAAAAAAGAAACTAAGTGTCTCGTAATAATTTGTGTATATTTTAACTATCCATTCTCATCTTATTCTAATTTTACCAAAAAAAGATATTATATTTTCCTCGCTACTTTCTGCTATTGAAAGCTATCACAAAAGACATGCCCATAGAAGGACCGTTAAGCTTGCGGTCAAAAAGATATGGCCGCGATTGTTCTTTCTCTGTTCTTTTCCCTTTGTCCTACGCCTTCTTTTGTATAATAAAAGAAAAAGCAGAAATGGAGTGGCGAATGGAAAAATTGACCCGAATGTTCGAGCGAGTGATCAGTATTTGCATTGATAGCATGTTGGCGATCTTAGTCGTTGTCGTCTTGATTTTTATGGGAAAAGCGATTTTTATGATCAGCACGACGCTCTTTCCCTTAAGTGAAGCGCCTCACCTGTCCTTTTTGATTGAAGAAATTGCCACGTTATTCATTTTATTAGAAATCATTTTGATGTTGCTGCGGTATATGAAGGATGGACATCACATTCCCGTCCGTTACTTGATTCTGATCAGCATTACTGCGATTTTGCGCGAGTTATTGTTGACGCAAGGTATGGCGAACGATGCCCTATTTTTTGCTTTAGCTATCTTTGTTTTGGTACTCGTCTTGCTAGTCCTGCAAAAAATCAATGCCTTCCAACATACCCAAGAAAAAGACCACTGAAACCATCCCATTGGATCAATTGGTTTCAGCGGCTTTTTCGGGATCAGTTAGAGGGATACCAATATAAAAGGTGGTTCCTTTAGGCGTACTTGTAACATCAATCAGCCAATCGTTTTTTTCCACGATCGAAGAGACAGTGAAGAGTCCTAGACCAGTACCGCCAGTGGCACTCCTGGTCGTGAAAAAGCGAGTAAAGATTTTTTCTTGGATCGCTTCTGGTATGCCGGGACCGTTGTCGGCGATTTCGATCAAAGCAAACTCCTGTTGCGCTGGGAATGCTTGCTTACGAAACGGAAAGTTGGCGGTTTTTGTCGAACTGCGACTCAATCGAATGCTGCAGTCGGCATTTGCTTGGTATACATTCATCAACAAATTGTAAATGATCACTTGCAGGTCGATCTTCTCGTAGATGGCATATCCTACTTCTTGGATATCATACATAAGGGAAAAGGCTTTTGGCAACAGTGCGTGCATAGTATCGATGGCTTCTGTCAAGGTAGTAGCGATCGACTGCACAGTTTTGTCGGTACTTTCGAGTTTCGAAAAACGCAGCACATTGCTAGATAACTCTTTGCCTTTTTCTGCTGCTTTGCAGACTTCTTGCAAGTCCTCCACTAAGACTTCATCGTGTTGGTTTTCCTCGATCAGCAATTGCAGATGACCAATCATGGGCGTCAAAAAGTTGTTTAGGTCATGGACGATCGAGGTCGTTAATAAGCCAATGGTTTCCAGTTTTGATTCTTGCAAAATGTTTTTTTCGATTTCGTGCTTTTCTTTTAACAGCCGTTGTCGTTCTTTCAATGCTTGGTTTTCGACATAGGCTTGATTGCGTTTCATGTAGTTTTTGATCAGGACCGTCAATAAAATCATAATGACAAACAACAAACCTAGTAGGCCAATCAAAATCAAGTTGTCTTGTAAAAAGAGACCGCTTTGCTCCAAAAAATCGGCATTGCTAGCGACGATCAGGCGACTGTCGCCGATGGTAATCCATTGATAAGCAGCCAATTTCAGCACTTTTTGCAGTGTTTCTTCGTTCCACCAATAAGAATAATAGACGGAGGTGCCCTCTTCATTGTCGATTTGTTCTTGCTCCAAGCGCTCAAGATCGGTGAAATCCAGCTCTGGAAATTCTTTTTTGCGGCTTTCAACGATGGAAAAACCAATTTGTTCGTCCGATGGGTGCATAACGATCCGCATCTCGGCGTTTTTGACCATCGTATAGCCGGAGACATTGCGATCGGTGGTAAATTCATGACGGTACATGCGCTGTAGATTCAAAGGCATCACAAGAATCGCTTCTTTGTCGTCAAGGGTTAAGGACTGATACACATTTAGATAGGCCTGCTTGCCATCAAAATAGACTTGCCCATTTTGTACCTGCCGTCCTGCCAATACTTTGTCTAAGGATGGGTCTTTGAATAACAATTCTTGCACCGGCGGGTCTTCTGGTTTATTGACCGCCGTTGCGGTATTTTGAGCGATGATCTGACCTTGTTGGTCGATCAAAAACAATCCGACCATGGCATTGTTCGCGGAATTGATCACTGGTAACGATAAAGGCCGCTGCAAATCAGCCAAGGCGGCGCCTTCAAGGTGGTCATCGGCATAATTGGCAAGAGCCATATGGTACGATTCGATACTGCGGCTGATCAGCTTGATCGCCGCTTGATTGACCGTTTCCAACTGCCGCAACCCGACGGTTTCAGCTTGTCTTTGTGCGCTTTTATAACTTGTAAAGGTAAAAATAAGTCCAATCAGTGTAATGAATAAGGTAGCGACCACACTTAAATACAGCCAAAACTTTGATGGCGGTTTCATTGTAAACCCCTTTCATATTTACTATAATACTATTGATACAGGAGGCGGATATTTTGCGAGATGAAAAAATTTTAATCGTTGATGATGACCCTGCCATTCGACGGCTGATTTGGAAATCTTTACAGTCGACGGGTATTTTGATCTACCAGACCGATTCCGTTGAAAAAACGATTGCGATCAATTCTCGTGTCAGCTTTGATCTTTTTTTACTGGATATCAGTTTAGAGCATGAAAATGACGGCTATCATTTGGCACAACTGATTCGGGAAGAAAACCCCACGGTGCCGATCGTTTTTTTGAGCGGAAAAAGTGACGAAAAAGACATGATCAACGGCTATGAGATCGGCGCCGATCACTACATTACGAAGCCTTTTTCACCGGCACTCTTAAAAGCACAAATCGTTTCGATTCTTGATCGCCGCAACGTGCTGCGAGAAAAAGGGATCGCCAAACCGGAAGGCGATCTGTGCAGCGGCATGTTTCGTTTTGACCAAAAACGCTATCAGTTTTTCAAAAATGATCAGCCCATCAAGTTGTCTTCAAAAGAAATCATGCTGATGCGCTTTTTCATGGAAAATCCAGATCAAGTGTTCTCGAAAGAACAGATTTACAGCAATGTCTGGCAAGATGGCCAATTCGATGCCAATACCGTGATGGTTTTTATCAATCATCTGCGAAACAAAATTGAAGATGAGCCGAAGCACGCCCGCTTTTTGAAAACCGTTTGGGGGATCGGCTATACCTTTTTACCAGAAGGAGACGCCTTCTAGCTGCAAGAAATAAAGCGCCAATGCTAAAAGATCCGCCGAGCCGCCGGGACTCAAATGGCGTGCGATCAATACTTGATCATAGATCGTTAATTCACGAAGCAAGTCTGTATCCGACAGATTGGCTTGGTGAATTTTTTGCATCTCCTGCTGCACGGTCTTCATCGCCTCGTAGCCGCCTCGGTGGACGAGGTTGCTGTCTTCGGTTTCACTCATTAGATAGACTAACCCGCGCAACAAGGAAACGGAGGTTTTTTGCGGTTGCTGCCGCAAGTACTCCAGCAGTTTTTTGACCGTTGGATACCCAGCTGCAGCTTCTCCACGAATTCCCATGGTGCCATAGGTCAAATAATTTTTTTCTCCGTAAGACAACTGGTCTTTGTGGGTGATTTGCTGCAGGTCTTGCTTGACCAAATGCTGGCAGATGTCGGCGGCAAGCTGCAGGATCTGATTGGTATCTTCAGCCGTCAGCTCCACCTTGCCATTTTGTTGATAATAGACTCCTGTCGCCCCCAACAAAACTGCAAAGGAAAAGTTCGCCCCTTTGTGGGTATTGATGCCTTTGGTTGCCTGAAGCATCGCTGTTTCTGCTTCTTGACCGATCCCTCGTAACTGGTCAAATAGCTGGATCAGCGAGCCTGTATGGGCAAAGCCCGCTTGGCTATAGCGCTGAAAAAACGGCGCCAAACAAGTGATACTGTTGATAAAGGTAAACACATTCATGTCCTGATGCGCACCAGAGGAGCAAGGATCTACTAAACCAGGCTTGGGTACTAACGCTACCTCATAATGCAGCGCATTGACTGCATAGCTGCTGGCGATAAAAAGACGGGAATCAGTCAATTTTTCTTCGCTCCATTTCAGCAAGAATAAATTGCAGGGAGTGATCCAAATGTTCATGGGTCAACAACGTGATCTGTTCCGTGTCATTGGTTCTCATGCCGCGATAAATCAGCCAATGTTCCGCCAATGCCGCATCCCTTCTTCTAGAAGAGCGAATCGCAATGTCACGAAAATACACGAGGTACGCTTGCAGATCTAGCACGATACTTTTTAACCGCAGCATTTGACTTTTTTCGTAAATAAACGCATTGAAGTCAGAAAAGTTTTTCAAGACCCCATCCACATCATCCTCACGATTCAGCTGTTCGCCATGTTCTAACAAGCAGCGCATCTCCTGGAAATCTTCCTCAGTCATCAAGTCCATCGCTTTGATAGTCGCCAACGTATCCAATGATTTACGGATATCGTAAATCTCATAAGCATCTTTGATACTGATCCCTTTTACGACGATGCCGATTTTTGGCACATGCTCCACCAGTTTTTCAGCCACGAGCTGAGTCATGGCGTAACGAATCGGGGTTCGGCTGATATTTAGCGTATCGGAAAATTCTTTCTCATTGATGCGAGAGCCTGCGGGAATATCTCCTAAAATGATGGTTTTTTTGAATGCTTCATAGATCAAATCTTTTAATGGTTTATTTTTGGTCAGATCCAGATTTTTATTTACTGCATCAATAATTGGATTCATGATTTACTCCTATCATACTAAAAACAAATGAGATTTTTGGGAAAAAATAAGTTTATCGATAAACAAGGAAAACTACCGAGCAAAATGGCAGCCTGCTCGATAGTTTCTGTATGAAATTACTGTGGAATATAAAACGGCATGTGACCTAATAGCACGATCGTAACGACGAAGATCACGAAAATCCCCAGTGCGTATTTCGCAGCTTCTTTTTGCCATTGTCCCATATCTAAGCCCGTCAAGCGCAACAGCAAGTAGATGAAGGCAACCAATGGACTTAACAAGTGGAACGCTTGGCCCATTAAAGAGGCTAAGGCCATCTGCATATTGGTGAAACCATACGAACGACCTGCTTCTGCTAAGACTGGCAGGACCCCAAAGTAAAATCCGTCATTGGAAATAAAGAAGGTCCCAGGTGCAGAAATCAGGGCAATGACTAATCCCCAGAAACCAGCCAATTGTTTAGGGATGATTTGCGTGAAGCTATTCGCCAAAGCCGTTGCCATCCCTGAGCCTTGGAACAAGCCCATGAAGACGCCTGCTGCAAAAACTAAAATTACGACTTGCACAGCGTCGCCGCCGTTGGCACCGATCCGTGACGACTGGTCTTTCAAGATTGGGTAGTTGACCATCAATGCAATACACGTACCTACAAGGAATAACAAGATTGGCGGTAAAGCGATACTAGAGATAAAGGAGCTTGCTACTAACCAGCCAATCAAGACGATTGTTAAGATACCGTTGAAGACAAAGTTTTTCGGACGGCGGATCGCTAATGTATCAGGATCAGTCACAGTTGTCATTTCTAAAATCTCATCATTCGTCAGCTCGGTAACCCCTAAACGTTTCCGTTCTTGGATCCCCATTCTGCGAGCTACAAAGAAAACCACATAGAGCAGAGACAAGATCATTCCTGGCAGCAGATAAGAAAGAATATCCGCATCGACTTCCAGCACGGCCATTGCCCGAGCAGTTGGTCCGCCCCATGGCAACAAGTTCATGATGGTATTTTGCAAAATGATCAAGACACCAAGGTTCATCATTTTCATATTCAACTTCTTATAGATGGGAATAAACGCAGAACAACAGATCAAGGTCGTGGTCGTTCCATCACCGTTCAAAGAGACTGCAGCGGCAACGACTGCCGTTGCCATCAAGACTTTCATCGGATCGCCTTTAGCAAAATAAATCATTTTTTTCGTGATTGGATCAAACAATCCCGCATCCAACATAATGGAAAAGTACAAAATTGCAAACAGCAACATGATCCCTGTGTTGGCTGTGGTGGAGATTCCTTCAAGGACAAAATCACCGATATTGCCTTTTTCTGAAACACCAGCAACCATCGCAACGAGGGTAAATAGTAATGGGATAATTACTAAGGATGTAAAGGGTGACATTTTTTTCTTCATGATGACGAACATGAAGACAATAATCATAGCATAGGATAAAATCGTTAAGAACATTTTCTTCTTCCTTTCATGCATCGAAATGTGTAAGCGTTATCAAAAAACATTTTAAAAAAATTACAGGCCCGTAATTTGTTAGCGACAAGCGTCACTAGTTTGTGAATCTTTTTCTTTTCTTAAAGGAAATAATGTTATTGAATGCTTTACACGTCTAAGAATAAACAATCAAGAAATAGAAAAAAAGACCCGTTTTAAAAAAGAACAGCAAAAAAACAATTTATCTTTTCAAATCTTATTTTTCGTTTAAAAAGTTCTTAACAGAATATTAACGCAAGAAAAAGCTTGATAAATCAACGTTTATCTCGGTTTTTCGCTCTTTTTTTAAAAAAGGAACACTGAAAAAACAATTTTTAGCCGAAATAAATCTCGCTGATTGAACAGGAGTTTCTATAATGAAAGGGAACGAATCATTGAGAAAGGAGAAACCCATGAATCTTATTAAAAGATTGTTCAAAAAAACGCATGATGAACCTGATGCGCCTGTCAGCTCCCCTTTGAAGCCCCAGGAAATGATAACGGATCCACCCGCGTCTGATTGGCAAGAAGTGTCGAGCTATCAGCCAGCGCCTGCAGAAGATTATCCATTAGTCAGTCTGATAGCCGCCGCACTAGGGGCTGAATGTTACCCTGAAAGTCAGTTTGTCATTCGAAGAATTGAGAAACGCAATCCTGAATTTAAGCGAGTCGCCCTGATTGCTGCCAGTATTGCCGCAGGAGAGCTGCCTGATTCTCAGTTCACAATCAAAAAAATAGCCAAAAAAAAATGAAAACAAGTGAGGGAAAAACATGTTACGTAAATTTAAAATAGCGATCGATGGGCAAGAATACCTTGTCGAAATGGAAGAAATCGGTGCGCCGCAACCTACCACTCCTGCCCCAGCAGTGCCAACACCGGCTCCTGCAGCGGTACCTGCTCAACCAGAGGCAGTCAGCACACCAGAACCAGAAGTAGCACCACAGCCAGCGCCAGCTACGCTTCCTGCTGATGGCGAGCCGATTCATTCTCCGATGCCGGGAACGATTTTACGTCTCTTGGTCAATGTAGGTGATACTGTACAAGAAAATCAGTCGTTGATGATTTTAGAAGCCATGAAGATGGAAAATGAGATCGTGGCACCAAAAGCAGGAACCGTGGTTGCCATTGCAGTCAACGCGGGCGACATGGTCAACCCAGGAGAACTACTGATTACGATCAGCTAATTTATTGAAAAGGAAGTGACGTAGTGGAAACGTTAATTGAAGGTGTAGTCGGGTTAGGATCGGAGCCGGGACGGATCGTTATGATGTTCATCGGTGGTCTATTGATGTATTTGGGGATCAAGAAAGAATATGAACCGACCTTATTAGTCCCCATGGGATTGGGCACGTTGTTAGTGAACTTCCCGAACTCAGGTGTGTTAAGTGCTGGCGGAGAAGCTGGCCCGTTCCAAGTATTATTTGATATGGGGATCTCAACTGAATTGTTCCCCTTGCTTTTGTTTATCGGGATTGGCGCCATGATCGACTTTGGTCCTTTGCTGCAAAATCCATTTCTTTTGTTGTTTGGCGCTGCTGCGCAATTCGGGATCTTCTTTACGATCATCGTTGCCGTGTTGCTTGGTTTTGATTTAAACGACGCAGCTTCCATCGGGATCATCGGCGCTGCTGACGGTCCGACTTCGATTTTTGTCGCAAATACGCTGAACTCGAAATATATGGGTGCGATCATGGTAGCAGCTTACTCTTACATGGCGCTAGTGCCGATCATTCAACCGGTTGCCATCAAAGCAGTGACGACCAAGCATGAACGAAAAATTCGTATGTCGTATCGTGCCGGTGAAGTTTCGCAAACGGCCAAAATTTTGTTCCCGATCGTGATTTCGATCGTAGCAGGGTTGATTGCGCCTGTTTCATTGCCATTGGTCGGATTTTTGATGTTTGGAAATCTCTTGCGGGAATGTGGTGTCTTAGATCGTTTGTCCATCACCGCTCAAAACGAACTGGTGAATATCATCAGTATCCTCCTAGGTTTATCAATTTCTGTGAAAATGCAATATGAAGAATTCTTACAAGTCGATACATTGATGGTTATTGGTTTAGGGCTGGTTGCCTTCATTATGGACTCGGTCGGCGGCGTGTTGTTTGCGAAAGTGCTGAACTTGTTCCGTAAAGAAAAAATCAATCCAATGATCGGTGCCGCTGGTATCTCTGCGTTTCCAATGTCTAGTCGAGTCATCCAAAAAATGGCGACAGATGAAGATCCGCAAAACTTTATTTTGATGCATGCAGCCGGTGCCAACGTTTCAGGACAGATTGCTTCGGTCATCGCCGGTGGCTTACTGCTGGCACTGATTGCTTAGGTCACTAGAAAGGAGAGGAAAACTATGAGTCAAGATTTACTGACTTCATTTGAATTGTTGTTATTCGGTTGGGGCGGCGTCTTTGTCGTGATCCTGATCATCTACTTCGCATCCTTGCTTTTGTCGAAGCTCTTCCCAGTAAAAAAATAAAGAAGGCATTGTATGTATACCTTAAAAAGAATCTGGCTGCAAAAAGATCCGGAAGTCTTTTTGCAATGGCAAAAATTGATTACTCATGCTGGCTTAGCCGTTGGTGAAGAAGTAGCCTATACCGTCGGCATTTTTGACCAGCAAACCTTGATTGCTACTGCTTCTTGCTATGCCAATATCATCAAGTATGTAGTGGTCTGTGAAAAAAGACGCTCCGAACAGCTGTTGACGCAATTGATTTCGCACCTTAGCGATCATATCAAAGACGAAGGCTTCACCAAGTCCTTCGTCTATACAGCACCGAAAAACCGCCTGTTTTTTGAATCCCTCGGGTTTCGTGAAGTGCTGGCAGCACAAGACATCTTGTTCATGGAACAAGGCGTTCCTTCTTTTGAAAGCTATGCCCAACAGCTGCAACGGCAGCGAATTGGACAAAACAACGGCGCGATCGTCATGAACGCTAATCCTTTTACCAAAGGACATTTGTACTTAGTCGAAACGGCTGCGAGTCAAAAAGAACAGGTTTATGTGTTCGTTTTATCAGAAGACCGCTCGCAATTTTCTGCCAGCGAACGGCTGCAGATGGTGACGGATGGCTTGGCTCATCTGCCAAATGTAACAGTGCTGCCAACCAACAACTATCTCGTCTCCTCGGCGGTCTTTCCCAGTTATTTCTTGAAAGAGCAAGCACCTGAGGCGATCGCCAAAAAACAAGCCGCCTTTGATGCAACCCTCTTCAAAGAAAAAATTGCCCCGCTGTTGGCGATCACTACGCGTTTTGTAGGCTCAGAGCCTTACTCGCCCGTGACCCAACTCTACAACGAGGCCATGGCTGCCGTTTTTTCACCCGAGCTTGAACTGATCGTGATCGACCGTCTGAAGATCAACCAATCAACCGTTTCGGCTACAAACGTTCGGAAAGCGATTGCAGAAAAAGATTTACTTTCCTTGCAGCAATTTTTACCAGAAACAACGTTCTCATTTTTAATGCAGCATAACTATATTTAGAGGTGATAATAAGTGGAAATCAAAAAAAGTGCGGTTGCTGGCTCTGTTGAATCCAGTGATATCTTGATCGCGATCGAGCCTACCACAACCCAAACCATCGAGCTGACCCTCGATAGCAGTGTCGAAAAACAATTCGGCAAACAAATTCGCGCCGTCATCCTTGAGACGCTGAACCATCTAGGCGTGACACAGGCCAAAATCACCGCCACCGATAAAGGCGCCTTGGACTGTACCATCAAAGCCCGAACTCTGACCGCCGTTCATCGGGCCGCCGAACAAGAACAGTATGCTTGGAAGGAGATCGACACATGGAACGTTTAAGAAGAACGATGATGTTTGTACCAGGAGCCAATGCTGCCATGCTACGAGATGCACCATTGTATGGCGCCGATTCCGTTATGTTTGATTTAGAAGATGCGGTCTCCTTGAATGAAAAAGACTCCGCTCGGACACTGGTGCATTTTGCCTTAAAAACCTTTGACTATTCTGCCATCGAAACCGTCGTACGCATCAACGGCCTCGACACGGTGGGTGCCCTTGATATCGAAGCGATGGTCCTAGCGGGGGTCAACGTCATTCGTCTACCGAAAACTGAAACCGCCCAAGACATCATTGACGTTGCCGCTGTGATCACACAAGTAGAAGAAGAAAATGATCTGCCTGTAGGAACCACCAAAATGATGGCTGCCATCGAGTCTGCCGAAGGCGTTTTAAATGCCCGAGATATCGCTACAGCTTCCGATCGTTTGATCGGGATCGCTTTAGGGGCAGAAGATTATGTCACCAATATGAAGACTCGTCGCTACCCAGATGGGCAAGAATTGTTGTTTGCCCGCAGTATGATCTTGCATGCAGCTAGAGCTGCAGGGATCGCCGCCATCGATACCGTCTTTTCTGATATCAATGACACAGATGGCTTTATCGCTGAAACGACTCGCATCAAGCAGCTTGGTTTTGACGGAAAATCAGTGATCAATCCACGGCAGATTCCCCTAGTCAATGGGATCTATGCGCCTTCAAAAGCCGAGATCCAACAGGCCAAAGAAGTGATCTGGGCCATTCGCGAAGCCGAAAGCAAAGGCTCTGGTGTGATCTCCTTGAATGGCAAAATGGTCGATAAACCAATCGTTGAGCGAGCGGAACGCGTGATCGCCCTTGCCAAAGCAGCGAAATTGATTACCGAGGAGGAAGTGTAATTATGGTGTTAAACAAAGCAGGAAAAGACATCCCTGAATGCTATGCCAACCAATACGGGGTCTTTGAAAATGAAACGGCCAATATCCATGCCTACAAAGAAGCGAGTCGCAAGATCAAGCCAGTCCTGCCAGGCAAAAGCAAGGTCTTGGGCAGTATCCGTGAAGCCATTGAAAAAACAGGGCTAACGGACGGCATGACGATCTCCTTCCACCATCATTTTCGCGAAGGGGACTTTATCATGAATCTCGTTTTGGACGAGATCGCAAAAATGGGCATCAAGAATCTTGCGATTGCCCCTAGTTCCATCGCCAATGTCCATGAACCATTGATCGGACATATCAAATCTGGGGTCGTGACCAATATCACCTCTAGCGGTCTGCGGGACAAAGTCGGTGCCGCAATCTCCGAAGGCATTATGGATGCCCCAGTCATTATCCGTTCTCATGGCGGTCGGGCTCGTGCGATTGCCGCCGGCGATATCCACATCGATGTCGCTTTCTTAGGAGCGCCTAGCTCAGATGCGTATGGCAATGCCAATGGTACCGTCGGAAAAGCAACCTGCGGCTCATTGGGCTATGCGATGGTCGATGCAAAATACGCCGACCAAGTCGTGATCATCACCGACACCCTGGTGCCGTTTCCAAATACCCCAATCAGCATTCCCCAAACGGATGTCGATTATGTCGTGGAAGTCGACGCCATCGGTGATCCTGCAGGGATCGCAAAAGGTGCGACCCGCTTTACCAAAAATCCAAAAGAATTGCTGATTGCTGAGTATGCAGCCAAGGTCATCACCAGCTCGCCTTACTACCAACAAGGCTTCTCCTTCCAAACTGGAACGGGCGGTGCCGCATTAGCCGTTTCTCGTTTTTTACGCGAGGCGATGATCAAAGATGAGATCAAAGCTAGCTTTGCCCTCGGCGGCATTACCAATGCCATGGTGGAACTGTTAGAAGAAGGATTAGTAGAAAAACTGATCGATGTCCAAGACTTCGATCACCCTTCTGCACAATCGCTAGGAAAAAACGCCAATCATTACGAGATCGATGCCAATATGTATGCTTCACCATTAAGCAAAGGGGCGTTTATCAATCAATTGGATACCGCCATTCTTTCCGCACTGGAAGTTGATACGAATTTCAACATCAATGTCATCACCGGTTCTGACGGCGTGATCCGCGGTGCTTCTGGCGGCCACTCAGATACCAGTATGGCGTGCAAAATGAGCTTAGTGATCGCTCCTCTCGTGCGGGGACGGATCCCAACGATCGTCGATACCGTCAACACGATCGTCACGCCAGGCGCCAGCATTGATGTTGTCGTCACGGAAATCGGGATCGCCATCAATCCTGCTCGCGAAGACCTGATCTGCCATTTTGAAGCATTGGATATTCCCCAATACACCATTGAAGAATTAAAAGAAAAAGCCTACAGCATTGTCGGTCAACCCGAACCAATCAAGTACGGGGAAAAAACCGTCGCTTTGATCGAATACCGCGATGGCACGATCATTGATGTGGTCAAAAATGTCTGATGCCCTATTTTCAGGAACCCCTGTGACGCTAACCGACATGCTGCAGGCGCGAGAAAATAGAAGCTCCCTTCAACGGGAGCTTCTCGCTGCAGATGAAAAAGCGGCATTACTTGTTGCCACCATGAATATTCCTGGTCCCGTGAAAAATTCTGCCTCATTGACCGCCGTTTTTGAAGAACTCATTACGGAAATCGAAGAGGTCGTCAAGGAACTGATTCCACTGGCAAACCTCTACCGCAGTTTGGAGACCGGACCAGAATATTATCTGGTACTGCCCACAGATCCTTATGAACTAAAACGAATGATGGTTCAGATTGAGACCAATCATCCTTACGGCCGGTTGGTGGATCTGGATGTCTTAACCAAAACCCAAGACCAGCTTTTACCTATCAGCCGCACCGAAATTGGACTGCCGGCAAGAAGCTGCTACGTCTGTGAGCAAGACGCCAAAGTTTGTGGCCGTTCTAGAACTCATAGCGTGGCAGACATGCAGCGGCAGATCCGTAAAATCATTCAGGAAAGAGTGAAAAAATGAAAAAAATCCAATTTACCGAAACCGTCTTGCGGGACGGCCAACAAAGTCTGATCGCTACGCGAATGCCTACCAGCGATATGTTGCCGATTCTAAAAACCATGGACCAAGCAGGCTATCATGCCCTGGAAATGTGGGGCGGCGCGACCTTCGATGCTTGTCTGCGTTTTTTAAATGAAGACCCATGGGAAAGATTGCGCGCAATCCGCAAAGAAGTAAAAAGTACCAAACTGCAAATGCTCTTACGTGGACAAAATCTCTTAGGTTACAAAAACTATGCCGATGACGTCGTTGCTGACTTTGTGACCAAATCGGTCGAAAACGGCATCGACATTCTTCGTTTGTTTGATGCTTTAAATGATGTCCGCAATTTAGAAACTGCCATCCGCGCCACAAAAGCAGCGGGTGGACACTGTCAAACGGCGATCTCTTATACTACTAGCCAGATCCATACCGTGGATTACTTCGTTGACCTTGCCAACAAAATGGCAGACCTCGGCGCAGATTCTATCTGTATCAAAGATATGGCAGGCGTTTTGACGCCGCAAACCGGCTACGAGTTGGTCAGCCGAATCAAAGACGCGGTCGATCTGCCGCTGGAAGTCCATACCCATGCCACCAGCGGCATTGCTGAGATGACTTACTTGAAAGTTGCGGAAGCTGGCGCAGACATCATTGATACTGCCATCTCCTCTTTTGCTGGCGGCACCAGTCAGCCAGCGACCGAATCTGTGGCGATCGCCTTAGAAGATTGCGGCTTTGCTACGGGACTTGATTTGCAGAAAGTCGCTGAGATTGCAGAACATTTCAATCCCGTTCGTGATCGTTTCCGTGAAGAAGGGCTGCTGAATCCAAAAGTCAAAGACATCGAACCTAAAACCCTGATCTATCAAGTACCTGGCGGCATGTTGTCGAACCTGCTCAGCCAGTTGACGGAACAAGGATTGCAAGACAAGTATGAAGAAGTCCTAGCAGAGGTACCAAAAGTCAGAGCGGACTTGGGCTATCCACCGCTAGTGACCCCATTGTCGCAAATGGTCGGCACTCAAGCCTTGATGAATGTAATTTCAGGAGAACGCTACAAACTTGTCCCAAGTGAGATCAAAGATTACGTCAAAGGACTTTATGGACAATCGCCAGCACCCATCAGCGAAGAAATCAAAGAAACAATTATCGGAGATGCCGAAGTGATCACCGTCAGACCAGCTGATCTACTGGCACCGCAACTGCCAGCCTTCAAGGAAGAAATCGCTGAGTATGCCAAAAGCGAAGAAGACGTGCTGATGTACGCCCTCTTCCCTCAGCAAGCCCAAGACTTTTTAGGCCGACGAGAATATCCCTTTTATGATGTCCCCGTACAGACAGTGTCTGTGAGGATTGCGGTGGATTAACAATGAAACCAGAAATAGAGAAAACAACTTAAAGTGCCCCTCACAAATTCGCTTGCTTTAGCAAATTTGTGAGGGGTATTACCATCTATAGGCTGTTTCTTCTTTTTTACTAATCAGCAGTGCAAAAATACGTACGCCACAGCCACTCCACCAATAAGCTTGCATTAATCGCTTCTCGCTCACGTATTTTGGGTAGCTGAGAAGCCAGGATTGTGCTTCTTCTCCATCCATTCTATAATCAGCTAAAAGAAGAGTTTTAAAGGAGGGGTTATCCATGCAACGATACATCGCTTTATTAAGAGGCATCAATGTCGGTGGAAAGAACAAAATATCTATGAAAGAATTGAAAGCCGGTTTTGAAGAACTGGGGTTTAGAGATGTGGTCACTTATTTGAATAGCGGCAATGTGATTTTTTCTAGCGAAGATGATGATCCACAATCCCTTGCCGAAATGATTAAAGCAATGATCAAACGGTACTTTTCCTTTGATATCGCTATTTATATCATTCGCCAAACAGATCTGCAGGAGCGCTTGGCCCATATACCTGACTGGTCAGGAACGGAAGATAAAACCATCTATGACAACCTGATCTTTTTGATGCCTTCACTGACCCACGAGGTGTTATCTGAAAAACTCGGGGCTCCAAATGCCGACCTTGAACAGGTTTTCCCTTACAAAGACGTCGTCTTCTGGTCTTACCTCCGCAAAGACTATCAAAAAACCAATTGGTGGAAAAAAACAGCCAGCACCAGCGTCGGCAAACAGATTACGATTCGGACTATCAATACCGTAAGGAAAATTGCGGAGCTGTGAGGAATAGCAAGCCTTCTAATAATTATAAAAACCGTCAGGTAGACTCTCCTGACGGTTTTCTTATAACATTCTAATGTCTAATTAGTTCTCGTTACTACTATTCGTGATGCGCTTTAATTGACGTTAAGTTTCTACGCAATCATCCCGACTAGAAGCAATAAACTACCGAGAAGAAGAATAGATTTTCACATCGTTTATTTCTATACTGAATATCTATGATAAAACAAAAATCAAGCATTAAGAAGCAATTTGAGACAACTAGACAATAGTATAGAACGAAAGAAAAAATTCTTATTCGCAACATTCGATTACGAAAAAGATACATATGAACATCTATTATTAGCCATCCTTTTTACTAGCTCACATTTTAGTTAACCTTTTTATCTATCCTAACTGCTATAAAAACTCTCTCGCACGTTCTTTAACATGCTGCTATTGTTCCAACTTCTTTATTGCTAAAGCTAAGCAGCCGATCAAACCTGCATCGTCAGCAAGCATTGGAGTTAGTAGGTATTCTTCAAGAGCAGGGGTATCCACATAGGAACCCATTTTTTCTTTAAACGCTTGGCGAATCAACTCGAGTAGTTGCGGCTGTTTCATTACACCCCCACCTAAAATTATTACTTCCGGTGCATATAGTAAAGTTGTGTTATACACACACTGAGCAAGATAATCTGCCTCAATCGCCCAATAAGGATGAGCAAATGAAATGGTCTGGGCTTTTCTTCCAAAGCGTTTTTCAATCGCGGGGCCTGAGGCTAACCCTTCCAAACAATCATGATGAAAAGGACAGATTCCTTCAAATTGATCTTCATTATGACGTTGTAAGAGCATATGTCCCATTTCAGGATGACTGAAACCTGTGACTATTTTTCCATCGACTACAGCACCACCACCAACACCAGTACCAACGGTGTAATAAAGAACACTATTTTTACCTTTTCCATACCCTGCCATATATTCTCCATAACAAGCAGCATTTACATCGGTAGTCCAATAGATGGGAACCGACAAGGCGTTTTCCAAAGCTCCTACAAAATGATAATTTTGCCAAGCTACCTTCGGAGTGTTGGTGATATATCCGTAAGTTCTTGATTCGATTTGAATATCAATTGGCCCAAATGCTCCTACACCAATTGATGCGATATTTCCTTTGTACTTATCAAAGAAATCAAACACTTGCTTCATCGTTTCTTCTGGTGTTGTGGTAGGAAAACTTTTCCGTTCTATCACTTGTAATTGTTCATTACCAATCCCACAGACAAACTTTGTTCCACCAGCTTCTATTCCACCATATAACATTTTATCTACACCTTTCATTCACTCATTTTCAAAAAAAGAAACGTATTTGCACTAAGCAAAATCGTTTCTCACTAAAGGTTTCGTTGTGCCACCTTCGCCAAATTCAATCGGCAATACGGTACGTTTTTCTACTGTCTCTCCATTAATGACAGCAATTAATTTTGCCACTGCCACTTCCGCCATTTGCTTTGTAGGTTGGGCAATTGTTGATACGAGATAAGGGTCTCCTTCTGTCATCTTTTGACCATCAAATCCGATAACTTGGACATCCTCTGGTACGTTTTTCCCTATTTTTTCAAGCATACCAATGACAGCTAATGCCATCGGATCGTTGATCGTAAAAATCCCATCGATATCGGGATTCTCTAACAAAAAATTTGTTACACGTTCTGAGAGATGGTCTAAAGGTTCTAACATATCTAACGCTTTATAGGAAATCCCCAGTTGACGGCACTCGATCTCAAAATATTTTCGACGACTCTTCGTTTCATTCGGTGTTTCTTGGTACCCACCGATATATGCTACATTCTGACATCCTCGGCGATAAAGTTCATTTGCAGCCAAACGTCCACCGGCCGCATTGTCAGCGGTCACATAAATCACCTCTTCAGTGAAATAACGGTCAATACTAACAAAAGGCAGATTACTCGAAATGTATTCATCGATATCTGAATAAGTAATTCCAATGATGCCGTCTACTTTATTTTGGCTGACCATCTGGATATATTCTTGTTCTTTTTCACTATTCCCACTGGAGTTACACAAATAAAGCTTGTAGTTTTGTCTTTCTAATGCTGTTTCTACATGGTAGGCAAATTCGCCAAAAAATGGATGCCATACAGTGGGTAGAATCAAAGCAACCGTATTCGTATGCTTCATCTTTAACCCCCGGGCATAAAAATCTGGTTGATAGTTTAACTCTGTCATTGCTGCTTCAACTTTTTCTCTAGTAGAAGCTTTAACAGAGCCGTTATTCAATACCCGGGAAACAGTTCCTACTCCGACACCTGCTAATTTTGCGACATCTTTCATTGTTGCTTTCATAGTTGATCCCTCACATTTCTGCACAAGTTTAGTATAATGAATTTTGTCATAAATTACTAATTTTTTCAAAATACTAATAGCAAAGTCATGGGAAATCTAGCTATCTGTTCTTTTCTAAAAATATTATCCTTCAAAACCTATTAAATAATTGATACACCGCCTAAGCAATCAAACATTTATTTCACACTCGCTGTTTCAAAAGCTTGAATACGACTTTCTCCAATCGAATGAAACAAGATATCTCGAGCTTTTTCCAGCTCATAGAAAGTAGCCGTCATAACTTCTAAACCATTAATAAAGACTTCAACTGATGAGGTATCTCTAAAAATCTCAAGAACGAGCTGATTATCAATCAAAGGTACTTCAACTTTTCGGACATTCAGAGATTCTTCTTCCGCCCCTGTAAGCTCTCTTCCTAGTTTCTGACGATCCAATTCAAAAACCTGTTTAGCAGTGTCATAAGTTAGTTTGAGACAATCCGTCTTAGACCGCAGTAATTCAATTGTAAAAACTTCTGCTTTCTCCAAATCTGCGACTAGATGTAAATATGAAGAATCCGACAGTGCGTTTCGAAATACGACTGATGTGTCAGTCACTGCGATATTTTCACTGCCTTGTTGATAAACTAAATGACTATATACAGTTGAGATGGGTTTTTGTACCAATCGATTTTTTTTCACTCTTAACTCTCGGGGCAAACTCATAGAGCCTGCCCAAAGATGGCCTAACTCATGTGTAGGCAATGTACGATCCCACATCTGCATCCAAGCAATCATCACCCGTCCACCATTAGGATCTGTTGTTGTTTGTGGTGCATAAAAATCCATTCCAAAATCCATTTCATGGAAATTATCAACTATCATCTGACCTGTTTCCCAGTTTACCTCACCAATACAAGCCATGGTAGAACTGATATTATGATATTCCAGTCCGTTCTTCTTGATTTGTATCGGAGACATGATTAAGACATCTCGTCCGTCTAAATGGAATAAATCAGGACATTCCCACATTATTCCTTGCTCTGAAGTCCCTTCTAGCAACACAGAGTAAAAGTGCCAAGTATACAAATCTGACGATTGAAACATCACTATTCTACCAGTAGACTGTGTAGATTTAGTAGCTACTACCATATAGTAAGCATCGTTGTGAACAATTACTTTAGGATCACGAAATTCTTGTATCAGCCCATTTTCACCTAGCTGTTTTTCTGCTACCACAGGATTACCATTGTATTTGCTAAAATGAATACCATCTTCAGAGACCGCCAAACATTGATGCTGATGGCTAATACCATCAATTTCTTGACAGCCTGTATAAAATAAATATAGTTTTCCGTCTCTTTCAATTGCACTTCCTGAGAAACACCCGTCGCTGTCATAAGGTTGATCTGGGGCTAACGCTACTGGTAGATCTTCCCAATGGACCAAATCACTACTGCGCGCATGTCCCCAATGCATGGGCCCCCATCGACTATCGTAAGGATAGTATTGATAGAAGAGATGGTAATGCCCTTTGTAATATATAAACCCATTGGGGTCATTTATCCACCCAATGGGTGCGGAAAAATGATAGTTTTGTCGATACTGAGGGTTAACTTTTCCTCGCATCATTTCAATAAATCGATTTGCTTTATCCAAAATCGCCGTTTCTTCTACTAACACTTATTGTGCTCCCTTCAAAAAATTATCATAGCCAGTTTGTTTTATTTGAATCCATTCTTCCAAACCTACACGTTCCAATTCAGCAAGGTATTCTTCCCATTCTTCATCGATTTTACCGCCGGTGATCCACTCTGCTCTTTTGCGATAGATGTAATCCCACATATCTGTTTCAATTTTTGCTAATCGATCTGTTTCTTCTTTTTCTAAAAAGACACGTGGATAGATATTGTCTTCTGTAATATATGGCAAATACGTGTCATGCATCAAATCTAAACGCCACTTCGCATCATCTGGCATAGTAGTGACTGTGCCGTAATAAGAATCAAGAACTGCTAATGGTCCTCCAGCTTCGGTTTTTTGTCTTAGTTCCCCCGGTGCTGTCCCCTCTAAAGGCAAATGTTTTAACATACCATCCTTTAATTCAAAAATATTCGCCTGTGCTTCATCACCGTAGGTTCCCCAGTTATTTTGGACAGACTGTAACGGTTCATACATTTTATCTATCCACCTAGCTGTAAGTTCCAAGTTTTTATTCGCACTAGTAATTACGAAACGATCTCTTGAGAAACCCATGCCATTCGTACGAGTAACGTGTTTCGTTCCATCTGGTCCCGCTAAGACTGGCAAGACGTCATAACTATCATCTGCACCCGTGATATTTGCTTTATCCCAAGTAAAGTACACGCCATACTTATGTTCTTTCCCTTTGGCAACATACGTATTCCAATCTTGTTCGAAAGCCTCTTTATCAATAAGACCTTTATTATTCATTTCATTGAAATATTTGATGGCTTCTTTATACCCTTCTTTGTTAGCAGTAAATTGTACCTGGCCATCGTTATCAACGACTAAGTGGTCATCATTATCACCTAGACCGAATGCCCCCATTAAAAATTTTAAGTCTTCGTTTCCTCCATTGTTAATAAAGCTAAAAGGAATTTCATCTGCTTCACCATTACCATTTGGATCTTGCGTCTTGAAAGCCTCCAACACAGTCATCAACTGATCAGTGGTTTGCGGCATTTCAAGACCCAAATTATCCAACCACTCCTTGTTGATCCAAGCCATCCCATTTACTGTATGAATCGACTCTTTTCCTTCGCCTAATTCTTCAATCCAAGGCATAGAGTAAATGTGACCATCAGGTGCAGTAGACATTTGTCGGTATTCGGGGTTTTCATCAAAAATTTTCTTCAGATTTGGCATATAATCTTCGATCAAATCTTCAATCGGTACAATAACACCACTTTCCGCCCAGTTTAATAAATCATAGTCACCTGCAGCGGCGTTGAAGATGGCATCTGGTAAATCACCACTAGCGATATCCAAATTTCTTTTTTCGGCAAAATCACTACTGTAGTTTGTCCAATCAATATGGAGATTGGTCTCTTCTTCTAATCGTTGGAAAATCAATTTGTCATTAGGATCATTGGGCGCCAAAGGGGCACTTTGAGACATCATTTTTAAAGATACTTTTTCTTTCAATGGAAAAGAGACATTTTCTAGTTCATAATCAGGGCTTGATGTACTCTTTTCTTTTGAGCCTCCACAAGCCCCCAAAATTAGTACGGAAGTAAAAACGATTGGCAGCATCCATTTTGCTTTCATCTTAAAATCTCCTTTATAATTTTTATTCATACAAATAGTGAACAATTCTTACCCTTTAACAGAACCAACTAAAACACCTTTATCAAAGTATTTTTGGAAGAAAGGATACATTATGATTAATGGCAGACTAGAAATGACGATCGTTGCGTATTTGATCAACTCAGCAATTTGTTTCATTTCTGCCATGGCTGTATTGGCTCCCACCATGTCTTGTGAGGGTTGGTTTTGGATCAAAATATTTCTTAATACGAGTTGCAACGGCTGTAAGTCGGGATCTTTGATATAGATCATGGCATCAAAATATGAGTTCCATTGCCCAACAAAGGCATATAAAAACAATACGAACATAATTGGTTTAGCTAATGGAAGCATGACTTTGAACAGTATTTGCAAGTCATTGGCGCCATCGATAGTAGCAGCTTCAGAAAGTTCTTTTGGCAAAGCACTAAAATAGGTACGCGCTAAGATAATATTCCACACATTTATAG
Source organism: Enterococcus sp. R12 (assembly GCF_058135755.1). Classification (NCBI taxonomy): domain Bacteria; kingdom Bacillati; phylum Bacillota; class Bacilli; order Lactobacillales; family Enterococcaceae; genus Enterococcus; species Enterococcus sp. R12. Next base: position 3,416,718 of record NZ_CM176874.1, read on the forward strand.
CACCTGGTATGATAATCGCCCATACACTATCTAACATGCCCAAGTTCTTTACCAATAAATAGGTAGGTATCAAGCCGCCACCAACGAACATTGTAATGACAAAAAAAGTCATAATAATCTTTTTCCCAGCCAAGTTAGGTCGAGATAAAGGATACGCAGTGATCATCGTAATAAATACAGTCAATAAGCTGAAGCTAAAAGAGTAAAACAACGAATTTACAAAACCGCGTAAAATGGAATCATCTGCAAATACCCGTTGATATCCTTGTATTGTCCAATCTTTCGGATTGAAGCTTATACCTTTATTGATCAAAGTAGCTGGGTCCATAAAAGAAGCTACCAGTACATAAATCAGCGGAACAATGGTGATGACGACTAAAAAAGTTACAATCACTCGATTCAACCATAAGATTTGACGGTCGATTTTTGATAAAGCACTATTCATAATTTTCTCCTTTCATTACAAGCCTTGACCATCGTTTAGCCGCTTGGTTATATTGTTGACAATCAGTAATAAAACGACATTAATAATCATATTGAACAGACCAACAGCAGCAGAGTAGGCATAATCACCTGATTGCAAGCCGACTTTGTATACATAAGTGGAAATGATTTCTGATGCAGGGATGTTCATTGAAGTTTGCATCAAGTAGGCTTTTTCATATCCTACATTCATAATACCGCCGGCGGCCAAGATGAAGCTGATCACCATCACAGGCCTCAATGCAGGCAAATCGATATGCCAAATCTTTTGTAAAATATTTGCCCCATCGATATTTGCTGCCTCATATAAATCGGTACTGACTCCCGCCAGTGTTGCGGTGTAAAGAATGGATGACCAGCCGATTCCTTGCCAAATTCCCGATAAAATATAAATCGTTCTGAAATAAGCTGGATTAGACATGAACATAATTGGTTGCCCCGTAACCTTTTCTACTAACCCATTAATAGGTCCATTTGCGGATAGGAACAAAAACAGCATCCCCACGATAATAACTACTGAGATAAAATTCGGCGCATATAGAATCAACTGGATTTTCTGTTTTATTTTTTTATTGATAATTTGATTCAAGCTCAGTGCTAAAATAATTGGTGGAAAAAAACCTAACAATAAACCATATATGCTAATTTTTAATGTGTTGCTCAGCAAAAGCGTAAAATTTGGTGAACTGATAAATTCCCTAAAGTGATCTAGTCCTACCCAAGGACTTTCCAAAATTCCTAGCATAGGATTATAGTCTTTAAATGCAATCACAGCACCGTACATTGGCACATACTTAAAGATAAACGTCATGATGATACCTGGTAAGAGCAACAAGTACATCCACTTATCACGCCGCAACTGTTTCTTTAATTTTTCCCACTTCGAGATATTTTTTTTATCCCGTTGTACCGCCCTTATCTCACCACCTGGTCCCAATGTCTTTTCCAATTCAATCTCCTCCCAATACATTTTAGAAACGTTTCCATTTTCGTTTAAAAAAATAAAAATTTAACGAAGATACTTTTTTGGAAACGTTCCCACTATTTTCGTTTATAGATTACCATAGCCATTTTTTTAAGTCAATATTTTTTTGTAATTATTCTTTCACTCACACTAAGCTTCCTTCAATTCATTTATGGTTTACGAGAATTGTTAAAAATTAATGATCTCGATTATTTCATTAATCCTATTTCTCTCAACTTTTCTAGCATTCTTCTTTTATGAGTTTACTTATCACAACTTGCATTCCCTAATCTCTTTTCTAACAATCATTCACTGTTTAACCGTTCCAATCGGAAGATTATCTGGTTAATTATTTAAAAATAGCTCGGATTCACATTTATTTTTTGCTTTTTAACTAACTAAAAGCGAAAAGATAAGAGTTAGATATGTAAATGTATATAAGGTTAGGAGCTGTTAGATGAGCTTTTTAGGGGAATCTTGGAAAACTAAGATCGCCAATCAGGATTGAAAAAAAATGCAGGAATTAGGAGTATTCACTTTTCATCCGCCAACTGAAAGAAATTAGCGAAAAAAGAGTAAACTCACAAAAATTGTGAATTTACTCCAAATCGATATACGGCTCTTCTTTTATGGAATCAAATTTTCTAACGATGAGCTAATCGTTTCTCGCATATAGCTTCTCCCTACTTCACCGATCCCAACATCCCAGCCACAAAATACTTTTGCAGCGAGAAGAAGACCACCATTGTTGGCAGAGTTGCGATCACGATTGCTAACATCATTAAGCCATAATCTGGATTATTGGCGGCGCCGATGGCAGAAATCATCAGGGGAAAGGTTTGCTTTTCTGGTGATTGAAGGGTGATCAACGGCCACAGGTAGCTGTTCCAACTGTTGATGAAGGTAATGATGGCAGCTGCCGCATAAGTTGTTTTCATAGTTGGCATGTATATTCGGAAAAACAAGCCTAGCTCCGAAAGGCCATCCATCCGCCCTGCTTCAAGCAGTGACTTGGAAAACATTTTTGTGTTTTGTCTGAAAAAGAAAATCAGAAATGCGGTCGATAATGTTGGCAAAATGACTGAAGCTACTGTATCGAGTCCAATAAAAGGAATCGTCGTTGAAAAGCTACCGAACATTCGAAACAGCGGAATCATGGTGGCGGCAAAAGGCAACATCATCGACAAGAGTAACATATTAAAAAGCATATTTTTTAATCGGCTTTGATAGATCTCAAATCCGTAGCCGGCCAACGAAGCGATCGTCACGGATAAAATCGTCTGTAACAACGCAATTCTTGCACTATTAAAGAATACTTGTTTCAAGTCATAGGTTGCGACTAGGTTACGCCAGTTTTCTAGCAAATGGGTACTTGGCAATAGTTTGCCTTGCATGATATTTACGGTAGGATTGGTGATACTCACTAACATGAAATAAAAGGGAAAGGCAAACAGAATGGTAAAAACACCCAAAAATACATACGTGCCTACTTTTTTCATTTTTCCTCTCCTCCGATCTTAAATTGGATCATGGAAAAGAAGATGACCATGACGACAATGGCATAGGAAACTGCAGAGGCGTAGCCAAAATCTGGTGTATAGCGAAAAGAAAGATTATAAATATATTGGGAAATCGTCGATGTGGCGTTTCCTGGTCCACCTTGGGTCAAATTCATCGGTTCATCAAATAACTGTAGTGTGCCAATCGTTGAGGTCACGGCTGAAAACAAAATGACTGGCTTCAGCAAAGGGACGGTGATTTTAAAAAACTGTTTGGTCGGAGAAGCGCCATCGATTCTAGCAGCTTCATAAATTGCTGGGTCAATGTTTTGCAAAGCCGATAAAAAGAAAATCATATTGTAGCCGGTCCAGCGCCAAGTGATGGCTAAAATGATAATGACTTTTGCCCAAAAGGGACTAGAGAAAAAGGCGATCGGCTCAGAGACAATCGACAGTCTCACTAAAAGGGCGTTCACCACGCCATTTGTTGCAAACAGTGATTTAAAGACCATGGAGTATGCGACTAATGAAGTCACTGCTGGTAAAAAAATGATCGTCCGAAACAGGCCTTTCAGCTTTAGGGTTTTCTGATTGAGCTGGACGGAAAAGAACATGGCCAACAAGACCATGACAGGCACTTGAAAGCCCAAAAAGATCAAGGTATTTTTCGTGGCTGTCAAAAAGGTTTGATCCGAAAACAGCCGCCGATAATTTGCGAGTCCGCTAAAGGTCAGCCCGGTGCCGCTTCCTGATTGCAAGGATAATAGAAACGCTTGGATCATTGGATAAAAAGAGAAAAAGAAGATTAAGAGTGTCGGGATAGCAATAAACAGCCACCCCGTGATCACTCCTTTTTTATAAAATAATTTATTTTTCATCGTACATGCCCCTCAGTCCGTATTAATTCAATTGATTGTCAGCAATCATTTGCGTATTTTTTAAGACCTCATCCAAATCTGCTCCATTGACATAGTCCAAAAAGCCTTGATTCATGATGTCTTCCAACGCATATGTGTTTTTCCCAAAGTTTACTGAAGGAATTTCATTTGCCCAGTTCATGAAATCTTGATAGATAGCCTGATCATCAAAGAAAGGATCTGGTGCATGATACGCATCTCCTTGTGAAGCGGGAACGTAAGAACCGATTGCTCCGACGGTTTGAATCAGCTCTTCGTAAAAGGCGATATTTTTGCCGAATACGTCTGCAATATAGCTCAGGGCTTCTTCTTTCCCATCGATATCTAACACATAAATTGACGAACCTCCGAGATTGGTCGCATTGACAGAACCTTCGATCGATTCTTGCTTCGGTACGGGAACGACTGCCCAATCGCCACTTTGGCTTTCTTCTGCTTTCACCGATGGCGTGATCCAGTTGCCTTGTAAAACGCCCGCTACTTCGCCGCTGTTAAAACCTGCTAGCATTTGGTCCCAGCCATTGTGCGTTGTCATTACTCCTGAATCAAGCAGCATTTTCAAATCCTCAATCCCTTGTTTCAAAGAAGGATTGCCGTCAATAAACGGCGTTTCACCATCCTCTGCGGTATACCAATAACCACTGGAATGCATCATCATCCGCAAGTGTCCTAGATCATTCATATCGATGGACAGCAATGGTTTGCCAGTTGCTTCTTTCACACGGATCCCCAATTCATTAAAGGTTTGCCAAGTGATATTGGTGAAATCTGACAGCTCCAAGCCCGCTTCTTCAATGATCGATTTTCGCAAGTAAACGCCTGCTACCCCTGAATCAAACGGCATCCCATACTGCTCGCCATCGATCGAAGACACCTCGATTTTGTAATCCATAAAATCGTCAACATTTATATACTCAGTCAATGGAACGAAATACTCTGGAAACACTTCTAAAAAATTACGAGCGCGAAAATCTTCAATCAAGACGATATTAGGCAATCCTTGGGTACTGCCTGAACTAAAGATGGTATTCATTTTTTGTACGCTGTCTTGTTGGGAAATCTCAGTGACATTGATTTTAAAATCAGGGTTTTCTTCTTGATGGTATGATTCCGCCAACTCAAAGGCTGCGATATTGAATTTTGGGTCCCACGCCCAAATGGTGATTTCCTCTGCGCCGTTTTGATCGCCCCCCTCACGCTCTGGCGTATCGCTGCCATTCCCACAAGCAGCTAAGCCTCCTAGTCCTATCATTGCCATACATAAAGCTATTTTTTTCATTGTTTTGCTCCTTCCACTTTTTTTTGATAATTCATATGAAAATCAAAGGCAAATGCCTGATTTTTTAATAAATACTTCGGTAAAATGCCGGGACCGCAACTGGCACTTCCTAATCCTTGCACCCCATAGTCAATGTTGAGGGCAACTGCATCGCTGGTTTCTAATTGATTGGCATGGGTCGCTTGTTCCAAATTGTTCTGGGTGTAGTGATGCACACTAAAATTCAACGATTTGCTGAAAATAGTCAGTCCCGCTCCAGAAGGCTTAGACAAACGGAAGAATTTGGTCTTCATGCGGTTGCCATTTTCTTGCGGCCGCACATACGGCGTGTGCATCTCTGGAACGGTTCTTTCCCACCAATCGAAAAACCCGCTTTGGCAACTATCAGGATAGGTTTCATGCGGCCCAAGTCCCAGCCACTGCACGTTCTGATGTTCTTTATCCATCATCAGCTGCACACCGATTCGCGGCAGGGTTTTCGGCCCGTTGCCAAACGGGGTTCCTTGGACTGCTACACGAATATCGCCTGCCAATGAAAGCAGATACGTAAAGGACAATTCAATTCCCCAGTCGAGAGAAATAGGCATGCTGTTGCGGCGAATCTCGACTTTTATTTCATCAGGGCGCTGTTCATAGGTAAAGGCGAGCACACGCTCCTTTAAGTGGCGAATACGAAACGCTTCCCATTCCTTGGCGATGCTTGCCGAACCAAACTCTTCACTACCTAACAAGTCGTTGTCAGTCGGTGCCCGCCAAAAGTTCATTTCAAGCGGTTCAGTAAGCAAGGCTTGCCCTTCGATGAGCCACTGGCTCAAGGTACCTGTTTTCTTATGAAAAATATAGGTCTGCTTAGCCAAAGTAATCCTCAGTTCATCGGCCGTTTCTGAACAGTGAAAGGCATCCGCTTTAGGTATTTGTACGCTTTTTACTGGTTGATCAATGATGGCTTGTTCCCAAGCAATTGCGTGTTCTAAAGACAAATCTGGCGCACTTTCTTCAAAGAAAAACAGCGTGACCACTGCCTGTGCTCTTCCTGCTAAGCTCAGCGTAGCTTCTTCTGGTAGGGAAATGATCGTTTCTTCCTGAGGCAGGAGATCGATTCTTGGCAACTCTTGTAAGAAAATCACCTGATCGTCTTCTTTGATTTGCAGGACTGGCTGTAAAGACGCTAAATTTCGAAAGTCGAAACGGTTAGTGATGCGACAGGTCTGTTCTGAGAGCTGGAAGGTGATTTTGACAGGCTGAATCACTTTCTTATACTCAAACAATGCTGGCGATGGCGTACGATCTGGAAATAGTAATCCATCAATCACAAAGTTGCCATCATGGATTTCCTCTGCGAAATCACCGCCATACTTGTAGTACGTTTCACCAGAAACGCGATCTATGCTCTTGATGCCATGGTCGATCCATTCCCAAATAAAGCCGCCTTGCAACCGAGGATAGCGATAAAACAATTCCAGATAATCACTCAATCCACCGGGACCATTGCCCATCGCATGACCATATTCACATAAGATATGCGGTTGTGTTAGTGAACGTTCCCCCTGTTCTGCCATTTCGCCAACAGATGTATACATAGTCGAAACGACATCAGATGCTTGGCACGCTTGCCATTCTCCCAAGGCTTTCAAGTGCCGTGCTTCTCCTTCATAATGAACCAGACGACTGGGATCTAATTCCTTGATCAGCTGCGCCATCTTCAAATGGTTTTTCCCATAGCCAGACTCATTTCCTAACGACCAGAAAATGATCGAAGGATGGTTTCTATTTTTTTCGACCATTCTTTTTGCTCGGTCTAAATACGTCGGCAACCATTCCTCACTACTGCTCAATTCATTGATCCTTTGGGTGATATCCATCCCATGGGTTTCAATGTCTGCTTCGTCAATGACGTACAGCCCATAACGATCACACAGGTGATAAAAACTTGTGTCTGCTGGGTAATGAGAACACCGTACAGCATTGATATTAAATGCTTTCATCATCTGCACATCTTGTTCCATCGTCTCAACTGTCAGACTTCTACCAGACTCACAATGCCATTCATGGCGATTGACGCCCTTTAGCACCACCCGCTTTCCATTAATTTGGAAAATACCGTCAACTATGGAAATCTGTCTAAAGCCGACTTGGAACGGAATGACCTCCAACAGTTCCTCGCCTTGATACTGTTTCACCAACAGATGGTATAGATATGGTTCTTCTGCGTTCCAAGGAATTATCCCTTCAATGGTTGCGGAAATCGTCCAATCCGCTTTTGCTCCTCTTTGGGTTTTCTCAGCTTTCTTTAAAACGGTTACATTTTCTTGATCTAGCAATTCGATTTCTATCGTTCTTTCTAACTGCTCTGGCATTGTAGGCTGAAAGAAAAGCGAAACTTCCAAGATGCCATCTTTGTATTGATTGCATAAATCTGCTTGGATCGTTACATTTTGAATCGACTGCGGCTTACGGGAAAACAAGTAGATTTCTCTAAAAATTCCGCCAAGCCACCACATATCTTGATCCTCGACATAGCTCATCGCGCTCCATTGTTTCACCTTTACACTAAGCACATTTTTGCCCTTTTGAAGATAGGGTGTGATATCAAACTCAGAGACCAAGCGACTGCCGGTGCTGTAGCCGACATACTGATCATTCACATGCACTTCAAACACCGATTCCACACCTTCAAAGTGGAGCACATGTTCAAGATCAATGTCCTCCACAATAAATGCTTTTCGATAAAAGGCAGTTGGATTCTCCATCGCAACAAATGGCGGATCGATTGGAAAAGGATACTGAACATTCGTATAAATCGGTTTTCCATGCCCTTGAAACTGCCAATGAGCAGGTACCTCGATTTTTTGTTCATACACAACTTGATTTTCTGCCTCACCCAAATAAAAATCCCACAGACCATTTAATGACTGATACCCAAAAGATGCCTGTGGATCTCCTTGCATAGCTGCTGCGACCGTTTCATAGCTAAAAAAACTGGTTCGAGGCGATAAGCGGTTTTCATGTAGTATTGTTGGATTGAATATTTTTTCTTGAAACATAGCTTCCTCCTGATGCGTTTCGTCCTGTCTGTAACAACAAAGTGACTTCTCCTCTATATGGTCCCCTCTTTAAAGATGGCAATTACATAGAGATAAATTTGTTTCTGCTTTTCAAGTACTCCCTCCTTTCATTTCCTATGTAAGTTACTAAATATATTGATATTTAACAGAAAACCCAAAACAATTATGCGTTTAACGCATAATATGCCGCAGCACAAAATTACTCACCTAAAATAAGGTTGAGGTGATTTTTATGTATCATAGAATTCGTGACTTACGCGAAGATAAAGACTTGAATCAAGAACAACTTGCTAAACTGCTGAATATCAGCCAAACAACTTACTCCCGCTATGAGTCAGGAAAATTAGACATTCCTACCCAATCTCTGATCAAACTTGCAGATTTTTATTCTACTAGCGTCGATTACTTGCTTAATTTAACAGACCATCAAAAGCCTTATCCTCGTAACTAACAACATAATATGCGTAAAACGCATAAAAGTCAATATGCGATAAGAGCATAATTTAGAATAGTATCGAGGTGACGTGAATGTTTCAGAGAATCCGCGATCTGCGCGAAGACAACGATTTAACCCAACACCAGATTGCTACTCTTTTAAATATTTCACAGTCAACGTATTCTCGGTATGAGAACGGTGAGTTAGAGATTCCTATTCAAACGTTGATAAATTTAGCAAATTATTATAATACTAGTATTGATTATTTGGTAAATATGACTGATGTAAGAACTTCTTACAAAGCCAGTGAGCACTGATACCGAAAATTCATTGTGATAACTCTTTTAAATCATTATAAGAGATGAGTAAACGTTCATTAATCCAGTTCTTCCTCTCCGATTTTCGGTTTATATTAAAAAAGACACTTCCCCCAAAATGGTATGGCTTTTTTCGCTGATATAATAATGTTTGTAACGTTTTTAAAACTGTGAAGCTTTACGAGCTTTCTTAAGACCTCGATCGATCTATCGGCTTTTGAATAAGCTACAAAAACTTCTACTATCAAAAAATATAGGCAGATTTATCTATTAGAATTTAATCTGGTTTATAAAACTTTGAAATTAATGGTGTCAATTTTTTAAATAAATTTTGCGAGCTGAAACAAATACTTAATCAAATTAGCACTACTAAAAAATTTATATCGGTTTCTTTCAAACTATTATGTAAATACAAAATTTATACTTCATACATTAGATCTAGGAATTATAAACTAATTTTCACATAATATAATACATATAATCAGTTCAACTAGATAGCCTTGGATAGCAAAATAATATATCTTATGTAAACCAATTGAAAAGAAATCTTCCTTTTTAAATAACCTGTTTCATGCGACAAAACAAGCAATAATTTTAATACGAATAATTGTTATCTTACTTCGTCTTCATAACCATTAAATATCAAATTTAAAGCATAAATTAATCGCTTGTGAAATTAGAAACAAGTATTTTTTTTTACTCATTCATTATGAATATTTTCCTAAACATTTAAAAAAAACGCTATTAAATCAGTGTTTTAAAAAAAAGCAAACTGTATAAATTGAAGATAAACACTAACTATAGTGTATTAAACAATCACAAACACAATATATAGTGTTTTTAGTTTGACAATCTTTCTGAATCACTTATACTGATACTGTAGCAGAAATAAGGTGATATATTTTGGACCTTTTCATTATACATCATCTGTTAAAATCTAAATGCCAAGCGGTAGCTGTCTGAGCCACAATAGTGGCCGATACGAACTATATTCGTAAAGGAGATGGTTAAATGGTAAATTTAGATGATATTTATAGAATCGCAAATATAATGTCCGTGCTTATACTTGCACTCGATAGATTAGCAAGACTATATATAGATCTGAAATCAAACAAATAGATCATCCGTTAATACCTACTAAAGTTCAACGGTTGACCTATCTGTTTTTGGATTTAAAGTTGTAAATGTCGCTTGCTACCGCAGCGTTGCTGCTACACTGAGTTCAAAGATATTACCAGTATCTTTGAACTTTTTTTGTACTTGTTATAAGATAAATAGTAAGAATTAAATCAAAACTAAATATAAAGCTTTTTTTAACCTAAATTTTACCACAAGAAATTTCGATTTAACTATTCTATTTAATACAAATAAAGTATACCACTTTAATGCACCAGATACCAATTAAAAAATTACATACCTTGAAACAAATAATGTTTCATTTCTTGCACCATGTATTAATTAAAAATGTTATACCTGTTTTAGTGTATTTTAAAATATAAGTTTTGAATCTAAAGCTTTTTACATTATCACTTATGAAACGTTTTTTTTCAACTAATTAATCTTATTTTTTTTCTTACTTAAAAAGGGAAACATTTTCTAAAAATAAATGCTCAAATCGAGTGAATTTATCTTTTAGAAAATTTCTGTTTAATACTTATTATAAATTTATGGGAAGTTTTTTGTGGTACATATAAGAGTAGATTTATTATATTATATTGACTTCTGTTAGGGAGCGTCAATAATTTTGTGTAAATGGTTCTTTCCTACTGTAGATTGTTTCTAATTCTCCATCGGTTGACTCAGCATTTGTTCGAGCTCGCCTTCGGCCTGTTGGAAACCTTTATGACTGCGACCTAGGAATTTTTGGTTGTAAGTATCAAAAGACGAGACTAAGAAACGTTCCATCGACTCTTCATTTTGGAACTGTTCCTTGCGGTGGCTGTATTTCTTGATTTGCTTATTAAAGGATTCAATCAAGTTCGTAGAGTAAATAGTCTTGCGTATGGCTAATGGGAAATCATAGAAAGTGAGCAGGTAATCGTTCGAAAGGATCGATTCCACCATTTTTGGATAGCTGGTTTTCCATTTTTCCGCAAAAGCACCACGTGCTTCCAATGCCGCCTTTTTAGATGACGCTTGATACACCATTTTAAAATCATCACAGACTTCCTTACGATCATCGACACGCACTTTGTGATTGATATTACGGGAAACGTGCACACAGCAATGTTGAAAACGGGCTTTGGGGTAGAACCGCTGCACGGCCCCTGCCATCCCCTTTAAGCCATCCGTGATGAAAAGGAGGACGTTTTTCACGCCACGTTCCTGGAGGTCTATTAAAATCTCTTCCCAAATCGTGATAGATTCAGTTGGTGCAATCGCATAGCTCAACACTTCCTTTGAACCGTCCGGGCGAATGCCAAATGCAATATGAATGGCTTCCTTGGCGACGGTTTTCCGCTTTAAAGGGATATAGGTTGCGTCCATATAAATAGCGGCATAACGGTCATGAAGCTCACGTTCCTTAAATGAAGTGACTTCTTCCGTAAATGATTTAGTCATATTGGACATGGTTTGGGGCGTGTAGTGATGCCCATACATTTTCTCAATCAAGTCTGCGATTTCCGACATGGTAATACCTTTTCGGAAGAGGTGAATGACGGTCTCCTCTAAGGTATCATTCGTCCGTCTATAAGCAGGAACAGTCTGTTGCTTGAACTCGCCGTTGCGGTCACGCGGAATCTGGAGATGAAGTTCCCCGTACTCGGTCTTGACCGTACGGTCATAGGAGCCGTTACGAGAATTACCCGTGTTAAAACCAATGCGATCGTACTTTTCGTAATCGAGGAAAGCCGTTAACTCCGTTTTGAGAAGCGTATTGACAGCTTTTTCCAAATGGACACGGAATAATTCATTCAAATCGCCTTTGTTCGCTAGAGTCTTTAGAATTTCTGTAGTAAAATCGTTCATATGGAAGTCCTCTTTTCTGTGAATGTGTTGTGGTAACTCTATTCTACAGAAGGGACTTCCTTTTTTCTATTTACACAAAATATTTTACACTCTCCTAAATCATACTAGCACCAACCTTTAAATATTAATTCAGGTTGTTTATAAGTACTTATTTCACTAATTCTAAAATATTTTTATTGTATATGATTTGTCAAATTAATAAAACTTCTCCAAATATTAATTCTAAATCTTCCTCATAGGACGTTACAGACTCTAAAACATCATTATTAATTGCTTCTATCATAACAACTTCTTTTTCTTTTAAACGTTGATAAATCTTATTACCTATGCTAACTTCTTTTCCACCGTATTCATAATATTGTTGTAAAAAGTAGTATTGTGTGTATTGATTAGATTTAAGACCTAAGCGATGAATTCTATCTTTAGATTGCAATAAATGAACTAAGTTAAAACTATATTCAAAATAGATAGCATCATGACAGACCATATGTAAAGAGACTGACTCAGCTAACGTATGTGGGTTAGTTATTAGCACTTCAAATTGACGATTTTTAAAATCATCAATTAGTTTCAAACGTTCATCTAATTCAACTTCTCCATATATACACTTAACTTTTATTCCTTTTTTAGATAATCTATTTTCTAACGTTTTTATGGAAGACACAAACGTACACCAAATAATTACAGGTTTATTTTCTCTAACTAATCTCTCAGTCAGTTCAATTGTCTTCTTAACTTTTACTGGTTCCTTAATTTGTTCTATTAGGACATTTACATCTTCAGAGTAATCCACTACCTCTACATCAGCTGATTCGTAAGATTCATCATCAATTATTCCTCTTAAATCACTGTAATCAATTTTTTCAAGTAGCTTTTTTGGATTACTTTCTAACTGCATTACTCTAACTAATAATCCAAACAGATTATTTTGATAAGATTGTTTTATAATTTTAAATAGTTGGTTTTCAGCCTCTGTAGCGTGAACTTTTAATAATTCATCCTCTTCGGCCTTTGGTACACCTAAATCATCCTTATTCATCCTACAAAAAAATGGTTTAATCTTTTCATTGATTTCATCCATAGTGTCAATATCAACTTTTTTTAGTTCATTTTTAGTAAAACCAAAGAAATCTTTATAGTCTTCTGGATACAACATATTTAACAGATTATATATATCAACATATGAATTAGGAATAGGTGTCCCAGTTAAGGCAATAATTCTACCCGCATTCTTACTAATTTCTTTAGATGCATCGGCACGCTGTCCTTCTGGATTTTTAATCTTATGAACCTCATCAAAAACTAACAAAGTTTGATTATCTATTATTTCTAACAACTCATTTTTCAATGAGTTAATAGATTCATAATTAACTAAAATAAGCTCTTTATTTCCACTATCAAATTTTAACGAAAACTTTCTTTTTTCTACTGAATTAGTTTCTTTTGAATGAATATTTAAGTAAAATCTTTTCGTCTCGGTAGGTAAACAAATAGTAAATTCATCTATCCATGACCCAAATGCATTTTTAGGGCCTATCATTACAATTTTATTAGCAAGGTTATTAGCTTTTAAATAGGCATACGTTCCTAGAACAGTAGCTGTCTTACCTGACCCTGGAACTGAAAAATTGGATGTGTTTTTCATATTTAGTTGATAGAATGCATGCCACTTTTGTTCTATCTTTAATTTCCTAAGCATTATAGCGTCAATTGTATGGCAAAATGTATTGAAAGAACTCTCCACTTCAACTACTTGTTTTTTTATATCATTTCCAAGGCGATATCTGTTTTCTATATAAAATTGACGATTATTAATATAATCAAATACAGAATTATCAATATCAATATCGGGAAATTTATTACGTAGCTCTCCTTCTACTCTTTTTATCTCATGGATAGATATATCTTCTTTAAAAAAAAGACAACTTTCCAATTCATGAGACACAAAACGTTTAATTCTCATTTTATACGGTATCGATTTAGTAAAAGCTATACGTTCTTCGATACATTCGAATTCTAATATTAATTGATTGTTATTATCAATAAATAAACCCAATAATTATTCACCCATTTCAAAGTTATTTTTAACTTTTTGTATTTCATCTTCACATTTCTTCAGTTGATCTAAAAATAGCTCTTTTTCACTATCATTTAACACACTTAGTGTATGGTAATCGATAGATGATAATAATAGTTGGCAACGTTGCAAGTCTTGTATCGGTTTAGTTCTAGTACTATCTTTTTTAGTTTTAATTTCAAACTTTTCTACAGATGCCTTCATTTGATTTTTTAGTTCTTCATCTGATCGGAGATGCGTATTAATTTCCTTAGTAGTTATTTCTGGTAAATCTTCTAATTTTTCAAGTGTCGATTCTGCATACTCTAGTTGTTCTTCAATAAATTCCTCAAAATGATTAGAATCTACCACATTTTTAATTTTCCTTACAAATCGTGTGATATCTCCCTGTGGTTTCATTGCTAAGTTGCTAAAAATGATTAGCTTCAAATTTTCTTTTTCATCTTCAGTTTTTACACGTTTTAATAAACTAGGAACTTCTGCTAACGGACCATCTAATTCTAAATCTCGAGCTATATAAAATTGTTCAGGTGCGTTAATAAATTCTAAGAATTCCACCATTAATTTTGCTTGCTCAATTTTCTTATTAAGTGAAGCAGCTGATTCATTTACTGTCTTTTGATATTCATCAAATGTAATAAATTCATTCTTTATTACATCATTATATAAGCCAACCAATCGATCAATTGGATTGTAATCTACCTTACCTTCCTCTCCATGTTGGATAGATAACTCTAACAATTTAATTTCCTTTTTATTTTCTTGGATGTCTCGCTCTAAAATTACTGCCTCAAAATGATTAATTGTGGAATTCTTTTCATGTAATTGTCGCAAACAAGTATAACGACGATTCCCATCAATAATTCTACCATCAGTGAGCACTACTCCAGCTTCACGCTGTCCAACTAATTCAATATTACTTTTTGTTTTATCAATTGCCTTGGGATTACTCTCATAGATAAAATTTTCAATTAAGTCATTATACGATTTATCGGCTGTATCCATATCTTCTACGTGATTTTCTGCTTTGTATTTGCTAATCCAAGTAGCAATTCTATCATTCTGATCATTATAAAAAAGTTGATCTAATCTTATTTTATAAACTTGATATGACTCTGTATGACCATCAATTGTAAGCTTTCTTGTATATTCTGTTGGGATAACATATCCCTGCTTAATTCCTTCTGTTAGTAGCATATTTAATCCTCCATCATTTCATAAAATTCATCTAAATCTTGGTATATCATTTCCATTACAGGATGATAATAAAGACTTGTTTGCTCTATTATCGATATTATTTTTTCTTTAGACCAAACAATTCCATAGTAATCTTCAAGGTAATCAATTAAATCAAAAATATCAATTGATTTGAACTTAGAAACTATTTCTTCTAAAAAAGTATAACTGTAAAATTTATCCTTGGTTTTCCTGAAAATTGTTGTTGTTCCCATGTTTTGATACCTTAATCCTTCTACTCCTTTCAAAATTGATTCATAAAAAATTGCATCAAAACCCAGATTATTTAGTTTACTGTTCTCCACAATATGTTCAATCATCAAGTATGAAAAATATTTATCATTCATTTGTTCAGTAATGTCTGAAACTATTTCTAATATCTGTTTTTTAGTTATTCCTGTATGAGAAGTTATTTTATCCATGCTTATATATTTGTAACGATCATATTCGAAAATATCTAAATTACGTACTTTTTCGGATATTAGATTTCTAAATGAACCCGTTGATAACAATCTAACATCATCGATTTCAAACAAATCTTTACTGAAGTAATTTTCTTCAAAATAATAATCTGCTCTATTATATTCATTAGATAAAATGATTTCTGAAAATGGTTTATATCCTAGCTCATTGAAAATATAATCAGGGAATTTAGCTTTACCAAATCTTTTCTCATACCTTAAATAAATATCTTTTTTAAAATAGAATTGTTCTGTAAGAATTCCTTTTAAATTCTTCAAAACCTCCTTCTCTATGATTGGAGTATCCGCATTATAAATATCCTGCTGTTCATATTCAACTAATAATTTTAAATAATTAGCTTTTACGGTTTGAATACTAACGCCATACTTTCGTGAGTATTCTAATGCAAAATCTTCTTTTGATACTGGGCTCATTTCTATTAGTAAATCTAGCAACTGTTCTTCTCGACTTGCTGACCCTACTTCTAATAAAGGCATTCTTTTCAATATAACTTCTTCAGATAAAATGCTTTCATATTTTTTCAAAAGATTATGTAACTCGTATTCATCATTAATATCAATTTCTTGCATTAGGACTGGATAATCATCTAATAGTTTTTTTGCAGATATTTCTGAATTATAATAATTACTAAATGAAATACCTTTAATAGCTTCAATCACTTTATCTTCATCTATAGGATAGTATCTTAATTTTTTACCGTATTTCCAAAGTAAACTAGACGCTCTAGAAATAATTCCTTCCATTGCCCTTTCATTACCAAAATCAATATCTAAATGATACTGCTTCGTAAAATCATTTACTAAATTGTAAAAATCATTAAAGGAAATTTCTTCCTTTGCAAACAACTCAATACAATAATTAATTATAGCAACTCTATTCTTCTTGATTTTCTTGTTCTCAATTATTAAATAGCCTTCATTCAAAAATTCTAACAAAGATTCTTTTTCTTTTCTTGAAAGCAGTCCACTGTCTAATAATTCTTCTGCCGTATGTTTCTTAGCACGTTTATCGATATTTGAAAACATCTTTAAAAAATTGTATTCATAGTTTCCTATATCAAAAACCTTACAAAAAACTTCAGGTGATAATTCATATTTTTCAAAAAACTCGGAATATTTCCATTCAAAGATTTCTTTATATGGAATAATTTTTTTTAAATTTCTCTCTTTTTGACGTATCCTTTCTCGAGTAACTTGATAATCTTCCCCTATTTCCTCCAATGTTTTTCCTTTTAGCCTCTTATCTAGAATATCTGCTTTGTCCCCCAATACATCAATGTATTCTCGAATATTAGGATTTTGGTATTTAACCCCCTGAGAAGTGAATATCACAAAACCACTATTAACTAAATCATTAATTAATAGCATTAAATTATCTTTCTCAATTAAATTCAACTTGTCAATTCCTTTTGATAATTGAAAAAAAGAAACCTCTCGATGCTGTTTTTTTAAATATCTAGATAGTATTTTTAAAGAAATATCTGGGATTTTATTTTGAAGCACTTTCTCTATTTCAAGAGAATCCATAATTAACTCAGAATACATGTCAACGTCAACATCTGTAAAATCAAGTAAATCTAGTTCTTCTTTTATATATCTAGACAGATTCACATACTCTTCTTCTAAAAGATAATTTCTTATTGGATTTAAGAAATTATCTTTTAGTTTGCTTACTACTTCTTCTTTTTTTATTGGAGAAGAACTTGTATAATTTACTTTTTTAATTAAACTTTTTCTTTTTAATCCATTAAAACTATTTATCAGCTTATTATTCAATTTATTATTTTTTTCAAGTTCATCCAATTTTATTGATAGTATGTTGTCTTCATTTATATTATTTTTACTAAAAAAAACTTCTACATTAGGAGTATAATAACTTTTTCCTTTGTCATTTTTAAAATCATTAAATAAATCAGATTTAATTTGACATTGTTGGATTTTTAGAATAGCTTCCATTTTTTTCTTCCCCAACCCTTTTATATTCATAAGATTATCCAAAGTCAAAGCCATTAATTTTTCATTAGTATCTATCCCAAATTTATAAACTGCTTTGAGAGCATTTTCTGCTTGCGGAATGTTAAAAAAATCCATGAAGAATCCCCTTTCTTTTTTAATAAGTATAACATGGCCCATATTTTCCTTACCAACTAATATAATTTTGTATCGAAATTATACTTTAACTGTTAATAATTCTTTCAAGATACTTATTATTTAACCAAAAACATTGTTTCACCATTCTATCTCCATTTGGTAATTCATCTGAATCTCTATGAAGAATACCGTTACCGAAAACTTGTCCATTTATTTCATAAACAGATTTGCTAGCATGAGGACGTAGATGGAAAATCTTAGTATCTTTTGCTTTTGGTAAATTATTTAGAACTCTATTCCCTTTTGGTATAAGCTCTACCCCTTCTTTGACTACTTTTTGGTTAGCTAACCATTCTTCTTTTCCAATTCCTTCTAAATCTGTCATAGGCATATTCCAAAACATTGCTTTATCTAATTTGTATTCCGTACCGTCATGTCGATACACAACGAATAAGAATCTTTTCTCACTAAAGTATTGATATATTTCAGACTCTTCCCACTCTTCTAAAGCAAACTCTTTAAATTTAATTGCAGGAAATGACATACTCTCTCTGATTTTTCCATTGGCTTTGGATCTATGTCAATAAAGTGGACACTTTTTTTGAGAGTTATTTTGAAACTAATCCACTCTCGAGTTATTTCATAGTTTCAGAAAATAGTCAAACCCAGACCATTTGACCATTTTCTGAAACTATGAAGAGGAAAGCTCGTGGATTTGTTCTCAAAAAAATGTGTACGGATAGATTACATGTGAGTACGAGCCTGGTCTTCTGCTTGTTGAGGAGTCAAATACCGGATTGCTCCATGAATTCGTTTACGATTGTACCAGCCTTCAATATATTGAAAAAGCGCAAGGCGTGCTTCCTCAAAAGAATAATAGACCCACTGGTAGATCTCTTCTTTTTTCAAGATTGCATGAAAAGATTCAATACCAGAATTGTCATACGGGGTTCCCTTACGACTATAAGAATGCACGATTTTACGTTCTTGAAGCGCTGCTTCAAATTCTTTGCTCGTGTATTGAGAGCCAAGATCTGTTTGGATAATCAAGTCTTCTTTCGGTTGTTGGTTCTTAATTGCTGAATCCAAAGCGTTTAAGACAATGTCTGTCGCCATTTGTTTGGCATACATATACCCGATGATTTTCTTTGAATGAAGGTCAATGACAGAAGCTAGATAAGTCCAGCCATCTTTTGTCGTAGCGATATATGTGATATCTGCGGCCCATTTTTGATTGATGGTCGTTGTAGAGAAATCTTGATTCAAAAGATTGGTACGTTCAATAATCGGCTTTTTCGAAGTGTGACTAGGACGATATTTTTTGACCGTGATTGAATGAATACCTAAAAAGTTCATTCGTTTTTGAACCCGCTTGATGGATAAGGAAAAGCCTTGTTCTAACAAGCAATGATGAATTTTCCATGCGCCATAACGTTGTTTACTTTCGGTGTAGATTTCCATGATTGCTTGATCGATTCGCTCATTTTCCTGTTGGCGTTTACTCGGTTCATGATGTAATTCTTTATAGTAGCTGCTTGGTGCCACTTGCATTACACGCAGAAGCATTCGGATGGGATAGCTGTTTCTTAGATTTTTGATAAAGAGAATCTTATAGTGTAAGTTTACTTCGTGAATATAGCCATTGCTTTTTTTAGAATTTCGTTCTCCTGACGCAGACGGATCATTTCTTTTTCCATCTGTTTGATTTGAGCTGGGGTTGTCGAACTGCCTGAGATTGGACTATTGTTTTTCTTCCATTTATAAATTGTTTGTTATGCAATGCCATATTCACGGGAAATTTCGGCAACTGATTTGCCAGTTGCCACAAGCTGAAGGATTAACTCTTTCTTTTCTTGACTGTATTTTTTTGCCATATCTGAACACCCTTTCGAAAGTATTATAATACTCTCCAAAAATGTGTCCACTAAATCATACTAGCACCAGCCATAAAAGCTTTTAAAGGATAATATTTCCGCCAGATTTAGGACAAATCGCTACTGTATTCTTTTCGTCTTCTTTTTTCTATTTGCTTGGTATGTTTTAAAATTCAGTTTCTCAACGTCTGATGGCACATTCTCAATTAAATGAATAATAAGCTTTACTTTGTATATCACCTAATTTTTTAAACGCTGCAATGCTTACGACTTGTTTTGTCGAGGAACGATTGCATAATGTTCTTGAACCTTACTAACGTCTACATAACGTTTTCTAGGTTGATCTTGTATGATTGATTGATCCAAAGAAAGAAAATCAGCATACTTGGCATTGTTGCTTTTCAAATAATTCTTAGTTCATACAAATTAGTACCTAATTTTTTTACCCATTTTAAGCGTTATGCTATAACATGAAATTCGTTTCTTTAATTTACTGGTATTCAGAAAAAAAGTCGTCAATGCAAGTTACGATATAATCATTCAAATCATTAGCTGGTGTCAGAGTCTGAATTCCCATGTAACATCGTTCACCAGTAGAATAACTTTCTTCTACACTACCTAAATGTATAATGATAGCATTGGTTTCAGATATAATATCAACGATTTTATCATATTCATCCTCAGGGTTTCTAGATTCAACAGTTACTTCAAACGATATTAAATTATTATATTTAGGATCTATATTAATTGTAGTAGTGGCATTCTCATCCATTTTTGATATCTCAAATCGTAACAAGTTTACTATTGATTCTTCCACAGTTACATTATATACAGCATATCCAAAATAATTTATTGACATTAATGGCATCACATACTCTCCTTTTTATTGGCTTATTGTAATTCAGTAACTATTCTATTGTTTACTATAAATAACGAATACCATAAATACATTCTTCATGTATAAATGATAAAATTTTTAATTCATCACTAGATTGGTTGCTATTATAATACATAGATAGCGGTTCATTAAATTTTGCAAATACACTTTCAGGAACGGATAACAATCCAACACCTTGGCTAAACATAATCTTGTTAGCAGTTAATAACGCTGTTCTCTTATTACCATCCCAGAATATTTGATTTTTTGATATAAATAGAAATAGTCTTAACGCTTTTTCCGTATCTGATATCTCTTGATTCAGTATCTTATCATATTGATTTTTCACCTCATCTTCAGTTAACATTGGTGGCACATACCTTCCCTGAATAGTCGATACTTCTACTCCGCCGATTCGTATTTCACCAGGAAAAAGGGCATCTTCCGCTGCAACTATCCGATTAATCCGCTTACTTGTCTCTAACAGGGGCTCCTGTACGTCGTTTAAAAGCAATTCAAAGCCTCTTTTTAAGTTAACGACGGTCAGGACATCATCTACAGCCACGTTATTGGCCCGATTATACTTAATAATCTCTTCTGTTTGTAATAGCGTTGTATTCAATCCTTCAAATTTCCCCGCATTATACACCAGTTCTACAATGTTTTTCTTCAATAAATATACAGACTCTTTGCGAGATAAGTGGTATTTATCAGTAAATTTGGGACGCTTTTCTTCATTCATTTTCTCACCTCTTGAATTTTTCCTTCTATATATAGGGCATTATTCTGTCATAGATCCAAACTCTTTACGGCGGTATCCTTATCTTCCTGGGTGATCCCAATATAGCGTAAGGTCTCCCGTTGCGAAGAATGGTTGAGCAGCGACTGAATGATCTCTGTTTTGGTCCCTTGCTTGTACAAAAAATAGCCGAAGGTCTTACGCATCGAATGGGGACCAATTTCTTTCAAACCAACCGCCGTTCCTGCTTCATGGATGATCCGCCAAAGGCTTTGTCGGGTCAAAGGCGTATCTGCTCCCTTTCGACTTGGAAACAAATAATTGCTGAAGTCTTGTACTTGCAGCTGCTCAGAAAATTCCGATTGAACATAATCGAGAATCACTTTTCGTAATTTGTTCGAAATGAAGACCGAATTGTGTTTGGCCGTTTTTTGTTCCTTCATGGCCAGACGTTCTTTGACAATCACTCGTCCACGAGAAATTTCTAACACATCACTTAATTTTAACTGTCTTAAATCGGAGATTCGATAGGCTGTATTGATCCCGATCGAAAAAAGCACCAAATTCCGTTGCCCATATTTGCCGGAAGCCAAAATTGCCTTCATGGCATCGATCTTTTTTTTGTCGCGAATCGGTTCCACGCTCTTCATTTTTAGCCACCTCTCAAATGTTACTTAATATGATTATAACAGATAATAAGTCACATTTAAACAAGCTATAGAAAAAAGGCGCTAAAAGAAAAGTGATTTTCTCTTAGAGCCTCTAAGGATGGAGCGATTTTATCGAATGTGACAGAATCCGATTGTGTCACATTTGTTCGAGATGAATTTATCAATTATTTATATATGATAATAGTATATATAAAATTTCGGAAGGATAAAATTATTAAATAATAATTTTTAGTTTCAACAAAGGATAGGTACTTATTTTGAGTAACCCTATTCTGATTGATAATAATATTTCTACTTTCCTCTCTATACTCAAGAATAAACACTTTGATCTTTGAATCATTTTCTTTTTACCTTGGGTTTCCTTTCCCCTTTGCTTTTTTCTTAGAGCACGTAATTCTTAGATAATGCTCTCTCAAAGGAGAACCAGTTTTATTCATCAAAAATATATTTAGAAATTTAAAGATTTGGATTAATTTGAATAACCTGTAGCCAAACTTTATTAACCTTTCAAAAACTTAACAATATAACAAATATTGAAAAGGTCCACGAAGGTATACCCTGTTGTCCGTTTTGTTTTTTTTAATCTAATGTGTGCCTACTATTTTAAAAAAATAAGTTTCTCCTTAGTAAAATAAGTTATTTTCTATGAGCAGCAATACATACCAAAATTCAACAATTCTAAATCTTTCTGAAATAGTCAGTTTTAAAAACGGCCAGTGAACGTTTGATTAGAAGTCCAAACAAAGAATGGGCAAATCTATGCTGTCAATCGACACTACGCCAAACAGTTAAAGGAAAAATTAACATGACCATCGATCTCACCATATCAAATACAGCTATAGCCAGATTGCTTCATTCCTAAACAAAATCCTCCGATTGTCGAAAAGATGTCTAAAAAGTACATTTATATTCTGTAGTGTCATTTCAAATATCCACTCAGTTTCTTCATACGTGTGAGAGGTATTTTAAGTACCTGATAAACTAGAAATAATGAGAAAATGGGTGGTTAAATTGCTGAAAATTTTTGTTATTCATATCTTTCATAGAAAGTAAAAATGTTTATCTCTTCAATTTTTCGCCTTTTACTATCAAGTTAAAAAGAGTTCTAAATGAGATATCGGCAAACTTGAAAAAATCTCATTTCTGATTGTCAATGACGTATTTTTAACAATCTTAAAGTCATAAATTTCTGACAGAACCAATGACAACTAAAGTAAATTAATTTAAAACGAAGGGATATTATGCGTACTTTTTTTTCTGTAAGCAGATGGTGAAGTACCAAAATATTCTCTAAATTTCCTACAAAAGTATGAGCTATTTGAGAAACCTGATAACTCAGAAATCCGAGTTATCGGTTTACTCGTCGTTTTTAGTTCTAATGAAGCCTGCATCAATCTGTGTTCTATCAAATAAGATACGGGAGATTGCCCAATTCCTTGTTTAAAAGTTTTTAAAGCGTTACTTTTACTCATACTTGAAACAGCTGCGATATCACCTAATCCTATATTTCTATGATAATTATCATGTATAAATTGTAACATCAGATGTAATCTTGTTGATTGTAAACATTTACCATTATGAGCCTTTGATTCTTCTAAAATTTCAGTGGGTATATTTTCTATTAAAGTTTTTAAAATATTTGTAAGCAATAGTAAAGTATTAATTGGGGAAGAACTTTTTTCCAAGAAAGCTTGCACACTATAAATATTTGATAAATCTTCTAAAACTGACTTCTTCCAAAAAGTTTCCGAAGATAGTAATAGATAATCTGGACCAAACGAAATTAGAGGGTAAATATTTTTTTCATAAATAAGCGAGCCTTCTTGTGCAACAAGCTCAGGAGAAAACACTATGTTTTCCATCATTCCATCTTTTCCATTTTCATATCGATGGATAATTCCACTATTTATGAATATTCCCTCTCCTTGATTAATTTTAATTCTTTCTTGACCGATCAAACAAAATATAAACCCTTCAGACACACTAACAAACTCAACTTCACGATGCCAGTGCCAATCTATTAAACCATTTTTAAATTCAGAAAATATATCTTTATAATAAGCTATTGGAAATTTTTTTTCTCCATGAACTATATCTTCTTTTAAACTATCATCTGTACTCGCATTACATAGACTCTTCATTAAAAATCACCTCGATTGTGATATTTTAACATACTTTTCCTTTTTAGTACGATGTTAATGGTTGAGAAAAACGATATAATTCAATAGAAAAAATTTAAATATGTAAAGGAGTATTTAATGAAATGGATTTTTTAAAAAGTAATCCCACTTGGATACGAAAACCCGCAAACTTCAAAATAGAAAACGATAGAGTAGAAATTACAACGGATCCAGGAACTGATTTATGGTCTAAAACATATTATGGTTTTCAAACTGATACCGCACCTGTTCTGCAAGTAACAACTGAAAACCTTTTTTTCTCTTTTGTTGTAAAAACAAAATTCGACAGTAGTAACAGATTTGATCAATGTGGCTTAGCAATGTACCTAGATAAGAATAATTGGATTAAAGCTTCTATCGAATATGAAGATAGAAACATTCAACGATTAGGAAGTGTAGTCACAAATAACGGATTTTCGGATTGGGCTACAACTGATATTTCATCGGAAATTGATACTATGTGGTATAGACTTTCTAGAAGAGAAAGTGATTTTAGAATTGAACATAGTGAGGATGGTATAAACTGGAAGCAAATGCGAATCTTTCATATGTGGAATGCATCAAGAAAAGTATCGTTTGGGATTTATGCCGGAAGTCCTACTGATGGATCCTATAAGGCCTTATTTACTAATATGAGTATCTTAGAATGCCAATGGGAGAATGATAATGAGTGGAAATCATAAAAATATCTAATTTGTATATAAACCAATGAAAAATTAAAATCAGGAGAAAAAATGAAACTAAGTTATAAACATACATTATACGCATGCTTCAGTGGCTACATTTGTCAAGCTATAGTAAGCAACTTACCCCCACTACTTTTTGTAATCTTCCAATCTCATTTGGGAATTACTTTGGAAAATATTACTTTTTTAATTACGCTGGGATTTTTCATACAAATTGCGGTTGACATTCTAGCGGCAAGGATTGTTGACCGTTTTGGTTACAGAATATCTATGACGATTGCCAATATTTTTTGCTTATTTGGATTGATCAGTTTAGGAGTACTACCTTACTATATTGATCCATTTACAGGTTTATTATTTGCTACAATCTTAAATGCTATAGGCGGTGGTTTTCAGGAGGTTGTTGTAAGTCCAATTGTTGAGGCGTTGCCGGGAGACAAAAAATCTGGTTCAATGGGTATACTTCATTCCTTTTATTGTTGGGGTTACGTAGGTATCGTACTCTTTTCAACAATATACTTTTATATTTTTGGGCAAAACCATTGGGGATGGTTACCAATAATTAGCGGAATTGTGCCTTTAATCAATCTTTTCTTGTTTCTAAAAGTTCCATTACGCACTTTAGTTGATAAAGATAAGCAAGTACCTGCAAAAGTTCTTTTGCTAAAAAAATCATTTTGGATACTTATTATTTTGATGATTTGTTCTGGAGCTGCAGAGCAAGCAATGTCTAAATGGTCTTCATTCTTTGCTGAAGTTGGATTAGGGACATCTAAAACAACAGGAGACTTATTAGGTCCTTTTGCGTTTGCTTTATTAATGGGAATAACGAGGGTGATATACGGAAAAAAAGCACAAAAATATGATTTACGTTTACTAATAACATGTTCAGGACTACTTTGTATTTTTAGCTATTTATTAGTTACACTTTCTCCTATACCCTATATATCTTTATTAGGTTGTGCATTAACAGGGCTATCTATTGCTATACTATGGCCTGCATCAATAAGTTTGGCATCTAGTTTGAATCCTTATGGTGGGAACACAATGTTCGGTATTCTAGCTTTAGGTGGAGATATAGGATGTGCTATCGGACCAAGTATGGTAGGGGTTGTATCCAATATTGTCATCAATTCAAATTCTAGTTTTGTCCATGCTGTATTTCCAGGTAACAATATGACCCAGCTAGGCTTAAAAGCTGGATTATTTTCTGCAATAATTTTTCCTATCGTTATTGTAATAAGCATCATTATTCTAAGGTCCTTTAAGGAAAAAAGAAATGATGCACAACTGATGTAATTTATCTTAATTTTTCCAAAAATTTCTGAGTATAAAAAAAGCCGATTGCCAGATTTTAATCATATCTCTGGCAATCGGTATTTTTATTGAAGTTTTTTAGTGTAAAAAAACATTATACTTGTCGAACAAAAAGAAATCATTAATAGAAGTAATTTATAGTGAAATAGCTTAGGCTTAACAGCAAACCACCTCAACATGTATTACTACATGACTCCATATGTTTCTATTGGAGAGTCTGAATCCATAGAAAAAATATTATTCTATGCACCCATTCTGATATTTTTCACGGTCTTCCTTTCTATCGACAAAGACTCGTATGTTCTAATTCCACCCTCACCCATAGGTGATTGTGCCAAGAGACCAACCTTTATATTTTCTTTGACTGGTAAATTAAAGAATCTCATCATATAAAAAATTTTACCATCTAATGAATAATGAAAAGCAAACGATTGATCCACTCGAGTTGCTTGCAACCAAACAAAATTTTGATCGATATTACAACCGTTAGCATCGTCAGAGTATTCATTTGTGACTACACTCACTACAGCACGTCTATTGAAGTCGGTGAGTTCGAAACAAGCTTTAGCCCAATGATTGAGATCTTGCATAATCATAATGGATGAAGAATCATAAGTACTTTTGAATTCTAGTGAAACTTTGACCTTCAAAATAAAATCTCCAGATATTTCTGTGTAATAGAATGGTGCATTATTAAGAGATTTAGGTGTAATACCCTGTTCTCCTATTACGCCATTATTATTAAAAAAATCACTATTTCTCGTTGCTAAAATTTCGATTTTTCCATCTGATTCTCTGACACTACTCTCATTCAACCATTTGAAATCCATCGTACATAACCTCCATATATAATGATTGTCTAGAAATTTCTAGAAAAATAAATTGTTTTTATTATTCTAAGTTGGTCCATTTGACTTGCCTTTATATACTGCGGATAAAATCAAGCATCTGAGGAAGATCATTTTCAATATCATTTGTAGTTAAATCATACTCCGCACCATAACTTGCAAAAAATCCTTGATAGTTTGCTTCCATATATGAAAAAGAAACTTCAAACGGTACTAAAATCTCACTCAAAGCATATTTATACCTACCGTTTTTCGAATAATTTTTTTCTTTAATACCAGCTGATACTAGTAAGGATACTTTATGATTTTTCATCTGATTATTTTTGCCATAAGCCCATCCCTCAACAAATACATCATCCAACCATTTTTTCATATTGGGTGGACAATTAAACCAATAAATCGGAAACTGTAAAACTAGTTTATCATGGCTTTTTATCATTTCTTGTTCCTTAACCACATCAAATTCATAGCTATTACCTAAATTATGAATTGTAAATTCATCTGGATATTTTTTAAGTTCTTCAATCCATCTTGCATTTACTTTTGATTCTTCAAGATTCTGATGTGCTATCACGACTAATGTTTTCATTTTTTTACCACCTTACAAATATTTAATTCACAATAAGTATATGATATAATCATCATCAGGTATAGTACGCAAATATATGTAAGATACTATCTTAAAGGAGAGTAAACATGTCAATAGGTTGTAGTAAAACTAATGAAAAAATTGATAATACGGGATTTGGCTACACATTGTCAATTATAGGTGGAAAACACAAAATTATAATATTATATTGGCTTTTTGAAAAGGAGATTTTGAGATATAATGAACTAAAAAGATGCATTGGCTCTATTTCCTTTAAGTCCCTAACGAATGCCCTAAAAGAGTTAGAGGAAAACGGGATAGTGATAAGAAATGAATACCCTCAAATACCTCCTAAAGTAGAGTATAGTCTTTCTGAAAAAGGAAGTACGTTAATTCCTATCTTAGATCAAATGTGTTCCTGGGGAGAGATAAATAAAAATGATTTCGTACAAATCTCAAATAATTGAGATTTGTACGAAATCTTTATGTTCCTTATATAGAAATTATGTTTGATTATTCAAAATTCAATATAATTTCAGAGCTCTATAATTCTTCCCCATTAGATTGAATGACACGTTTATACCAATAGAAGCTTTTCTTTTTCTTACGCATTAGTGTTCCATTCCCTTCGTTATCTTTATCAACGTAAACAAATCCGTAACGCTTCTCCATTTCACCAGAAGATACACTTACAAGATCGATACACCCCCATGCGGTGTATCCCATCAAATCTACCCCATCTTTAATTGCTTCTTTCATTTGCACAATATGATCCCTAATGTAATCAATTCGATAATCATCCTGAATCGATCCATCTTTTTCAATGTTATCAACTGCCCCCAGACCATTTTCAACAATCATCAGTGGAATCTGATATCTATCGTAGATCTCATTCAATGTATAGCGCAAACCTTTAGGATCTACTTGCCATCCCCAATCAGTTGTTTCCAGGTAAGGATTTTTGATTCCCCCCATAATATTTCCACCAACTAACTCACCCTGAGGATTACTACTTACTAATAGAGACATATAGTAACTAAACGAATAGAAATCAACAGTCCCCTCTTTTAAAATTTGGTCATCTTCCGGCTTTGTTTTTAATGATATATTATTATCCTTCAGATATCGCAAACTGTATCCTGGATAGTATCCGCGAACTTGTACATCTGAACAAAATCTGTTATTTATTTGTGTCGTTTTGTACTCATAGCTAACTTTGCTCGAATACGCTCCCTTATTTATGGTGACATCGGCTACTTTATCTGTCTTTCCTTTATTATCTTTTGTTGGCTTGTCTTTGTACTGATAACTGATGGTTCCCCCGCGCTCTTGAACCTTAGTGATTCGATTTGCATCGTCATATATTTTATCAGTTACTACTTGATTGAGATGGTCTGTAACCTTAGTTCGTCATTCAACCACTTAAATCCATCATGGATGATTTGCGCATGATCAAAAGCAAAAAGAGATTCCCAGTTTTCAGTGGAGGATCGTTCTTTTGACGTAACGTCTTGATAGAGTAATTTATCCTTATCAAACCTATACCAAAAAGCCTCAGAAGCATCATCTCCTGCATAAAGAGTCTTCATCTGCTGTAGAACAGTTATATAGACAGCAGAAACGGTCCATCCACGGGGATCCCGATTTTTATCTCCATATACACCTAATAAAGAAACTTCCTGCACTTCCACGCCCGTTTCTTCCGTTAACTCTCTGATAGCGGCCTTAATGATATTTTCTCCTTCGTTAACGAAGCCACCTGGCAAAGCGAACCGTCCTTTGAAAGGATGATTTTTTCTTTTGACAAGTAAAATGTATACTGCATCCGACGTGACATTAAATATCAAATTGTCAACAGTAAATGCTGGCTTTGGATATTGTGGTAATTCCTGCTTCTTATACCAGCTTAACCACTCTTCTTCGTTCATTTCCTCTTCTGATACTTTATTTGCCATGTGATTGTCTCCTTTTGCTTTGAGTTATCCGAAAGATTTAACGTTTTGATAGAAAGGCTTTTTGCTTAAATCAAAGATTGACATAACGCCTTTATAAATTTCAAAGACTCGTAAAACATTTCGGTCTTCTACAGAGGGATATATTTTTGCCATGTAAGGATTTTTCTCGAAAATTTCATCTAAATAGGTAGAGCCTATTTCATTTACTCTCCCTTGTAAGGTAATAGAAAACGATTCCATTGATGTTTCTCCTTCTATACCTGTGATGGAAACGACCGGGTTCATTTTTAGCTGTTTATAAAACGGCTTGGATATTGCAGTCAAAAAATACAGCTTCGTTTCTTTCACCAACATAATATCGATTACTCTGGTGACCGGATTTCCGTTTTCGTCTACTGTGGCGAACACGGTAGAATGAATCTCATTTTTTAAATAATTCAAATAATCTTCTGTCTTCATTTTTGAATGGTCCATGAATGCGCTCCTATCTAAAATGATCGATTTCTCTGATCGTTTCAACTATATTTCCTTGTAGAATAATCGTTTTATCCATGAGTTCATCTGGTATGCGTTGTGCTTGTAGGTTACAGACGATATAGGTCGACTGATTCGTTGCCCTCGTCATTTCTTGGAATGGATATTTTATAATGGAAGGCGTGTTGTTACCAATGCCAATCTCCCAAAAAACGATTTTAGTACCTAAATAATTTCCTAGAAATTCTTTGTATCGGTTAGCTGCGCTTTCCCAACCATCATCTTGTACAAAAAATTGATCTATCCGTAAATTGACCCGCATCGGTTGTCCACATTTGGGGCAATATGGTATGAGGTGCTTTGGAATTTTGAACTGACTCTGCTGATGGACCATTTGCATAATCAATGATTCATTCTCGTAAGTCTTGTTATGGCAGGCACGTGAACATTGAAATAACCCATAATCACCTTGTGTATAAAATAATCGTCTCTTATCAAAGCCCGTCTTTTGGAACTGGTGATCTACATTAGTAGTAATGACAAAGTAATTTTTTTCTTCTACCAAAGATAGAAGCTCTTTATATAGCGGCAAAGCCTCAGGCTGATATCGATTATGAAAAACATGTTTACTCCAATAACCCCAATACGTCTCTAATGAATCGAAGGGATAAAATCCGGCAGAATACATATCGGGTAGATGATAATGATCAATAAAGTCTCTGAAATATCTTTTGAACCGTTCACCAGAATAGGTTAACCCGGCAGCAGCAGAAAGGCCTGATCCAGCACCGATAACGATTGCCTCTGCTTCATTTATCTTTTGATAAACTTCCTGATAATTGTTGTAGTTTTTCATGGTACAACTCCTTATCAATGTCTTTAAACACATTGAAAATAATTTTTATAGGTGAATGAACACGCGTTACATATTCTTGCGTTGTTTTGATAGCGATCTCTGCAGCTAACTCATTGGGAAAACGAAATTCTCCTGTTGAGATACAACAAAAAGCGACGCTCTTCAATTGATACTCTTCGCAAAGCAACAAGACGCGACGATAACAGTCAGCCAATAAGGATACGTGTTCTTTAGTTACGGTATCTTTTATGATTGGCCCAACAGTATGTATCACTTTTTTTGCAGGCAAGTTATAGCCATCGGTGATTTTTGCATAGCCGGTTTCTTCCAAATGCCCTTGTGCATCCATGATTTCTTTGCATGCTAGTCTTAATTGAATACCTGCTGCAGAGTGGATCGCATTGTCGATGCACCTGTGTAATGGAACAAAACATCCTAGTAGCTGTGCGTTTGCAGCGTTTACGATGGCATCTACTTCCAACCTCGTGATATCTCCTTGCCAGAGATAAAGATTTTTTGTATACCGTTGCGCATCGTTTAGTGAAAAAATCTGATTTTCAGCTCTTTCTTCTAAAAGAAATTGATTTTGAATGTCAATAAAGTCCTTATGAATAGGTCGCGCTTCTCTTATATTTAATAAGCATCGCAATAAATCATTTTGTTCTTTCGGATCATCCGAGCTAGCATCTACTATTTTACTTAAGTGACTGTTTTCCTCTAATAAATAGTTAATCAGCCATTTCCTCTTTTCGCTATGGTTCATCGTCAACACCTTCTTTATAAAAATTTCCCGATTATTTTCGATAATCGGGAAATAGCAAGACTAATTTAACAACTCTTTGATTGCTTCTACGCGACTCGTCAAAGGTTTACCCAAAGCTTGTTCAAAGTCACTAGATGTCACATCTAATTGATTATTTTTAATATCATGTTGGAAAGACAAGAACATTTCTGCAACAGGTTGTGGTAAACCGCCTGCTGTCAAACTATCTACAAAGGTTTGATCATCAGATGAAACTACTTCGATTTCCTTCCCTGTTGCTTCTTTTAAAGCTGCTGCTAATTCAGCATAAGTAATAGGGCTGCCCGATAATTCAAGGATTTCAGGGTATTCTGTTCCTGCTAGTGCTTTTGCAGCAACCTCAGCATATTCGCGCTTCAAAGCCCAGCCGGTTTTGCCTTCTTTAGCTGCGTACACGAATTTCCCACTAGCTAAAGCACCGCCAATAATCGGCATTTCATTTTCTAAATACCAGTTATTACGTAAAAATGTATGCGCAATTCCCGCTTCTTTGATTTGTTTTTCAGTAAAGATGTGATCAGCAGCTAATGCACTTGTTGAGTGATCTGCATCAGCAAAACTTGTATAAGCAATGTACTGAACACCAGCGTCTTTGGCTGACTTAACCACATTAGCATGTTCTTCTTGACGATTGCCTGGTGCGCCAGACACAAAAAGCAAGCGGTCAATGCCGTCAAAAGCGTTGCTCAACGAATTGATATCAGAATAATCCCCTACTCTTACATTGTAGCCTTTCTCTTTTAGTGCAGCTGCTTTTTCTTCAGATCGTACCAAAGCATAGATCTGGTCTTTAGAAACTAAATCTTTCAAGAATTCAAGTGCATATCCTCCAAAACCACCAGTAGCTCCTGTTACTAAATATGTCATATAAAACACTCCTTTTTAGTTCGTACATTCAGCTGTACAAATATAAGTTACACCTATATAATAAATAGTATGTTAAGATAAGTCAAGAAGAAAATCTAAAAAGGACTGAATTCTCTTGAAATATTCTATTCAACTCAGTGATGCAATTCATATTATGTGTTATATCGTCATCTATAAAGATACTAATATGCTCTCAAGTGAGATGATTGCTCAAAGTGTAGAAACTAATGCTGCAAATGTCAGAAAAATAATGGCAAACTTAAAAAAAACTGGACTGATTCGAACAACTACTGGGAAACCAAAGCCCTATTTAGCAAAAGACCCAAAAGATATTAGTCTACTTGATATATATAAAAGTATTCATGGAAACGCAAATCTCATTCAAGTCGATCCTAAGACGAATCCAGATTGCATTGTTGGTGCAAATATACAAGAAGTACTAGATGGTGCGTATAATGAGTTGCAAGTAACTGTCGAAGAAAAAATGGCGAAAATCAGTCTGTTCTCTCTGTTAACAAATATTGCAAGTTTAGAGGAAAGCAAACGACCGGAAAATAAATCCTTTCTTAATCCATTTTTAATAAAACCCAAAAGTCCCAATTGAGATGCTGATATCTCAATTGGGACTTTTAATTTTAAGCTAACTTCCATTTGTTAAAATATCTATTGAGTTCGACTATCCATAACAACCTTTATAGTACCTAACAAGTAAGAGGTTCAATTTAAGCTTTCCGTCAATCAAAAAACACAATGTACTTTATAAAATAAACAAAACTTCAATCTTTAGAATAGTATCTGTTAATACTTTAAAAACCTAGACCTACAATATTTCTCCATTTGACTTAATAACATTCTTATACCAATTAAATGATTTCTTTTTAAATCGTTTCTTTGTTCCATTGCCATCATCATCCTGATCAACATATATGAAACCATACCTCTTAGAAACTTGAGAGGTCGACGCACTGACAATATCAATACATCCCCAAGATGTATAGCCAAATAACTCGACGCCATCTTTGATAGCTTCTTTCATTTGAATGATATGCTTTCTTAAGTAATCAATACGATAATCATCATTGATTGTACCATCATCTTCCAATGTATCTATTGCGCCTAAACCATTTTCAGCAATAAATAAAGGCTTTTGATAACGGTCATACAACTGATTTAATGCGATACGTAAACCTTTAGGATCAATCTGCCACCCCCACTCGCTACTTTCCAAGTACGGATTCTTAATCCCCCCAGTAATTAGGTTCCCAACTGCTCCCTCGAGATTTTCGGGATGTGCGCTTATGGCACTAGACATATAATAGCTGAACGAAACATAATCGACAGGATACATTTTTAATATTTCCTCATCACCTGTTTCCACATTTAATTTAACACCTTTTTCTTCAAATAATCGTTTTGTATAGGCAGGATAATAACCTCTGGCTTGCACATCGCTGAAGAAAAGTGAAGTCCTTTGATCTTCTACTGTTTTCTGAACATCGTCAGGATTACAACTATATGGTACCAGTAATTGATAGCTGATCATACATCCAACTTGAGAACCTGGAATAATCTCGTGACATAACTTTGTTGCTAAAGCACTCGCCACGAATTGATGGTGGGCTCCTTGATATTTTGCTTGCTCTAAGTTGGGATGATTCTCCTCAATAATACCAATGCTCACATATGGATGATGCTTTACACAATTAATCTCGTTAAAGGTCATCCAATATTTTACTTTTTCTTTATATCTATTAAACACCGTCGTAGCGAAGCGAATAAAGAAGTCAATTACTTTTCGATCAGTCCAACCTTCATAATGAGTAACTAGATGTAACGGCATCTCATAATGTGATAGGGAGACAATCGGTTCAATGCCATATTTTATCAGCTCATCGAAAACTTTATCATAAAAAGCTAATCCGGCTTCATTCGGCTCCGTTTCATCACCATTCGGAAAAATTCTTGTCCAAGCAATAGACATTCGATAGCATTTAAAACCCATTTCTGAAAAAAGTTTAATATCCTCTTTATAGTGATAATAAAAATCAGTTCCATGTCTTTTGGGATAGTATTCCTTACTGTCGGGATCTTGTGCTTTTTCTACTTGCTCATGAGTCATCATTAACCATTGATCTGTCCATGTTTCTTTTGGCTTTGTGCTATCGAAAATATATACATCGGAAACAGATAGTCCTTTACCTTCGACATCGAAGGCCCCTTCAACTTGATTTGCTGCTGTAGCTCCGCCCCACATGAAATTCTTTGGAAATGTCATCATATTACCTCCACTAATTATCGCTTTTATTTACATCGCTGGTAGACTTATATCTTTAAATTCGGCGCTATTTGTCACCACAATTATCACTGTAGTATCGTATCCTTCTTTTTTCATATTATCATTATTAAATCGAACTAGATCTTCACCAATATCCACTCGGTCACCTACTTGAACCAGCGTTTCAAAATATTTTCCGTTCAAATTTACTGTATCAATACCAATATGAATCAGAACCTCAGCCCCTTCATCACTTAAAATTCCAAGCGCATGCTTAGTTGGGAATACAGTAGTTATTTTTCCTTTTATCGGACTAGTCACAACCCCTTCTGAAGGGATAACGGCAAACCCATTTCCTAATGCACCACTAGAAAATGTATCATCTTTCACAGAGTTTAAATCAATAATTTGTCCGTTTACTGGCTTAGTTAAAGAAAGTCTATTTTGAGAAATTGTTTCTTTTTCTTCTTCATCTTTGTATCCGAACATATATGTTAATCCACAAGAAGCAACAATTGCTAAGAAATAACTTGCTACCAAAATGGGAAAACCTTTTCCAATATAGATAGGGAAAGTCAAGATACTTCGAGGTCCGATAGCAATTGCTCCTGCACCAACAGCTCCTACAATTGCTCCAAATACTCCGCCAACTGAACAGGCAATAATAAATGGACGTTTGTATTTTAAAGTTATTCCATAGACAGCAGGCTCTGTGATTCCAAATAAGGCACTGATAAAAGCAGATAAAGATAGACTTTTCATTTTCACATTCTTCGTTTTGAGGAGAACTCCCAATACTGCACCAGCTTGTGCGGCAACTGCCATGAAGCAAGCAGGACCCACAGTATCCCGTCCATAATAAGCCAGATTATTCGTCATGATTGGAACCATCCCCCAATGGAGACCAAACATCACTAACACTTGCCAAAGCCCCCCGATCACAGCTCCAGAGATTAATGGACTCAAAGAGTAAACTGCAGTGTATCCGTTAGCAATCATTTGGCTTGCATAATCTGAAATAGGACCAACTACAATTAATGTTAGCGGTACTAGAATCAAAATACAAAAGAATGGCGTCAATAAATTTTTAATACTTTCGTGTAGAATTTTCTTAAAGAATTTTTCGACGTAAGACAGTACCCAGACTGCAATAATTATAGGAATAACTGTACTCGTATATCTTGCTAGAATTAGAGGAATCCCCATGAAATTGACAGTCATTCCATCTGTAAAAGCTTGAATGACTGTTGGATAAACTAATGCTCCAGCAATTGCCATTGCGGTAAAACTATCAGTTTTGAATTTTTTTGCTGCTGTATAAGCAAGGAAGATAGGCAAGAAATAGAAGAAAGAATCTGCCGCTGCATTTAAAACAAGATAGGTTCCAGACTCTACGGAGATAACATCCAACGTAGTTAATAATGCCAAAAAACCTTTTATCAATCCTGTACCGGATAAAACACCCAATGTTGGTGCAAAGACACCAGCAATCATATTGATAAATGAGTTGAATATATTGTCTTTCTTAGTATCATTCTTAGTTGTACCATGAGAATCAGTCTCCATAAACTCACCTAAAGCTGCATAAACTTCGTTTACA
This sequence comes from Enterococcus sp. R12, assembly GCF_058135755.1. Classification (NCBI taxonomy): domain Bacteria; kingdom Bacillati; phylum Bacillota; class Bacilli; order Lactobacillales; family Enterococcaceae; genus Enterococcus; species Enterococcus sp. R12. Next base: position 3,453,144 of record NZ_CM176874.1, read on the forward strand.
GAATTACCTATTACAACTTGAAACATTCCACCTGATTCAACCACTGTAATGACGCCATCTAATTTTTCGACTGCTTTTTTATTTGCTATAGAATTATCTTTTAATGTAAATCTTAAACGAGTAGCGCAGTGATAAACATTGGATACGTTTTCATCTCCACCAATATTCGCGATAATTTTTTTCGCTAATGAACGATAATCCATTTTGTTTCCTCCTTAAATTTGTTAAAAACTAATCATTGTTGCAAGATATCTTACAACCCAAATATATGGTAAAAATGGAGAAACAGCCATTCAAATAAATTCATTAATACTAGATAATTTTATTTAACGAAAAAAAAAATCGTAAGTCTTAATTTAAAGACCTACGATTCTTAATTTTTAAAAAATGTACTCAGCGATTGTTTGAAAGAAGGTAAATATATTCTCAAACTCATCATTATACTGAGCAAAAATAATTCTTTTGATATCTCTATGATCGATTTTCAACCTATGCTTTAACTCATATTGTTTTATAAAAGTTTTCTCTCCAGAAAACAAGTTGCAGACGAAAAGTGTATTATCATTAATAGGGAAAGACGTATTAACTGGGTCTTTTATAAAAGTGAAAATTGGCTCTATACTTTTATCTTCCATAACAAACTTGTTCTCATTAGGAAAGTATTTTTTCAATAGATCAATTTTAAGCTGATTTTCCTTTTTCCAAAGAAGTTTCTGCATTCTAGTAGCAAGTTCTTTCTGCTCTTCTTTACTCATTAAACTAGGTAAATAGACAAAGTCTTCCATCCGAAAAAGTATTTCTTGTTCAGTAGACAAATGTATATCATATTCATAAAATGTCTCTGGATGTGTTTCAAATTGGTAGAGCGGTTCCGTCTGGATTGTACTGGTACGAAAATTGAGCATTTCATTTATTTTATAGTGTGTTGAATTGATCATACTTGTTGAGTGATTTGTTAATAGAAGGACCTTTACATTTCTTTTATATTTTCTAAGGGCATCTCCTAAGTATAAGACTAAATAAGAACTTTCTGCTAAATTGGGTAAAACTTCGAAAACTTCCGGAAAAATTTTACGTATTAGATATGCCTCTAATGGAAATTCATGGAGAGTTTTAGAAGCAAAATGATTAAGAATATTATTCCCTGATTCGATTCTATTTAGCATTGTTTTTATATGATTAACTATTGAATCTGTTCTAAAATTTATAGTTTCTTTGGGAATCCCAAGTGTAATTGCTATTTTGGTTTCAAACTGAGCTAATTTACTATATAAATCCTGATTGTTCGACATATCATAATCTAATTGATTGAGTTCAAGAAAATGTTTAACTAAAAAATATTTCTCTTCACTGCTAAATCGGTATCCAGTCTCTTTTTCTATTAGTTGAACAAATTTTTCTAGCTTATCCTGTTCATTGCATTTTATTTTATCAGAACAATCTATATTAAATCCAATCTCACTTCTGATTATAATAAATGTAATATACCTTCCAAAACGATAAAAATCTTCACCTGAAACAATGTACTGTTTTTCCAACAGGAAATTTTGTAGTAACTTTTTTATTTTTGGATAAAGATAATTAAATCTTTGAACTATATTTTGAGGAAGAAAGGCACTTTGTATTCTCAATTCATTGCTTACCAGAGACGCAAATATACGTTTTGAATCCTCTGTAGAAATAATTTTAACACCTTTATAACCAGAGATATCCAATTCAAGATGCGGTCTGCGATACAGCCATCTCTGTATAGTTCTGATCTCAAGTGAAATCGCAGTTTTTGAAAGAAAAAATACATCTGCTAATTTCTGCATGCTAACATAATCTGATTGAAACAGAAGAAAAATAATTAAATTGCTGGCTCTTTCATTCATAGAAGCATAAACCTTTTGAACGCCTACATGATTAGAGAGTTTTTTTTTCATCCCCTCTGTTAAATTTTCAAGTTTATAACCGAGTTGTTTGTTAGTGATTATATCAATCTCTAAATTTTCCATCAGTTCTTTTAATTCAATCTGTACGGTTCGTTTATTTGTTTGTATAAGATTTGCGATTTTCTCGCTAGAAATCCAATCTTGATAGTTCCTTAAATGAGTAATTATCTGAATTTGCCTTTCAGTAAGGTCCATTGATTATCATCCTTCTTTTTCATCAAACGTTGTATTCCAAGCTGCTATCAAAAACTGATTAATCAGTCCATATTTTTCTTCATCATTACTTATCGTCGTAAATTCACTGAACGCTGGTATTTGATAAGCTGAACAAATTTTTAAATACTGTTCTAAAAATTCGTCTAGTGGAGCATCTTTTGTTTTTGGATTATATCGATTCAACTTCTTAATACTTTCTTTGGCTTTAGGGCCATTCTGTTTTAGATTCCGACCAAATTTTTCTCCCGCCTCAGTAAATTGATTATATTTAGTATTTTTTCTTCGTCGATCATGTGTTTTGCTGCCTCAAAGGGTAAAATTTTTGATCCAAAATCTTCTAATTCATATACGAACAACTTACTGCGAATATCCGATATAGAAAAACCGGAAATATATGCCAATTCATCAATTAACTGAATTGGCAAACTAGAGATCGACCGATCACGTTGTTTCCAAGAGGATAGTGTTCTTTGATTGATTAAGCTTTCCTCAGCAAATCTGTACACGGTCATTTTTAAATCTTCTTGAATAAAACGATATACGGGATACGTCATCTATTCGCCCCCAAATACAACTCTTCTAGTTCTTCTAAAATTTGACCGTCAACTTGATACTTGATATTATACGCTTCGAAAAACTCTATTAATTCTTGTGTTTCACGATCGTTCATGTTCGCATGATCAGGATATGTTTCGTATTTACTACCGGAAGGACACCAGAATCCTCCATCATCAAAGGGATCTTCCCAAACAAAGTGTTCAGTTATAACAACAGCGTGGTTATGGTACTCGCTTAGTAATCAATACTAATTTTTCTGTTTTTATTTTAGGCATATTATCTTCCTTTCATATTTTCATTTTGGTTCCGAGGTAGATCAATAGTCCTCACTTGATCAACTCGGAGCCTTTTTGATCGATATAATCTTTAAAAGACATCCTTTGTATTGTAGTAATCATGATCCAGTACTTTATCATCACTATCAAATAACACCAACTCTACTTTTTGAGGGCTTCCATCAATATTATAATGTGCTAATAGTTCATCTACACTATCAAAACCAAAATCGTCTAATGCTTGCTCACCATCTGCCAAATACCATTTTTTTCTTCCATTATATTTCCCCCTTAAATTTTTAAGTTCACATAATTATATATATTTTACTACATATGAATACCATTTAAAGACTACATTTGAGTATTTTTTTTTCTTTATACTAAAAAGACCGTCCTCTTTGCACCCTTAAAAAAACTTTCTGACCTAATTTATTGGGCTAATGAAAGAGCTAATTGACGAGGAATAAAAAAAAAGTCAAAAACCTTTAAGTTTCTGACCCCATCCAAGATTTTCCCTAATACTAATAATTCTGAATTTTAAATGAACAGTTAATTTTTTTCGAGATTATGAACATAAAAACAAAGCAATACACTCCAATTGTGGTAACCAAAAAGAGTGTTTAGAAAATAATCATTTTCTGACCACTCCGATCTTCAAAAAATTAGATCTGATATCATACTATATAAACAATCATCGAAGATTTGTCTTTCATCTTTTAATCGTAGCCACATAAGCCTTTCGATAAAAAGACCCTGACTTGTTTTTCTCCTTATTGGCAGAACTTACCGAAACGTTAGATGACGGCTTCCAAGAGAAATTTCAAAACCTTCTAACCTGTGAAGAAGGCATCACCAACGCAATGATCTATCCTTATTCCAATGGAAAAATAGAAGCGAAGAATACCCACATAAAGACAATGAAACGAGTATCCTACAGATTTAAATCATTCGAGAACATGAGAATTAGAATCTTTTTGATCAATCAATTAATCAAAGTGAGATAACAAAAAATCTGAGCCAGAATGTGGTTCATTCTGACCCAGATTTGATTTTGCACAACTCATCAGTTCTTATTGACAAAGAGTCCTTTTTTTATTCTGCTATTTACTAATTGAAAGCAGCCGACTTGAATCTGAAAAAAATTTTCTACGGCTGGTTTTGACTTTATTTTAGATCTAACTGAATGATAAAAATTCTCCCGTATTAAATGAATGGTTAGTTTACTGTTTAGTTAGATTGTTTTAAAAATTCGCTCATCACTGTCTTCAATATAATCCCTTATGTCTATTACCACAACACTAATTGTTCTTTATCTTTTTTATATCCATTATAGCTCTATCAAGTATAATAGGAATCGTCATAGTTTTGACTTTGATTTTTCATAAATAAAATCCTTTTTTAAACAAAATAAAAGCATATGCAAATGGCCACAAAATAGGATAAACAGTTAGCTTTACTATACCAATGAAAAAAACATATAGAGAGTAAAATAAACCCATATTTTGCTTCTGTATTTTTCTATGAATTTTCCAATTTATTTGTGTATTTTCAGTAGCATTCTCATAAACATAGCTTTCATATTTTTCGTTATTAGTAGGTAATAAATACCTTCTCAGTGAAGCAACCAACAGAATTGAAAAACAACCAATCAACAAATAAATAGCAAAAAGTTCCTCCATGTAAAAAAACAGATTCACTAATGAAAACAATTCTTTTTTTTGCAAGTAAGGAATAACTATCTCTATATATAACCAAATATTATAGAAGAACGAAAAAAATATAATTATAAAAGAAAAGATAATTTGAACAATTGTATCCCAAACAGTCCCTCTAAGTATTGTGGTATCTAACCAGCTTTTGATTAACCTTTTCATACTGATAATTCTCCTTTATTTGCCTTTATTTGTAACATTCATAGAGACTTGATTGCACGTCTATGAAAAATTTCCTACGGTTGGTTTTGACTTTATATTATATCCAGCTGAACGATCAACGGTCCCACTTCTTGTGTTGCTTCATCCAACATTAAAGAGTAAATGTCGGCATTCTCTTGCGTGATACGTACCTGTTGCGCACTCATTTCACCTGCACCAACTTCTTGAATACGCATCGTTTGATTCTTTGTATCTACGCTATTAATAAAGTAATAATTATCCATGTCTTTCCTCTTTCTCCTAATTAAATAGGTCTTGACTCTTGGCTCATTTTTGCTTGTTCGGTTTCACGCTGAAGCTTTTCAAACGCTACTTGATTTTTGAATTGATCAAATTCATTGTTCGTCACCCGTTCCAGGTGTTTGACTTGATTCGTGACCAACCGAAGGTATTTGAATGATTGTTTAAATGGTCTGGTTCGCTTACTTGGATGTCGCTTTGGCGCTGATCGACTTTCATTCGTCTCTTTCCGCATACGATAATCATTTTTTAGTTTATCATATATTTCCTGATTCTTATTATGTTTTCCTGATACAGAAGAAGGGTGGTAAGGTTCTCCTAGCGACGGTGATTCATTTTCTTTTTTTAGTTCCTGAAGGATATTGTTTCCTAATCGATAATAAATACCATCCGACCCGAACATTCGGCCATCATAAAAATGATTTTTTATCTTTTTTAGGATCTCCCTCTCCATAAGTTGCTTTCTTGGAAATGTCTTCCTCATTTGCCAGCTGTTTAAATTCTTCAAAGTAGCCATTGTATTTCATCAATAAGTCAATCAGTTGATTCATTATTTCTCGATTTTCCTGCGTTAAGTTTTTACTATTCCACTTGCTTTGATTCTTCGGCAGCTGTGCTTTTAATTTTTCAAGCAACAGAACACTTTCTTTTTTCGGTGTTTCCATTTTTATTTTACTACGCAGACTATTTCTCAAATCATTCAATCGTTCCAGTTCTCTCGTTCGATCAAAAATGAGATTCGCAAAAGTCTATTTCATTTTTTCTAATGTTTCATCGAAACGTTGCCCTTTTCTTTCGTAGCGATTATGCTCTTTAACAAAAATCATTTTCACGGGTAGGCTCGACTTTCGTCGTCGCAAAATGCACGTGAAAGTGACCCGTTCAAATTATCATTCTCATAAAGAACGTCCATCATTTTTCGACCGGTCATGATCAACGGTTCCCTTTTTAATTCATTTGAATATGGATTATATATGCCTGCTTTAATTAATGCTCTTGTATCGAAAGACACCACATCTTGAAATAAAACAGATTCATTTTGGTTCGCTCCATCAAACAATTTTTTATACTGTTCAACTTTTTGTTGCGTCAGATCATCATTATTAAAATCAAACATCCCTGTATTCAGTGACCATATTTTTTCTTGGGTTTCCTTTTGCATGATCTCGATTTGTACTTTTGATAAAGTCGAATAATCAGAAAGACGTTTGTTGATCTCCACTAGCGATACTCTTCGCTTTATTTCCGATTTTATTTCCTTTAATGAAGAAATCAAGTGAGAGATTTTTTCGAAAATAGCCATCATTCATTCCCCTTTTTTAATTTGGTATTTGTTGCGATCAGCTCATAATAATCGATTTGATTAAAATCACTGACGTGAGCATATGCTACATAAACAAGGACTTGATTTGAATCCAATCCTTCATATATAAGATCAAAAACGACGAAATAGGTTTGATCATCGTTCGTATAAACACTTAGATCTTCTACGCTCATTTTGGCATCTTAATTGTCCATATCCCCAATCGATTGCGTCATTTCTTGGTTATATTCGTCAGTAATCAACTTCTTTTCGTTCAACAGCGAGACACGATTTTTAAGAAATGGTTCGTCTTTTGTGTTGAAATAGGTCGTCACAAAGTCTTGCACAACGGCACTTTTTTCATCCGTGGATTGATTTGTTTGTTCACTCTCAACGGTTTCTGGTGCCTGATTTTCAGTAGGATTAACAGTGCTGCTATTGTCCGGATCCGAATGGTTTTCTTCAATAGATTGTTCAATTTGGGCTTTTTGGAAATGAAAAAACTCGAAAGAAAATAAAATAACGATTTTCCATATTCCAAATGAACTAAAGTAATTACTTCAACAATGGAAAGACAAACAAAAAGAAGAACTAGTTCAATTTGAAATTGAGCAAACCGAAGAGTAGCTACTCTTTACCTTCTTTGATAATAAGGGAAATATCAATCAAAGACTTCATACAGATTATTTGAACTACCGTATGAAATCCATTGAGCGACGACATAAACGCCTTACCCATGCGACTCCACACAAGTTACTGCATACTGGGGCAACTTTAGCCAAACAAGCTGGTGTCGCTCTAGAACAGATTTCTGAAGCCTTGACTCACAGCGATAACAATATCACAAGAACTTATGTAAACACACCAAACGTGATTCAAATGCCTATCGGTGAAATTGCCTATCGCAAATTGTCTCAAAAAGATGCAGACCGGAATGGTGTCAACTCAAAAAAAGACGCTTCGCAAACTGAATTGCGAAACGCCTGAAAGTGTTGATATATAAAAATATATTAACGCTTAGAGAATTGTGAAGCTTTACGAGCTTTCTTAAGACCTGGTTTCTTACGTTCAACCATACGTGCGTCACGAGTAAGTAAGCCAGCACGTTTAAGAGCTAAACGGAAATCAGGATCAACTTGTAACAATGCGCGTGCGATACCGTGACGGATTGCACCTGATTGTCCAGCGTATCCACCACCATTTACGTTTACAAAAACATCGTATGAACCTTTAGTTTCTGTAACGCCGAATGGTTGGTTGATTACTTCACGCAAGTCTGCGTGTGGGATGTATTCTTCAACATCTTTTTTGTTAACAGTAATTTTACCAGTACCTGGTACTAAACGTACGCGGGCTACTGCATTTTTACGACGGCCAGTGCCGATATATTGAGCTTGTGCCAATGAAATTCCCTCCTATTAGATTAAGTTTGTGATGTCCAATACTTCTGGTTGTTGTGCAGCATGTGGGTGTTCAGCGCCAGCATAAACATGAAGTTTCATTCCTTGTTTACGGCCTAAAGTGTTTTTAGGAAGCATGCCTTTTACAGAAGTTTCGATCAAACGACGAGAATTTTTAGCACGTAATTCTCCAGCAGAGACTGATTTCAATCCTCCTGGGAAGTTTGAGTGACGGTAATAAATTTTATCGCTTGCTTTGTTACCTGTTAATTTGATTTTTTCTGCATTAATGACGATTACGAAATCGCCTGTATCCACATGAGGTGTGAATGTTGGTTTATTTTTACCACGTAAGACAGATGCTACTACTGCTGAAAGACGACCCATAGGAACATCTGTTGCATCTACTACGTACCATTTACGTTCTACTTCGCCTGGTTTGGCCATATATGTTGTACGCACAATTTTTTCCTCCAATTCAATTTCACGAATGTTTGACATACACTTGAGTTTCCGGGGCTCTTGTGGGGCAAACAATACCATATAACATAATACCTTCTATAAAGCCTAATGTCAACGTAATTCCGCCTCTTTTTGAAAATTTTCTCCATTCATTTTCTGCCATTTTCTCTGAAAAACGAAGCTTGTTGTTGCAGACTTCTAAAACTGAATATCAAAATGAATATTATGTATAAAATTTCATTAACAAAGTGAGCATCCACTTCTTTTCCTTAACCATCGATAATAGTATAAAAACCTGATAATCGCCACTTTTATGTATAAATATTTAATTTTACCCTTGATTTATTATTTTTATTCTGATAAGATAGCTTCAATCACTTGAAAACACGCGGAAAAGGAGTTAATAAGTATGAAAGAAAAAGTAATATTGGCCTATTCTGGAGGATTAGATACCTCCGTTTCAATTAAATGGTTAACGGACCAAGGATATGATGTGGTGGCTTGCTGCCTAGATATCGGTGAAGGTCGCGACACTCAATCCATTAAAGACAAAGCTTTGGCAGTTGGCGCGATTGAATCTTATGCCATCGATGCCCGCGAAGAATTCGCCCAAGATTTTGCTTTGATCGCTTTACAAGGCAATACTTTTTATGAAAATTCTTATCCTCTTGTTTCCGCTTTGTCTCGTCCATTGATCGCCAAGAAATTGGTGGAGTTGGCATTAGCGACTGGCGCAACGACCGTCGCCCACGGCTGTACTGGTAAAGGCAACGACCAAGTTCGGTTTGAAGTAGCGATCGCCGCTTTAGCGCCTCACTTGAAAGTCATCGCACCGGTTCGGGAATGGAAATGGTCCCGAGAAGAAGAGATTGCCTATGCGGCTGAAAAAGGGGTACCGATTCCCGCTGACTTGGACAATCCGTATTCCATTGACCAAAACTTGTGGGGACGTGCCTGTGAGTGCGGCGTCTTAGAAGACCCTTGGGCAACCCCGCCAAAAGGGGCCTACGCCATCACGCAAGAATTAGAAGATACTCCTGACGTACCAACGATCGTTGAGATCACCTTTGATCAAGGGGTACCGACCGCCATTGATGGCGAAACGATGAATCTAGCAGAATTGATCATGAAACTGAATCGGATGGCTGGCGAACATGGCGTTGGTCGGATCGACCATATCGAAAATCGTTTGGTGGGAATCAAATCACGGGAAGTTTATGAATGTCCAGGAGCGATCGCTTTGATGACGGCTCATAAAGAATTGGAAGATTTGGTCTTTGTCCGGGAATTGGCGCATTTCAAACCAATCATCGAGCAGCAATTAGCCCAAGTCATCTATGACGGCTTATGGTTCAATCCATTAACGGAAGCCTTGATTACCTTCCTAAAAAGCACGCAAGTCTACGTCAACGGGATCGTGCGTTTGAAATTGTTCAAAGGCAACGTCATTTGTGAAGGACGGAAATCTGAAAACAGCCTGTACGATGAAAACTTAGCAACGTATACTTCTGCAGATACCTTTGATCAGCATGCGGCTATCGGCTTCATAAAATTATGGGGACTGCCAAGCAAAGTGCACGCTGAGATCCAAGCACAACAGCAACTAACAGAAACATTGATTTAAGTATGCACGGCTGAAGCTGCCGCTTCAGCCGTAATCTTTTTTTGAGGTGAGAATATGGCAAAATTATGGGGCGGACGTTTCGATGGAAAAAATGAAGCATGGATCGATGCTTTTGGGGCTTCCATCACGTTTGATCAAAAGTTAGCAAAACAAGACATTCTTGGCAGTTTGGCCCATGTCAAAATGCTGGTCCATACGGACATCATCAGTCAAACCGATGGCGAAGCGATCATTGGCGGCTTGACCACGATTCAGCAGCAATTAGCCGCTGGCGAATTGACCTTCACGATTGAAAATGAGGACATCCATTTAAACATCGAGACATTCTTGCATGAATTGATTGGACCAGTGGCAGGCAAATTGCATACTGCCCGTAGTCGTAATGACCAAGTGGCGACCGATATGCATTTGTATTTGAAAGAAGTCGTGCAAGAGGTGATCACTTTGATCGCTGATTTGCGAGAAGCGCTGGTTTTACAAGCCGAAGCCAACATCTACACCATCATGCCTGGTTATACCCATCTGCAGCATGCACAGCCGATTTCTTTTGCCCATCACCTCTTAGCCTATTACAGTATGCTGACGCGTGACCAAGAGCGTTTCAGTGAGAGTTTGAGCCGCATCGATGTGATGCCTTTAGGCAGTGCTGCTTTGGCAGGAACTACCTTCCCTATCGATCGTGCTTTCACTGCTCAAGAGTTAGGGTTCAGCAATATTTACAGCAACAGCCTAGATGCGGTCAGCGATCGTGATTTTATCTTGGAATTTTTAAGCAACGCCTCTTTATTGATGATGCATCTGTCTCGTTTTTGTGAAGAGCTGATTCTTTGGTGCAGCCACGAGTACCAATTTGTGGAACTGACCGATACCTTCTCCACCGGCAGCTCCATCATGCCTCAAAAGAAAAACCCTGACATGGCGGAGCTGATCCGTGGAAAAACAGGACGTGTCTATGGGAACCTCTTTGGTCTTTTGACGGTCATGAAGGGTTTGCCGCTGGCGTACAACAAAGATTTCCAAGAAGACAAAGAAGGCATGTTTGACAGTGCCGAAACCATCACGAAAAGCTTGCAGATCATGACGGGCATGATCGCAACGATGAAAGTCAATCAAGCACGGATGCAAGAATCCACTGAAAAGGATTTTTCCAACGCAACAGAATTAGCGGATTACTTAGCTGGCAAAGGTGTGCCTTTCCGACAAGCCCATGAGATCGTCGGCAAACTCGTCAGCGAGTGTTTGAGCAAAGGCATCTATCTGCAAGATGTTTCCTTGGAAGAATACCAAGCGATCCATCCTGCCATCGACAGCGATATTTTTGAAAAACTTGACTCCTACACCGCCGTCAAAAATCGTCATTCCTATGGCGGCACCGGTTTTGATCAAGTGGCACAGCAAATTGAAGCCGCCAAAGCATTATTGGCAGGCCAGTAAAAAAACCAGCGAAGAAAATTCTTCGCTGGTTTTTTTGTGGATTAATGACGTACGCGAGATTTCGCTGGATCGATCAATGGCGCTTCGCCTAAGTGCGCTTGGATCATCCAAATACGTTTTTCGATGGCTGTTTTGAAGCCGATGAAGATATCTTGGGTTGGATCGTCGCCTTCTTCACCAGATACTTCGATCCCTTTTTGGTATAAGTCCGCTAAATAACGATAGCCTTCCACCAATGTAGCTAAGCGTTCTGGAATCGTGCGGTCCCAGTTACCCACTTCATCAGGGATTTGAGTGTGTTCTGCCATTTCACGCAAAGTTGAATATGGTGAACCGTCTAATGTAATCAAGCGTTCAGAAACTTCATCCAATTGCTCATTTAGATCATCCATGAATTCGTCCATCATTGGATGCAATGTCAAAAAGCCAGGTCCACGCATGTACCAGTGTGTTTGGTGAACGACCATAGCCATTTGGCTTAAATCAGCAACAAGTTGGTTTAATACTTCTTTTGTTTGTTCAAATTTCATAACGATTCCTCCTCTAAATTATCTATTTTAAGGATAATACGAAACAATTAAAAAGTACAACAAAATCATCTATTTGAGAAAATTTCTCACTCTCTTACGTATTTCTTTATGAGGGGGGACGAAAAATGACGATTTTCGTGTTTTTTTTAGGCGCTTTACTCGGCTTCTTTTGGCTTTTGCTCTTACAAACCCTGTTTTGGAATCTACCAAAAAGTGATTCTCGTTCTCACTACCAGAAAGTGAACAAAGTTTCGGATAACCATTGGTTTCTTCTCCTTCCTACAAGATGGCTTTCACCCCCACTTTATTGGATCTTCGCTTGCATATGCTATGGCGGACTTTGCGGGGTTGCCTTTCGTGCTTCAGAAAGCTTCCTGGCTTTTGTCTGGCTGACCAGTGCCTTTTTACTCAGCTTGACCGACTTGATAGACTATAGCGTCTACCCACAACTGCTGTACCCCGCCCACCTACTGCTAGCGCTGGCACAGTTTAGAAGCGGCGCTTCTTTTCAATGGCTGTCTTTAGGCTTGCTGGTTCCACTGGTCTTTTTTGTCTGGCAGGAAAAAATGGGCGACGGCGATCTCTTAGTGCTGGCAGGCTGGGGCACTTGGCTATCGCCGTCGACACTTTTGGCCCTCTTACTAGTAGCCAGCAGTCTTGGTCTCCTCGCTTTTTTTAGCTATCAAGGCATCTGGAAGAAACGATTGGCGCAGTTGCCCTTCGTTCCCTTCTTGAGTCTTGGTTTGCTGATTGTTCGCTTTCTAGCGTTTCATACTTTTGACGCTTTTTTTTCTTTGAAGTGAAGAAAAATAGGGCAGGAAAAAGCGGGACAAGTTGGCCTCATCCCGCTTTCTCTTTCTGCTCTGTTGCTTCCCCTGCCTATGATAACGGCGTCCGTTTTTTGCGATCAAGGTAGATGCCTACTGCGATCACTACTAACAACAGCCCCAAGACGACCCAACCAGCGGTCGTGGTGTCATTGGTTTTCGGTAAGTTGTCAGTTCCCGGCTTCGTTGTTTTGCCTTCTTTGACACGATTGTTGAATACCATGTCTGCCGTTTGCTCCGCTTCAGCTACTAATTTTCCTGCTTGATCTTTGACTGTGACCGTTACTTGATAAGTGGTTTCATCATAGATAATCGTTGCGTCATTGCCAGCTTTTTCACGAATCGTGTAACGATGTTCCCCAGCATCGTCATACGTCAATGCATCAAAGGTAATATTTCCATTTGCATCATTGCGTTGGGTTTGCAGAACCTTTCCAGCTTCATCCACTAATTCAAATGCGAATTCGTTGGCTTGCAAATCTCTACCCGTCAAGACTTTCTTCGCACTTAGTACGACACTGCCAGCTTGTGGTTGGTAGCTGTTTTCAAAGACTTGATCGCCTTCGTATTCCACCACTGCGGTCAACTGTCCAGCTTCATCGGTGACGGTCACGACTACGGCCAGTTCTTTTGCATCGTAAGTGATGGTACCGTCAGTTCCTGTTTTCTCACGAATGATGTAGTGGTACTCACCTGTTTCATCATAGGCGAGAGCGTCAAAGTAGATCTTGCCAGTTGCATCATTGGCTTTTGTTTGAAGAATAGTTCCGTCTTCATCGACTAGTTCAAAATCGAATTCATTTGCTTGTAGTGTACGACCAGTTAAGACTTTCTCGGCACTTAGTACGACACTGCCGGCTTTTGGTTGATAGCTGTTTTCAAAGACTTGGTTGCCTTCGTATTCCGCCACTGCGGTCAACTGTCCGGCTTCATCAGTGACAGTAACGACTACTGCCAGTTCTTTCGTATCGTATGTGATGGTACCGTCAGTTCCTGCCTTCTCACGAATGGTGTAGTGATACTCACCTGTTTCCTCGTAAGGGAGCGCGTCAAAGTAGATCTTGCCAGTGGCGTCGTTGGCTTTTGTTTGAAGTACAGTTCCATCTTCATCGACTAGTTCAAAAGCGAATTCATTTGCTTGTAGTGTACGACCAGTTAAGACTTTCTCGGCACTTAGTACGATACTACCAGCTTTTGGTTGATAGCTATTTTCAAAGACTTGGTTGCCTTCGTATTCGGCAACTGCGGTCAACCGTCCGGCTTCATCAGTGACGGTTACAACTACCGCCAGTTCTTTTGCATCGTAAGTGATGGTGCCATCAGTTCCTGCTTGCTCACGGATGGTGTAGTGGTACTCACCTGTCTCCTCGTAAGAAAGAGCATCAAAGTAGATCTTGCCAGTGGCATCATTGGCTTTTGTTTGAAGTACAGTCCCGTCTTCATCGACTAGTTCAAAATGGAATTCATTTGCTTGTAACGTGCGGCCGGTCAAGACTTTCTCGGCACTCAGTACGACACTACCAGCTTTTGGTGTATAGTCGTTTTCAAAGATCGCATTGCCATCATACGTTGCTTTTGCCACTAGTTGCCCGTCTTCATCGGTTACTTTCACGACAACACCAATTTCTTTCGTGTCATAGGTAATGGTACTATCTGCGCCAGCTTTTTCCCGAATCGTATAACGGTATTCGCCGACTTCGCCATATGTCAATTCATCGAAATAGATTTGACCATTTACGTCATTGGTTTTCGTCTGTAACACGTTGCCTGCTTCACCGACTAGCTCAAAGGCAAACTCGTTGGCTGCTAGTGTGCGGCCTGTCAACACTTTCTCTACATTCAAGACCACACCGCCAGCTTTTGGCGTATAGTCGTTTTCAAAGACTTGGTTGCCTTCATATTCCGCCACTGCGGTCAATTGTCCGTCTTCATCGGTGACGGTCACGACTACCGCTAGTTCTTTCGTATCGTATGTGATGGTACCGTCAGTTCCTGCCTTCTCACGAATGGTGTAGTGATACTCACCTGTTTCCTCGTAAGGGAGCGCGTCAAAGTAGATCTTGCCAGTGGCGTCATTGGCTTTTGTTTGAAGAACAGTTCCGTCTTCATCGACTAGTTCAAAATCGAATTCATTTGCTTGTAAGGTACGACCGGTTAAGACTTTCTCGGCACTTAGTACGATACTACCAGCCTTTGGTTGATAGCTGTTTTCAAAGACTTGGTTGCCTTCGTATTCGGCAACTGCCGCGAGCTGTCCGTCTTCATCGGTGACGGTCACAACTACCGCCAGTTCTTTTGCATCGTATGTGATGGTACCGTCAGTTCCTGCTTTCTCACGGATGGTATAGCGGTATTCACCTGCTTTATCGTAAGGAAGAGCGTCAAAGTAAATCTTGCCAGTTGCATCATTGGCTTTTGTTTGAAGTACAGTTCCTGCTTCATTGACTAATTCGAAGTCAAATTCTTCTGCTTTCAAATCACGACCGATCAGTACTTTCTCAGCACTCAAAACGACACTACCGGCTTTTGGCGTATAGTCATTTTCAAAGACTTGATTGCCTTCATAGACTGCTTTCGCAATCAACTGGCTGTCTTCTTCCGTGACGGTCACAGTTACCTTTAGTTCCTTGTCAGTATAGGTGATGGTTGGATCGTTGCCGGCTTTTTCCCGAATCGTATAGTGGTACTCGCCAGGCTCATTGTAAGTGATGGCATCAAAGGTAACTTGACCGTTACCGTCATTGGTTTGCGTTAAAATCACAGAGCCAGCTTCATCCACCAGATGGAAAGTAAATTCGCCGTCTTTCAACTCGCGTCCATCAAGCATCTTCTGAACATTCAAGGCAAGGGTTGTTTCTTTGATTTCTCGCTTATTGGCTAGTTCAAAGACATAATTGACTTCTTTATCAGAGATAGTGAAGGTGTACTGAGTCGCATCTCGTTCGTATCCTTCTGGTGCGGTGATTTCTTGGATCATGTAATCACCGTAGCGCAGATTGTCGATCCGTTCAATGGCGTTGCCGTTTTCCATGATCTGATTGTTTTTCACCACCAGATTCGACAAGATGACTTCATAGGTGTTTTGCGCATTTTTACGGCTTAATTGGAAAACCGCTTCTTCATCGATCCCTCGTTCTTTGGTGCCATCGGCATCGTATTTCACGATCGTCAAGGAGCCGTTTGTCCCAGAAGAGGTTCCGCTACCGTCTGTCGACTTGATGGTAACTTCTTTGGTCACTGTGTGAATTTCGATCTCACTACCCGTCAAATTGACACTATTGGCCACCCGTTCATTGTTCAAAATCCCGGGATCAAGCTGTGTTTGATAAACGATAAAGTACGGTTTATCAATCATTTCTTCAAAAGCGATCACTAACGATTGCGTCCCTGCCACCACATCCGAGGTGATTTTCGGATTGTCTTCGTTGGTGAAGGTGACTTTTTCCCCTTTTTCCCACGTGCCATTGTTTAAGACTGCTTCATACACATCTACGATCACGTTATCGTCGGCATCGCGTAAAAAGGTGTGCTGATTGTAGTTGATGGTATCGGTCACTACCGCATTGTGGATTTTGCGACTGTCAGCGTTGATCATGATTTCCCAATCGAGCAATCGATTGTTCTCGGCATTCTGGCTGCCGTTTTTCATCAACCAGTCCGTTTTCGCAGACTTATCGACTTGGCCATCGGCAGTCAACGTTGTGTCATTGTCCGTCAATGTAATAGTATTTTTGTAGGTAAATACTTCTTCAGATGCTTCCGTTGCCAAGAAGACCGCCAGTGTTTCTGACGTTTCTTTCAACAAGGTGATCGTAACTTTCTTCGTGTCAGGATCATAAGTGTAACTGTAATCCTCGTTTAGCACCAATTGCTCTTTCAGTGCTCTGACTTGTGTCGTATATCCAGTTACCGTGACCGTGTAAAGCGCCAAGTCTTTCAAAGTTTGGCCTTCTTGCAGCTGGTCCGTGATGATTGCATCTTTGTTGATTTTTTCTTTGTACGTATTGAATAGCCCCATCCAATAGACTTGATCGCTTGAAGCAGTCTGCTCATCAAAAATAGTTCCTAGATTCCGACCAAATACAGCGGTAATCGCTTTGGCGACATCTTCGCCTTCACCAATGAATAGGCCGTATTTCAAGGCATTTTTTAACCAGTTGGTATCCATCCAAGTATTGGATTCAGAAGCTTCCGTGAACGTATTGCCGGCTTCATCTTTATAATGGACAAACGCTGCATTACTAAAACGACTGCTAGAACTTCCTAATGCG
The DNA here is from genome assembly GCF_058135755.1 of Enterococcus sp. R12. Lineage (NCBI taxonomy): Bacteria > Bacillati > Bacillota > Bacilli > Lactobacillales > Enterococcaceae > Enterococcus > Enterococcus sp. R12. The sequence continues at coordinate 3,470,152 of NZ_CM176874.1, forward strand.
ATCTGCTGTGAAACATCGAAGCTGGTTTTGAAATTAACAGTGATCGTTGCCGAGGTCGTTTGGTACGCCCCTTGCAGCTTGATGCGAAAACCAGTCTCAAGTTCCTTCGTTGAGCCATCGGCTAGCGTTTTCGTTTCTGTGATCAGCTCTAGCGTATAGTCGGTATTGAGCTCTAAAGGCTCGGTCCCCCCGCTGGCTGTCACTACTAGCGTATCCGCCAATAAAGCTAAAGCACTGCTGTTTGAGCCAGAGATCAATTGATAGCGGTCTTCTATAATCAGGTCGCTAACTTTTTGCTGATTGGTATTGGCTTCAATTTTCCATGCGACAGTCTTCGTTTCATAGTCTTTGGTGCCAGCGGTTTTCACGACACCGATCGTTTTGGTTGGTGTCACTGTCCCGCTGCCCGTCAACGAGGTATTTTGATTGTCGCGGATCGAAGCGTAATTGTATATACGGGTATCGGCTAAAACCGATTCATACAACTGGGTGTCGTATTGGATCTTGTAGTAGCCAGCTTTGGCAAACGTGATGCCAAAGCGTACGATTTCCCCCTCTTTGTCCAGCTGGTATGACCCATCAAAGGACCAGTCTCCTGAAGGGACTTGGTTGCCATCTTTGTCTGTGATCACCAAAGTCTCTGGAACAAAAAAGTGCAGCGCGTTTTCATAAGCCGTTCCTGCATAGGTCTGATCAAAAAATTGAGCTTGGTCTTTGTCCAATGTAACGGAAATTTCCCAAGATGCTCGTTTCGTTTCTGGATCGTAGCCTTTAAATCGTTTGTATTCTGATTGTTCATCGTAGGTAACCGTTGCTTCTGCGGTTTTTTCTGTAAAATCGCTACCGTTGATTGTTGCCGTGTTTTTGAAAGAAGAAGCCGTTGGATCGGTGACTGCACTATTGATCACGATGCGGACCGGTTGATTAACTGTTTGATTGAAGGTAAACGTGTTGTTAACACTGTTAAACGTATATAAGCCATCGGTACGAATCCATTCATCGGTGGATTCATCGTACAAGTAGCCTGTCGAGGTACTATAAGCTAATCCTTGTGGCATCTTATCGGTGATCACCACATCATGCAATTCACGACTGGCTTGGTTAAAAATAATTTCCCAAACCACTGAACCGCTGGAAGTCACGTTACCCGTCTTAATGATATCGACCTCATAAATAGGCAATGTAATGATGATCTCATGGCCATCTTCATCGTAAATCCCGGTAGGAATGGTCACTTCCTCAGTAACGGTGCTTACACTTAATTCAGTGATCAGATCAATAGTCCCTGAGCGGTTGGAAAGTGTTTGTGCTGCCTCATTAAAAGTAACGGTCAATGTACCATCGAGTGCTAAGGTAAATCTTCCGATCGATTGTCCGCCGGAACGGGTCAATTCACCACTGACGGTGTTATGAATGGCAAAATAATTCGGCAATTGATACGTATAATAATCACCAGCACGAATTTCTTCCGTATCTGCTAACGACCAGTCAAAATGAATTTTGATATTGTCATTATACATCGGTGGATTTTCAGCAGTGAAAGGCTGATCGTTTAAGTCAGTGATTCGGACATTGTCAAAAAGCTGCACGCCCCGTTCATTCAGGTTGGCACTAAGATTTTCAGCGGTAGCAGAAGCTTCCGTTTCCGTCTCAGCATCTGGTGCTCGGGGTTGAATGCTGTTTTGATTCAGTGTCGAAGATGCTTGGGTTGCTTGACTTTCACTAGGGACGGTTGCTTGTTCTTCTTCTGCTTGACTCGTTGCTGACTGAACTGCTGCCGCTGTCGATGAATCCGTAGGTGCTTTTTCCGCATCGATCGTTCCGGTCACAGGTTCGGTACTTTCTAACGTTTCGGTTGTGCTTTCGGTTGCGTTGATTGCTTCTGCCAGTATGATCGTTGGTTCACAAAGGATAGAACCAAGCAAGACTAGCAAACATATATAGATAGAAAATTGTTTTTTCATAATTGTTCATTCCTTTTTATAAATTTTTTCAATTGATCTCGGAAGCGCTCGACGAATAATATTGTTCAACTGTGAGCAAGATATCCCAACAAACAACTGCTTTTTGCCTCCTCCCCATGATTCAAAAATTTTGGTCTTTGCTACTTGTATCAAACGTATTACTACTATTCCACACTTCTATTTTCCCAAAATTTTGGGGTGGGATGTATTCAAAAAAAATACAACACGCAATTTTTTTGAATACATGTAAAAACGTGATACTATTTACTTAAAAGGGGGCTCAGGGGCAATCATGTTACGGAAATTGTTATCATCTACAACACAAAAGAAACTACAGCTGATTGAGTATTTATTAGACGATCAGGGGACGAGTCTTCACGATTTGGCAGTGAAATTTTCCATTTCAATGTCTGCAACAAAAACCTATATCGCGGAAATCGACAATGAATTTTCGTTTCTGGACTTACAATTTGACGATTATTCAGCTGTTCGCCTACACTTGCATCCTTTCGCTACTCGACTAGACGTATACAGCCAGTTTTTAAATCGCTCGTCTGCGTTTCAATTGTTAGAACTACTCTTCTCATCAAGTTTCACTAGTTATGACATGCTGGCACTAGAATTAAATTTAAGCAAGTCATCGATCATTCGTTTGATCAAGAGGATCAATTTGGTTCTGGCACCGTATGATTTCTTCATCGCAACCAAACCCATCCAGTTAAAAGGAAATGAAAACAATATTCGCCAATTTTTTCTGATTTTCTTCTTAGAGAAGTACCAGTATGAATTTGTGGATGCCAACATTAACCAAGAGCAGGATTTCTTGAAGATCGCCCGTATCATGGCTGCTGCGACACCCTTAAAACTTTATTTTTCCGACATCAAAAAAATTGCCTTTGTAATCTATATCAACACGAAGCGCGATCGCTTATACGCTTCCAATCCCAATGGGAACCACATCGAATATTTCTTAGAAAAAATCGATTTAAGCGAATTTACTGGCTACAGTCGTGCTTACGTCGAGAAAATGGTCGGCTATATCACAACCCATATCGGTCAAGACCCCGCTGTCTTTCGCGAGACCAAACAAGAGTTTTATCAAATGACCAAGCGTATATTTAAAAAATACAACTATCATGAAGCCAATTTTGAAGAGAAGTTGGATGCCGTCGTCTTTTCCTATTTTCTTGGAATCAACTTGCAGGTTCCTTACTGCATCTTGGATGATCGCTTTGCTCGTTTTGTCAATAACTGTGATTTGGTCCAACAGACAGTCAATCAAGACATCGTTCAGGTTTTGACCCATTCGAATTTGCCAATCATTCGACCAAGTACGATCAATTACCTAATTTATATTTTCCATACCTCTTTTCCAAATTTCGCCAAAGAAATCATCGATACCCACGCTGACTTTCGCTTAGCTTTGTTTTATGATACAAATAGCTACCATACGGAATTTATCCAGACGAAAATCCAACAGTTTATTCCTTATCAGCTAACAATCACGATTTTAAATCCTCTGGACTCGTTTTCTCTGACCAAACTGGACGAGACTTATGATTTGATCATCGGCAATCTGACCCCCTCCTGCAGAAAAAATTTGTTTCATTATGCAGACATCAACCTGACTTCGAATGACTTGGCGTTTATCGCTCGGCAGATTCAGGAAAAGGGGATTCGGATGCTGCAAGAAAAGAGTGCGCAATAAAAAAAAACCTCGAAAAGCCGCAATTTAGCGATTTTTCGAGGGTTTTTTTGTTATTTATTTACTGTTTAATTTTGTTCACTACGCCATGGCTGGACGTTTTGCTGGCGATACAGAGCTGCTTTCCCAATTGCATTGAAGAGGGTCATTTTTTGCGTAACCACTGCTTTGGCTGCCTCAATACATTCTGGGTAAATGGCATTTGGATCCCACAATTCCGTTTCTGCTAAGATTTGGCGGCATTTTTTATAAAAGGCGTATTTATAGTCAGAGGAGATATTTACTTTTTGGATACCGATTGCCACTGCCTGAGCGATTTCTTCATCGGGATTGGCCGATCCGCCATGCAACACCAATGGGATATCGACACGATCTTTGATTTCTTGCAAGACATCCATTTTTAATTCCGGTTTGATATCTTTTGGATAAATACCATGGGCAGTTCCAATCGCAACTGCTAGTGTATCAATGCCTGTCTTCTCAATGAATTCTTGTGCATCTTCTGGACGAGTATAAATCACTTCGGAGACGCCCCCTTCAACGGAGGTTCCGGTATTACCGATCGTTCCCAGCTCGCCTTCGACAGATACCCCAATCGGATGGCAAATCTCGGTAATCTGTTTTGTCAGAGCAATATTTTCTTCAAAAGGCAGCAACGACCCATCGATCATCACTGAGCTGAACCCGCAATGGATCGCCCACATAATACTCGCCAGACTGTCGCCATGATCCATATGGATCACGATTGGCACAGAACTGTTTTTCGCTCTGGAAACTGCATAGTGGAAAAATTCATCCTTTGTAAAGGCCAATTCTGTGGGGTGGACCGCAATGATGGCTGGTGCATCGTTTTCTTCCGCTGCTTCGATAACGACGCGTAAGAAGTTGCTGTCTGCGACGTTAAAGGCACCAACAGCAAATTGATTTTCTTTGGCAACGGTCAGTAATTGTTTCATATTGATCAACATATAAGTGTGCTCCATTCTTTTTTAAAGTGATTTGTTTTTTGATCCAGATAATTCGATATACTCTTTGACGACTGCTTTTCCTGCTTCGATGGTTTGGTGGATCAGGGTCGGATAATCGCTCTCGGGATAAGCATCCAGCTGTTGGTGCAGGGCATTTCTTTGGGCTTTCATAAAATCAGCCCCTACATTGATTTTATTGATTCCTAGTGCCACGGAACGCAAGATATTTTCTCTGCCGGCTCCCGAGCCACCATGCAAAACCAGCGGCAGGTCAGTGGCTTCTTTGATGGTTTGAACGATATCAAAGCGAAATGCCGGGCGGTACCCTGCTGGATAATCCCCATGACTGGATCCGTAAGAAAGAGCGAGACAGTCGACCCCGGTTGCTCGAATAAAATGGATGGCTTCCTCTGGATCGGTATACATCCCATCGCTGGTATACTGATCCCCAGCCACTGCTCCCATGTCCCCAACTTCTGCTTCGACACTGGCATTATAGGCTTGCGCAAATTGCACGATCTCTTTGGTGATGGCGATGTTTTTTTCTAAAGGATGCATAGAGGCATCCATCATAACGCTTGAGAACCCTTCGTGGAGACATTGTTTGACGAAGGCGATATCCTGTCCATGATCCAGATTGATGGCAACCTCCACATTGACATTTTCCGCCATTCGAACGATCGGCTGGGTTAAGTAGCGATAATCCAGATGGGCCTTTAAATGGTCTTGGAGCAAGTCGACTATAATGGGTGCATGTGATTCTGCCGCGGCATCGATCACTGCTTTAGCGGTTTCCAAGTTAAAACAATTGATCGCCATAACCGCATAGTTTTCTCGATTGGCTTTTTGCAGCATCTCTTTCATTGATACATACATTTTCTTCGCTCCTTCTCTTAAGAAATTTCAATCGACGAAAAGTCAACATCTTCTTCCTCTTCCACGATCGGTGTTTCAACGGGTGCCTTTTTCAAGGCAAACAGCAAAACACCGGTAATGGCAGAACCAATCAGTAGCGCAATGGTAAATTTCAGTGGATCCGTCATGGCAGGAATGATGAAGACCCCACCGGATGGTACTGGTGAACCGACACCCCAAATCATACTTAGACCACCTCCGACGGCTGCTCCGACCGTACAAGAAAAAATGACGCGAAACGGATCAACGGCAGCGATCGGGATCACCCCTTCTGTGATCATACAAAGACCCATTGGAAAAGCGATCTTGATGTTGTCTTCTTCTTCCGTAGAATATTTGGGTCGACGTAAGAGACGAGAGAGGACCCAAGAGATCGTAACACCGAATGGCGGCACCATTGAGGCTAAAATTTTCACGGCTTCGGGTTCTTGAATGCCTTCCAGTAATAGCCCATCAGCAAATAGCGAGGCGACTTTGTTGACGGGGCCGCCAAAATCAAAGGCAGCCATACCACCGACAATCGCGCCAAATAAGAAATTTCCCGAGCCTTGCAGATTCGTTAAGAAGGTAGTCAACGCCCCAGTAGCCCACACGATCGGTACACCGATGACGAAGAACATCAAAGCACCAACGATCAGTGTCGACAAGACCGGTACGATCATCATTGGCATCAGACCTTGTGCCCAACGTGGTACTTTAAGGTTTTTTACTAAGAATAAGACCAGATAACCTGCGAGATAGCCTCCTAACATTCCCCCTAAAAAGCCTGCACCAATCGCATTGGCAATCAGTCCCATAAAAAGACCAGGAGCGATTCCTGGACGATCGGCAATGGAATAGGCGATCGCGGCAGCGATCACTGGCGCCAGCAGTCCCATCCCTAAAACCCCCAGCGAGACCAGTGCATCCGGGATCGTATAGGCAGCATCGTAATTTTCAATGACCGTGCCGTTGGCAAGATTTCCGATAGCGATTAAAAGCCCAGCTGTTACAACGACAGGTAGCATATACGAGATGGCGGTTAAGGCATGTTTTTTCAACTGCAGCTGTTTCATCATTTGTTTCATCCCCCTTTGAATTTAAGTCGTTAAAACATTCGTTGATTCATCCCTGATTTAATTTTTCTTCAATTGTTTCAAGCAAACGCTTAGGCGCTTTGATCACCATACTAGTGGGAATTTCTACTATTCGCTTGCCTTCAAAACGGTCTCTGCCGCCGATTTTGATATCTGCCGCAATAATGACAACATCGGCTGCTTGAATAGCTGCTTCCGTCAATTCACTTTCTGTCCCGATGGTTCCTTGGGTTTCGATATGGACTTCATGACCAAGTTCTTTCGCAGCTGTTTCGATTTTTTGCTTAGCGATATACGTATGAGCGATTCCTGAAGTACAGGCAGCTACACCAACGATTTTCATCTCTTCTCCCCCTTTCTTAGTTTTCTGCCATTGGATCTTTAGCAAGCAAGGCCATCATTTGATCCTTTGTCCCTGACGCAACGAGACGATCAATAAACGATTCATCCGCTAGTAGCATCGCTACTTTTTGCAGCAGTTTGATATGCATCGTATTGGCATCGGTATTTTTGACTGCAAACAAGATGATTACTTGAACGGGCGCTTCATCGATGGACTCCCATTCAAGCGGACGCTTGGTTTTTCCGATCACTAAGGAAGTCTTTTTCACACTGTCTGACTTTCCATGTGGGATTGCTAAGCCATGTCCGATACCGGTCATTCCTTCCGTTTCTCGGGCAAAGACATCTTGGGTGAACCCTGCTAAATCGGTAATTATTTGGTTTTCATATAAAAGTTCAGACAGTTCAGTGATCGCTTCTTCTTTTGAATTCGCTTCCATTTCCATCTTGATAAGATTGGGATTGATTACATCTGCGATGCTGAACGTTTGGATCGTTTGGCTTTCGTTTTTCATCTTTACATCTCTCCTAATAGTTGTTTGACTCGCTTTTCATCCTGTTTGGTAAATACCGAATTGACTAAAATCGTCGGCACCTGCGTTTCTACTGGCAAATTAATGGTGGTTAAGATCAAATCGATATTCTGGTAGTCTTGCGCATGCTTTCGGTACATACGAGCGGAAAGCACATCCACGATCTCCAGTTCAGGAAATGCCCGTTGGACTTTGACTTTCAGCAGCTCAGAAGTCCCTACGCCGCTGCTGCACATGATTAAGACTCGCTGTCTGCGCCGACGAATGACTTTAAATTTCACAAAATACAGCACCAAGAAACCAATCTCGTCTTCCGATATGGGATTCGTTCCATAGGTTTGCTCCACTTCCTTGCTGACTTGTGCCACTTGCTCAAAAATCCTTGGGTACTCCAGTTGGATGTCACTTAACAGGCCATTTTTCACGATAATTTTATTCTTTAGCCGATAGAGCATCGGCTGAATATGGCAAAGTAGATCGGTCTTGTCTGTTTGCTGGTTCAATTGAATACCCAGTGCTTTTTCCATCTGCTTAGTAAAAAACTCCGTGATTTCGCTGGCTTCTTTTGTCAGATTGGTCATTGCCAAGGGTTTGTTTTCCACTCTGGAAGACACTAAATACTGGTAGAGATAAAATACCTCACTTTCTGGCAGCTCCGTCACGAGATAGGCATTGATTTTTTCAATCACTTGTTGGGCAATTTGATAAAACTCTTGGTGCTGTTCAATCAAATGCTGTTCTTCCTCATCTAAGCCCTCAATAATTTCTTCGCGGTCAATTTCTCCTTCTCTCATTCGTAAAATCAGAATATACAGATGCGAGAAAATATTCATATTGTAAGGATACGCAATACTGTTCGCAAGTTTTCGCTCAATAAATTCAAGAATTGAGGTAATAAAGTTGATATCAAAGGCATTGATGGGATATTTTTGCGTAACCATTTCTTCATTCCACACATGGGTCTTCGTAAAGAGATCGTTGACACAGCGACGGATATTTTTTTCGGTACCAATCACTGCAATTCTCTTATCGGATCGGATCAACTGGAGTTCAAAGTACTGAAAATATTCCGAAAGACGATTGATATCACTACTTATCACTGCTTCACTCAAATAGTAAGGGGCGAACAGCTCTTTGATCAATAATCGCTTTGGTGATTTAAACAATAAATGCAGTGCAATCGCATGACGCCGCTCAAGCGGCTCATCATTTTGATCCGTTTCTTGATTTTCAATCGTGCCTTTGAGATACGCTTCATAATCCAAACAAAATCCTTTGCCGATTTCAGACCGAATGATTTCTGAACCAGCAGCCTCATTGATCCGTTTGATCGTCCGATAAATGGTTTTTGTTGAAACCTTAGCAGCTTCGGCTAGTTCATTAGCGGTCAAATTCATTCCTTGTGTCATAAACTGCTCAATCAAACGTGTTTCTCTCTTGCTCAGCTTCATACTGTCTCCCTCCGTATCTTTACTATAGCCCTCTTTTGCTCGAGTATTTCTTAATCGATGTCCACTGATTTGGACATTTCAAAAATAACGCTTTCATTAATCGTCCCAAATGCCCTTTTTCTAGGATAGAAGAAGGGCGCATTCTTTTTCGTGACATTTCCTTTTTCTAAACAAAAAAAGCTTGCCATTCCGAAGAATGACAAGCTTTTCCGTCACACTGAGTCAATCAGGTGCTGGGCATTGATTAGTTTTGGCTGTTCAATGCGTCTTCAGCAGCCATTTGTGCTTCGATGTCTGAGATGCTGTAGACATTTTCGCTGGCAACCGTTACTTCTTTTGGTTCCATTTCACGGTAACGAGGCATACCAGTACCAGCTGGGATGATCTTACCGATGATAACATTTTCTTTCAATCCAAGAAGTGGATCTTTCTTGCCGCGGATCGCTGCATCGGTCAACACACGAGTGGTTTCTTGGAAGGACGCAGCAGACAAGAAGCTGTTGGTTTCCAAGGATGCTTTCGTGATCCCTAATAGGACTGGACGGCTAGTTGCAGGAACGCCGCCGGCTACCAATGTGTCGTAGTTGCGGTCTTTAAAGTCGGCGATATCCAACAATGTTCCTGGCAAGATGCCTGAATCACCTGGATCCATGACGCGGACTTTACGCAGCATTTGACGAACCATTACTTCGATATGTTTGTCGCCGATTTCTACCCCTTGCATCCGGTAAACGCGTTGAACTTCTCGTAATAGGTAGTTTTCAACAGACAAGACATCGCGAACTTGTAACAGTTGTTTTGGATCGATCGATCCTTCCGTCAATGGCGCACCACGATGGATAAAGTCGCCTTCTGCTACTTTCATCCGGGCAGTATAAGGAACGGTATACGTACGCGTATCGGTTTCCCCTTTGATGGTCACTTCTTTGGTCCGAGTTGAAGGGTCTTCTGAGATATCGATGACTTCTCCGGTAACTTCGGTAATGACCGCTTGTCCTTTCGGATTACGGGCTTCAAAGATTTCTTGGACACGAGGGAGACCTTGCGTGATATCGTCTCCGGCAACCCCGCCGGTATGGAAGGTACGCATGGTCAACTGAGTACCAGGTTCACCGATTGATTGGGCAGCGATGGTACCGACTGCTTCCCCAACTTCAACTTCAGAACCAGTGGCTAAGTTGCGGCCATAACAATGTTTACATACACCATGTTTGGTGTTACATGTGAAGACAGAGCGAATGGATACTGTTTCGATGCCAGCGTCCACGATGGCTTTAGCTAAATCTTCAGTGATCAATTCATTGACCCCTAGAAGGACTTCGCCAGTTTCAGGATGGATCACTGATTTACGTGTGTAACGTCCAATCAAACGTTCTTCTAAGGATTCGATGATTTCGTTTCCTTCGCGAATTGCTTGAATGTCTAAACCACGGTCAGTACCACAATCGTCTTCACGGATGATGACATCTTGGGCAACGTCAACTAAACGACGTGTCAAGTAACCGGAATCGGCTGTTTTCAAGGCGGTATCGGTCATCCCTTTACGGGCACCATGGGTCGAGATAAACATTTCCAAGACAGATAGACCTTCACGGAAGTTTGAGATGATCGGCAATTCCATGATTCGTCCGTTAGGCGCGGCCATCAATCCACGCATCCCAGCAAGCTGAGTAAAGTTGGAGATGTTACCACGGGCACCGGAATCAGACATCATGAAGATTGGGTTTTTCGCTTCCAATGATTCCATCAGTTTTAACTGAATTTCATCTTTGGCTGCATTCCAAACACCAATAACTCGTTCATAACGCTCGTCATCGGTAATCAAACCACGACGGAATTGTTTCGTGATCGTTTCTACTTGTTTGTGGGCATTGTCGATGATGTCATGTTTTTCGTGCAAGTTCATGATATCAGCGATACCAACGGTGATACCTGCCATTGTTGAATGGCTGTATCCTAAGTCTTTCATGCGGTCAAGCATGCGTGACGTTTCAGTGATGCGGAAACGTTTGAAGACTTCTGAAATGATATTTCCTAAGTTTTTCTTCTTGAATGGGCCCACAAGCTCTTGTTCTTTAATGAAGGCAGGCACATCTGTACCAGCTTCAATAAAGTACTTGTCTGGTGTTTGAACCGTCAAGTTGTAGTCAGTCGGTTCGTTCAAGAATGGGAATTCTGGCGGCATGATCGAGTTGAAGATCACTTTACCTACCGTTGTTACCATCAAACGTTGTTTTTGTTCAGACGTGAATGGTTTGTCCCCTAAAGTGTTTGGATTGATGGCGATCCGTGTGTGTAAATGCACGTAGCCATTGCGCCATGCCGTAACTGCTTCGTCCATGTCACGGAAGATCATGCCTTCCCCTTCACGGCCTTCTTCTTCCATCGTCAAGTAGTAGTTCCCTAGGACCATATCCTGAGATGGTGTTACAACTGGTTTTCCGTCTTTTGGATTCAAAATGTTTTGGGCTGCTAACATCAGCATACGTGCTTCTGCTTGCGCTTCTTCGTTCAATGGTACGTGAACGGCCATTTGGTCTCCATCGAAATCGGCATTGTAGGCTTCACAAACAAGTGGGTGCAAACGAATGGCACGGCCTTCAACTAAGACTGGTTCAAATGCTTGGATACCTAATCTGTGAAGCGTAGGTGCCCGGTTCAATAGCACTGGATGTTCTTTGATGACATCTTCTAAAACATCCCAAACTTCGTCTTCTTGACGTTCGATTTTGCGTTTGGCATTTTTGATGTTTGACGCGATTTCACGAGAAACAAGCTCCCGCATCACGAATGGTTTGAACAATTCGATCGCCATTTCTTTTGGCAGACCACATTGATACATTTTAAGGAATGGACCAACGACGATAACTGAACGACCTGAGTAGTCGACCCGTTTTCCTAGCAAGTTTTGACGGAAACGACCTTGTTTCCCTTTCAACATGTGAGAAAGAGATTTCAATGGGCGGTTCCCTGGTCCTGCAACTGGACGGCCGCGACGACCGTTATCGATCAAGGCATCGACTGCTTCTTGCAGCATCCGTTTTTCATTTTGAACGATGATGTTTGGTGCATTCAAGTCTAACAAGCGTTTCAAACGGTTGTTACGGTTGATTACACGACGATACAAGTCGTTCAAGTCACTTGTGGCAAAACGTCCACCTTCTAATTGCACCATTGGGCGCAAATCAGGCGGGATAACTGGGATAACGTCCATGACCATCCAGCTTGGTTTGTTTCCTGAAGCACGGAATGCTTCTAAGATATCCAAACGGCGGATCGCACGCGTCCGTTTTTGACCAGTTGCGTTTTTCAATTCTTCTTTCAATTCAGCAACTTCGCCTTCAAGATCAACGCCATCTAATAATTGTTTGATGGCTTCGGCACCCATCGCTGCTGAAAATTCTTGACCGTATTGGTCACGTTTTTCACGGTATTCCCGTTCAGTCAATAGTTGTTTTTTCTCAAGGCTGGTGTTTCCTGGTTCAATCACTACGTAAGAAGCAAAGTAGATGATTTCTTCCAATGCACGTGGGCTCATGTCTAAAACAAGACCCATCCGCGAAGGAATGCCTTTGAAGTACCAAATGTGTGATACTGGTGCTGCTAATTCAATGTGTCCCATGCGTTCACGACGCACTTTTGAACGTGTTACTTCCACGCCGCAACGGTCACAAACGATGCCTTTATAGCGGATCCGTTTGTATTTGCCGCAAGCACATTCCCAGTCTTTGGTTGGACCGAAAATACGCTCGTCAAACAACCCTTCGCGTTCAGGTTTTAACGTACGGTAGTTAATGGTTTCTGGTTTTTTTACTTCACCATAAGACCAGCTTCTGATTTTTTCAGGAGAAGCCAAACCGATTTGCATACTTTCGAATTTATTTACATCGATCAAAAAAGGTTCCCTCCATTTCATTTCATGGACATATCCGATAGAACGGGGGCTATTTCCGCTAGTGGCGGAAATAGCGAGGGCCGTCTATTATTGCAAGCGATCTTCTGCTGTCTCGATTTGTTGGTTCAACGCGTCGGCGGCATTTTTAGCTTCTGTTTGTGCTTTTTGTTCTAATTCGCGGGCTGTTTGTTGCTCCGCAAATTTTGTTAAGGCATCAACGGTGATCAAATCATCATCGTCATCATCCATATCACGTAGTTCGATCTCTGCATCATCGATATCTAGGACACGCATGTCTAGACCCAGTGATTGCAATTCTTTTACTAATACGCGGAATGATTCTGGTACACCTGGTTTTGGAATTGGTTCCCCTTTGACGATCGCTTCGTATGTTTTCACACGACCAACCACGTCATCTGATTTGTAGGTCAAGATTTCTTGCAAGGTGTAAGCAGCACCGTATGCTTCCAGTGCCCAAACTTCCATCTCTCCGAAACGTTGTCCACCAAATTGGGCTTTTCCTCCCAATGGTTGTTGAGTAACCAATGAGTAAGGTCCAATGGAACGGGCATGCAATTTATCATCGACCATGTGGGCCAATTTGATCATGTACATGACACCAACGGAGATGCGGCCATCAAATGGTTCGCCGGTACGTCCGTCGTAAAGCACTGTTTTGGCATCGCTGGCCATTCCTGCTTCAGCAACCGTTGCCCAAACATCTTCATCGCTGGCACCATCAAAGACTGGTGTTGCCACGTGAATGCCTAGTTGACGCGCAGCCATTCCTAAGTGTAACTCTAATACTTGTCCAATGTTCATCCGAGAAGGTACCCCTAATGGGTTCAGCATGATATCGACTGGTGTGCCATCTGGTAAGAAAGGCATGTCTTCTTCTGGCATAATGCGAGAAACGACCCCTTTGTTTCCGTGACGTCCGGCCATTTTATCCCCTTCATGGATTTTCCGTTTTTGAACGATATAAACGCGAACGAGCATGTTCACACCTGGTGACAATTCATCGCCAGCTTCGCGGGTAAAGATTTTGACATCGTGGACGATTCCGCCGCCGCCGTGAGGCACGCGTAGAGAAGTGTCACGCACTTCGCGGGCTTTTTCACCAAAGATTGCGTGCAATAAACGCTCTTCTGCTGAAAGTTCCGTTACCCCTTTTGGAGTGACTTTCCCAACAAGCAGATCGCCATCTTTGACTTCCGCACCAATGCGGATAATCCCCATTTCGTCTAGGTCTTTCAAAGCGTCTTCCCCAACGTTCGGGATTTCGCGAGTGATTTCTTCAGGTCCTAATTTTGTGTCGCGGGCTTCTGATTCATATTCTTCAATATGGACAGAAGTGTAAACATCATCTTTCACCAAACGACGGCTCATGATGATGGCATCTTCATAGTTGTACCCTTCCCAAGTCATGAATGCGACTAAGACGTTTTGTCCTAGTGCCATTTCGCCTTGTTCCATAGATGGGCCATCTGCTAAGATGTCGCCTTTTTCCACTTTTTCACCAAGTGCTACTAATGGACGTTGGTTGTAGCTGGTTCCTGAGTTTGAACGACGGAATTTGGTAACAGAATAAACGTCCAATGCGCCATTGTCACGACGAACGCGCACTTCGGCTGCATCCACGTATTCTACGATCCCATCATGTTTACATAACAAAGCAGCTCCTGAGTCATGTGCTGATTTGTATTCCATACCAGTACCAACCCAAGGTGCTTTCGGATTGATCAATGGTACTGCTTGCCGCTGCATGTTGGCACCCATCAAGGCACGGTTGGAGTCATCGTTTTCCAAGAAAGGAATACATGCGGTTGCGACTGCGACTACTTGTTTTGGTGATACGTCCATGTAGTCGACTTTATCGATCGAAACTTCCAAGTTTTCAGAAGTAGCACGCGCCATAACAACGTCGTTTACGAAAGAGCCGTCTTCATTTAACAAGCTGTTTGCTTGGGCCACAACGTAGTGGTCTTCGGTATCGGCAGTCAAGTAATCGATCTTGTCAGTAACACGGCCTGTTTCGCGGTCAACTCGACGGTATGGTGTTTCAATGAAGCCATACTTGTTGACTTTGGCATAAGAGGCCAAGCTGTTGATCAACCCGATGTTTGGTCCCTCAGGCGTTTCGATCGGACACATACGGCCATAGTGGGAATAGTGAACGTCTCGGACTTCATAGCCGGCACGGTCACGGGTCAAACCACCAGGTCCTAAGGCAGATAGACGACGTTTATGGGTCAACTCACCCAGTGGGTTTGTTTGGTCCATGAACTGTGACAACTGAGAAGAACCAAAGAATTCTTTGATACTTGCGACAACCGGACGAATATTGATCAATTGTTGCGGTGTCAAGGTTTCGGTGTCTTGGATCGACATCCGTTCACGCACGACACGTTCCATCCGAGCAAGCCCGATCCGGAATTGGTTTTGCAATAATTCACCAACAGAACGAATCCGACGGTTTCCTAAGTGGTCGATGTCATCGACATTGCCGATGCCTTCCATCAAGTTGAAGAAGTAGCTCATTGAAGCAATGATATCCGCTGGACGAACCGTACGTGTAGCAGTATCTGGATAGCCATTACCGATCACGTTGACTTCTTGTTCTGGATCTTTTGGTGAAAAGACTTTGATGACTTGGACGGTCATTGGTTCGGTAACGACCCCATCTTCTGATGGATAGTACGTTACACTGTTTAGGCCATTATCGATAAATGCGCCTAGTGTTTCCATGACTTGGTGAGTCAAAACAGTGCCTTTTTCAACAATGATCTCGCCTGTTTCAGGGTCAACCAAGGTTTCTGCTAAGGTCAAATTCAATAGACGTGTTTTCAAGTCTAATTTTTTGTTTACTTTGTAACGACCAACATTTGCTAAGTCGTAACGTTTTGGATCGAAGAAACGTGCGTTCAGCAAGCTGCGTGAGCTGTCTGCTGTTTTTGGCTCGCCTGGACGAAGACGTTCGTAAACATCTTTCAATCCTTCTTCGGTACGAGAATCGCTTGCGTTTTTATGCAAGTCTTTTTCGATCGTATTACGCAATGATTCACTGTCGCCGAAAATTTCAAAGATCGTGTCATCAGAACCAAACCCTAGGGCACGGACTAAGACCGTCAAAGGAATTTTACGGGTACGGTCAATCCGTACGTAAGAGATATCTTTGGCATCAGTTTCCATTTCTAACCACGCACCGCGGTTAGGGATAACAGTTGAACCAAAGCCTTCTTTGCCGTTCTTATCGACTTTGCCATGGAAATATACACCCGGAGAGCGGACCAACTGAGAAACGATAACCCGTTCTGCCCCGTTGATGATAAAGGTTCCTTGTTCAGTCATTAATGGGAAATCACCAAAGAATACTTCTTGGGATTTGATTTCCCCGGTTTCACGGTTCGTCAAACGCAAAGTAACATGTAATGGTGCCGAATAGTTTGCATCATGGGCACGTGCTTCTTCTACTGTATACTTTGGTTCTTTCAATTCATAATCCACAAATTCTAGGGACAAGTTACCGTTGAATCCTTCGATTGGCAAAATATCTTCAAACATTTCTCTTAGGCCCTCATCTAGGAACCATTGGTAAGAGTCGGTTTGAATTTCAATCAAATTCGGTAATTCTAATACTTCACTGATCCGTGCGAAACTTCTACGTTCGCGATGCTTTCCGTATTTTACTACGTGTCCAGCCAAGCTCTTCACCTCTTCATAAAGTCTTTCAAAAAGGCTATCCGATTATTTACAAAACTGTAACAAATATTAAATATAGGTTACAGAAAGCATTTTTTGCGGCTTTTAGGCAAAAAAAAACCAAAAATAGAACGGATGCATTGGGCATTTTCTACTTTTGTTTCCTTATTCCTAAGCCGAAACGGACAATATTTCGTTTCTGCTTTTTTCGTTCAGATAGTTTTTGCAACTCCTTATTATACAGATGAAGTACTTTTCTGTCAAGCTTTCATTGGAAGTTACAATGCTTTTCTGACGCACCCATTTCCTAAGATTTTCTAAAGAAAAAAACAAGGCTGGTGAGGACTGTTTTTCGTAAGAAACTACTTTGCTTTTTGCCGATTTCTTGCTATGCTAACGAAAACGTTACACGTGAAACATTAGGAAGGATATCCTTATGACGACAAAAGAAAAAATACTGACCTTATTACAAAAAGAAGATACTGTACTGTCCGGAGAAAAACTAGCCCAAGCCTTGTCGATCTCTCGTACAGCAGTCTGGAAAGCCATTAAAGAACTTGAGAAAGAAGGCTATCATTTCGAACACTTGGCCAACGGCTATCGCTTTGTCTCCGCTGACCGCTACGATCAAGCAGCACTTGCAGCCGCCTTGCCGATGATCCCCACGATTCAAATCAAGGATGCTGTTGAGTCTACTATGAAAGAAGCCAAGATCGCCGCTTTGGACAGTGGACTGGCAACCCCCGCCCTTTTTTTGACCGAAACGCAAACAGGCGGCCATGGCCGCTTCGAACGACCGTTTTTCTCACCGAAAAAACAAGGGATCTACATGAGCTTGCTCTTAAAACCCAACCAAGCGTTTCAAGAATTGCCGCAATATACCGTTTTGGCTGCGGTGGCAGTCGCAGAAGCCATCGATGCCCTTCTAATGAAGGAAACGGCCATTAAGTGGGTCAACGATCTGTACTTAGATGGAAAAAAAATCTGCGGTATTTTGTCTGAAGCAACCAGTGACTTTGAAACAGGCCGCATTACCTCGGTTGTGATCGGTATCGGCATCAGTTTTTCGATTCCGCAACAGCAGTTTCCAGCAGAGATTCGGGAAAAAGCGACCTCACTCTTTCCTGGTGAAGAGTATCCAACCTTTTCTCGGGCAACCTTGATCCAAGAAATTTGGCGTCGGTTCTTCCAATTATTGGCAAAGCTGCCTGACATGGATTATATGGCCCGCTATAGGCAGAAATCCTTCGTTTTGGGCCGCACCGTTCAGTTTACACAACAAGGTGTGACCTATGAAGGAATCGCCAAAGACATTACTAACACCGGTGAATTAGTGGTGGAAACAGCAACGGAGCGCAAGGTGCTTTCTTCTGGAGAAATCAGTTTGGAACGGTATTGATGCTGCAAAAGTCGCAAATCCGCTTGCTGATTCGCTGCTTTCGCAGGGAATCAGTCAAAGCAATCGCGAGCACACATGCTCCATAAACAGACCTGCTTATTCCGAGGGGTCATACAAAAGAACAACCTAGGCAGCTCCCCTTTCTATCGGGTTTAGCCACTGTCACCAAAACTTTACTGTTGCAATCAGGATCGCAGAGAAAGCGAGCCTCATCTTTTCATAATAAGTAGGATGCTTGTTCTTTTATCATGTCTTTTCTACAGTTTTTATGTGCTATTTCATTCCCCACATAAAAAAGATCGACCTGCTCTTTCAAGAGCCGGTCGATCTTTTCTTTTACAGCAATTGCCACATCAGGCACAAAAGTAAGCCCAAGGCATAGCTGCTGTTGAATAAAATCATGTTCTTAATCGAATAGCCAAAGCTACGTGGGTGGGGCAGGCTGGCTTGATGTTCTTTCAAGTTTTGACGGATTTTTGGCAGTGTCAGAAACACGAGCAAAATCGGCCATTGAAAGAGGCCAAACAAGAGGCCCAATAAAATAGCGGCATAAGACGCCAACATCATGCCTTGAAACAGACGGATACCTGCTTCGCGACCGATGTAGTACACCAGCGTGTAGCGATGGTTTTCGATGTCGGCTTCCAGATCCCGTAAGTTATTGGCTAACATGATGTCAGCAATCGTGAAAATCAATGGCAAGGATGCCAACACGATGGCACACACAGCCCAGAGATTCCCCACTAAGCCAAAGGTTCCGTTCGCAAAATCCAGTGCCAGATAAAAAACTTTTTGATCAATGGTATTGATATAGATCGTGATGGCAAAAATCCCTAATCCCATCGTTACACCGCTGAATACCTCGCCTAAAGGCATCCGCGATAACGGAATGGGGCCAAAGGTATAAAAGACCCCGATAAAACAAACCACCAGCCCCATCACTAGCAGCAGCCAGCCGGTAACAAAGGTCAAGTAAAGACCGATCAGTAAGGTTCCTGCCAGCATCGCAAAAATCAGATTGCGAACAGTAGCTTCTGAGATGTTTTCGCGCCCGATCACATTGTGCTGGTATTTGTAGGTCTCTGATTTGGCTTTTTTGAAATCCATATAATTGTTGATGGACGTCGTCGTCAAATCAAACAGCAGCATCCCCAGAAAAAAAATTACAGTATTCAACGGATGAAATTCATGAAAATACACCAACGAGAACAACACACCCATAATGAAGGGGAAGACACTCGCCACCTTGGTGCGGATCTCCACCACTTCTAAAAACACTGAAAGAGACATCTTTCACTCCTCCTATTCTAAATCAGCACGATCACCCATCGTGTAGCCTGATTCCTCTGACAGCTCAAAGGTATCTTTGATGCCGTCTGTTACGTACACTTTATCTTCTTTTGTGATAAAGATCGCATCGGTTCCCTTTTCGGTATGCTGTTCGATATAAGCCAAGCCTTCTTTGACTCCTTTATCAAACGCCACCGTAGTCAACCCGTCACCATCGATGGATTTGTCAGTGATCACAGTCACACTTGCTACATCGCTATCGTAAGGATAGCCAGTCTCAGAATCAAAAATATGGTGATACGTTTTGCCGTCTACTTCTAAGTAGCGTTCGTAGATCCCTGAAGTAACTACTGTTTTATTGGTTTCTTTGATACTGCCGATAATCGAGCCGCGAGATTTGTTTGGATCTTGGATTCCGACATTCCATGGCTCATCTGCACCGCGGTTGCTATGACCTAACACATAGACATTCCCGCCCAAATCAACGATCGCGGAAGTCACGCCATTGTCCTTCAGCACTTTGACGACTTCATCCGTGATGTAGCCTTTGGCGATCGCCCCAAGGTCAAGGATCATGTCCTTGTCTTTTAAATACACCGTGTGGTCTTCGTCGTTAAACTCGACTTGTTCATAATTGATATGTTTCAACGCTTCATCGATCTCAGATTGCTCTGGCTTGCGGGCATCATCAAAGCCGATTCGCCATAATTGGGTGATCGCACCGATGGCCATATTAAAGCCGCCTTCTGATTTCACACTATAATCATAGGCTTCTTTCAACAAATAATAGATATCATCTGAAACCTTCACTGGCTTGATGCCAGCTTGCGCATTGATTTCATCGATCTCTGACCCTGCTTGGTTGATGGTGATTTTATCGCCTAACTCTCTGATGCGGTCAAAGGCAGGCTTCATAGCGTCCTCTTTGCCTTCATCATAAATGCGAATCCGAGTATACGTACCTAATAAAAATTCTTCTTGAAAATATGGTTCTTCTCGCAGCGTCGTTGCTTCCTGATCACTGCCGCAGGCTGCCAACATTGTGCCTAAAAAAACAAACATCAGAAAAAACGTTACTTTCTTTTTCATGATTTTCCTCTTTTCTATTGTCTTCAACCTTCATATAATAGCCTTTTTTTGGCAGAATGAAAAGGGGCATTCCGTGATTCCTCAACGTATTTTAGGAATCCTTAATCGAACCTTTTCTTCTTTGTAAAAAACAGTTCTTTTTTAAAAAAACCTTCCCACCAGATTGCTTCCTTTTGCACGAACTTGCTTTTGTGACCTTGTTGCCCACAAAAAAAAGACAGCACTCAAAACGAATGCTGTCCTCTTCATGGAAAGAAGTTGTGATTATTCAGTAACGAAGTTATCCACTTCGATTGTTGTTTGGTCGCCTTTTTCAGCGGCATTCAACAACTGTTGTGCATAGATAACAAAGCTGTGGAAGCTGTGGGTTGCCCCTGAAACAACATCCATGTCTGCCACAGAGCCGTCTTCGGCATTGACTGCAGAAACAAAGGCTTCATTGAAGTTTGGAATGAACTCTTCTGGACTTGTACCAGATTTTGCTTCCATGTTTTCGTTGTATGATGCATCATCTTTTTTCGACTCGCCTGCTTCGTTTAGGTAGTCGTAGTTTGATTCAGAGATTTTGCCGTCAGCTACAGTCATTGAGAAGACTACGCGGTAACCGTTTGAGTAGTTCTTTTCTTCTAATGTATAGGTTCCGTCTTTCAAGTCTGCACCATTGTCGATTTCAATGGTTTCAGTGTTGCCTGCTTGCGCCGCTTGAATCAATTGTTGTGCATAGTTTTGGAAGGAATCAAAGGAATGAGTCGCGCCAGAAACTACTTCGATTGAAGAAGGGCTTTGTGCGGCAACTAACTCTTCATTGAATTTAGGAATAAATTCTTCTGGGCTGATGCCTGCTTTTTCTTTCATTGTTTCATTGTATTCAGTGTTTTCTGTTTTTGATTCGCCATCCGCATTGACGTTGTCATATTTTGATTCAACGATTTTGCCGTCTTTGACTGTGATCTCAAATGTGACACGGTAGTCGTTTTTATAGTTCTTTTCTTCTAAACGATACGTACCATCTTGCATTGGCTCGCCTGCAACGACGGTTGCTTCTGAGCTTTCTGTAGTTGCAGAATCGCTTGCAGAAGTTTGTGATGTACTTTCACTAGTTGACGAAGAACCTGTATTGTTGTCGTCTGCTCCGCATCCCCCTAACAATAATGCTGCGAATGAAAATACCGCCATACCTACAATCAATTTCTTTGCTTTCATAATTATCCACCTTTTACTTGTTTATTTTCCCCACAAAAAAGTTTGTGATACAACTAACATTGTAAAGTAAATTTACGAGATGTCAACCGCTTCCTTTCCGCTTTTTCAATAAAAAATGACTTATTTTTTGATTTTCGCAAGTTTTCACGAATTTCAGGAAATATGCGTTTTTTTCATCAGAATCGTTAGACAAATGAACCATTTGTCTATATAATAGGAACGATTGTGTAATTATTATCATAGATTATTTTTATTAAGGAGAGATTTGCAATGGCAAAGAAAAACATTGTCGTTGTCGGTGCCGGTTATGCAGGCGTTTCTGCTACGAAGTACATGGCAAAGAAATTGAAAAAAGACAATGATGTTGAGATAACATTGATCGACCGTCACTCTTATCATACGATGATGACTGAACTGCATGAAGTCGCTGGAGGACGTGTAGAACCTACCGCAATTCAATATGACTTGCAGCGCTTGTTCTCACGCAAGAAAAATGTTCGTTTAGTAACCGATACAGTAACTGGGATCGATAAAGAAAATAAAACCGTCCAAACAAAATTAGGCAGCTATTCATTTGACTACTTGATCTTAGGGATGGGTGGCGAACCGAATGACTTCGGTACACCTGGTGTCAAAGAAAATGGCTTTACTCTATGGTCATTTGACGATGCTGTCCGCATTCGCGAACACATTGAAAAAACTGTCGCAAAAGCAGCGATCGAACCAGATGCAGCATTACGTAAAGCAATGTTGACGTTTGTCGTTTGTGGCTCTGGATTTACTGGGATCGAAATGATCGGTGAACTGATCGATTGGAAAGATCGTTTAGCTTCCGATTATAAATTGGACCCAAGTGAAATCAGCTTGAAAGTCGTTGAAGCAATGCCAACGATCTTAAACATGCTTGATCGTAACGATGCAGCCAAAGCAGAACGTTACTTGAAGAAAAACAATGTTGATCTTGTCTTGAATGCACCAATCGTTGAAGTGGCACCTGACCACATCAAACTAAAAGATGGTTCAACGATCCCAACCCACACATTAATCTGGACTGCCGGCGTCAAAGGAACTAGCGATGCTGCTGATTTCGGTTTAGAAACCGCTCGTGGTTTCCGTCTAGTTGCCAATGAGTACATGGAAGCAAAAGGCTACGAAGACAAAAACATCTATATTATTGGTGACTTGGTTTACTTCGAAGAATTCCCGAACACACCAACACCACAAATCGTGCAAGCAGCTGAACAAACTGGACACACTGCAGCAACGAATATCGTTTCAGCCATCAAAGGCGGCGAAAAACATAAATTCAAAGGAAACTACCAAGGATTTATGGTTTCCATCGGTGCCAAATGGGGCGTGGCGAACTTATTCAATAAAATTCACCTGAGCGGTTTCTTAGCGATCATTATGAAACATATCGTTAACTTGAAATACTTCTTTGATATTCGTTCTGGTTACTACATGTTCCAATACTTGATGCATGAAATCTTCCACATCAAAGATGACCGGACAGTCGCTCGTGGTCATACGTCTCGTTACGGAAACGTCTTGTGGAGTGTTCCGCTTCGTATTTTCTATGGTCTTGTCTGGTTCGTTGAAGCTTTCAAGAAAATTTTGGGTACGAATGGGGAAGTCTTCAAACCTGGTACATGGTTCGGTGAAGGTTCTTGGTTCCAAGGCAACAGCGTTTTCCCTTGGACTTGGGAATATCAAACAGTCGCTGATGCAGCAAGTGGTGCTAGTGAAGCAGCCGATGCAGCAAGTGCCGCTAGTGGTGCCGGTGAAGCAGCCGATGCAGCGACACAAGCCGCACACTTCGGTTTGAGCTATGCCTACGGTGAGCAACCAATGATCGTGATTGAAAAATCACCTGACTGGTTCACAAAAGTTATGCAATTTATCATGCCAAACAACGACGTTGCCATGTTCTTCCAAAAATTCATGGTCTTCTTTGAAATTGCTTTAGCTCTTGCATTGATGGCTGGTCTCTTCACTTGGTTAGTAAACGCAACGACTATCGTTTTAGTGTTGACTTTCTGTATGTCTGGTATGTTCTACTGGGTAAACATCTGGTTCATTCCAGTTGCATTTGCCTTGATGAACGGTTCAGGACGCGCAGTCGGTTTAGACCGTTGGGTAATCCCATGGTTGCAACGTACCCTTGGAAAATGGTGGTACGGTACCCCTCGCTCCTTATACGGCAATAAATAAGCCAGCAAAATAGAATACCTGTACGACTTCATGAGACTAAGACATTCTGATTTTCAATCAGTGTCTTGGTCTCTTTCCAAGTACAGAACTTTTTCTTGATCGTCCTTGCACAGAAATCGGTGGATTATTGAGGATTCAGCTAGTAGAATCTTGTCCTCTTATGCTAGAATGAGACACATCACATGAAAGAACAGGAGTCTTTTTTGATGAAATTAAAAGAATTTATCCGCGATGCCCATTTAAAACCATGGGATGGCGTCATCATACTTGTTTTGATCCTCAGCTCTTTTTTACCGATTTTTATTTTTGGCCAGACGCAAACAGCGGACAAAGAAGCCGTCTTGCGGGTCGATGGGACAGAAATCAAGCGTTTTGACTTAGTTGAAGGTCAAAAAACGTACACCTATCTTTATGAAGATGAAGATGGCGATACCAATTTACTGGAGATCGAAGGGGATCGGATCCGAATCAAGGAAGCCGATTGCGGCGACCAGATTTGTGTCCGCCGTGGCTGGGCCAGTAAAAATGGGGAAACCATTGTCTGTCTGCCTCATAAATTGGTGATCGAAATCCAAGCCGCAGATGGGAGTGAGACCGACGATCTAATCTATTGATCGTTTGCTTATGAGTCGATTACAACGAATAATTTTCATCTCACTGCTGGTCGCCCAAGGGGTCGTGATTGGTTTAGTTGAAAATATGATCCCTTATCCATTTGCCTTTGCGCCTGGTGCGAAACTAGGTTTGGCAAATTTAATTACCATTATTGCTTTGTTCACTATGCCGAAAAAAGACAGCTTTCTCTTGATTTGGCTAAGACTAATCTTAACGACGTTACTAGGAGGAACGGTTTCGACCTTCTTATATAGTATGAGCGGTTCCTTACTGAGCTACTTTGGGATGTCTTTGGTGAAACAGTTGGGGCCTAAGCGTGTCAGCATCATCGGCATTAGTGCGGCCGGCGGGTTCTTACACAACGTCGGACAGTTGATCACTGCCTCATGGATCGCTCAATCCTGGAGCGTGATGCTCTACTTGCCGGTCCTGTCTTTCTTTGGGATCTTGTCCGGGATCGCTATCGGGATCGCCGCCAACTACTTGCTGCGCCGTGTCGAAACACTGCGCCGTTTTCAAATTGATTATGAACGCCAGACCAAAGTCAAATGGCGCTCGGATTCAGAATAAAGGAGTTAATTATGAAACTTCATTCCATGTGGCAAGAGTATCCAGCACTGCAAGCTGACTTATCTGCCTCCTTGCAATTGATGGAAAAATCATTAAAACTAAAAAACAAAGAGGTCGAACAAGCGATCCTGTCCATGATCCATTCAGGTGGGAAACTGCTGCGTCCTGCTTATCAGCTGCTCTTTTCTGCTTATGGCAGCGACAAAGATCGCGAAAAAGCCGTCGCATTGGCGGCCTCGATCGAAATGCTCCACACTGCCTCGTTGATCCACGACGATATCGTCGATCATGCGGACACCCGCCGCAAGCTGCCGACCATTCGTTCCGAATTTGGCAACGATGTCGCTGTCTATGCTGGTGATTACCTCTTTGTCTGCTGCTTTAAATTGATGGCGGATTATGCCAGCTCCATGAAAAGCTTGCAGATGAATTCCCGTAGTATGGAAAAAATCCTGGCCGGCGAATTAGGACAAATGAGCAAACGATACGATTTGTCCGTCACTGTCGAGGATTACTTAGAAAACATTCGCGGCAAAACCGCTGAGTTGTTTGCTTTAAGCTGCTTCATCGGAGCTTACGAAAGCGGCACCTCCTTGCGCTTTGCCAATCAAGCCCGTGAGATCGGTGAAGCCATTGGTCTTGCCTTTCAAATCATGGATGACGTCTTGGATTACAGCCAAGATGCGGCTGCTTTAGGGAAACCAGTATTGGAAGATGTTCGGCAAGGCGTCTATTCCCTGCCGCTGTTAATGGCACTGAAAAGTGACCGCCAACAGCTGCTCCCATTGCTGGAAAAACAAGACGCCATGACGGACACCGACACCCACGAAGTCTATCGGATCGTCCAAGAAAGTGCTGGGATCGAGGAAGCCAAGAAACTCGCAGCCGACTATACGAAAAAAGCTTTGCAGGCGATCCAGAAATTACCTGAGACCAAAGATGAAACCAAAACGTATCTTTACCAGATCACTGCTCAGATCCTAGGGCGTCAGAACTGATCAAGGATCTAGCAAAAGCCTAGCAGCTGGAATCATACTGAAATAAGTCCCCAAGATTAGATTTTTGATCTACCTTTGGGGGCTTTTTAGTTGATAGATAGAATTTTATACGCAAAAAAAGCCTCAACTGACAAATCATCTGTCAGTTGAGGTTTTTTTTCTTTTAACGCATCGTCACAAATTCTTCTGACCCCGTCGGATGAATGGCAACGGTTTGATCAAAGTCTGCTTTTGTAGCACCCATTTTGATGGCTACAGCGAAGCCTTGCAGCATTTCATCGACACCGATCCCGATGCCGTGCAGACCGATGATTTTTTCTTCTTTTCCTAAGCACACCAATTTCATCTCACATTTTTGGCGATACTCATTTAAAGCAAAGTACATCGGTGTAAAGCGCGAGCGATACACCTTTATCTGCTCTTGGCCGTATTTTGCCAAGGCTGCTTCTTCGGATAAACCAATCGTGGCAATCGGTGGATGAGTAAAGATGACCGTCGGTACTAAGTGATAATCCAAGTACGCATCGCTTTGACCGTTGAACAAGCGTTCAGACAAGCGACGACCGGCGGCGATCGCAACCGGGGTTAAATCCAATTTTCCGATGACATCGCCCACCGCAAAAATCGAGTCAGCTGTGGTATTTTGATATTTGTCCACAATGATAAACCCTTTTTCATCCAATTGGACATCGGTGTTTTCCAGACCTAACTTATTCGTATTCGGCACACGACCACCAGCAAAAAGGACGCAATCGCCGGTCAAGGTTTCGCCATTTTCAAAGTGAACGAGATACTCGTCACCTTCTTTAATGATACGAGAGGCAACGTAGCCTGCATAAGTTTCGATTCCTGATTCTTGGTACATCTCCACGAGATTATCCGCAAGCATCTTGTCAAAGGTTCGTAATGGCCGCTCTTTGCGGTACGCCCAAGCCACTTGGCTGCCCAGCTGTTGGCTGACACCGCTGATTTCGGCTGCGATGTAGCCTGCCCCTAAGACGACCATACGCTTTGGTGCTTCTCGCAACGCAAAAAAACCATTCGAGTCAATGGCGTACTCACCACCGGGAATATTCATCGCGCTAGGTTTTCCACCGGTGGCAATCAAAATGTTTGCTGCATGGTAGTTTTCCCCATTGACGGTAACCGTGTGGTTATCCACAAACTGTGCATAACCGTGGATAACTTCTACATTGTTACTGTCTAAGCCTTTTTGATAGGCTGTGTGTAAAAAATCAATGTATTTTTCACGGTTATCCACAAGCTCAGTAAAATTAAATTTATCCACATGTGGATAAATGCCGTAGCTAGTTGCGTCCCGCTTGATCATTTCTAACATCTCACTAGCTTGCCACATGACTTTTTTCGGTACACAACCGACATTGACACAGGTGCCGCCTAATTCATTGCCTTCGATCAATAATACTTTGGCGCCGTGCATCCCTGCCCGATTGGCTGAGGCGATTCCGCCACTGCCGCCACCAATTACTATGTAGTCGTATGTTTCCATATTTGTTGTTTCCTCCTTAGAATTGTCTATGTTCTCATCGATCCTTTTTGGCTGGATTGATTCAACAAAAAAAGCCGAGAGAAACTCTCGACCTTATTTTTTCTTCCGAATCATGTCTCCGACTTCCACCGGTTCTTTGACCGGCATCGTCAACAGCATCATAGGATTTGGTGCACGATCGATGGATTCACCGTCTTCATTATACATGACTTCGACGGTTTGGTGAAAGTGATGGAATCCGGGACCGTAAAATTCGATTTCATCGCCAACGGAAAAGTGGTTCCGTTGCCGAATCGTAGCTGTTTTTGTTGCCGGATCATACGCCATGACTTCCCCAATAAATTTGTATTGCGGAATTTTCCGACGCGGACCAAACAACTGCTCATTTTCACTTGGGGTATCGTAGTAAAAGCCTGAGGCGAGCTCGCGCTGCGCAACTTTCCACAGTTCATCGATCCATTCTCGTTTGCAGACATAGTTCTCTGGATCGGCCATGTAACTGTCCACGGCTGCTTTATAAACGTTCGCCACGGTCGAAACATAGTGGATCGATTTCATGCGGCCTTCGATTTTGAAACTATCCACGCCGTTTTCAATCAAATCAGGGATATGTTCGATCATCGACATATCCACAGCACTCATGGAAAACTCTTCTTCCACTGTCCCGTTTTTAGTCAAACTGTTTCGTTCCGTTGCAAAGGGCATGTCAAACAGATCATATTTCCAGCGGCAAGATTGCGAACAGCCGCCGCGATTGGCGTCTCGCATCGACATATGATTGGACAAAGTACAACGGCCAGAATAAGAAATACACATGGCGCCATGAATAAAGGCTTCGATCTCCACGCTAGTATTTTTGCGGATCTCAGCGACTTCCTCCATGGACACTTCTCGGGCGAGAACGACCCGTTCTAGACCTTCTTCCCGCCAAAATTCCAATGTTTCATAGTTCGTGGCACTAGCTTGGGTGGACAAATGGATCGGTAGACCTGGCGCTTCTGTTGCGCAGATCTGGATCAAAGCGGGATCAGAAACGATCACTGCCGAAATACCGACATCTCGCAATTCCCGAAAGAATTCCCCTGCACCTTCTTGATTGCCCTCATGGGTCACCATGTTGGCTGCTACATAGACTTTTGCGTTGTGGGCTTTGGCAAAAGCCACCCCTTCCGCCATTTCTTCATAGGTAAAGTTTCCCGCGCGACTCCGTAGACCATAGGCATTGCCGCCGATATAGACAGCGTCAGCGCCATAGTGGATCGCTGTTTTTAATTTTTCTAACGTACCAGCTGGTGCTAACACTTCTGGTCGTTTCAATGCTTGTTTAACGGTCATTTGTTCTTGCTCCTTACTTGATATCGTCAGGATCGATGGCATAAAATCCAGTGTCCAACCCACGTTCTGCTGGATGAAGTTGGGCAACTTGTTCACTGAGCACAGTTGCTTGCTCTGCTTGCCACTTCCCACTTTCCACAAGGCTCTTGGCTTGGGCAAACAGCTTAGCAATTGCCACAAAGGCAGCCCCTCGTGTATAGATTCCGTCCAGCTTCCAGGTTTGAAAGCCTGTTGCGGCTAATTCCCCCAGCTGCAGCATCAGATTGATGTCGTTATTGGCAAAAATGTGCGTGCCGTGGCTATCTTCATAAATGGAATAGTGAGTTTCTTCTTTTTTCGGTTCAGATAAAAACAACCCACGGTCGTGGTTCTTTTCTTCCGATTGTTGGGTATAGTTATAATAATTTTGTAAAAGCGGACGCTTCGATTGGTGAATGCAGGTCGCACCATAAACCAATACTTCCACAGGAATATTTAGTTGTGGTGCCATGATTTTCATTTCCTCGAAAGGAACTTCTCGTGCTAAAACGGCTGCCTTTGCTCCTTTTTGTCCCCAAAAATTGATTTGACGAGCGCTCGTTACTAAGGTTTCCCCTGCATAAATAAATGGCACGGCACATTCTGGATTTTGCTTCATGCGGTAAATGATCCCAGGATCTCCGAGAGCGATTTGATCGGCTTGATTGGTCTTCAGAAATGCTAGGTATTCTGGAATCCGCTTCATTTTTTCTGGATGCATGATGCCATTGACTGCGATCGTCACTTTCTTTCCAGCTTCGTGGGCCATGTCGATCAGTCTGATTTGCTCTTCACGAGAAAAAGAGGCCGGTAGGCGCAGCCCGAATGTCTCTTCTCCAAAAAACAATGTATCAACATAAGGGATGAGCTGCTGTGCTTGCTCGATCGATTCCACCGTGGCGATAATCTCAACCATAATACTCCTCCTTTTTTCAACTCATTCATAGTATCACACAGCAGGGTTCTTTCCAAGAGGTCTCGTTACTCTTTTTTTCACGAATATCGCTTTTTCCGTTAATCAACCGTTGTCATAAAGCTATTTAGAAGGATATTTTTTTGTGAATCATCAATCATAATTAATAGAGATCACTTGATCACTACTAGACATAGCAAGACAAAAAAGCGACGTTTCTATGGGTGCCGATTACTCGACCATAGAAACGCCGCTGCCGTTATTGGCTCGACTTAAACTTGTTGCAAGACCCGTGCTTGTCCCTCTTTGACATTGAGAGTGATCGATCCTTTGGAAGCACCAATCGTCACTTTGTCACCTAAATGAATTTGTCCTGATAGGAGTGCTTCACTTAAACGGTCTTCGACTTCTTTTTGCAATGCTCGACGAATCGGCCGTGCCCCATATTCTGGATCAAAACCAGCTTTACCGATCACATCGATGGCAGATGGCGTGATCTTCAATTGGATGTCTTGGTTGCTTAACCGTTTGATGATCGCTTTGCTCATAATCTTCACGATTTCGTGGATCTCCCCTTCACCTAAGGATTGGAAGACCACTGTTTCATCCACACGGTTCAAGAACTCTGGACGGAAGGCTTTTTTCAGCTCTTCTAAGATCCGTTTTTGCATCGCTTGGTGATCTTTCGTTAAATCAGTGACATTGAATCCAACGCTTTTTTCTTCGCGGATTTGTTGGGCACCGATATTAGAGGTCATGATCAAAATCGTGTTGCGGAAATCGACCTTCCGACCTTTGGCATCCGTCAAATGACCATCATCTAGCACTTGCAAGAGGATATTGAAGACATCGGGATGGGCTTTTTCCACCTCGTCCAATAAGATGACGGAGTAAGGTTTTGAACGGATTTTTTCCGTCAATTGCCCACCTTCATCATAGCCGACATAGCCTGGCGGTGAACCGATCAAACGGCTCGTGCTGTATTTTTCCATAAATTCGGACATATCGACACGAACCAAGGCATCTTCACTACCAAACATCGCTTCCGCTAAGGCTTTAGCAAGCTCGGTTTTCCCGACACCAGTCGGGCCTAAGAACATGAAGGAACCAATTGGACGGTTGGGGTCTTTCAACCCACTGCGGGCGCGACGGATTGAACGAGCGACTGCTTTGACCGCTTCTTCTTGGCCAACTACCCGTTGATGCAAGATCTTTTCAAGATCCAACAAGCGTTCGCTTTCTTTTTTCTCCATCTGTTGCAAAGGTACACCAGTCCATTGGGAAACGACCGTAGCAACATCTTCTGCAGTAACACTATCGGCATAGCCTGACGCTTCTTTGACTTCCATAAACGCCACTTCCGTCAGTTGTTGGGTCAATTTCTTTTCCTTGATCCGCAGACGAGCTGCTGCTTCAAAATCTTGCTGGCGAATGGCTGCTTCTTTTTCTTCGATCAAGTTAGCGATCTCGTTTTGTAGATCTGCCAATTCCGAACTTTCATCGGTTTTGTCTAGACGCACTTTGGCTGCTGATTCATCCATCAAATCGATGGCTTTATCTGGTAATTGGCGCGAATTGATGTAACGTACGGACAATTGCACAGCGGCGTGTAACGCATCATCAGAAATTTCCACCCCATGATGTTCTTCATAACGAGGACGCAAGCCCCGTAAAATTTCTTCCGCTTCTTCTGGTGTTGGTTCGTCGACTTGCACTCGGGCAAAACGGCGTTCTAACGCAGAATCTTTTTCAATGTATTTTTGGTACTCATCTAATGTCGTGGCACCGATAGTTTGCAATTCTCCACGGGCTAAGGCTGGTTTCAGGATATTCGAGGCATCAATCGCCCCTTCGGCTCCGCCGGCCCCAATCAGTGTATGCAATTCATCAATGAATAAGATGATTTGACCATCTTGATAGATCTCATCGATGATTTTTTTCATTCGGTCCTCAAATTCTCCACGGTATTTCGTTCCAGCAACTAAAGCCCCCATGTCCAGCATCATCAAACGTTTGTTTTGCATGTCTTCTGGGACTTCCCCATTGATGATTTTTTGGGCTAAGCCTTCGGCGATCGCGGTTTTCCCAACACCAGGTTCCCCAACGAGAACAGGGTTGTTTTTGGTCCGACGGCTAAGGATCTGGATCAGCCGTTTGACTTCTTTGGCACGACCGACAACAGGATCTAGCCGTTTTTCACGGGCTAATTTGGTCAAATCACGGGCTAAGGAATCCAAGGTCGGTGTTCCTTGCTGCGCTTTGGCTTGGGCTGGACGACGACGACCAGCACTTCCGTTGGTTTTGCTTTCATTGAAGCCCATTTTTTTCTTCAAAAGCTGACGCATTTTCGCGAGACTCAAGCCGAGATTCAGCATGATTCGTGAAGCCAAAATGTCTTCGTCTCTTAATAAGCCTAATAATAGATGTTCGGTACCGATCTGTGGTGCCCCTAAACGCTTGGCTTCATCCCCTGCATAAGCAAATGTATGTTTTGCTCGTGGTGAATACGCGAGATAGGCGTTTTCTGGGTATTGACGAACGGTGCCGTACCCTGTTAAATGTTCGATTTCTTCACGAATATCGTTTTCTGTGATATTCATTTCCCGTAACGTTTTGCCAGCGATCCCGTTTTGTTCAATGACCAGTGCCAATAGAATATGTTCAGAACCTACCGCTTGGTGCTTAAAGTATTTTGCTTCTTCTTGGGCGATAGCCAAAACGGCTTTCGCGCGTTGGGTGAATAATTCATCCATCTCTTTCACTTCCTGTCTTCGTAACTTAATCGTTCTAGAATTGCATGGAGCAAATCTGCTCGTGTTCTATTTTCATAAGGAGAACGTCCTAGAACTGCTTTCGCGATGACGGTCAACAATAAATTGCCTTCTCGCTTGGACAGGATTCCTTCCTCATAAAGTTTCTGGATTATTGCATACGCATCTTTTTCCGAGATGGTTTCATCGAATAGTTGATTCATTTCTTTTAAATAGTGGTGGCTGTCAGTAATTTTGACTTTCTCGATCCGAATATAGCCGCCCCCGCCGCGTTTACTTTCAACCGCATAGCCTCTTTGAACGGTAAAGCGGGTATTGATCACGTAATTTATTTGTGAGGGCACGCAGTTGAACAAATTTGCCATTTCTGCGCGACGAATCTCAATGGTTTCACTGTCTTCAAGAATTTTCTTCAAATATGCTTCAATCAAATCGGAAGTGTTGTGATGACTCAATTCATTCCCTCCCTTGACTAATTCTGACCTTCATTATACCCAATTTTTGAATCCTTGGAAAGATGTACGCTTGCACAAAAGGAAGGTCTAAAGGAAATTTTAAAGACACTTATCCCTCGCTTCAGCTTTTTTAGCTACAAAAAGAAACAAGCAACTCATCGGGGAACAAAAAGAAAATTCTTTGGTCCCCGAAGGCTGCTTGGTTAAAATATTGGGTTTTAGCTAGTTTCTAATCACTTTCGGAACTGCTTTCGCTCGTAGCCGTTGAATCCGAGGAGTCATCTGAACTACTGCTTTGGGTAGTTGAAGAAGAATCTTGCTCTGGTCCTCTTGAGATCGTTAACGTTACTTGCGAACCGGCAACGACTGAAGAACCTTCCTCAGGTGATACGGAGATCACTTGACCTTCAGGAACACTATCATCGTATTCGCGGTTAGTATTCGGTGTTAATCCTGCACGACGGACTGCTGCTTCGGCTTCTGATTGCGTAAGTCCGATCACAGTCGGCACATTTGTCATTTGAGGACCACTACTAATGAATAGCGTGATTGCAGTTTTTGATGTTACGACAGCCTCGCCACTATTAGGCGTTTGCCCAACAACTGTGCCCTCCGGTTCATCACTCGTCTGAGGCGTGCTAATGATCCGCGCTACATCGACTCCTCGAGAGGTCAATTCTGCACGAGCCTCTGCCTCCGTTAGTCCAATAAGGTTGAGCATTTCAAAGGTATCTGGTCCCGAACTAACTTTAAAGGTAATTTCACCATCAACTGGCGAAATCTCACGTCCAGCCGCAGGTGACTGACTAATGATGTCCCCTTCACTGACATCATCAGATTCTTCTAATTCTGATTTGATATTGTCTTCATCAAAGCCTAGATCAATCAGTTCTTCCTTCACCTCTTCGAAGGAACGACCTTCATAATCATCAAGAGTGATTCTCTTGGCTCCGCTGCTGATATAAAGAGTCACGACGGAATTCTTTTTGACTTCATTGCCTTCTGGCGGATCGGTCTTGACGACATTGCCTGCTTCGACTTCATCGTCTTCAATTTCTTCTACCTCGTCTGCCACTTGCAAACCAGCAGCTTCCAGCTCGGCACGGGCAGCTGCTTCTGTCTGGCCACTGACTTCAGGAATTGCCACATCTCCCCGACCACCGCCGAATAGGAAGTAACTGCCTATGCCTAGCAGTGCGATCACCATAATGATGGGCAGCAGCAGCCACCGTTTGCGTTTTTTCTTTTTCGGCTGCGCTGGTTCTTCAGCTTGATCCGCAACCTTATCTTCTACGGGTTCTTCTACTGGCGGCGTTTCGACTTGGGCTGCTTCCAAAGGAGTCAGCACTCTCGTTTCATCCATCAGGGCATGAGGTTCCCATCTCGGTTCATTGAGTCGGTCAGGAGACAACACGGTATCAAGGTCCGCTCGCATTTCATCGGCAGTTTTGTACCGATCCGCCGGTTCTTTGGCGGTCGCCTTCAATACGACGTTTTCCAGCGATTGCGGAACATTTTTGTCATAGATCCGAATCGAAGGGATCTCATCTTGGAAATGTTTCAAGGCGATCGTTACGGCTGATTCGCCATCAAAGGGTACTTTGCCCGTTAAAATTTCATAGAGGATAATCCCAATCGCATAAATATCTGATTGATTGGTCGCCATACTGCCTCGTGCTTGTTCTGGTGAAAGATAATGCACCGAGCCTAGCATCGAGTTGGTTTGGGTGATCGATGTTTCTGATAAGGCGATCGCGATCCCAAAATCGGTGATTTTCACCACGCCGTCTTCATTGATCAGCACATTCTGGGGCTTTAGGTCCCGGTGAATGATGCGGTGCTGATGGGCCAATGCCACCGCTGATAAAATTTGTTGGATGATATCAACGATCTGCAAATAAGGTACGGGATAGTGCGTTTGGATATAGCGCTTGAGATCCATCCCTTTGACATATTCCATCACCAAAAACTGCATGCCGTCTTCTTCGCCGACATCATAAACGGTTACGATGTTTGGATGAACCAGCTCAGTCGCCGCCAAGGCTTCTCGTTGAAAGCGCCGAATCGCACTTTGGTCGTTTTGGAAGTCAAAACGAAGCACTTTGATTGCCACTTCACGGTCTAAGATTAAGTCATGCGCCAAAAACACATTTGCCATTCCGCCGCTGCCGATATTGCCGATGATTTTGTATCGGCCGTTTATCTTCTTCCCAATTTCGATCATGGGCGCTCTCCTCCAACTTTAATCAATAATACCGTGATATTGTCGACACCGCCGCGTTCGTTGGCTTGATCGATCAATGATTGCACTGCTTCTTCCAGCACAGGGTTTTCTTGGATCGTTGCTGTGATCTCTTCATCTGAGACCATGTTGGTCAATCCATCTGAACACAGCAGCAAATAATCCCCGTCTGCAATAAAGTGGATCGCCACATCGACTTCGACTTCGCTTGGCATACCGATCGAGCGGGTCAAAACGTTTTTGCGAGGATGATTCAAGGCCATTTCTGCCGTGATTTGTCCCGACTTCACCAATTCATTGACCAGTGAATGGTCCTCTGTGATTTGAGTCAGCACTTGATTGCGTAAAAGATAGGCACGGCTGTCCCCGACATTGGCGATCGTAAACTGGTCGCCTAATAAGGCCACAGCAATGATCGTGGTGCCCATGCCGCTAAGTTCTTCTTGTTCTTGTCCTTTTTGGAAAATCACTTGGCTTTCCGCTTGGATTTTTTGGATCAGCCATTGGGCAGTTTTTTCACTGTCTGTCAGCTCTGTCTGTTCCCAAGCGGTGCCGATCTCACTGACTGCTTGACGGCTAGCGACATCTCCGGCCCGGTGGCCCCCCATGCCATCGGCAAGCAAGGCCAATGTCACATTGGCTTTATTTACATAGGTTGCTGCAAAATCTTGGTTTGTGTTGCGACGTTTGCCGACATCTGTTTGAAAACGAATCTCCAATTTCTTTCACCTCGTTACTTTTTGCGTAGACAACTGATAAAAAAGCCATCTGTCATAAAATCTTGCGGATAGATCGTCAACATATCCTCTTGAACCGCTTCGGCTGCCAGCGGTCCTACCGCAAGAGGCATTTGCTCAAATTCAGGATGGTCAGCGAGAAACGCTGCCACGACTTGTTGATTTTCTTCCGCTAGAATCGTGCATGTGCTGTAGACCATTATACCCGATTTTTTCAGGGTTGGGGCGGCACTTTCCAAAATCTCTCGCTGAATCTGCGGCAAGCGTTGGAAATCGGCTTCCGTCTTGCTGTATTTGATGTCCGGCTTACGGCGCATCAACCCTAATCCAGAACAAGGGGCATCCACTAAGATGCGATCAAATTGTTCGGGTGCAAAGGTTTGAGCCGTCTCCCGCGCATCCATCACGCGGGTCTCCACAACTGCTTCGACGCCTAAACGTTGGGCATTTTGCTGAATCAGCTTAACCTTATGGGCATGGATATCCAGTGCTGTCACTTTGCCGCCCTCTGCGGCAGACAAGAAGGCAGCGATATGGGTCGTTTTGCCTCCTGGTGCTGCGCAGGCATCCAGTACTTGATGGTCTCGGGCTACTTGTAAAACGGGGGCAACCAGCATCGAACTTTCATCTTGGATCGTCAGTAAACCTTCTTTGTAGAGAGACGAGCCCGCCATAAAGCCTTTGTCAGCCACAACCCCATAGGGGGAAAGCTCACTTGGTCGTGCGTCGATGCCTTCTTCTTGTAGCCGTTCGATCGCTGCTGCTTGCGAGATGCGCTGCAGATCGATACGACCACTGGCATGATTGGGTTCAAATAGGGCATAGCCCAGCTCACTGGTTTCTTCGATCCCAATTTGTTTGACTAGTTTCTTCGTTAGCCACAGGGGCAAACTGATTTCCGTTGCTAAACGTTCCATTGGGTCTTTGATCAATGCCAAGTCTGGCACTCCTTGTCGTTGGATCGTGCGCAGGACGCCATTGACGAATTTTCCAGTTCCCGGATTGCCTTTGGCTTTCGCAATATCCACGGCTTCATGAATGATGGCATGGGCGGGTACTTTATCGAGATACAGCATCTGATACAAGGAAAGCCGCAGCAGCGTTTTGACCCACGGGTCGACTTTGCGGGCATTTTTAATAAAGCGATCCAAATAATAATCCAATAAAAGCTGACGACTGATGGTGCCGTACACCAATTCAGTCAGTAAGCGACCGTCTTTGTCATTTAAACGCCCTTGATTCATCAATTCCCGCAACAGTAGATTGGAATAAGCACCGCCTTTTTCGATTCGCAACAACGCTTCTAGTGCCACAAAGCGCACTGTATATTGTATGTCTCCAAGATTACGCTTCATAGGTACCTACCTGATCCCCTTTTTGAATCTGTTGTCCACTGCCGTTTAAGAATGCAGCAATGTCTTGTCGGCCTTTTCCAGCTGGCTGCAATTCATCGATAGCCAATACCGTGCCTTCCCCACAAGCGATCAGCAACGTTTTTTTCGTCCGTTCAATGATCGTTCCTGGCTGGGCTGTCGTCGTTTGCTCCAGCGGTGTTACTTGCCAAAGTTTCCAGCGGTTGCCATTTTGTGTCGTAAAGGCGATCGGCCATGGTCGCATGCCTCGGACTTGGGCATCGATTTGCACCGCCGTTTTCTGCCAGTCGATGGCTTCTTGTTCACGGCTGATATTTGGTGAAAAGGTGACTTTTGCTTCTTCTTGCGGGACAGGCTGCAGCTCTCCCGACAAGATTTTCGGCACAGTTTCCAGCAGCAAGTCTTTGCCTAATAGGCTCAACTTATCAAACATCGTCCCCACATCATCTTGGGCCGTGATCGGCAAACGAGCTTGAGCAAAAATACCGCCAGCATCCATTTTTTTGATCATTTCCATGATGGTTACACCCGTTTCTTGCTCCCCTTCCATAATGGCATAATGCACAGGTGCTCCGCCACGGTATTTCGGCAGTAGGGACGCATGAACGTTGATAGCGCCATGCTTTGGTACTTCTAGTAACGCACTAGGTAAAAATTGGCCGAAAGCTGCCGTGATCAGCAGATCAGGTGCTAAAGCTTGAATCTGCTCCATTTCTGGTGACCCACTGATTTTTTCTGGTTGTAAAACCAACAAGCCATGCTTCATCGCCGCTTCTTTAACGGGGGTCGGAGTGATGGTTTTTTTGCGACCGACGGGACGATCCGGCTGGGTCACCACTGCTGCCACTTCATAGCCAGCTTCAAGCAAGCCTTCTAAAATTGGGACGGAAAACGCCGGGGTACCCATAAAGACGATTTTAGTCATTTTCATGTTCCTCCATATACTTTTCTAAGTCTTCTTCAGGAATGCGTTCGACGAGCTTGTCGACAAACAGCACGCCATTTAAATGATCGATCTCATGCTGCATCGCACGCGCCAAGTAGCCGAATGCTTCCACTTCCATTTCCTCTCCTTCTCGGTCGAAATAGCGGACAGTGATCTCGTCTGCTCGTTTGACGGTCCCAAAGGTGTGGGGAATACTCAAGCAGCCTTCCACATCAAGGGATTCACCAGAAGAAGCGATGATCTCAGGGTTGATCATTTCAAAGCGGTCGTCTTCTTCGACTTCCACGATCGCCACTTGCAGGTTTTTGCCGACTTGCGGTGCGGCAATACCGATCCCGTCGTGGGCGACCATCGTTTCATAAAGGTCGTCTAGTAGCTGAACGAGCTCATCGGTAATTACTTTGACGGGTTTTGCTTGCCGACGAAGACGTTCATCGGGGGTGATAATAATAGGATAACGCATATTTTCTCCTCTAAATAAAATTCAACGGCTCTTGGTCAATCGACACGTACAATCCTTTGCGCTGATCGATTTGACTTTGATCCAACAGACGGGTCAACAAAGCAGGTAGCTGCGGTTCATTTTTGTATTTAATGATCAATTGGTAGTAATAACGGTTTTTCACCCGTAAAATCGCACTGGGTGCCGGACCCAACAAAATACTTTGTGGTGACAGCTCCTGCTGCAGATCCCGCGCGATCGCAAACATCTTCTGAGCTGCGACTTGCTCTTCGGGATGACTGCAGGTGATTTTGACGGTGAAATAATACGGTGGATAGCCGCTTTGGTGCCGCATCCACATCTCTTTTTGATAGAAATCTTCGTAATCTTGCGACTGCGCCAATTGGATAGCGTAGTGCTCAGGGTTGAATGTTTGAATCACCACTTCGCCGGTTTTTTCTGCCCGACCTGCCCGACCACTGACCTGAGTCAACAGCTGGAACGTCCGTTCACTCGAACGAAAATCTGGCAAATTCAAGGCGGTATCGGCATTCAAGACCCCTACCAGTGTGATATCAGGGAAATCCAAGCCTTTGGCGATCATTTGAGTCCCTAACAAAATATCCGCTTTTTTCTCCCCAAACAAGGTCAAGATTTTTTCATGGGCGCCTTTTTTGCGGGTGGTATCGACATCCATCCGTAAGACCCGCGCTTCGGGAAACAGTTCCTTCAACTCTTCTTCCACTTTTTGCGTGCCCGTTCCGTAATACCGAATCTTGTCTGCATTGCAGTTGGGGCAACGATGGGGGATGTGTTCTTCATGTCCGCAATAATGACAGCGCATCGTTTTGGTATCCATATGCAGCGTCAAGGAGATGTCGCAATTTGGGCAAGGCAAAACATACCCACAATCGCGGCACATCACGAAGGAAGAGTAGCCGCGCCGATTCAGCAGCAAGACGATCTGTTCTTTGCGGGCCAAGCGGTCTGTAATTTTTTCCTGTAACGGACGAGAAAAGGTTTGATACTTTTTATTGGCAAATTCGGTACGCATATCCACGACTTCGATCTGCGGTAATTGCGCACTGGTTTTTGCCCGTTGATTCAATTTCAATAAGCGGTAGACTTCTTTTTGCGCCCGAGCACGAGATTCCAATGACGGCGTCGCACTGCCTAACACCACTGGACAGTGATGGTACTGGCTGCGCCAAATCGCTAAATCTCTCGCATGGTAACGAGGGGCTTCATCTTGCTTGTAGGAGGCTTCGTGCTCCTCATCGACGATGATGACCCCGATGTTTTTCAACGGAGCAAAAATCGCCGAGCGGGCGCCAACCACCACCTGCGCCTCCCCACGTTCGATCTTACGCCATTCATCGTATTTTTCACCTTGGGACAAGCCGCTGTGTAAAACAGCCACTGCGTCGCCGAGACGGCTTTTAAAGCGTTCGACCATTTGCGGGGTCAACGCGATCTCTGGCACGAGCATGATCGCGGTTTTGCCTTGTTTCAGCAATTGGGCGATCGCTTGCAGATAGACTTCTGTTTTTCCACTACCGGTGATCCCTTCCAGTAAAAAAGTCTGTGCCTCTTGGTTATCCGCACAAGCAGTGATTTGCGCTACTGCAGCTGCCTGTTCTTCATTTAATTCAAGCGGGACCGTTTTTTGAAATTGACGGTCTTTGTAAGGATCACGGTAGGCTTCAACTTCCGTAAAGGTCAGCCAACCAGCTTCTTGCGCTTGGTTCAAAGCCGCGGTGGAAATCCCTTGTTCGGTAAAAAAGGAAACCGGCAAGCGGGCTTCCTCTGTCAAAATCTGTAAGATTTCCAGCTTGCGTTTGGCCCCTTTGCGCAGCTGTTGCTGGACGGCGGGGATTTCTGCTGGATCGATCTTGCGTTCAATGTAACGGGTCATTTTCGCTTTGTTTTTATTTTTCACGAGATACTGCAATTCAACTACTGCGGCTTCCCGCAAAGGCTTCAACTGCGGCAACAGCCCTGCACTTTCGGCGTCTTGCCAGCTGAGGATGCCGTTTTCGGGAAAATATTCTTTGATGGGATGATTTCCTTCCAGCAAAACGATCTGCTTTTGGTACTCGGCTTTCATCACACTAGGCAGCATCGTCTGCAAGCAAGTGATCTTAAAGGCAAAGGTCGTTTCCTTCATGTAGTCGGCTAATTGGAGAAGTTCTTCATTGACGACAGGCGACAAATCCAACAAACGAACGATTGGTTTTAAGGTCTGCTGCGGTTCGGCAACTTCTGAAAGGCCGACGACGAACCCCTGGATATGGCGGTCGCCCTTGCCAAATGGCACTTCGACTCGCATCCCTGTCTCAATGGCGGCTTGTAATTCTGATGGGATCAGATAGGTAAAAGGCTGATCGGTCTGCATCGTGGGAACATCCACGATCACTTCTGCTATGTACGCCATTTCTTCTCCTCCTTTTAGGTTCTATTTTACTAAATGGGTGGGGGTTTGTCTGTACCCCTTACAAAAATTTAACCATCATCATTCAAAAGAAAAAGCCAGAACACAGGCGTGCTCTAGCTTGCTTTTGTCTATAGCTTTTGTTCGTCGCGGATACGCGCTTCTAATTCTTTTTGTTCTTGGTCTTTTTGCGCTTTGCGCTCTTCTTGTTCCATTTTCAAGCGGGCGCGCTTGATTTCTGGATGCGGATCATTAACGACTAATTCCGCTTCGATTTCTTCAAGTGCTTGACCCACGCTTTTCACTGAATCAAAGTTTTCTAGTGTTGCTTGCGCACCGGCGTCAAGTTCATGCGCCCGTTTGCTTGCTAAGATCACTAATGAATATTTTGAATTGACACGATCCAACAAAGAATCGATTGAAGGTTTTAACATCATATTTCTTACAGCTCCTCTAACATTTTGATATAGGTTCCGATCACTCGGTCAACGCGAAAATGTTCACTCGAAATAATTTCGCGAATTCGTTGGACTGCCTTAGGTACTTCATCATTGACAACGGCATAATCATATAAAGCCATCATTTCGATTTCTTCACGGGCGACACGCATCCGTTCATCGATCACTTCGGCAGAGTCGGTTCCTCTTCCTGTAATACGAGAGCGTAATTCTGCCAGATCAGGTGGCGTCAGAAAAATAAACACACCATCGGGAACTTTGTCTTTTACTTGTTTTGCCCCTTGCACTTCGATCTCTAAAAACACATCTTTTCCTTGATCCAGTGTCTGTTGGACATAAGATAATGGGGTTCCATAATAATTGCCGACATATTCGGCGTATTCCAGCATTTCACCGGCTTCGATCAAGGCTTCAAATTCTTCACGCGTGCGGAAATAGTAATCGACCCCTTCCACTTCCCCCTCGCGTTTTTGACGAGTGGTCATTGAAACGGAATATTGAAAATCGTTGTCGTCACTCTCAAAAATTGCTTTGCGCACGGTCCCTTTCCCTACTCCGGAAGGTCCTGATAAAACTATAAGTAATCCTCGCTCTGACATAATGACGTCCTTTCACTGACATTTGCTTAACGTCTATTTTGCACTTTTTTTCAGCAACTTTCAAGAACTACTTTATTATAATGGGAATTTCATGAAATTGCTAGTCTACACTTCGGCCGCGTTCTTAAAAGCCCATGTTGCTTAAAGTATTGATGACCCCTGCCAATTCGTCTTTAGCGGTGATCGCTTTTTCAGTAGGATCCGTCACTTCTTGGCAATCGATACGTACGATGTACCGCCGATTTAAAGAAACAGCTACGCCATCAACTAATAGATGGAGAAAATCTGGCTCGATGGCTACGCAAGCATCTTCCCACGCAGAGAAATTCTCTTTGTCAGAAGGAATACTGCGCTTGATGACATTTTTTCCGCTTAGTTCGTGAAAGGTGATATCGTAATATTTCATTGGTTCATTCCTCCTACTCGATGTTTTGAACTTGTTCTCTGATTTTTTCAATGATCGTCTTCATTTGGACGACACTGTTTTTGATTTGGATCGGACTTGATTTTGAGCCAATCGTATTGACTTCTCGGTTCATCTCTTGGATCAAGAAATCCAGCTCTCGACCTATCGGTGTCTCAGCTGCCAGCAGCTCCGTCATCGTCGTTAAATGGATACTTAAACGATCCAGTTCTTCGTGGATATCGCCGCGTTCTAATAAAATCGCCAACTCTGTCAGTAAACGATCGCGATCGACTTCTTCCCCTAAATAAGCAGTCAGTTTCTTTTCAAAGCGTTCTTGGTAGTCCGCCTCATAGAGGGCCACGAATTGTTTGAGTTCTGTCAGCTTTTCCTGCAGCTGTCGCTGGTTTTCTTGCAAGATCTGCAGAATACCTTGCCCTTCCACCCAGCGGCTTTGATCGATCGCTGCCAGCGCTTGATCTAATGCTTCCATCACGCCATCGGCCAAGGTGCTTTCTTCTGGCTCTTGATCAGAGATCGTTAGAAAGGCCTCATGGAGCAGGAATTGTTCCAGCAATGCTGCTTTTGGCAGCTCTGCTAGGTCAAAACGGTCTTTGGCTTCGGTATCGATCTCCTGCATGAAACGTTCCAGCAAG
Organism: Enterococcus sp. R12; assembly: GCF_058135755.1. Lineage (NCBI taxonomy): Bacteria > Bacillati > Bacillota > Bacilli > Lactobacillales > Enterococcaceae > Enterococcus > Enterococcus sp. R12. The sequence continues at coordinate 3,513,367 of NZ_CM176874.1, forward strand.
TCCCATTGGATCTCGATCTGTTTCGTATTTGTGGTTTTTTCTTTTAACGTCACATACAATTCGATTCGTCCTCGCTGGAGGGTCTGCTTGATCGACTGCCGTAAAGCACCTTCTAGAGGATTCAATTGTTTGGGCATTCGCAGCTGCAGGTCCAAAAAGCGCTGATTGACACTTTTGATCTCAATTTCGATCTGCACATCTGGCGTTTCTGCACTGCCTTTGCCAAAACCAGTCATACTTTTCATTTGATCACTCCTCACCGTTTTGCTTTCTTACATGGAAAGCAGGGCTTTTTTAAGTTCTGCAAATTCTTCATTGGATAAGGTCACGCCTTTGCCCATCTTCTCGTGCTCTGGGCCCCAATCTCTCAGATCAAATTTTGGCGGGCGCCCATTCCAGCTCACCAAATTCAATTCTTTGCGCCAGCCTCTTTGATTTTCCGAAAGCACGGCGATCTCTTCAACGATTTCATACGAAAATTTATCCATTTTCTGCTCCTTTCAAAAGATAGTGACTATACGCTGCCATTAAAGCAGTCAGTGGGTAACGCCGACGAATCTGCTGAAGGGCGGGCAGATTCAATTGCTGCGTCCGATAAAAAAAGAAAAAGCGGTTTTGCTCGGACAAGACAAAAAAACGGTCGCGATAATAGCTCAGCCACTCGGTGATCGACCAGGCATCGGCTTCTTCCACTGCCTTTAGCGCAATTTTTTCAGCTAAAGCCGTTAGAATCGTTTCCTGCTCATAAATCACTGTAGGCGCTAGATACAATACTTTCGCGGTACACTCTATCAGTATACGCCCCCACTGCTCAAATGGCACATCCTGTTGATAGAATTTACGCATTTTTTTCCAAAATTCTTTTTTCTTTAGTTCCTGATAAAGCAGCGGGTCTGTCTGGCGCAGCTCTTTCAAAAAGCCCCGCCATAACGGCTGAAAATCAACCGTCCTTTCAAAGGTATACCAATGGCCTTGGTATTTGCCGAACACTTTCAAGGTTTCCAAATAGCCTAAGGTCATATTATCCAGCGAACGCTGGGCATCAAAAACCAAAAAGCTGCCTAAGGACCAAGGAGACCCCAACGAAAGCTGCGCAGTTTCTTCCGTCACAATCGTCCTTTTATTGATGCCAGGTCCTTGGACATCCACGGTGATACATTCCGTTGCCCCTTGCTGGACAGCGACATCGATGGGCAGGTTGTTGCGATAGCCGCCATCGATGTAATAAGCGTCGTTAATTTTTTGCGCCTGCATCGCTGGATAAAATGAAGCGGATGCCAACAGCCAATGCAGGTTTTCCTCTACTGCGGATGGATCAAAGGCATAAACCGTCTCCTTGAAATCGGGCAGACGAGTCGTACAGATCAGCAAACGACAAGCAGTTTGGCTGAATTTTTCTTGATCAAAGGTCTTTTGCAAAAGCTTTGCCAACGGTTCGGTACTGGCACCGTTGCTTTTGACCGCTTCGCGGACCAGCGAATTGGCTTGATTCATCAAATCTCGCAGTGTTTGGGCACGTACCGAAGCAAGCGGATAGTGCAATACTTGCTCGTTAGAGATATTTGCCCATAAATCGACGGCCGCTTCCACATCGTTCATTAAAATCAAGGCGCCATTCAAGGCACCGACGGAAGTTCCCGTGATCCATTCAAAGGTGATGCCTCGTTCTTGCAGCGCTTGCCAAACACCGATTTGATACGCCCCGTGGGCACCGCCACCGCCTAAAACCAGCGCCGTCTGATAAGCTAGCGCTTTTTGATACCCTTGAGGGACCAACTGATACCCTTGCTGGATAAACCACTCAGCCAAGGGGGGCCGATGAGGAAGTTGCCACAAGACAGCTGCTACAAAACGACTGCGAGCAAAGCTTTCTGTCACGGCTAGCAGTTGTTTCCAAGTAAAATCGGCGGCTGCTTCCACCAGCAGATTGGTGATAGTCAGTGTCTTTTGGTCAAAATCAAACTGCCCAGCAAGGTAAAAACGTCCGTAACGGCTGTCGATCTGCCAGCCCTGCTGCGCTATATCGGCTAGAAAGGCTCGTCGCGCTTTTGAATGCGACTCAAAAAAGGAAAAGACGAGTCGGCTTTCTTGAAATCCTGCCCTTTGTGCAAGAAAATCGATCGAAGTCAGTTTTTTCACTTTCATCAAGACGCCTCCTCAAGCAAAAAAGAATAGACGAATGACACGCCAGCTGCCGTACCACTCGAGCTATTCTTTTGATTAAAATGTTCGTTGTGCCATGTTGAATGCCGCCAGCATCTCATCCGTTGCTTCGTCGACAGGCGTTACAGATTCCAGATCACCTTGGATCACACGACGGGTGACACCGCCCATTTCGCCACAGGTGATCAGCGTGATCATTTTACGGCCTTCCACTTCGTCAAGCAAATAGACATCGGTCGGGTCGACCCGCACAGAAGAAGTCGCGGTATACGTGTAAATATTTTCCAGATCGGTCACATAGATAGCCGCTCCGATGGCGACATCATCCAATGGCGTAAACAAAAGCTCTGGCGATTGAGCGCGATGGCTGGCTAGTGCGTAATTGCCTTCCCCCATTTTTTGGGTGGGACTTAACGTACCAGCACCATACAGCAAGGCCTCGTTGGCCAAGCCTTTAAAAATCGGCAGATTGATCCCCACACTAGGAACCGCCACGCCGCCGATCACTGGCAAGGCTTTGTTGCTCAGCTGCGCCCGTAAGACTGCTTCTGAACTCGCCGGCTCCACGGCATCAAAATCAAAGGTCGCTTCCGCTTCCATATTTTTTTCCACATCACTGCGATCAATGGTGCCGACTGCGTAAGCTTCACCCGTTTGTTTAATAAAATAATTTTTGATTTGATTATTAAAAATCAATGCTAAACCAATCAATAACAGCAAAAGCAAAAAGAGATTGCTCAGCCAATTTGAAAGTCTGCGTTTCTTTTTTCTCATAGGTTTTCGTCTCCATTAGTTTCTTCTTTTATCATACCAAAATCCTCATAAAGACGCCAATTTTGGCCAGTTTTTTTACGAAAAGACAAGATTTGCCTTTTTTTGTCGAAAAAGGGAACTTAAAAATTGTTTTTTCTGTTATTTTGTAATATAACTTTAAACGAAAAGATACAAGCAATTTTCAGCGCTTTGTTGTAGAATGAACTTAGTATATAGGAGGGATCGATCGGCATGTCTAACACGATTTACGTACATATTGATACAACCAGCAATGCCGTCTTGACCCGCGGGCTTGCCCCCCAAGATTTTAACAAGAGCATCGTCCATCAGCCCAAGAATTTGCTCTTGCTTGATCCTTCCAGTGATTTCGGCGAATTCGACGGTCATACGGGCTTAAAAGTGATACGCGGAATGGAAGACGTCCAACTGTTTTTTCAGCAGATCAACAAAGGTCGTGTTGCCGAAGAAATGAAGTGGATCGATTTTAATGATTACGAGATGGTCAAAGAATTGACGCCTTTAGAGATCTCCGAGTTGTTATATTTTGGCCACATGAAGACACACCTCCACTCCCCTTTCTTTTACAAACTGCAAAATAACTTTGTTTTCTTTGACTTAAAAGATGCACGTTCCCGCGTTTATTATCGCTATTTAGATGAATATTATCGGATCTTGGCGGATCGGATCACCCGCATCGTCTTAGAAAAAATCAATGATCGCCTCTCCTTTTTTAAAAAAGCAACACCGGTGGAAAAGCTCGATTTTAATTTGCTGAAAGAATTGCGGGGAATCATGCAAGAAGGCATCGTCTTTTGTCTGACACAAGAACAATTGATCGACAGAACCTATACGATCCCGATCTATCTGTCAGAAGATGCTGGCTTAAAAAACACGCTGGTCAATCAAAAAGAGCTGGATCAAATCGCTGTTTTACGCTATTCAGCCAGCAAAAAAAGCTGGTCGTTGGAAATCGACCAAGAAGATCTAGCGTTTGGCTTTATCGACAAAAAAATGTCTTGATGCTTCTCTTTCTCAAAGAGCCTCAAGACATTTTTTGATGGTTCCATTTCTAAAACTAAGCTTTCGGGACAAATAATTTCGGGGCTGCCTTGACTAAGAGTCCTAGGACGACCCCTACATAAACGATATTGATAATGACCGATGATCCATTAAAGATCAAGGAATACAGATACGGACTTTGTCCTGGCGGTGCGTACATTCCCCAGACAAAGACCCCAGCCCAATAATGCCAAAACCAACGGCTGATCACCGCCACGATGCCCCCTAAGACGACATACCACGTAACGGTTTTGCTGTTTTGACGGATCGCTTGCTGGATTTTATTAGCAAACAAGCCGCCCATCCCGCCAAAAGCAAAGGCAAAGGGGTATTCAAAGATGATCTGTGGAACGGTGATAAAGTTACGCATGGCGCTACCAATCAAAATATTCAGCAAGCCCCACATAAATCCAGCCGTCATTCCCGGCAGCACTCCGCGACGATACGAATACAAGACCAAGGGCACGAGACCTAGAGACAAGTCGATACTGGAATTGGCTGTCTGGATCGGGATATACGACAAGACGACCCCAATCGCAGCGATCATCGTTCCTTCCGTCCAGACCTGCAGCGACATTTTTCGTTTCAAAAAAAACTCCTCCTTTAGAATCATCACAATTCACAAAGGAGAAGTGTTGGACACTTCAACTCGTCACAATTCCTACGTTCGCATGATCGAAACAGGTACGAAGGGTTTAGAGTACTCTCATTCTCAGCCTTTGCAGACTCCCCTTTGTGATTAGATTCTATTTTATTTTTTGCTTGCATTTCGCAAGTCACTTTCAAGAATACCATAAATTGGTGAAAAGAAACATGACTGCGATCGTTTTTTCTAAAAACATCCTGAAACTCCTCAGAAAAAAACAGCCAATGAGCGGCTAAAGACCGACCATTGGCTGTTGTTCTCATGCTTATGAGACACGATTAAATTGATAATTTTGATTCAAACAGTGGACTGACTGGTTTGTTCTCATGGATTCGTTTGATCGCTTCGCCCATCAAGGCACCGACACTGATCTCATCGATTTTTTTCGACTTGCGGTCTTCTGGCAAGTGAATCGAATCTGTCACAACTAGATGCTCAATGGCAGAATCTTCGATCCGTTCCAAGGCAGGTCCTGACAAGACAGGGTGGGTACATGAGGCGTAAACACTTTTAGCACCTGCTTGTTTCAACGCATTCGCAGCCAATGTGATGGTACCAGCAGTATCGATCATATCGTCGATCAAGACACAAGTTTTGCCTTCAACATGACCAATGATATTCATGACTTCCGCTACGTTGGCTTTCGGACGACGTTTGTCGATGATCGCGATTGGTGACTTAAGAAACTCAGCTAATTTACGGGCACGAGTCACGCCCCCGTGGTCTGGTGAAACGACGACGACGTCATCGCCTTGAATGCCTCTTTCCAAGAAATAGTTGGCGATCAATGGTGCACCCATCAAGTGGTCAACTGGGATATCAAAGAACCCTTGAATCTGTGAGGCATGCAAATCCAGTGTAACCATGCGGTTCGCACCGGCTTTTTCGATCATGTTTGCTACAAGTTTTGCGGTGATTGGTTCTCTTGATCGCGCTTTGCGGTCTTGTCTTGCATAACCATAATAAGGCATTACTACATTGATCGTCTTCGCACTGGCGCGCTTCAAAGCATCGATCATGATCAGCAATTCCATTAAGTTATCGTTTACAGGGCTGCTGGTTGATTGAATCACGTAGACGTGGGCACCACGAATACTTTCTTCAATATTCACTTGGATTTCACCATCGCTAAATTGTTTGACTGAACACTTACCTAATTCAACACCTACTGCAGCTGCGATTTTTTCCGCCAAAGGACGATTTGAGTTCAGAGAAAAAATCTTCAATCTTGGATCAAAATAATGATTTGACATGAGAACCTCCACTTTCTTTGCGTTCATCTAGAAAAAAATGACTCCTTTTACTAGAATCTTCTTCCTAATAAATAGTAGTCATTTTTCCTTAAGAAATCAAGTCATTTCGCTATTTCTAATTTAGATAAGGCAACTTTTTCGCGTAATCCGCTTTATTTTCCTGACGGGCGCGGGCAATCGCCATACTGTGTTTAGGAATATCTTTGGTGATCGTTGAGCCAGCAGCGATCATCGTTTCCTCTTCGATGGTCAATGGCGCAACTAGATTGGAGCCAGAGCCGATAAAGCAATTGTCGCCGACAGTCGTTTTGAATTTGCTCTTGCCGTCATAATTAACAAAGACTACGCCGCAACCGACATTGATGTTTTTGCCTAAGGTCGCATCGCCAACATAAGACAAGTGTCCGACTTTGGTGCCTTCACCAATCGTCGCATTTTTGACCTCCACAAAGTTCCCGATATGGGCATGGGCCAAAATTTCCGCATGGGGACGAAGATGGGCATTGGGACCGACATCGGCGCCATCATGAATGATGCTCTCCTCGATCGTCGATGCCTTGATCGTCACTTGGTTGCCGATCTTGCTGTCTTCTATTTCAGAAGCTGCCGTAATGACACAGTCTTCTCCGATCGTCGTCTTCCCTTTGATGGTGACACCGGCTTCGATCAGAGTATCTGAGCCGATCACAACACCTTCGTCGATATAAGTCGTTGCCGGATCGATCAAGGTCACGCCATTTTGCATGTGCTGACGATTGATCCGCTGACGCATCAAGCGATTGGCTTCGGCTAAGGCGATGCGGTCATTGACTCCTAATGATTCATGAAAATCTTCGGTTTGATAAGCAGCGATGATTTTGCCGTCTTCCTTTAAGATCTCGATGATATCAGTCAAGTAGTACTCCCCTTGGGCATTGTCCGTATCTAATTTTGCCAAGGCGTCAAATAACAATTCATTATCGAAGCAATACGTCCCTGTATTGATTTCTTGGATCAGCGCTTCTTCGATCGACGCATCTTTTTGCTCAACGATTTTCTCCACGATACCGACACGATCCCGCACGATTCGGCCATAGCCTGTTGGGTCTGCCGCTTGCGCCGTTAAGATTGTCGCCGACGCATTTTTCCCTTGGTGGTAATCGAACAAGTTATTCAAGGTTTCCGTCGTCAATAACGGTGTATCCCCACTGATCACTAAGGTCGTCCCTTTTTTGCCTTTTAAAAACGATTCGGCTTGAACGACAGCATGGCCAGTACCCAATTGTTCGGCTTGTAAGGCATAGTTGGTGCGATCCCCCAGTTGCTCTTTGACCATTTCTGCCCCGTGACCGACGATCGTCACGATCTCTTCAGGATTGGTTTCCACCACTCGATTCATGATGTGCTCCACCATTGGTTTGCCACAAACAGGATGTAACACTTTATATAACTTCGATTTCATGCGCGTGCCTTTTCCAGCCGCTAAAATTATTGCAAAACGTGCGTCCACGTATTCCACTCCTATCAATCTGAACGATTTTTGTTCATTGAATTTCCTATAAACAGTTTAGCCCAAGTACTTGTAAATTTCAACGATTTAAGGAATTCCCACCTAGACCAATCAAAAAAAAGACTGGCGGCCGCCGTTTAAAAAACAGCTGCTTGCGCCAGTCTAAGAGCCACAAAAAATCAGGCTTTTTTCTCAAAGTAATTTCCCGGTACTACCGAGATCGTTTTGGTCTGGGTATCGACATCTTCAACATACAGCAGAGAACTGTAATCGCTGATGGCCCGCTTGCCTTTGAATTTCGTTTCGGCAAAAACCGTAATACCGACTAATTCGGCTTCAAATTCTTCAATCAAGCTCTTCATCCCATTGACCGTGCCGCCGCCTTTCATAAAGTCATCGACCACCAATACTCTAGAGCCGCGCTTTAAGCTGCGCTTGGATAATTCCATTTTTTCGATGCGCTCTGAAGAACCAGAGACATAATTGACACTCACGGTCGAGCCTTCAGTGATCTTGGAATCACGACGCACGATCACGAAGGGAACATTCAAGTAGTAAGAGACTGCTTGAGCGATCGGCACTCCTTTAGTAGCAACGGTCATCACCGCATCGATTTGTTCGCCTAAATATTTGGAAGCGATGATGCGGCCGACTTGGCGCAGCAATTCCGGTTCGCCTAATAAGTCAGATAGATAAACATAGCCGCCAGGCAACAAACGGTCTTGCTCAGACAAGCGTTCTGCCAGCCCTTCGACGTACGCATACGCTTCTTCTTCAGAAATTTCAGGCACAAAAAAAACACCGCCAGCAGCGCCTGGCACGGTATCAAGAATGCCTGTTCCTCGTTCTTTAAAGGTCTTTTTGATAATAGATAAATCTTCGCTAATCGATGATTTTGCAGAGGCATATCGTTTAGAAAAGAAGGACAATGAAATCAATTCATGGGGATGATTCAACAAGTAATGTGTCATATCGATCAGTCGTTCACTTCGACGTATTTTCACACCGGACAACTCCTTTAGTTTATTCGCCTTATTATAAGGCTTTTTCGGGATAAATGCGAGCATTATCTAAAATATTGCTTATATTGTTCGGTTTTGATTAGAGTTTAAAAAAAAGAAACGAAAATTCTTCGTTTCTTTTTCATAAAGCCCTTTATTTTAGGCGTTGTTTTCGTTGCACGAGGATCACGATGCGTTTGATCAAATTGATCACTAAGAAAAGAGCGATAAAAACCAGCGTGATCGTCGCTCCCGGTGGTGTGTCCAAATAAAAGGAACTGGTCAAACCAGACATCATCCCAATCATGCCGATCACGACACTGATCAAAATCACGGCATTGAAGCTCTTGCCTAAACGCATACTGATGGCAGCTGGTAAAACCATGATCGCAGAGATCAACAATGCACCCGCAATCGGGATCATCATGGCGATTGCCACCCCCGTCAAGACATTAAAGAGCATCGACATCACTCGCACAGGCAAGCCATCGACATGGGCGGTATCTTCATCAAAGGTCAAAATGTACATGGGCCGTTTGAATAAGAAGAATAAAGCAAAAACGACTAAAAACAAAAAGCCTAAGATCCAGACTTGTTCTTGTGTGATCGTAACGATCGACCCAAACAAATACGATTGGATACTCGTTGCGGAGTTCCCCCCGCTAAGGTTCATCAAGACGAGGGCTAACGCTAAGCCGCCGGACATCAAAATGGCGATCGAGATCTCTGAATAACTGCGGTACAGTGTTCGCAAGTATTCCAAAATGATTGCGGCAATGACTACGATCAATAGCGTCGTCAAACTCGGATTTAGATTTAGAAAGAAGCCTAGTGCCACCCCTGCTAAAGAGACATGGGACAGCGTATCAGCCATCAATGACTGTCGCCGAATCACTAGAAAGACCCCCAGCATCGGTGCGATACCAGCAATAAAAATCGCCGCAAGAAAAGCTCTTCTCATGAATTCATATGAAAGCAACGCCATGGTGAATCCTCCTTCCGCACTAAACGGATCTGACGGTCCTCGTATTCTTTGATATCTTCATGATCATGGGTGATCATCAAAATCGACTTGCCGTGGTCATGAGCATTGTGCCGCAGCAGTTCATAAAACAGATTGCGGGATTGTTCATCCATCCCCGTAGTCGGTTCATCTAAAATAAATAAATCAGGGTCCGTGGCAAAGACCCGTGCCAAGCTGATCCGCTGCTTTTGGCCACCGGACAACTCGCCGATCCGTTTATGACGCACGTCCCACATCCCGACGGCATCTAATGCACGGCGGACATGTTCATGGTCTCGTTTCGTCAAGCGCTTGAACCAGCGATCTCTTGGGTAGCGGCCCGATTGGACCAATTCCAAAACGGTGCTGGGGAACCCGACGTTAAAGGAAGCAATCTGCTGAGGAATGTAGCCGATGCTTAATTTTTCACCAGCAGCATTTTTGGTCGCCAAGGTGACTGCTCCTTTAGAAGGTTTCAACAAACCAAGGGTTGCTTTGATCAAAGTAGATTTTGCCGCCCCATTTTCGCCAGTCAAAATCACGAATTCGCCGTCTTCGACAAAGTAGGAAATGTCTTCCAGGACGGGTTCATCATCATAATAAAAGGTCAAATCTTTTACATCGATATAACGCACGCAGGCGCCTCCTTAGTGAATACTTTTTTGTAATGCTGCCAAATTGTCTTCCATTACAGACAGGTATGTTTCGCCGTTATCCATCTGCTCTTGCGTCAAGCTTTCTAATGGATTCAAGACCGCCAGCTCCACTCCTGTTTCAGACGCTAAGGTCTCAGCCACCTTCGATGACGCGTTTTCTTCAAAATAGATAACTTTGACTTGTTTTTCTTCTACATATTCTTTCAGCTCAGCCAACCGACTTGGCGTTGGTTCTTGATCGGGTGAAATGCCCGAAATCGATTCTTCGACTAAATCATACTGCCGTGCCAAATAGCCAAAGGCTGCGTGCTGCGTAACGAAGGTTCGTTGGGTCGCATCCTTTAACGCCGCTTGGTAGGCTTCATCTAAAGCAGAAAGCTTTTCGATATAGGCAGCTGCATTTTCCGTGAAAGTTGCCTTTTGCTCAGGAAACTTCGCAATCAAGTCATCGCGGATCGTTTCTACTTCTTGGATCGCTAAGACTGGGTCGGTCCAAACATGAGGATCGTACGTATGATCATGGCCTTCATGGCTGTCTTCGCTTTCGTGATCATGCGCGTCATGATCTTCCTCCTCTGTGCCTTCCACCAACTGAATGTTTTTGGCCGCTTCGATCACGGCTGTTTGCTCAGGATCGACGGAATCCGTCAAACTAGCGACCCAAGTTTCTAGCTCAGGACTATTGTAGACAAAGGCATCTGCATCCATGATTTTGGTCATATCTTTGGCACTTGGCTCATAGTCATGGGGTTCGGTTCCTGCAGGGATCAACAAGGAGACCTCTGCTGCGTCGCCTACGACTTCTTTCGTAAATTCGTACATTGGATAAAACGTCGTGACGATCGACAGCTTCTCGGTGTCACTCGATTGGCTTGTCGCTTCTTGCTGCCCACAAGCGCCAAGAAGCACGCCCCCTAAAAGGAGTGCTGTAGTAAGTAAGATTTTTTTCATCGGGATTTCCCCTTCCATTTGCTGGCTCTTCTTTTTATTTTAAAACGGAACAACTCCGTTTTGTTAGCAAAAGTTACTCTATCAAATGATTTCCGGTTCGTCAAGACAAATCGTACGTTTTACGATTTAAAACTTTTATTTCGAGATAAATCGGAAAACATAGGAGAAAACGTTCATTTGAAGCGGATTCTTCTCTCAGGAACTTAGCCATATTTTACACCATTCGCCATGCGCCCCTGCTGTACCAGCTTGAAAAATTAGAGAGTATGTAGGATAATAACCTAAAAGCACTTGGAGGAAACGAAGATGAACGAATTTGTAACTGTGCCGCCAACTGTAAACAACAGCGACTTGTTGACTCGAATCGTCTTACCAGAAGATCCTGCATCGCAGCAAACCGAAGAAATCCGCAAAACGATCGACAAACCATTGTATGAAGAAGACAAAAAGAAAAAATCCGCAAAGAAGCAGCACCAAAAAGAATAGCCTTTGCTTTACGTAAAGAATCAGACCCCGCCGCCTTATTTTCGTCGGGGACTTTTTTTGTAGGGCAGCTTCTAGATGCTTCCTTCCCCACTTCAGCTGCCTTTTTCTTTACTATTGAAATAGAAGGCATACAAAAAAACACAGGCGAATTCAGCCTGTGTCCTTGACTCATTCATTTCAATGTACGTACAAGATAAACCTCATCGCAGAATCCTTTTAAGGCATTATAGACCCGCTGTGCCCGCGAATATTTTTGACAAAGAGCAAAGACAGTCGGTCCGCTGCCGGTCATCAAGGCAACATCGGCACCATATTTCATCATGCGATCTTTGATCTGTTGGACGATCGGATACTTCGGGATCGTGATGGCTTCTAGGCTATTGCCCATGGCAGCGATCATTGCTGGATAATCTTCGGCTAAGACGGCGGCCGACAATGCCGCGATATCTGGATGGTGCAGTTGGTCTAGCTCAACTTCTTGAAAGATTTTCCCCGTTGAAACACTCAAACGAGGTTTAACCAAGATGACCCAACATTGCGGCATCGGCCGCAGCGGCGTCACCAGCTCCCCTTTTCCTGCAATGTGGGAAGTGGTCCCATAAAGACAATAGGGAACATCGGTGCCGACTTCCATACCAATATCGATCAGCTCTGCCATGGAAAGGTCTAAATGCCAGAGGCGAACCATCCCCCGCAGCGCTGCCGCACAATCCGTACTGCCCCCACCTAACCCAGCTGCCACCGGGATATTCTTGGTGATGCGGATACGGATGCCTTTTTTTATGCCGTAGCGTTTTTTTAAGATACTGGCGGCTTGATAGACATTATTGCGTTTGTCGATCGGCAAAAAGGCTTTGTTGGTTTCTATAATGATCTTATCTTCTGCTATCTCTTCCATTATCAGACGGTCGGCTAGATCAACACTAGACATCACCATTTCCAACTCATGGTAGCCGTCTGTTCTTTTCTCTAACACATCGAGACCGAGGTTGATCTTAGCTGGCGCTTTTTCAATAATCTCCATCTTCATTCATCCAATCATCTGATAGTTATTTAGTTCTATCATAGCAGATTCTTATAAGATAGTTGAGTGATTTCTCTTGTTTTTATGATTGTTGCCATTTTGGTTGCCCTTTGGCTTGGTTCCTCGTAAAATAGAAGTACCAACTCAATAGATAAAAGAAAGCGGGGGAACCACATGGCAAATTTGATTCCAAGAGATTTCGCAGGCGGCGAAGAACTATTAGGCAAATTAATGAACAGTTTTTGGCAAGAACGGCAAATGAATACGGACATTAAAGAGTACGAAGACAAGTATCTCGTTCAAGCAGATTTACCCGGCATCAAGAAAGAAAACATCCGCGTCAGTTACGTCAACAACACGCTGACGATTTCAGCGGCTCAAACAGAGACCACGGAAACCGAGGAGGATTTCGGACATTATTTGCGCAAAGAACGCTCTAGCAGTGCCTATCAACGGACCTTCACCATCACAGACATTGATGACGAGTCCATTAAAGCAGTGTTTGAAGACGGCGTTTTGACCCTGACGTTACCAAAAGCCAGCTACAAAGATGCACCCGCAAAAAATATCCCGATCGAATAACCGAGATACCAAAAAGGCAGTCCCTTCAGAGAACGCTCTGGGGGAACTGCCTTTTCTTATTTGCGTGCTTGTCGTCGATACGCCTGTCTTGAGGTCTGTGGTTCTTCTTCAGAAATCTCTTTTTTGACGTACAATTTCAAACTGTATGGTTCATGGTATTTTACATCATTTTTGACAAAATCACCGCCAGTGATAAATAAGCCCACTGGTTCTAAGGGCTGTTTGCCTGTCCATTGGATCGTGCCGACTTTCGTCATCTCCGTGTAGCTAGTACCGATCTGCAATGCGTACTCATTTTCCCCTTGCTGTTTGACAAAATAGTAAGGATACAAGGTGTTTTTCGGGATCGTAAAGCCGTTGGATGACGGTTTGATCGCCAATTCTTCTTGAGCGATCAAGGTCTGCAAATGATTCGCCAATACCAGCTGATAGTCTTCTTCAAAATGGATCACCGCTTTTTCAGTCGTCAAACGATCAATGTCGGTGGTGCTGATGGTTTCTCCTTCAATATTGAAGACTTCGTCTGGTAAAACTTTGACAAAGGCCTGAGTGACATCGAACTTCATATTTTTGTTTAAGAAATAATAGAAGATATTCAGTACCCAGAAGTAGACTAAGACCAAAAAGCCGACCGTATAAAGGATCGCTTGAAAATAGTTTTGGTTCGCAAACATCCCGTAGACGATCCGCAAAATATACGCCGTTGGAATGATACTGAGGATGGTATAGGCACGGTTCAAATATTTAGGACTGATATCGAGATAGCCCAAAAATTTATGGATGCCGTTGATTAAATCTAAAATAAGCGTCATTTTCTCACCTACTCATTTCCTTGATTCTCATCCATGATCCCTTGTGGATCTGGCGTGGTCTCTTCACTTGAAGAAGGTGTTTCCTGATTGTTTTCCGATGGTGCTGGTGAAACATTGGCATCGCTTGATGGCGTCGTTTCTGCAGGCACCGAAGAAGACGGAGTCGTTGCTGGTGTTGCTGGTTCACTGCTGGATGACGGTGTTGTCTGCTGGTCATCGTTCGTCGGTTGTGAGTCCGTGCTAGCAGGTGTCTGATTTTGACTGTCTTCAGTCATCGAAGAGGGTGTGCTTTCACTTGGTACTTGTTCGGTCGTTTCTGTCGTCTCTGTCGTTTCCGTCGCACGACTTGGTTGGCGGTAGCTGCCTGAATTCACCACGCCGGTGGCAGTGGCAATGATCGTTGATATCGTTAAAAGTGCAATTGGTTTTAAAATAGGCGGGACTTTTCGCATGATTCTCATCCTTTTCTTACCCGATGTTGCCCATTGGCAGCCTCGGTTCCTTCAGCCTCTTCTTACCTTTATAATCGTTTCTGACAAAAGGGTCAAGATTCCAGAGGCTTCTGTCGCAGGATTTAAAAAAAACTAAACATGTAACTGTTTTCACAAAAAAACAACGACGGCAGTTGCCGCCGCTACACAAGGTATTCATAAAACTTTTCAAAGGTCAATCGCAACGTGCCATGGTAATCCCGTAAAAGGGCGGGCAAGGCGATCACTTCTTCATGTTGGATCGGGGCATCGATTTGGATCACCGCTTCTTCCTCATCCAGATAATAAGAACTAAACAGTTCATCATCTGCGACTTCTTCTAGCTGATTGGTCAGCTCCTCATAAAACTTTTCTACGATCGGTTCTGCCAACTCATCAAAGACTGGCTGCAAGGCTGCTTCTACAGCTGGAAACGGCTGCGCGAGTAATTGCTGTCCGCTGAGGGAATGGCGGGTATTCTCATAGGTCAAATAAAGCAGGTCGAAATAATCCTCTTCTTCCCCGATCGCTTCTAGCGTCAAAAGGGCTTTTTCTACCAATGAAACCAAGGCCGAGGATACCTCCTGATGCATCACGGCATCAACTTTTTCAAATAATTGCTGTTTCTCGATGACAAATGTTTCTTCCATAAAAGTGAATTCCGCTTTTTCAAAGCAAAGGGGGGTATCAGAGATAAATAGTTGGATCGTTGCCATGGCGTTGCCTTCTTTCTTTTTCAAGCTGCGGACAAACAGATGATTTGTCAACAGCGAAAATCTTCGTTAGCATAAATAATAGCAGGTGAACAAATTGTTCATCAAGTAATAAGGAGGAGATCGAATGAGTAAAGTTGCTGTTATTGTCACTGATCTAGTTGAAGATGTTGAGTTGACGTCACCAAAAGAAGCACTGGAAGCGGCTGGACACGAAGTAGTCGTTATTAGTAATGAAGGCGCCGAGACCGTCGAAGGCAAACAAGGTGGAACATTTACCGTCGATGCGACCATCGATACGATCGATCCTGCAAGTTTTGATGCTTTGTTGATCCCAGGCGGTTTCTCCCCTGACCAATTACGGACCGATGAGCGCTATGTGTCATTGACGAAAGACTTTTTGACATCTGATCGTCCCGTCTTTGCCATTTGCCACGGCCCACAACTGTTTATCCAAACAGGACTGACAAAAGATTTGACCTTGACGGCTTATGATTCTGTGCGACCAGATTTAGCCTACGCAGGTGCCACCGTCAAAGATGAGCCCGTCGTGATCGACGAAACCTATCGGTTGATCACCAGCCGAAACCCAGATGACCTAGATGCCTTCAATCAAGCCATTACCGAGGCATTGAACTAACCACGAATAAGACTTGGTTTCTTAGAGAAAAAAGCCGCCAGTTGCAGCGTTCGATCCTTCGTATCGATCGAGCTGCAGCTGAGCGGTTTTTTCTTGCGTAGCTTTTCAGTTTTCAGTGAATGGCTCTTTCCCCGTTACTCGTCAGAGGGCAGCTCAAAACCATCGAAAGTCTCGCCATCATAGTAGCGCAATAATTCTTCCGTCGATAATAAGGAAGACGTCATTTCTTCCTGTGTCTCATTGGCCTCTCGAAGTTGGGCAAGGTAAGCCGCATAGGCTTCTGCCAACTGCCGATAAACAGCTTGCCGCGAAGTTCCTTCTGCTTGGATCGTCGGCAATTCACGGATAAAGGCCCGATAGACGGGGCGGTTTTCCTGCCATTCGATCGGCAACTCAATTACTTGAAGCTGGGCTTCTTCAAACCATCGTTCCATCGCTCTCCCTCATTTCTTTTCTTATTATCGTCAAGTTAGCAGCAAAGGTCAATCGGTGAGCAAAAAAACACAGAACAAGCGTTGAAAGAAATTGCCACATC
Organism: Enterococcus sp. R12; assembly: GCF_058135755.1. NCBI lineage: Bacteria > Bacillati > Bacillota > Bacilli > Lactobacillales > Enterococcaceae > Enterococcus > Enterococcus sp. R12. The sequence goes on from NZ_CM176874.1 coordinate 3,529,624, forward strand.
CGCAAAAGCTCGCTTGTTGGGCTCGCTTTTACGGATGCGGCAATTTATCTGCTTGTTCTGTGTGTTACTCGTTTTTATGCGGCAACATACGCATATTTTTCAATGTTTTGTCGGATCGTTTCAATCATGTCTTCATCTTGTAAGCCAGTGATTTCCGCAATGACTTCCGGTAGTGATTTTTCATCCAAAAGTGCTTGCAATTGTTGGCTTTGCTCATCTTCAGGGTCTTTGTAGTTGAAGATCATGCCAATCGTTTCATAGAGATGATCTGGCTGCATGTTGCGTTTTTCTAACTCAAGGACTGGTCGGATAAAGCGTTCTTCGGTTCCTAATTTGCGGACAGGTGTCCGTGCCACCCGTGTGATAGCATCGGAAATGTGTTTGTTTTTAAAGCGTTGGATGATTTTTTCGATATACCGTTCATGTTCTTCAGGATCAAAAGCCCACTTCTCAATTAAAAGCCGCCCAGTTTCTTCGAGAACGGATTTTAATTGGATAACCACTAAATGGTCCTGCATCGCTTCATCGATCGTCTGATAGCCTTGGAGGGCGCCTGTGTACGCTACCGTAGCATGACCCGTATTGACACTGAATAATTTCCGTTCAATGTACGGTTCCAGGTCCGCCACATAATGGACCCCTTGCAGATGGATCGAGGATTTCATCCCTGACTCTTGGATCACCCATTCGCAAAAAGGTTCTACTTGAACGAATAAGGGATCTTCATGGTGTTGCAGCGGTACGATGCGGTCCACCGCTGCATCTGGAAAACCAACCGTCGCTTCTAACGCGGACCAATCCGCAACGTATTTTTTCACTTCGCTTTTTAAAAAGGTCGATCCGCCGATCATGTTCTCACAGGCGATCACATCAATGGCTGGCTTGTCTGGGTATTGTTGACGTGCTTCTAAGCCTTTGGCGATCAGCTCAGCGATATGCGGCAAAATGTTGGGACCAATGGCAGTCGTAAGGATGTCTGCCTCGGCGATCGCTTGGATCACCGCTTCTGGTTCTTTGGCATTGTTCAATCCCGTCACATGCTCGATGTGGATCTGTTCTTGGGTCTCATCGGCTAATTCGATCGTGTACCCTTGTCTTGCTTTTAAGGCGTCAATGATCGTTTCATTGACATCAATAAATGTGATTTCAAAGTTGTTGGCAGCCAATATCTCGCCGATAAAGCCGCGACCAATATTACCTGCACCAAAGTGAACTGCCTTCATGTCTTGTCTCCTCCTTAAATCCTTATGCTACGGTCAAACTTTGGGCGATTTCTTCTTTATCTAAGGCATCCGCCAATTCGACAACGTTATCGATATCGCTGCAAAAGAGGGCGATTTGTTGGACCAATTGCAGGTGATCTTCCCCTTTGCCCGCGATGCCGAAAAGGACGGTGACGATTTTTTCTTCGTCCGCGGTACCGAAATTCACGCCATCAGGTACTTGCACGATACAGATACCAGATTTTTTGACGTATTTTTTGGCTTCATCCGTGCCGTGAGGAATCGCAATAAAGTTCCCCATATAGACTGAGAGCATCTCGTCACGCTCAAGCATGGCTTCGACGTATTCTTTTTCCACACAGCCTGCCGCCAGCAATTTTTCGCCGCAGTAACGAATGGCTTCTTCTTTGGTCGCAAATTGTTTGTTCAATTCAATCATGTCTTTTTCTAATACTTGCATTCGGCTCATCCTTTCTTAATTCGCTGCTTTGATCGATGCTACGATCCGTTGATAGTTCGTCGTTCCCATCAAATTATTGACAGATAGGTGGATCGCTTCTGGCGCTGACGTTTGCGCTTGCGGCGTTAGGGCTTCTTTTGTGATCACCAGTGAAGAGGCGTTGGCATGGAGATCATTGATATGGCTTTTTCTGATTGGCATCGTCAGAGCTTCTTTGGCTAAAAGATCTTGGAAAACTTTCTGTGCCATCGTTGCCGAACCTTTGCGATCATCGTGGGCCAAAATGATTTCACTGACTTGCTTAAGGTCATTGGCGGAAGGAACATCTATCTGGTTGCCTGCTTCAGACTTTTTTGCTGTCTCCCCCGCTGTCTTAGTCCCTGACAATGTGGCTACGATTTCATCGTACCGTGGAGAGTTCAGGAAATTTTCAACCGCGACAAAGGTCGCATTTGGCGCTTTTTGTTTGGCACGTTCTTGCAATTCTTCTTGAGTGACGATCAGCGTATTGGCATCGTCCGTCAAATTGTTGATGGCGGAATTCGAGACATTTTGTGGAAGACCCGCTTCTTTGACTTTTTTACGTAAGATCGATGCCCCCATAGCACTGGAGCCCATGCCTGCATCACATGCGAAGATGATACGATTGATGCCAGTAATTGGTTGAGCCGCCAAGCCTTTTGAGCTGAGTTTAGCTGCTTGCGTTTGTTGTACTTTTTCTTCAAAATTATCCACCGTATCCTTCGCATCCGCTTTCAAGATCGCGGCAGCGACGATAAAGGACACGCCTGCTCCTACGGCAATTCCGGCTAAGACAGAAACGACACTCATCACTGAGTTGAATGGCGTCATTGCTAAGATCGCAATGATCGAACCTGGTGAAGCAGGTGCCCGTAAGCCTGCACCTAGTAATTGGAAGGTAAAGCTTCCTGATACACCGCCGGCAATCACTGCTAAGAACATCAATGGTTTCATCATGACGTATGGGAAGTAGATCTCATGGATCCCACCGATAAAGTGAATGATGATCGCTCCAGGTGCCGAAGATTTCGCTGCTCCTTTTCCGAAGAAAGTGAAGGCTAGCAAGACTCCTAAACCAGGTCCAGGATTGGCTTCTAATAAGTAAAGGATCGATTTCCCAAATTCGCTGACTTGCTCAGTACCTAATGGTGTCAAAATTCCATGGTTGATAGCATTGTTTAAGAATAAGATTTTTGCTGGTTCAATAAAGATATTGGCTAATGGAATCAAGTGGGCATTGACGATCACTTCGACCCCTGCTGCCATTGCTTCTGTCAAGGTGTTAACAACTGGCCCGATTGCTACAAAGCCCAGTAATGCTAAAGCAAAACCGATCAAACCTGATGAAAAGTTGTTGACCAACATTTCAAAGCCAGCGCGAACTTTGTCTTGGAAGATCTCGTCAAATTTCTTGATGACCCAACCGCCTAAAGGACCCATGATCATTGCACCCAATAGCATTGGGATATCCGTTCCGACGATGACCCCCATCGTTGCGATCGCCCCAACCACGGCTCCGCGGTCACCAGCAATCACTTTCCCGCCAGTATACCCGATCAAGATTGGGATCAAATACGTTAGCATTGGACCGACCATCGTTGCAAAGGCTTCATTTGGTAAATACCCATCTGGAATAAATAATGCCGTTAATACACCCCATGCAATCAATGCGCCGATATTCGGCATCACCATACTCGACAACGTACTGCCTAATTTTTGAACTTTTGCTTTGACTGATGATTTGGCTGCTTTTTGTGTCTGTTCCATTTTTTTCTCTCCTCTCGTCTGCTTACACCCTTATTGTAGGCGCTTCCCAAAAAGCTCGAAAGTCGTACTTTGGCACAAAAAACTGTGCCAAAACTTGTAGCCAAACGGATAGAACAAAAAAAGGCGAGCAGCCCCTGCACTCGCTTATTTTTGTTATGTTTCACGTGGAGCATTTTTTTGGATTTTGCCAAAACGCAAAAAAAAAAACGTGTACTCACTCCTTCTACACAAGGTAGAAAGAGCAAGTACACGGAGGCAGCTCATTCATTTATTTCGTTCGCTGCTCTTGTTGCAAGCCAGCCTGCTGCTGATCGCTTATTCTTCTGCCAGCAAAATCTGTTGGATCTCTTCAACCGATTCGGCATCACTAAGCGCCCGAACATTCTGCATATCAGAACAAAAAAAGGCGATTTCTTGCAAAACAGCTAATTGCTGCTCTTTTAGGACGACTACGAAAAGGATCGTAGCGATTTTGGGCTGCTCCTTCGTGCCGAAGTCAACGCCATCAGGCACTTGGATCAAAAAGAGTCCTTCTTCCTTGATCCATTGCTGGGCTTCTTCTTCCGCATGGGGCAATGCCACAAAGTTGCCGATGTAAACACCTGCTTTTTGATGGCGACGCAAAAGGCTTTTGACATAGGGCAAGGAAACGATCTCCTGGTTGACTAAGTACTCGCCAATTTTTGTCAGAGCCTCTGTGGCATCGGTAAAGTGTTGATCCAACAAAATCCGCTCCTGTGGAATATACATCGCTGATCCCTCCTATTGTTTTACTTCTTCAATCAAGAGCGAAGAGAGCAACTGATAAATAATCGAATCATTGCCCGAATTAAAAATCTCCGTATTTAGATCATTCATAATGATCGAACCACTGATTTTTCCTAACATCTGAGAGCTTGTTTCATTGATAGGATACGGCGCCAGCATGACTAATAAACGGGTAACAGCGATTTCTTTTTTATCCATCGCTAAAAGGGGCAAAGGCTGTTTCAAGTCGAAAATACGAAAAACTGGTTGCAGGATCGCCGAGCTCGCCGCGTGAAACAAGGCAAAGTGAGTGTCAGGAATGCCCACTGGCGCTTGGAAGTAGCGCCGTAAGAGACGATCAACGACTTTCTCACGATCCAAAACAACATGTTCATCAAAAGACGTCAGCACCAGCTGCAACGTTTCTTCCAAGTCCGCTGGGTTATCAATGGCTTGCACTTGAAACAGCGCCAATAGCTGGTTAATGGCTTCGATAAAAGCCAAGACCGCTTCATAGGATTCCTCTTTGACCAAAGCAGAGGGTGCTTTTTTTGCGGAACGTTTTTTCTGACTAATGGCTTGGAAGGCCTTCTTCAACTCTTGAATGTCTTCTTCTAGCAGGATCGGTGAAACGAGTTTGTACTCTCCTTGATACCCTGGCAGCAAGGAAGTCGAGATCACCAAGTCATAGGTCTCCTCGATATTTTCCCGTTTGACATCCCCCACTCGAAAGAAGGTGATTTGATTGATAAAGGGAAAATGTTTCCGCAGCTGCATCTCTAATAAACTGATGGAGGCTAATCCGCTAGGAGAGATCCCTGCAATATTGACTTCTAACACTTTCGGATTTTTTTCCAACGAATTGGCAAAATGCAGGACCATATAGGCGATTTCTTCTTCCGAGAACTGCTGCTGCGGAAAGACCTGCGGCAGATGATTACGAATCCCGCTGGCGATCTCGACATACTGGTTCATGATTTTTTCTAGGATAGGGTTGTTCAAATGATCTTCTTCTAAAATCGCCCGCGTCATCACTCCTGAGATATGGGTCAGCAGCATTTTATACAAGTTCGTATCTTCATAAAACGCCACTTCCGTTTGCTCACTGACCAATTCGATCAAGCGTTTTACACGATAAGCCAAGTCGGTATCAAAATTGTCATCAAAAAAATCACGATCAAAGGAATTAGCAAAATCACCTAGTAACACGGCAAAAAAGACGATTTCGTTGATGGAATAAAGCAGTTTCGTCTTTTCGGCGATCTGAGCAAAAATCTTTTTCGCCACCTTCAGCAAGTCTTTGTTGATCTGACTCGGGTACGTCTCTTCTTCCACCGTGTAGCCCAAAGCTACCCGATCCATGGCTAGCGCCAGCATCAAGACGATAAACGCCAATTTGCGGTCACTAAGTTCCTTGAACTGCGGCTCGATGGTTTCTCGAATCAGCCGCTGGGCTAGCAATAGATGGTCACGGGACAGAAATTGAAAAATAAACGGGGCTTCATCATCGGTTTCCAGTAAATGGAAAAATTGGTACTCATTGATCTCCATCACTAGTGTATTGGCTGTGATCAACCGCCGATATTTTTCGGAGCCTTCGATCTCATACCCTTGATTGCGCACGATCCTTAACGGCAGCCGTGCGAGACTTTCTTCTAGCTGTTTGATATCTGAAAAAAACGTCGTATTGCTGATTTGGTAGCGATCCAAGAAGAAATGACTAGATACAGGCTTCGTGGCGGTAGTCAGTTGCAGCAAAATACGATGTTGTCGCTCACTAGCCGCGAATTCTTGATCGGTATCTGCCATAATGGCTTCTTGCAATTGGCGAATGCTCGTTTCTGATGCAAAAATTTGGAAATGACCACGACCGACCTTCTCTAAGGTAGCTCCTACTGTTTCCAGCGATTTTTCTAAATTAGCCAGTTCACGGTACACCGTTCGTTTACTGACTTTTAAGACTTGCATCATGCGATCTAAAGAAACTGGACCGGTACTATTCATCAATTCCGTTAATAAAAGTGTTTCACGATTGGTCAAAAACATAGTCGACTCCTTCTGTCAGTAACTGACGATACGCATCTGTCGTCAATAAATCATCCACCACCAGCAAAGGAACATCTGGGATCAGGCACTTTTCTGCAAGTTCTTTCGGGAGGATATAGATTGCCGTAGGGTCAAGAGCTTGTCCTTCATACGCCATTTTTTTGATGGTCAAAGACAGCGCTTGTTGGCGGGCCATTTTTCTTAATATCTCCACTGCCATCGTTTGTGAACCGCGTTTTTTTCCAGTATACAAAAAGATGATCGTTGAAAATCCTAGCGAACTTGCTGCCTCGGTTTGCAGCGATTTTTGCGGATCCTGTTCTCTTCTTTGTAATTCTTTAATCAGCGGGGCATACTCATCTGCCGCCAAAAAATTATCTAACACATAATGCTGTGCGTGTGGTGTCTGCTTTTGGGCAATAGCTGCTAATTCCCGTTGGGTGATCACCAAAAGCGCGGGATCATCGATCACACGATAAATCGATTGATAGCGGACAGGAAACGTTAGCTGGGCTTCTTGTAATTGTTTTTTTAGTATGCTGGCACCAATCGCACTGGACCCCATCCCTGCGTCACAGGCCACGACGATCTCCGTGACTTTCTTCATTTTCGGCATCTTACGCTCCTCATTTTCTGTATTGGTCTTCCGTTTTAACAGCACACTAGCGATTGCAAACGATACGACCGTACTGACGACAATCCCAGCTAAGACACCTAGGATCATAGACGGCGGTGTATTGAGTAAAATCGCTAAGATCGAGCCCGGAGACGCCGGTGCTCTTAAGCCTACCCCTAAAAATTGGAAGATCAGCGTGCCACTGAAACCACCAACGATCGGACCGAGCAACACCCAAGGATCGAGCAGAACAAACGGGAAATACACTTCATGAATCCCACCAATAGCCTGCACAAAAACAGATGCTGCGGCATTCGTTCGGTTTCGCTTTGAACCAAAAAAAAGATACGCCGCTAAGACCCCTAAGCCTGGACCGGGGTTGGCCTCGATCAAAAATAAAACCGACTGACCATTGAGTGCCGCTGCTTCGATCCCTAGCGGTGTAAATAGACCATGGTTGACAATATTATTAAAGAACAAAACCTTCAATGGTTCTACAATGATATGAATAAAGGGCAAGACGTTTTGCTGAACAAAATAATCAACCAGCTGATAGCTGCCGAGACTGAACCAATTAAAAAGCGGCGCCAATAGGAAGTAACTGCCTAAAAAAAGGAGTCCGCCATACGCACCTGCAATAAAATTGCGCACCAGCATCTCATAGCCACTTTTGACTCTGCTCACGATCGAATCACTGCGGTACAATAGCCAGCCCGCTAGCGGTCCCAGCAGCATCGCCCCAAAGACCTGGGGAATATCCGTTGCCAGAATAGCCCCTAAGACCGCCACTGCTCCTACGACCCCTCCTCGTTCAGGCGCCAACATTTGCCCACCTGTATAGGCGATCATGAGGGGCAGCAGCACAGTCAAGACCCCTTGTTCCATTTGCTGGATCACTTGTTGATCGACTGAGAAAAAAGGCAGCAGGAATGAAATCAGCATCCACGCAATAAAAATACTTAAATTCGGCATCATCATGCGAGAAAGATAATTCGTATAAAACTTAACCGTTATCATTTTTTCTCTGGAAGACGAGGTCTTGTTCATTTTATCCGCTTCCTTTCTCTTCTCTATTATAAGATGTTCTGGCAAGACTGAAAACAAAAAAAGCATACGTTTTTTAAAACAGAAATCAAAAAAAGCTGACGTAAAACGCCAGCTTTTGAAATAGCTTCAATTGATTTAGTTTACGCGTACCGCGAAATCTGGTGAGTAATAAGAGTAACTGCTAACAGAAACATTTTGACCTGGTGTTGGTGCATGAACGTATTGTCCGTTACCCATAGCGATCGCCACGTGGTGTGTGCTTCCGCGGCTACCCCAGAATAACAAGTCACCAGCTTTTGCTTCATTGATCGAGATCACCGTACCAGAAAATTCTTGTGCGTAAGTTACCCGTGGTAATGAGATCCCAACTTTAGCAAATACATATTGTGTAAAACCAGAACAGTCAAAGCCGTCTGGTGTCGTACCACCCCATACATAAGGAGTACCAATGTATTTCATTGCTTCTGCTACGATTGCTGAACCGTTGACCGTTTGTGCGGGTGCAGGAGTATTGCTTGCACCATTGCCGCTATTGTTCGATCCTTGGTTGTTATTGCTATTGTTATTGTTGGCAGGAGTCGATGGTGTCGTATTTGTTGAACCGCCACCTTGTGATGAACTGCCTTGCGTAGTATCAGTCGTAGAACTAGAATTTGTTGTTGAGTCTGATGTCGTTGAATTCGACGTTGAAGACTCGCTTGATGCTGCTTCCTGAGTAGCTGCTTCAGCTGCTGCCGCTTCTTGAGCCGCTTGTTCACGAGCGGCTGCTGCCGCCGCTTCTTCTGCAGCGATGCGTGCTTGTTCTGCTTCGTATTCTTCTTTTTGTTTTTCTAAATCAGCTTTTTCATCTTCTTTAGATGCTTGTTGAACAGCCAATTCCGCTTGTAAAACATTTAAATCGGCTTGTTTGGCTTGTAGATCCCCTAATTGTGTTTCTAGCTCAAATTGGTTCGCTGCGATTTCTGCCAATTTATCGTCGTTTTCTGCTTTCTTCGCTTCAACTGCTTCTTGGTCTGCCTTTTGTTGATCCACAAGATCTTTGTTAGCATTGACGATCGTCGTCATTGCTTGCACACGGCCAATAGCATCTGTTAAAGAGTCAGCTTCTAATACTGCATCAATAAAGTTCGTGCTTTGACCATTGACTTGAACGTCACGGGCTTGTTTTTGGATCGCTTCTTCACGCTTTTCGATTCTGACTTTCAAATCAGCAATTTCTTGCTTCAACTTTTCAGAATCCGCACGCAAATCACCTTGTTGTTGCAACAAAGTTTGGGCTTTTTCATTGATTGCTGCCACGTCGCTTTCAAGTGCTGCTACTTGTGACTGGATGCTCGCTTGCTGGTTTTGCAAGTCAGAGATCTCTTTATTTTTTTCTTCAATTTTATTGTCAAAATCTGACGCAAAGACAAGTGTCGGTGCTGCTGCAGAAGTAAGAACAATTGAACTTACTAACAATAAAGATAAAATTCGCTTTTTCACTCTTCATTCCTCCGGCTGTTGCTTCCCCTAATATGGTTTTTTTATGTATAAATGCTTAAGAATACCTAAAGTCCTTCACGATAGTGTGATTGTAACACAGCCGTATGTCAGAGAGATAAAAGGAATATTACAAAAACATTTCAATCGCTGTTATTTTTATACAGTCAAACGCAAAAAAAATGAAGCTATTCGTCTTTGAATAGCTTCATGAATGGAACGACTAAAAGGATAAACAAAATGATGTTCAATAAAAGCGTTGGTGCTAAAAAGCGGGAAACAAAGAATGACGTGCTAACTGATGCGATCTTAAATAGCAACTGGACGCCCAACGTCACAACTTCTAAGCTTGTAACAAAGATGATCATTCCGAAAAACATGGTAAATACATTTTGATAAAGCGTATTTTTCAAAATATACATGATCCATACGATCAAGGGAAACGCCACCGTGTAGATGCCGATCACACCGACATAATACACGTCATAAAGGCAGCCGATCACAAGCGCCGTGGTGATCAAAAAGTTTTTCGGCAAATACTTTGCGCCACACAAAAGGGCAATCAATAAAAGATGCGCACTGGCGATATAATTGTCTTGGGTCCATTTTTCTAAAAAACGCGTCAGCTGTCCATCTGCCAACATCATCAAAAAGAAGACGCCCGCTGCCAGGTATTTGATGTAGTCATGCTTTTTCATGGCTATTCCTCACCTGCCAAGCGTTTGATAATCGTTACTGCTTGAATATCATACATTTGGGCATACGGTTTTACAAATACTTGGGTATCAAGACCAAACTCATCTTTGGTGGTACGGATCACTGTTCCAATCGCTAAGTCGGCAGGCGAGTTTCCTCCTAATCCAGAGGTCTGCACGACATCGCCTTCCTTCAGCTCATTGTCCCCTGTCAACTGGGTAATGACCAAGGAACGTTCTTTTTGATCGTAACTACTTAGAATCCCAAAGTTTGACCCATCTTCGCCGCTGATCCGAACTGGATAGTGGTTTGAATTCTGGTTTTCAGAAGTCAAAAGTTCAATTTTAGAAGAAGCCGCATTGACTTCTACCACACGACCGATCAAGCCTTTTTGCGACATGACCGCCATGTTGACCTCAACGCCGTCTCTTGAGCCTCGATCCACGATCAGCATATCTTGCCAAGTATCAGGTGACCGATTGATGACATTGGCGGAGATCCGTTCATAATTCGTCAAGGTCGCATTCAGCTCTAGCTCTTCTTTCAAGGCATCGATTTCTCTTTGCGCATTGTCCTTCGCTTGTTCCAATTCATCAAAACTGTCCAATTTCTCTTTTAAACGTTCATTTTCTTCATACGTCACAAACAAGTTTTTGACTGAATTCGCACCATTTTCGATCCAACGAAAAGGCGCCGTAATCACTTTATCGATAAAGCCAACGGAGTCATTGACCGTTGATTGCACAACATTGGTGGAGTTTCCCGCAGCTCTGCGGGCGATCGTCACGCTTAATACGGTGACAACTAAAATCACAATAATCAATGTGATGATAATATTTTTATTAGGATTAAACTTTTTCACAAAGACACCTCAAATAATTCCAAACTGTAGTTCCAATTTTACCATTAATACCCTGCAAACAAAAGCTAAGTTGACCGTCTTAATGTTTTTTTTGTAATTAAGTTTCTGAAATTTTCAACAAAAAAAAGAGACGTTCCGTCTCTTAATCACAACTTTGAATGACTGCTATCATCCCGCTGCTAAAGGAAAAACCTGCTGTTTGTGTCAGAAATTCATTGCTGGCATAAGAAGTTGGGTACGGCACTTGGACGTTTTCTAATAAATACTTGCTACCTGTCAACGTCAAATCTGTTACCGGCGTCAAACAGCAATACGCCAAATACTGCATCTCGGGTTCTTTTTCCAATTGATAGGTGCCTGGTAAAAAGAACTGAACGACATTTTGACGATCTAAAAAACGCAGATTTGGGGCAAATGGACGAAACCGATCTTCTAAAGGCAGCCATAGATTGGCTAAAAGATGGTCGAGACGTCCTCCTGTTGCACCAATCAAGTCGATTTGCGCTTCTGGATAGCGACGCAACGTCTCCACCAATGCCAATTGGGTATCTGTATCATCTTTTTCAGCAGGAGCTTGGATCACTGTGTTGACTTGTTGTTTGACTGCTTGCAGTTCGCCTGCGGTCAAAGAGTCGAAATCACCAATCGCTAGATCGACTGGCCGTTGGTGCTGAAGCAAAAACAGTGCCCCGCGATCAATCCCAATGTATTTGTCATACGTCATCAGCGGTGGCCAATTTTCAGGGCGCCCCCCTGCTGCTAACAAAATCTTCATTTATTGCAAAGCTTCTTTCAAGGCTCTGATTTGTGCTGCAGGTTCATCGGCATCGTAAATATAGCTTCCTGCTACGAAGACATTTGCACCTGCTTCCAGGCAACGTTTGGCTGTCTCAGGAACGATCCCGCCATCTACCTCGATATCATAATGGTAGCCTTTTTCTTCTTTTAAAGCAGCCAGTACCGCAATTTTTTCTAGTGATTCTTCAATAAAGGATTGCCCACCAAACCCTGGATTGACCGTCATGACTAACACTTGATCACACATGGATAAAACATGTTCAATGGCTGATACTGGTGTGCCTGGGTTGATGACGATTTCTGCTTTGACATTTTCTGCCACAATCATTTGAATCGCACGATGGATATGAGGTGTTGCTTCCGCGTGGATCCCAATGATATCTGCCCCAGCTTCTGCGAAGGCATGGATATACTTTTCTGGTTCGGTGATCATTAGGTGAACATCCAACGGCAGTTTGGTAACTGGGCGAATCGCTTTAACGATGTTTGGGCCTAAGGTAATATTAGGGACGAAATGACCGTCCATCACGTCTACGTGAATATAATCTGCGCCATGGCGCTCTACCAGCTCAATGTCTCTTTGAAGATTTACAAAATCGGCACTTAAAATAGATGGTGCTAGTTTTATCATGCTTTTCCCTCACTTTTTCTTCTTTTTATAAACCGGACGTCGGTTTTCAATCTCTTCTAAAAATTGCACGTAATTCTTATAACGAGTCTCGGCAATCTCATTTGCTGCAACCCCCTGCTTAACTGCACAATCAGGTTCATTAAGGTGCCTACATTCCCTAAAACGACAGTTGGCAGCTACCGCTAAAAAGTCAGGAAATAGTTTGGGTAACTCCACCGCTTCGATTTCCAAAAAGTCGATCGAGCTAAATCCTGGTGTATCGGCAACCAATCCATCACAAATCGGTAAGAGCTCCACATGACGGGTCGTATGTTTCCCCCGTCCGAGAGATTCTGAGATCACTCCTGTTTCCAATGCCAATTCTGGGACGATCCGATTCAGCAATGTCGACTTTCCAGCACCGGATTGCCCCATAAAGACGGTGATCCGCTCAGGAAAGTACCGTTGAAGTTCCAATAGATCTTCGCCTTCTGCTTTTGACGTG
>NZ_CM176874.1:3547500-3576902 GCF_058135755.1 Enterococcus sp. R12
TTGCGCTCGTTGCGGGACTTAACCCAACATCTCACGACACGAGCTGACGACAACCATGCACCACCTGTCACTTTGCCCCCGAAGGGGAAGCTCTATCTCTAGAGTGGTCAAAGGATGTCAAGACCTGGTAAGGTTCTTCGCGTTGCTTCGAATTAAACCACATGCTCCACCGCTTGTGCGGGCCCCCGTCAATTCCTTTGAGTTTCAACCTTGCGGTCGTACTCCCCAGGCGGAGTGCTTAATGCGTTTGCTGCAGCACTGAAGGGCGGAAACCCTCCAACACTTAGCACTCATCGTTTACGGCGTGGACTACCAGGGTATCTAATCCTGTTCGCTCCCCACGCTTTCGAGCCTCAGCGTCAGTTACAGACCAGAGAGCCGCCTTCGCCACTGGTGTTCCTCCATATATCTACGCATTTCACCGCTACACATGGAATTCCACTCTCCTCTTCTGCACTCAAGTCTCCCAGTTTCCAATGACCCTCCCCGGTTGAGCCGGGGGCTTTCACATCAGACTTAAGAAACCGCCTGCGCTCGCTTTACGCCCAATAAATCCGGACAACGCTTGCCACCTACGTATTACCGCGGCTGCTGGCACGTAGTTAGCCGTGGCTTTCTGGTTAGATACCGTCAAGGGATGAACATTTTACTCTCATCCTTGTTCTTCTCTAACAACAGAGTTTTACGATCCGAAAACCTTCTTCACTCACGCGGCGTTGCTCGGTCAGACTTTCGTCCATTGCCGAAGATTCCCTACTGCTGCCTCCCGTAGGAGTCTGGGCCGTGTCTCAGTCCCAGTGTGGCCGATCACCCTCTCAGGTCGGCTATGCATCGTTGCCTTGGTGAGCCGTTACCTCACCAACTAGCTAATGCACCGCGGGTCCATCCATCAGTGACGCAAAAGCGCCTTTCAACTTTCTTCCATGCGGAAAATAGTGTTATACGGTATTAGCACCTGTTTCCAAGTGTTATCCCCTTCTGATGGGCAGGTTACCCACGTGTTACTCACCCGTTCGCCACTCTTTTTCTTTCGGTGGAGCAAGCTCCGGTGAAAGAAAAAGCGTTCGACTTGCATGTATTAGGCACGCCGCCAGCGTTCGTCCTGAGCCAGGATCAAACTCTCATAATGATTTGTTTGAATGACCATACGGTCATTAAGCTCATAAAAATTAACTTTGCTAGCTATTGCTTGCATGTATTTGTTTCAATAAATTGAAACGTCCTACACATTGGTTCGTTTGCTTGCTTTGTTCAGTTTTCAAAGGTCTACCGTGCTGTGTTAGCAACTTTTATATCATATCAGAGTGACGTTTGTTTGTCAACTCTTTTTTAAAAGTTTTTTTCGCTCGTTGTTTTTCAACTTCGTAGCGGCTGTCTCAGCGACTTAATTAGAATAACAAATGATTTGTTATGTGTCAACAACTTTTTTCAATTAATTTTGTTGATGTATCAACATCAATTAACTGTTTTAAAATTGCGACTTCGTTATAATATCATCTGTCGAGCTGTGCGTCAACTACTTTTTTCAATTCTTTTTAGGAATTCATTTAGTCATTTGGCACATGTAATAATATACCAAGACTTGTGCTATTCGTCAACCATAAAATGATTGATAGACCAACGTTTCTAGTTACTCCGTTTCCAAAGATGATTCGTGATTTTTAGTCCGTGATTTCCGCCTTTTTTAAGGACTTTTTCCGTTATTATTAGCCTATCGTTCGTCTTTTTCCTTTTTGTGTTTTCTTAATTCCTATCATTCTTATAAATTTAAGTATGATTTTATCTATTTTGTGGAATATTTGCTAAAATGGAGAAAAGAATATTGTTCCTAGGAGGACCCAGTATGAAAATACTTGTAGCAGATGATGACAAAGAGATCGTAGAACTATTAAGCATTTACTTACACAATGAAGGCTATGAATCGGTCAAAGCATACGATGGAAAAGAAGCACTGACCAAGATTCGCACCACTTCTGATATCGAGCTATTGATCTTAGATATCATGATGCCTGAAATGGACGGCATGCAAGTCGTCAAAGAATTGAGAAAAGAATCCCAAATCCCCATTATTATGTTGACCGCTAAAACAACCGATATGGATAAGATTCGTGGATTGGTCGCCGGTGCTGATGATTATGTCACTAAACCTTTCAATCCATTAGAAGTCATGGCACGGGTAAAATCGTTATTGAGAAGAACCAAGATGCAGGCTGCTTCAAATCAACCAGAGATTCTGGAAGTAAGCTCCCTTATCATCAACCGCGATTCCCATGAAGTAAAAACGGTGGATGGCAATGAGATCCAATTGACCGCATTAGAATTTGGCATCCTCTACTTACTAGCATCGCATCCGAACCGTGTCTTTAGCGCCGATGAGATTTTTGAACGAGTTTGGAAACAAGAAAGTGTCGTTTCTGCCAAAACAGTGATGGTCCATGTCAGTCACTTGCGAGATAAGATCGAAGAAGCCACGGATGGTGAAAAAGTCATCCAAACAGTATGGGGGGTCGGCTACAAAATAGATGCGAAGTAAACCAACTGAAAAAAAGCGCAACACACCAATCGAAAAAAAGAAACGGATCACGTTGACCTCAAAGGAAATCAGTGAGTTATTTGCGGAAGGAATTGTAACGATTGTTCTTTTACTTCTATTAAATGTCGCTATTTTGGTCATCTTGACCTCAATACGAGAAAACTCACCGGTTTTAGTCGAAGCGATCTATGAATCGAAGAATGCGTTCACGGCTGCCTTCAACACAGATATCTTCCGCAGTGGTCGCAACTTCATTCTACCGATGTTCTTCCTATTAGATGTGATCGTCTTATATTGGCGTTTGATTCGTCGTTACCATCAAATGCAGCTACGTCACATTATCAGCGAGCTGCACTTTATCGCAGAAGGCAACTACGATCATCGCATCCCCTTCGAGTTACGGGGCGATTTAAGTCGGATCGTTTCTAATATTAATGGCTTAGTCGACAGTACGGTGGCGGCGATCGAAGATGAACGGCGGATCGAGCAATCCAAAGATGAGCTGATCACCAATGTCAGTCATGACATTCGGACACCATTGACTTCGATCATCGGCTACTTAGGTCTAATCGAAGATCGACAATACCATTCGGAAGAAGAATTGCTGAAATATACTCATACGGCGTATGTCAAAGCCAAACAAATGAAATCCCTCGTCGATGATTTGTTTGAATACACGAAAGTGCGTCAGCCTAGCGTGCCCATTAATGTGATGGAATTTGATATGGCTCAGCTAGTGGAACAATTGGCGGCAGACTTTGAATTAGAAGCTAGTCGAAAAGGCATCAAGATCGAAACCTACACCCGTCCAGAGCATATCGAAATGGATGGCGATACCGAAAAACTGGTGCGAGTTTTCAACAACCTGCTGTCAAATGCCTTGAAATACGGCAAAGGCGCCGATAAGATCCGCATGGAGGTCGAGAAAGTCGGGACCGAAGCGATCTTAACCGTCAAAAACAATGGACAAATGATTCCTAAGCAAGCCCTTGATTCTCTATTCGACCGTTTCTACCGAGTGGAAGAATCCCGCTCTCAAGAAACAGGAGGAACTGGCTTAGGTCTAGCGATCGCTCAAAGCATCGTCGCCTTACATGGCGGCTATATCTATGCCAAATCAACGCCAGAATGGACGTCCTTTATTATTCATCTCCCGTTGAAGCGCAACAATTTGTCCAACACACAAACCTATGGTTGACGCCCCAACATTTTTTGGGTATGCTAAAGAAAATAATCAAGGCACAGAACCTAGTATATTTTTTTCATCTAGTAAAGAGAGCTGATGGTTGGTGAAAATCAGTGTTGGAAAAAATAGAATCCAGTTCTTTAACGTGTATTTTTCGAAAGAAAAATCGTTGGCTCACGATACGAGCAGCAAGGGCAGCGCAAGCTGAACTTGGGTGGCACCGCGAATGGTCATTTCGTCCCAAGCAACACGGGATCGGAATGGCCTTTTTTCTATGGAAAAATCAAAGGAGGATGTATCACTATGTTAGATGTAAAAATGATTCGCCAAAATTTTGCTGAAGTACAAAGCAAACTCGCAACACGAGGCGTGCAAAAAGAAGTATTGGACCGCTTTTTAACGCTTGACGAACGTCGCAGAGAACTCTTAGTCCAAACGGAAGAACGCAAGAAATTGCGCAACGATGTTTCTGGTGAGATCGCTGCCTTGAAACGGGCAAAAGAAGACGCGGCAGATAAAATTGCCCAAATGAAAGAAGTCGGCAGCCAAATCAAGCAATTGGATGAAGAGATTGCTCAAATTGATGAAGACATCAAAGAGATCGCCACGACATTGCCGAATTTGCCAAATGATTCTGTTCCAGTGGGCAAGGATGAAGACGACAATGTAGAAATCCGCCGCTGGGCAGAACCAAAAGCCTTTGCCTTTGAACCAAAACCCCATTGGGAGATCGCTGAAGAGTTGGGGATCCTCGACTTTGAGCGGGGCGCCAAAGTTTCTGGCAGCCGCTTTGTTTACTACAAAGGCTTAGGTGCTCGTTTGGAACGTGCCTTATACAACTTCATGCTGGATCAGCATGTCTATGAGCATGGCTATACCGAGATGATCACCCCTTATATCGTCAATAGCCAAGCAATGTTTGGCACGGGGCAATTTCCAAAGTTCAAAGAAGATGTTTTCCAATTGGCAGACACGGATTTGACTTTGATTCCAACTGCTGAAGTACCTTTGACCAATTACTATCAAGGGGAGATCTTAGAACAAGAACAGCTCCCTGCCTACTTCACTGCCTTGAGCCCATCATTTCGTTCAGAAGCTGGCAGCGCTGGTCGTGATACCCGCGGCTTGATTCGTCTGCACCAATTCAATAAAGTTGAAATGGTGAAATTCAGTGATGCTGACCATTCTTATGAAGAATTAGAAAAGATGACGGCTAATGCCGAAGATATTTTGCAAAAACTCAACTTACCTTACCGAGTGCTTAGCTTGTGTACAGGAGATATGGGCTTTTCTGCGGCGAAGACCTATGATTTAGAGGTATGGATCCCTGCTCAGGAAATGTATCGTGAGATCAGCTCTTGCTCAAACTGTGAAGATTTCCAAGCACGCCGTGCCATGATCCGTTACCGCGATCAAGAGGGCAAGATTCACTACATGCATACACTAAATGGTTCTGGTCTGGCTGTCGGTCGGACGGTAGCCGCAGTGCTTGAAAATTATCAAAACGAAGACGGCAGTGTAACGGTACCAGAAGTTCTGGTTCCTTACATGGGCGGACTGACAAAAATCGAAAAAGCCTAAGCCTTAGTACCCTTAATTGCACCCCCTTCGTAACAGTCACTCCACGTGATCTGTTACGAAGGGGTTTTCTAGTTCACCTAATAGATAGTGGTTGCAAAAGACCCCCTAACGCCCTTGATCATTTCTTGCAAGAGAAACAACGCAACAAGGCTGTAATTTTTAAATGAATAATTAGAAAAATCCCTTCATCTTTTTAAGTCTCTATCAGAAACCGGGCATGATCGTTGAAAGTACCTGTGACTTATGGTAACGTGGGCATAATTTAGGATGGAATGAAGGGAGCTTCACCAATGCCCGAACGAAAGACCTATGCCCGTCGGAGTGACTTGCACAAGAAACCAAACAATAATCAAAAACGAACAGCGTCAGCTGAAGAAAGACCGAAAGGACCACCCTCGAGAAAGAAGCCGTATCGAAAAGCAATTTTTTCCTTATTCGCCTTATTATTGATCGTTTTGATCGCGACGGCTGGCTCAGTCCTTTACACGTTACACCAGCAAGAAGTCGCAGCCCAAGAAAAATATGAGGCGGCTGCGGAGAAATTACTGGCATCAATCCAAGCAGAACAAAGTCAAAATGGGTTAAAAACAACGCCTGAAGTGCTCTCCAAAGGCGCAACCAAAGAATTGATCTACCGCCCGCAAGACCTTGATACGTTTCCCATCAAAGATATCAAAGAACGGTTGACACAAGCCGCTGATCACTTGCGTAAAAAACAAACGAAAAAAGAAGTCGTCACCGTTGCCCGCATCCAAGCACAAGCAGCGGCGTCAAAGGTGTCTACTTATTCATTGAAAGCCGACAGCTATGTGTGGAATCGAGAAACCGGACGTTTTGAAGATGCGGACAGCCTAACGGATGCACCGATCTTCGTATCAGAGAAGACGCAAACCGAATTGTCTTTGAAAGAACTGGTTCCTGATGAAGGCAGCTTATTAGGTATTCAACAAGTCATTCAGCAGAAACTGCTGGATCAAGCCAAAGAACCCGCCAAAATCATCGACGCCGTCTTGGCCATGGAGCGGATCACCTTCGATTCGAAATTTACTTACGATCCAGAGAAGCTGACCATCGAATTGCCAAAAAATCAGACGGGAGCGACGGAAATCACCCTGTCTTACAGCGAGATCGCCCCATTCATTGATCCTGATCTCGTGGCTGCTGACCAACTCAACAATGCCTTGCCAAGTTTAGACCCCAATAAAAAATACGTGGCATTGACCTTTGATGATGGACCCAACAGTACCTCCACCATGGATCTGTTGAACATCTTACAAGAAAATGACGTTAAAGCGACCTTCTTTATGCTGGGACAAATGGTAGAGCAATATCCGCAAGCTGCTAAAAAAGTCCAAGAAGCTGGACACGAGATCGCCAGTCATTCTTACTCTCATCCACAGCTGAATACTCTTTCAGCGGAAGATTTGCAGGCAGAAGTCACAAAAACCAACAAAGCCATTTATAATGCGACGGGTTTACTACCTAGAAATTTACGACCCCCTTATGGCGCTATCGACAAACAAAGCGCACAAACCATTGGCATGCCGATCATTCAATGGGACATCGATTCTCAAGACTGGAAATTGAAGGATCCGAAGAAGATCAATGCCTTGGTGCAACAAAATGTCTTTAATGGTGCCATGATCTTGATCCATGATATTCACCCGAAATCTGTGAAAGCCGTACCGGGAGTCATTAAAATGCTCAAAAACGAAGGCTACGAATTCGTGACTGTCGATCAATTATTAGAAGCACGGCAAAAACCATTGCATCAATACTTTGGGATGAACGACGAGCGCCTCGTTGACTAAATAAAAAAAGGAACGCAGCAAATTGTCTCTTGCTGCGTTCCTTTTTGGTTATTGGATCGTTCCCTCTTTTTTTAGCCCTTCTTATCCTCATATACATTGGTCACAAAAATTTGGATCAACAGTTCAGCGACAGCTTTTGGCGGCATCATTGAGAAATCTTTGAGCCAGCGTTCGATCAACCCGATAGACCCGCAGACAAAAAAGCTAAGACACAGTTCCAATTCTTCCTCGGAAGCATCTTGAAAGTATTGGGCAAACCGTTTCAAGGTCTCCGGTTTGATCTCTGACAATAAAAGATTCAGCAAATGGCTGTTGTTTAACAAAATCAAATGGGTGGTACTAGGATTCTCATACAAAATCGTCAACAGCTTTTCCAACCAAAGATCCAATGACAAATTTTCCTGCTGCAAGTTCGATGCGATCTGCTCAACAAGCTCTCCTTCGATCTCCTCCAACAAAGCGGCCGTATCCTTATAATATTTATAAAATGTTCCTCGGTTGATATCGGCTCGTTCCGCAATCTCTTTGATCGTGATTTTGCGGTACTCTTTTTCCAACAATAACTCCTGAAAGGCGCGTCGGATCACTTTTTTCGAGTAGATCGTTCGACGATTCCCCACAGTCCCCACCATATCGTTTCCCCTTTTCTCTGTACATTTGATCAATATTTGTCTATTTAATGACAAATACGTAAGCATTGAGGATTGCTCTTACTTTTCTTTCTTAGTATACTAACACCATGTGATTAAATCAACACGTGTTTAAAAAATGGAGGCTTTATTAATGAGTTATGTTGAAGTAAAGAATGAATATAAACGCTATCAGATGGGCGAAACCACCATCACTGCCAACAACGATCTTTCCTTTGCCATTGAAGAAGGCGAATTAGTGGTGATCCTTGGCCCCAGTGGTGCAGGAAAATCGACCGTTTTGAATATTTTAGGCGGGATGGATTCGCCAGATGAAGGACAAATCATTATCGACAATGTCGATATCGCGAAGTTTAACGACAAACAGCTGACGGAATACCGCCGCAAAGACGTCGGGTTCGTCTTCCAATTTTATAATTTGGTGCCGAACCTGACAGCGAAAGAAAACATTGAATTGGCAACAGAAGTCTCACCGAATGCACTCGATCCTGATGAAGTCTTAGCACAAGTCGGGTTAGAAAACCGTAAAAACAACTTTCCTTCGCAGCTCTCTGGTGGGGAACAGCAGCGGGTATCGATCGCTCGGGCGTTAGCCAAAAACCCGAAATTGCTATTATGCGATGAACCAACCGGTGCGCTGGATTTTGAAACAGGCAAACAAGTGTTGAAGCTTTTGCAAAACGCCAGTCGGAAAAACGGCAATACGGTGTTGATCATTACCCATAACAGCGCCATTGCCCCGATCGCCGATCGGGTGATCCATATCAACGATGCCACTGTCCGTTCCATTGAAGAGAATCCTCATCCAATCTCGATCGATGAAATCGTTTGGTAGGAGGATCTGATGAAAAATAAAACCTATCTTAAAGCAAGTTTGCGGGAGATTCGCCAATCAAAAGGCCGCTTTATCGCAATCACCTTGATCATTTTTTTAGGAACGTTTCTCTTTGTCGGTGTCAAAGCGACGGGACCGATCCTGAACCATTCCGCGAGTGAATATGTCAACGGTCAGCATTTAGCAGATCTGCAAGTCACTTCCACGCTGGGATTGACGGAGGACGACATTGATGCGGCGGAAAAAAGCGGTGCGCACACAGAAGCCGCCTATCAATTTTATTACGCTGCCAATTCAGATGAAGTCGTGCAAGTGACCTCTTATGATCCCTCGCAGGAACTCAACCAGCTACTGGTGAAGGACGGCCGATTGCCAGAAAAAGCCGATGAAATCGTGCTGGACACCGAAGCAAAAAATTATGGCTGGCAAATAGGGGATACTTTTACGATCGATGATGCCGATAATCTGTCGGACAAAGACTATACGATCGTTGGGTTCGCCACCTCTCCCATTTATATCAGTGCTGCCGAACGTGGCTATGCGAATGTCGGCAGCGGTGTCGTGACGTATTTTGCTTATGTACCGGAAGAACAGTTCAAGATGGAGGTCAAATCGATCCTTTATCTCGCCTTTGATGATGTCGCAGGCCTTGAAACATACTCCGATGCGTATACCGACAAGATGGCAGCCCATCAAGAAACGATTGAGGAACTGTTTGCGGATCGCCCTAAAGAACGCTTAGCAGAAATTCAGCAAGATGCTTTTGATGAATTAGCGCCTGCAGAAAAAGAAGTCCGCGATGGACAAAAACAGTTAGCTGATGGACAAGCCCAACTGGATCAGGCCAAAGCGAAACTAGAACAACAGCAAGCCGCCCTGGCACAGCTGCCGCCCGTACAACAAGCAGCCCTCGAAGGCCAATTGACCGCTGGGGAAGAAGAATTGGCTCAGCAGCAAACCCAATTAGATGAACAGCAACAAGAACTAACCGATGCCCAACAAACACTGGCAGAAAAACGTACAGAGATCGAAGACTTGGCAGAACCTACGTATCTTTACAACCAACGCAAAGACAACCCCGGTTTCCAAGAGTATGGCGGGCTGTCTGATCGCATCGCAGCGATCGCCAATGTGTTTCCTGTCTTCTTCTTCTTTATCGCTGCGTTGATCACCTTTACGACACTGACGCGGATGGTAGAAGAAAACCGCAAAGAGATCGGTACCTTAAAAGCGATGGGCTATGGCAAAGTCGAGATCTCCCTTAAATATTTGATTTATGCCCTCTTGTCTTCGGCCATTGGCATTATCAGTGGTGCCGTATTAGGGACCGAACTGTTGCCGCGTTTGATTTATTTTCTATCCAGCGAACGGTATCTTTTAGACGGGATTCGCGTCTATTATGTCTGGTCGCCAATTATTTTGGCCGCGATCGCCTTTTTACTGGCGACGCTCGGTGCTTGCCTCTTTGTTTTGATCAAAGAATTGCGGGAAAAACCTGCCCAGCTACTGCAAGTTCGGGCGCCAAAACCTGGGAAACGGATTTTATTAGAGGCCATTACACCCTTATGGTCACGCTTAAGCTTCAATCAAAAAGTCAGCTTCCGTAACATCTTCCGCTACAAATCGCGAATGATCATGGCAATCATTGGCATCGCAGGCTGTACGGGACTGATGGTGGCAGGCGTTGGGTTGAAAGATTCCTTAAGTGCTGTGACTGCGAAACAATTTGGGCCCATTACGGATTATCAAGCCGTCGTGACCTTAAATGATGCGAAGGAAGAAACCGTTGCTGCCGCTGAAACGGTTTTAACAGACGATCCTCTTGTGACCCATTCGATGCTAGTCTACAATGAAACGATCGAGATTCGACCAGCTAACCAAGGAAAACAAAGTTTGACCTTGATGGTTCCGGCAGATCAAGAAGCTTTTACCGACTATGTCCATTTGAAAACGACGGAAGGGCAGAAGCTGCCATTAACAGAAGGCGCCGTACTGACTATGAAATACGCAGAATTGTATGATCTGCAGGTTGGGGATACATTGACCTTCTATACTAGCGATCAAGAAGCTTTTGAAGTACCTATCAGCGGCATCGCAGAAAACTATTTAGGCAATTCTCTATATCTGTCACCGACTCTTTACGAAGAAATCACCGACAGTGCCTTCGAACCGAATGCGTTCTTAGTCAAAAGCAAGACGATGACGAAAAAACAACAGGAAGCTTTATCAACAGCCTTGTTAGATACCGACAAAGTCAAAAACACGACGTTCCTTTCCACTCAGATCAAAATGCAGGATGATTCGATGGGCAACTTGAACTCCATTGTCTTGATCTTAGTTGTACTATCAGGGGCATTAGCCTTTGTCGTCTTGTATAACTTGACCAACATCAATGTTTCCGAGCGGATTCGCGAGCTTTCTACTATTAAAGTATTAGGGTTTTACAATAAAGAAGTCACCATGTACATCGTACGGGAAAATATCGTCTTTACGTTATTTGGGATTCTCGCAGGCTACGTAGTAGGTTACTTCTTGACTGACTTTATTTTGATCCAAGCTTCGATGGAAAACATGGTCTTTCCATTAGTGATCAATTGGCCGGCCTATGCTTTAGCCGGCGGCATGACGATTCTCTTTACGATCATCGTGATGTACGTCACCCATGTGAAACTGACTCATGTCAACATGATCGATGCGTTGAAATCAAACGAATAAGCTGCTGCTAAAGCGATTTGCTGATCATCCAGCAGCGATTTTAAAGAAAAGGACGCCACTCTTGCCTAGATAGCTGAGAGTGACGTCCTTTTTTGAACAAATAATCCCCTCTGTCCGCTTTTGAACAGAGGGGGCGTTGGTTTTCACGTGAAACATTTTATGATTTTACAGAGTAGTTTGGTGCTTCTTTCGTGATTTGAACATCGTGGGGATGTGATTCTTTTAGTCCGTTGCCGCTCATTTGGATGAATTGTGCTTCATCACGTAATTGCTGTAGATTGCCAGCACCGACATAACCCATCCCTGATTTCAAGCCGCCGATCATTTGGAAGATGATATCAGAAACGCTGCCTTTATAAGCGACACGCCCTTCGATGCCTTCTGGAACCAATTTGTTGGCTTCGTTTACGCCACCTTGGAAGTAACGGTCGCTGGAGCCTTTTTCCATTGCCCCCAATGAACCCATTCCGCGGTACGTTTTAAAGCGTCGGCCTTGATAGATTTCAAATTCACCTGGTGATTCATCGGTTCCTGCCAACATGCTACCTAGCATTACGGCATGTCCGCCAGCTGCTAAAGCTTTGACGATATCCCCAGAGTATTTGATCCCACCATCGGCAATGATTGCTTTGCCGTATTGACGTGCCACAGAGGCTGCATCATAGATCGCGGTCAATTGAGGAACTCCGACACCGGCTACCACCCGAGTAGTACAGATCGAACCTGGACCGATCCCGACTTTTACGACATCGACACCAGCATCATACAATGCTTTCGTGCCTTCTGCAGTGGCAACATTTCCCGCAATCAATGTCGCTTCTGGGAAATGCGCACGAATTTCAGAGATTTTGCGTAAAACACCCGCACTGTGTCCGTGGGCAGTATCAATAACGATCGCGTCCACGCCTGCATCCAATAAAGCTTGTGCTCGCTCAAAGGTATCGCTGGTAACGCCGACTGCTGCTGCCACTAATAGACGTCCATGCGTGTCTTTGGCTGCATTCGGGAATTCGATCACTTTTTCAATATCTTTGATAGTGATCAAACCGCTTAAGATCCCTGCTTCATCAACGATCGGTAATTTTTCGATCTTGTGTTGTTGTAAGATTTTTTCAGCGTCTTTCAACGACGTACCGACAGGGGCTGTGATCAATTGGTCTTTGGTCATCACATCATTGATCGGCATCGTATAATCCGTGACAAAACGCATGTCGCGGTTCGTGATGATACCGACTAATTTGCGGTTTTCCATCGTTTCTACGATCGGTACCCCGCTGATGCGGTACTTGCTCATCAAATGTTCTGCATCAGCAACTAAGTGGCTTGGTGTTAAGAAAAACGGATCAATGATCACGCCGCTTTCAGAACGTTTTACTTTGCGCACTTCATCTGCTTGCGCTGCGATACTCATGTTTTTGTGAATTACGCCAAGTCCGCCTTGACGCGCCATTGAGATCGCCATTTTACTATCAGTTACGGTATCCATACTGGCACTTATGATTGGAATATTTAGTGTAATATTCGGGGCAAGCTGCACTTTCATATCCACGTCATTTGGCAAGACGTGACTTTCTGCCGGAATCAATAAGACATCATCAAACGTTAACCCTTTTTTTACAAATTTGGTTTCCCAGTTGGACATTTTTGTAACCACTCCTTAAAGTTTTTAGGTATTTTAAAAAAAATAGCAAAGATTTTTTCATAAGTCAACCATTCGGAAAGCTTTCTTAATAATCCTCTTCAAACCTTTGGTCAAATCTCATAATTCGGCATTTTTTCTAAAAAAACACGCTGATCGTACGGTCTTTTTTAACAAAAGAAGGCGCACGATCAACGTGTAGCCATCAGCCTCTAGGAACAGACAGACTGCTGATGATATTGTATTTGCGTTTCAAGTAGTACTTCGCTGCTAATGCCACTGCCCCGATCAAGGCTTCGATCACAGGGTCCACTTGTGGATTCAATGGTGGTTGGATCATCGCAGAAAGCGAGATCACAACGATCCATAGCATGAAGGCTGCGACTAAAATCAAAATGATCTTCCACATCTTCGGCCGTTTGCTCTTATCGGCACCTGGGCGTTCATATTGATACATGTATTTGTACATCAAGTAGAAGACCCAACCAGCAAGCATCGCCATCAAGAAGAGGGTCAATAAGCCATAAGGTTGTGCTTGACCTCTAGTAAAGATTCCCATAACCCCTAACATCAAGCCAAAGATCCCTAAAATCAGCAAGGTGTTATCCAACCACATCAAGAAGGGGCCGGATTCTTTTTGCTCAACGGGTTTGTTGATGATGGCTTCGGTGCGTTCAGACACTGTACCAAATAATTGGCGGGCTGTTTTGCCGCCTTTTTGTTCTTTGACTAAGACCGGCAGCATCTCATGCAAGGCAATCGTTTTTTCTTCTTCAGAAAGGTTGGCTGCCTCTAGCGATTTTTTTAAATCAAATATATATTGTTGGTTTCGTTTTGTTAATTGTTGTTCTAATTCACGATTTTCGGAAACATAATTTCGCAGAGTTTCTGGTTCCATGAATTGATTCTCCCTTCTGCGTTTTCTTCACAATGGACATTTTACCACAAATTCACTGGGAAGAAAGCCCTTTATACGTTAAAACGGAACAACATCACGTCGCCATCTTGCACGACATAATCTTTTCCTTCCAAACGTACCCGACCGGCTTCTTTGGCCGCTTGCATCGTGCCGTATTGGTTCAGATCTTCAAAGGAAACAGTTTCCGCACGAATAAAGCCGCGCTCAAAGTCCGTATGGATGATCCCCGCTGCTTGCGGTGCTTTGATGCCTTTACGAAACGTCCACGCACGCACTTCTTGTTCACCAGCGGTAAAGTACGTTGCTAGACCCAGTAAATCATAGGCAGCACGAATCAATTGATCCAACCCTGATTCTTCAATTCCTAATGCTTCTAAAAACTCTGCTTTGTCTTCTTCTTCCAGCTCAGCGATCTCTTCTTCGGCACGAGCACTGATGACGATCACTTCTGCATTTTCGCTCGCTGCAAATTCCTTCACTTTGTTGACATAGTCATTGGTTTCATAGTCTGCCACGTCTTCTTCTGCTACGTTGGCAACGTATAAAACTGGTTTGGTCGTTAGTAAAAACAAACTTTTGACGATGCGCTGTTCTTCATCTGTAAACTCGATCGAACGAGCTGAGATCCCTTCTTCTAGGACCGGTTTGATTTTATCAAGAACGGCCAATTCCGCAACCGCATCTTTGTCTTTGGTTTTGGCAATTTTGGCGACCCGAGTATAGCGCTTGTTGACGGATTCTAAATCCGCTAA
Source organism: Enterococcus sp. R12 (assembly GCF_058135755.1). Classification (NCBI taxonomy): domain Bacteria; kingdom Bacillati; phylum Bacillota; class Bacilli; order Lactobacillales; family Enterococcaceae; genus Enterococcus; species Enterococcus sp. R12. Next base: position 3,562,122 of record NZ_CM176874.1, read on the forward strand.
AACCAACTCCAAATTGATGGTGTCGATATCAGCTAATGGGTCCACGCGGCCTTCCACGTGGGTGATGTTGTCGTCGTCGAAACAACGAACGACATGACAGATCGCATCCACTTGGCGGATATGGCTCAAAAATTGGTTACCTAATCCTTCCCCTTTGCTGGCACCGCGGACGATTCCAGCAATATCCGTAAATTCAAAGGTGGTTGGGACCGTCTTTTTCGGACGGACTAATTCTGTTAAACGCTGTAAGCGCCAATCTGGCACTTCCACCATTCCTACATTCGGATCGATCGTCGCAAACGGATAGTTTGCGGCTTCTGCTCCTGCTTTGGTTATTGCATTAAATAAAGTAGATTTGCCCACATTTGGCAATCCAACGATTCCGGCAGTTAACGCCATGCTTCACTTCACTCTTTCTCTTTTTTTTCTAGGATTTTCTTCATCTTTTTATCAAATTCTCGGCGCGTCATCATGACGATGTGGCCGCAATTCGTACACTTTATTTTGATGTCTGCCCCCATGCGGATGATTTCCCAACGATTGGCTTTGCAGGCATGCGGTTTTTTCATTTCGACAATATCCCCAAGATCATACATCTTTATCACCTCAAGCTTCATCAAATTGAATGTTCAATAAATCTAAAATACGGGTTAAATCTTTTTGTGACAGGTATTCGATCTCGATTTTGCCTTTGCCTTCTTTTTCGCGGATCTCGACATTCGTGCCGAATTTATCCATCAACCGTTCTTCGCTTTCTCGTAAATAGTACGGTTTTTCCCGAATCAGACGCGGAACTTTTTTCTTTTCGTTTTTCGTGTCGTTCATCTCAGCGACCATTTGTTCTAATTGGCGGACTGTCAGATTTTCTTTGACACAACGATTGGCTAATTTTAAGATCTGTTCTTTATTTTTCAAACCTAATAATGTCCGGGCTTGTCCCATAGACAAACGGTCATCTTGAACCATTTCTTTGACGAGTTTCGGCAAGGACAGCAACCGCAAATAATTGGCGATATACGGGCGGCTTTTCCCTAAGCGTTCAGCGACTTGTGCTTGGGTCAATTTCAAGTTTTTCATCAGCATGTCATAAGCTTCTGCTTCTTCTAAAGGATTCAAATCTTCCCGCTGCAAGTTTTCTAAAACGGCGACTTGCATCATCGCTTCTTCATCAAAATTGCGGATGATGGCTGGGATCGTTTCCTTGCCAGCTAGTTTGGACGCTCGAAACCGGCGTTCACCAGCAATGATCTCATAGCCTTTGACGGATGATTGCCGCACGATGATCGGTTGAAAGACCCCCGAATGCTGGATCGAATTGGCTAGTTCTTGTAATGAAAGCTCATCAAAGGTTTTTCGCGGTTGATAAGGGTTGGGTCTTAATTCGTTTAAAGGCAGTTCAACGACTTTTTCTGTCTTGATATCGACTTCTTCTAACCCTTGCAGGTCTTGAAACAACGCATCGATCCCACGCCCTAATCCTTTCCCTTTATTCTTCACGGGCTAACACTTCCTTTGCTAACGTCTGATAGACTTCGGCTCCTTTTGAGCGTGGATCATAATCAATGATCGACAATCCATGACTAGGTGCTTCAGACAACCGGATATTCCGCGGAATAATGGTTTCATATACTTTTTCTTGGAAATAGCGGCGGACTTCTTCCACGACTTCCGCGCCTAAGTTCGTACGGGCATCATACATCGTCAGTAAGACCCCTTCGATCTCTAACTCAGGGTTAAAATGTTTTTGTACTAAACGCACGGTATTCAATAGTTGGCTCAGCCCTTCTAATGCATAGTACTCACATTGGACTGGGATCAAAATCGAATCACTGGCGGTAAAGGCATTGATCGTCAAATGACCTAAAGATGGCGGGCAATCGATAAAGATATAATCGTATTGTTCTTTGATCTCATTCAAAGCCGATTTCAATCGAGATTCCCGTGCCATCATGGAGGTCAATTCAATTTCCGCACCAGCTAATTGGATCGTCGCTGGAACGATATCCAAGTTTTCCCGACTGCTAGGTAAAATCGCTTCAACGATCGGTGTTTCATTGACTAATACATCATAGATGTCTTGTTCCACATCTGGTTTGCGAATGCCGACACCGCTTGTGGCGTTGCCTTGGGCATCAATATCTACGAGTAACACTTTTTTGCCGACAAATGCTAAGGACGCACCTAGGTTCACCGTTGTGGTGGTTTTGCCTACGCCGCCTTTTTGGTTTGCAACAGAAATAATACGGGCCATTGATTTTCCTCCTATTTGATTGGTTGTTTCGCTGGCATTCCCGGTTTGCGGGGGTATTTCTTTGGCGTTTCTTTTTTCTTTTGAATGATCAAAAGATGGCGTTCATCGCCGCTGACCGGTAAGGTAAAGCTTTTTTCTTCAATAAATTTGCCGCCTAAGAGTGAGATGGCTGGTTTGGCTTCAACCAGTTCTTCCTCGCTTTTGGCAGCTTTGAGCGCATAAAAATAGCCTGCTTTTTTCACCAATGGCACACAGAGTTCCGTTAACACATTCAAACGGGCAACCGCACGAGCGGTCACATAATCGAATTGCCCACGAAATTGCGGGTTTTGACCAAATGTTTCTGCACGGTCATGGTACAAGTGGACATTTTCCAATTGTAGATCCGTCACAAGGGTTTGTAAAAAGGTGATGCGCTTATTTAAAGAGTCGACGATCGTCACTTCTAATTCAGGAAACACGATTTTTAGTGGAATACTTGGAAAGCCAGCACCTGAACCGACATCACACAAATGACTTTGCGGGTCAAAGGCGGTTTCAAAAGCTAAGGAAACAGAATCGTAGAAATGCTTCAAATACACTTCTGATTTTTCCGTAATTGCGGTTAGATTCATCTTCTGATTCCATTCGACTAAACGCTCGAAATAGACAGCGAATTTTTCCATTTGTTCTTCGGTTAAAACGATCCCGTTTTTGCGTAATTCTTCATGAAATTCTTCAGGTAGCATAACGAATCCTTTCTATTTTGTGAAACAGAAAAATGTTTCACAGACTAGTTCCTACTTTAACGCAAAAAGCAATGTGATGCAATAGCCAGACATTGCTTTCTAGGAGAATTTACCATTTTTTAACTGGGGCTTTAAGGTTGGTTTAAGGCAGAGGAATTATACTCATTTCAATCCAAAAAACTTTTTTCATTTTTCCTTGACCAGCGAGGCTGCCAACCCTCCTGGTCAGCTTTTTTCTCAAAAAAACAAGCATTGATCACAGGATCAATGCTTGTTTTTGTTTCATATGAAACTTTTTTATTTCACCCGAGGCTCGTTGTATTCTTCGATACGATCAGACGCGCGGGAAGCCGCATGTTTGGCTTTGTTGGTTTGACGTGAAGCAAAGTCGCCGGTTTTAGATGCAGCTGACGATACTTTGTCTTGAACCGTTTCTTGTTCCTCTTCGTATTCAGCGATCGTTTTTACATCTACAACATTGATGTTGACTTCGATAACTTCTAATTGGGTCATTGTCGTTACTTCTTTTTGGATAACTTCTTTGACTTGGTCAGCGATTTCTGGGATGTTGCGGTCGTATTCAACCACGATATCTAAATCAACGGCTACTTGTTTTTTCCCTACTTCGGTATTGATACCCGCAGTCACATTGTCTGTATTGACTAATTTTTCCGCAATGTTAGAGAAGAAACCACCATCGACCGTCAACAGACCATCCACGTGTTCTAATGCGATCCCGATGATTTTTTGGATCACTTTGTCATCATAGGTCAATGAACCATGAACAGGTGCGTCGCCAGTTGGTCCTTCAAAATCGTTGTGACCAGGTTTTGGCGGTGCTGGATGATGTCCTGCTGGATTTGGATTTCCTGGTGCTGGATGATCCCCTGGTTTTGGTCCGTTTTGTTGTCCTGCTACTGCTTTTTCAGCATTTGGTACCACTGGATCTGGTGCTTCAGTCATTGGAATCGCATTTTCATTTGCTTGATGATTGGTGTTAGGAACCACTGGATCTGGATGTGCGCTGACTTTTTTATCATTGTTTAATTCGTTTTTATCGTTATTCATTAAAAATTCCTCCTATTAAAATGCGTTATTGTTGGTTAAAAAATTCGTCGATGATACCGGTACGTTGGAGATACAATCCTAACGCAAAACCCAAACCTGTTAGGAGTAGAATCAGCAATGTTTTGAAAAAACCGATCGTTACAAACAACACAGCCAGAACAAGGCCGATTGCTCCAAAAATCAATGGGATTTTGTATTGTTGTAGTTCGTTCATCATAGCCCTCCTATTCTACTCGCGGGTTTTCCGGAGTCTCATTTTGTTCAAAATTCGCGTAGTTGACTTCGACTTTGACTTTCTCACTTGAACCAAGCACTCGTTGGACATCTTGTTGGATTTCCGCCATTAAGTTTTCGGTTTTGCCGACTAAGGCAGACGTCCGTTTCAAGCGTCCTTTGATTTTAATCAAAATTCGATTTTTGGTCGCCTTGACATGAACTTTTGGTCCTTCAACAAATTCTTTTTCATTTACTTTCGTACGTACAAGTCCTTCGATTGCTTTCTTATCGATCGTCAATGCGCCCTTATCCTCTTTCAAAACAAAGGTCGTTTTGGTTTTTGGATAAAAAAGCACGACTAAGATCACGATCAAGAATAAGGCGATCAAGACAACAGCTACCCAAAACATATATTGACGCATAAACAAGTTGTCAAAGAAATACGTGACGACATTGCCTCTGCTGTCCAAACCAAATGGCAGCTGCATATAAGGATTACTCATTAATACGATTGGTAATAAGACAGTGATAAAGATCAACGAAACGATGATTGATACGATTTTCCACCCTTTACTCATAGGACACCTCCTCCTTTTTCTCCAATTTTTGATAAGCTTACAAGTTGATGGCTTCTCCGCCGGTAACACCATAAATCTGTGCTGTCACATAGCTAGCTTTATTCGAAGCTAAAAAGACATAGACAGGTGCTAGCTCAGCTGGTTGTCCTGCCCGCTCAAGTAACGCTTGCTGACCAAATTCAGGCAGCTGGTCTTGCGGTTGGCCATGATCTAACTGTAATGGTGTCCAGATCGGTCCTGGGGCTACCCCATTGACGCGAATTCCTTTTTCAGCAAATTGTTTCGCCAAGCTGACTGTAAAACTGGCGATCGCCGATTTGGTTGCCGCATAATCCATTAAATGGGCACTTGGACTAAAGGCTTGGACAGAAGTCGTTGTCACGATCGCTCCTCCAGCCGGTAAGTGCGGCTCAGCAGCTTTGACTAATGCAAACATGGAGATAATGTTTACCATAAAGGTATCTTTCACTTGTTCAATCGGTAATTCTGCAATCGATGGCCGCGTGATTTGCTGTGCTGCGTTCAATACTAATGTATCTAACCCACCTAATGCTGCCACCGCTTTGTCAACGATCTCTTGTGGTGCCGCTTCGTCTCGCAGGTCATAGGGTAGCAAGATCACTTTGCGCCCAGCTTCTTTGATGTACCCTGCAACTTCTTCGGCATCTTCTTCTTCTCCTGGGAAAAAGTGTAGGGCAATGTCTGCTCCTTCACGGGCGAAGGCAATCGCTGCTGCACGTCCGATCCCAGAATCCCCACCGGTGATCAGTACTCGCCGGTTTTCTAACTGCTGACTTCCCTCATAAGAGTCTTCACCACAATCAGGTTTTGGTCGCATTTCTTCTTGTAAAGCAGGCGTATCTTGTTCCTGTTTGCTGTATTTACCCGTGTGATAAAGTTCCCGTGGATCAGTCAAAATAGGTTCACTCATTCTTACGTCCTCCTTTTCTCTATAATAAAATTCTAAACCATTCATTTTTTTTTGGGAAATATAACGCTTTGTTAACAAAAATAAATCCTCGTTTATTAGAAAATGAAAAAAGAAAGTGCCCTCATTTTTGACCAGAAATCAAATAATTTCCCTTTTTTATAGAAGGGCGTAAACTAATGAGTAGTAACTGGTGGTACCTGTAAAAGGGAACCCCTAAGAAAATGACCTTGGATCAACAAAAAGGAGGAAACAAACAATGCCTTGGAATGTCCGTGATTATCCTGCGTCAATGAAGAATTTAGACCCCTTAGTTCGTAAAAAAGCGATCGATATCGCCAATGCCTTGCTAGCCGATGGCTATTCCGATGATCGGGCGATCCCGATCGCCACGAGTCAAGCAGAAAAATGGTATGAAAATGCAGACGAAGAGGAGAAGAAAGCTTTTCAGAAAGAGAAAAATCCGCAAAAAGACGATGCCCATCAAACCAATAAGAATGCGAAAAAATTAATGGATGCAGATGTAGAAGTTGTGTATGAAGAGGACCAATGGCAAGTCCGTTCCAAAGGGGCGAAACGTGCCAGTGATCATTTCGACAAGAAGGCAGATGCCATCGCCCGTGCCAAAGAAATCGCCGAAAACAAAGAATCCGTGGTGAACGTTTATAAGAAAGACGGCGACCATCAAAAGGATATTGATTTGAGAGAATAAAATTGGCTGCAAAAAAGCGGAAGGAGGTCTTACCTTTGTCGTTTTATCGGCGCGAAACGTTGCCTACTCTTTCGCTTTTTTGTTTCCTTTCACAGCTAGGTTTGATTAAAACTAAAGCAACCGCTTCTTTGACGTTTCTTTTAAAAAGCAGCGGTTCGTTGTCAGAAACCTAAAAAACGAAGACCTTTTGAATGAACCATCACTTTTAAAATTTCTCGACATCCTAAAAAATAAGCCTATGAAATGCTGATCTAGCAACAGTTGTGAACCATCCGTTACCTCTGTAAACTAGCTTGTGCTTTCTTTAACTAAATAAACCTTGTATACTTGAATTATTAAAAGTACAAGGAGTGGTGTTTGTGAAAAAATTATTTTTTGTGCCGTTTATTTTTCTTTGTTTCCTCTTTGCTCTCCCAGCTGCCGCCCAGACAGTGGAAGAACCTGAACTCGTTTATGACTTAGCATCAGATAGTCCCTATGAGCAGCTGATCACGGTAGATGAAGAAGGCAACGAGGTGATTTTGACCATTGAAAAATTGTCGTCATTCCGAGCAAATCTGGCAGCGGGAACGTATCGTGTGTCAAAAACATCCGCAGGTAATTGGACCGCTAGTTATAATGTAACGGTCAATAGCCGCAATCAATTTATAGGCACTTCGAATTTAAGTTTAGTTGCTCACAGAGGAAGTATCACTTCTAGTTCATTAACTCACACGTCCACCAAAGCCACCTGTACGTTTAAGCAAAAAGCAGGTATAATCACTACCAATGGGAGTGTCGTAACCACGATCTCAAATGGGAAGCTAGTTGTTAAATAGCAGATAGGAGCATACATTGGCTTTAGCAGAACAATTAAAAAGCTGTCGCGAGTCTTCCGGATTGTCGCAAACAGCAGTCGCAGAAAAATTACAGATTTCACGCCAGTCGATTTCAAAATGGGAAAATGGGCGCGGCTATCCAGATATTGAGAATTTGATTTTGTTGAGCGATCTCTACCAAGTCTCGATCGATGAGCTTTTACGTGAGAACGAAGCCTTAAAAGAGCGGATCGAAACCAACAATCAAGAAATCAACGACAAGAAAGAAAAATTGTCGTTACTCCAAAGAACGATGGCAGCAGATAAAGATGAAAGTCTGCTCTTGCTACTGTTAGCTGGAATCGGCTCCTTTCTTTTTCCTTTAGGACTGATCTTAGATGGCTTTGTTTTATGGCGTAACAAAAAAGCCAATAATTTTTATGTATTGATCTATATCGTCTGTGCCTTCTCGATTTTCTTGAATTTGTACGATGGCTATGTCCATCTCAGCAACATCATGAATTGGGGAACCACTACGATTGAAAAAGTGGAATAAGTCAATTGCTAACACAAAAAGCCCGCTACGAGAGTAACTCGCAGCGGGCTTTTGACACTCTATTTACCATTTATAAATTGGTTTTTCAAAGAATATTAACCGTCTTTAGTTAACCTTTGCAATCTTCCCTTGCTCAATATACACCATCAAAATACTGATATCAGCTGGGTTTACTCCGCTGATACGGCTCGCTTGGGCGATGGTTTCGGGTTGGATTTTTTGCAGTTTTTGTTTGGCTTCTGTTGCCAAGCCATTGATAGCGGCATAGTCGATGTTTTCAGGAATGCGTTTGGCTTCCATCCGTTTGAGTTTCTCCACTTTTTCGAGGGCTTTTTTGATATAACCTTCGTATTTGATTTGGATCTCGACTTGTTCGATCTCTTTTGGCTTCAATGTTTCATTGGCTTCGATAAATTGTAGCATTTCCGCATACGTCACTTCAGGCCGGCGCAAGAATTCATTTGCTAAAACGCCATCTTTCAAGGTGGCCGTCCCTTTGGCAGTCAAATATGCTTGTACTTCTGGCGTTGGTTTGATGCGGATCTTAGATAAACGTTTAATTTCTGCTTCAACAGCTTCTTTTTTCGCTACATACGCTTCGTATTGTGCTTCTGGGACGAGCCCGATTTGATGTCCCACTTCGGTCAAACGCAGATCCGCATTATCATGACGCAGCAATAAGCGGTATTCGGCACGAGAGGTCAATAAGCGGTAAGGTTCATTGGTTCCTTTGGTCACCAAATCATCGATCATCACACCGATATAACCGTCGCTGCGTTTCATAATGAAGGGTTCTTTGCCTTGAATTTTCAAAGCAGCGTTGATGCCTGCGATCAAGCCTTGACCGGCCGCTTCTTCATAGCCGCTGGTTCCGTTGGTTTGTCCTGCCGTAAAGAGGTTTTCGATGACTTTGGTTTCTAATGTTGGACGCAATTGATGAGGCACCACGACATCATATTCAATGGCGTAGCCCGTCCGCATCATTTCCGCTTTTTCTAAACCTGCGATGGAATGCAGCATTTGGACTTGGACATCTTCTGGCATAGAAGTAGAAAGCCCTTGAACATACACTTCTTCGGTGTTCAACCCTTCTGGTTCCAAGAACAGTTGGTGACGAGATTTGTCTGCAAAACGCACGATTTTGTCTTCGATAGATGGGCAATAACGGGCACCTACTCCTTCGACGATCCCTGTAAACATCGGCGCCCGGTGTAAATTCTGGTTGATGATTTGGTGCGTCCCTTCGTTCGTATAGGTCAACCAGCAAGGTTCTTGGTTTTGATTGTAGGCTTCATCGGGTGTGCTGTAACTAAAGTGATTCGGTTGTTCATCGCCAGGCTGGATCTCCGTTACCTCATAGTTGATGGTGCTGGATTTTACCCGCGGTGGTGTACCGGTTTTAAAACGAGCGATCTCTAGGCCAAGCTCTTTCAAATGATCGGCTAGTCCAATCGATGGCTGGGAGTTGTTTGGTCCAGAAGAATACTTCAACTCTCCAATGATGATCTCTCCTCGCAACGCTGTTCCCGCAGTGATCACTACAGCTTGGGCTTGGTAACGAGCGCCTGTAGAGGTCACGACGCCACGGCATTCGCCTTCTTCAACGATCAGCTTTTCAACGATTCCTTGGCGCAGTGTCAGATTGGTTTCTTTTTCGATCGTTCGTTTCATTTCAGCCGCATAGGCATGTTTATCGGCTTGCGCCCGCAAGGCCCGCACAGCGGGACCTTTTCCTGTATTGAGCATCCGCATTTGGATGTAGGTTTTGTCGATATTTTTGCCCATTTCTCCGCCTAAAGCATCGATTTCGCGCACCACGACGCCTTTTGCTGGTCCGCCGACGGAGGGATTACAAGGCATGAATGCGACCATGTCTAAGTTGATGGTCAGCAAAAGGGTTTTTGCCCCCATTCGGCTGGCTGCCAAGGCAGCTTCTGATCCGGCATGGCCGGCACCAACAACGATCACGTCATAACTTTCTGCTTGATATTCTTGCATGGTGTTCTCCTTTTTACGCCAGTGGCGCATTCTTTATTTTCCTAAACAAAACTGACTGAACAATTGGGTGATCAACTCATCTTGGACACTGTCGCCGACAACTTCTCCTAGATAGTCCCAGCAGCGTGTCATATCGATTTGAACCAAGTCGACAGGCATTCCTGCTTCGATCCCTTGGATGACCTCAGACAACGACTGAACGGCATTTTCTAATAAGGCAATGTGACGGGTGTTAGAAAGATAAGAAGCATCCTTATCGGTGGTCTTGCCCCCAAAGAATAGATCGGCAATGGCTTGTTCCAGTTGGTCTAAGCCTTCGTTGGTCAACACAGAGACAGAAAAAATCGGTTCATCTGCTGCGTACTGCGCTAGCTCAGCGGGTGCTAATTTTGGCTCAAGATCGGTCTTATTCAATAAGATGATCCGACGGCTGCCAGCAGTCAGCTCCAGCAATTGTTTGTCTTCCTGGGTCAATCCTTCGCTTTGGTTGAGAACCAGCAAAATCAACTCCGCTTCTGCCAGTGCTTTGCGGCTGCGTTCGACCCCGATTTTCTCAACGACATCTTCTGTTTCGCGGATACCAGCCGTATCGATCAGTTTCAACGGTACCCCGCGAACATTGACATACTCTTCAATGACATCTCGAGTCGTACCAGCAATGTCTGTCACGATGGCTTTTTCTTCCCTTAATAAATGGTTCAATAAGCTGGATTTACCGACATTCGGCCGACCAATGATCGCAGTACTCAAACCTTCTCGCAAAATTTTTCCTTGTTGGGCAGTCGCTAATAAGGCTTGGATCTGCCCTTTGACCATCGTGGCTTTTTCTAACAATAAGCGGGTCGTCAATTCTTCCACATCATCGTATTCAGGGTAATCGATATTCACTTCAACTTGTGCCAGCGTCTCTAAGATCTCTTGGCGTAAGGTCCGAATCAAGTGGGAAAGATTGCCATCCAGCTGATTGACTGCGAGATTCATCGCCTTATCGGTCTTGGCACGAATCAGGTCCATCACCGCCTCGGCTTGAGAAAGGTCAACCCGTCCGTTTAAAAAGGCCCGCTTGGTGAATTCTCCCGGCTCAGCCAACCGTGCGCCTTGTCGTAAAACCAGCTGCAAGAGTTGATTGACGACAACGATCCCGCCGTGGCAGTTGATCTCGACGACATCTTCTCGGGTAAAGGTCCGCGGCTTTTTCATCACTGATAGCATCACTTCATCCATCAAACGGTTTTCTTCTGGGTCCACGATATGACCATAATGGATCGTATGACTAGGGACTTGGGCGAGGGTTTTAGTGCCTGCTTGAAAAATCCGATCCGCAATTGCGATCGCTTCTTCCCCGCTTAATCGCACAATACTGATGGCCCCCTCGCCTGGCGGGGTGGAAATCGCGGCAATCGTATCAAATTCTTGCGTTATATTCGCCATGTTGCTTGCTCCTCCTATTTTTTCACATAAAAAAAGTGCCCACTCCACCCGTCAAATTGATTGAAAATCAATAAAAACGAGTAGACTTAGCACTTTGACTGCTTGTCAATTAAATTCTGGAAATAGATTAGCACATTTTTGCGTGAGTCGCAAGCTTCCTTCAAAAACTTTTAAATTTTGCATCTGTCCGCAAAAACCTTTAAAATAAAAGCAAAGAATAAGAAAAGAGGGATCTATTATGGAAACCATCAAATCATCAAACAGCGCTGCTCGCATTAAAGAAATCATTTTATCGACAGGAAACGTGAATCGGCCTTACGTCGTGCGGGATATCGTCTTTGCGGCAGACAAAATCGAAGTAGATCTATTTGATACATCTGTGAATTTGAACGATCTGTTGGCAGATGTGACCTATCGCTTAAAAGAAACCGCCCACAGCTACGGAGCGAATGCAGTGATCAACTGTCATTTCGAACATGACCGCATCGTCGAAGGCGACAAAACCTACCTTGAGATCTTTGCCTATGGTACAGTGGTTCAATTTACTCAATCAACCATCGGCGGCTAATTGCCTCTATCATCAAAAAAAATACAAAAAAGAGTCCGCGGCATACGGACTCTTTTTTGATACCAAAGGCTGACCTACGTAACGTATGTTGACTTTGATAAGAATGATTTCTAGTCAAGGATACTTGGTTTTAAATTTGTTGTCAATCGCTTTTTCCCATCAAAAAAGGGAAAGGCTTGTCAGACCGCCTTTCCCTTTTTCATTAAATTCGTTTGTCCGCAGGTTCCACTACTAAGTAGCGATACGGTTCATCCCCTTCAGAATGAGTTTGAACATACGCATCTTTACTCAAAACTGAATGGATCTGCTTTCTTTCAAACGCCGGCATCGGTTCTAAAAAGACTGGGCGGCCTGTTCGTTTGACTTTTTCAGCAGTACGGCTAGCCAAACGTTCTAAGATCGCTTGACGTTTTTCACGGTAATCTCCGACATTCACTACAATCGACAATTTGTTTTTCGCGATGCGGTGAATATACACTTGCGCCAAATATTGCAGTGCATTCAAGGTTTTGCCGTGCTTCCCAATCAAAATGCCTTGTTTTTGCGTTTCTAAATGAAAGACGATCACGCCGTCTTGACGAGCGGTTTTTACTAAGGCGGGTGCATTCAATGCTTTTGAAATATTTGTCAGATAGAGTCCCAGCTGAGCCAGCGCTTCCTCATCTGAAAGATCCGTCAGCAAAACAGGTTCGCTCGCTGCTGCTTCCATCACACTGCTTGCATCCTCTGTCGTCACAGGATCTGGTTCTACCAGCGGTTTTGCTGGTACTTCTTCAACGGGTGCCGGTTCTTCAACGATTCGTTTTTCAATGGAGACCCGTGCTTGTTTTTTTCCTAGACCCAAGAAGCCTTTTTTTCCTTCATCCAGGACTTCGATTACTGCTTGATCTTTGGTGATACCAAGGACTTGCAATCCCTCTTGAATTGCTTCATCTACTGTCAGATTTTCATAAATCGGCATTGCAGTGCAACCTCCTCTTATTTTTTCCGTTTCTTTTTAGGACTCATTGCTTTTTTCAGCGCACGTTCACGCTCGCGTTCTTTGCGGGCAGCTTCTTCTCTTTCTTGGCGGATCTTGAATGGGTTATTTAAGATCATTGTTTGCACAACTTGGAATGCATTGGAAACGACCCAGTACAAGGAAAGACCGCTGGCAATGTTGATCCCCATCAGTAAGATCATCATCGGCATAGCGAAATTCATGATTTTCAGACTCGCATTTGATTCCACTTGGCTCATACTTGATAAGTAAGTACTTGCAAAAGTAAAGAGCGCCGCTAAAATCGGCAAGATGAAGTATGGGTCACGATCACCCAGCTGCAGCCATAAGAATTTTCCTTCTTGCAGAGCAGGAACCCGTGAGATCGATTGCCACAAGGCCATCAAAATCGGCATTTGTACCAATAATGGTAGACAGCCGGCATAAGGATTGACATTGTTTTCCGCATACAAACGTTGTGTTTCTTCTTTTAACTTGCTTTGTGTTTCTGTATCTTTTGACGCATATTGCTGCTGCAGCGCTTTTAGCTTCGGTTGTAATTCTTGCGTTTTGCGCATGCTTTTGGTTTGGAAGTGCATCAACGGCATCAAAATGACCCGAATGATCAATGTAAAGAGGATGATCCCGATCCCGGCATTGCCGAAGGAGAGGGCTTTGATCGCCTCTGCAAAATAATAAACGATGTAACGGTCCCATAGACCAGTACTTTGTGCATTTACTTCACCTGTTGCACCGCAGGCAGATAAGACAACTACTAATGAGAGAACTCCCAAAAATAGTAAGACGCGTTTCCCTTTTTTCACGTAACTAATTCCTTTCCATTAATGAATAATTTTGGCAAGTTTTAAGACATGCTCTAAATTCGAGTAGATTTCCTTTGAGGAACAAGTGGCGATACTTGGACGGGCGATCACGATGAAATCGACCGCTGGTTCGATTCGCGGCTTCATTTCCGTTAAACTTGCACGGATCTTGCGCTTGATCTCATTTCGCTTCACTGCATTACCGACTTTTTTCCCTACAGATAAACCAACTCGAAAATGTGATTGCTCTTTAGGTAAGACATACACCACGAACTTCCGATTTGCAAAAGAATTTCCTGCCTGAAAAACTTTTTGAAAATCTTGCTCTGTTTTTACTCGATAGGATTTTCTCATCTTCGGTTCCTTCACTTCTTTCAATTAAGCTTCGCGAAACGGATTGAATCCGTAACCACTCACCTGTCAATAATACCATATTTGCCAAAAGTCAGACACTATATTCCGCAAAAACGGCATAAAAAAAAACCACTGGCATTCAGTGGCTTACGCAGAAATAACCTTTCTGCCTTTACGACGACGGCTAGCTAAAACACGACGTCCATTTTTTGTACTCATACGTTTACGGAATCCGTGAACTTTTTGACGTTTACGTTTATTTGGTTGATACGTTCTTTTCATTTATTTCCACCTCCATCAGGATAATGCTTATGCGCACAGACATACTTTGATAGTATAACGAGTCAAGTACTAGTTTGTCAATAAGAAGTTTGCTCAAAATCAGGCATTCTTTATCCACAATCCCTTTGATTTGTGTGGGTTTGCTGTTTATAGCCAATTTTTGTGGATAACTTTTTCCCCAGAGTTATTTTGGCTTTTTCCACAAACAAACAGCCTGTAGAAAAGTTTTCCACAATCACTTTTTTAACTGTTGATAACTACCCTAAAACCTAGTGTTATCAAGGCGTGATCTTCACATCTATCTGTGGATAAAGGAGATGTTTTTACAGTTATGCACATTCTTTTTCTACCTGTGGATAGTCGAATTTCGAACATGTGCATTTCCATTTTTCTTTTATCCCGTTTTGTGGAAAAGTATTTTTTTCTAACCTTTTTTATCGTAATCTGTGGAAAACTTTTTCAATCCGTGCTATTTTAGTTATATCTATTCTTAGTTATAGGAGGACAATTT
>NZ_JBYUWI010000002.1:0-56785 GCF_058135755.1 Enterococcus sp. R12
TTTAGTCCGAGACATGATGAAAGACCAACAAACTACGGTGTTGGCCGTCACTCACAACCAGGAAGAAATCGACCAAGCTTCTCGTCTGATTACTATCAAAGGTGGAAAAATGGAGGAATCGAAATGACAAACAATTTGGAAATCAGTAATCTTTCTTTGCTTTTATCCTCTGTCCTCTTGATAGTTGCCTTGTTGATTGATTACAAAGAGAAATTGGGATTAGGAAACGACATTTTTATTGCGGGAATTCGCGCTGTCGTGCAATTATTCCTTATTGGATATGTATTGAGCTACGTATTACGAGTGGATAACAACTTTCTCACTTTAGCGATGGTTTTGTTCATTGTGTTCAACGCTTCTTATAACGCCCATACACGCAGTGAGGGGATCAACCGCTCTTTTAAAATTTCAACGACGGCTATTGGAGTAGGAACAGCCTTGTCCTTACTCATTCTTGTTTTTTCAGGAGTCATTGACTGGTCCCCTTCCCAAATCGTTCCAATTACAGGCATGATTGCCAGCAACGCCATGACTGCGATTGGAGTGACCTATCGGTCTTTGAATTCAAAATTTACGGATCAACGCCAACAGGTATTGGAAAAATTGGCATTGGGAGCCAATAAAAAACAAGCGTCCATGAGTATTGTAAGAGAAAGCGTCAAAACGGGCATGGCTCCTTCTATTGACCGAACAAAAACGGTTGGACTTGTCAGCCTACCAGGTATGATGTCAGGGTTGATTTTTGCGGGAATTGATCCTGTTCAAGCGATTCGTTACCAAATTGTTGTGATGTTTATGTTGATTTCAGTTACTGCGATTTCTTCGTTTATTGCTAGTTATATGGCTTACCGTGAGTTTTATAACAATCGCAGTCAATTAATTATATGATTTGGGATGATACACTACTCTTAAAACCAGTGGTTACAATTTTATGTAGTTAAAAGAAGACCTCACGAGAATAATTGCAAAAAGAACTTCATTTTTTAAGGAAGAAGGATATTTTTGTCATCGAATCTTTGGAACGACTAGGGCGAAACTATGATGAAATTTTTTATATAGTGCAGCAACTGGATTGATTGAATCCTTTAATAAGCAAATCAAGAAATACAGCCACCGCAAGGAACAGTTCCAAAATGAAGAGTCGATGGAACGTTTCTTAGTCTCGTCTTTTGATACTCACAACCAAAAATTCCTAGGTCGCAGTCATAAAGGTTTCCAACAGGCCGAAGGCGAGCTCGAACAAATGCTGAGTCAACCGATGGAGAATTAGAAACAATCTACAGTAGGAAAGAACCATTTACACAAAATTATTGACGCTCCCAAGCTAAAACTCCTATTAATCGATCTACTAAAAATAAATAAAAAATTCTTTTCAATTTTTATTTATGGTATGACATAAATAAAGTAAAGTTATTCTTCTAGGTTAATCTTATTAATGCTCTTTCTCACTAGTGTTGCATGCAACACTAGTGAGAAAGAGCATTAAATATACTGCAAGGCAAGACATTTGGTAATTGAAGAATAACAAGCAAAAAAATAGCAGTCAGGTCTCTTGACAAAGTATAGTTGCTATTCTTTTTTTAGGCCCTACTTTAATGAAATTTTTGTTTGGAGGGAACGACTTCATTCCTTTGATTATTTCAGTTGAATTTAATAGAGAAGCCTGGCGTCTATTAAGAAATACTTTTCTTGATGAGCGTCAATTTTTTTAACGGAAATCTATCCTATACTAAATTCAGTAAAGAAAAAGGAGGAATCAAAGAAAGCTATTTTAAACAAACCAAAATTATAGGAGGAATAAATCATGACTGAAAATAAAGCTACTCAAGAAAGAACACCCCAAGAAAGATTGCAAGAAGAACAAGAACACAAGGAACATGTTCATCATACGAAAATTAATGCAGCGGCCATTGCGGATCATCTTTTAGGCAACATGCATACATTACATGTGAAACTGCACCAATATCACTGGTATGTAAAAGGAGCCAATTTCTTTACGTTGCATGAAAAATTTGAAGAGTTGTATAACGAAAATGAAAAATGGTTCGACAAACTTGCGGAGCGTCTAATTACTTCTGGGCATAAACCTGCTTCGACAACGGTTGAATTTGAAAAATATTCGATGCTTTCGGAAGATGCAGTTAATAAATACGCTAAAGCAGAAGACATGGTTGAAAATATTATCGAGGACTTCAGAAGCACTCGTGACCTAACTATTCGCGCGATTCGTTTAGCTCAAGACGAGGGTGACGATGCTTTAGAAGATACATTGATTGCTTTTAAAAATGACTTAGACAAGAACATTTGGATGCTGCAAGCGTTCATTGGTAAAGAAGCATTAGAAGATGATGACGCTCTTGATGAGGATGAAGATTAAGGTAAAAGTAGAAGCTGATTTAGGGATTGGAATTCTTTCCAGTCCTTTTTCCATTTTCTTGATGTGCATCAATTTTTTTGTAGTAAGAGACTTATATAATAAAAGCAGCGAATATAAACAAAATAAATAAAGGGGGAGAATGAATTGACTAAACATACCCATCATGAAATTGGCGACCACGCAGCCTGTATCCGCTTGGTTCCAATATTCAATCACTTAGAGGATAGCGCGATGAATTACATTGCTGAAAAAGCCCACACGAAACAGTATCAAAAAGGAGAGTTTCTGTTTCGTTCACAAGAAAAAGAGGATACTTTATATATTATCAATCGTGGGAAAATCCGTATTTATCGATTGGCAGACTCTGGCAAAGAGCAGCTAGTGCGGATCTTGAACCCTGGTGATTTCACCGGAGAATGGACCTTGTTCAACCCGGATGCAGTACACGAGGAATATGCCGAAGCAACCCGAGATACCGTTGTCTGTATGATTCAGCAAAAAGATGTCCAAGATTTTCTGGAACAATACCCAGCTATTTCTTTAAAACTATTGGCGGAAATGTCTAAACGGTTAGAAAGTTCAGAACGTCAAACGACACAAGTAGCCTTGGAGAGTGTCATTACCCGTTTAGTTTTGTTTTTGGCAGAAAATGTGGAACCTGAAATGGGCAACTCTCCCACCATCACCCTGCCGATGGAAAAAAAGGACATTGCTTCCTATTTAGGAACGACACCTGAGACCATCAGTCGCAAATTTGGAGAATTGGAGGACGAGGGATTGATTCAACAGCTGTCTGGGAAAAGGATCAAGATTCAGGATTTAGATGATTTATTGCTTTACAGCGAATAATCGGACACACTTTTTTCTACACGTTGGTGTTCTGTCGCTCTTCATTAACAACGGGACAGAACTCAGTGCTTTTGCTTCCATCTGTCCGTTTTTGGCTTTTTTAAGACAGAACGACCTTCATTCATTGGAAAAATAAAAGCACAAACATGATAACCCTCAAGTTTTTTTGTTTTATTTTTCTTTAAGATAGGGTTGTCGAACAAAACGTAAAAATAAGTAGGGGTGAATGTGCATTATTTTTGGGTGATAGTTGCCATCACGTTGTCAGCAGCGGGTGCATTCTTTGTCGTCCCTTTCACCAAGAACACGATTGGCGGCGAAGCAAAAACGTCTAACGTTGTTGAGGCAGATAGGTTAGCTATGGAAAAAGAAGAGGAAGTTGTAAAAGGAGCCGGCGTAATCGGACACGGAAAAGTGGCGTATTACGAAGCGAGTGACCAGGGAGATAAAAGTGTATTCACTGTTTGGTTTCCATGGAGCTTAGCCGGAATCTTGTTCAGCATCACCATGACTAGAATGACGCGAAAAATTGAAGAAATGGAGCAAATAGAATGGAATTCGTATTAGGCGTTTTGAATCCCCATGCGGTGGAGATTGGTTCTGTTGTGATTCATTGGTATGGAGTCATTATTGCAGCGGGCATATTAGCGGCTCTCCAGTTGAGCACCAAGGAAGCAAAGAAAAAAGGACTGGAAGAGGATACCATTATCGATATGGCCTTATGGGCAATTCCGATTGGACTCCTCGGCGCTCGGCTTTATTATGTGTTATTTGAACTTGGTTATTATCTGCAAAATCCAGGACAAATCCTTGCGATTTGGAATGGCGGCATTGCGATTTATGGGGGATTGATTGCAGGAGGGGGTACGCTATATTGGTATGCAAAGAAAAAAGGTACTTCTTTGGCACTCGTTCTTGATATTTTAG
Source organism: Enterococcus sp. R12 (assembly GCF_058135755.1). Lineage (NCBI taxonomy): Bacteria > Bacillati > Bacillota > Bacilli > Lactobacillales > Enterococcaceae > Enterococcus > Enterococcus sp. R12. Next base: position 4,154 of record NZ_JBYUWI010000002.1, read on the forward strand.
CGCCCAATGTATTGTTAGCCCAGTCTATTGGTCGTTGGGGCAATTTTATGAATCAGGAAGCTCATGGTGGACCGGTTACTCGTCAATTCTTGGAAAATCTTTATTTACCTGAATTTATCATTGAACAAATGAATATCAATGGTACCTACTACCATCCGACTTTTTTATACGAGTCATTGTGGAGTTTGTTGGGCTTTGTCCTCATCGTCACTATACGGAACCGAAAACAGCTTTTGCGTCAAGGAGAAGTCGCTTTGAGTTACGTTTTGTGGTACTCAGTGGGTCGGTTCTTCATTGAAGGTATGCGAACGGACAGTTTATGGATTGGCGAGTAGATCCGCGTTTCACAAGCCTTGTCTCTGGCCCTGTTTATTGGCGCGATTGTAGTATGGTTTATACGCAGACAAGACTATCCACCAATTTATTATTATTCTGATGGCAATAAGGGGCAGAAAAAGACTATTAAGATGGTGAATTGAGCAAAAAGATAAAAAGAAGTGCAAAACTTGATATGCGTCAATTTTCGTTTGCTAAAAGTGAGATATACTACAGTTGTAAAGAGGAAAAGGCAGTGTTCATTAATCTGCTGCGGATAAAATAAAAACAAATAAAGGAGATAGGAATTATGGAAAAAGCTATATTGCAATTAGAAACGTTGTCTTGTCCAAGTTGTATGCAAAAAATTGAAGGTGCCTTGAAATCAGTTAACGGTATTGATAAAGACAGCATTAAAGTATTATTCAACTCCAGCAAAGTCAAAACCAATTTTGATTCAGCTGTCACTTCGATTGAAGAGATTCAAAAAGCTATCGAAAACGTAGGCTATCCGGTCCTTAAAGCAAAAGTCAAGGCCGCTTAACAGATTAAATGAACTAGGCAATTCTGGAAGAAAAGCTATTTTTCCGGGATTGCTTTTTTGTTGCAATCCGATTCGAGGTGCTTAGAAACGATAAAAGAGAACTTTCTAAACTTGATAGCCGTAAATTTTTATTCGATAAAAAGAGGGTATCGTTATAACTGTAAAGAGGAATAAGTGTCATTGAGGCTGTTAGATCAAAAAAATAGTGAGAAGGGACACGTATTTTTTCAAAACTTGATGTCAGTCAATTAATTACTTAGGCAATTATCTTATACTGTGTTTATCAATAAAAGAGAAATTAAATTTGGAGGGAAAAAGCATGCAACAATATATATTAAGCAAGAAAAATGTTATCACCGTCATCAGTGGATTGTTAATCGCACTCGGTTTCTTCAGTCACTTTGTTTTAGAAAACGTAGGACTTTCAGAGTGGTCTTTAATCATCGCCTCTGTCTTTGGGATTACGCCAATTGCCATTCAAGCGTTTCAAGCAATGAAAGTCAAAGTCATCAGTATTGATGTCTTAGTCAGTATTGCAGCGATTGGTGCGCTTTTTATTCAAAATTATGAAGAATCGGCTATTGTCACGTTCTTATTCTTATTCGGACACTACTTGGAACAACGAACATTGAACCAAACGCGATCTGCTATCAAAGAATTGACTGAAATGGCACCCGAAAGCGCCTTGAAACAAATGGATAATGGCGAATTTGAAGAAGTAGAAGTGGATGATGTAGATGAAGGGGATATCTTGCTCGTTAAAACGGGTGCGAAAGTTCCAGTGGATGGCACAGTCCTTACGGGCGAAGGGCATATCAATGAAGCTAGCATTACAGGGGAAGCTGTTCCGGTCAACAAGCTAGCTGATGCAGAAGTTTTTGCAGGAACCATTTTAGAAAACGGAACGATTCAAATCAGAGCTGACCGAGTTGGTGAGGACACCACATTTGGAAAAATTATTGAACTCGTGGAAGAAGCACAAGATTCTAAATCCGAAGCGGAACGGTTCATTGATCGCTTTTCTAAATACTACACACCAGCTGTCTTGGTTCTGGCAATTGTTGTATGGGCGTTCAGTCAAAATATTGAGTTAGCAATCACCATCTTGGTTCTAGGTTGCCCAGGCGCATTAGTTATCGGAGTGCCTGTCTCAAACGTTGCCGGTATCGGGAATGGTGCTCGTAACGGTGTTCTTTTAAAAGGGAGTGAAGTCATTCAAGACTTCAGCAATGTGGATACAATTGTATTTGATAAGACAGGTACTTTAACTGTCGGAAACCCAACCGTTGCAGCGACTGAACTGTATGAAAAAGATTCTGCTGAAACGCTTGGCTATCTGGCCAGTGTGGAACGGGAATCAGATCATCCATTAGCAAAAGCGGTCTTAAATCAAATTGGAGAAACAAATTTTTATCCTGTTGAAGGAACTGAAGTCGTGAAAGGCGGCGGAATCGTTTCAAGTGTAGCTGGACATAGAGTGGCTGTTGGGAATGTGGCCTTGATGGAAAAAGAAAATGTCACTCTCAGCAAAAAAGTGCAAAAAGATGTCAAACGGTTTGAACAACAAGGGAACTCTCTCGTTTTGACAGCGGTCGACGGTGAATTAAAAGTACTGATGGGCATTCGCGATCAAGTCCGTCCGGGTGTGAAAGCTAATTTGCAGGAATTAAAAGACTTGGGCGTGAAAAATCTAGTCGTTCTTTCAGGAGATAACCAAGGAACCGTTGATGTGGTCGCCGGCGAACTTGGTTTGACCGAAGCTCACGGCCACATGTTGCCGGAAGACAAATCGGCTTATATCGGAAAACTTCAACAACGTGGTCAAATTGTAGCCTTTGTTGGAGATGGCGTTAACGATAGTCCGTCCTTAGCTTTAGCAGACATTGGAATCGCAATGGGAAGCGGAACGGACGTAGCGATTGAAACATCCGATGTCGTTTTAATGAACTCGAACTTCAGCAACTTGCCTCACGCATTAGGATTAGTAAAAGCCACCGCAAATAATATGAAACAAAATATCGTGATTTCAATTGGAGTAGTGTTGGTCTTGTTGACCAGCGTCTTCTTCAGCGAATGGATGAATATGTCTATCGGAATGTTGGTTCATGAAGGTAGTATCTTGGTGGTAATTTTCAATGGCATGAGATTAATGAAGTATAAGTTGAAAGGTCGAAAAGAACAAAAAGAAGTATCAGCACCTGCAGAGAAAGTAAAAATATCTTAAGAATAAATTAGAAGAGGCTGAGACAATAGTCCATCCTTGAAATGACAAAAGCGGAAACTCAGATTTTTAAATCTGGGATTTTCCGCTTTTTTGAGTTCTTGAAAAAAAAGAAGAGTATTGTATTAACGGCAGTTGATCGTAAGTTAATTATTTTAATGGGAATCCGTGACCAAGTTCGAGCAGGTGTTAAACAAGACCTACAAAAATTAAAATCACTTGGTGTTAAAAATCTCACTGTATTATCAGGGGATAATCAAGGCACAGTTAATTTAGTTAAAAAGGAGCTAGGATTAACCGAGGCTCATGGCGATATGTTACCTGAGGACAAGCAAGCGTTTCTAAAAGAAAGACAGTCTACTGGTGAAATTATTGCTTTTATTGGTGATGGTGTGAACGATAGCCCTTCTCTAGCTACTGCAGAAGTAGGGATTGCTATGGGAAATGGGACAGATGTGGCTATTGAAAGTTCAGATATTGTTCTAATGAATTCCAATTTTAATCGTCTCCCCCATGCTTTAGGTTTAGCTAAAGGGACATATGCGAATATGAGACAAAATATTCTAATTGCTGTTGGTGTGGTGATAATATTATTGGTTAGTTTAATATTTAGTGAATGGATGTCTATGTCGATAGGTATGTTAGTTCATGAGGCAAGTATTTTAGTAGTTATTTTAAATGCAATGAGATTAAGAAGATATCAATTAAGATAATTGATCTATGTCAATTATCTTAAAAGAAATGTCCTGTATAATTTATTTAAAGGAGTGATAGATATGACTAAAGCAACATTAAAATTAGAAACATTAACTTGTCCATCGTGTTTAAAAAAAATTGAAAGTGGTTTAAAACAGACAGCTGGTGTAGAAAAAGATTCTGTAAAAGTACTGTTCAATGCAAGTAAGGTAAAAGTAGATTTTGATGAAGAACAAGTCAATTTGAGTACAATTGAAAGAGCTATTGAAAACCTAGGATATTCAGTTATTAGTTCAAAAGTAAAGGAAGGTGTATAAAATGACAACAGCAAATGAAAGACAAGAAAAATTAGCTGCTGAAAAAGCATATAAAGAACACATTCATCATACTAAGATTAATGCTGTAGCTGTCACAGATCATATACTTGCTAATATCCATACCTTACATGTAAAATTACATCAATATCATTGGTATGTGAAAGGCACAAATTTCTATTCATTGCATAGTGTTTTTGAGAATTTATACAATGAGAATGAGACATGGTTTGATAAGATTGCAGAACGTTTACTAGCTTCAGGATTTAAGCCAGCTTCAACAACTACTGAATTTCAGGAATTTACAATAATTTCTGAAGATCCGTCTGAAAAATATTATTCTGCTGAAGAAATGGTCATACAGTTAGTAGAAGATTTTAGGACTAATCGTGAATTTACCGTTCGTGCAATGCGTTTAGCACAAGAAGAAGCAGATGATGCATTAGAAGATTTACTAATTAGTTATAAAGATTACTTAGATATAAATATTTGGCAACTTCAAGCCTTTGTTAACAAGGATGCGTTAGAAGATGATGACTATATAGATAACGATTAATTAGGAGGAAAGCTGTATGGCACACCATCACCACCATAGTCATATAGATTGTATACGTTTAGTTCCGATTTTTAATCACCTAAATGAAGAACAAATGAGTTTAATTGCGCAATCAGCGCAAGAAGTACATTATGCAAAGAATGCGTTGTTATTTGGAAATGGTGATAAAGATGACACACTTTATATTATAAATAATGGGCGTGTACGTGTTTATAACTTAAATGAATCTGGTCGTGAACAAACTGTACGCATATTAAATCCTGGTGATTTTATGGGAGAAGTGGCTATTTTTCAAACTGAAAGTTACCATTCTAATTATGCTGAAGCAATATCAGAAGTGAGCATATGTAGAATTCATAAAAAGGATATGGATGACTATTTAGGCGCTTACCCAGAAATTATGAGAAGAATACTATCAGATGTTACGAAACGTTTACAGGTATCAGAAAAGCAAACGATGCAGGTTGGTATGGAGCAAGTAGAGTCTCGTATTATTGATTTTCTATCAGAATACGTTGAAGATGAAGAAAACCATACTTATGTGACTTTACCAATGTCGAAAAAAGATCTAGCCTCGTACTTGGGTACAACCCCAGAAACAATAAGTCGTAAGTTCTCATCATTGGAAGAGAGAGGTTTAATTAAACAGCATACTCAAAAATATGTTGAGATATTTGATTTAGATAAGTTATTATTTGCATCAAGTTAAGTTAAATGGTTCTGTGTCAAATAGTATTGGTCAGCAACACTATTTTTACCAAATGTTGAAAAATGAGGAACAGGATCTTCTAAACTCAAACCTAAAAACCAGCGATAAGCGATATTCACTTCTATTTCTTTTATTGTTTGTCTCATACTTTTAATACCAAATAGATATTGAATCATTGGTAATTTAATTAGAAGAATAGGATCCAAGCTAGGACGTCCTTGGATTTCATCGTATTTCTCTTTAACCAATTCATAAATAAAGGAGAAATCAATACATTGATCTATTTGCCGCAATAAATGGTCCTGTGGGACCAAGTCTTCAAGAGAAAAGAAACCGATTTGTGCGCGTTTACTCATATCTTGTTTTGAGAGCATCTGGATACACCTCCAATTGATACTCTTATTTTAACGGATAAAAAAAGACAAAGCACTAAAAACTAGTACTTTGTCTACAGTCTGAAAGCCCCATTTAAGGGGCTTTTTTATCTATAAAATAAAGTTCAGAAAAGTCTCAATCGTGCCACTTTCATACATGATGTATAGTCCAAGTGGAATGAATACTAAGGGCACAATGATTCGCTCGTATTTTTCAATTGTCTCGGATATTAACGGAATAGAAGATAGCACCCGACTAAGCTCGCAAAAGATAATTATGCCGATTGCAAACACAAGCAACGCCACGAGGGTCTGTGACCAATCTAACGAAGCAAAATAAGGTATATAGATACCTAAATTATCTCCGCCAGACGCAATTGTCAGCAATGTGACTGTCCAAAACAGTTGATTTGCCTTGCTTTGTTCTAATCTTTCAATAATTTCTTCCTCTTCTTCTTCCTCACCTTCTCCAACAATTGCAAAGCGAATCCCTAAATAGATAGGGATTAAACCAAGCAATCCAACCATCCATGCTTCAGGCACGAAATTGACGACATAAGCAGCAACTAAACTCGCCCCTACAAGTAAGCCAGTTCCTAGATATTGCCCCGCATAAATATGCCATTTCTGTTTATTCTGTGATAGCTGTGCAAATAAAATAATTAAAATAATTAAATAATCGATACTGGTGGAAATATAAACACCAATAGCAGATATGATTGTCTGTCCCATAAAAAAACCTCCAGTATTAGTCAGTAATAAATCAGCAGATTTTAGGAGAGCACAGACACATTAATTTAGCTATCGCTAATGGGTAATGTCGAACGTAGGAAAGCATTTTACTCCTCCTCAAAACGTAGTTACAAAGTAATTTCTAACTGGAATTCGGTGACTACTTCCTTGTAAAGTATAACCCACTATACTTTACAAGGTAAAGTGTGGGCTCTCCGAGGGGTCTTGCAGACGGCTCTGTCGGCTCTTTTGAGCCGAGTATCAGCGCACCCTTATGGTGGCATTTAGCTGATACCTGTTTGACGTTTTGCTACTCTACCTTTTCGGTAGGTATGCAAACCTCAAACCAAAATAAAAACCCCCTTCGACTTTCGTCAGGGGGCTTTTATATTTAAGTGCATTTAATTTTGAAGATTACCCTCAAAATATAGACCAAAAACATCGACATTATTATTAATGGTTTGATGAAAACGAGTGATATTTTTGAACGTAAATTCATCACTATGATTTTCAAAGTATCTTCTTAACTGAATAATATTTTTTAAATCATTATCTGCAACAACAGTTAATAATTCATCTTTAAATTTACCAGTCATCTCTCAAAAATCTCCTAGCTATTTTTCTTCTTTAACCACATACCGTCAATCATCTTGTTGATTGCTAAAGTATTATTATTAATTGCCACGTCAAACAATTCATCTGATTTTTGAATACAAATCATTAAAATGGTAATTATGATATTGATTTTTGGGATTCTTTTCCAGCTGGAATGGACGAGTTAGCGAAAATTTTTAGAATGGTTGTCATGGGTGAAGATACCGTAAAAGGAATTGCATTAACTATGGAAATATTGCGGATGCTGCGACTATAGCTAAAGAAGCCTTAGAGGCGTTCTGTGACTTACTACAAGAAGAAGGAAAAGGTTGCTTTAAAGATCCAGAAAAAATTGCCAAATCATTCAACGTGCAATTACCATGAGTTATCGTTTAGGTAGACTTGCACAAGAATCCATCAATGTCGTTCTAAGTGTTCTTGTACGTGAAATTCGTGCGCTTGAAAAGAACATCAAAGACTTGGAAAAGCAATCAAGCAATTATTTGTCGGCATTCGAGAATATCAATATTTGCCCGGTGTTCCAGGTATTGGAAAGGTGTACTCCACTTAATTAATCGTTGAAATCGGTCAAATTGAACGATTGGAAAATCAAACAAAATTGGCAAAATATGCAGGCTTATATTCGAAAGTCAAACAATCTGGTAACTGTCAGTCATAAAATACACCTCTGACAAAACAAGGGAATCGCTATTTTGGATACTACTTAGTTAAAGCTACCAACTCTATAAAAAAGTATCTTCCTGAATATAAAGTTTTTTATCAAAGCAAATGTAAAGAGGTCCCAAATATAAACACAAACGAGCAATCGTCTTAAGTTACGCGTCTTGTGGATACGCTACTACGTAACCATCGACTCTACGCGTTGCCAAGGAGAGTAATAGGTAAATAACATTCTGTTATTGACGCAAACCTTTGAAATCCCCTGTAAAAAATTTGATTTTAGACGGAGCTAGTTAAGTGCGCTTCAAAACAGGTTACACAATAAAAATATTTTCAATCTTCAACTTGACTTATTACCATTAGATTTATTGACAAGAGCCTTTAAAATATATCTATTTTCGGTTTTTTATATTCAACAAGAAAAGACAAGATTCTCGAAGTACTGGAAGATTCTCGTCTTTTCTTTCATTTCATTGTTATTTAAGAGTTATCGTTACGATAATTTTGTCCATTTATTTTCTTAAAATCACAACTAAATTTTATCATAAAAAAAATGATTCCTATAAGTTAGACTAAGAATCTAACTTTTGGGGATCGGTTCAAAAAGTCTAGTTTCTTTATAAATTCATGAAATTATCAAATTCTAAAAATTCATTATATCCGAGAATGATTGAGGAAGAGAACAAATCTCTTGTCGAAGAAATAAAAAATGCACGAGAAAAAATTGCTTCTTTCACTGAAGAAAAAGAATATCAAGTCGGAGAGTAGTTAGCAAAAACGTAAGATTCAATCACCACTTTGGAGAATACGATTGAATCATTTAAAGGGAACATTTCAGATAATCAAACCAAAATTTCTGATATCGAAAAGACGATTCAGTTGATTGAATCGAAAATTGACGAACTCAAAAAAGGTGTGTGAGATAACATGTCAAAGAAACGAATTCCGGTATTTTTAGACACGGAACATGAAGATGCTTTGAAAGAATTAAAAACCTATCTGCCCGTTGACGTGGATATTAAAGATAGTCCGATGATTCGATATGCGCTGCTTGAATTACTTAATCGGGTGAGAAAAGAAATAAATTTCGAAAAAAAAAGTATTGGATTCTTTGTCTTTATTAGAGATTATGACCAATGCAAAATTGGAGCAAGATCATACCAAAATACAAGACTTTTTTTCTTCTGATGTTTATCAAGAAGCAGTCACAATGAGTAAGAAAGTTGTTCGAAATAAGAACTATCGCTTTAAAAACAGGAAGGACGAATCAAAGAAAGAAGAAAAGAAAAAGGTCAAATCTGTTCAAGAAGATGTCAAAAAAGAACGTGATTTTAATGATATTGTTTCCCAATATTTACCAAAATAATTGAGGGTTGATGGTGGCACCTAGGTGGCACTTTTTACAAAAAGTACCACCTAGGTGCCATCGGTAGTGGTATCTGGGTGCCACTAAAAAAGCCGCAATGATATCACTTTGAAATCTCTTAAAACCCAATAGGCACAGCCTATTTTCCACCTTCTAACTAGAAGGTGGGGGTATCTACCTTATGCTCTTTCCCTTTTTTTGATCTAAAAGAAGCAATCGATTTACCTGTTCCTTCCCTTTTTTATCAATATTTTTTCCTAAACGGTGAGTATAATTGTCGCTTTTCATTTTTATTTTAATATTCAAATTGAAGACAAGGAGTTCGGTTATTTGATTTATACAATTAGTGACATTCAAAAATTATGTACACCAATATTTTTAGAATGGAAAATAAAAAAAGCTTTTCTGTTTGGGTCATACGCTCGAAACGAAGCAACAGAAACCAGTGATTTAGATATTTTAATCGACGGTGAGGGGTCTTTGCTCCAAAATATATTTGATGTGATTCGGTTAAAAAGTAAATTAAGTAGCGCATTAAAAAAAGAGATCGACCTTATTACACTACGTGCAATCAACGCAGAAACAAACCAAAAAAGAAACCCACTTCTCAAAGAAAATATAGAAGCAGATTGTGTAATGATTTATGATTTTAAAACGAGCGACTCATTTAAAGTAAAGGGTTGAAGCGCAGATACCATTGATCAATTTTTACAAAACTTTTGATTAGTTAGAGAGAAAAAACTTTGCAAAATAGTTTACTTTCGTTATGATAAAAAAGAGAAATGGCGTACAGCGTTTGCTGTGCAGACGCTGTAGGATTTTTGCGCTAGCAAAAAATCCTTGTAGCCTTTCTGGTGTCACTTCAGCTTGCTGTGAGAGCAGAAGTGACCGTGAACCCCCATTTACTAATAGGGGGGTTAGGAAACGACTTCCTACATGTAACGAGGTCAGAAAAACCTTAGTGCTGCAAGGGATTGAGCATTTTTAAAGTTGGTTACATTTTTGACCGATAAAAGTTGAGAATGTAACCAACTTTTTTAGACAGAAAATCGCAAATAGTTTTAATGTAAAAAAACGATCGGTACTGATTGCTGCATTTTGATTTTTTCAAAATTTCTTGCTATAATAAATGTGCGAAGCGATATTAAAGAACAAGCATGTTTACACCAAAAAGCCCTCCTACTGCGAATAGGAGGGCTTTTTTTGCGCTGTTGCGACTCCAGCGTTGGGGCCAGAAGGCAACTGCTTCGACTATCGGCTAATCGTCTAGCCAGCGATCAACTAGTAAGAGTACTAGACCCACGAATAGTGGAGCGATAATCAGCGATATTAAAGTTTCTAGCATATTTACACCCCCTCACGGGGCAGTTGCCATTAACGAGTATAACATGAACAATTCAAGTGATCAGTTGTTTCTTTATTTTCTATTGTCTTTATAATAATCCATAAAAAGAGGAGTTGATCTTGTGCACGGTGCAGAGGATTCTCGGCTAACCTATGAACTTTCCCGCTACTTGACCAATACAGAATGGGATCGAATCGAACGAACCAAAAAAATTTATGAAAGGATCAAGAGTGAGGAAGAACTGAACCAACTCAGTAAATCCACAAAAATCCCTTTCGACCATTTACGGCTGATCATGCAAGGTGAGATCATAGCGGACGACTATATACTAAAATTACTAGAAGAAAACATGTAGTTTTCTTACTACATGTTCCTCTACTTTGATTGCTGCATTCAATCGGTTTCGCTTGGCAAAGCGAATTCATGTATACTAAAAGAAAAACAAACGAGGTGGCACCCTTGTGACAACGGACAGATAACCAAAACAAATGTTGACAGTAAAAGAACTTGCTGAACTTTTTGGTATCAGCAGACAAGCTATGAGGAAACATGCTGACAACCTAGAACCAACGTACCTTGCCAAAAACAGCCAAGGGTATAAGACAGTTCTGTGGTCGGGAGTGTTGCACCTTGCTGACAAGCTAGGACGTGGCTAGGACGCGCTGAGTTGCTTGAAGCGTTCGAAATTCCTGACGTAGCAAGCTCTGACAGTATAGAAACGAAGTTGTTTGCACAGTTGCAACAAAAGGATGCACAAATTGATCAGCTACAGTCGTTATTAGCCCAACAACAAAAACTTCTTGATCAGCAACAACAACTAACTTTGCAAGCGAACAAACAAATACTGTTTCTGACGTCGCAGGAACACTTCTCAGAAGATTTAAACAAAGAATGCAACAATGATACCAAAAATTTTAAAACGTCTCAAAGTGGTTATGAGACCCCCTCAGAACATAAGGGGAAATTTACTCCTGAAAATGAAGTCGTGCGACTGAAACAAGAAGGACAGAAGAAGTGGTGGCACTTTTTCCGTGAAACCTAAGATAGCGTTGAAAGGATGAATTGTGTATGTCGTTTTCAGCTTACGTTGACAGCTATCCTGTGACTGCGTATATCGTAGGTCACCTTGGTTTATCAGTGGGTGATTTTTGTCGACAGTATGAATTCGATCCCACAATCGTCACGGGCGTCACGGGGTGGCGAACAGCGAATCGTTCCGTTTTCTCCTTGCCTGCTGACTTTGTGGAATGCCTGGCTATTACGTCCGACAAAACAGCGGATCAAGTCCGCTACATTTTACGCTTGTTAGAAAAGCAACATTTCGCTTATCTTGCGACGAGTCCAGTTTGGAACATAACACCGTTCCAACTCGTCCCCCCGATTTCTTCACAAAAGACCCAAAGAGAAGAAGCTTGATTTACCGACGTTTTAGGCTCCCAACATAGCTAGACCAATTGAAAATCACAAAGAACGCCCGTCAATCGTTTGATTGACGGGCGTCTTGTGTTAACTAATATTTAAACTAACTGAGTTAATCCAAAAGTGTTATTGTTGCGATTGCTGTTTTCAATATGATTAAGTGCTTTTTTGTTGTTTCAACTTCTACTCTCATAGAATCTTCAAAAATATTTATTACTGTACCTCTAATATTTTCTATTTTATCGTTTAAAAATAGAATGTCTACTTGTGAGCCTAATAATACTTTCATTTCTAAATACCTCTTATTTCCTTTCAAGAATCACTTTTTTAGATGGCATATTACCATGTATTATAAACTCGAATATGATCCAGAACTTCCTCTGTCGTGCTTACTTGCTTGATATAAATTGCATACCCACTTACCCATTCATAACCATTTCGAACATTTAAAGCCTTATAGCGCTTATTATAATAGTCCCCAACTGCTGCTCCTGTAGCAATTTTATGCTTTCTATAAGCTGCAGATAGAACATCCACTCTGTAAGCACGTGTGCGATTAAAAACTGGTATAGGATCTTCAACAGTATATTTATATACAGATCCAACTTCTTCTGTCGAGTAACCATATTCTTCTAAAATCGAGCTAATTGTTTCTAAGTCTTCAACTTTTTCTAAAACTACCGTTTCGTTGTCAATAGTAGCAACCTTCGTTTCTGAAGCTTCAACATTTTTAGAAAACAATACGCCCAAAGACAAAACTACTCCCAATAAAAACAAATATTTCTTCATGCACAACACTTCAAACTATTGCTAATTTTGATTGATTTGATTCCACTTATCTTTCGCATTAGTAAAAACATATTTAACAACTTTTATATCTTCACTAGAAACTGTTTTTCCAGTTGTTTCGTCTATAACGTTAAAACTCGAATCCATGTGTACCGTTTCACTGATATTTCCGCTTTTTGTCCATGTCACTTGAAAATCATTGTCATTTCCATCGTAATCAACTAATACGCCATTTTCATAATCTGTAGCTGTAATAGGAAGACTGGCTGGCACTTCGAATATATTTTCAGTATTAAGTTCAACAACAGAATACCCAATATCATTTTCATTGGTAGTATACGTTCTCCCAGTTTTTTCCCATGTTGAAACTTGGGAATACAAATCAGAGAGTTTATTGTTTTGAACTGTAGCAAGTCCTGTAACTCCCCCACTCAATACCACAAAAAACAAAATAACTACAATCACCATTTTTTTGAGCACTTCATATTTTTCTTATCTTCTCCTTTCTTTCGAATTTCTTACTCGAACATTTAATATTTTGAAAAGTTTAAATATTGTGAAAATTATATCGAATCAATATATTTATATCAAATAAATTTATCGAACAAGCAAGTGGACTATAAATCCGTCCACTTGCTTGTTCTTGTTAAGGATACATCGGAATGGGACTATCTGAAGTGGTTTCCAATGACTGAAGCCAGTCAAATTCTTCGCTGATTGAGGTAAATGGACTCTTCCCTCCCAGATTTGGACTGCCAGGGGGGCAAATCGATCAAGCTGAAGTGATAAAAGAGTTTGATGCCCAACTGGACTATTTAACTAGGCTTGGCTTAACTATAAGCTACTTTGATACGCATATGCTGCTCGAACTGTATTATCCGGAATTAATCCCGATTTTCCGTGAGTGGACGAATCAAAAAGGCTGATTAATCATCTTGACTGGTACGATCTGAGACAAGACCTAGTACCTCACAGCGTTCCTACTGTAGAAACCGGTTTAAAGCTTTGGATAGATTGGCTGAGTGAACGAACGGAAGACTATCGGTTTACGTTGATGCATCCAATGCTGCCTAGTCGTGAGGAATTGTCATTTACCAATAGTCGTTCATCTATTTATTGATTATGATATGTTGGTTGAATTACTGAATACCATGAAAGACAATGGCCATTTTGAAGAATTCAAACAGCTGGCAAAAGAGGAAGATATTTTCAAGAAAGCTACTTATGGTGAGGGAGATCCTAACAAAGAGAAAAAATCATTTTACGAGGGCCGAATGTACGGGCCGGATGGCATATATTATCGATTAGGAAACAGTATCCTCCAAGAACTGAAAAAGGAAAATGATTCTTCCCAACAAGACAACCCTTTCCGTCCGTCTTCGCTATCAGGTAAACAAAACCCTAACAAAGAAATATACAATAGAATGAAACAGGAGTACTTCAAGGGGAAAGAAACGAATGAAAGTCGATCACCGCCAAAGCGAAATCCAAATGAGCGAATCAAACCATTTAAGGAATCATTCAAGTATCGTCGGTCGGTCACAAATCAAGTCAAACACCTAGAACGGGTGACGAGCAATGAATTTGATCAATTCAAAAATAAAGTAGCTTTTGAAAAGCTGCAGCGTGAAATCGAACAAGCAAAAATGAGTCAAGAGTCAGACCTATTCAATTAGGAGAAAGAGGAAAGTCATGGAAAATTATTACTTTATCAATAGCGTGGATCCAGAGAACCAAATGATGCGTATTCAAGAAGTGGGTGCTGGCGAAATGAGTGCGCAACAGGTACGTATCACGAAAGAGGATGCCGATGTTTATTCTTTAATGTTGGATGAAGCAACGCAAGAAGGGGAGCCGTTGATCGTTCAGCTGGATCTAAAATAAAGTCAAAATCAGCCGTAGAAAAATTTTTTTCGACCAGTACAAATAAAAACCGATTTTCTTTTTTTAGAAAGTCGGCTTTTAATAACGAAGCTAATTTAGTTGAAGTAGTTGCTCAATAATCGAAGAGCTGCCTGGTAAAAATAAAAGTAGACTACCTATGACTAACAAGATCCCTAAAACAAAACAGGCTATTACGAATTTGGTTGATCTAGATACTTCTTTATTTGAAACACTTATGATCAACAAAGTTATACCGACAGCTAACGTTAAAAAATACCAAAATCCCATTGTTATCGCCCACTTTCTTTGAATAGTTTTTACTTTCAAACTGTTTAATAAATTTTATCATAGACAAGAAGAACTAATCCTTGTACAAGAAAAATATATGTAAAGTTTAAACTTTCTTATACTAAATAAACTAAGTATTTAGAAAATTGATCGTAAACCACCTTCAAGGAAACTGATAGAACAATTTAAAAATTGTTAGAGTTACTTTCAATTAGTAAATAGCAGAATAAAAAAAATAAGATCGGCGAAAGCCGGTCTTTTTTTGGAGGGAAATTTGATGGAAGAATAGGACAATAATCGACAAGAAATAGACAATAGTCGATTAGCAAGAGCAAAAAGAAAGTTGGAACGTCTGAAGAGAGACTACAGTGCGCAAATTTCAAGAGTCTTTGACCATCAAGCACAAACAAACGGTCAGCCGAGCTGGTCTATCAAGTAAACGAGGGCGAACATCAAAGAAAAAAGTCTCTCGAACAGTGACTACTTTAATATGAAAAGAGGAAAAACGTGCGATTATTTGATGTTCACCAATTTGAATTACCTGAAAAAGAGGTGATTGATTGGGATAAAACCAAAAGAGAGATCGGATCGATGTTCTCTAGTTATCTTGTTTCAAGAGAAAGGATGGGATTGACGAGGATGTCGCCGATCCATTCAACGTATTCGCTCTTAGACCAAGATATACCAGAAATCAAACACTCTAGCTTTGTTCAAGAAAATCAGCAGTTCAAACAAGAGTTTCTTTATTTTCACCACTTATTTTCTTTGGGTCTGACGGCCATTAGCCATCCATATAAACCAGAAATCACCGATCGGAGACGAAAGATTTTTTTGATGCGTTTTGTCTACGGATTATCAATCATGTGAGCGATCGGATCCATTATCAGAAAAATGTGATCGTCGATGATTCTCAATCCAGCTTACTGCAGTTTGCGAATGCTTTGTCTATTTTAGCTTTAAAAGAACAAGAGATCTCTGCCTGATGTTGGTACTTTTTTCTATTGATCACTTCGGGTTGTGTCCACAACACGGTTTCTGAAGGAGCGATGGTGGTAGCTGGAGCGACTGAAGGAACAAGCTTATTGGCTTAAATAATGTTGATAAAAAAACGCTAAAAACCTTGATAAATATAGGTTTTCAGCGTGGGTTATGGTATAATATGAGTACAGTAAAGTTTGTGACGGTGGCTATCTTTTGGAAGGTGGTGATGCTTATGAAAGTAAGTGTTCACTCTTTAGAAAGGAGAAGCTTTTTGTCTGTAGCTGAAGCATTAGGGCTAATGATTAGTTTCGGTTCTTTAATCGCAACGATCATCTTTGGCATCCTAACAGCAGTGAAAAATGACAAAAAAAAATAACCGTCTACTTTAGCAGGTCACGGTTATTTTCGTTTAAATAATAGTACTGCCACCGTCTTAAACGGTGCTGTAGGGGAGTTGTTCGCGCAACTCCTCTTTACATATTTAGTATAGCAAGATTTCAGTGAAATATCAACCTTTTGCTCTACAGACGTGCCTTGCACGTCTATTTTTTGGCCCTCTTAAGTGGTGGAGGCGGCTGGAACATGGAGGGCAAAAAAGATCACTTTTCTTTCTTAAAAAAGGTCTAATTGCCACCATTGTTCCGAAATATAAACAACCATTTTCTCGGTATTCTTAATCCATCAGGTACTTGAAACACCTTTCATACGCATGAAGAAACTGAGTGAACAATGAAAAATGGTACAACAGAAAATAAGGGCACCTTTTTAGATCTTTTCAGGAATCGGAGGATTTCGTTTAGGGATGGACCAAGGTGGCTACCGATGTGTTGGGTATTGTGAGATCGATGGCCATGTCAGAAAAAGTTATCAATCAATTTTTGACAAAAAACAGTAGGTAGAAATGCATGATATCACAAAACTTTCAGATGAATTTATTCAAGGAATAAAAGGTTTTTCAGATACTATTTGAAATGGTATATTTTTAAAAAAGGAGGATTTTAAATGAAAAAAGTTATTTGGTCAATGCTTATTTTAGGTTCTGTTATTGGTAGCACATCAATCGTATCAGCAGATTCTATCTCTAATAGTGAGGACACCGTGGAACTATCTCCTAAGTAGGAACAAGTTCAAATAGCAGTCGAAAACAATGATGTATTATCGGAGGTTTCATGGGCTTTAGATTATACACAACCTGTACAAATTCAAGCATTAGCAAAAGCGGTAAGTGATTACAGTCATTCAGATTATTTTTCTTCGGTAAAATGGATCACTAGAGATGGTAAAGTATCTTTGAGTATAACTCCTAAGGCTATATTAACCAAAAACCTTCCTTCAGGAAATGGAGGAGCTGCACATATTGGTAACGCTTGGAACAAATTATTGCCTAAACATAAAAATGATAAGAATTGGAAAAACACAAATGGTATGCTAGATCAATATTTGTGTCATGCACAATGGGCCAGTGGTATGAAAACTCCATGGAATATTGAGCCGTGGAGACCAGATGTTAGCTATGCTGCTACTGTTGCAAAGGCATGTAATCCTTAATGAGAATAGTAATTAAAGTTATTTCAAGTATTTTTGCTTTGATCTCGATTTTGCTTGTATTATTTTTGTTTAAAAATCAGTTGACCTCTGGATCAGTATTTTCATATAGTTATTATGAAAAAGAAATCTCTGCAAAAACTTCAGTGACTACTAAATCAGATATTAATAACTTTGACTATGTACTATTTACAAGAGAATCTTGTCCGTATTGCAATGCATTTGCTCCTAAACTATTTTTATCTTCTCAATATGAAGATAAAAAATTCTTGATTATAGATACGGACACAAAAGAAACTAATCCTTCTACTTTATGGTATATTAATGAGTTAGAGATAACCGAAGTTCCAACTACAGTAAATATGAAAACTAAAGAGCGCTTATCTTATACCGATCAAATTGGTAGCATAAATAATTTTTTAGAATAGAGGTTGATTTGATGTTAGAAAATATCGTTTTTTTTCTTACTGTTGTCCCATTTTTGCTACAAGTGTTTTTGTTACTTATAGTCTATAAAAAGGATAATAATCGAGAAAAATATAAAAATTACTTACTTTATATAATTACTATATTGAATATCATTTCAGTTCTTGCATTTTCTGTAATGCAAGGATACCTTGTAGATGCATACGTAATTGAATCAACATACGTAATGTTCGTCCCTGCAGTCCTAACAGGAATCGCTGCTTTAATTACATTTATAAAGATCTAATTAGAAAGAGGACAATTATTGTTCTCTTTTTTGTTAGGATAGGGTGCTCTTGATATTGTCGATTTATTGTGCCGCTAAGACAAAAATAGATGAGAATAATATGGTTTTCTATTTTCAAGTTTAATACAAAAGGGTCAGAAACTTAAGGGTTTATGAGCTCTCTTTGATTGCTATAACTATAAAAGAGTTCAAGATAGAATATTCTTTAACAGTTTTTCTATGCTAAATTAACCTACAGTGAGAGTACTAACTATGCTATTAATTCCTATTTACTTAGAAATTATGAGTAAACAACTTGACCTTATATAGATGGTTGTCTATATTACATATATAGACAACCATCTATATAAGGAGGGTCGAAAAATGAATTATGAATCTCTTTCATTAGTATTAAAATCTCTAGCGAATCCAAATCGTATGAAAATAGTAGATGTGCTTTCTTGCGGTAGTTTGTGTGCATGTGATTTACTTGAATATTTTGATTTTACGCAGCCTACACTTTCTCATCATATGAAAGTACTTGAAAAAGCGGGTGTCGTTTGTGTAAGTAAAAAAGGGCAATGGCACCATTATTCATTGAGGGAAGAATTTGTTGTAGAATTTATGGAATCTATTCAACAATTACTTGTAAATAATGAAGATAACTGTGTATGCAAAGTAAAAGAAGAATCTAAGTAGGAGGAAAGTAAAAATGAAATCAAAAGTTAAAGCTGAAGGGTTAGGCTTTTTTGAAAAGTATTTAACTCTATGGGTAATTTTGTGTATGATAATCGGAATATTGATTGGACAGTTTGCTCCAGCTATCCCTGATACATTAAGTCAATTTGAGTATTTTCAGGTCTCAATTCCAACGGCTATTTTGATATGGTTGATGATTTATCCTATGATGTTAAAAATTGATTTTACCAGTATTGTTCGTGCTGCTAAAAAACCTAAGGGATTAGTTATCACGTGCGTTACTAATTGGCTTATTAAACCGTTTACGATGTATGGCATTTCAGCACTCTTTTTTTATGTGATTTTCCAACAATTGATTCCAATAGAACTAGCAAAAGAATACGTCGCTGGTGCGGTTATTCTAGGAGCTGCACCATGTACAGCGATGGTTTTTGTGTGGAGCTACCTAACAAAAGGTGACTCTGCCTATACTTTGGTTCAAGTCGCAATCAACGATTTAATTATCCTAGTATTATTTGCACCTATTGTTGCTTTTTTGCTAGGCGTTGATAATGTAAGTGTCCCTTTAGCCACTTTATTACTGTCAACTGTTCTATTTGTAGTTGTCCCACTGTTTTTAGGCTTCATTACTCGAGTGTTGATCATAAAAAAAAGAGGTTTAACCTATTTTGAAAATGTCTTCTTGAAGAAATTTGATTCAGTGACGATTATTGGTTTATTACTAACTCTGATCATTATTTTCTCCTTCCAAGGTGAAAGAATTATTTCCAATCCATTGCATATTTTATTGATCGCAATTCCTTTAACGATTCAAACGATTTTAATATTTACAATTGCTTATAGTTTGTCAAGATTTTGGAAGTTGCCACACAATATTGCTTCTCCTGCTGGAATGATAGGAGCAAGTAACTTTTTTGAGTTGGCAGTAGCGGTATCAATATCACTTTTTGGATTACAGTCGGGAGCAACTTTAGCAACAGTCGTAGGCGTACTTGTGGAAGTGCCAGTTATGTTAATTTTAGTTAAGGTTTCTAATAAAACAAAAGACTGGTTCATAAATCCGGAATCTTTGAGTGAAATCAAGAACGTATAAAGGATAGGTGTGGAGAAATGAAAATCATCATTATTGGATCTGTCGCTGCTGGAACAAGTGTCGCTGCAAAAGCAAGAAGAAATACTGAAGATGCAGAGATTGTTTTGTATGATAAAGATATGGATGTGTCTTACGCAGTTTGTGGGATTCCATATGCAGTGGGGGGAGAAGTGGAAAACTTTGATGAACTGACGCCTCGTAATGCTGAATGGTTTAAAAAAAGGTACGACGTAGATATTCATACCTCTCATGAAATAACTCTGGTTGACTATGATAAAAAATTGGTGCACGGAATCAGTCTAATTACAAAAAAATCATTTACCAATAATTTTGATGTTTTAGTGTTGGCCACAGGATCGGTTTATAATACCCCAGAAATATTTGTTAATAGACATTTTGAGAATGTTTTTCAGGTGAAAAATATTTCGAGTGGGAAAAGTATCAAGAAGTTTGTAGATGAAAACGAGCCAAAAAAAGCAGTTGTCATTGGTGCTGGATATATTGGTTTAGAAATGGCCGAGCAGTTACAGAGACTAGGTCTTGAGGTCTCGTTACTTCAACGAAGTAAATATCCCATGTCCCATTTAGACTGGGACATGTCTTCAAGAATCATTAATGAAATGAAAAGGAAAAACATTGCCTTTTTCCCTGAAGAAACCGTCAGAAAAGTTAACGGTGATGGTAGTCTGAAGTCTATTGAAACGGCTAAAGGAACTATCTTTTCGGCAGATATTTTTGTATTAGCTACCGGAGTAAAGCCGAACACCGCATTAGCAAAATCCATGGGAATTAAATTAGGAATTACCGGAGCTATAGAAGTAAACGATAAGTTAGAAACCAATTTTCCAAATGTTTATGCTGTAGGTGATGTTGCAGAAAGTTTTGATCGCATAACTAGGCGACCAATTTATCGACCTTTAGCTTCAACAGCCAATAAAATGGGAAGGATCGCAGGAGATGTTATTACAGGTGGCAATCTACGACACAAGGGAATCTTAGGAACTGGTATTTTACGATTCTTTGATTTAACAATTGCTCAAACTGGTCTCACAGAAAAAGATGCTTTAGCAAATAATATAGCTATTACTACTTTATATAATATTAAACCTAATAAGCCGGACTATATGAATGGTAAAGAAATGGTGATCAAAGCAATCGCAAATAAAGAAAATGGGAAGATACTTGGGGCTCAAATCATAGGTTATGATGGGGTAGATAAGCGGATCGATGTGCTTGCTACTGCTATTTCATTTGGCGCAACTGCTGAAGATTTATTTCACTTGGATTTAGCATATGCTCCACCTTTTTCTACAACAAAAGATCCCATTCATTATACTGGGATGGCTTTGAACAACGATATAAATAATGATACCCCGTTAATGACCCCTATAGAGCTATTGAGAAGAATTGATGGCGGCGAAAAATTACAAATTATTGATACCAGATCAAGAAAACAGTTTGAAACTTCGAAAGTTGAGGGAGCAATTCACATACCTTTAGCTGAGTTAAGAGATCGATATGAGGAATTGGATAAAGAATGTGTGACAGTAACTTATTGTAATAAAGGCGTTACTGGAAATGCAGCACAAAATATTTTACTGAACAAAGGATTTAAACAAGTTTATAATTTATCCGGAGGAAATAAAAACTATCAAGAAGTTTGTGAAACGATACAAAAATTATGATAGAATTCTAAATATTGGAATAATTAGGAAGAAACTTATTTTGAGGTTTGATGTAACATTTGTATTTTTTTTCAAGCTTCATTTTTTTATATATTATGGACTATTAGAGGTGAAATTGAAGATGGTAGATTTAACTAAAATTGAATACCGAGTTTTGATTTCATTATATGAATGCGAGGGAGGGATAACAAAACGTAACTTTGTAAAAAAATACCCAGAATTTAAGCTGAATACAGCTTATTTAGTTATTGATCGGCTAGTAGACAAAGGGTACTTAGAAATGAATTACTCAAAAAAAACTGAATTATCAGAAAAATTGTTTAGTCCAATTAAATCAATAACTGACTTCTATTCTGATATGTTTGGTATTTGCGCTGTTGATCGTACGATGAAAAAAGTAATACGTGAACTAACTGATTATAGTCAAACAAGTTTTATTCTAGATAAAATAAGAGAAGAAAAAAGATATGCAAAATAAATTTATATAGTTGGAATGAAAAGGTAAAATCTCATACTTATAGTCTTAGTATACAGTCAAAAAGAAATGGAGAAATGTCTATGGGACTTTTACATTTGCTTTATGTAATATTGTATTCAATTATAGTAATTAGCTTACTTATTTCCTATGATTTATTTGTAAAAAATTTTAAGAAACTCCATTTACGATATTCTTTTAAAATAATTATTGGTTTAATATTATTTGTATCGCAAATGTATTTTACACTCTCAGATTTTCCACCAACACTAAATATTATAGAACCTAAAAAATTAAAGTATTTTACCCGTGGTGCTAGTTAATTTTTTCCTAGAGGAAAATGTCTAAACATGTTGGTAAATCAACAAAAAAACGCATATAGTAGTCTCAAAACTCCCAAGAAATGAGGACTACATATGCGTTCATCAAAATATACTGAACATTATACAGATACTTTTATAACATTCAAGGAAATTATGAGAACTGTTTCTAACATATACCACAATTGTGTACCAGATAAGATTAAAAACCGAAGAAATACTGATCAACTGAAGCAACGCGATACAGTGATTATTGCTTGTGTTATATGGGGCATAATTAATGGCTATACTAGCCAAAGAGCCACGTATAGAGTGGTTTGTTCCGTCTTATTTCCTAATGGTGACTTTCCTAGTAGGAGTCGATTCACTCGCTTAAGTTCAAACTTAGCTTACACTATCAAGATTATTCGATACTTTTTCATCAAGAAGCTCACCAAAAGTGAACTAGTCGGAATTATAGATAGTTTTCCTAGTCCATTATGTAAACCAGTTAGAAATAGACAAGCAAAACTATTGAATCAAATAGCCAAAGTTGGCTATAACTCAACAAAAAAATCTTATTTTTATGGTCTTAAAATTCATATGATCGTTACTAAGACTGGCTTTCCGATTACTTACTCAATCACGAATCCAGGTGTCCATGACGTGAAAGTGTTAGAGACTTTATCGGAAGAAGCGAATCTTCCCAATATCCTAGGGGACAAAGGATATATTAGCCATAAAATCCATGAAAAGCTTGCCCTTAAGGGCATTACTATATCCGTTCCGCCACGTAAAAACATGGATAAATCAGAAAAACTAGACCACAGCTTACTTGGAAAACAAAGAAAAACAGTTGAGTCTGTTTTTTCTTCCTTAGAAAAATTAGGTTGTCAAAATTTCAACTCACGTTCTGTTAAAGGGCTAGAGAGTAGATTTGAAAGCATATTACTGGCTTACAGTGTTCTATTAAGTCGAGCACAACGACGTTTTGAAGGAACTTTGAGATATTCTTTAGGATATTAAAATTAACTAGCACCACGGGTGATTTATAGTATACTATGTCAAAAGGAGGAGTTAGATGAACAATCAAATCACACTAGCGTATTTAGATTATGATGATCTAGATGCTTTACAAGTTGTAAGTGTTGTCAGTTTTTATGAATCGTTTATCGATGGCGCAGATCCACTTGATATGCAAGGATATTTACAGACACAATTGACAACTGAAATATTGGCAGTAGAATTGGCACAGTCAACCAGTAAATTTATTGGTATTAAGGATCATCAAATACTCATTGGTTATGTGAAAGTCAATGATGAAAAAGATGCTATAGAGATTCAACGGCTCTATCTGCTCAAAGATTATCAAAACAAAGGGTTAGGGCAACGGTTACTCGATGAAGCGAATCGTTATGCTAAAACGAAACAAAAACGTTATTTACGTTTGACTGTTTATGAAAAAAATCATGCAGGTATTCGTTTTTATGAACGTCATGGATTTAAAAAAATCGGGATCAAACATTTTCCTTTAGGAAAACAAGATCGTATTTGTCCGATTTTAGAAAAAGAAATCTAAAAAAACGTCCTCACTTTTGATGCTGAGGACGTTTTTTTAGACTGGTAATGGAACCATAATTCGCTTTCCTTTTTGATAAATCGCTAATTCCGTCACACCTTTTGCTTTTAACAGAGCAAAAAGATCATCGAAATGGAAACGGAAATGTTCAAGGTAATGCCCATCTGATCCAACACTAAACAAGGTACCACCACGTGAAAGATATAAATCGATGACATATTCATATAACGCTAAATTGTCATACAAGTAAGCGCTCTTAGCATTTAATTCGAATGCCAATTTATTTTTGATTACTTGATCTAGAATCGTTAAAAACTGCGCTTCATATTGTTTAAATTCAGCAACGGATAGACCAAATACCCGAAAACCATAGTCAAAATGAGCAAAGACATCTGCTTCTATAACAACTAGTGCTTCTGAAAGTTGTGCAAAATACTGAGGAATCACAATAGCAGGATCCATATCTTTGACTTCGTCATCTAAATAATCAAATTGACCATTATGATGCACACTGAGTAATTTTAAATCGTAATCTTTATCGGCTAAATAGTCGATGATCCGATCCTTTTCAGAAGCGATGTAACCGATTTCGATGCCTTTTAAAACACGATTGCCAAAACGCTTATTTAAGCTATCGATTGTTTGACTGTACATTTCATAATCGGGGATATCATCGACTTTAGTAACAGGATTGGCTAAGTCAAAATGTTCAGTTGTCACGACGTAACCATCGTAGTTTGTTAAATAGTCCTCATTTCTTGGGAGTTTTGAGACTACTGTATGCGTTTTTTTGTTGATTTACCAACATGTTTAGACATTTTCCTCTAGGAAAAAATTAACTAGCACCACGGGTAGTATTTTATATTCTTATATTAAAAAGAAAGATGCCGTTTGCATCTTTCTTTTTTTAGTTAAAAGGGAGAATTTATAAAATTAATGAAGTTTTAGTAATGAATCTATTGAAAAATTTTTTTCCATTAGTAATATTGTCTAATAATCAGAATATTCAGAAAAAGGAGGGGCAATATGTCGGAATTTTTTCAGTGGAAATTAGTTTGGGAATATTTTCCAAAGGTTTTAAGTGCTTTGCCGGTTACGTTGATGATAGTAGCAGTGGCGTCGATTACAGGATTGCTTTTAGGGATTTTACTTGCATTTATTCGTGTCGAAAAAGTGCCATTTCTGAGTCAACTGGCGGCAGTCTTCGTTTCATTTATTCGAGGCACACCGATATTGGTTCAACTGTATGTTGTGTATTATGGTGTACCCGCCTTATTACAAATGATTCAAATCGATGTTTCCTCATGGAATAAAATTATTTTCATCTATATCACCTACGGATTAAATACTGCTGCCTTTCAGTCTGAAACTTTCCGGGCTGCGATTCTAAGTGTACCGGTCACACAGAAGGAAGCGAGTATTGCTTGCGGATTGACGAAAACACAAATGTATCGACAAGTGATTTTACCGCAAGTTGTCCGTGTCGCATTACCTGCATTTGGTACAACTACGATTGCACTGCTGCAAGACACATCGCTGGCTTTTACCATTGGGGTAGTGGATGTTGTCGGCAAAGCGCGAGCGATAGGCGCAGTGACCTTCCATACACTTGAAGGCTATGTCGGTGCGGCGATCTTGTTTATTACCTTAAGCTTCCTCTTAGAACGTGTTTTCACCGGTCTGGAACGTCGGATGAGTTTTTCGAAAACAAAACAACAAACAGCAAAAGTACCACTGATATCATGGACCAAAAAACAGCAAAAAATCAAAACAACATAGGAAAATTTTGGGTAGAGGGAAAGGGAGGAATTCAAATGAAAAAAACGATTTTAGGTGCAATTACATTGGTGACACTTTTTGTTTTAGGGGCTTGCGGAAGCAGTTCTGCCGACACTGCAAGCAGTGGAGCAAGTGATGCAACAGAAATCAAGGTGGGTACTGGGAATGAAGCATTGCCATATGCTTATTTAGACGAAAATGGTGAATATGATGGCTATGATGTCGCCGTCGTTAAAGCAATCGACGAAAAATTACTTGATTATACCTTTACCTTTGAAGGAGCGGATTTCCCAACGACGTTATCAAATTTAGAAAGCAATAAAGTCCAGATGGCTGCCTATGAATATGAAGTCAATGATGAACGGAAAGAAAAATTCGTCTATGGGGATGTTGGGTATGTGGTCTGGGATACGTATATTGTCTCTGATCCAGATGCCGGTACGGTCTACGATAGCTTCGAAGATTTAGCAGGAAAAAAAGTCTATGTGACGACTGCTACTAACCAAGCAGCAATGGCTGAGGCTTATCTGGCAGAAAATCCCGATGCTTTTGAATTGGTTTATGGGGAATACAACAACGAGCAAATCGTACAAGCAGTCACTTCAGGTGCGGTCGATGCAACGTTAGCACCAGAATATCAAGTCGATAATTGGAACAATTCATTTAGTGAAAATCTAGAGATCGGCAGCGAACCAGTCCACAACTCAGATGCCTACTTATTGTTCAACAAAGAAGCTGACCAAGACTTTATTGATGCGGTCAATACAGCATTAGAGGAATTGAAAGCAGATGGAACGATCAAAGAATTATCAGAAAAATATCTAGATGGGGATTACGTCCCAGAATAGGGAGGAATGGCGATGAGTTTTCAATTGTCTATTATGATCGAAGCGCTGAAAACAGCAAGTCATTATATTGGTACGACGCTTTTTATGGCGTTGACCGCACTAGTCATTGGCGCGGTGGTTGGGTTGATCATCGCCTTGATTCGTCTGTATAGGATCAAGATCCTCGCACCAGTGCTGCAAGTGATTGTCACGGTCTTAAAAGGGGTCCCAGTGGTTTTAGTGATTTTAGCGTTATATCTTATTTCTGCTAAACAGTTTGATATTTGGGCGGAGTCGATGCATTGGACTTTGCGATTTAAAGATTTCAACATGGTTTGGATAGCGATCGCCGCCTTGAGTTTAATGTCTGCTATCAATAGCAGCGAGATTTTCAGGGGCGCATTTGCGGCAGTCAAAAAAGGGCAGTTCGATGCAGCCAAATCGATCGGCATGACGAACTTACAAGTCATCCGTCGTGTGCTGCTCCCGCAAGCCTGGCCGATTTCATTGCCCATGTTCAGTAATTTGCTGATCTCGTTGGTTAAAGCGTCGGCCTTAGCTTCCATGGTCAGTGTTGTCGATGTTTTTGCGGCAGCTAAAATCACGGCCCAGCAAAATTATCGGTTTTTAGAAGCGTATGTGGCTGTTGCGATCATTTATTGGCTGATTAGTTTGGTCATCGAAAAAGGGGCACAATTACTGGAAAATCGGCTGTTGCGCAAACTAAGGAGGGCCGCATTATGATGAAAGTAACGGATATCCATAAGCGATTCGGCAAACAAGAAGTGTTAAAAGGGATTGATCTTGATGTCGCTAAAGGCGAAGTAGTCGTCTTATTGGGGCCTTCCGGTTCGGGAAAAACGACCTTCTTGCGTTGTCTCAATTTTTTGGAACGAGCAGATCAAGGTGTGATTCAATTGGGAGAAACCACCACCACATTGCACAAAGCAAGTAAAAAAGAAATATTGACCCATCAACGGCAAACAGCGATGGTTTTCCAAAATTATGCCTTGTTTCAAAATAAAACAGCCAAAGAAAATATCATGATGCCATTGATCGTGACCAAAAAACAAAGCAAAGAAGCTGCCCTGCGAACAGCAGAGGCTTTGTTGGATCAAGTCGGTTTGTCTGAACGACAAGATTTTTATCCTAGCCAACTGTCAGGTGGACAACAACAGCGTATCGGGATCGCCCGTGCGTTGGCGTTGAATCCTAAGGTCATCTTGTTTGATGAACCTACCTCGGCATTGGACCCGGAACTAGTGGGACAGACATTGGCGCTGCTCAGAGAAATTGCGGAAGCCGGTGCGACCATGGTATTGGTGACCCATGAAATGAAATTCGCGTATGAAGTAGCAGACAAAGTCGTTTTCATGGAGAATGGACATATTGTTGAACAAGGCACACCGCAACAAGTATTCGAGGAAACCAAAGAAGAACGAACCAAAGCCTTTTTAGCCCGCTTTACCACACAGCTGGCCGGCTAACAACTATGCAGGGAGGAAATAGAATGGCCTATCAATTCGCACAACGTATCATGACATTAGAAGCATCTCCATTAAGAGAGAATGCAAAAAAAAATATGGAGTCTGCAGCAGCTATTTCCTTTGCTTACGGATTTCCACCGACAGAAGCATTTCCAATGGCTACATTGAAAGAGATCTCGCAAAAATTATATAACGAAGCGGACCCAGAGTCTTTCTTGCAGTATGGGGCATCAGAGGGGTATCCGCGCTTACGGACCTTGATCAAAGAACGTTTGCGTCAATTGTCAAATATCGATAACGAAGAGGAGGTGCTGGTGGTTTCGGGCTCGACCCAAGCCATGGATTTGGCGGTAAAAGTCTTTTGTAATGAAGGCGATGTGGTGTTATGCGAGGAGCAAACATTTTCCGGTGCGGTGAATGCTATCAAAGGATATGGGGCGATACCAGTGCCGGTACCGATGGATCTTGCAGCAGAATCAATGGATCTTGACGCTTTAGAAACAATCCTCAAAACAGACGCAAGAGTGAAAATGTTGTATCTGATCCCCACTTTCCAAAACCCTTTAGGCACATCAATGCCATTGGAAAAACGTAAAGCCATTTATGCATTGGCATGTCAATATGATGTGCTGATTTTTGAAGACGATCCTTACGGTGAGTTGTTGTATGAAGGTACACCGATCCCTAAGATGAAAACATTAGATACCGAAGGACGAATCATTTATGCGGGATCTTTTTCAAAAATTTTGGCACCCAGCAGCCGGATTGGTTTTATGATGGCTGCTGGTCCTGCAATGGAAAAATTGATTTTGGCCAAGCAATCCGCCGATTCCCACACCAATTTTTATTGGCAAGTGGTATTGGCCGAATATATGGATCATCATGATTTCGAAGGTCATGTGGCCCAATTGACCTTGTTGTATCAAGAGAAATATGCCCGCATGCTGCAAGCATTACAGGCACTGCCAACGGATAAGCTTACCTTTATCAAACCAACAGGCGGCTATTTTATCACCTGTTTCCTATCGACTGAGATGGACGCAGAGCGGTTCTATGATTACCTTGATGAGGCGAAAGTTGCGGTCATTCCAGGCAATATCATGAGTGTTGCGGGAAAAGGCTATGAGCATTCATTTCGGCTGAATTTTACGAAGCCGACATTGGCACAGATCGATCAAGGGATCGCTTTATTAGGTGATGCGTTGGAATACGCTATGCCGCCAGCATATGAAGGGGTCATTTAGGAGGTGTTGCCAATGAAATTGATTTATTACGGGGTAAGTGAAGAGGAAATTGCTTATATCGAACGGTGGCAATTTATCCACAAAACACCAGTGACGATCGTAATGGAGGGCTTGTCTTGGGAGAATATCCATTTGGCAGCAGGGCACGACGGCATCTGTTTGTATCCTAGTCTGGCTATGCAGCAAGATGAGTCCCTGTACCAACGCTTGCATATTTTAGGGATGAAGCAGTTATCGATCAAATCAACGGGGGTCGACGGTGTTCGTTTTGACTGGGCGCAAAAGCATCAGTTGACGGTCACCAATGTCCCTTCTTATAGCCCAACATCGGTGGGCCATTACACTGTGATGTCGATCTTGATGGTTTTACGCAATATTCCAGCAATGATCAAAGGAAAACTTGATCGACGGTCTGTGATTGGTCGGGAGCTACAAGACGTAACAGTCGGTTTGTTAGGCACTGGTCGAATCGGTGCTCTAGTCGCAGAAGCGATTTATCATATGGGGGGACATGTGATTGCCACTAGTAGGAGTGAAAATCCTCGGTTGAAGGGGATTGTCGAATATGTGTCCTTTGAGACCTTGATTGCTGCATCGGACGTCTTGTCGATCCATATCCCGCTGACAAAAGCATCAGAAGGGCTATTTTCGGCCTCTGTTTTTGCACAGATGAAGCCTGGCAGTTGTCTGGTCAATACGGCACGTGGGGGAATCGTTGATACGGATGCGTTGATTGCCGCACTCGCGCAAGGGCGTTTGTCTGGTGCTGTATTAGACGCTATCGCCAATGAAGAACGGTATTTTTCAGTTGGGTGGGATCAAAATCCTTATTATCAACAGCTGAATCAACTGCCAAATGTGCTTTTGACCCCGCATATTGCGTATTATACCCAATTGGCTGTACAAGAAATTGCAGAAACAGCTTTGAACAATGCAAGAGATATTTTGCTAGAAGGACAATCTGCCAATACGATCGCGCTTTGAGCGATAGAAAAGAAAGGGTGGGAGTATGCTGCAAGCAGAAATCAAAGGATTGAAGAAGTCTTTCGATAAACAAGTCATCTTAAAAAATGTTGGCTTACAAATTGAACGTGGGGAAGTTGTATGCATCATTGGTCCTAGCGGCTCTGGAAAAACGACCTTTTTGCGTTGCTTGAATTTGTTGGAGCAGCCTGATGCGGGGAGTTATTCTATCGGTGACTTCCAGTATGATCTCGCACATATTGGCAAAACCCAACGATTGGAGATTGCCCGCAAAACAGCGATGGTCTTTCAATCCTATGAGCTGTTCAGCCACATGAATGTGTTGCAAAATGTGGCGGAAGGACTACGCACACCACGGCGTTTCCCAAAAAAACTGGCAGAAAAAGCAGCGTTATCTGCCTTAGAAAAAGTGGGTTTGGCAGATAAAGCTATGATGTATCCTAGTCAACTGTCTGGCGGACAGCAACAACGTGTAGGTATCGCCAGAGCGATGGCTTTGACGCCAGAATTATTACTGTTTGATGAACCCACTTCAGCGCTCGATCCAGAACTTGTCGGTGATGTCCTAAATGTCATGAAGCAACTGGCTGATAGTGGGCAAACGATGATCATCGTGACGCATGAAATGCAATTTGCACAAGAAGTCGCGGATAAAGTGATATTCATGGCGGATGGTGTGGTGGTAGAAGCGGGAACACCAGAAGAAATTTTTGAGGATCCGCAAGAAGAATGTACACAGCAATTTTTGACACAAGTACGTTTTCAATTAGCTGTATAGAAGCGAGGCACAATATGGAAAAGGTGAACAGCTCTAGTCGGCTTTGGTCGAAAGATTTTTACTTAGTGATGGTGGTCACGGTACTAGCAATGACAGCCATCACGACCCAAATGGGGACTATGCCGTTATATGTTGCTTCTTTAGGTGGTTCTAAAGCAGTATCCGGCGCCATTGTAGGTGTCTTGGGGCTATCTGCTTTGTTTTGCCGTTTGCCAATCGGTGTGGCATTGGATCGATATGGACGCAAAGTCTTGCTTTGTATGGGATTAGCCATTCTGTTGATTGATTTTAGTTTATTGAATCTGCTGCAGGGGCTATTGATGCTTTTTTGTCTGCGCATCTTGCAAGGGGTGGGCAATAGTTTGCAAGCGACAGCAGCAGCGACGATGGCAGTTGATACGATTCCTGAAGGC
The DNA here is from genome assembly GCF_058135755.1 of Enterococcus sp. R12. Taxonomy (NCBI): domain Bacteria; kingdom Bacillati; phylum Bacillota; class Bacilli; order Lactobacillales; family Enterococcaceae; genus Enterococcus; species Enterococcus sp. R12. Next base: position 35,540 of record NZ_JBYUWI010000002.1, read on the forward strand.
AAATTAGCAGTCGGATTGGGGTATTTCATTATCGCCCAGGCTGTGCCGAGTGCCATCGGCCCGTTGATAGGACTTGCTGTTGTAGAAAATTATGGATTTCCTGTACTTTTTCGGATGGCTGCCTTGTTGAGCGGAACAGCTTTTTTGTTGAGTTTCTTTTTGAAAGAACAGCCCTTTTCACGGAGGAATACGCACTCTGGCGAAGCGAAATCATCGTTACGAGAACTGCTTCGCATCAAAGCGGTTGTGTTTCCTAGCGGTATCCTTTTTTTGATATGCTTTGCCAATTCTGGCGTGGTGGCGTTTATTGCACAATATGCCCTTGAACGTGAGATTATCGGCGCAGGCTATTATTTTACGGTCATGTCGATCATGACGGTCACAACACGGGTCGTATTTCCACGTTTGCTCGCCAAAATCCAAACGGCTACATTGATTTATGGCAGTTTATTATTGATTTTGGTTTCTTTTTGTCTGTTGCCATTTACGACACAGCTCAGTAGCTTGCTTCTGGCCGCGAGTTGTTATGGTGTCGGTTATGCCGGCTTATTGCCTGTGATGAATACGATTGTATTAGAATCGGTGTCTGAGGCGCAGCGAGGGCAAGGGACAGCGGTATTTTCAGCAGCCTTAGATGTAGCTTATGGAGGTGGGGCTTTTTTGTGGGGAATCATCGCCAGTCTTTTTGGCTTTGACATGATGTTTTTTGGGTGTGGTCTGTTTGCTTGTGGGGCGATGATTGTTTATCGCTATTTCCAATTATCTCAGCGTTGATGTTAGGAAATTTAACATAGGATGTAATCTGCAACTTGCGCTTCTGTTGTTTTCTCGATAAACTGAGAAAATAATGAGAACGGGGGATGATTATGGATAACTTAGACCGCAAGATACTGAACATCATGCAGCAAAATGCCCGAGTCACTGTCAAACAGATCGCAGAGCAATGCTTTATTTCATCGCCATCTGTTTCTGTGCGGGTACAAAACCTTGAAACCCTTGGGTATATCCGTTCTTATCAGGCACTGATCGACTACCAAAAACTTGGTTATCTGATCAAAGCGTATGTCCATTGCGCAGTGAATGCCAAAGATAAAGAAGCCTTCTATGCCTATATCGCAGACATCCCAAATGTGATCGAGTGTGACTGTATCACTGGAGATTATTCTATGCTCTTGAAGGTTTATTTTAGTGATACGGTCGTCTTGGATCGGTTTATCACAGATTTGCAATTTTATGGGGATACCAAAACCCACATTGTATTTTCAACGAATGTCGGACCACGAGGGTTGCAAGTGCCAGTCGATGACCAGTGACCCCTGTATATAAAAAAAGCGTGCCTGTCTATGTGAGATAAGCGCGCTTTTTGGGTTTTCAGAATTGATATCCTCGAGAGGGAACTGGCGTCGAGAAAACGATTTGGGTGTTGGTTCGACCGAATTTTTGCAAGTCATTGATAAAGCTGTCCAATGATTTGGTAGAAGGGAAAACGACTTTGATTAACATTGAATAAGGGCCGGTGACACAATCACATTCCAACACATTGGGGATCGCCTGTATGAAAGGATAGAAACTTGCTTTTTGCTGTGGTTCGATCGACAGGTGGATAAATGCTTTGATCGGCAAGCCGGCTTGTTCATAGTCAATCGTCGCTTGATAATACAACAATTGCTCGGTTTCTTCTAAATGTTTTATTCGTTGGGAAACAGCAGGTGCAGTGATGAATAACGCTTCACTTAACTTTTTGATCGATAACCGACCATTTTGCTGCAACAGATTCAACAACTTTTTATCTAGTTCATCCAAATACTTTCCTCTTTTCTGTTTTTGTACTGTTTCTCTTTGTTTTTCAAAGTGAAAGGAATCAATCTCAAGGATTAACAAAGAGATGGCTGAAAAGGCTCGTGTCTTTTTCTCTTATGTGATATTTTATCACATATAATACAAAAAGGGGCGTTTAAATCATGATGAGGATCGAATCAGATACAATTGGCAGTCTACCTATATACGAGGGGGCTTATTATGGTATTCATAGTTATCGCGCAAAAGAAAATTTTGCTTTCACTGATCAAAAAGTTGATCTGACGATGATCAAACAAGTAGCACGTATCAAAGCCGCAGCTGCGCTAGCCAATCAACAATCTGGCACGCTATCCAAAGAAAAAGCACAAATCATTGTGACTGCTGCGGAAGAAATCATCATGGGCAAGTGGGATGAAGAATTTATTGTTGATACATTTCAGGGGGGAGCAGGAACATCCACCAACATGAATGTGAATGAAGTGATCGCCAATCGCGGGTTAGAATTGATGGGGCATAAGAAAGGGGAATATCAATATCTTCATCCTTTAGACGATGTCAATCAAAGCCAATCCACCAATGATGTCTATCCTAGTGCTGGGAAACTGGCTTTGCTTGTATATATTGAACAATTGGATGAAGCGCTGGTACAGTTGATTGACAGATGGCATATGAAAGCGAAAGAAGTTCAGCACGTGGCAAAAATGGGGCGAACCCAACTGCAAGAGGCGGTGCCAATGACAGTAGGGGAAAGTTTCGCTGCATATGCCCACAGTTTGACGCGTTGCCGTGAACGGCTGCACCACTTATCGGCAGAACTATTGACCTTAAATATGGGTGGGACAGCCATTGGGACAGGTCTTAATGCGTCCTATCGCTATCAAGAATACCTCTATCAAGAATTGAACCGACGTTTTCCAAGACCCTTACGGCCAGCGAATGACCTGATTGATAGTACACAGCATACCGACAGTTTCGCCTCGATTTCAGGTGGATTAAAAACGATTGCCATCACATTGAACAAAAGCGCCAATGATCTGCGTCTCTTAGCCAGCGGTCCGCGAACTGGTTTTCATGAACTCAACTTGCCAGCAAGACAAGCAGGCTCATCGATCATGCCGGGCAAAGTCAATCCAGTCATTCCAGAAGTTATCAGTCAAATTGCATTTCAAGTGATTGGAAATGACGGTGCCATCACCTTTGCGGCAGCTTCCGGAGAATTGGAATTGAATGCTTTTGAGCCGGTGATGTTCCATAATTTATTTGAATCATGTCAACTGTTGACTAAAGCGTGTCAAATTTTTGCCGATAAATGTGTGGCAGGTATTACCGTCAATGAAACAGCTTGTTTGAAAGCTGTAAATAACAGTACAGGGACTATTACAGCCCTTTCACCGCAAATTGGTTATGAAAAAGCCACTGCTTTTGTCAAAGAAGCATTGGAAAAAAATTGTTCCATCGAGGAGCTATTAAAGCAAGAAGAATTCTTGCGGACAGAAACTTATCAGTAAGGAAAAACTGAAATATCCATATACCTAAAAGCATAAAAAAAATAAAAAACTTATCTGTAGTAGGGATTTGTGTCTGGTAAAAGACACTCAATCTCGCTGAGGATAAGTTTTTTAGATTTTTGTCAATGAGTCAAACAAAAGTATGGTAATCCATCTTAAAATTTATATAGACAGAATGATATTCAGTTTAACTCAGGAGAGTGTAAAATATTTTGTGTAAATAGAAAAAAGGAAGTCCCTTCTGTAGAATAGAGTTACCACAACACATTCACAGAAGAGAGGACTTCCCTATGAACGATTTTACTACAGAAATTCTAAAGACTCTAGCGAACAAAGGCGATTTGAATGAATTATTCCGTGTCCATTTGGAGAAAGCAGTCAATACGCTTCTCAAAACGGAGTTAACGGCTTTCATAGATTACGAAAAGTATGATCGCATTGGTTGTAACACGGGTAATTCTCGTAACGGCTCCTATGACCGTACGGTCAAGACCGAGTATGGGGAACTTCATCTCCAGATTCCGCGCGACCGCAATGGTGAGTTCAAGCAACAGACTGTTCCTGCTTATAGACGGACGAATGACATGTTAGAGGAGACCGTCATTCACCTCTTCCGAAAAGGTATTACCATGTCGGAAATCGCAGACTTGATTGAGAAAATGTATGGGCATCACTACACGCCCCAAACCATGTCCAATATAACAAAATCATTTACAGAAGAGGTAACGGCGTTTAAAGGGCGGGAGCTTCATGACCGTTATGCTGCTATTTATATGGACGCAACGTATATTCCGTTAAAGCGGAAAACCGTCGCCAAGGAAGCTATTCATATCGCAGTTGGCATTCGCCCGGACGGATCAAAGGAAGTATTGAGCTATGCGATTGCACCGACTGAATCCATCACGATTTGGGAGGAAATTTTATTGGACCTTCAAGAGCGCGGTTTGAAAAATGTCCTCCTGTTCATCACGGATGGCTTAAAGGGGATGGTAGGAGCGATTAGTCGGTTCTATCCCAAAGCTCGTTTTCAACATTGTTGTGTACACGTTTCCCGTAATATCAGTCACAAAGTGCGTGTCGATGATCGTAAGGAAGTCTGTGATGATTTTAAAATGGTGTATCAAGCCTCATCTAAAGAGGTGGCGTTGGAAGCACGTGGTGCTTTTGCGGAAAAATGGAAAACCAGCTATCCAAAAGTGGTTGAATCGATTCTTTCGAACGATCACTTGCTCACTTTCTATGATTTCCCCTTGGCCATACGCAAGAGTATTTATTCTACGAACTTGATTGAATCCTTTAATAAGCAAATCAAGAAATACAGCCACCGCAAGGAACAGTTCCAAAACGAAGAGTCGATGGAACGTTTCTTAGTCTCGTCTTTTGATACTTACAACCAAAAATTCCTAGGTCGCAGTCATAAAGGCTTTCAACAGGCCGAAGGCGAACTTGAACAAATGCTAAGCCAACTGATTGAGAATTAGAAACAATCTGCAGTAGGGAAGAATCATTTACACAAAATTATTGACGCTCCCCTAATGATGGCTGGATTGAATTCTATGCTCTTTTTTGAATATAAACTTACTTTTTGGGAATATCTATCTTTGTTTATAGGGTCTATAATTATTTGTATTTCTTGGCAATACTATCTAAGTACTCAAAAATAATTCTTAAAAGATATAAATAGAAAACTTATTGAGAGAAACTACGATGAATTGACGAAAGTTAAAAATCTTAGAAGCTTAAATGAAGACGTAGATAGTATGACAGATGTTGAAAAGGAAAAGCTTATTTTTGTTATGATGGATTTAGATCATTTTAAAAGAATTAATGATCACTATGGACACATTACAGGAAATCGTGCTTTAATATTCTTTTCAAAAAAAATAACAACTTTTCTTAGTGAAGCACACCAAGATCAAGTAGAGGTTTATAGATATGGAGGCGAAGAATTTTTAGTTATTTTCAAAGACAGTACATTAAAGTCTGTTCAAAAGACTATATTAAGATTTCAGGCATTCTTATTAAAAAATAAGTTGAATATTGGAGGGGAAAGAAAGATTACGCTTTATTTTTCTGCTGGCATTTCTAAGTATGATTCTTCTTTAGATGTATATGAACTCATCAATCAGGCTGATCAAGCGCTGTATGCTGCAAAAAAAAGGAGGTAGAAACACAGTTGTTGTTTATTCTTGATTTATTATGCAATTAAACATGATTTTGGCTTGATCAAGATCTCTTGGACGGTTAATTTAAAATAGTATTGTTTAACAAGGGCATTTTACTTGCTATATATAAATAATTGTTCTAAAATTTTCTAGTGTGTCTCATTAAAAGAGTAGCGGAGAAAGCAGATTGGGGAAGTCTTCTTTTTATATGTTGCTTTTATATTTATAGGTGAGTAAATCTACTGTAATGATAATATATTTATCGTTTTTCAGAAGGTTTCATCAAAGGACGCAAAGAGAAAGTTCTATTTTTCTCTTTGCGTCCTTTTCTAAACTATTTATTGGAAAGTAAAGATCTACTAAACTGAAACCAATCATTGATATAACAAATCAGCACATAACTTAATATTTCTCATGCTATTGGAGGGCTTATGGAAGAAAATAAATACATCGAGATTGTTAAAGTGTTCTCAAAACTTGGGTTCTTTGCTTTTGGTGGACCAGCTGCTCATATCGCTATGATGGAAGAAGAAGTCGTGGATAAAAGGCAATGGATGTCTAAGGAAGAGTTTCTAGATTTATTAGGATTTACTAACTTGATTCCTGGTCCAAACTCTACAGAGATGGCAATTATATTAGGTCATCGGCGTGCTGGAAAATGGGGATTATTTTTAGCAGGTATTTCATTTATTTTACCAGCAATGGTCATTGTAATGATTATAGGGCACTTTTATAAATTATATGGAGACCTTCCTAGAGTTCAAACAATTATGGAGTATATAAAGCCTGTCATTGTAGCAATTATTGTAGCAGCTCTAATAAAGCTTTTTAAAACAGCTATAAAAGATATGTCTACATTTATTGTTTTTTGCCTGTCTCTGCTTTTGGTTGTTTTTGGTGCTTCGGAACTAACTGTGTTAATAGTTGCCGCAATACTCTTACTATTAATAAAAAAAGATTGGAATTTTAAAAATTATGTCATAGAGCCATTTAGTCTCTCAATTTTATTTTTAACTTTCCTGAAAATAGGTTTACTTTTATATGGTAGTGGCTATGTATTACTTGCGTTTATCCAATCAGAATTTGTTGATAAGTTACAAGTATTGACCCAAGTTCAAATGATAGATGCCATATCTGTAGGCGAATTTACTCCTGGGCCTGTATTTACTACAGCAACTTTTATTGGATATTTACTTTTCGATATCCCAGGTGCTTTGGTAGCTACAGTAGGGATTTTTTTACCATCGTTTCTACTGGTTCTTATATTAGCACCACTATTTTCCAAGCTTAAACAATCCAATACATTTTCCAAAATGTTAATTGGTATAAATGCGGCAGCATTAGCATTGATGGCTAATGTTACCATCCAATTAGGACAAAATATATTTGTTGAATGGTATTTCATTTTAATTTTTTTTATTAGTCTATTAGGTATTCTTAAATACAAAATTAACTCTGCATTCTTCATCTTAGGGGGAATTCTATTAGGTCTATTTTTATGATTTAGATTAGATGATCTATTGATAAGAGTTTTGCATAAGAATGTTAGGGTATTTATGTATAAAAACAATAAATTTTTTTTAGGTAAGGGGTAACATACTATTGTAAAGATATCTGATGTTGAATTGAAATTTATTTGATTATGTAATATGTATTTTTAAATAGCAGAAGTGGTTAGTTAATCTCTCTTTTCGCTGAGTTTTTTATTAAGGGAAGGACGTGATTTTCCTGAAAGTTGAGAAAGAAGAATTTAAACGAGTTATTAATGACGCGTCTCACTTAGAATATAATTATATTCATCGGGATTTAGAAAAGATTACTGATCCTAACTTGAAGGACGAAGAAGTAGAGTATTTGATTTTAAATCAAATACATCACAGACTTTTAAAAAATTCACACAGATCGTTATTTGGAAATAAAATAATAATAAAAAGTATTGATGAAAAAGATTACAAGTTATTAAGATATTATGTGGAAGCATTATCGGAAAACCACTATAGAACAAAATAGTATTCCTTAAAGACTTAGGTTTCGAAAAGTTAATTATTACTTATGTGAATGGTTTTTAAATAAATGATTGCTTGGTAAAAAATGATTATGAATTCTACAATATTGATTTTAACGGATCAGAAATTATAGGGCTTTATTAACATAAAAAAAGCAATTTTTAATCTGTGATGATTGGCTTGCTAGTTTGTGATATTTTTTTAGTTAAAAGTTACTTGCATTTGCTATGTCTAACTGTAGGTAATACCATTTTGGAGGGATGATATGGAAGAAAGTGAGAGTTTTGAACAGCACTGGCTATTGTCATCTAGTATCCAACGTGTAAAATATCTGAAACTTCTTTCCGCCTATCCAAAAACTACTTGGACGGAGGAGGAAAAGAAGGTATTTCTCTGGTTGTGTCAGATGGATATCGATACACTTGAAACAATGGAGATCATTTTTAGCAAATTAGCGCACAAAAAATGAATAAGACAGCTACTCATTCTTACAAGTAGCTGTCTTTAATATGAAAAGAGCTTGGCCATTAGAGAGTTTCACTCCTTATGCTAGTTTTTCTAATTCATGTACTGCATTTTCGATTGTAGTACCGGTTGCCACTTTGGTTTCATCGTTTTTAGAAAAAACAATAAACAAGTTTAAGTTAGTGTCCAAAGTAACACGATAATCAATTGTTTTGTTAGTGAATGTCATAATACATTCTCCTCTCTCAAATAGTGACGAAAGGTAACGATAACGTTCATAGCGAAATTCTATATAGATAGTATAGCACATAAAAAATAAAACAGTGTATAGTGAGTGATAATTTTATAAAAAAATAATATTTTTATGTAAAGTTGCAACTAAAGAGTTTGTGTGGTATACTACTTGTAGTGATAAACTTTGAAACGTATTAAGAGTGCTATACAGAAATTTATACTCTCCTTTTGCTTATCAAACAATTATTGCAACAAAACGCATTCGTAATGATGCACAAGGAGGAAATAGTATGAATAAAGGTACAGTAAAGTGGTTTAATGCAGACAAAGGTTTTGGTTTTATAACCGGAGAGAATGGTCAAGATGTCTTTGCTCATTTTTCTGCGATTCAAGCAGATGGATTCAAGTCTCTCGATGAAGGGCAAGCAGTCACTTTTGATACTGAAGAAGGTCAACGTGGTATGCAAGCCGTTAATATCTACAAAGCTTAAACGATTTTTTCAACCGTCTCAAATGCTTGAGACGGTTTTTTAAATACTCAAAAAGGGGAGATTATTATGGGTTTTGGACAATGGAAACCAATGCAACCATCCATCGAAGGAGTGGCTTTTAAAAAAAATCAACAAGTCACATTTAGATTTAGGAAAAAACAAGTCATTGGAACAATTGTAAAGTTGTTAAATAATTCAGCAGTCGTCACCTTATCAATCGCCAAGGTGACAGATACTTCTGAAAAAACAGTGATCAATTATAAAAAATTAATGGCGATTTGAATCAAGTCTCATTTATTAGCGAAGCTACCTATGTAACGATCTTAAACTTTGGATAGCTGAACGTGGAAGCTCTTATTTTTAAGGGCTTTTTTAGCTGTGCTGCAAGAACAGATGCAATAGAAGATGTTTATCCTATTTTTATGACAAAATTACTGAGTCTTTTTTCTGTTCTATATAAAAGGGGCAGTATAATATATTCTGTCGGTATTTTGGTTTGTTGGGGGACAAAATGTATTATGTAAAATCAAATCTAGAATACTATGACGTGAATTATACAGAGTATTCAGAAAATTCCTGACTTCTAAGCACTCTTTTTAAATACCACAATTGGCGTGTATCAATTTAAATCTGTATCAATAAACGTGTAAATAAGTTCTTGTTCATTTATAAATTAGGGTTATAAGTATTAGAACAAATATTGGCTGGTGTCAGAAACTTAAAAGTTTTTGACCCCTTTATTTTTTCTTGATATACTTGACTTTGACAGGTGTCAGAAACTTATGTCCAGAAAGTGTGAGAGAAAAATTGACAATTTACGGGTATTCACGAGTCAGTACCAGCAGCCAAGATTACAAAACACAAATTCAAAAATTAGAGCAAGCCGGTGCAGAAAAAATATATAGCGAGAAATATACTGGTACAAAAAAAGAAGGACGAAAAGAATTAGAAGAATTACTTTCAATAGTAGAAAAGGGAGATCTCGTTTTAGTTACGAAAATAGATAGATTAGCTAGAAGTATAGTAGATTTAAACTCTATTATTTCTACTCTAAACCAATCCGGAGTAACTGTTTCATTTTTAGACAATTCTTTAACGTTTGAACCAAATAAAAAAGATTCTATGCAAACCTTGATGATGAACATGTTAGGTAGCTTTGCGCAGTTTGAAAGAGATCTGATTGTTACTCGGACGCAAGAAGGAAAACAATGGCATAGAAAAAATATGAAAAACTACAAAGAAGGAAGACCAAAAAGAATACTGACCTCTAAGTATTTGCATGCCATAGAATTGATGGAAGTAAATAGCATGAGAGTTGTAGAAGCGAAGACGGGAATCTCCTTATCAACACTGAAAAGAATAAAAAAGCAGGCCGTTGAAGAAAATATTATAGCTAAGTAAAATCGTGATGCTTGATAATAGATAATGAGTGCTTTTAATCCAAACAAAAATATAAAAATTAATTAAGAAACCCTTGTTATATCGCATATTTTTCAGTCAGAAGTGTTGACTTTCGGATTTTGCGATGATAATATATGAATATAGAGCTTAAAAAACAGCTAAAAAAGTAATCGAGAACCTACGCTTCTCCTTTAGGATTTTTTAGGTCATGCTTTCTCTTATAAAATCACGGGCATGATTTTATAAGAAGGGTGACAGTAGTTTTTCAACTACAATTGACAAAAGCATATTAACTAAATCGGTCGAACTTATTATACCTGTAGTTTGGGTCAAACAGACTATAACCAGTATAATAATAATTAAGAGTAACGGTCCAAAATTGGGAGCAGGCGGATCAGGTGGTTTGATACCTGAATTAGAGTCAGAACAACAGTGCATATTGTGAACATCATTGTCATTGATAACATAGATGTGGTTTTGAGTTAAATTTAAGTTAAACATTATCTTTCACATGCATAGGTTCTCGATAAAATCATGACCTTCCTCTATTATAACATACTTTTTGGTTTTGTGCGAGCTAAAATCACATATTATCATCAAAATATAATTTAAAAAGTTAAAAACACAGAATGCTTTGTCATTCTGTGTTTTTTTTGTACATTTATCAATTAATTATTAAAACTAATCTAAGTGTAATTAATGAGAATCAATTCGGGCATTTTCTCCGAAAGGTAGTTTCTTGCGAACTCTAAATCGGACACCCAAGGTTTAATAAGATTTTCAGGTATAATCAAAGGCATACGATCATGTATAGAGCGTACAGATTTATTGGGCTTTGTTGTCATGATAATTGATTCTGTATCGAATCCAGCTCCAGTTTTATGAATCCGATAGAATCCCGCAACATACATTACTTCAGTTTCTTCAGCTGAGAAAAGGATCTTATTTTTTTCTTGATCCCACTCATAAAATCCGGACATGGGAAACACGCAGCGACTCTCTTTAAAAGGCTTGGAAATGTCTTTTTTTCTTCTACTGTTTCCGCTCGTGCATTGATCATGAGCTGGCCTTTTTTGAATCCTTGGAATCCCCACTTGGTAACGCCAGGAACAATTTGCGAATCTTTGTTAAGGCCAAGTGTAACCACATGATTTGAAGGGAAAATTTCGTTATATCCAACTCGGACTTGCTTACTGGCAGCATTGGGAATTACTTGATCATAATAGTCTTTCAATTCTGATGATGATAAATCAAAGAAATATCGACCGCACATATTTTTTTCCTCCTTTACTAATTATTTTAGAAAATCGTGTGCCACAGAGCTATTCTAAGACGATTTCAAAGCCAAACGATGGACAATGATCTTCAATCTTCGTCTGCAAAGTACTGATAATATTCATTTTTGATTAACTTGATCTCTTCTTCTATATTACTCTCTTTTTTACTTTGCTTGTTGCGAGAAGATTTTCCGTCCTGAAAATAGTCAACTTTGAACCATTTTTCCTCTTTTTTTATAGATACGTGTCGAACGTCTGTCCAATAGATCGCTTGTTCATTCAATACAAAATAGTCTTCATATGCTTCACCTAGAAATTGTCCTTCGACAGGATCCAAAAATCGCCCAAATTCGTCTTTAGTGTTTAACTGCAGCGTTATAGGTTTATGATAAAGGAAAGACTCTGAAAGTATTGTGTCGATCTCCTCACGATTCATTAACTCCAAACCAACAACTTCTTTCGTAGCCCAGGCTTCATTTTCTAAAACGCCTTTCATCAAATCATCCATGGCGTAAGCCGTTGCCCACTTCAGTCCAAATGGCCGGTCTCTGTATTGATTATAGTCCGTAAATGTTTTCTTAGTACGCTTTACCATGACTTTCAGCACCTTCAAGTCCAGACATACCACCTGCATGTCCTCCGACAAGACTGCTGCGAGCGATCGCACGTCCACCTTCCATTATGCTATTTGCATGAACGATCGATTTAAACCCGAATTTTTTGCGTATAGTATCTACCACATAATCGATTTTTAAGTCTTTTACTTGCTCGTCCGGATCTTCAAAGAGATCAAGCTGCAAAGCATTAGAATAAACGAGCTTTGAACAGTTTACTGCCACATTTCGAATGTCCTGGTATTTGTAATGACGATCAAATATCTGCAATAAGTAGTTTGCTATTTGTTTGCTACTATTGGTTGCTGGCACCTTCATTTGCTGGTGAAACCCTCGACTTCCTGATCGATCGACATAACCCATTGAAAAGCCGATCCATAAAGAAATTACCTCAGCTTTCGCTCCTGTACGGCGTAACCTAGTTGCTACTTGGTCGGCCATTTCTTTTATTACAATTTCTATTTCTTTTCGACGTGTATAGTCCCGATTTAAGACCTGACTGTTCCCTATCGACTTAGATTTTACTTTGTATTTCTGACCTAAGAATGATCGATCGATGCCCCAGCTGTGTGCATACAGTTGAGTACCTAAGACACCAAAATTTTGCTTCAGCTGATAGTAATTTGCGTGTGCCAGGTCATGCATAGTAAATATGCCCATTCGGTTCAGTCTGATTGCCGTCCGACGTCCGATACCCCACACGTCTGTAATGTTTTCTACAGACCAAAGCTTTTGCTGAACGTCTTCATAGCGCCATTCTGCTTTCATATCTGCATTTTTTTGCTTTCGAGGTCTAGTGCGAACTTGGCCAAGAGCGAATTGTCACCTATCCCGATCGTTGTGAAGATTCCAGTTTGTCGATAAACGTCTGTTTGAATCATTCTCGCCAGCTCTCTTGCGTCCTTTGCACCGAACAGTTTTAATGAGTCTGTGACGTCCACAAAGCTCTCATCGATGCTGTATACTGCATGATTTTGTTCGTCAGCGTATTTCTTGTAAATATTGTTAATCTCCATATTCTTTCTCATATACAGTGCCATTCTCGGTGGTGCGATCACGAGGTCTTCCGGATACGGAAAAGGAAGATCCCGTGATCGACTGACATTAGAAATTCCATAGGCTTTTTTTGCGGCCGGACTCGATGCCAGAATCAACCCACTTCCTCGCTGAGAAGGATCGTCTGAAGGATAGGACATGACAACTAATTTTGTCTTTAAAGGACTTAGCCCTCTTTCTACACATTCTACGGATGCATAAAATGATTTACAGTCGATACAAAGAATATCCCTTGAAGGTTCTTTCGTGTAATCAAACTTTGGATTTACGCCAAAATGCATAACCATGCTAAATCCCCTTTTCAAAAAAAGATACGTTTTATATACACATCAGAACATACGTTCGTTTTATTAGTCAAGGAAATTAAATGATTAAAAACAGGATCATAAATTATTTGCTAATCAATTATAGTATATCTTATACATAAAATAATAAAGTATAAGATATACATTTGTTTTAGTATAACTTATACCATAAACGTTATTCTAGAATTTTATCAGAATGATTTTTTACGTCAGCTAGAACATTAATTCAAGGTATTTATAGTATATATCTGCTAATAAATGAAATATAGCAAATATATTAAATATATTTAGTATATCTTATACATAAAATAATAAAGTATAAGATATACGTTTGTTTTAGTATAACTTATACCATAAACGTTATTCTGGAATTTTATCAGAATGATTTTTTACGTCAGCCAGAACATTAATTCAAGGTATTTGTTGTATGGATCTGCTATTAAATGAAATATAGCAGATATATTAAATATTTTCAGTATAACTTATACTTTTTATCAATATATAAAGTATAAAATAAATATTGATTAAAATAAATATATAAGTTATACTTTAAATAAAGATAAAAGAAAGTAGGTAAAAATATGACAGCAACTACTTATACAGTCGGGAACTTTAAAGGTGGAGTAGGAAAAACCAAGATAGTTACAATGCTAGCTTTTGATAATGCTGTAGTAAATAAGAAAAAAACACTGGTAATAGATATTGATCCGCAAGCCAACGCTTCACAAATATTAGCAAGAACTGTTGACTTAGATCATATTGATAAAACAATAGTAGATGGGATCAACGAAGAAGACCTTTCAATTTGTATAACGCCGATTATGGAAAATCTAGATTTAATTGCATGTGATACAAGTTTTAGATCGTTTTCTAACTATGTTCTTGCTAACTTTGAAGATGAGAAAGAACAAATCATGGTTTTAGAAAAATTATTGGAACCTATCAAAGAAAATTATGAGACTATTTTTATTGATGTGCCTCCAACTATTAGTGCATATTCAGATAATGCTATGGCGGCCTCTGATTACAGTATAATAGCTTTTCAAACACAAGAGGAATCGTTGGATGGAATTGGAAAATATGTTGGGTACCAAAAATTTATGATTAACAACTACGATATTGACCTTGAAGTGATTTCTATAATTGCATGCATGCTTGAACCAGACGATGATTTAGATAAAAGTGTATTGAGCGAGGCTATAGATTTATATGGATCCGCTGTGTCTAAGAATATTGTTAATTTCCAAAAACGACTAAAACGTTATTCAAGAGAAGGAATATCTTTGAAAAAGTATCGAAACGGAAATTATGATCAATGGGATTATAGGGCACATGAACCGTTTATAAAAATACTAGCCGAACTTGAATCACGCAGAAAGATATTTGAAGAATAGCTAGGAGGGAAAGAATATGAGTGAAAGGAAAGAATTTAATGTTGATACCAAAGTTGATACAGAATATGCTGGTCTCTTACAACCAGGAATAAAAAAGAAAAAATCTGTATCAATTAGAGGAGAAAACGAATTTGGACACTCTTCTTTGATGAATAAGAAACCAAAGGCGACTACTTCAGCAGCAAGTAAAAAACGAGGACGTCCTATAGAAATTACAGATGAAAGATTTAAAGTTACAAAGCCAAAAAAAATATCTCCTGCTTTGGAGTCAAAATTAAACGTACTACAAGACTATGTTGAGGAACTTCAATCAGTTCAGGGTAGGATTACCTTTGAAAAACTTATTGACACTTTATCGGAAGCGTATATTACGCAAAAATTAGGTGTGGCGAAAGAGGAACATTTGAGAGAAGAAATAAAAGATGCATTTGATAAGCTTTAATTTTTTCAAGTCATTCAACAATAAAAGTATAAGTTATTATTGATTACCAAAACATAAAGTATAACTTATACTTTATGTTTTGGTATTACAGAATAATTGTTATCAGGAAAAGCTTATTTTAAAGGTATCGTTTGATTATCTGTTGTAATAATTTAAAGTATAAGATATACAATAAAGTCTAATTAGGTATAACTTATATGAGGTTTATTTAAGTATAACTTATACTTTATAAAAATTTCTTCTTGTACAAATTTAACTGTTTTGTTATATTCAAATAAATAATACATATAAAAAAGAGACGGATAAAAAAGTGAATTTGGCCTCACTTCTTCATCTGAATCACATACAACACTATGTGTTCTCGCTCGTCTCATGGAAATTATGTAAGTGGCTGGAAACCACTTATGTGATTTGAATAAATCTATTCGGACTACCAATCCGAACCTATAGGTTTATTTTACCATTTTTTGACGAGCAACTCAATATATATACGCTTATTTTGTCATTCCTTTGAGACTTCTAAGCCATTGAGAGAACACAAATCTTTAAGATTATTTGTGTTCTCTTTTTGTTTAGGAAGGAATAACAGTCATGGCAGCTTCTTTGGATGTCGTATATTCGACGGTATTACAAAATGGTATCCGTAAATTTAAATATAAAAACAGCCACTTAAAACCGGTCTCTTTTAGTGATCAGTCGGGAAAGGGGGCTATTTTTGCGTACCGTTCAAAGGAACACATGATCGAGGGGATTGGACTAGTGATCACTTCAGAAGAAGGGGTGATCGAAAACAATAATCGATTCACTCATTGGACACCAAATGTATTTCGCTATGGAACGTATGCTGATGAAGCCAGAATGTTTACAAAAGGTCATTCTGAGGACAATTTGCGTCAAATCAATACTTTCTTTGTTGATTTTGACACATTGGATCCAAACTTTGACTACGGAGAAATTATCTTGGCCAGTCACGAGATCGGCTTTATGCCGACAATGATTCTACGAACACCGCATGGATTTCAAGCTTTCTATGTACTAGACAAGCCTGCATACGTGACAAAGAAATCAAATTTTAAAGTGATCAATGTGGCCAAAATGATCTCAAAAAATCTAAGAAACAAATTTTCAAATGATTATCGGTTTCCAGTTGATGTAAATGCCAATCATTTTGGGATCACACGTATGCCTTCTGAAGAGAATGTTTTATTCTTTGAACCACAGTATCGTTATAGTTTCGAAGAATGGATCGACTGGTCAATGAGAGAAGATGCGGACAAAAAAGCGGAGATCAAGAACGTTTTTGTATTACCATCTACTCAAGAATTTCGTCAAGTCGATGAACCCTGGTTCCAGCTGTTGCTAAAAAGTCAAAAAATACAAGGTGAAAAGGGCGTATATGGTCGAAATAATGTCATATTCACCTTGTCTTTGGCATACTTTTCGTCAGGATACGAAGTAGAAGCATGTGAATTGACGATGTTAGAATTCAATGACCGCTTGGCTAACCCTTTATCTGATCGAGAATTAACCAGAATCATTCGTTCCGCTTACTCCGGAAAATATCAAGCAGCGCACAGAGAAAAAATTGTCCTATTATGCCAAGAGTGGGTCGATGCCAATCTTTCTGAAGAGCAGCTATTCAACAAAAAACGGGGTTGGTGGAAATTCAAGAAAGAAAGAGCTGTTCGCAAGTATTCACATAGTCATGAATGGGCAGAAGATCTACTGTCCTATTTGAATGAGCAATCCTATGAAGAACAACCATACATTATTTCTACAAAAAAAGAGTTAACTGAACGTTTAAAGATCCCAAAACGTTCCCTGGACAAAGTACTGAAGCATTTAAGAGAAGAGAACAAAATTCATTTTCGTGTTCGTGCTGGTCGTAATGGGGGTATTATGCTAGCTTCGATACATGGATTGATGCGCTCCGTTATCCGGCTAAAAAAAGAAAGCCGGGGGACTTATTTCGCTGCGATCTCAGAAGCTTTTGGAAAAGAATACACGTTTGTCCAGACAGCACTGAAACGCTTGATAGATCCCAATAAGATCGGCGTGCAAACAGATCTGTTCATGATCGATACAGGCTGAAATTAAAAGGTGCAAATTGCCTATTACATTATATCTATGATACGTTCCTTCTTTTCTCCGCTTTGCTTGCTGGTCTTAAGAAAGAGTAGTACTATTATCGCAAACGTAATAATATGGTGGGAGGTCTTTCTGACTATGAGTATCAATACCTTTGTATATCCCTACCCGATCAATGTATTTATTATTTCGCGGTTAGGTATGACAGTAGAGCAATTTTGTGAGTTGCATGGATATAAGCAGAGTACAGTAGCAAGCTGGGTAACAAGAAACCGTACCGTAAAGACGTTGCCTTGTGATTTTTTGTATTGTCTTAGTCTTTCTTCAGGCTGGTCGATGGATGATGTTTATCGTCATTTATTGGTATTGGAGGAGAGGTTTTTAAAGAGTATTGATCCAAAAAAGAAGAAAGAACAGGTGGATTGATTGATGACGGAGGAGGAGTTATCTGTTCTTAATAAAATCAAAGAATGGTCTGTTCTTTTGAAGATTTATTATGGTATTCTGTTCTTTTCATTTGTTACAGTAGGCTTAGTTTCTCTTTTGTTGACTCTTTTATCGTTATGGACGAATATGATGCTATTTTTGTATTTACTTTTACTGTTTTTCTTAGGATTAGGGGGAGTAGGTACTGCCATTCTTGATGATTATAAGTGGTCATTGTTTAGTGGAATTTGTAGGAGAATGAAAAAAAGTGCAACTGTTGAGTCTTATGAATGCTGGAAGAAGGAAATGAATGTGTAGAGGTATACAAAAGAGCCTAGCAATAGATACTAGGCTTTTTCCTATGGCTTTAAAATGTATACAGGTGGAATATGAATGTTGTTTGGACGATCACCGTTTCTGTCAGATAAACGTTGGAAAGCGCCGTGTAGACCTTCTACCAAATGACTGGATGGCAATAAATTGTGCCAATTTGTTACGATTTGATTTAATTTATTTAATCGATTCTGTTTTTCATTAAGTTGATCATCCATGTAAATATTTAGTACGTTTGTTAGGTATTGTGCCCACATTTTTAATTCGATAGAGTCCACATGGTCTGCTACGAAAGCTAGTTTTTCCAATATGAGTTTTGATTCTTCAAAGTACCCTAAGTCCATTAAGCAGTCAGATAAGTTTCCCAAGCAGATAGGGTAATATTTCTTGTAAAAATGGTTGAATGAGTCCATGACATTGAAGTCAACAGCAAGTAGTTTTTGACTAACTATTTGCAGCTGGTCAATAGATAATGGGGTCATAAAGTCTGCGAAAAATTGGAAATCATAAGAAGTCGGGTACGTGGCTTCTTATGATTTGATTTATAAGAGCCAGGGCTTTAGTGATATCGATTTTAGGAATTTGAGTAGTGTCATTTGATAAAAATTTCTCAAGCAGCATTCTTAAATGGATTAGTGTCAAATTATTGTTTTCGTTTCTAAAACATCCTTGTATAGCAAGATAGCTTGTTGAACATCATGATGTTCAACAAGGTTGTAACGTTTTTTTGAGTGTTGTTGTCTTCGGATATCGAATTCAAACAATCACTACTTATCACTAACAAGTCAATTATCAGATTGAACAGAAAAGTGGATTGACAGCTGAAGCAGTTGAAGAGCTCAAAGATTACTCAAATAAACAATTTCAAGGCTAGAGAACAAAAGCAAGAACAAACAATAGCTTTACAAAGAGAAGAAGAAAAATAAAGGAGAGTGAGCTATGAATTTTCTACAAAATAATTTCCAAACTTTATATTTAGGTGCAGCTGCAGGAGATATTCAAGGAAGAATTTCCGGAGAATTAACAACAGTTCAATCCGTATTGACAGGTATACAAGATCGTCAAAAAGCATTTAGATGAAGCGGAAACAATCGTGATTGCGACCGACAGCGACCGAGAAGGTGAAGCAATCGCCCGCTTGATTATCAACCTTTCGGGAAATAGCCGGAAAACCATTAAACGTTTATGGATCAACTCGCTTGAAACTAGCGAAATCAAAAAAGGATTTCAAAATCTGAAGGACGGACAGGCGTTTTATTCCACTTACAAAGAAGCAGAAACCCGACAAATCGCTGATTGGCTGGTAGGAATCAATCTCACCCGTCTTTACACGCTTTATATGCAGAAAAACGGCATGAGAGGCGTGTTTAGCGTTGGACGCGTCCAAACCCCGACTTTGTTCTTGATTTACCAACGCAACGAAGAAATCAAACATGCATTGGCACTTAAACTCTTATTACTGGAGTTAAATTCATATGATTTTTAATCTGCAAAAAAGTTTATAGCACCGTCGCTTATACCAGAAAATATAACAAACGCCGCATTGTTTTTTTGTGCACTTTAATAATCTATTCAACTAAGGAATTAAGCTGGCTGTCAAGAGAGTAATATCGTATTGAATCTCAGGTGGAAATTTTCTGCGGTATCTTTTTTGACTGAAATGACATTAGTGTTTTTTGGGGATTGTGTATGTAAGTATTTTTTAAAATCATTTTAACAAGTTTTGGACAAAAATTCTCATGAAAAAACAGAATTTAAATAGCATGATAAATTAGAGAAGATAGTTTAATGTGCTTATAGGAACACCCCACTTTTACAGTCACAATCAATAACCTTGCTACTTTCTTTCGAAATTGATAAGATTCTAAAGGATTGACAACGCTTGATAGTGAGCATAAACTTAATATACGCTAGTTAGTTTACAAGTGCAAACTAAAAAAGTATGATGTGTCGTCTCTGAAATTCTCCCTGATTCAAGTCATAACCAGAGTACATATCGGTTATTTTTTGATTCCATATTTTTTCCTTTATGTGCTGAGGATTAAGGGGTACCAATTGTAATTGCGCGTTATATGGTCTTTGTTTAGAATCGCTCTCCAAAAAGCCAATTTTTTGCATAGAATTTTAGATGTGGTACCATTAATTAGAATTATTATAAATAAGAAGTAGGTATCATTGTTTTAGTAAAAAGACTAGGAGGAATGGAAGATGGAAATAGACTACAAGGATCATGGGAAGAAGCCGTATATCATTAATATTGAAGACGCCACCACAGGAAATGATAATTACCGGACGACCATTTGGACAGGCAGTAAACTGCAAGTCACCGTAATGTCCATTCAACCGGGCGATGACATAGGTTTGGAAGTGCACGAAGGCATTGACCAATTTATCCGTATTGAAGAAGGAGAAGGCGTGTGTAAAATGGGGCCTTCTAAAGATAACTTACATGTTCAACAAAAAGTGATGGATGATGACGCCGTATTTGTTCCGGCGGACATGTGGCACAACATCGAAAACACCGGTGATAAGCCGCTCAGACTGTATACCATTTATGCTGGTCCAGATCACCTTGAAGGAACGGTTCACCCTACTCATGAAGACGCCAAAAACGATCCAAACGAACACTGAGGTACACTAGGATGAAACAAAAGCCCTGCACCCGTATGGATGGTCCACTGGTGCAGGGCTTTTTTATAAAGGAGAGATGTGGTATGAGTGATTCATTGTTTCAATTAGAGAAGGTTGGTTTTCAGGCAAACGGAAACCAAATCCTTCAAGATATCTCTTTTACAGTAAACAAAGGGGAAGTGATTGTTTTGTCTGGTCCTTCTGGAAGTGGGAAAAGTACCCTTTTGAAATTAATTGGTACGCTGCTTTCCCCAACTTCCGGAAAAATTTATTATCGAGGTACGGATCTGCAAAAAATCGATCCTGTGGAGTATAGAAAAGAAGTCTCTTATTTCTTTCAAAACGCTTCTCTATTCGATGAGACAGTTCAAGAGAACTTGTCTTTTCCTGCCCGCATAAGAGAAGAAGGATTTGATCGGGAACGTGCAAAAAAATTGTTAGAACGAGTTCAAATACCTGAAACTTACTTATCGAAAGAGGTCAAGGAACTATCAGGAGGGGAAAAACAACGGGTTGCATTGGTCCGAAATTTGATGTATCAACCGAAAGTGTTGCTCCTGGATGAAGTTACCAGTTCATTGGACCAAGAAAACAGAGCGATTGTCCTTGA